>CAWAYS010000001.1:0-36533 GCA_963786385.1 uncultured Gammaproteobacteria bacterium
TCAACCAGATGCAGCGGACCCTGACAAGTAAAGTGCCATTTTCATGCGCACGGCGCGCGGCCGCTGATCTGGGACGTTAGGCGACACGAGATGCGCGCGATATTTCTTGCCGTACTGTTGGTCCTCACTGCTTGCGATACTCGGTTTAGCGTCGAGTCAGAGTTCACGCTCGCACGGGATTCGCGGCTCCCGAAATGGGCGGCACTGCCGACAGGGAGTCAAGCGCGATGAGGTTGCCGATTCTGAAGCTAACTCTACTCATACGGTTTGTGGATCCTCGTTATTGAGGTTCTTGAAAAGGGCGGTGGCCGTTTAGGATGTCTCTTCGTCGTAAAGAACATCACAGCTCAAAAGACTGGGTGGCTTACCTTTGAGCTCGAAGTAAGCTGGCTGTTCTGCCTCGTCACAAACGCGCGGCACGACTTCGGATACGAGGTGCTGGTTGCGGACGGAGTTGTCGACATTGTCTAACATTCGTGCATGTGTCCAGAGTTTCGGATGAGCAGACTGTATTCCGACGTGTGGTCCCAACTTGGCCCAAACGCGACACGCTAGAGTCGATGTTGGTGCCAGTCGCCTAACAAGCAAATGCAGCGAGCGCGCACCGACCATAAATGTGTTCTGGGTTACGCACATCGGCGCGTCGCTGATTTGCGGCGTTAGGCCCCTTCGATGCGGCATCGCATTTCAGCCGGCGTTCTTATAGATGTGGCAGAGCGAATTCTGTTGGTGCGTTGAAGAAGCTGGCATCTATGATTTCTGGGTTGCGCCGGGTGGTGGTGTTGATGGGAACGAAGACCTTCGAGCGGCCATTCAGCGGGAAGCGCGCGAGGAATGTGGGCTAGAAATCGAACCGCTGAAGATCGCTTACGTTGAGGATCTGTGGAATGCTGACACGCGTATCTGCAAGATCTGGTTCACTGGGCGAGTTATTGGCGGCGAGCTGACGAGTTCGGCTGCGGGTGCGGCGGCTGAACACATTGTGGATGCGCGCTTTGTCAGTCGCGACGAGTTCGATGGGAAGGTGGTTTTCCCGGAAGTGCTTCGTGAAAGGTACTGGAAGACAAGGCACAAGGATTCGTAGACATTCGCGATCTCGGAATCCGAGAAATGGTGACGTAGCAGCAAGGCCATGCCAGGGCCTAACAATAGATGCAATGGACCGTGACAAATAAAGTGCCATTTTCATGCGAGCGGCGCCCGGCCGCTGAACTGCGGCGTTAGGCAGCCTAGTCACGCGGCCTTGTAACCTGTAACGTACTGGGTTACAGTAGACGCGTGATCAAGCGATTCAAGCATCGCGGCCTTGAGAAATTCTTCCTGCAAGGCACGCGGGCCGGGATCCAGGCCGCCCAAGCCAAACGAATTCGCTTGATCCTGGGTCGGCTTCATGCGTCGCAGTCAGCGCAGGACATGGCCTTACCGGGGCTCTACCTGCACGAACTGAAGGGTAAACGTCGCGGCACATGGGCCGTTCGAGTGAGTGGCAACTGGCGTATCACCTTTTGTTTCGAGGGGGTCGATGCCACTGATGTTGATTACGAGGACTACCACTAGGGTGATGACTATGCGGATGCACAACCCTCCTCATCCAGGCGAGATTTTGAAAGAGCTGTGTCTGGAGCCGCTCGATCTGTCTGTCACGCGTGCTGCGGAGGCTCTCGGTGTGAGTCGCAAGACGCTTTCGGCGATTCTAAACGGCCGGGCGGGTATTAGCCCGGAGATGGCTTTGCGTCTATCGCAGGCTTTTGACACGTCGGCTGAGAGCTGGCTTAACCAGCAGATGCAGTATGACCTTTGGGTGGCGAAACGGAATGTTGGGAAGCTTGACGTTGAGAGGCTATCGGCTGCCTAACAAATCGCTGGAGCGGACCGTGATGGATAAAGTGCCAAGACTACAGCGTCATCGTGCGGCCGCTCAGCTCGGACGTTAGGCGGTACGGGTTGAGCGAATCGCGGATGAACCGCATCAAGAACTCAAGCGGCTTTTTCGCCGGCTCGTCTCGCCCATGATTGGGGCTCGAATCGCCGAGGGACCTCGCTCGAGATACTCCGCCAGCGCACTGAAAACATCCCTGGATAACCAACGCGATCGATGCAGCGCTCGCGGCACATAACGAGCCTTGAGCGGCAGGGTCACGCGCGCCAAATTGCGGCGCGGAGCCGATCGAGCCGATCTTGTTCGCGGTATCCGGGCCGTTTCTCCTGCTGAAGTCATGGTCGATGGACCCGACGTACTCGCATATCGCGTGGGCATTGCGCAGGTCGATGACGCGGATTTCTAGGAGGCATCCGGCGTTTAACCTGAGTCGGTGCTTAAACAGAACCGCAGATCGCGAGCTGCCCAATGACGTCCGCGGCGCCCGCCGCCTAACAAGCAGTTGCAGCGGACCGTGACACGGCGTCGCGGCGACGCCGCGAGCGCGCCATTTCATTATGCGCTCGCGGCGCGCATCACAGCGGCAGCGTGCGGCCGCTGAACTGCGGCGTTAGGCGGCTCGTTTGAGCGCCGTGCTACGGCAAGCGACGATGGCGGACGCGGACTCCATCTGGAGGGTCCGCTATTCAGTCGGCGAGAACACTCTTATGCCTGGGCGCATTTCTGATGAAGACCTACCGACGCGAACTCGAAGATACGGGTCGAGGCTGGGTCATTGAAGTTAACGGGGCGATCGAGGCATTCGCTATTGGCAACGCGCGATCTGGAAACATTTCGGCCCTATTCGTTCTGCCAGAAGCCCAAGGTCGAGGGTATGGATCCAGACTTCACGACGTCATGGTCAGTTGGCTTCGTGAGCAGCTTGTGCCACTGCTATGGCTGACGACAGGCCACGCTACGAGGGCTTGTGGCTTCTACGAGAGACGGGGCTGGAAGCGCGTTAGCATCCTAAGTGATGGCCAAGCACGCTATGAACTGCCAGGCGCCGCGTAACAAGCAGTTGCTGCGGACCGTGATACAGCAGCGCGGGCGTGCCGCGAGTGTTCCGTTCCATTATGCACGTGCGGCGCGCTGCCGCTGAACTGCAACGTTAGGCGACGATGGATCCAGCGTTCGAGTTCACCGTTGTCTATGACGCCGACGCTGCGCGGGCCGCAGCGCGCGTAATCACGATGCGGACGTGGGGCGGTTTACTGAAGGTGACGGCGATTCTGACACCGTTGTCCGTTTTTGCTGTCATTTGGCTCGCGCGGGTAGCCGGGGCCACCTGGTTCTATTGGGTGCTGCTACCGCTTGTGGTGGGTCACGCGGGGCAGCTGTATCTGATTGTCAGGCAAGCACGGCGGTTGAAAAATACGTGGACCGGGTCTGCGCGCGTCACGTTGTCCGACAGCGATTTTGGCATCGCTTCGGAGAACGGGTCGCATGTCGTGCCTTGGAGACTATTCAAGGCGTCGCAGCGTGACTCGCGGAACGTGTTCCTGTTCCTTTCGAAGACCGCGGCCATCGTCATCCCAACAAAAGGGGTATCGGCAGCGGCGGTGAAATTCATGATGGATCACGTGTCCTCGAATGGGGGCAGGCGAGAGCCGGCGGTGCCAGTCGCCTAACAACGAGTTGGAGCGAACGCGAGATGGATAAACTGCCATTGGCTACGTGAGCAGCGCGTCGCTCAACTCGATCGTTAGCCGCCATCGAAATGGCGCTGCTGTCGCTTGACGTCTGTGCACATATGTACATACACTCGTTCCCATGGACGGGTATGAATGGGATCCGCGAAAGCGGCGACGAACCTCAAGAAATTAATGTGCGGTTTGCTGACGCGACGCTCTCACTCGAAGACCCGAACGCACTCGTCGTCGCAGATCCTGATGCCCGTGACGAGGAGCGCTTTGTGTGTTTTGGCTGCGATCCAGAGGGGCGAGTGTTGGTGACGGTCTATCCTCAAAGGGGCAAGAACATCCGCATCGTCTCAGTTCGGATGGCCAGTACAGGAGAGCGGCGTCGGTACGAGAAACAGTGATGCGTAAAGAATATGACTTTTCGAAAGCGAAGCGTGGTGCTGCGGTCCGAGTGCCAAAGGGCAAGACCCGGATCACGATTCGGCTTGATGACGACGTGGTGGAGTGGTTCAAAGACCGAGTGGAGGAAAGCGGCGGTGGCAACTATCAGTCGCTGATAAATGCCGCATTGCGCGAGCACATCGGCCGAAGCGACGAGCCTCTCGAGACTACGCTGCGCCGCGTCCTACGTGAAGAGTTGCGAAGTGCCAACGGCTAACAACCGCATGCAGCGGACGCGATATGGATAAAGTGCCACTTCCATACGTGCGGCGCGCGGCCGCTGATCTGGGACGTTAGGCGCATTCTGAGCAGCGTAGAATCGTGAAATGACGGAGCTAGACGGAAAGTCACAGTTCACAGCTCGGCCTCTGCGCCCGATGGAGCCCGGCGGCGGCTGTTCGTGGGCTTTCGTTGTGCTCCCCCAGGAAGCAAGCGCGAAGCTGCAGAGACGGGGTCGAACAACCGTCTCGGTGACGATGAACAGCCACCAATTTGAAGCATTGCTTGAGCCAGATGGTCGCAAGAGCCATTGGCTTCGAATCGATGATGCCGAGCTTCGAGCGGCGAAGGCGGAAATCGGCGGAGAGGCTCAGTTCGAGATTGCAGCATTGGATCAAGAGCGGGAGCCCGAGGTGCCGGCAGATCTTGCCAAAGCCCTGGAGTCGGAACCCGAGGCGCAGGCTACGTGGAATGCAACGACCACAATCGCGCGAATCGATTGGATTCATTGGATCGTTTCTGCCAAACAAGCCAAGACCCGCGAGAAACGGATCAATGATGCCTGCGAAATGCTCGCATCTGGAAAGAGGCGGGTTTGTTGCTTCGATCCTTCGGGGTTCTATAGCAAGGCATTCAGCGCGCCTCAGGCTGATGAAAGCGCAAGCTGAAATGTGGGTGCAAAATGCGCCTCTCGCCTCAAACGCCGCTGAACTCAGGCGTTAGGCGCATGCCCACTCGATCCGCCAATATCGAGATTCGTGAAGAACCAATGACTGAACTCCCCCGCTATATGACAGTTCCGAGTGTTTTCGAGACGCGGACCGTCTTCGACGTTATTGAGCATGCGGCTGGCCCCGAGCTTCGAGAACGCGAGATCAGTCGGCCTTACAGGAAAGACTACGATTCGGTTGAAAGCCCACTGGAGTGGCCAACGCGATTTGACGTCTCACATTGGACGTTGGTTGGGGCATTTAGCTCAGAAGAGCGCGTTGGCGGAGCCATCGGGGCGTTAAGCAGTCCTGCTCTCGACGCGTCGGAGGGTCTCGAGGACGCCTTTGTGCTCTGGGACATTCGCGTCTCGCCCCGGGCCCAGAGGCTGGGGATTGGCTCCTTATTGTTCCGGCGCATCGAGGCATGGGGTCGCGCAAGACGTTGCCGTGAACTCAGAGTCGAAACGCAGAACACTAATGTTGGGGCGTGTCGGTTCTATGCGCACCAGGGATGCGTTCTGAAACGGGCGAACTATCAAGCCTATTCGGATCTTCCTGATGAAGTACAGCTTATTTGGAGCAAAGTAGTTGGCGCCTAACACCCAGATGCAACGGACGGTGATGGATAAAGTGCCATTTCTGAGAGATCGGTGCGCCGCCGCTGATGCCGAACGTTGCGCGCAATAGACGATGCATCGCTTAGATCCAAGAACCGCAGCCCTGGAGATCGTGGCAGAGCGATTCGAGGGTGCGGCCGTTACCTTCCTCGGCGGGTCAGTCATGCGAGGCGAAGGGACTGAAACGTCGGACCTCGATCTCGTCGTTGTATATGAGCGGCTTGATGCAGCGTATCGGGAGTCCTTCATGCATCGTGGGTGGCCCGTTGAAGCGTTCGTCCACGATCCCGAAACACTGCGATATTTCTTCTCCCACGTAGATCGCGCGTCGGGAGTACCTTCGCTCCCCGACATGGTCGCTAGCGGAGTTCCATTGCCCCGGGCGAACGATTTGTCGAAGTCGCTACAAACACTTGCCGAGGAGACCATATCGACGGGGCCACCACGTTGGAACGATGTAGAGGTCGCGGCCTCTCGTTATGCCATTACGAACTTGGCCGACGATCTGCGAAGTCCGCGCTCGCGCGCGGAACTCGTTGCGACGGCAGCGGCGTTGTACTCAGCGTTGGGTGAACACTTCCTCCGCGGTCAAGGGCTATGGTCGGCGAGCAGCAAAGCCATTCCGCGACGCCTAGAGGCCGTCGCGCCCGCATTTGCGGGCCGTTTCACCGATGCTTTCGAGCGGCTGTTCGAGAAGGGGCAATCTGAGGCAGTCATTCGACTGTGTGAGGAGGTCCTTACACCTTATGGTGGTTGGCTGTTTGCCGGGCACAAAGTTGTTGCGCCGCTGGAGTGGCGACTGTCGAGCGACGTGCCAGCGCACGACAACGCGTTGGAGCGGGCGCGGGATGGATAAACTACCAAGGCGGTTGCGGCAGCGGTGCGCCGCTCAACGCGGGCGTTATGCGCTCAGGAGACGATGACGTGCTAACCGGAAGCTGCCTTTGCGGCCAGGTATCGTTCGAGATCAGCGCCGCCATTCGCAACGCCAGGTATTGCCATTGCAGCAAATGTCGGAAATTCTCCGGTACTGCGTACGCTGCGTGGGGGCTCGTCCGTTCGGAGGAGTTCAAACTGACGTCGCCAAGTGTGAGTGTCGCGAAGTACAACTCTGGCGGTGGTGCGCGCGTGTTTTGCGCCAACTGCGGTTCGCCGCTGTGGTTTGAGCCAGAAAATATGCCGGCGTTTCGCGGTATACCGCTCGGTGTGATCGACGCCGGAGAGGTTGCGCCTCCCGAGATGCACGTTTGGACCAAGTCGATGGTCTCTTGGGTATCGCTACCGAAGGACGTTCCGCATCACGAAACGCATCCTCAGCGCGCCGAATAGCGGCGTGACAATCGGCGAAAGTGTGGTGCCAGCGCATAACAACCGGTTGCAGCGGACGGCCGGGCATAAAGTGCCAAGGCACATACGGCAGCCCGCGGCCGCTGATCTGGGACGCTGGGCGGCGCCTTGAAACGCGCGGCGAGAAATCCTGATGTCACGGCGGCTATCGCGAGTCGGACGCCTTCCTTATTGGCCGGCTCGCTAGTGCCGATCGTTGTCATATTAGTTGTGATCTTTGTTGCCAGTGATGTAATTGGTTGGTCGCGCCGGCATCCAGGGGGTGCGGCATCCGTGGTCCTGCCGCTCGCGTGCTGTTCCGTCTCTTTTTGTCTGCTTGCACCGAATTCAGAAGGCCGGCGCGATTTGTGTTATTCCCACTTGGCTCGTGTCTCTTGTTGCTGCGTGCGCTCCATTGGCTGCTCTCTTGGGGTTGCCAGTTGTGTCGTTTCGGTCGACCATAAGCAGCGCCACTAGTGACGGTGAGGTGCGACAGATGATTCGTGGCAGTTGTCTCTGCGGTGGCATTCGGTTCGAAGCGCGCAAGATCCAAGGACCGTTTGAGCTTTGTCACTGTTTCCGTTGCCGCAAGGTGACTGGTTCTGCGTTTGCGGCAGGGATCTATGTCGCCCGCGACGATTTCAAGGTGCTGCAGGGCCAGGAGCTCGTCCGTGTGTACGAAGCACCGCTTCGACAAGCGCCCCCTGCGTATCACTCGTGTTTTTGCAGTCGTTGTGGCTCTCGTGTTCCGGACGCATTCTCTTGCGCACCCTTAATTGAACTTCCGGCGGGTTGCCTGGACGATGATCCGGGCTTGCGGCCAGATACGCACATTCACGTGGTGGGCAAGGCGCCGTGGTTCACAATCGCAGATGGTCTGCCGCAGATGGACAGAACCGCGCTCCAACAACATCGCGCTGGTTCTTGACGACTCCGCGTTGCGTGGCGCCTAACAAATACCGCGAGCGCGCACTGACCATGCCCAGGAGGTGTCGCAATGAGCATGTTTGCACCGGTTCTCGACCAAGTGAACCTGGTTGTGTCGGACATGGAATTGACGGTCGCATTCTACCGACTCTTGGGCTTGGATATCCCCGATACTGACCCGGCTTGGCAAGCACATCACCGCAGCGCAGTTACGGCCGAGGGGCTCGACATCGACTTCGATAGTGAGGTGTTCGCGCGACAGTGGAACGCCGGCTCCACGGGTGTCTCGGCCAGCTCGTGTGTGCTCGGATTCAGATTTCCCACGCGAGAGGCGGTCGACGAAGTTTACAGTCGTGTCGTTGGTGCTGGACATCCGGCTCAGCAGGCGCCGTACGATACATTCTGGGGCTCTCGCTACGCGATCGTCGAGGACCCGGACGGCAACGCAGTGGGCTTGATGAGTCCAGCCGATCCGACTCGCCGAAGCATTCCGCGTGTGCCCGGCTAGCGGTTATCTCCGTCGCTCGGGTCACATAATGGAAAAAGCGCCACTTCAGATGTTGTCCAGCGGACGGCGCAGCGTGCCGTCGCTCAACTGCGGCAGGCCTCCTGTTTGAGCGTCGTGCTTCGTCAAGCGACTATGGCGGACGCGGAGTCGATCTGGAAGGTCCGCTATTCCGTCAGCGAGAATACGCTTCGAGCTGGGAGTATTTCGAATGAAGAGCTACGACGCGGACTCGAGGACACCGGTCGTGGTTGGGTCATTGAGGTCGACGGCTCGATCGAGGCGTTTGCAATTGGCAACGCGGAATCCGGAAACATCTGGGCTTTGTTCGTTCTGCCGCAGGCCCAAGGTCGAGGATATGGATCCAGGCTTCACGACGCCATGGTCAGTTGGCTTCGTGAGCAGCAAGTGCCACTGCTCTGGCTTACGACAGGGCAGGCTACCAGGGCTTGCGCCTTCTACGAGAGCCGTGGCTGGAAACGGGTTGGCGTCTCGAGCGATGGCCAAGCGCGCTATGAATTATCGGGAGCCGCCTAAACACCATACGTAGCGAACCGTGATGAATATAGCGATCTTTCCATGAAGCACGACTGTGATCCACAGAAGAGCTCCGCGGGCACAAGACGGATCGACGCCGTTCGTTTCTTGGCGGTTCTTCTGCTCTGGGGTCTAGCGTCGCAAGTGACGGCTCAAAATCCGTTTTCTCCCAGGGGAGGCGATCGGAGCCCGGGCTGTTTACCACGCGCCTCGCGGGCGAAAGTGCACTGTGACCCGAAGCAGGTGGTCGTGCACACCGAGAAGGACGTCGTATTCCCGGTGGAGCTCCCGCCGTCCAAGGCCGTGCGTTGCGCGGCGACGACCGAGCTCCGATACACGCAGCGGGACACGTTCGTGAGAGTCGAGGGAGCGATCGAAAACACGGACTGCACGGCATCCCGAGGCGAGTATAAGCTCGTCGTCCGTATTAGGAACGACCATGGCGAGCGGAAGACGCTCGAGTTCGTCGAGTCATGGCAGCGTCAGGACGACCAGGCAGTGAAATTTGGAGGCGACTATCCGATCGGCGAAAATGTAGAGGTCGTCAGTGTGCAGTTCCGCCAGCTGGCATGTATGTGTACCGACGCGCCATCACCGTAAGCGTCGCGCGCTCCAGGCCCGATACGGCTTGCGAGGGGTTGCGAGGCTATCGGCGCGCCGCGCGTTGGTAGCCGACTCGGACGTTGCGTATTTCGCCGGCGTCGCGGGTCGCTTGCGCTGTGGGAGGGTCTATCCAGCCGTGAACGTCAAGCTTGCCAAATCCGATGCGGACCTCGAGAGGGTCAGTGAAGTCCTAAGAGAGCTTCGGACCGCCTTCGATACGTCGACATTGATCGCGCAGATCAAAGAGCAGATGAACGCCGGCTACCAGATCGCCTATGTCGAGGCCGATGGCGAAGTATTGTGTGTGGCGGGGTTCGTCGTCGGTACAAAGTTGGCTTGGGGGAAACACATCTATGTCGACGATTTGGTAACAGCCGAGCGGCATCGATCCAAAGGTGCCGGAGCCAGGATGATTTCCTGGCTTAAATCACATGCTCGTCAGCTCGGCTGCAATCACCTGCACCTGGATTCAGGGGTGCAGCGTTTCGCCGCCCACAAGTTCTATTTGCGCGAAGGCTTTAACATCGGCAGCCACCATTTCTCTATCACCGATCTGCGTAAGGACGAAATGTCTTTTGGGCGTCCTTCCGAAAGCTACCCACCGACCGGGAGACTTGGGCGAGACTCGTGACGCAGTAGGATCGAGCCATGAGTGACAAGCGGACGTTCTGGTTTCCGGTCAAGCGATATGGATGGGGTTGGGGTTTGCCTGTTTGCTGGCAGGGTTGGCTCGTCTTCCTCGGCTACTTGGCCCTTGTCATTGGCGGACTGCGGTATCTCGGCATACGGCGTGCGCCCGTCCACGTTGCCCTTGTCTACGGCGCTATTTTAACTGTCGTTTTCGTTGCCGTCGTTGTCATCAAAGGTGAGCGCCCGGTTCGCTGGCGGTGGGGACGCAAGTGAGTCCGCGCTCTTCATACCTCCTCGCGTGCCTGGTTTTTCCGTCGGTCGCTCGGTCGGAGGTGATAGACAAGGCACCAAGTCTCGTCATGCTGCTTGCAGTGGTGTTGACCGGTACCGTCGGCGCGTTTCTCGCGTCGAGGTATCGACCGCTTCTGCTCGCCGTCGTGTCGGCATTCGTCGGCGTCTTTTTCGTCGCGCAATACGCCGAGCTCCTCGATCCTCAGGTTGGGTCGCAGCTGCGCGCAGAGGCCGGTGCCTTCTACACGTTCATGTCGTGGTCCGGACCGTTCTTCGTCGTTGTGGGCGGTCTCATCGGTCTTTTGGTGAGGCGCGGCACCAGAACAAGCGGCCGCGGACCCTCCGGCATTTGACAGCCGTAGTCGCTGCAATCAGGGGCGTCGTGCGGCTACCGGCGACGAGGCGCGTGCCTCGAGCACACGGAGGGCGGGCTCAGCGAGGTCGAAGAGCGCGTGCTGCGTGAGCTCGCGAGCGCAGCGGATGTCGCGAAGGTCGTCATCTGGGTCGGTAACGAATTGAGCGATGAAGCGGTCAAGGCCAAATTGGGTTGATTCAACCGTTCGTCCGTCAGCCGCGGCTTTGCGAGGCGGCATCATCGGCGGCGATCCGGTCCGCGACATTCATCGAGCCGGCATGAGCAGCCTATGAAGCCCCGGACGGCGGGTTGGCTGTGGGCGGCCTTTGCGACCGTGTTTCTGCTGACGAGTGCCGTGGCACTTTGGCTGTTGACGCGGCCCGAGGCTGCCGGCGCTGGGTGGCGCGCCGGGGTCGAGCTGTTCGCCGCCCCGGGCGCGACCCTTTGGTGGCTCACGCTCGGCGGCCCGTTTCAGACGACGCCGCTGTCGGCGCTCGGGATCGCGTGGGGCGCGTTCACCAATATGCTGTGTTGGCTCGCCGTTTTGCGGTTGCTGTTCGTCGGTGCGCGACTTCTTCTTCGCCTTTTCGCGCGACGCTGAGGGTTTCCGGATCGCAGGGCGGCGTAGCGCGTTTGCCGAGCGGCGCGCAAGCGTCCCTAGCGTTTCTGCTAAGCTCCGCTACGAGAGGTTATGCGAGCTGTGCGGAGATTATCGCGTTGACGACGTTCGTCTTGGCTCACGGAGCATGGTCGGCAGCGTGGGCCTGGAAAAAAATGCGCCCGCTCGTGCGTGACCTCGGCCACGAGCTCGTCACCCCGACGTATACGGGGCTCGGCGAACGCGTGCATCTCGCCCGGCCCGACGTTGGTCTCGACACGCATATCGAGGATGTCGTCAACGCGCTCGTGTTCGAGGACCTTGCCCAGGTCGCGCTGATCGGTCACAGCTACGGTGGCATGGTGGCGACCGGTGTCGCCGATCGCGCCCGAGAGCGTATCGCCGAGATCGTCTATCTGGATGCTTTCGTGCCGAGGAGCGGCCAAAGTCTTTTCGATCTCGTCGGCGCCGAGGCGGCCGAGGCCACTCGGCAGCGAGCGCGCGACTTCGATGGTTGGCGCATACCGCCCAATCCGCTACCGCCCGATACGCCGGCCGATGAAGCCGCCTGGGCCGGACCACGGCGCGTGCCTCAACCGCTCAAGGCTTTCGAGACGCGGCTCGAGCTTTCGGCCGAGCCGTCGGTGCCGCGCAGCTACATCTACTGCACGCGCGTGCCGCCCGGCGATCCTTTCGGACCGTTCGCTGCTCGCGCTCGGACGGAGCCGGGTTGGCGCTGCTTCGAGCTCGATGCCAGCCACAATCCGCACCTCACGATGCCGGCTGCGCTGGCCGGGCTGTTGGACCGGATCGTGGCGGAGAGATAGATTGTAAGATCCGGTTTCTAGAGGCTTTCGCGTGGCGACCGAGGTGCGATATGGGAGCGGACCCGCCGCCGACGATCGATGAGTACATCGATGGCTTCGAGCCCCGAGTGCGAACTGTCCTGCAGAAGATCCGGCGCACGGTCGCCGCCCCGCCTATGAGTTGATCGATCGCATCTTTCGGTGGCGCGCCGCGCAGAACTCTTCGAAGACAATGACACGACAGAACCGGTGACTACCGCCCCTTCGCGCTCAGGAGACATCGTATGCGCATCGTCGATTTCGTCGAACGCATGGCCGATCCGATCCAGCTCTTCGACAGCGTTGCATGCTCGAGCATCGAGCTCGGTCATGGCCGCGGCGAGGCCCACGTATACTGCGTTTACATCGATGCCGGCGGTCGGATCGGGGCGCACCCCACGGAGTTTTGCCAGCTGTTCCTGATCATCGCGGGCTCCGGATGGGTCGAAGGCGGCGACGGCCGGCGCGTCGAGCTCGTGGCCGGTCAGGGGGCCTTCCTCGATCGCGGCGAGATGCATTCGAAAGGCAGCGATGCGGGGCTAACGGCGATCATGGTGCAGGTGGCCGTGCTGGAGCCCGAGGTCACGCTGCCGAGCTGAGCGATTCCAAGGAGGGTGTCATGACGCAGGTTGAGGGGCTTCTCACAGGTATGCACGGCGACGAAGTGCAGCTCAGCGGCGAGAGCGACGCGTCCGGGCCATGACTACCATTACGCTGTATCGACCCGTCGGGCCCGCGGAGCTCGGGCTCATCGAGGCCAGCGGCTGGCAGGCGTTCCCGCCGCGTTTGCCCGAGCAGCCGATCTTCTATCCCGTGTTGAACGAAGCCTATGCGGTGGAAATCGCACGTAAATGGAATGTGAAGGAGAGCGGCTCCGGCTACGTGACGGCGTTCGAAGTCGATGCGGACTATGTTGCGCGCTTCGAGGTCAGGCGAGTCGGGGGACCGTTGCACGAAGAGTTGTGGGTGCCGGCCGACGAGCTCGGGGAATTCAACGCGCGCATCATCGGCCCGATTCGAGTCATGCGTGAGTTCGTCGTTTCCGAGCACGATTCTGAGGAGGAGGAGAAGCCGTGACGAGCAATTCCGGGCCCTTCGATCTCGCATCGACGTTCCTGAGGTTGCGCGGTTCGGACTTGTCCGCCGAGCCGCTGCCCGTCGACGAGACGTTCTGGCCGAAGATCGTCTCGGGACAGCTCGGGACGTTTCACGGCGAATACCTCGTCGCGACGAATTCGTTCGACAAGGACTGGGCGGTGTGGGAGATGCACCCGGCCGGCGACGAGATCGTCGTGTTGCTCGGCGGCGCCGCGACGTTGGTGCTCGAGACCGGCGCCGGCGAGCGCCGCGCGGCACTCACGCAGCCGGGCGGCTACGTCATCGTGCCCAAAGGCACGTGGCATACGGCCAAGACTGCGACGCCGACACGTATGCTGTTCATCACCCCGGGCGAGGGCACGCAGCATCGCTCGGTCTGATGGCAACGCGCCGGTGAGACTTGATACTCTGCCCGCATCGGCCCCAACGGAAGGATCGAGGCTTCAATGATCTCGGCAAGGGAAGCGCTCGGGCGTTTGCGCGAGGGCAATCGGCGTTTCGCATCGAACCTGGCGAACCGCGAGACGAATGCGGCGCGGCGTGCCGATCTCGTCTCCGGCCAGGAGCCTTTTGCGATCATTCTCGGCTGCTCGGACTCGCGGGTTCCGGCCGAGATAGTGTTCGATCAGGGGCTCGGCGACTTGTTCGTGATCCGGGTGGCCGGCAACATCGTGGCCCCCTCGCAGGTCGGCAGCGTGGAATTTGCGGCGACGCGCTTCGGTACACGGCTCGTCGTCGTGCTCGGGCACTCGCAATGCGGTGCGATCGTGGCTACGCTCGAAGAGCTGCAGCGGCCGGCCGCGAGCCAGTCGCGCAATTTGCGCTCGATTGTCGATCGCGTGCGCCCGTCCGTCGCGACGCTGTTCGAGACGCAATTGCGCGACGACACGGACGCGCTCGTGCACCACGCCGTGCGGGCCAACGTGCGTGCGTCGGTCAGTCACTTGCGCCACGGCTCGGAGATTCTCGAACGGCTCATCGATCGCGAAGGATTGCTCGTCGTCGGGGCGGAATACTCGCTCGAGACGGGTGAAGTCGAGTTTTTCGAAGGCTTGCCCAACGACTGACGACGCGGAGGATCAGGACATGGATCTTTGGCAGTTTTGGCTCGATGCCATACGCGAGGCGCTCAGGTTCCTGGCAGCCGATGCGGGGCTCGGCTCCGGGCTCGCGGTGGTCGCGTTGGCGGTGCTCACGCGCGGCGCGTCGATCGGTGGGCGATTTCTCTGGGTGACGAATCTCGCGCGCCCCGAAGTTGTGCTCGCCGTGCTCGCCGCCGTGACCACGATGATGATCATGGCCGTCAATCCCGATCTGCCCGAGCATCTACGTTGGATCATCGTCCTCGTGCCGGCCATCGTGACATTGTTCGCGGCGCTCAAAGTGGCATCCGCGCTCGCGTTGTTTTGGTGCGTTTCCAATTGCATCTCCTCGTTGCAAACGGCTTCTGTCTACTATGTCGCGGGGCGCACGCTGCGCCGGATGGACTGAGGGGTGCGCAAGGTCCATATTCTCGTCGGCGTGCTCGGGATCGTGATCTTCCTCACGACCGGCATGTACATGCGGCTCACGTTTCCGGCGATCTACGGCGCCGACGAAGCGCTGCGCTACATGTATCGCGCCAATCACGTGTATCTGCTACTCGCGAGCTTGATCAACTTGGCTATCGGTATTTACGCGCCGAGCGTGGCGCGCAGTAACTGGGCCAGGTCTTTCGGGCTGCTCGGTAATGTCCTCGTGGCGCTTTCGCCCGCGATTCTCACGTTTGCGTTCTTCTTCGAGGCGCCCAAAGCCTCACCGGACCGCGGCTTCACGGCGCTCGGTGTGTTCGTGGCACTGCTCGGCGTGCTCGCGCAGCTGCCCAACGCCCGCAGCGCGCCGCTCGATCCAAGCGACCGCCGCTAGCGGCAAGCCGATGACCGACGAACGGCGGTCGAGTGCCGCGGCGCCCGACCCGCACTTGGTCATGTTCGACATCGACGGCACGCTCGTCGACACGGCCGGCTTCGAAGCCGACTTGTACGAAGCCGCCGTGCGCAGCGTGCTCGACGTGGCGATCGATCGCACTTGGCGTGCCTACCGGCACGTGACGGACGGCGGTGTGCTCGAAGAGATCATCGCGACTGCGGATCGGACGGCGGACGCGCCGGACATTCGCCGGCGCGTGAAGCGCCGGTTCGTCGAGCTCACGCGCACACACATAGCGGCCCAGGGCGCGGCCGTTCGCGAGATTGCCGGCGCGCGGGATCTCGTCGAGTCGTTGCTCGCCGAGCCTCGAGCTCGCGTCGCCGTCGCCACGGGCGGATGGGCAGAGACGGCAAGTCTGAAACTGCGTGCCATCGGGCTCGATCCCGAACGTTTCGCAATGGCTTCGGGCTCCGATGCGCTCGTTCGAACGCAAATCATGCGTCTCGCCGAGCAGCGTGCGCTCGGGGGGGTCCTCGCGTCGCGGCGAACCTACTTCGGTGACGGGGCTTGGGATCGGAACGCGAGCGCGACCCTCGGCTACGAGTTCGTCGCGGTCGGCGGCCAAGTAGCGCACCCCATAGCGCTCGCGGACTTGCGCGACCGGCGCGCGATCTTCACGCTACTCGGTCTCTGACCCAGACGGTTCGCGCCATGCGATTGTGGACGGTACATCCGAAATATCTCGACGCGAAAGGGCTCGTCGCGCTGTGGCGCGAGGGGCTGCTCGCGAAGGCCGTGCTCGAGGGCAAGACCAAAGGCTATCGGCAGCATCCGCAGCTTCGGCGATTCAAAGAGCACCGCCAGTCGCTGCCGTTTCTTTGCGAATATCTGCGCGGCGTGCTCGACGAAGCCGGCGCGCGCGGTTACGCGTTCGACGCTTCCAAGTTGCCGCGACGCGCTACAGCCGTGAGCGTAATGCCCGAGTCGCGCGGTCAGCTCGACTACGAGTGGCAGCACCTGCTTGCGAAGCTCGAGCGCCGCGATCCGGAGAGGTTCGAGCGGCTTGCGGCGCTCAAACGGCCGCGACCGCATCCGCTTTTCAAGATCGTGCCGGGCGGCATCAAGGGCTGGGAGATCCCCGCCTGACGCCGGCCGATTCGCAGGCCTAGCGCAACGATGTTTCGCGTCGACGACCACACGGCACTCAAAGTTCTCGCGCTGACCGACGCGGCCGAGCTCTTTGCATTGACGGACCTAAACCGGGCTTACCTCGGCCGTTGGCTGCCCTGGCTCGACGCCGTGACCGAGGAGGACGATACGCGAGCGTATCTGCAGACCGTCATTCGGCAGCGCGAGGCCGGACTCGGGCCGACGTTCGGCATCGTGCATCGCGCGGCGCTCGCGGGCGTGATCGGATTTCACCCGATCGATCGGTTTCACCGTGTCGGGGAGATCGGCTACTGGCTCGGCGAGGTCTTTCAACACCGGGGCATCATGACGGCGTGTTGCCGTTTCGTAGTGCGTTACGGCTTCGACACGCTGGCGCTGCATCGCATTCAGATTCCGGCGGCGACCGGCAATCGGCCGAGCCGCGCAATCCCCGAGCGGCTGGGTTTCAGATTCGAAGGCGTGCTGCGCGAGCGCGAGTGCCTCGGCGGCACCTATGTGGATCACGCGATGTACTCGATGCTCGAGGGCGAATATGCCGCCGGAGCGCTCGCGCCGCCGCCCTAGGGCGGGTCTTGGCCGACGCAGCTATTGAAGGGTGCGGCGGTCTTTGCCACAGTAGCGCGCCATGCCCGAACAAACCCGCGCCACGGTGAGCCCGTCATGTCACGCAACGCACGCCGCCTAATCGTCGTCGCGGTCGTCGCCATTGCGGTCGGCGTCGCGGCCTGGGCCCAGCTCACGAAGCATCGCGGGCCCGAGATGTGGGGCTTCAAGGTCGTCGCGGCCTATCCGCACGACCCGATGGCGTTCACGCAGGGGCTCGTGTACCACGACGGTCAGCTATACGAGGGCACGGGTCTTTACGGTCAGTCGTCGATCAGACGCGTGGATCTGAAAACCGGCGGGGTCGACAAGCTCCGGCCGCTCAATTCGATGTACTTCGGCGAAGGCATCACGATTCTCGGCGACCGGTTGTACGAGCTCACGTGGAAGAAGGGCGTCGCGATTGCGTACGACCTCGCCACATTCAATCCCGTCGCGACGTTCCAGTACACCGGCGAAGGCTGGGGGCTCACCGAGGACGGCACGAATTTGATCCTCAGCGACGGCACGGCCACGATTCGCTTCATCGATCCGAAGACTTTTGCCGTGGTCCGCACGATCGCCGTGCACGATGGAGATCAGTCCATCGATCGGCTCAACGAGCTCGAGTACATCGACGGCGAGATCTGGTCGAATATCTGGTACGACGATCGCATCGCGCGGATTTCGCCGGACACCGGCGAAGTGCGCGGTTGGATCGATCTCAAATCGCTGTATCCGGACGCGTCGCGCAGCAGCGAGGCCGTGCTCAACGGCATCGCTTACGATCGTGCCGACAAGCGGATCTTCGTGACGGGTAAGAATTGGCCGCAGCTCTACCAGATCGAGGTCGTCCGGCACTGAATCAGCGCGCCGGTCGAATGTTCCCGAGTCGCCGCCTAGTGTAGAGTCCGCTGACGTTACGGCCGGAGCCCCGCTCGATGTGGAAGAAACTGCTTGCGACCAAGCCATTCGAGCTCATTCACGCCGAGCACGCGGGCTCTGAGCTGCATCGATCGCTAGGGCCGTGGCAGCTCACCGCGCTCGGCGTCGGCGGCACGATCGGCACCGGCATTTTCGTGTTGACCGGCATCGAAGCCGCGCAGCACGCGGGTCCCGCGATCGTGATCTCGTTCATCATCGCCGGTATCGGCTGCGTGTTCTCGGGGCTTTGTTACGCCGAGTTCGCCGCCATGGCGCCCGTTGCCGGCAGCGCGTACACGTATAGCTACGCGACGCTCGGCGAGTTTGCGGCTTGGTTCATCGGTTGGGACTTGCTGCTCGAATACATGTTCGCGGCCGGCACGGTTGCCGTCGGATGGGGCCGTTACTTCACGACGTTCTTGGAGCTTTTCGGCATCCATCTGCCGGCCTATCTCACGGCCGCGCCGTTTGCGAGCGACGAGAGTCTCGTGATCAAGACCACGGGCAGCCTCATCAACTTGCCGGCCGTCGTCGTTGCGCTCGCGACGGCAGGGATTTGCTATGTCGGCATCCGGCAGTCGTCGTTCTTCAACACGGCGATCGTGCTGCTCAAAGTCGCCGTGATCTTGGCAGTGATCGGTTTCGGGGCGCTGTACATCGATCCGCACAACTGGACGCCCTTTCTTCCCGAGAACACGGGCACGTGGGGGGAGTTCGGCATTTCGGGCATCCTTCGCGCGGCGGGCGTCATTTTCTTTGCCTACATCGGCTTCGATGCCGTGACCACGGCCGCGCAGGAAACGCGCGATCCGCCTCGCGATCTGCCTTTCGGGCTGCTCGTGAGTCTGCTCATCTGCACGTTGCTATATATATTGATGTCCGGTGCGCTCACGGGACTCGTGCCGTACCAGCAGCTCAACGACGCCGCGCCCGTCGCCGTCGCGCTCCAAGCCCATCCACAGCTGCAGTGGCTCACGGCGCTCGTCGTGCTCGGTGCGCTCGCGGGGCTCACCTCGGTCGTGCTCGTGCTGATTCTCGGGCAAGCGCGAATCCTGCTCGCCATGTCGCGCGACGGGCTGTTGCCGCCGGTCCTCGGCCGCGTACATCCGAAATTTCGAACGCCGCACGTGGCGACCGCGATCACGGGCAGCGTGGCGGCGCTCATGGGCGGGCTCTTCCCGATAGGCATCTTGGCCGAGCTCGTGTCGATCGGCACGCTCATGGCGTTTCTCATGGTCTGCGCGAGCGTGCTCGTGCTGCGTTACACGAAACCCGACGTGCCGCGGCCGTTCAAGGTCCCGATGCCTTGGTTCACGTGCCTTGCAGGCGTGTTCTTCTGCGCGCTCATGGCGTTGTCGTTGACGTGGGCCACGTGGGCGCGGCTCATCATTTGGCTGCTGATCGGTATCTGCGTGTATTACTTCTACAGCCGGCATCACAGCGTCGTCGGCAAGCTCGGCGCGCACGCGCGCTGAGCCTCGTCCGGCATGGATCTCATCACCACGGCCATAGACTTCGTCCTGCACGTCGACCGGCACCTGCTCGACTTCGCGATGCAGTACGGCGTGTGGGTGTATGCGCTGCTGTTCCTGATCATCTTCTTCGAGACGGGCGTCGTCGTGACGCCGTTTCTGCCCGGCGATTCGCTGCTGTTTGCGACCGGAGCGCTCGCGGCCAGCGGCGTGCTCGACGTCGAGAAGATTTTGCCGTTGCTGACGGCGGCCGCCGTGCTCGGGGACAACTTGAACTATTCCATCGGCCGCACTATCGGGCCGCGTGTGTTCACCGAGCACAATCGCCTTCTCAAGCGCGAATATTTGCTACGCACGCAGCACTTCTACGAACGCCACGGGCGTAAGGCCGTGGTGCTTGCGCGGTTCGCGCCGATCATCCGAACGTTCTCGCCGTTCGTCGCGGGTGTGGGCCGAATGCATTATCCGCGTTTTCTGACGTTCGACGTGGCCGGGGGGGTCTTATGGGTGTGGAGCTTCGGGTTGCTCGGATATTTCTTCGGCAACCATCCGGCCGTCAAAGAGAATTTCGGGCTCGTGATCATCGGTGTCATCGTGATTTCGCTCGTGCCGATCGCGCTGGAGACGTGGCGCGCTCGACGCAATCGCTCGACGGTCTGACGCCATGAGCTTGGGCGCCGTCACGCTCGGCGCGCTCGCGCTCGCCATCGTGTTGAGCTGCACGACGCGGCTCAACGTCGGACTGCTGTCGATCGCTCTGGCCTGGGTCATCGGCGTCTACGTCGGCGACCTGCCGCTGCGCGACGTCACGGCGGGGTTTCCGGTCAGCCTTTTTCTCACGCTCGCAGGCGTTACGCTGCTTTTCAGCCAAGCGCGCGTGAACGGCACACTCGACATCGTCGCGCACAATGCGATGCGCCTGTGCCGCGGCCGCGTCGGGCTCGTGCCGATCATGTATTTCGTGCTCGGAGCCGCGCTCGCATCGGCAGGTCCCGGCAATATCGCGACCACGGGGCTGCTCGCGCCGATGGCCATGGCGACGGCGACGCGCATGCGGATTTCGCCGTTTCTCATGGCCATCATGGTCGGCAACGGCTGCAATTCGGGCTCGCTGTCGCCGCTCGCGCCGACCGGCATCATCGTGAACGGTCTCATGGCGCGGATCGGGCTCGCCGGTGTCGAGATCGACACGTGGCTCTACAACATGGGGGCGCATGCCGTGCTCGCGTTCGGCGCTTATCTGATCTTCGGCGGCGGCACGTTATTGCTGCGCGCCGACCGCGTCGAGATCGAAGCCGAGCCCGTGCAAAAACTCGACAATCACCAGATCGCCACGCTCGCGCTCATCGGTTTGCTGATCCTCGGGGTGATCTTCTTCGGCTTCAACATCGGTATGGCCGCATTCGCGGGGGCCGTGATCCTGAGCCTCGTGCGCGCGGCGGACGATCAGGAGGCAATCAAAGGGATGCCGTGGGGCACGATTCTCATGGTCTGCGGCGTCACCGTGCTGATCGGGCTGCTCGAGCGCACGGGCGGCATGGAGCTGTTTACGACGTTGCTGTCGAGCGTCGCGACGCAAGCGACGGTCATTCCGTTTCTCGGTTTCACGGTCGGCTTGGTGTCGGCGTACTCGAGCACGTCGGGTGTCGTGCTGCCGGCGTTTTTGCCGACGGTGCCAGGCCTCATCGCGAAGCTCGGCGGCGGCGATCCGCTCGCGCTTGCCTCGACGATGAACATCGCCGGTCACCTCGTCGACGTGTCGCCGCTGTCGACGATCGGCGCATTGTGCATCGCGGGCGTGGCTTCGACCGAAGCGAGCCGGCGGCTGTTCAACCAGCTGCTGGCCTGGGGCTTGTCGATGACGGTCGTTGGGGCAGGACTTTGCTGGCTGCTGTTCGCGTGACCGTGCGCGTGTGCCGTCAATCGACGCGGAATCGATAGCGCAGCTCGAATGCCGGCGCACCGCCGCCGCCGTTGGCATTGAAAGCACCTTGCGGCGTGACGCGAATCCCCGTCACGGCCGTGTCGAAGCCTTGCGCGTCGGGCACGGGCACATACGTATAAGGCGGTCCGCCGCCGGGCTGATTCGAGAACACGACGGCCGATGCGTACGTGAAGCTCAAGCCGCTCGCCGGTGTGCCGTCCACGAACCCGACCGGGCTCGCGCCGCCGACGTAAAGTGCGCCGTGCGCCGGCAGCACGTCGCGCACGCTCAGCGTGCTCGCATCGATCGGCACGGGCCCGGGGTTGGACACGTCGATCGAATAGAGCATCACGGCGCCCGGAATCGCCTTCGGGTTCGCGCCGCCGTTGATTGGGTCCGACAGCGTTGACACGGACTTGCTGATCGTGAGCAGCGGTGCCACGACTGCGAACGAGCCTGTTGCCGTGTCCGTCACCGTCATCTCCGTGCCTTCGAGTGCCGTGACGCGGTAGGTCCACGCGCCGGACGCCGCCGCGGCAGGCAACGTCACGACGAGCTCGTAGCTTGCGGCAGCTCCGCCGACCGCCTGCACTTGCGCCATCGGCTGGGCCGAGATCACGGCTGCGCCGTTGGCGTCGAGCACGTCGAGCCGCACGGCGCCGATGTCGAAGCGGCCGAAAGGATCGCTGACTTGCGCCCGCACGGCCACGGACATGCCGGCGCCGAAGCTCGTGCGGGCAACGGTCGACGGAAACGCGGCCGCATACGTGCCGGCACTATCCACGTTGATCACGGTCAGTGCCGGCAGGTCGATGCGCGAGCGATCGGCGCCGACGGTCGGAAAGAGGCGAATCCGGCGCGTGCCGCCGCCGAAGCTCACGTTGTCGAGCGTCAAAGTGAGCACGGTGCCTGCCGGCAGCGTCGTGTCGGCGGACAGTGGAATATTGAACGTGAATGCATCGGGCGAGCGCGACGGCGGTGCGAGAAACGTTTGAGTCACCGTGCCGATCGTGCCCGTCGCCGTACCCTGGTAGCCGAGCGTCGCGGCGAGGCTCAGCAGCGCGGGCGCGCCGCCTCCTGCGCCTTTCGAGAGATACAGCGTCACGGGCAAGCTGCCGGCCGCGATCGTCAGCGGCGCCTGCAGCGCAGGCGTCATGCTCCAGACGACGGGTGGGCGGTTGCCGTCGAGTGCCACGTCGTTTTGTGCGCCGGCCGGCGGCGTGCGCGAGAGATAGGGGCGCGCGCCTTGATTGAAGCCGTTCGGATCGCCCGTCGACGTGTCGTATAGATAGAGGGTCTTCGTGCCGCCGCTCGGAATCTGCGATTCGGACACGACCACGTTCGGCGCGACGGGCGAGGCGTCTTGACCGAGCGGATTGCCAACGGTGGCCTGGTTACCGATCACGTCGCCGGGCGAAGCGCTCGGCGCCACGGTCACTTCGAACTCGACCGTCGCCGAGCCGTTCGCCGGTACGACGATGTTCGACACGTCGAGGCGCCCCGTGCCGTTGGCCCCGCTCGGCGGCCCCGTGGATGCATTGGTGCTGCCCGCGGGCGCGCCCGTGAGCGCGAAGCTCGTCACGAGCCCCGGCACGTCGTCGGTGACTTGCACGGCCGTGGCTGCAACGCCGCCTGTCTCGATCAACGTGATCGTGTAGCGCAGCACGTCGCCGGGGTCGGCGTCGCCGCCGTTCAAATCGACGACACTTTTCGTCGACGTCGACAGATCGCTCGCGAGCACGACGGTCGTGTCGGCGCTCGAGTCGTTGGCGGGATCGGCATCTACGCTCGCGCTCGACACCGTCGCCGTATTCACGACGCTCGGCGCCGCTGCGACACCGACACCGACCGTGAGCGTGAGATCGGGCAGCGCCGCACCGACCGCGAGCGGACCGGGATGCGTGCAGGTCACGTCTTGCCCGGCGGCCGAGCAAACCCAGCCGCTGCCGCTCGTCGATTGGAACGTCAAACCGGCGGGCAGCGGGTCCGTGACGACGACGGCGTTCGCTTCGGGCTCGGGGCCGGCGTTGCCCACACGCAGCACATAGCTGCCCGTGTCGCCCACCGTGAAGTCGCCCGTGTGGGTGTTGGTGATCGACAAGTCGACGATGGGCTCGGTCGTGAAGCTGATGACCTCGGCCGACAGCAGCACGAGATCCGCGCCTGTGCTGTAGGTCGTCGTGGCCGAGGTGTCGCCGGCCGTCAGATATGCGCTCACGTCGTACGTGTCGACGTCGACGCCGTAGGTCGTCGTCGATCCCAGCGTGTTCACGGTGCCGTCGAATTGCTGCACGGTCGGTGCGCTGCCGGGCGGCACGAGGCCGTCGTCGAGCAGATTGCCGTCGAACGTCAGCCGCTCCGCGACGCCGTTCATGCTGCCGGAATTTTGCGGGTCGCCTTCCCAGGTGATGTGCGTGACTTTGCCGTTGATCGGGCTCGGCGGGATGCGGAAGCGATCGAGCGTCAACGTGAGGTCGGCACCGCGAAACAGCTGAAAGCCGTCGAACACGTTGACGGCGCGCAGATCCTCGCTCGGGTGCTCGTAAACCACGATGAGGCCCCAGCCGCCGACGACGGCTTCGACGGGGCAATATGGATTGCCGGTCGCGACGCTGAGACCCGAGAACGTGAACGTGCCGTTGCCGGCGACGAGCGGCGTGACGTCGGCGAAGCCCGAGAAGAAGTCGTAGTCGGTACCGCTGAGCGGATACGTGGCCGTGAATGTGCGCGCTGCCGTGCGCGCGCTGCCGTTGAGCACCACTGTCGCGTCGGGTGTGGCGCCGGAGCCTCCCCAGTAGAGGTAGGCGGCGCGAATCGTGGCGCCGGCCGGGATCCCGGTGAGCCTCGCCGTGCTCGACGGGGCGAGCGCGCACGCGTTACCCGTGTTCGGCTGGGTGCGCAGGCTGCCGCCCGTGGCTTGGTAATTGACGTGGCCGACGAAGCTTCGGAACAACGCCACGGGCGTTTGCGCCACCGCGCGGCTCGCCGCGAGCAGCATGCAAAGAACCAGCAGCCAACGGCGTCGCAGCCGTGGTCGCGCGTCGAATCGAGGCTCCATCCTGATTCCGCGTTGACGGACGCCGCTGCACGCGGGTCCGCTATTTCAGTTGCCCGCTCGTCCTGAGCAGGTCGGCGAAGTCTCTAACATAATCGCGCGCGAGGCTGCGATTCTCGTCACAGCTCGGCGTCGACGAGTCTCGCCGCAGCCGAAAAATCGACGGCTTCGAGCGTTGCGGCGTGCGCCGTGAGGCGCTCGAGCATCGACGCCTGCACCCTGCCGCGGCGCTGCGCCTCGGCATACGGAATCTCGGGGTGGAACATGACCATCGAATAGCGCGGTATGAATTTGCCCGGAAAGCGCCGCTCGAGCTCGAACGCAACGTCCGCGCGCAGCTTGAACTTCGCGTCGCGCACTTCGTCGCGCATTTCACGGTAGTTCTCGACCGCCATCTCGGCGATTGCGCGCGTGTTCGGTGCGCGCTCGCGCTCGAAGGCCGCGAACACGGTCTGCCAGTTGCACTCGCCGCCGTTGCGGTGCGCTTCGATGAGTCGCTCGAGCACGACGCAGTCCTCGAACGCAGCGTTCATGCCCTGGCCGTGAAACGGCACGATGGCGTGGGCGGCGTCGCCGACCATGAGCAGCTTCTTGTAGCTCCACGGTGTGCACGTGACCGTGCCGAGCAGCCCGGTCGGGTGCTCGGCATAGTCGTGCTCGAGCGCGCCGATCAGCGGCACCGCGTCGGCGAACTCGCGCTCGAAGAACTCGCCAACGGCCGCGCCATCGAGTGCCGCAAAGCTCACGGGCCCCTCGTTCGGCAGGAACAGCGTTGCCGTGAAGCTGTGGTCGGGGTTCGGCAGCGCGATCAGCATGAAGCGGCCGCGCGGCCAGATGTGCAAAGCATTCGGCTCGAGTGCGAAGTCCCCGCTCGGCGTTGCCGCGAGCGTGAGCTCTTTGTAGCCGTGATCGAGCAAGTCTTCGGCGGCTTCGATTGCGCCGGCCGCCGTGAGCGTCCGGCGCACCTCGGAGCCGGCGCCGTCGGCCGCGAAGACGACCTCGGCGTCGAGCCTCGCCGTGCCGCGGGGCGAAGTGACGATCGGCGTACCGGTCGCGACGTCGACGTCGACGCAGCGGTGCTCGAAACGGTATTCGACGCCGTATCGCTCGGCCGCGAGCCGATAAAGCAGCGCGTTGAGCGCGGCCCGCGAGACACTGTAAATCTGCTCCGCCTCGCGCTGGCCGTAAGGCAGGAACCGCTCGGCACCGGCCGGATCGTGCAGCATGCGCCCGCGCATCGGAATCGACAGCTTCGCCACATCGGCGTCGACGCCCGCGTGACGCAGCGCTTCGATGCCGCGCGCGGCGAGCGCAAGGTTGATCGATCGGCCGCCCGGTTGCGGACTCGAGGTGAATTTCGCGCTGCGCTCAACGACCGTCGGCGCGAAACCGAGGCGCGCGAGCAGGATCGCAAGCAAGCTGCCGGCGGGTCCACCGCCGACGATGGCCACGCGCCGCGTCGCACCCATCATGCGTCGAGCACGCGCGCGAGCGCGCGGACGGCAAAGTGCACGTCGCGAAAACGGTTGTAGAGCGGGACGGGAGCGAGCCTGAGCACGTTCGGCCGGCGCCAGTCGGCCACCACGCCCGCCGCGCGTAAACGTGCCGTGAGCTGGTGCGGCTCGTGCGGCGGCGGATCGAGCGCGACCGACAGCTGGCAGCCGCGGCGCTCGGGCTCGGCCGGCGTGAGCACTTTGACGCGCGGGCCGAGCTCGGCCCGGAGCAGCGTTTCGAGGTGCGCGGTCAAGCGCAGCGACTTCTTGCGCAGGCGCTTGAGCCCTGCCGCCGCGAACAGCTCGAGCGACGCAGCGAGCGGCGCGAGCGAGAGGATCGGCGGGTTGCTGAGCTGCCAGCCTTGCGCGCCCGCGAGCGGCTCGAAGTCCGGCTCCATGAGAAAGCGTCGCGTCTTGTCGTGACCCCACCAGCCGGCGAAGCGCGGCAGCGCCTCGTCCTTGGCCCAACGGCGGTGCACGAAGCAGCCGCCGACGGCGCCGGGTCCCGCGTTCAAGTATTTGTAGCTGCACCAGACGGCGAAATCGACGCCGTCGCGACTGAGCTCGAGCGGCACGTTGCCGATCGCATGGGCGAGATCGAAACCGACTTTGCAGCCGTGGCGCGCCGCCGCGCCCGTGAGCGCGGCGACGTCGAGAGCCTCGCCGCTCAAGTACTGAACGCCGGGCAGCAAGACGAGCGCGATGCGTTCGCCTTGCTCGGCGAGCAGCGTCTCGAATTGCTCGTGGTCGAACCACCACGTGCCCGGTAACGGGTCGAGCTCTATGAGCGCGTCTCTCGGGTCGAGGCCGTGCAGGCGCAGGTGCGAGACGACCGCGTAACGGTCGGACGGAAACGCATTGCGTTCGATCACGATTTTGCAGCGCTCGCGCGTCGGGCGAAAAAAGCTCACGAGCATCAGGTGCAGATTCACCGTGAGCGTGTTCATGGCCACGACCTCATCGGCGGAGGCGCCAACGAGCGCGGCGAGCGGGGCCGCGAAGCGCTCGTGGTAGTCGATCCAGCCGCCGTGGCCCGTGCCGCGCGTGCCCGCGTCCGGCAAATGTCCGTCGACGCCGAGCCTGGCCCACCGGTCGAGCTCCGTCGCTACGGCGCGGCGTGCGGCGTGCGGCATGGCACCGAGCGAGTGCCCGCTCAGATACGTCAGCGTGCGTCCCGTGTCCTTCGGCAGCTCGAAGCGGCGGCGAAAAGGCCCGAGCTCGTCCGCCGCGTCGAGTGCTCGCGCCTGCTCGAGACCGGGCGCTCGCGCGCCGCGTCTCATTTGGGTGGCGCGACGGCGCCGCACTTGCTGCACGTGCGCGCGGCCGTGTCGCGCGTAGAAGCGCTCGAAGACGGGCGGCAGGTCTTTCACGATGTCGCCGACGTGCAGGAATTCCTCGTGCAGCTTGTTGGCGCAGCGCGCGCAGTACCACACGAAACCGTCGAGCTCCTCGGGCGTGCGTTTGCGCTCTACGACGATGCCGACCGTGCTCTTGAAGCGCTGCGGCGAGTGCGGCACACGCGACGGCAGCAGGAAGATCTCGCCTTCCTTGATGGGAATGTCGACGAACTGGCCGTCCTGGACGGTCTTGAGCAGCATCTCGCCTTCCACTTGATAAAAGAGCTCGGGACCCTCGTCGATGTGAAAGTCCGTGCGCGAGTTCGGGCCGCCAACGACCTGCACGATGAAGTCGCCGTTCTCGTAGATCTGCTTGTTGCACACGGGCGGCTTCAAGTGCTCGCGGTTGTCGTCGATCCAGTCGAGCAGCTTCAAAGGCATCATGATGTTCACGATCGAAATCTCCGGCCGGGCATGGGTCTTGCGGGCGTCCGCGGTCGGGCATTATGCCGAAAACGCGTGACCGTGCGATGCCCGGGCCAGGCTAGCGGCGCTTGCGCCGGCCGTTCGGCCGCAGCTTCAAGCCCGAGCAGTCCACTTCGACCGGCAGCGCTTCGCGGTCGAGCCGCACGGCCGTCAGGGCTCCGCCCCAGACGCAGCCGCTGTCGAGCGCCGTGACGTCGGCGCGCCGCATCAGCCCGAGCGCGGCCCAGTGGCCGAAGACGATGTGCACGTCGCCGGTCTTGCGCTGCGGCGAATCGAACCACGGCACGAGCTTCTTCGGTTGGCTGCCGGGCGGGCCCGACTCGCCGAAATCGAGGCGTCCGCGCCGGTCACAATAACGCATTCGCGTCAGAGCGTTGATCGTGTAGCGTCGCTTGCTCGCGCTGTCGAGGCTTTTGCTCCAGGCGGCGGGCTGGTTGCCGTACATGCCGCGCAGCGAGTGTCGCCAGCGCCGCCCGCGCAGCGCCTGCTCGACCTCGCGCGCGTGGGTTCGCGCCTGGGTCAGCGTCCAGCCGGGCGGGATGCCGGCATGCACGAGGGCCGGCGGTTACGCGCGTCGTAGTGCAGCAGCGGGCGGTGCCGGAGCCAGTCGACGATACGTTGGCGTCGGGTGAGGCGAGCACCTCGTGGAACGTGTCGGCCGGTGAGAGCTCGCGGCCGCCGGCCACCGTCGCGAGCAGGTGCAGGTCGTGATTGCCGAGCACCGTCATGACGCTGCGGCCGAGCGCCATCACGTTGCGCAGCACGCCGAGGGAGTCCGGGCCGCGGTTGACGAGGTCGCCGACGAGCCAGAGCTTGTCGCGCGACGGTCGAATGCGACCGCTTTGAGCAGCGCGTCGAACGCCGCAGCAGCCTTGAATGTCGCCGATAGCGTAGAGAGTCATGTCCCAGACGAGAGAATCACTGCCGGATCGCGGCTAGTTTAACCGCCGAGTGCGGCGAGGCGTGCGAAATCCTCGGGCGCGAGTGTTTCGGGGCGCGCGCCGGGATCGATGCCGGCCGCAGCGATCGAGTCGCTCGTGAGCCGCCCCTTGAGCGAGCGTCCGAGGGTTTTGCGGCGCATCGAAAATAGATGCGCGACGAGCTGGGCGAAGCGGCGATGGTCGGTCACTTCGAACGGTGCGGGGCGCGGCTTCACTCGCACGAGCGTGGACCAGACGCGCGGCGCCGGCGTGAAGGCGCCCGGGCCGATGTCGAAGCACACGCTCGCTTCGGTCCACACCGCGAGCATGACGGTGAGCCGGCCGTAGTCCTTGCCGCCCGGCTCGCGCCGTCATGCGGTCGACGACCTCGCGTTGCAGCATCACGTGCATGTCGTTGATCAGATCGCGGAAGTCGAGCAGATGAAACAGCAACGGTGTCGAGATGTTGTAAGGCAGATTGCCGACGACGCGCAGCGTGCCTGGCGTCGCGGTCAGAGTGGAGAAATCGAAGCGCAGCGCGTCGCCTTCGTGGACGACGAGTCGCGCGGGATGCGGGACCACGTTGGGCAGGTTCGCAGCGAGGTCGCGATCGACCTCGACGACGTGCAGCCGTTCGACGCGCTCGAGGAGCGGCCCCGTCAACGCGCCCAAGCCCCCGCCGATCTCGACCATCGTGTCGTCGCGTCCGCGGCGCGATGGCGGCGACGATCTTCCGGATCACGGCCGGGTCGTGCAGGAAGTGCTGGCCGAGGCGTTTCTTGGCGTGCACGTTCGCGGCTCAGACCAGCGCGAGCGCGAGCTCGACGGCGGCGAACAGGCTCTCGGGGCGCGCGCGTCCCGTGCCTGCGAGCGGCAGCGCCGTGCCGTGATCGACCGAGGTGCGCACGATCGGCAGGCCGAGCGTGACGTTGACGATTTCTCCGAAAGACAGGGCCTTGAGAGCCGGCAGGCCTTGATCGTGATACATCGCGACGACGACGTCGCAGCGCTCGAGCGATTCGCGCGTGAACGCCGTGTCGGCCGACACGGGCCCCGATCACGGCGAGCCCCTCGGCGCGAGCTCGTCGACGACGGGTGCGATGACGTCGATCTCCTCCGTGCCGAGCGTGCCGCTCTCACCGGCATGCGGGTTGAGGCCGAGCACCATGATGCGTGGTTGCTCGATCCGAAAGCGCCGTCGCAAATCCGAGTGGGTGATGCGCAGCACGGCTTCGAGCGTCGGCGCATCGATGGCCGCCGGCACGGCGCTGAGCGGCAAGTGCGTGGTGACGAGCGCCACGCGGGCGCTCTTGCCGGCGAGCAGCATGACGGGTCTCGCACCGCCCGTCAGCTCGGCGAGAAACTCCGTGTGGCCCGTGAATTTGAACCCCGCTTGGCTGATCACGCTCTTCTGGACCGGTGCCGTCACGAGCGCTTGTGCCGCGCCGTTCGTGCACAGCGCGGCGGACGTGCGCAGCATGTCGAGCACGTATGCGGCATTCGCGGTGTCGAGCCGCCCGGGCGTGACCGGCGCGCGGACGTCGATGGGCAGCACGTGCAGCGTGCCGGGCAGATGCACGCTGACGTCGTCGAGGCTCGCGAGCTCGCGCACGTCGACGCTTGCGCCGAGGCGCTCGGCGCGCGCGGCGAGCACGCCGGGATCGCCGAGCACGGCCAAGCGGGCGCGAAACGCCTGCGTCGCGAGTGCAAGGCAAATGTCGGGGCCGATGCCGGCCGGCTCGCCCGAGCTCACGACGATGACGGGTAGGGATTCGCTCACGGCTCGATCTCGCGTCCGCGATATGTTCCGCGCCGCGCTCGGCGCGGCATGGCAGTTAGAGCCGAACGTCTACGTAGGCTTGGTCGCGCAACCGGCGTAGCCAGAGCTCGCGCTCTTCTTCGGCTTTGCTCGAGCGGATCTGCTGCGCGCACTCTTGCTGCTTCATCTCGTCGGTCTTGTCGTAAGAGCGTTGCTCCAGCACTTGGACGAGATGCCAGCCGTAGCGCGTTTTGAACGGCTGGCTCAGCTCGCCGATCTTGAGCTTGGCGAGCTGCTCCTCGAACTCGGGGACCAAGTCCCCGGGAGAGATCCAGCCGAGGTCGCCGCCGTCGGTCGCCGAGACGGTGTCTTCGCGAGACGGCCTTGGCGATCGTGGCGAACTCGTCGCCGTTCTCGATCTGCTCGCGAATGCCGATGATCTTCTGGTGCACGGCGGCGTCGTCGAGGATCTCGTCGGGCCGCAGCAGGATGTGTCGCACGTGCAGCTGGCTCGACCATCGTGCGTTCCGCGCCGCGCATGTCGTTGAGCTTCACGATTTGAAAGCCGCCACCGCTTTGGATCGGCTCGGAGAAATCGCCGGGCTTCATGTTCACGACGATGTCGGCGAATAGTGTCGGGAGCTCGGCGCCCTTTCGCCAGCCGAGGCTGCCGCCGTCGAGTGCCGTTTGCGCTTGCGACTCCGCGACCGCGATACGCGCGAAATCTTCGCCCGCCTGCAGTCGCGAGTAGATGTCGTCGATCTTCTTGCGGGCGGCCGCTACTTCGTCTCGGTCTCGCCGAGGACGACACGCTGATCAGGATGTGAGAGATGTTGTAGTCGAACTGATCCGAGGCTTTCGCTTCGCGCTGCGAAAGACAGCGATCGAGCTCGCGTGGCGTGATCGATATCCGGCTCAATACGTCGCGTTGCTCGAAGCTGTTGGATGATGAGGTCGTCGCGAGAGTCCTCGCGGTACATCGTGTAGTCGATATTCTCGCCCGCGAGTACGGCCGGTAGCTCTGCCAACGTGTAACCGAGGTTCTGCGCAACTTGCGACAAAGCTTGGTTCAGCGTGTCGTCGCCGACGGTGATGCCGAGACGTTTCGCACGTTGGAGCTGAATCTGTTTGAGGACGAGCTGGTCCAGTACTTGCTTCTCGATGACAGAGGCGGGCGGCAGCTGCCGCCGCTGCTCGGGGGGTTGCTGAGCCTGCTGGGCGCGCAGGTTCTGCGCGACTATGTTGATGCGTTCCTCGAGCTCGCTCTTGAGCACGACGCCGTCGTCGACCACGGCGGCGACGCCGTCGAGCAGCTCACCCGTGGAGCCGAGCTCTTTGTTCTGTGCGGCTGCAGTCGTGGCGAAACCGATGCCGGCAGCGGCGCCGAGGAGCGCGACTATCCGCGCAGCGAAACGAGTTTTCATTGCACGTCTTCTCAATTGGGTCGGGCGATGCTTCGGTAACCTAGAATACCACGGTCGAGCAGCTGCTCCGGGGAGCTCGCGCCCTGGGACAGGCCCTTGAGCTCGAGCTGCAGCGAGATCGATCGGTCGACCTGCCCCGTGCGGCTGCTCACGTAGCGCCGGCCGACCATGCGGAACCGCCAACAGCAGGCTTCGTATTCCCAGCCGACGAATTGCTCCAACGGTTGTTCCTCCAGCAGTGAATAGCTGTACCGGCCGATGATTCGCCACTTATCGGCGGCCGGCCACACGAGCGACAGATCGCCCTGCTCGAGCAGTGCCCCGCCGGTACCGGTAGCCGACGCCGAACAGACGGTCCGCCTGCGGACGGTACTCGAACCGCGTTTCGGCGCGTGCCGTGGTATCCGTGTCGCTGTTCCATTGGTAGCCGACGTCGAGATTCCACGTGTTGCTGAAGGCGAACGACATCTCGGCGACGTAATCCGACGCGTTGGCGTCGTTCGGCGCTGCGTCCGGCAGGCTCACGTGTTGCGCGTTTAGATAGCGAGTCTGACCGAAAGTTGCAGTGAGCCGCTCGCGCCCGTCCGTCGCGTCGATCAGACGCGTCGTTACACCGAAGCTAATCTGATCCGTGTCGGTGATGCGGTCGGGTCCGACGTAGCGATATTTGCGAAACAGCTGAACGAGATTGAAGTCGGGCAGGATCGTATCGAAAACCGGCAAGTTCATTTGTTCGACGAACGGCACGTGAACATAGAGAAACCGAGGCTCGAGCGTTTGAATCCACGAGTCGTTCTTGCCTGCATCGCGCTCGAAGCGCATGCCCGTGTCGATGCTCGCCACCGGAAGGCTGCGGTTGAACTTGTCTTCGGCGCCGGGCGCCACGTTGTCGAGCCGATAGTCGGTTTGGCGCCAGGCGATGGCCGGCGTCAGGTACATGCCGGAGCGCGCGAAGCGCATGCTGAGCTCTTGCGTGGAATCGAGTCGCCAGCCCGTCACACCGACGTCGCGATCGAAGTCGACGAGCTCCGTCTTCGAGTCGAACGTGAGGCGGTGGCTGAGCCAGCGACCGTTGAACAGCACTTGCGGCGCGCGCTGGTAAGGCCATTGGTCCTCGGTCAGCAGCGAGTCGATGGTCTGATAGTTCTGCAGCCGCGTAACGACGGACCAGTACGGTGCGAAGTAGCCGAAATCGACGAACCGGTTCAGATGCGTCTGGCTCGTCACGCTGATGCTGCTGCCGAGATCCTCGAAGTACATCGGGTCCGAGACCTCTTCGATGCCCGTGAGGATCTGCCAGCCGTCGCCGAACAGCGAGCGGTGGCGGTAGTTCACATAGCTGCGTCTCGTGTCGGTCTCGTCGTCCTTCGACAAGTACTCGAAGTCGAGCTGGCCGTTGCTGCGCGGTGTGAGGTAGCGAAACTCGGAGCCGAGCTGCGTGCCACGCTTGCTCATGTACCGCGGCTCGAGGGTGAGGTCGTAGTTCGGCGCGATATTGAGATAGTAGGGCACCGTGATATCGAGACCGGTCCGGTCGCGCTCGCTCAAGTTCGGCGTCAGGAAACCGCTCTTGCGCTGATTGTCGATCGGGAAGCTGAAGTAAGGCGCGTAGAGGATCGGCACGCCTTTGAAGTCGAGCTTCACGCCGTGCGCCGTGCCGACGCCGTTGTTGACGTCGAGTGTGATGTTCTTTGCGTGCAGCTCCCAGGCCGGATGGTCTACGGGGCAGGTCGTGAACAGCACTTGCAACAGCGATACCTTGCTGTTGCTTTGAACGAGAATTTCCTCGGCCGAGCCGCGGGCGGGGCGTTTCGGCACATCGAATCCGGCGCCCGTGAAGCTGATCGTCTCGGCATCGGTGTCGACGCGTGCGTCCTCGCTGTAGACTTTGACGTCGGGATCCGTATAGGTCACGCGGCCTTGCACGTTGACGCGCTTGCCGTCCACGGTGGCGCGGTCGGCCGAGATGGTCCCGTCACGATAGTGAATCTCGACGTCGCCGGAGAACTCGGCCTGGTTGTCGTTGCCGACCTCGACGCGGCCGTGTGCCGTGATGTCGAGCGGCTCGTCGGCGCGCGATTCAGCCGTCGGCGCCGGCGGTGGCGGCGGCAGCAGATCAGGCGGCGGCTCCGGCAAACACAAATTTTGGGCGAAGGCCGGCCGCGCCAAAGCGGCAAGAAGCCAAAACGCGAGATGCGGGCGGCGTTTTCGGGCGGGCACGAGGCGTGGCTGAAGTAAAGGCCGCTACAATGGCATATATGCCATACCCCTTCAACGGCTTGGCAACGTTGATAAAGGTGTTGGTTGAACTGATGCGTGTAACCTGACTGGATCGATCGGCGCGCGGTGGCGGATAAACGATGAAGGCGATGATTTTGGCTGCCGGCCGCGGCGAACGCATGGGCAGGTTGACGGCCACGCAGCCGAAACCTCTGCTGGCGGTCGGCGGCAAGCCGCTCATCGAGCATCACGTGGAGCGGCTTGCGGGGAGTGGTTTTCCCGAGCTCGTGATCAACCTTTCGTACCGCGGCGATCAGATCCGCGAGCGCCTCGGTGACGGCAGCCGCTGGCGGATACGCATCGCGTACAGCGACGAGGGCGAGCCGCCGCTGGAGACCGGCGGCGGCATCGTGCAGGCACTGCCGCTACTCGGGGCCGCGCCGTTTCTGCTCGTGAACTCCGACGTGTTCACGGCCTTCGATTTCACCGAGCTGCGCTCGGCGAGTGCGAGCACGCTCGTGCTCGTGCCGAACCCGCCGCATCACGCGCGCGGGGATTTCGGGCTCGATGCGGCCGGTCGCGTCACGGCCCTGCCGCCGCTGCTGACCTATGCCGGGATCGCCGTGCTCGAGCCCGCGTTGTTCGCGTCGCTCGCGCGCGGGCGACGGCCGTTGAAGCCCGTGCTCGATGCGGCGATCGAGCGCGGCGCGCTCCACGGGCGCCGCTACGACGGGACGTGGCTCGACGTCGGCACGCCGGAGCGGCTCGAGGCCGCGCGGCGGGCGAGCGAAACGTAGGAGAGTCCGATGCGTCTTTATTCGTTCTTCCGCAGCTCGGCTGCGTTTCGCGTGCGGATTGCGCTCAACCTCAAGCACGTCGACTACGAGATCGTGTCCGTGCAATTGCCGCAAGGCGAGCATCACGGCGAGCGGTTTCTCGAGACGAATCCGCTTGCAGCCGTGCCCGTGCTCGAGCACGACGGTGCGCGCATTCATCAGTCGCTCGCGATCATCGAGTATCTCGAGAGCTCTATCCCGAGCCGACGTTTGTTGCCTAGCGATCCACTCCAGCGCGCGCACGTGCAGGCGTTCGCGCAGACGATCGCGTGCGAGATCCACCCGCTCAACAATCTGCGGGTGCTGAGGTACCTGCGTGCCGACGTCGGACTCGACGAGCCGGCCGTCGTACGCTGGTATGCGCACTGGATCGCGGAAGTCGTTTCGCGGGCTCGAGGCGATCGCGCGCGCGTTCGAGCGGCGGGCGGTATTGCTTCGGCGACGCGGTGTCGCTCGCCGACGTGTGCCTCGTGCCGCAGGTGTACAACGCGCGGCGCTTTGCGCTGCGATCTCGCGCCGTACCCGACGCTCGTGCGCATCGCGGACGGGCTGCGCGAGACGCCGGCATTGTTCGCCGCGGCGCCCGAGCAGCAACCCGACGCCGAGTGATGGGCGGGTCAGGTGGTGGCGCGTTCGGCCGCCTACCGCGCCGCTAGGTCTTCGGCGCCGTGCGGCTAACGGATGCCGTGCTCCATCCGCACGTCGAGCAGCGCCTGCTGCCCGGACTGTACCGCGCAGCGCCGCTTCGAGCGCGCCCGCAACTCGGCCGGATCGTCGACGCGCAGCGCGCAACGCGTCCGAGGCCTCTGCGACTTGCAGAACTCGGGTGAGGGCTGGAGCTCGACGAGCGGCATCGCCTCGCTCGCGGCGGCGCGCCCGTGGGGATAGACGCCGCGCGTCGCGGACTCGACGGCCTGCCAGCGGCTGTTGTTGCAGACGATCGTGAGCACGGGCAACTCTGCCGCGCGCGCGACGAAATGAAACGGGGTCGGATTGCCGAACATGTAGCTGCCGTCGCCGAGCGTGCTGATCACGCAGCGCTCGGGCGCCGCGAGCTTGGCTCCGAGCGAGGCGCCGAGCGCAAAGCCGAGTCCGCCGCCGATACCGACGCCGAGGAGGCTCCCGGGCTCTTCGAGCCCGAGCTGCTCGCCCGAGACGCCGAGCTCGGTCACGACGAGCCCGCCGCTCGGCAGCGCGTCGCGCAGGCACGCGGCGAGATAAGCGTAGCTGATCGGGCTGCGCGTGGCGGGCATCCTCGAGCGCGCGGCTGCCCGCGCATGCTTCTCGGCGCGAAACTCGGCGACGGCGGCGCGGCGGCGGCGCAGCGTGGCTTCCGGGATCGCGTGCTCGTGCAGTGCCGCGGCGAGACGCTCGAGCGCCGTCGCCGAATGCCCGGGGACCGCGAGACTCGTCGGGAACGAGCGGATCGGATAGCGCTGGTAGAGCGGGTCGATGCCGAGATGCACGACGCGCGTCGTCGCGCTCGGCGTGAAGCTTCGCGGAAACCAGGGCACCTCGCTGTCGACGACGATGATGAGATCCGCTTGCGGCAGCAGCGCGCCGCCGCCTTGGCCGAGATTCATCGCGTGGCTCGCGGGGAGGTTCACGCAGCTCGCATGCGGCTGCGCGACGGGAATGCCGAACTCCCGGGCGAATGCGCCGAGCACGCCGACTGCCTCTTGTCGCGGCCGAGGTTCGACGTCAGGATCATCGGCCACTCGGCCAGCAATACGCTGAAGTCGAGCAAGCAGGCGCATCGT
>CAWAYS010000002.1:0-530392 GCA_963786385.1 uncultured Gammaproteobacteria bacterium
GAAAATGGGAATGTGCAGCGGCGGAGCTATTGCCGGAGCACGCGGAGGACAAGCCGCTCTCTAGCCTCGCGCCGCGACACGTTCAGAACGTAGCATCGCTGTAAGCCTTCTGCATTCGTCCCCGCAGGAGATCCTGATGCGTTTCAATGTCCTTTTTGCTCAGTCGAATTCGGTACTTCCCCCATCGTCCATAGTCGATCAGATCCAGGCCCGCTTCATTGATGAGACTCTGGGTCTCACATTCTTTGGCAATCGAATCCCGACTCGAAGACCATTCTTCTGTGGCCGGAAATCAACGAAGTTGTTGGAACGTCCGCCCTTTTGTACGCCGATATAATGCTTCACGTAGTTTAGCTCGATAGCAGGGTCGAACTTGTGGATGAGTTCTAGCAGGCTATCGGCCATGGCGACGGTGGCCTTGGTGCCACGCTTAGTTTCCCAGAAGTGTCGATCTGTGGGTTCCTGTTCTTCGTCTTCGTCGACTAACCCTAAAGTCATCTGATCGAGGACCTTTGTAAACACGAGCGACATCGTGGTCGACCCGATCTTGATGGCATTCATCTGAATCGCTACCAACGGGATAAAACCGTTGAACAAGGAGATCACATTGAGGAACCGGCCCGTGATGTCTTCGGCAACGATAACGGCGGTGTGCTCGTATTGTGGGTATCGCTTCCGTTCTATGTCCCAGTATTCCAGCGTTCTGATGATGTGGCTCTCATCGGTTTTTCCGAGTTGGATCTCCACCTCGTACCGATGTCCTAAATCGCTGTCCTGTAGCAAAAGGTCCAGCCTGCCCGCTCGCGGCTGAACGCGCTCCCGGTCCTTGAGAATCAAGTCGCCCAAGCCCATGATCGAAGGGTCTTCCGCGATGCGATCCTGTACCCATGTTTCGCTGAGTTCAGGATGATCCTTTAGGGACACCGGCAGATATTTCGCATAGGTTAGTTGCGCCAATAGTTTCTCCCCGGATAGTTGCATCTCTATCCCCTGGATAAGAATAAGGGGGTGTTTGAAGTTTTTGAGTGCCGCTAGGCGGCGTTCTTGGCTGGGCAGGGATCAAGCTCCAGTCACTCACGCTTTAAAAGTCATTCCAAAAACTCTGAAAATTTGGGACTGATGCTCGTCACGAGCAACTGGTCACGCGCGCGCGTGCAGGCGACGTAAAGCAAGTGACGCTCGGTGTCGTAGACTTCCTCGAGATCTGAGTCATCGGCCACCGATTCGATGCGCTCCTGCAGCGGGATGATTTCATCGTCGCATGCCATGACGGCGACCGCGCGGAATTCCAGCCCTCTTCGCGAGATGCATGGTGCATACCGATGCCTGACCGCTCGTCGTTTCGACCTGCTCATCCAACACCTTGAACGGAAGCCCGGCCTGAGTCGCCGCATCGCGCGCGTGCGGCAACAACTCGTCGGTCCTGACGATGACGCCGATCTCATGCGGTGCCACACCCTCCTCGACACGCTGCGACAGCCACGTGCCGACTGCTGCAACTTCGTCCGTGCGAGAATCGAATACGCGAATCGTCGGCGGTGGACCGTTGAAGACGGATATCGTGCCTCGTCGGCTCTCGGTATTTCCGTCCACATCGGAAACCTCCTCGCCGAGCAGGCGGTCCGCCTGCACCCGAATCTGGTGTGAGGTCCGGTAGTTGGCAGGAAGCGTCCGTGACCGGCCGCGGATATCCACGCCGAGCGAGAGCCATGAGAACGGCTGCCGAAAGATGCGTTGCCCGAGGTCGCCCGCGAAGAAGAGGCTGTTGGGCCGATCCGCGCCAAGGGCCGCCAGAAACTTCAACTGGGCCACGCTGATGTCCTGCGCCTCGTCGATCACTGCAAACTCGAACGGAGGCTGCTTGCGCGTGGACAGATGCGCTGCCAGTCGAGAAAACATGACGGCACGAGTCACGGCGCCTTCGGCGCTCAGGCGAGCGCGCACGGCCTCGAATATCGACCACAGCAGACGCCGTCTGGCCTCCGGCAGGCGAGTCTTTCTGCCCAGACGCTTCACGTCCCGATAAGCTTCCCAACTATCCAACTGCCAGGCATCCACGAGGTCATGCCACTCGGAGAACAGAAACGATACGGTGAACTTCGAATCGGGATGGGCTGCGGCAACGTCGGCGAGAATGCCTCGTATCGCCACTCGATCGAGCAGCTTCGGCCGGCCGAATTGCTGCTCGTAGAGTCGCTCACCGATGGCATCCATAGAAAACCGTATTTCCAGGCGTTCGCCGAGCCGCGGCTCGTTGCTGATGAGTCTTCGAGGGAAGACCATGGACCTGAACCAGTAGAGGGCAATGAATTGCCTCGAAGACTCATCAGCGATGAGCCACGGCTGGCGAACGCCTGGAAGTGCATTCGATGGACGCCATCGGTGAGCGGCTCTACGAGCAGCAATTCGGCCGGCCGAAGCTGCTCGATCGAGTGGCGATAGGAGGCATCCTCGCCGACGTGGCCGCAGCCCATCCCGATTCGAAGTTCACTGTATCGTTTGTGTTCTCCGAGTGGCATGACCTCGTGGATGCCTGGCAGTTGGACAGTTGGGAAGCCTATCGGGACTGAAGCGTCTCGGCAGAAGACTCGCCTGCCGGAGGCCAGACGGCGTCTGCTGTGGTCGATATTCGAGGCCGTGCGCGCTCGCCTGAGCGCCGAAGGTGCGTGACTCGTGCCGTCATGTTTTCTCGACTGGCAGCGCATCTGTCCACGCGCAAGCAGCCTCCGTTCGAGTTTGCCGTGATCGACGAGGCGCAGGACATCAGCGTGGCCCAGTTGAAGTTCCTGGCGGCCCTTGGCGCGATCGCAACAGCCTCTTCTTCGCGGGCGACCTGGGCCAACGCATCTTTCGGCAGCCGTCTCTTGGCTCTCGCTCGGCGTGGATATTCGCGGTCGGTCACGGACGCTGCGCGTGAACTATCGGACCTCACACCAGATTCGCGTGCAGGCGGACCGCCTGCTCGGCGAGGAGGTTTCCGATGTGGACGGAAAGACCGAGAGCCGACGAGGCACGAATCCGTCTTCAACGGTCCACCGCCGACGATTCGCGTATTCGATTCTCGCACGGACGAAGTCGCAGCAGTCGGCACGTGGCTGTCGCACGCGCGTCGAGGAGGGTGTGGCACCGCACGAGAATGGCGTCATCGTCCGGACCGAAGAGTTGTTGTCGCACGCGCGCGATGCGGCTACTCAGGCCGGGCTGCCGTTCAAGGTGTTGGACGAGCACGTCGAAACGACGAGCGGTCAGGCATCGGTATGCACTATGCATCTCGCGAAGGGGTGGAATTCCGCGCGGTCGCGGTCATGGCATACGACGATGAAATCATCCCGCTGCAGGAGCGCATCGAATCGGTGGCCGATGACCAGATCTCGAGGAAGTCTACGACACCGAGCGTCACTTGCTTTACGTCGCTGTACGCGCGCGCGTGACCAATTGCTGGTCACGAGCGTCGGTCGGAGTCGGAGTTTTTGGATGACTTGAGAGCGTGAGTGAGTGGAGCTTGATCCCTGCCCGGCCGGGGGGCGCCGCGTCTCGGCACTCAAAAACTTCAAACACCCCCTTATTCTTATCGAGGGGATAGAGATGCAACTGGCGGGGAGAAACTATTGGCGCAACTAACCTATGCGAAATATCTGCCGGTGTCCCTAAAGGATCATCCTGAACTCAGCGAAACATGGGTACAGGATCGCATCGCGGAAGACCCTTCGATCATGGGCTTGGGCGACTTGATTCTCAAGGACCGGGAGCGCGTTCAGCCGCGAGCGGGCAGGCTGGACCTTTTGCGACAGGACAGCGATTTAGGACATCGGTACGAGGTGGAGATCCAACTCGGAAAAACCGATGAGAGCCACATCATCAGAACGCTGGAATACTGGGACATAGAACGGAAGCGATACCCACAATACGAGCACACCGCCGTTATCGTTGCCGAAGACATCACGGGCCGGTTCCTCAATGTGATCTCCTTGTTCAACGGTTTTATCCCGTTGGTAGCGATTCAGATGAATGCCATCAAGATCGGGTCGACATGTTGTCGCTCGTGTTTACAAAGGTCCTCGATCAGATGACTTTAGGGTTAGTCGACGAAGACGAAGAACAGGAACCCACAGATCGACACTTCTGGGAAACTAAGCGTGGCACCAAGGCCACCGTCGCCATGGCCGATAGCCTGCTAGAACTCATCCACAAGTTCGACCCTGCTATCGAGCTAAACTACGTGAAGCATTATATCGGCGTACAAAAGGGCGGACGTTCCAACAACTTCGTTGATTTCCGGCCACAGAAGAATGGTCTTCGAGTCGGGATTCGATTGCCAAAGACAGATGAGACCGAGAGTCTCATCAATGAAGCGGGCCTGGATCTGATCGACTATGGACGATGGGGGAAGTACCGATTTCGACTCAGCAAAAAGGACATTGAAACGCATCAGGATCTCCTGCGGGAGTTAATGCAGAAGGCTTACAGCGATGCTACGTTCTGAACGTGTCGCGGCGCGAGGCTAGAGAGCGGCTCTGTCCTCCGCGTGCTCCGGCAATAGCTCCGCCGCTGCACATTCCCATTTTCGGCTCATTTGGCGAGAGATGGTTGTGGGCCCGCTCCCGTTAGACGCCGTCAGTGTCTTTACGAAGTCGCCTCACTCGGGAGTGTCCGCGACCAGCGGACCTCGTGCCGCGAGGTGTGCTCAAGCGCGCCCATGCCAAGCTGCTCATGCTGCACGCTGCGCACGAACTCCGCGACCTCAGGGTGCCGCCGGCCAACCGGCTTGAGAAGTTGCGAGGTGATCGCGGGGGGCAATACGGCATCCGCGTGAACGACCAGTACCGCGTGTGCTTCGTCTGGCGCGAAGGCAATGCCTACGACGTTGAGATAGTCGACTACCATTGAGGAACGAGTATGGCCAAGCGAGCACCGATTACGCCCGGGGAGATCCTCAAGACAGAGTTCTTGGATGAACTCGGCATGTCCGCCTATGCGCTCGCGAAGTCGCTGCGGGTCCCGACAAATCGTGTGACCGGTATCCTCCGCGGTGACCGCGCGATTACGGCCGAGACCGCGCTGCGGCTCGCGCGGTTTTTTGGCACAACGCCCGAGTTTTGGCTCAACCTCCAGACACACTACGATCTCACCGTCGCTGCGCGCCGCGACGCGAAGCGCATCGCAGCCGAAGTGCAGCAACGCGCCGCTGGGTAGGTAGCCGAGGGTCGCGGCCCCCTGATCAAGTTCGGCGGTTCTGCCACTTTCCGGACAATGGTCAAATCGGAAGCCGGGTAAGCGGGCTGGTGTAGCCCCTCGAACATGCACTCTAGGAAATCGAGCGGCCCAATTCCTTCTTCGAGACGCCCAGAGCGAAAAGAGATTTGACGAGCAAGTCGATAGAAACAGATGGATCCCCAGCCTCCATTTTGGCTATACGGGATTGGCTAGAGCGCAACAACCTCGCGAGCTCCGTCTGAGTGATCTGTCTACGCTCGCGCTGCTCCTTGAGCTTCTCGCTGAGGGCAAGCTTCGTTTCAACGTAGGCGGTCTCCTCGGGGGACAGTCCCAAGAACTCCTCCGCAGATCCGATCTTCCATCCTTTGCGTTGGAGTTTCGCCCGCTTAGTCTTCTTCACTGTCGTAGTCCCTTAGTCGTCTTTTGCAACGATCGACAACACTCTTCGGCGTCCGCGCTGTCTTCTTGCTGAATACTTCGACTAGAACAATGGCATCCTCGTCGATGCGGTATACGACTCGCCAGGTCTGCCGTGCGTCCCGCACTCGCAGCTCGTGGCAACGGGCACCGATGCTCGGCATCGGTCGAGAGTGCGGCATCCCAATACTCTCTCCCCGTTGCAGTAGACGAAGCAAGTAGCCTGCCTCGAGTCGCGCGATCTTGGAGAACGGCGGAGTTTTGATCGCGCCGTGTAGCCACGCTAGTGGCTTATCCCTTGGGCTCACGCTTAGACTTAGTGTATGTCAGATCGGACATATACTCAATGGTTTCCAGACCATCACATGGGCGTGCATGCAGCTATCTTTCCGACAGGCTCAGTCACTCCAAAACCCCCTGAACCGATCCGCCGCCAGCTCCGTATAACGCACGGTATGCATGATGTTCCGGTGCCCCAAGTAGTGCTGAATCGCGCGCGTGTCGTGGCCGTCGTTGGCCAACTTGTAGCCGCATGCGTGCCGTAGCATGTGGGGATGCACCGGAAAGGGCAGGCCGGCGAGCTGGCCGGCGCGAGCGATGAGCTTGCGAACAGTCGCCGTCGTCATCGGCCCGTGGCGCTCAGTGACGAAGACGTATGGGCTCGGCGCTTGGAGGCGGCGCACGCGGCGCAGCGCGCGAAGCTCCACACGGGCGAGAGGGTGATTCGACGGCGTGCCGTTCTTCGAGCGCGTCACGTGCAGCAGCGCCTCGTCGAGATCCACTTGGTCCCAACGCAGCCGCACGAGCTCACTCACGCGCAGACCGTGCCTGTAGCTGATCAGAACCAGTGCTGCATCGCGATGGCGGTGTCGGCCGACCTTGCCGGCGGCCCGAATCAGCTTCTCGACCTCCGCCTGCGTCAGGTACTCGCGGCTGCGAAGCAGCTTGTTTGGAACTCGCCGCCTACTCCGCGATCAAGCCCTCTTTATACCTGCTCGCCACCTCGGGATCGCACGCGCCCGTGTCCTGCGCAGAAGTCGAGGTCTGGGCGGTGGTCCCACTGCTGCGTCAGCGTGGCCGGCGCAGTGAGGAAGTCGGGGTCTTCGACGGTGACCTCGTAGCGCAGGCGCGTGCGATCCGGCGTCAGCGAGAGCCGCTCGACCACGTGCTTGCGCGGGCCTGCCGGCACGTTGAGACCGAGGCCGGACGAGTCGGCCGGGAAACCCACCGTATCGATCACGAGCGTGTCGCCTTCCCATCGGCCGATGGAGTGCCCCATGAGAGAGGGCTGGACGTCGGCCGGATGCGCGCCGGTCATATGGACGACGCGCTGCCCGTGGTCGCCCGTGTTGTCGAACCGCAGCACGATCTCGTCGTCGCCGACGTCGATCGTGCGCAGCTCGTCGAAGATCGAGAGCACGGGCGGGGAATCCAAGTTGCAGATGCCGTCATCGGCCGCCGCCGCCCGAGCGGCTCGGGCCGCCGGCGTGATGGGCCACCGCGCCATGGCGCCCATCGCCGCGCCGAACCCCGCGCGCGACGGCGCCCAATGGCCCTCGAGGCTCTCGGCCGGCGTCAGCACGCGCGTCCGGCGATTGGCGGCGTAAAACGGATGAATCTCGCCGTCCTGCGTCGTCACGTCGAGCACGCGCACCTGTTTGCCGGGACCGGCGCGATTCGGGTTGGCGCGCATGACGACGGGTGTGCCGGACTTTGAGCGCGTTGCGATCGAGCCCGTCGACGAGCGCCTGGGTGATCCCCACGCCTTCGCCCTCGACCACCGTCGGCTGGCCGTCCGGGCCTTTCGTCGCGATGAAGATGTACATGTGCGGGTTCACCCAGTCGAAGCGCTGCACCGTGCCTTCGACGACGATCTCCTTCGACGTGTCGTACATGGCCTGGCTGTGATGCGCCGAAGCGGGCGCGCAAAGAAGCGTCGTAGCCATTGCGGTTAGAAGCGGCAGGGCGGCGGTCAGGCGTTTCATGGGGTGACCCTCATTGATGTCCGATGTCGCGCGATTCGTTGTTGTGTGAGCGCAATTCCAGGGCGAAGTCTACCCGCGCGCCGAATCCGGGAAAACGTGGGATCCCGAATAAGCGCGAGGCCAGCCACGGGGAGAGGTTCGATGTCCCCGGCCTCACCGCCGGATCTTGCTCGGAATAAACGTAACACGTTACGAATAATCCATGGCAACCGGCAAGAAACGTAAACCTTCGCGTGGCCGGCCGCCGACGGGCACGGCAATGACAGCAGCCGAGCGCATGCGTCGTTGGCGAGAGCGGTGTAGGGCCGCCGGGCTCAAGCCCGTGGTCTCGTTAGCCGCGAGGTAATCGCCGCGCCCGACGCGCCCCCAGCCTGGACCGCCAGGCCGGAAAACCCCAAAATTGAGAGCATTAGGTAACCGCGAGTTTGTGAGCGGCCGGTTACAGATGCCGCGCCGCGGCGCTCGTCCTATACTGCTGGCGAACTGGTACAACCCCAACGGGGGGGCTATGCACACGTCATTCAAGCTCCTGCGCTCGGCCGCAGCCGTCGCAGTCCTTGGTGGTCTTGCCGCGCCGGCGCTGGCACACCACGGTTTCGGCCTGTTCCAGATGGATACCATGAAGAAGTGGTCCGGAACCCTCACCGAGATGCACCTCGTCAACCCGCACTCCTACATGGAGATCGACGTGGTCGACGAGAACGGCAAGAAGTCGCACCTGCGCTGCGAGATGCGGGCCGCGACCCTGATCAGACGATCCGGTTGGTCCACCGAGATGTTCAAGCCCGGCTCGCACGTGGAGATCGAAGGGCATCCGCATCGCACCGACCCGGGTGCCTGCTACATCGAGAACTTCAAGATCGGCGATTCGCCCGAATTCAACCGCAACGATCAATTCCAAACGAAGACGCCGGTCGACACCTCCAAACGCCCGATGCACCTGGCCGACGGTCAACTCAACATCAGCGGCGACTGGGCCGTAGAGCAGCTCGTGCTCACCGTGCCGCCGAGCGGCGGCAACGGCTCGATGATTCCGAAGAGCCTGTCGCCGGCATTCGCGGCCGGCAAGATCACGCTCGATCAGGTGCAGGCCACGCAGCCGCCGCGGCCGAAAGCCGTCTACACGGCCGCGGGCCAAAAAGCCGCCGACGCGTTCGACCGCCGCTCGCCGAAGGACAACCCGTGGTTTGCTTGCAAGCCGACGAGCATCATCCGCGACTGGACGGCGGATTGGCCGATCAACCGCTTCGAGCAAAAGACCACGGCGGACGGCGAGAAAGTCATCGACATCACGTACGGCCTCTACAACTTCGAGCGACGAATTCACGTCGGTATGGCGAAACATCCCGATCATCTGACGCCGAGCTTTGCCGGTCACTCGATCGGTCACTGGGAAGGCAACACGCTCGTGGTCGACACCGTCGGGTTTGCCGCGGGGGTTTTGTCGCCGCCCACGCGCAGCAGTGCGCAGATGCATATCGTGGAGCGCTTCACGCTCGATCCGCAGAAGATGTCGCTGCGGCGCGATTACTCGGTCACCGATCCCGTCTATCTCGCGAAGCCCTACGAGAGCTACGACATCATGTATCTCTCGGACGTGCCGTTCGAGAAGCAGCCCTGCAAGGACATGACGCCGGAGTTCCAGCAGTAGCGGCAGCCGCTCGCGCGTTCGACCGAACCACAGCCGGCACGCGGGATGCGCCGCATGCCGGCTTTTTTGTGCCCGAGCTGCGCTTGGGTTACTCGCGTCCGCCGGGTCCGAGCCCTATGGAATGCCTTGACCTGCTTCCGAGCTGGTTCCATTATGGAACCGTTCTGGAGGTGCCTCAATGCCGAATCTGTCGATCAAGAACGTTCCCGACGAGCTGCTCGACAAGCTACGCAAGCGAGCGTCGCGGCATCACCGATCGATTCAAGGCGAGCTCATGGCGCTTCTCTCGGCCGCCGTGGAATCACAACCGAGTGGCACAGGCGTGTCTGGGAGCCACGAGCCCCCAAGCATGCGCCGCAGCGGTACGCGGCGAATCGAAGAGATAGCGGCCGAGCACCGGGAGCGAGTGAAGAAGCCTCTCAAGCGTGGACCGCTTGCTGTCGATCTGATCCGTGCCGAACGCGATGCGCGTTGAGCGCGGGTTGCCGCTGATCGTTGCGGAACCGCGCAGTCGCTATGCCGTCCGGGCCCCGCTCGTCGTCGATTGCAGCGTTGTCGCGGCGATTCTTTTCGACGAGCCGAACCGCGAGGTCGCCGCAGAGACTCTGACGGGCAAAGACTTGTTCGCGCCGGAGCTGTTGGCGGACGAGTTCGTCAGCGTGGCCATGAAGAAGTCGCGGCACGGGTTGGATTCCGTCGTGCAGCGAGCGCTCACAGATTTCATGGAGCTCGAGCTCACGCGTTGCCGTTGCGATCTTCGCGCACAATGGCGTCTCGCGCTGCAACACGAGCTTTCGGCGTACGACGCGGCCTATCTGTGGTTGGCCGCGGAGCTGGGTGCACCGCTTGCCACGTTCGACGAGCGGCTCGGCGGTGCTGCTCGCGTGTTGCTTGCCGGCGGCTGAGTCGGCGCCCTTAGCCGCTGTGTCGCGCGTCGGCCGCGCATTGATTATGCTGAGCCGATGTCGAAGGCCGCCGACGCTCGAATGATCCACGTGCTCGCCACGGCCGTCGTGGTCGGGCTCGCGTGGTCGGCCGCGGGCGAGCTGCGCGCGCAGTCGACCACGGCGGCTGCCGCCGCATGGACGCAGCCGCGCACGTCGTGGGGCGATCCCGATCTGCAAGGCGTGTGGACGAGCGACAACAACTTCTCGATTCCGCTCGAGCGCCCGCCCGAGGTGGCCGACAAGGAGTTTCTCGATGGCGCGGATCTCGCCGCGGCGCTGGCCAAGCGCGCGAAGTTCATCGACGCGGTCGCCAACGGCGGCAAGGTCGGCGCCGGCCCGTCGCACTGGTACGAGAACTTGCAGGCGCGCTCGCGGCGCAGCTCGCTCATCATCGACCCGCCGAATGGCCGACTCCCGGCATTGACGGCGGCTGCGCAGAGCCGCGCCGCAGCCGAGCAAGCGGCGAGCGCGCAGCGACGTCCGCCGGGCTCTTATAAGGACTTCAACCTGTGGGATCGATGCATCACGGTAGGCCTGCCGGCCGTTATGTTCCCGACGGGCTACAACAACAACGTCGAGATCCTGCAGGCGCCGGGCTACGTCACGATCACGCACGAGATGATGCACGACACGCGCGTGATTCCGCTCGACGACAGCCCACATCTGTCGGCCGAGATTCGCAACTACATGGGCGATTCGCGCGCGCGCTGGGAAGGCAACACGCTCGTGGTCGACGTGACGAACTTTCGGCCCGAGACGAGCTTTCACGGCTCGCACGACTCGCTGCACCTCGTCGAGCGTTACACGCGCACGGGTGCCGACCGCGTCGAGTACGAGGTCACGGTCGACGATGCTACGACCTGGGAACGCCCGTGGACGGCCGTGCTCGATCTCGCGCCGCAGCAAGGCGGTATCTACGAATACGCGTGCCACGAAGGCAATCGAGGCCTCGAGAACATGCTCAAAGCTGCGCGCTTCGAAGAGGCGCACACTGCCCGCTAGCCGGTTGCTGCCCGCCCGCACAGCGGCCACACTGCACTCTCGTCGATGTAGCTCAAAGACTGTCGTTTCAGGGGGAGGCACGCCATGTCGAAAGCTCACTTCGGAGCCGTCGCGGTTCTGCTCGTCTCAACGCTTGCCGTCACGTCTTGCAGCGGTCCGCCTGCCGGCGGGGGAGCGGCGTCTGGCGACGGCACGGCCGCTTCGGGAGCCGGTCCGGAGGAAGGTGCTGCAAACGCCTCGCCGGGATCGGCCGCGAGCGGCAACGCCGCCGAAGGGGCTCTCGACGCTGCCGGTGCCGTCGCGAGCTTGGGCGACACGCGTTGGCCGTCACGCGCACCCGCGGGCACGACCGCGCCGAGCTTCGTCGTCGATGCGAGCTGGCCGAAGCCGCTGCCGAACAACTGGCGCATCGGCCAAGTCGGCGGCATCGCGGTCGATTCTCACGACGACATCTGGGTCTATCACCGGCCGCGCACGCTCGACGCGAGCTCGGCCGGCGCGTTGCCGAAAGTCGCGACGAACGCCAAGGGCGTGCCGATCGACGCGCTCGGCCATCCTCGGCCCTACGGCGAGCAGAGCACGGGCTGCTGCGTGCCGGCGCCGTCGGTGCTGAAGTTCGACCGCGCGGGCAATCTGCTCGCCGCGTGGGGCGGCCCGTCGGATCCGGGTTTCCTCGACAAGAACTGTCGCGAGCAGGACGGGTGTTTCTGGCCCGCGCGCGAGCACGGCATCTTCGTCGACGAGAACGACTTCGTGTATTTGTCGGGCAACGGCCAAAACGGCGGCGTGAATCAGCAGCAGGGTGCGACCACGTTTCCGTGGGCCGCGTCTTTCGGCGACGATTCGCACGTGCTGAAGTTCACGGCCGACGGCACGTTCGTCTACCAAATCGGCACGGCCGGCGTGAAGGGGCCGAACAGCGAGAAGATCGACGGCGGGCCGAACGGCACGCCGCAGCCGTATCTCGTGGCGGACATGAACGTCGATCCGAAGACGAACCGTCTGTATATCGCCGACGGCTACGGCAACCGCCGCATCCTGATCGTCGATGCCGCGACGGGAAAATACCTCGGCCACTTCGGCGCGTACGGGCAAAACCCCGTCGTCGACGATCCGAAGTCCGGCGTGGCCGATGCGGACGTCGGTCCCTGGGCGGCCGATTACCAAGCCGGCAACATGAAGCCGATGTTCTTTCGCAGCCCCGTGCATTGTGCGACGGTGAGTCGCGACGGACGTCTTTACGTTTGCGACCGCGGCAACAATCGCGTGCAGATTTTCGATTTGAGCTCGCCGGACTTGGGCAAGCCGTGCGCGAACCCGAACGCCGAGATCGGCAAGTGCGGTTTCGCGGGTGAGGTGCACGTCGCGCCGCAGACGGCCAGCGGCACGTCCGGTACGGCCGCGCTCTCCACGGATCCCGGCCAGACCTGCCTGTACGTCGGCGACCTCGCCAACGGCACGCTGTACGTCATCGATCGCGCGAACCTCACCGAGCTCGACCGCATCGGCCGCGCCGGTCGTCAGGCCGGGGAATTTCATTGGCTGCACGTGCTCGCCGTCGATGCGGAAGGCGACATTTACACGGGCGAGGTGGACACTGGGCAGCGCGTGCAAAAGTTTTTGCGCTACGGCTCGCCGAGCTGCAGCGGCACGGGCAGCGCCGAAGTCGGACTGTACAGCGCGAACAGGTAGGTGAGGCTCTCATGGACCGCAAGCCGATGAGCCCGAGAGCAAGCGCGGCGACGAATGCGGAAACCGGCACAACGATGTGCGCCGCGGTGGATTCGGCGCTGCGTCGCACGCGGCTTCTATTGTTGATCGGCGGGTTGGCGGCCGGCATGGCGCCGGCCTCCGCGCAGAGCAACTTCAGCGACCCGAACATGCCGCCGACCAACGACCTGCCGAATCCTTATTCGGCCAAGCAGCTCATGCCGCTGCCCGACGGTCGCACGTGGGGCTCCACGGCCGGCGTCGATGCCGCGAAGGGCCACGACGACCTCTGGGCCATCGATCGCTGCGGCAGTAACACGTGCGTCGGCTCGCACGTCGACCCTCTCGTGCACTACGACGCGAGCGGCAAGCTCATCGGCCACATGGGCGCGGATCTGTTCGCGTTTCCGCACGGCATCCACGTCGACCGGGAAGGCAACGTCTGGGTGACCGATCCGCTGCCGCCCGATGGCCGCGGCGCGGGCGGCGAGGTCGGCCAGCAAGTCACGAAGCTGAGCCCGACGGGCGAGATCCTGCTGCAGCTCGGCACGCGCAAAGTGACGGGCAACGGCCCGAACGAGTTCAGCTCGCCGTCGGACGTCGTCGTCGGCGACCATGGCGACATCTTCGTGGCCGACGGTCACGGCGAAGGCACGAACGAGCGCATCATGAAGTTCGACCGCACAGGCAAGTTCGTCAAAGCCTGGGGCAAGTCCGGCAACGGCCCGTGCGGCGCGGGCGAGTTCTCGAGCCTGCACGCGCTCGCCATCGACTCGGCCGGAAGGCTTTTCATCGGCGATCGCGACAACAACCGTATTCAGATCTACGATCAGGACGGCAAGTATCTGGATTGCTGGTACCAGTTCAGCCGTCCGAGCGGCATCTTCATCGACGCCGACGACAATCTGTTCGTCACCGATTCGGAATCGCGCGGCGGCGCCGACGACGGCAAGGATCTCGCGCACCCGGGATGGCAACGCGGCATCAGGATCGGCAGTGCCCGGGACGGCACGGTGAAGTACTTCATTCCGGACCCGAATCCGCAAGGCGGTAGCAGCACGTCGGAAGGCGTCGCCGCAATCGACGGCGGCGCCGTCGTCTACGGTGCGGAAGTGGGGCCGCGGGACTTCGTGCGCTACGTGCGGCGGTAGGCGCCGGTTGAAGTCGCAACGGGCCCGCGCGTCGTTCGGGATTACATGACGCGTCGACGCCGATGAACGACCCATACAACCTCGACCGTTTCGTCGATGCTCAAGACGGGAGCTACGCCCGCGTCCGTACGGAGCTTGCGGCGGGCCGTAAGACGAGCCACTGGATGTGGTTCGTCTTTCCTCAACTGGCGGGCCTGGGCCGGAGCCCGACGGCCGAGCGCTACGCGATCTCCTCGCTCGACGAAGCAAACGCCTACGTCGCTCACGCGGTCCTCGGCCCACGCCTGAAGGAATGCGCGCAACTCGTCAACGCGATCGAGGGCAAGTCGCTGCGCGAGATCTTCGGAGCTCCGGACGATCTGAAGTTCCGTTCGTCGATGACGCTGTTCGCCCACGCTGCGCCGCAGGAGCCCATGTTCCGCGCAGCGCTCGACAGATACTGCAACGGCGAAGAGGATCCGCTAACGCTCGCCCTTCTCGATCGCTAGAGCGTCGCCCGACAGCTCGTCGACGAGTATTGAAAGAGGGCGCGAACTTGGGGGATGAGCGCACCAATTGCAAACACTTTCGTCTCGCCGTGAATGATCGCGGTGCGGTAAGTGAGTCGCGCTCGTCCACCTTCCGGTCCGTCTAAAACGATTAGCGCTGCAAGAACAACACCCTAAGGTTTGCGTCGGACGTTGGTACAGAAGTTGCTGTCGCAACTCGGTTGCGGACCGCTTGAGTTGATGCCGGCTCATGCGTCGCTCCGACAACCTTTCGCGTTGCGTCTAAACACCAAGATAGGGAATCACGGATGTCTACCAAAAAAGCAAATCACGGCCACGAGCATCGAGGATTTGGTTTCTGGTCGGCTTGACGATTTCATTGGCTGCATCGCCGGTAGTCGCGCACGACTTCTTCTCGCCGGTTTCGCGTTCTTCAAGTTCAACAAGAATACGACGCTCACGAGCACAAGAAGTTCTGGTACGACACGGTCACAAGGTCCTCGATCTGGAAATCTCACCGGTGCGAAGCCATCAGATGATGGAAGCAGGCGAGCTCACGTCGGTCGAGCTGACCAAGGCCTATCTGGAGAGGATCGAGCGCTGAACAAACGCGGGCCGGGTCTGAACGCGTCACCCAACTCAACCCGATGGCTCGAGGAAGCGGCGAAGGCGGACCGGGAGCGCAGCCAGGGTATCGTGCGCGGCCCGGCGCACGGTTTGCCGATCCTGCTGAAGGACCTGATCGACGTGAAGGGCATGTACACGTCGGCAGGCAACTACTCGCTGCGCGATTCCTTCCCCGAGAGACTCGGGCGTGGCGGAGAAGCTGCGCGAGCAGCGGCGTCGTGATCCTCGGCAAGATCGGCCTGTCGGAGTACGCGAACAGCTTCGGCAGTCAGCCCTCGGGCTTCGGCAACCTGACCGGTCAGGTGCTGCAACGCGATCGACGCCGACCAGAATCCGAGCGGTTCGTCATCGGGCAACGGGTGCGGCGGTCGCTGCGTCTTTGTCGATGCTGACTATCGGCACCGAGACGTCGGGCTCGATCATCAGCCCGTCGCGCACCAGGGCATCGTCGGTCTGCGGCCGACGGTCGGTCTCGTGCCGGGGTACGGCATCTGCGCCGATCTCGCCTCGCAGGACACGGCCGGGCCCGATGGACCGCACCGTGACGGAGGCGGCGATGACGTTGCAGTCGATCGCCGGGTACGGATCCGAAGAGCGACGCCGAGTACGCTGCGGGTTTGGCCCGGAGAGAACTGGGACCTGGTCATTCCGCCGGCGCCGGACGAGATGCCGGACTACATGTCGGCGCTGGATCTGAACTTCGTCGAGGGCAAGCGCATCGGCTACAACGGCGATCTCGTCGACGGGTAGGCGTCGAAGACTCGGCGCTGCCTATGACGCGCTCGAAGCTGCTGGCGCGATCATGGTGCGAGCGGCGTCGATCTCGGTCAGCAGCGTGCCCTCGGCTGCCGAGCGGCTTCCGAGGCGCACAAGGCCATCGACGACTACTACGCGCACCTCGGGCCGCTCGGCGCCCGATCCAGTCGCCTGGTAGAGGAGGTCGAGAAGAACAACGAAGGAGTCCACGAGGCGTTGAAGTTCGGCAACATCAACGCATCTGAATGAGCTGGCTCGTCGATGTCACGCCGGGCGGGGAGAACGAGGTCGTTTACTGCGAAGCCACTTGCCGATCAAGGCTCGCCTACCACAAGGGCGCCATCGACGGCATGATGGAAAACGAGCACGCCCGATGACCCGAGCGACGACTTCATCGCGATGCTCGGCACCGTCTCGAGCGGCGCGCAGGGCCGGCTATCCGCAGATCGTCATCCCGATGGGCTACGACGATGCGCGGCGCTCGCATGATACGTGTACGTGCATGGCGGCGCGCTATTCCGAGCGCGACCTGCTGGGCGTTGCCTATGTGATCGAGCAGGCCACGCAAGTTGCGTCAGCCGTCGCGCGAGGTGAACCCGAGCATGTACCGCTGCGCCAAGACCGTCCCGCCGCCGCCTTACGCCGAAGCGCGGCAGCTGCAATCCGGACTACGACGCCTGATGGTCATCGTCGGCAAGGCGCCCAGCCGCTCCCGTTCGCGCTGGAGACCGAGTCGGTGCAGACCTACAGGCGCGCATGGCGTCGGGTAGCTTGACGTCGGAGACGCTGACCAAGGCTTATCTGGCCCGCATCGCCTTGACCAACGCCGAAGGCCCGGCGTGCAAGCGGTGCGCGACATCAATGAGGCCCGTCGCAGGCAGCTCAAGGCGGGGAGCGGGACGCGAAGCGCAGTAGGGGAAGGTCGGGACCGCTGTACGGCATCCCGGTGCTGCTGACCGATGCGATCGATGCGGTCGGGTTGCCGACGACGGGCGGCTCGATCGCGCTGCAGGATTCGATGCCGAGGAGAGACGCCGACGCTCGTGGCGAAGCTGGAGGCGGCGGGCGCCGATCATTCTCGGCAAGACGAACGTCACGCGAGCTCAACGGCGTATTCGATGCCAACATGCCGGAGGGCTACTCGTCGTTGGGCGGTCAGGTGCTGCTGGCGTCGGATACCGACAAGACGCCGGCCGGCTCGTCTGCCGGTGCGGCGGCGGCGACGGCCACGGGTTTGGCGGCGCTGACTATCGGCATGGAAACGTCGACGGACACCGCGCAGCTCATCGCGCCCGCCGCCGTCGCCGGCGTCGTCGGGCTCAAACCGACGGTCGGCTTGGTGAGCTCTGACGGTGTAATGCCCGTGGCGTCAGTCGCAGGACTGCGTCGGCCCTATCACGCGTACGGTGTATGGCGTGGCGCTCGCGCTGCAGGCGATGACGGCCGGTGAGCAGACGCCTGGTTCCGATCCCGGATGGTTGTTCGGGCCAAGTGGATCACGCCAGGGGCATCCGTGCCGCGCCGGACTATCTGTCCGGTCTCGTGCCCGAGGCCCTCAGCGGCAAGCGCGTCGCGGTGATCTCGACAACGGCGATGCGACTTACCAAGCGGCGATCGACACGCTGGCCGCCATCGGCGCCACACCGGTTTTAGTGGCCATCGGACGAGCCCGGATCTGCCCAGCATCGCGATGACCGAGTTCAAGCGGGACCTGGATGCCTACTTGTCGACGTGCTCACGGCTACGGGCCGAAGTCCTTGCAGGACATCATCGACTACAACGCATCGCATCCGGTCGAAGGGTTGAAGTATCAGCAGGGTGAGTTGCTCGCGGCAGAGGCCGTGGACTTGACCGATCCCGCCACGGCCGACACCTATGCGGCGGACCTCGACCGGCGGCCAGGCGACCTCGACAAGGCGCTGATCGACTCGATCCTCGAGCAACGGGACGCCGGACGATCCCAGCGACGACTTCGACGTCATCATGGTGCCGAGCGGCGACGGCCTCGTGCAGATCGCCGACGTGGCCGGCTATCCGGTGCTGACCGTGCCGGCGGGCGAAGGCGTCGACCGCGCGGCCGCGACCCGATCGGGGTGATCTTCGTCGGCGGCGCGTTCGACGAGGAGGCGTTGCTCGCGGCGGGCTATGCCTTCGAGCAAGGCTCGCCCTACAAGCGACGCGCGCCGAGCGTCACGAACCCGAGCATGTTCCGCTGCGTTCCGGGCAGTGCCTTGTTCACGGCCGAGCTGTGCAATCCGGGCGATCGCTTGTATCCATGTAACGACCACTGTAACGATCGATAACCCCGGCGGGATCGTTCCCGCCGGGGCCCCCCGGAGCTCGGGGCGAGCATGACGCCGAATGCAATCCGCTATTGCTGAAACAGCAGCGGCGCGAACTTCTCCAGATATTCCCGCCAATTGATCCACGTGTGTGCGCCGGCGGATTGCTCGTAGCTCACGTCGAATCCGTGCTTCCTGAGCATCGCGACCGTTGCCGTCGAGGTCTCCAGCAGTCCGTCGTCGCGCCCGGTCGAGAACCACACGCGCTTCAGTCCTTTCTTGAGCGCGGCGTCGTCGAGCTGCGCGCGATGGCCGGCTTCCCACTGCGTGCTCTCGCGCACGTCGAACACGCCCGAGCTGAACACGCCGACATAGGCGTAGTCTTTGAGATCGCCGAACGCGATGTCGAGCGTCTGCAGACCGCCCATCGAGAGTCCCGCGATCGCGGTCGACGGCCGATCGGTTCGCACGCGATAGTGCTGCTCGACGTACGGCTTGATGTCGGTGTTGAAGTCGCGGACGAAGTCGTCGACGTTGAGCGCGCGCGCGCCGCCGGGCACGAAGCGGCTCGTGTGGCCGTCGGGCATCACGACGACCATGGGTTTGGCACGGCCCTCGGCGATCAAGTTGTCGATGATGAAGCCCGCGCGGCCGGCGGTGGGCCATGCGTCGTCGCTGTCGAACGCACCGTGCAGCAGATAGAACACGGGATACGTGTGGCGGCCTCGCTCGTAGCCGGGCGGTGTGTAGACTTGCATGCGCCGCGGCTTGCCGAGTGCGCTCGAGTAGTAGTGCACGGCGGCAATCGCACCATGCGGCACGCGCTGATCGTCCATCCATTTCGCGCCCGGCACGTAGAACAGGCTCCACGACATCGAGTTCGACTGGCTCGTGGCGGGGTTCTCGGGATCGTTCGTCGGCACGCCGTCCACGACGTAACGGTAGCGATAGGCACCGGAGGCGAGCTTCGGGAACGTGAGCTGCCAGACCCCGTCCGTATCCTTCGTCAGCGCTCGACCCTCGCGCGGCAAGCCCGGGATGTCGCCGCCGCTCGTGACGATGACTCGGTCGGCTTGCGGCGCGCGCAAGCGCAGCGTCACATCGCCGCTCGCGGCGATCTCGGGCGAGACGACGGGTGGCACGGGCGGCGGGGCCGGTGGTTGGGCCCAAACGCGAGTTGTGCAGAACCCGCTCAGGCCGAGCAACGTCAAGAGCGTCGCGGCGCGGAGACGGCAAGGCTGCCGTGTGTGCTGCATTTGAGTTCCCCCGATCAGTTGCTGGAGCGAGCGACAGCAGGTGTCGCGATACGACCGCCAGTGCTAGTCCTCGCCCGCCGTCAGGTGACGGCGGGCGGTTTTCGGATCGCACAGGTATTCCTGCAGCTTGTAGCCGGCGTTGAGGTTGTAGCGCTGCTCGTCGGTCACGGGCTTCGCGAGGTACTCGGGATCCGTCATCGTGAAATGCAGCGTCAACGTGCGCCCGTCGTCGCCGAGCGTGTAACGCTCGACGGTCGTCTTTTTCTCGCTCGAGTCCACGCCCTTGCCGTTGCCCCAGCGCACGGGCGTGAAGTCCGCCGTCTCGATGACGAGGTCGCCGTTGTCGAAATGGCCGATCGAATGGCCGAGCGGTGAAGGCTCGACGCCTGCGGGGTGTGACTGCAGGTTCAGATGCACGACGCGCTCGAGCTCGTCGACCTCGTAACGGATCACCAAGGTATCGGCATCGGGCCGCGTGATCCGAAACGGATACGGATATCCCAGGATTTGCGGCATCGTGATCGGCAAGCAGTCCCACTCGGGGTTCTTGTCGGGGTCGAAGTGATCGAGCTCGGCTTGGCCTTTGGCCGTGACGGGCAACGTGTTCTCGACGACGGTGTCGGGGCGATTGCGGCCGAGCACGTCGCCTTTGAATTGCACGCGCCACACCCCCGTGAAATCCGTCGACTTGGCGGCGAGCTGCTCCGCGCTGGGCTTCGGCGGATTGGTGAGCCGCGGGCCGCCCCAGGCCCAGATGTCTTTGCCGTCTTTGACGAAGAGATTTGCGTACACGAAACGGCGGTCGGGATCGCGGTCCGGGTTGCCGCGCGCGACGACGCGATCGCCTTCCTTGAGCGTGTCGGGCGTCCAGCCGAAGCGCTTGAGCACGGGCGTGGAGTTGAGCTCGAATGTCCACTTCTCGACGGGGCCGTCGTCCTTTTGGCCGTCGATGACCACGTAGCCGTGCGGGTTGCGCCACGAGAACTCCGTGACGGTGCCCTGGATCTCGACGGTCGAGTCGAGGTCGAAGTTTGCTCGCGAGTGATGGGCGAGCGCGGGTGTTGCGATGAAGGTCGTCGCCAATGCTGCAAGGATGTTGGCACGCATCTGAAGTGACTCCTGCCGGCATGCTGGATCGCAGGCCCATTGTACCTCCGGGCACCGGCGCCGCCGACCGGCGGTTGTCAGCCGCCGTGCGCCGTGTTCCACTCGGGAGGTTACGGGGTCGTACGGCCGAACGAGGGGGGACGAATCATGCGCAACGATCGAAGGGGTCGATGGCTGCTGGCAGGTGTGGCTGCGGTCGGGGCAGCCGTTTCGGCGAGCGCGGCCCCACCCACGGCGCGCCCGGAGGACGTGGGTCTATCGACGGCGCGTCTCGAGCGCGTGACCGAGCTCATGCAGAGAGAGATCGACGCCGGCACCTTCGCGGGGGCCGTGACGCTCGTGGCACGGCACGGCCGAATCGTGCACCTGCAAGCCCAAGGGCTCATGGACATCGCGTCGAGAAAGCCGATGCAAACGGACGCGTGTTTCGAATCATGTCGATGACCAAGCCGATCGTGGCCGTGTCGATCTTGATGATGGTCGAGGAGGGTAAGGTTCGGCTCACCGATCCCGTCGGGCGGTTCATTCCGGAGCTGCAAGATCTTCGCGTCGCGGCGACGGGCGCCGAAAACGGCGCGGGAGCGGCGGCGGGTCGGCAGACCGGCGCCGAGAGCGGTGCGGCGCCGGCGGCGGCCGCCGGCGGCAGCGACACCGTGGCGGCCGATCGGCCGATCACGATCCGCGACTTGCTCACGCACACGTCGGGGCTCATGAGCGGCGGCGCGAGCAACGCTCAGGGGGCGTTCGTCGCCGTGCGCCCGGGCGAGGATTACGCGCAGGTGCTGCAACGCCTTGAGGACGTGCCGCTCGACTTCCAGCCCGGCACGCGCTGGGCCTACAGTCCGCAGTACGCGTTCGACACGCTCGTGCACGTGGTCGAGATCGTGTCCGGCAAACCGTTCGACGAGTTTGCGAAGGAGCGCATCTTCGGCCCGCTCGGCATGAACGAACACATTCTTCTACTGGCCAAGAAGCGCTCGGACGTCGCGACACTGTACAAGCACGGCGCCGACGGTGCGCTCGAGCCGCCAGCCGGACCCGGGATTCATGAACGGGGCGTATTTCTCCGGCGGCGGCGGGCTGCACAGCACGGCCGAGGACTATCTGCAGTTCGCTTCGATGCTGCTCGGCGGCGGACGCCTCGGCGACACGCGGCTCTTGAGCCGCCGCACGGTGGACCTCATGACGTCGGTGTTCGTGCCGGCGAGCACGCCGGGCCGCGCGCCGGGCGAGGGTTTCGGTCTCGGCGTGCGCGTCGTGACCGATTCGGCGGCACGCAATACGTTGGTGTCGGCCGGCACTTTCGGTTGGAGCGGCGCCTACAACACGCACTTTTTCGTCGATCCGCGCGAGGATCTCGTCGCGATCTACATGACGCAGGTGTCCGGTCTCGGCGCGCGCTTCGAGCTTCGCAACGACTTCGAGACCGCGGTCATGCAGGCGCTCGTCGACGATGCGCCCGCGACCGCGCGGTTGACGAGCGAGTCGGCGGCGCCCCGGCATTCGGCAGCGCCGCGGGCGTCGGTGGCGCTGGCCGGCGGCGGGAGTCGCTAGTTTCGACGCAGTGACGGTCGCGATCAGAGCAAGAACGGCACGAACATCTTCGAGCGCTGCTTGTAGGCCGGATACGTCTCCGGGAAGCGTTGCTCCATGTCGCGCTCCTCGCGCCGCGCGCTGAACACGAAGTATGGAATCATGATCACGCACCACGCGAGACCGATCGGGTAGGCGAGCGACGAGCCGATGAACATCAGGGCGATGCCCGTATAGATCGGGTGGCGCACGTAGGCGAAAGGCCCGGACGTGACGAGCTCCGGCTTCTCGTGCAGCGTCATCGGCATGCCCCAGTTGCGGCCGAGCGTCACGCGGGCCCAAACGGCGAACGCGAGACCGACGACGCACACGAGCGCACCGGCGAGTGCAGCGCTCGTGCTCGCGGCATGACCGAAAGCGCCGGCGGGAAGCTCGTCGGCGAATTGCACCGCGAAGACGATCGCGATGACCAAGACCAGCCGTATCAGAGCGCCGGTGCGCGTGAATCGGCGCCGCCCGCGGTGGCCGCCGCCCACGATCGAGAGCGCGGCCCACACGCCGAAAAAGATCAGCCAGCACGCGGCGATGACGAGATCAGGCGCTCGCATACCGTGCCGGCGAAAATCGGAATGGGCCGGCGAGACGGTCGGCAAAGTCGCTGTCGCGCATGTGCTGTCCCCTGCGAGCGACGAGTCATGTCGGCCGATGTTAGCGTATGTCGATGCCTCTACGAAAACCACAGTCGTTGCTTGCGACACGGACACCAACGATGATCGCGCTCACGCGGAGCAAGCCGGTGCCCGCCGAAGCTCGGTGTCGGCTCCTGCCCGTGCCATCGCTGCGTTCGAGATGATGTCCGACGACGCTGTAAACGACGGCTATGTCTACCGCACGCGCGTCGGCGATGCCGATGCGGGCCGGAGCGTGCTCGCGTTCCACGTTGCACGCTTCACGCACTCCGACGAAGCCGCCTGGCGCGAGTCGATCGCGCGCGGCCGCGTGCGCGTGAACGGTCGCCGCGCCGCGGCCGAGGATCTACTCAGCGCCGGCGATGCGCTCGAGTTTCACCGGCCGCCCTGGAACGAGCCGCCGGCGCCCGAGTCGTTCGACGTGGCGTTCGAGGACGAGCATGTGCTCGTGGTCCTGAAGCCGGCCGGGCTCCAGGTGCTGCCGGCCGGACCGTTCTCGGCCCGCACGCTGCTGTCGCTCGTGCGCGCCAGCGATCCGGCGCGCGCCGAAGCGGCGCCGGCGCACCGGCTCGGCCGCGGCACCTCGGGCCTCACGGTGTTCGGGAAGTCCGCGCTCGCACGCTCGTCGCTGGCGCGGCAGTTCCGCGAGTTGACGCCCGTGAAGACCTATCTCGCGTGGGTCGAAGGTGCGCCGTTGCCCGCGTCGTTTGCGGCGCGTCAGCCGATCGGCCGTGTCGCGCACGGCCCGCTGCAGATTCACGTCGCCGCACGAGAAGGCAAGCCGTCGCTCACGCGCGTGCGCGTGCTGCGCCGAGAGGGGTGCCGCAGCATCTCGGCCGGCAACCGCGAGCGAGCGCTCGTCGCGGCGCAGCCGATCACGGGCCGTCCCGATCAGATTCGTATCCACTTGAGCGCGGCCGGCGCACCGATCGTCGGCGATCCGCTGTTCGGCCCGGGCGGGACGCCGATCAGCGACGCACCGCCCGGCGAAGGCGGTTACTTGCTGCATGCGGCAGGCTTGTCGTTCACGCACCCGGCGACCGGCGCGCGCGTGCGGTTACGCTCGCTGCCCGCGTGGGCAGCGGCCGGCGCCGCGGTTCACAGCGGCGACGGATAGCCGTCTTTCTCGTGCCGGATGCGGGTGACGGCCGCCATCGCGGCGCCGACGCGCGAGAGCTCCGGAGAGCGCGCCATGATCTCTTGGATGTGCTTCTCGGCCTTGGCGCGGTTGCCGCGACACAGGCGGATGAGCTCCGCTTCGTAGTCTCCGGGTTGGGTCTTTTTGAACATCGGCCATCCGGCGCGCTTGAGAAAAACGACGCCGAGTATAAACACGAGCGCAAGCCCGCCAAGTGCGATGAGGGTTGTGCCCGATTCGGCCATACCGTGCCCGGTCCTCCATGCCGTGGATGCCTTGACAGACCATACCGCGGCGGCCTACATTCAACCATATGGTTGAATATAACGCCGCGCCGCTGGATCTGATTTTTCAGTCGCTGGCCGACGCAACCCGGCGCGACATCTTGAAACGCCTGAGCGGCGCCGAGCGGACGGTCGGCGAGCTCGCGCGGCCGTACGCGATGTCGCTTGCCGCGATTGCCAAGCACATCGGCGTGCTCGAGCGCGCCGGGCTCGTGACGAAGGAGCGCAGCGGCAAGGAAAGGGTCGTGCGCGTCGTGCCCGCGGCACTCAAGGCCGCCGAGCAACACCTCGGCGAGTACGAGAAGCTCTGGACGGCGCGCTTCGACGCGCTCGAGGACTTGCTCGAATCCAACGACGAAAGGCATAGGAAGAACCGCCGATGAACAAGACGATCTTCACGAAGGACGAGCAAAACGCGCAGCTCACGATCGAGCGCGTATTCCCGGCGCCACCGAGCCGCGTATGGCAGGCGTTTACCGACGCGGCCATTCTGGATCAATGGTGGGGACCGAAGCCGTGGTTCGTGAAAACCATCCACATGGATTTTCGCGTCGGCGGTCACTGGTTCTACTCGATGAACGGACCGGGCGGCGAGCAGCATTTCGCGCGCATGGACTACCTCGAGATCGATACCGGACGGCGTTTCAAGTCCAAGGACGCGTTCACCGACGCTGCCGGCACGATCAACGAGGCACTACCGCAGCAGACGATCGACACGCGTTTCGTCGCCGACGGCGCCGGCACGAAGGTCGTCACCGTGATCGACTACGCAAGCGTCGAGGATCTCGATCGCATCGTCGAGATGGGTTTTCGCGAGGGGCTCACGATGGCGCACGATCAACTCGAGGCGCTGCTGGCGCGCGAGTAACGCGGGTAACCTCAGAGCCGCGCGATCGCTTCCGCAAGCTCCGTGCCGCGCGCGGAGCGCAGCGCGGCGCACAGTGCGATGCGCTCGCCGATCTGATCGAGCCCGCGCTCGTAGCCGGGAATCGCCGCCGCATGGTCCGTGACGAACGTTTTGAGCTCGGCCGCGCGCTCGCTCGAGCAGAACGCACCGCCGAAGCCCGTCACGATTCGCGTGCGCAAGAATTCCGGCGTGAGCCCGATGACGACGTCGGCGTTCGCGCGCACCCAATCCCAGGTCGCGGCCCGTGTCACGGGCGAATGCAGCTGGGTCAGAATCATCATGGCCTCGTTGAGCGGCGGAAACCGGCGGTCGAGCAGATTCGCGCGCAGCGCAGCGGTGAGCTCGGCGTCTTCGACGCGGCCGAGCGCGCCGAATGCCGTGTCGCGAAAGTACGGATCCTGCGATGAGAGCGCGGCTTGCGCGAGGCGGTCGAAGAACGGCGCGCCGAGCGTTTGCGCGCCGACGGCCAGCACGGTGCCGAGCGAGTCTGGAGACACGGCGGCGGGGTTCGGCTTGCCGTTCAGGCCGACGTACTCGGCGGCAAGCTTGCCGAGCTGCGCGCGGATCTCGGGGTCGCGCACGTCGAGCGCGAGAAAGCCGAGCAGATTGCGCTCGAGCAGCCGACTGCCTTGGTCGGACTTGCGCGCCAGCGCGTCGTACTTCGGTCGGTAGACGGCGCGCAGCACGGGCTCGAGCCGCGTGCGATCGGCCGGCGGCAGGACCGCGAGCAAGTGCGTGAACCGCACGACCGTTGCGGAGGCGACGTCCCATGCGGGATGGTCGGCGAGCGCGACGAGACCTTGCACCAGGCTCTCGGCCGACACGTCACCCGCGTCGAACGCGGCGCTCAAGCTGTCGACGAGCGTCAGGGCTTCCGGCGCGTCGAGCTTGTGCGCGCGCGCGACGAGCCCCGACCAGCCGCGCTCGCTGAGCGCGAAGCGGTAGTAGCCTGCGCCATGCGAGTTTGGATGGATGGCCGACGGACACTCGTTGAGGCCGAGGTCGAACGTCGCCTCGCGCGTGTCGAGCAGATCACACGCGCGGCCGGGTCCTTGCTTGGTTTCGTAGGCGACGCACACGGGTATTTGCCATTGCTGCGCATTCGCATCGATCGTCGAGCCGAGCGGCACGTGACGGCGCTGACTCAGCCTGACGCGCGGCCCGCGGTCGTTGCCGCAGGTCAGCTCGGCCGAGACCACCGGTACGCCGGGCTGCTCGATGAACGAACGGAACGCGTCGGCGATGCCGCGCTCCTGCGACGCCTGCTCCAGCGCTTGCATGAAGTCCTCGGCGTCGGCGCTGCCCTTCGAGAAACGCTGCAGATACAGCCGCACGCCGGCGCGAAACGTGTTCTCGCCGAGGTAGCTTTCGAACATGGCCAGCACGCCGGCGCCTTTGAGGTACGTGATGGGGTCGAACGCGTCCATGATCGACTCGTCGCGCAGCACGGGTTCGCGAATCCGGCGCGTGGACGCGAGTGAGTCGGTGCTCATGACCGACAGGGCGTCGTTGAGCGTCTCGCGGCCGAGATTGCCTTCCGGCCACAGCGCGTCGGCGGCCTTGCCGGCCATCCAGCTCGCGAACGCTTCGTTGAGCCACGCGTCGGTCCACCACGTGGGCGTGACGAGGTCGCCGAACCACATGTGCGCGAGCTCGTGCGCGTGCACGCTCAAATGCGTACGCCGTTGCTGCAGCGGCGGTTCGCCACCGAGCAGAATCAAGCTTTCGTCGTAGGTGACGGCGCCGGCGTTCTCCATCGCGCCGCCCATGGGTGTCGGCAACGCGATCAAGTCGAGCTTCTCGTACGGATACGGCATCCCGAAGTAGCCTTCGAGCCAATCGACGACGGCGGGGGTCTCGTCGAGTGCGAAATCGAAACGGGGGCCGAGGCCGCGCACCGCCACGCCGCGCAGCGGCAACGAGTGCGCACGCAGATCGGTCGGCGGAATCGGATCGGCCTCGACGACGTCGTACGGCCCCACGGCGAATGCGAGCAAGTAGGTTGGTAACGGCTCGGTCGTCGCGTAGTCGTGACGGACCCAGCCGTCTTCGAGCGCGGTCGTGCGAATCTCGGGGGTGTTGGTGACGGCCGTGTCTTCGGCGCGCGCCGTGATGGAGATGTCCCATGGCGTTTTGAACCGCACGTCGTCGAAGCCCGGAAACACTTGGCGGGCCGCGATCGGCTCCAACTGGCTCGCGACGTAGGCGGCGCCGTCGCGCTCGGCGCGAAACAGCGCGTTGGCCGAGTCGTGAAACGGCGCGGAGTATGCGAAGTGCAAAGTCGTGGGACCGGCCTCGAGCGCATGCTCGAACGTGAGACTCGCGACGCCCGAGTCGAGCACGGGCGTGAACGTGGCATCGACGCGCTGCCCGGACGACTCGACCGCGTAGGCTTCCGTCACGTCGAGACCGAGGCCGTCGAGCCAGATGCGCTGCGCGGGCAGCGCGAGCGCGACGTCGATTGCGACCGTGCCCGAGAAGCGCGTCGCGCGCGGATCGATTTTCAGATCGAGCGCATAGTGGCGCGGCGAGATCGTGCCGGGCAGCTGGCCGCGCGGTGCGCCGTCGATCAACTGCGATGTTGCACCGCCGGCGGCGGTCGGTGCGCGACCTTCCGGTGTGGGCGCCGTGGTGGATCCGCCTGCCGCGTCGGTCGCAGACGCCGTGCCGCCAGAAGTGTTTGCGCCCGCCGCGCGCGCAGGCGAGTCGCCGGACCCCGAGCAGCCGCCAATGCCGAGACTCAACGCCGCCGCAACGAGTGCGGCGCGGCATCGAGCCGCGGTGCTCGCCGCTGAGCCAATGCCGAGGTGGGGACGAGCGGTGCCGGTCATTGCGCCAACGCCAAGGCCACGAGCTCGGCCGGGTGATCCTTGCCGCCGATCGCGACCACGACGTATTGCCGGTCGTCGTTCATATAAGTCATGGGGGTCCCGTTCGCGCCGGCGCCTAAATCGATCGACCACACGACGGCGCCGGTCGCTTTGTCGAGTGCCTTGAATTTCGTGCCGCCGGCGCCGGGCGGCGAGCGCGGTGTGCTCGCGTCCGCTTCCGTGACGAACAGCAGCGTCTTCGTGGCGATGACGGCCGACGGCACGCCTTCGCCGAGTGGCGGCAAGTGCAAAGCGGCGAGCGCCGGATGGTTGCGCGGCCCGTCGCCGTTGGCCACGGTCCAGAGCTTGTCGCCGCGATTGAGATCGTACGCAGTGATGCGGCCGTACGGCGGTTTCACGAGCGGCAAGCCGCGCGGTCCCATGAGAATCTCGCGCCTGCCGGCGCGATAACGCAGGTCCGTGCGCTTCGGGTCGCCCGGCACGAGGTCGGCCGCGATCGGCACGGTGCGCGACGCGACGTAGAGGCGGCCCGTGTCGGGATCGAACGTCGCGCCGTGCCAGCTCGCGCCGCCGCCGGCGCCGGGCAGCTGTATCGTGCCGCGCGTCCCGCTCGCACCGTCCGCGGCGCGCACGGACGGCGGCGTGAACACGGGGCCGATCACGTAGTGCTTCATGATCTGCAGCGCTTCGGCGTGGAGCTCCGGCGTGAAGTCGATGAGGTCGTCTTCGGCGATGCCTTGGCGCTCGAACGGCGGCGGCTTCGTCGGCACGGGTTGCGTGCTCGCCGTGACTTCGCCCGGCACGGTCGACGGCGGCGCGGGACGCTCTTCGATCGGCCACACGGGCTTGCCCGTGACGCGGTCGAGCACGAACACGTAGCCTTGCTTCGTGACTTGCGCGAGCGCGCGCACGTTGCGGCCGTCGACGGTGAGGTCGACGAGCACGGGCGCGGCCGGCAGATCGTAGTCGAAAAGATCGTGATGCGTGACTTGGAAGTACCAAAGGCGTCGGCCGGTCTTCGCGTCCAAGCACACGATCGAGCTCGAGTACAAATCGTTGCCGAGTCGATGGCCGCCATACATGTCGTTCGTCGGGCTCGACGTCGGCAAGTACACGTAGCCGAGCTCGGGGTCGACGCTCATCGTGGACCAGACGGGCCCGGCGCCCGAGTATCGCCACGAGTCGTCGGCCCAAGTCTTCGTGCCCGGGTCGCCGGCTTCGGCCACGGTTTGGAAGCGCCAGCGCAGCTTGCCGGTGTGCACGTCGAACGCGCGCACGTCGCCCGGCACGCCTTCCTTTTGCGCGGCGGAATCTTGCTCGAGCATCGACGAGCCGACGAGCACGACGTCGCCGACGACGACCGGCACGCCGGCCCACTTGTAGCGAAAGTCCGGCGTGCTCAAGGCGACTTTGCCGTCGTCGCCGAAGTCCCGAAGCGCTTCGCCGGTCTTCGGATCGAGCGCGAACAGATATTGCTGGCGCACCGTGAGCAAACGCTCTTCGTTGCCGCTGTGCCAGTACGCGACGCCCTTGCTGATCATGAGCGACGGCAACCCTTCGGGCCCCGCGACGAGCGGCTGTTGCGTCCAACGCGTTCGGCCGGTGGTCGGATCCAGCGCCTCGACGAGGCCGAAGCCGTTCGGCACGTAGAGCAGGCCGTCGACGAAGATCGGCGTGGCCATGTAGCGGTTCGACACCGTGAGATCGGGATTGGCCGCGATGATCTGCGGATCCACCTGCGGGTGGCGCCAAGCGACGCGCAGCTGCGCCACGTTGTCCTTGCCGATCTGTGCGAGCGCGGAATAGCGCGTGGCGTGCGGATCGGCGGAGTAGTCGCTCCACTCGGCCGTGGCGCGCACGCTCGCAGGGGGTTGTGCGGCGGAGCGTGCGGCGCGGCCTTGGGCTCGCGCTTGAAGCGACGGGCACAGCACCCAAGCCGTCGCGGCTGCGATGAGCACGGTGGCGATGGCCGGCCACGGCCGGCTCGTGTGGAATCGTCGGTGCACGTCGGTCCCCCCTGCGCGCAAGAATCCGAACGAGCACTATAGTCGCCGCCGCCGCCCCTGTCCCCGCGGGATGGCCGGCTCGCGGCCAACGGCGTAAGCTCGACGCTGTTCCCACTCAACCAAGGAGGCGATCATGCGTTCGCGACTCTCTATGTTATTGGGCGGGGCTTTGCTCGTGTTGTCGCTGCAGGCATGGGCGCACCACGGCTGGAGCGGCCAGGAAACCAAGCAGACGACGATTTCCGGCACGGTAAAGACGGCGTTGAGCCTCGCGGGTCCGCACGCCACGATGCAAATCGTCGACGAGAGCGGTCAGACCTGGGATCTCACGCTCGCGCCGCCGCCACGCACGTCTCGTGCCGGGCTTGCCGAGGGCACGATTCCCGTGGGTGCCAAAGTCACCGTGGTCGGCAATCGCAATCTCGACAAGAAACGCTTCGAGATGAAGACGGTACGCGTGACCTACGACGGCAAGAGCTACGACGTCTACCCGGACCGGGTTTCGTAGTCGGCGTGCGTCGGCGGCCACGGGGGCGCTTGCAGCGGAGGTCGAGACTTGTATGACTTTCTGGCGTGGCTCGAGGGATCCGCCTTGGGCCACGCCGTTCGAAGCTCCGGCGTATGGGCCTACGGGATCCTGAACTTGGGCCACATCCTCGGCGTCGCGACACTGTTCGGCTCGATTCTCGTGCTCGATCTGCGCTTGCTCGGCGTTTGGCGCGGCATTCCTCTGGGCGCGCTCGCGCGGCCGACGGTGCCGCTCGCCGCGGTGGGCTTCGTCCTCGCCGCGCTGACGGGCATGAGCATGCTCGCGACCAATGCGACCGAATACGCATCGAATCCGTTCGTGCTCATCAAGTTTCCGGCCATCGCGCTCGGGCTCGCGAACGTGGCCGTGCTCCGGCGCTCGATGGCCTGGCAGGCGCGTAACGATGGGGGTGACGAGTTGCCCGGCGCGCGCGGACGGCTCGCGGTCGCCGGCGGCCTTTCGCTCGTGTGCTGGCTCACGGCTGTGACGGCGGGCCGCATGATCGCGTATTGGTGAGCGCGCACGCGCGCGGGATCCGACCGGCGCGACCCGGGCGCCGCGGCCGCGGGCGTCGCGCATCCGCAGGGCAAGCGACTCGCGTGGCGTGCATGCGCGGTCAATCTCCGGCGCGGGTGCGGCTCGCACCGTGGCAGCGGGTTCGCCGATGCCGGCAGCCTTTGGCGAAAACGCGCAAGCTTTAGCGAAAACGCGAGCCGCGGCGCGCCGTCAGCTCAATCGACCCGTGGCTTTCGCGCTTGGCACGAATCTCGCACTATCTCAAACGTTCCGGCTGCGGGGGCTCCTGGACGCTCATGCTGCCGGCCTTTTAACCTGTTGCCGAGCCAACCGAGGCTCCACAACAAGAACCGAGAGGCCGCCGATGACCACGCCGATCCAATATCTCGACAAAGCAATGCTGCGCCTGCGCGATCTCGGGCTCGTGCCCGACAAGACCGAGGAGGCACCGATCATTGCGCTGCTCAACCGTATCTCCGATCTCGATCAAGACAAGGTCGTGGCGATCGCGCGCACGTTGAACCAGGCGTCGTTGTTCAACCAGGTCGTGCGCGAGCAAGTCGCGTCGATGACGCTCAGCGATCGCTACAACCAGATTACCGAGGCGTTCAACAGCATCCGCGACGACTCCAAGGCCATGGTCGAGCAGCTCGAGGACGGCAAGATCAACACGTGGGAGCGGCTCCAGAACGTCTGGATGAAAGCCACGCGCGGCGACATCGCGGCGCGGTTCGACAAGATCAAGCAGGTCTATCTCGACGTCGCGAAAGACACCAACGACCAGATCGAGCGCGAGCACCTGATTCTTTCCGCGTATCAGGATTTTCGCGGCGCGCTCAAGGAAGCCGAGATTCTCGCGCTGCAGGTCATGAAGACGGCCGACGAGAAGCTCAAGGCGCAGCAGGACGAGCTCGCGAAGGCCGTCGCGGCCGTCGAGCAAGCCTCGAGCGATGATCTCGTTGCCCGCGCGAAGCTCGAGCTCGCGCGCGACGAGCAGCTGCGCGACGTGCAGGCCGCCGAGGACCGCTATCAGATCTGCAAGGATCTCTCCGACAACCTCACCGTCGGCTACAACACGTCCGAGGTCATCATGGGCCGTCTCGTGCAGACGACCAACGTGAAAGACCGCGTCTACAAGCAATCCGTGTCGTTCTTCGGTACGAACGAGACGGTGCTGACGGCGCTGTCGGCGTCGTTCACGGGCTTGCACGGGCTGCACGAGAGCACCCAGACGCTCGACGCCATGAAAGAAGGCGTGAGCCGCAGCCTCGAGGATCTCGCCGATATCGGCGGCAAGGTGCAAGAGGCCGCGCTTCGGGCGGGTTATGGTCCGACGATTCGCGCCGACGCCGTCAAAAAGCTCGTGAACTCGGTCATCAACTTTCAGGAGCGTTCGCGCGAGATCATCACCGAGATGCGCACGCTGAGCACGAGGAATGCCGAGGAGATTCGCGAGGCCGTCGAGACGGGCAAGCAACGGCTCGCCAAGCTCGTGCAAAGCGGCGATGCGTTGCCGATCGAAGCGCCGCGCGCGGTCCAATAGCGCGCGCGGCGACGGGGGAGGCACTCGGATGAACGAAAACAGCGCGCCGCCACTCGACGAGCTCATGCTCGCGATGGACGTCGTCGATACGCTGCGCCATCGCGAGCTCGTGCTCGACCGTGAGCTCGAGGCCGACGATCGCGACAAGCAGCTTCTGGCGCGGCTGCGCGAGATCTACACCTCTCAGGGCATCAAAGTCACCGACGACGTGCTCGCGCAGGGCGTGCGTGCGCTGCGCGAAGAGCGGTTCGTCTACGCGGGGCCGGGCCCCGGCGTCGGTCGCTCGCTCGCGTTGCTTTATGTGACGCGCGAGCGCTGGGGAAAATGGGTCGGCGGCACGGCCGCCGTCGTGGCGATTGCGGCGCTCGGTTTTCAGTTTCTGATACGCGGCCCCGAGCTGCGCGCCGTCGCCGCCTTGCCGAGCGACATCGAAGGGGCTTATCAGGGCATCGTCGTCTCGACGCAGGACCCCGGCATTCTGACCAACGCACGCACGCTGCACGATCAGGGCGAGACGGCCCTGCGGGCGCACGACTACGACACCGCGCGCGCGGCCGTCGGCAACCTGCGCTCGCTCGGCAACCGTTTGCAGCAGACGTACGAGCTCAGAATCGTCTCGCGCCCCGGTGAGCGCAGCGGCGTGTGGCGCGCGTCGAGCGACAGCCCGCGCGGGCGCAATTACTACTTGATCGTGGAGGCTATCGGTCCCAACGGTGCGCCACTCGCGGTACCGATCCGCAACGAGGAGAACGGCCGGACGGCGCTCGTCGATAAGTGGGGGCTGCGCGTCGATCAGGCCACCTATGACAAGGTGGCCGCCGACAAGCGCGACGACGGCATCATCGAGCAGGCCGTGGTCGGCACGAAACGTCGCGGCGAGCTCGATCCGGAATATTCCATCGCGACGACCGGTGCCGCGATTACGAAATGGTAGAGCGAACGATGAGCAACTCGTTGAGCGGTGGTGACGTTTTGGACTTGATCGAGCGCATGCTCGGCGACACGCAGGGCGAGCTCGAGAACCTCGATACACGTTTGCAGCGGTCGACGGCCGAGCTCGAGCGCGTGCGCCAAGCCGAGCTCGGCGCGCTCAGCGTGCTTGCGCGCGTGCGGCTGCGCGAGATCGAAAGCGGCGAGCTCATCGACGAGCTCGACGACACCGGAGAGCGCGTGCAGGCACTGCTCGCACAGCGGGGTGAGGTGCAGGAAAAGGTCGGCGCGGAGATTACCGCCAGCCGTGACGCGCTCGCGAAAATTCAGCAGGAGCGCGACGCGCAGCACGAGGTCGTCGACGCGGCCGAGCAAGCCGTGGACGCGGCGCGGGCCGAGGCGCAGAAAGCACTGAAAGCGAACGCCGATTACAACGCGCTGCTCGAGAAGGCGCGCGCGTCGGATGCGGTCGCGGACCTTGCGGAAGCAAAGGCGCAAGCCGCGCACACGGACCGCGCCGAGAAGGGCAAGCCGTACGAGGCCGATCCGCTGTTCAACTATCTGTGGTCGCGCGGTTTCGGCACGCCGCAGTACCGCGCCGGTGCGCTCACGCGGTTGCTCGACACGTGGGTTGCGCGCGTCGACGATTTCGAGCCGCTGCGCCGCGACTATTGGATGCTCACGGCGTTGCCAGCGCGGTTCGACGACCACGCGCAGCGCATGCGGCTTGCGGCCGATGGCGATATCGAGGCGTTGCAGGAAGCCGAGCAACGAGCGGGCGCCGCGGCCGGTGTTCCGGCGCGCCAAGCGGCGTTACAGGCCGCGGAGGAGGCGCTCGCCGCGATCGACAAGCGCATCGAAGCTCAGGAGGCGAAGGTCGCTGCGCTCGTCGAAAAGCGCGCGGCGTTTGCGGCCGGCGAGGACGAGCTTTCGCGCGAGTGCTACCAGCTGCTGACCGATGCCTTTCGCACGGAGAAGATGCGCACTCTGCGCGAAAGAGCGAATCGTACGCCGAGCCCGGACGACGATGCCGCGGTCGACCAGCTCACCGAGGTTCGGACCCAGGTTCCGCGCCTCGAGGACGAGGTCGGGCGCTTTCGCAAGCTCCACGATATGCATCGCGATCGCTCGACGAAGCTCGAGGACGTGCGCAAGCGCTTCAAGGAGCACCGTTACGATGCGGCGAGCTCGGAGTTCGTCAACGGCGCGCTGGTCGCGATGCTGCTCAAGCAGCTACTCTCGGGCTCGCTCGGCGTGCCGGATATGTGGGACGCGCTCAAGAAGCAGCAGCGTCACCGGGCGATGGGCGCGGATCCTGTCTTCGGCAGCGGCCGGTTTCCGCGCCACCGCGGTCCGGGGCCTTGGCGCGGCGGCGGGGGTTGGCCACGCGGCGGCGGTTTCGGTGGCGGCGGCTTCGGCACCGGCGGTGGCTTCGGCGGCGGGGGCGGTTTTCGGACCGGCGGCGGCTTCTAACGGCGCGTCGGCTTCAGAGCGTCACGACACCGCGAGCGGAATCTTCGAGCGCGCAGCATAATGCGTGCAAGGCAGTCCTCGAGGCTGCCTGATTGGAAGTTTCTTTGGGGGCGCCATTCATATGAAATATCTCGTCGCCGGGCTCTTGCTCGCCGTTGCTTCGTCCGTGGCACTGGCGGCCGATCCGCCGCGCGAGTGTGACCGAGCCTGCCTGAAGTCGACGCTCGACACGTACCTGCAGGCCGTCATGAAGCACGATCCGTCGGCCGCGCCTTTGGCCTATGCCTACCGTCACACCGAGAACGCAGTCAACGTGCCGCTGGGGCGCGGCGTGTGGCGCAGCGCCACGGCACTCGGCAAGGTGCAGCGTCGCTACGCGGATCCCGTGAGCGGACAAGTCGCCTACTACGGCATCCTCGACGAAAGCGGCAAGTTGGCGGTCGTGACCGCTCGGCTGCGTGTGCAAGACCGGCAGATCACGGAGGCCGAATGGTTCATCGCACGCAACGGCGACCCCGGCTTGCCCGGCGCGAATCCGCCGAACGTTTGGAGTCCCGACGGGCTCACGGCCTCGCCGCCACCCGAGCGTAACCTGCCCGCCGACAAGCGTCTGCCCCGCGACGCAATGATCCGGATCGTCAATAGCTACTTCGACGGCATCACGTCTCACGACGGCAGCGTCGTGCTCGCGCACAAAGGCTGCAATCGATACGAGAACGGCACGAAGGTCACGGGCCGGCGCGGCGGCGTCGACGACGATTGCGTTTCCGGTTATGCGGGGTTCGATCTCGCCAACGTCGTGGGCCGGCGCATCCTGCTCGTCGATGACGAGCAAGGCGTCGTGCTTGGCATGGCTGTGTTCATCAGAAAGCCGGGCTCGAATCGGCCGCGCAATGCGTTCAGCGAATGGTTCTGGATCGAGGACGGGCGGATCCGCAACATTTGGACGGCGATGTATTACCCGCCGCCCGCGCGGCCCGTGCCGAACTGGCCGCCGTACGACGGCAATTTCCCGTTGACGGGCGCAGGCGCCGAGCCCACGCCCGCGAAGCCGGCGCCATAGGTCGCCGGCGTCGCGCCGAGATCTCCGGTCGTGCGCGCGGCAGCAGTCACCGACTGCTCGAGCACGCGGAGTCGTTAGGGCTCAGCGAAGGCTCAACGACGAGCAGCTGCAGCTTTTCACGCTGTCCTTGTAGCAAACGAGGAACGTGTCGCTCGGGCACATTCGATCGGATTGCGTGAGTCCGAGAGCCGTCGGCGGCATCGAGCTGCAACCGCCGAGCGCGAGCGCACAGAGCGCGGCAAGATAGATCAATCGTTTCATCGCAGGAAGGCTACGCTCCCACTGGACTCCGGCCTGAGATGACGTTCTCAGTTCACCGTTTTGTGAGGGTGTGCAAGCGGACACGCGCAACGCACCGTGCGTTCCGCGTACCGGTTCCTACACTTTGCTCCCCCATGAGCCGAGCGCAGACTCGTGTGCGATCGTAACATGTCCCCCATGTGGGATCTCGCCGACGGCGCGAGCAAAAACGCTCCGTTTCGGTGCATGTCATTTACTCATGTCTCGATACTTTCCGCTTGCGTCTTTGCTAGAGTGAAATCGCTCACGGAAGGTCGAGCGGGAGAGTCGGAACGCCACCGACGCCGAAGGGGTAAGCACCCTCGCAAACTCTCAGGCAAACGGACCGCCGACCGAAGAGCACTCTGGAGAGCGGGCGTAACGGCCCCACCCAAGGAGTAAGTCGACTCGTTCGACGAATCTCTCAGGTACCGGACAGAGCGAGGACTGTGCCGCATGAGCGCGGCGCGATGTCTCGTGTGTCTGTCGGACAAGGAGATTCGTCATGCGAAAGTCATACGACTTGGTGGTGCTCGGTGGCGGCATCACCGGTATCTGCACGGCTTATTGGGCTGCCCGCGCCGGGCTCGCCGTTTGTGTCGTCGACCGCCACGGCGCACCGGCCCTGGAGACGAGCTTTGCGAACGGCGGCCAGATCTCGGCGAGTCACGCCGAGCCATGGGCCAATCCCGGCGCGCCGCTCAAAGTGCTCGAGTGGCTGCTCGATGCCGAAGCGCCGCTGCTGTTCCGTCCGAAGCTGAGCCTGAGCCAGTGGATCTGGATCGCGGGCTTTCTTCGCAACTGCACACCGGCGCGGGCCAAGCGCAACACGCAAGAGATCGTCCAGCTGGCCACCTATAGCCGGCAATGTCTGCAGCGGCTTCGGCGCGAGGAAAGCCTTCAATACCGGCAGCGCACGGAAGGCATCGTGCATTTTTACCGCAACCGCAAAGAGTTCGCCGCGGCCTTGCCCGTGGCCGAGCTCATGCGCGAGCATGGCTGCGAGCGCCGGGTGATCACGCCCGCCGAGCTCAACGAGCTCGAGCCGGCGTTCGAGGACGCGATCGGCGACATCGTGGGTGCTACGTACACGCCGTCGGACGAAAGCGGCGACGCGCGCCTGTTTTGCCAGGAGCTCGCCAACCGCTGCGTCGTCCGTGGCGTGGACTTCAGCTTCGACACCGAGGTCGTAGAGCTCGCGAGCGCCGCGGGGCATCGCGACGGCGGCATCGGCGGCGTCGGGGTCGTCGCCGGCGGTGCTTATGGAGAGATTCGTGCGGACCGCGTGGTCGTGTGCATGGGTGCGTACTCCGCGCCGTTCTTGCGCCGTTACGGCGTGCACTTGAACATCTATCCGGCCAAAGGCTACTCGGTGTCGATCCCGATCGATCCCGAGTCGCGCACGCCGGTGAAGTCGTTGACCGACGACGAGCACAAGCTCGTTTACAGCAATCTGCACACGCATTTGCGGGTCGCCGGCACCGCGGAGCTCGCGGGCTACGGCCGCGCGCTGAATCGCCGCCGCTGCGAAGCCATCGTCGCAAACGTGCGCAAGACCTTTCCGAGAGCGGGCAATTTTGGCGCGGCTACGTTCTGGAGCGGGCTGCGGCCCGCGACACCTTCCAATCTGCCGTATATCGGCCCGAGCGCGATTGCGCACGTTTGGCTCAACACGGGCCACGGCACGCTCGGATGGACGATGGGGGCGGGCTCCGGAAAGCTGCTCGTCGACGAGATGACGCAGGGTGAAACCGAGATCCGCTACGCTCATGCGTGACGTGCATGCATCGCGCAAGCGCGAGACGGGCACGAAGGAAATGTTTCAGCGCAGCATTCACGCACTCGATTTGGGCTCGTCGCGAGCCGCGTTGCACTCTGCGGGCGCTTGCCGTGCATTGCGAGACCCGTCGCGATCGACTTCCGTATGTCGTCTCGTGGTCGCGATGATTGCTTTTTCGTACATCATGCGCTGTTGCGCCGACGCCATTGAGCGCGGCGCGACACGCGGCATCGTGCAACAACTTCCAGCGACATAAAGAATTCGCCGCGGCGAGCGATCCATTGCTCGAGCCGCGGCCGATGAATTTCTCGCAAGCGTGGCGCCACGAGGCTGCCCCGTGCATGTGCACGCAAGCGCCCGCCGACTCCCTGGCATGAATGCTGCACTCGGTCAGGCGAACGAAACATTCGTCTAAAAGGCCCTCTTTCGGTGCCTGCACAGGGAGTTCAGCAATGCACACGAATCGCATAAGAGCCTGTTTGCCGGCGCGTCTGTCGGCATTGGCGACCACCTTGCTCGTCACGGGCGTCGCTGCGGCGCAGTCGGTCGCCGATCCGGCCGCGCCACCCGGTGCGCTCGAGGAAGTCGTCGTCACGGGATCGCGCATCGCGCGTAACGGTTACGACACGCCGACCCCCGTGTCGGTCGTCGGCCATGAGGAGATCGAGGCCGAAGCGCCGGGCAGCATCGCGGACGTCGTGATCTCCTTGCCGTCGGTGCGCGGCAGCACGACGGCTTCGACGTCGTCGGGCTCGCTCAGCAACGGTGCGGCCGGCATCGCGGCACTCAATCTGCGCTCGCTCGGTGTCGGCCGCACGCTCGTGCTGTTCGACGGTCAACGGTCGGTCGTCTCGGCATCGACGGGACAAGTCGATACGAACACCTTTCCGCAACCGCTCATCGACCGCGTAGAGATCGTGACGGGAGGTGCGTCGTCGGCATACGGCTCCGATGCGATCGGCGGTGTCGTCAATTTCGTGCTAGACAAAGACTTCACGGGCATCAAATCGTCCGTGGAGTACGGCGAGTCGAGCTACGGCGACGACGCGGGCCGCAAGGTCGAATTTACGAGCGGTACGCCGTTCGCCGACGACCGCGGCCACGTCCTGTTCAGCGCCGAGCACTACGACACCGACGGCATTCACTATACGACGCGCGACTGGGCCGAGAAGGGGTACTTCGGTATCGTCAATCCGGACAAGTCTCCGGGTGCGCCGCACTACCTCGTCGACTACAACATCGGCATCTCGGCCTATACGCCGGGCGGGCTCATCGTGTCGGGGCCGCTCAAAGGGACCTATTTCGGCCAAGGCGGCTCCGTCAATCAGCTCGACTACGGCGACGTTTCGGGGCAGTGGATGCGGGGCGGCGATTGGCAGTACACGACCTCGGGCGAGCTCGGCACGAACTCGCTCGCAGCGGACGATCAGCGCGACAGCGTGTTCCTGCGCTCGAGCTTCATGCTCGACGGCGGCACCGAGGTCTTCGGTCAGATCTCGTCCGCGAAATACGAGGGCTGGAGCTATTACATCCGGCCGACCGATAGGAACATCACGATCCAAGCCGACAACGCGTTTCTGCCGGCGTCCGTCGCAGCCGACATGACCACGCTCGGGCTCACGAGCTTCACCATGTCGACGAGCAACGCCGACATGCCGGCATCGGGCAGCAACAACATGCGCGAGACCACCCGTTTGGTGCTCGGCGCCAACGGCGAGATCGGCGACGGCTGGACGTGGGATGCGTATTATCAAAAGGGCCGCACGAGCACCGACGAGCACGAACTGCCGACGTTCAATTTCGCGCGTTTGGCGCTGGCAACGGATGCGGTGTTCGACGGCAGCGGCAACATCGTGTGCCGCTCGACGTTGACGGACCCGGCCAATGGCTGTGTGCCGCTCGATCGTTTCGGCGTCGGCGTTGCGAGCCAGGATGCCCTCGACTACGTGCTCGGCCGCCCCGAGCGTAAGCAGGAGTTCAACCAGGATGTCGCCGCAATCAACTTCACGCCGCCGAAGCTCGACGGCTGGGCCGGCCCGATCGAGTTCGCGGTCGGGGCCGAGTGGCGTCAGGAGGAGATGTCGGGCAGCGTCGAGGATCAGTACACGAGCGGTTGGAAATACGGCAACTACAAAGTCACGGAAGGCAAATACGACGTTGCGGAGACGTACTTCGAGACGGTCGTGCCGCTCGCGAAAACGCTCGAGCTCAATGCCGCGGCGCGCTACACGGATTACAGCACGTCGGGCGGTGTGACGACCTGGAAAACCGGTCTAGTCTACTCGCCGATCGACGCCGTGACGCTCAGAGTCACGCAGTCGCACGACATTCGTGCGCCGAACATGAGCGAGCTCTACGAGACGGGCACGGCGCGCACCAATGCCGTGTCGATCAACGGCGCATCGGTGCCGTTCATCCAGAACCTGCAGGGCAATCCGAAAGTGCTGCCGGAAGAGGCCGATACGCTCGGCGTCGGGGTCATCTTCCAGCCGGGCTTCGCGCCGCGGTTCGCGACGTCGGTCGACTACTACGACATCAAGATCGACGGCGTCATCGACTTCGTGGCCGCGCAGGACGTTGCGGACTTCTGTTTCATCTATGGCGTGCAGCGGTACTGCGATAACCTGAATTACGTCGGCGGCGTACTGAGCACGATCGATCTGTACTACGAGAACTTGAACAGCATGAAGGCGCGCGGCGTGGATCTCGAAGCCAGCTACAGCCTGCAGCTCGACCAGGGCGGCGACCTGAGCTTCCGGGCGCTCGCGACGCATTACATCGATGCGATCACGGACGACGGCGTCACGGCCGTGAACGAGGCGGGCTCGAATCTCACCAACACGCCGGATTGGGTCTACAAGTTGTCTGCGCTGTATTCGATGAAGTCGTTTCGGTTCGGTCTTACGGCGCGCGGCGTCAGCGACGGTGTCATCAACACGGCCTACATCGAGTGTGCGAGCAACTGTCCGCCGAGTGTGGCGCCCAACTATACGATCAACGACAACAGCGTGAGCGGCGAGACGTTTTTCGATGCCTACGTGTCGAAGACGTTCAAGATGCGGAGTATGGATGGGGAGCTGTTTCTGTCCGTCAAGAACCTGATGGACGCGGATCCGGTGCTCGTTGCGAATCCCGCGAGCCAAGGCTCCGAGAACCGCCCGGCCTACCTGTCGACGAACCGGGACCTGTACGACGTCTTGGGTCGAACCTACAAGCTAGGCATGCGCTTCAAGTTCTGACGCCGCTCGTAGATGGCGTTCACTACTCAAACAACGGACAAGTTGAGGAGATACACGATGGATACGCGTCGAATTCTCGCGGTGTTTTGCGTTGCGCTCGGGATCTTCGCCGGCGGCGGCTCCCAAGCCGCGTCCAACAAGGTCGCGGACAGCGAACGCGACGCGCTGAAAAAGGAAATCATTGCCGCCATCGATGCCAAGGCGAAGATGGCGCAAATCATGAACGACATGATCTTCAGCTTCGGCGAGCTCGGTTTCCAGGAGTTTCAAACGTCCGCGTATCTTACGGACTTGCTCGAGAAGAACGGCTTCAAGATCGAAAAAGGCATTAGCGGCATTCCGACCGCGTGGATGGCAACATGGGGCAGCGGTGAGCCCGTGATCGCGCTCGGCTCCGACATCGACTGTATTCCGAAGGCGTCGCAGAAGCCCGGCGTGGCCTACCACGATCCGATCATCCCCGGTGCGCCAGGTCACGGCGAAGGCCACAACTCGGGTCAAGTCGTGAACATCGTCGCGGCGCTTACGGTCAAGGAGCTCATGGAGAGGCGCGGCTTACGAGGCACGATCAAGATCTGGCCCGGCGTTGCCGAGGAGCTGCTCGGCACCAAGGCGTACTACGTGCGCGACGGCTACTTCAAAGGGGTCGACGCGGTGCTGTTCTCGCACGTGGCCAACGGGTTCACGGTCGACTACGGCGGCGGGCGCGGCAACGGCCTGATCTCGGTCAAGTACGACTTCCACGGCGAGAGTGCACACAGCGCCGGTGCGCCGTGGCAAGGACGCAGCGCGGCCGACGCCGTCGAGCTCATGAACGTGGGTATGCAGTATCGACGCGAGCATTTGCGCCTGTCGCAGCGTACACACTCGGTGATCGTCGACGGCGGCGATCAGCCGAACGTCGTGCCGTCCGAGGCGAGCATCTGGTACTACTTCCGCGAGGCCGACTACGACCACATCGAAGGGCTCTGGGACATCGGCAACAAGATGGCCGAAGGCGCGGCCCTCATGACCAACACGACATGGGATTCGACGGTGCTCGGCTCCGCGTGGCCCCATCACTTCAACAAGGCCATTGCCGAGGACGCCCATGCGAACATCGAGATGGTCGGGATGCCGACTTGGTCCGCCGACGACCTGAAGCTCGCGACGGCGTTGCAGGCCGAGATCGGACAGCCGCAAGACGGCCTCAAGACGAAGATCGAGGAGCTCGAGGCGCCGCCGCCGGCCAAGGAGAATACGGGCGGCGGCTCGGACGATATCGGCGACATCTCCTGGCAAGTGCCGACGATCGTGATGCGCTACCCGGCCAATATTCCGAATTTGCCTGGACACAACTGGGCCAATGCGGTCTCGATGGCGACGCCGATTGCGCACAAGGGCGTCGTGGCCGGCGCGAAAGCGCAGGCGCTCACGCTGTTCGATTTGATGACGGATCCGAAGCTCGTGAAGGACGCGTGGGCCTATTTCAACGACGTTCAGAACAAAGACATGCACTACAAGCCCCTGCTGCGCGAGCAGGACAAGCCGGCGATTCATCTGAACGAGGAGACGATGGCGCAGTGGCGGCCGGCGATGAAGGAGTACTACTACGATCCCGAGCACTACGCCACGTATCTCGATCAGCTCGGCATCAACTATCCGACAGTGCGAGCGGCCCCGGCGAAATAGTTTTCACGACGCGCGGCCGGCCGGCGGAGTCTTTCGCCGGTCGCCCGCGCCAACGAGCGGGGCTCAGTGGGTGATGGCTGCTGCGCTTTCGCCGATCAGCCGGTCGAATCGTTCGATCAAGGTCAGCAGACTGCTCGGATCTTCGAGGTGCTCGAAGCAGTCCTCGGCCAGCGGATAGATCGCGCTTTTCGTCGGCAGCTCCCCATCGCCGGCGAGAATGCGGCGCATGCGGGGAATCAACAGCCATTGCAGCCACTGCGACAGTGCGAGCGTATCGAAGCAAAACGGCTGCTTGCTCGCGAGCATGTGCTCGTTGGGCGGATCGGGCTCCCAGAGCTCCATGCGGCGAAGCTCCGCTTCGAGGCCGTCGACGACGGCCGACAACGCACGTTCGCGCTGGTCGCGCGTCATTCGACTCGCTTGCCGGCGGGCGTCTTGAGCGGCGAGGGCAACAGCTGCACGCGTCGCCGCGAGCGGACGCGCTCGCGCTGCCGAAGCCGCATGAGGCGGCGTGCACCGACCGCTCGCGCCGTCATGCTTCTTTCTCCATCAGCTTCTCGACGAGGCCTGCCGGCACCTCGGCGTAGTGATCGAACTCCATCGTGAACGTTCCGCGGCCGCTCGTGCTCGAGCGCAAGAAGTTGATGTAGCCGAACATCTCCGACAGCGGCACGAAGCCCTGCACGAAGACCTGCGAACCCTTCTGGCCCTGGTCGCTGACTTGGCCGCGGCGGCGGTTCACGTCGCCGATGATGGTGCCCAAGTACTCGGCTTCGCTGACCACCTCGATCTTCATGATCGGCTCGAGCAGCTTCGGGCCGCTGGCCCGGTGCGCCTCGCGGAAGCATGCGCGCCCGGCGATCTCGAAGGCGAGGGCGGAGCTGTCCACATCGTGATACTTGCCGTCGAGCAATCGCGCGCGGAAGTCGACGACCTCGTAGCCGGCCACTTGTCCTCGCTGCGATTCGCTCTCGATGGCTTTTTCCACGGCCGGGATGTACTCGCGCGGGATGCGACCGCCGACGACCTCGTCGACGAACTCGATGCCGCTGCCGGCGCCGAGCGGCTCGAACACCATTTTGACCTCGGCGAACTGACCCGAGCCGCCGGTCTGCTTCTTGTGCGTGTAAGTGCGCTCGACCTTGCTGCCGAAGGCTTCACGGAAGCTGACGCGCGGCCGGCCCATGTTCGCCTCGACGCCGAGCTCGCGAGCGCATGCGGTCGATCGTGACCTCCAGATGCAGCTCGCCCATGCCGCGAAGCACCGTCTGGCCGGTCTCTTGATCGACCTCGAGCTTCAGCGACGGATCGGCCTTCACCATCTTGTAAAGGGCGGTGGAAAGCTTGTCGACGTCGGCGCGAGCCTTCGGCTCCACGGACACGCTGATGACGGGATCCGGGAAGCGCATGCGCTCGAGCAGCGCCGGCTTTTGCATGTCCGACAGCGAGTCGCCGGTTTCGGTCTCTTTGAGCGACACGAACGCGCAGATGTCTCCGGAGCGGGCTTCGTCGACGTCTTTGACCTCGGCCGCATGGACTTCGACGATGCGGCCGATACGCTCGCGTTTGTCACGTGTGACGTTGAGCAGCGTGTCGCCCTTCTTGATCACGCCGGAATAGACACGCACGAACGTGAGCGTGCCGAACTGGTCGTTGATGACCTTGAACGCGAGTGCGCGCGCGGGTGCGTCGTCCGTGACTTCTTGCGTGCCGATCACTTGGCCGTGCGGGTCGACGATCGAGATGCCGCCGTTCTCGCCCGGGTAGGGCAGGTAGTCGACGACGGCGTCGAGCATTTGCTGCACACCCTTGTTCTTGAACGACGAGCCGCACAGCACCGGGACGAATGCGCCGGTAACGGTGCCCTTGCGGATGCACTGCTTGAGGACCTGCCGGATCGAACTTGCCCGATTCCACGAACTCGAGAAACGCCTCTTCGTCCTGCGCAAGCGCCGTTTCGAGCAGTTCCTGGCGTAACTCCGGGATACGCTCGAGCCATTCGTTGTCGCGCGAGGTGGGAAAGCTGAACCGGCTCTCGATACCTTCGAGCGGCACGGTTTCCCACGGCGAGTCCTTGTCGTCGGCTTTCCAGATATAGCCGACGTTGGCGACGAGATCGGCCATGCCGACAAACTCGGTCGAGCTGCCGAACGGCACGTGGCACAGCAGTGCCGTTGCATCGAGCCGGTCTTTGATGCCTTTGACGCAGTGGCCGAAGTTCGCGCCGATGCGGTCCATCTTGTTGATGTAGCACAGCCGCGGCACGTTGTATTGGTTCGCGAGGCGCCAGTTGGTTTCGGTCTGCGGCTCCACGCCGGCCACGCCGTCGAATACGACCACGGCGCCGTCGAGCACGCGCAAGCTGCGATTGACCTCGATCGTGAAGTCGACGTGTCCCGGCGTGTCGATGATGTTGATCTGGTAGCCCTTCCACTCGGTCGACACGGCCGCGCTCTGGATCGTGATGCCGCGCTTGCGCTCCTGCTCCAAGTAGTCGGTCGTCGTGCTGCCTTTGCCTTCCTTCGTGTCGTGCACCTCGATGATCTGGTGCTTGCGGCCCGTGTAGTAAAGGACACGCTCCGTCGTCGTCGTCTTGCCGGCGTCGATGTGCGCAATGATGCCGATATTTCGGTAGAGCTTGAGGTCTTTTCTTCTGGCCATATTGAGGACGGTCCGGGACCGTGAAGGTTTGCCGGGAGGCGTCCGGCGATGGCGCACTATATAGGTTTTCAGCAAATCTGGAAGAGGGCCGAGGGCGCTCGGCGGCGCTCGATTTCGGATCGACGGCGCGGCTCGGCGCGAAGGCGGGGCCGTGCTTGGAAAAATTGGCGGACCCGTGCTGATCGAGTCTGCGGCAAACGGGATATTCGGGCCGGGCGATGTGCCCCGAGATCGCCCTCGGGAGCGCGTTGTGCGCAACGCCACACTGCGAGGCCGCGCGCTTCGAGGCGCCTCGCCTGCGTGTTTCGGCAGGCTTTATGTCACAGATCCAGCTCGGCCCCGACACTTTCGGCAACGTCACCGGCGCTCCCGACGGGCGTGCGTTGCCGCAAGCCGACGTCATCCCCGCCGTGCGCGAGCCGGATCGAAGGCGGCGCAATACGTTCCGGACGCTGGACGAGTACTCGCCGCCGAACAGGTTCAAGTGATTGAGCAGGTGATAGAGGTTGTAGATCTCGGCCCGTGTCTGCCATTCGTGCCCTATGCCGGCTGCCGATTCGTAAGCGTCGAAAAAAATCTCCGGCGGCGCGCCGAACAGCGTGAGCATCGCGAGGTCGGCTTCGGCCCAGCCATAGTGCACGGCACCCGCGTCGATGAGCGCGAGCTCGCCGTCGGCGCACGCATGCAGGTTCGCGGTCCAAAGATCGCCGTGCACGAGCGATGGCGGTTGCCGCGGTATGCGCGACGGCAAGTCGCGGCAAAGCTTTTCGATTGCGTCGAGGTCGGTGCGGCGGAGCCGGCCCGCGTCGTGCGCGCGGCGTCCATCGAGTGATTGTGGCGACTCGCTGCTGCGGGCGCCACGCGTCCGTGGATCGATTGGAATCGGCTATGGGTCGGAGGAGCGGGCGCTCAGCGATCGAGTTTCGCTTGCCATTCGTCGATGAACTCGACGAACCGACTTTTCTCGTAGCCCTTCGCGCCGTTCTCGAGCGGTGCCGTGTTTTGCGAGCGCAGCACGGAGCCGTCGGACGAGAGTATCCAGAAGTGCGGATAGCCGGCGGCTTTGGGCAGCGTTGCGAAGAACTCGTCGTTCTTGTTCTCGGGGCTGTAATTTACGTGCACGACGGTGAACGTGCCTTCGAGCGCGTGTTTGACGTCGGGGTTTCGTTCGATGAAGGCATCGAGGTAATGGCACCACACGCACCAGTCGCCGCCCGCGACGACGAGAATGAGCTTGTGGTCCGCCGCCGCGACCGCTTTTGCCGCATCGAGCTGCATGAACGGGTTCGCGGCGGGGTCGTAGCCGAGGTTCTCGGTCGCATGCGAACGGATTCCCCACGTGACGGCTGCCGCTGCGAGGCCACCGATCAGAAAGTGAGTCGTTCGCATCGTGACCTCCGGTGCGCCGGGGGGCGCCTCAGCCTTGCTCGCTGTGGTCTTTGATGTAGTTGCGGGTGTACTCGGCTTCCGCGTGCTTCTTCTCTTTGTGCACTTCGTTCGCGCGCGCCCGTGCTTTCGCGAACGAGCGTTTGCGGCTGCTTTCCGTGCTGATGGCCGGAAACGAGAAGAGGCGCTCTATCTCGTTGCCGCTGCAGGCCGGGCACTTCGGTGTTTGATCGAGCTTCACGAGCGCTTCGAACCGATGACCGCAGCCGCCGCATTTGAAATCGTAGATCGGCATGACTCCGATCATACAAACACGAGGCGGGGCGGACCAGAGTGGGCCGCCCCCTATGCCAGCCTCAGTCGCGGCGGCGGATGCCGTCCACGACCGTGCCGACGGCCTTCATGACGCCCGAGCCCAGCAGCGCCAGGCTGTCGAGCAGGACCTTCGCGACGACCAAGGCGCCGAGCTGCGCCTTGTCTTTGAGAGGCAGGGCGAAGAACGTGTCGGCCCAGTCCATGTGCTGGCCGAAAGTGCGGTTCCGGCGTAGCCAACCGTCGATCGACGGAAAGTACCGCGCGGCGACGACGCCGGCCGCCACGATCAACACGAGACCCGGAATCAAAGGCAGCACGAGCCCGACGATTCCGAGCAGGAGCAAAGCGATCGCGGCAACGCAGGCAATGAGCTTGACGGGTAGAGCAGCAGTGGCTTGTGTATTCATGTGCGTGGCAACAGGTTAGTAGTACCGATACCGTCGGTAATCGGGCTCTTTGATCGGAGCCAACAGGAAATAGAAGATCCAGGCGAACCAAGACAGAAAGACGATCGCGAGGATCCAGGCGAGCTTCTCGCCGCCCGTCGTCTTGTCAGAGCTCGCGATGATCAGAATCGGCAGCAACCAGATCAGGAAACAACCCAGCGGTATGGACAGAGCTAGCGCGACGCCCAGGACGGGAATGAGCAACGTCACGCCGAGCGCGACGGCAAGGACGACGAGTATTGCGCTGATGAGTCTCATGTTCGCTCCCCGGCAGTAGTCGATTTGGTCATTACGTCCTAGCTATTGCGAGTATCGTGCCAACGTCCGATGTACAGATGTTTCAATAGCTTAGGACGACGCCCGTCGTGGGCGACTGGAGGAAATCGCCGATAGTTGGTGAATTTCGCCTAGCCGGCTGTCGGCCGCCCTCGCCCTCGGCCGCGAACCGAGGCAGTGCGCGCGAGGCCTGCCGCGGGCACCTCGTAGCCGGTCACGACATAGCGCAGCGGACCGCCGGGAACCACGGCATCGAATGGGTAGCACGTGACGAGCAGCACGACCGAGTCGCGGGCATCCATGCGGATCTTCTGCGTCGTCGTATCGATCACGTCGAGGGCTGCGACTTCGTACTCGTATCGCGAGCCGTCGGGTTGCTCGATCTCGAAACGATCGCCGAGCGCAAGCTTGGCGAGCGCGCGAAAGTGGGTGTCGCGATGACCTGCGATGACGCTCACGCCCGGTGTGCCGGGTGGCGCGCTGCCGTCCATGAGCGCCGGCGCGAATGCGAGATTGCGCCCCGACGCGCCCGCGAGCACCGTCAAGGGCTCGGGGCTCGTCGGCAGCGTGAGCCGCGCCACGGGCCACGTGTCGGCCCACGGCCAGGGTTTGACCGCGTGCAGATCGCCGCGCGTCGCGGCCCATGCGCGGTTGAGCAGATACTGCGCGAGCTCGGCTTTGGCGGGTATCCATAACCCGGCAACGAGCAAAGCCACGCCCGCGCCGACCAGCGTCGAGAGCGTGACCGCGTGCGCTCGGCGCCAACGACGATGCGCACTGCGCAGGGTCGGGGCGTGCCCGCGTGGCGCGCTCATCGTGCGCTGCGCCGCCGCGCCGACGCGTGTCGCGCCCGGGCGCCGAGCCCGGCGGTCACGAGCAGCAGGAGCCCGAGCCAGCGCAACAGTGCCGCGGGGCTCGCCGTTTGCGGCAATCCGCCGAAGACCGACCCGGCCGGCGCCATGTTGCCCACGGCTTGACGCTCGAGTGCTGCCGCGGCCGAGCGCGCCGGGGTTCTGTCGACGGCGACCAAGCTCGTGTAAGGGCTCACTAAATGGTGCTCGAGCGCGACTTTCACGACGAGTCGGCGAATGAGCTCGGGGTCCGTGCCGTCGACGCGGCTGTCGACCAGATACTCGATCTTGCGCCGTGCCCAAAGCTCGGCGATCCCGGGCAGCGATACCGCCTCGGCCGTAACGATCTGCGACCACGGCACGCCGCCGGTGCGGCCGAAGGCCGTGACCGAGAGGGGCTTGCGCGGCGCGCCGGCCGGGAAGCTCGCGGTCATCACGAGCGGCTCGCCCACATACAGATCCGGCGCTTTGAGCGGGTAAATCTCCGCGGCATCGGGCCAGTCGACCACCACGTCGGTCAATGCGACGTGCTCGAGCTTCGCGAGCAAACCCTGCATTTTTTCGGCGACCTCGCCCGTATCGCCGATGTGCGTGTAGGTGCCGCGGCCGAACTCGGCGGCCTTACGCATGAAATACGAGTTCGGAGCGGCGCCGATGCCGATCGTGAAGAGTCTGGCGTCGCCCAGATTCTGCTTGATGGCGGCAAACAGCGTCGTCTCGTCGGCGACGCCGCCGTCGGTCAAGAACACGACCTGGCGCAAGAACCCGGGCGCCGGCGGTTGTGCGAGCGCGGCGCGGATTGCGGGCTCCATCTGCGTGCCGCCTTCGGCTTCGAGCCGATCCACGTAGCGCAGCGCCTCGGCATAGCTGTCCGCCGTGAGTGGGGTCGGCTTTCGATAGAGGCTCGACGTGACGGAGTTGAACTCGAACACGTTGAACCGGTCCGCGCTCGTGAGCCGTCCCAGCGCGTCTTTGAGCGCCGCTTTGGCTTGCGCGATCGACGGCCCGCCCATCGATCCCGACGTGTCGATCACGTAGATCGCTTCACGCGGCTCGGCGGCGAACGGCCGTGCGTCGTCGGGCGGCAGCAGCATGAGCAGCGCGTAGGTCGTGTCGCCCTGGGTTTCCGTGAGCGCGGCCAGCGCGGGCGAGCGGCCGACTTTCGGGTGCCATGTGAGCACGAAATCGCGGTCCATCGGCACGCGCGGCGTGAGCGTGTCGAGCACGTAGCGGTCGCCCTCGTTCTTGACGCGCAGAGCGTGGTTACGACCGCCGACCTCGGCGAGCGGGATGCCGGGTGCGAGCACGACGTGCACGCTGGCTTCGTTGCGCGCGGCAACGGTTGGCTTGCTCGCGCTGTCGTCGGGCGCCGCGGGCACCGGATCGCCGTCCGCCGACGGATCCGGTTCGCCGTAGCGTGGCGTGATCGTCATCGGCAAGCGCAGGCTGAGCTCGCCGGCGTCGTAGCGTGCCGTTTGCAGATATTCGATCGTGATGTCGAGCGCTTCGCCCGGACCGATGTTCGCGACGGCGGTGGTGAAGAGGTTTGGCGTGTTTTGGCTCACGAGGCTTGCATGTTGGCCGGCCTCGCGCGCGGTCGTGTAGAGGCGGTTGGCTTCGTCCCGCTCGTGAATCTCGCCTTCGACGATGCGATCGCCGATGCGCATCGTGAGCCGATCGACGGCTGCGTCGTCGGGTAGCGGCAGTGCGTAGACCGCCTCGGCCCATGACGATCCCGTGTTGCGAAATCGTTGTGCGACCTCCACGCGCGCAACGATCCCGGCGACGGAGATTTGCACGTCGGTGGAAAGCGGTGTGGCGGGATCGAATCCTTCGTCGCTGCGCAACAACAGCGTGCCGGCGCCGAGTTCTTTCGGGAACTCGGCGGCGTGCGCGAGCTGTGCGAACACCGTCGCGAGCAACAGCCAGCCGATGACGCTGAGCAGCAGTACGCCGCCCCCGCGTTCGAGCGCTTCGCGAAGGCGCGGCGACAATCGGTAACGGGGCTTTTCCATGGACTTCTCCCGATCGGTTGCGTGTGCCGTCACTACGCGCGCGCGCACGGGCCGGGCGGCGGCGAATCGTGGCGAGTCCGGGCGGGATTCTGATCAATTGTGGCGGCGCATCTGGGGTCGAGCGCGCGGCGCAACGCGGCAAGGTGGGCCGTGACGCCCGCGGTAAGATGCGCACCTCATGCGTTCTGGTTTGCCCATCGACGAAGCTCTGGCGCCGCTAGGTCGAGCGCTCGCGCGCGGGCGCAATGCCGTCCTGGTTGCGCCGCCCGGCGCGGGTAAGAGCACGGTCGTGCCGCTCGCGCTGCTCGAGGAGCCGTGGATCGGTCGACGACGCATCGTCCTGCTCGAGCCGCGTCGCCTCGCGGCGCGGGCCGTGGCCGAGCGGATGGCCGCGACGCTGGGCGAGCGCGTCGGCGAAACGGTCGGCTATCGCATGCGGCTCGATACGCGGGTCAGCGCGCGCACGCGGATCGAGGTCGTCACCGAGGGCGTTTTCACGCGCATGCTGCAAGAAGACCCCGCGCTGGAGCGCGTCGCGGCCGTGCTGTTCGACGAGTTTCACGAGCGCAATCTCAACGCCGACATCGGTCTCGCGCTCGCGCTCGACGCCCAGGAGCACGTGGCGCCGGAGATTCGATTGATCGCGATGTCGGCCACGCTCGACGACGCGCGCGTCGCGGCCGTGCTGGGCAATGCGCCCGTCATCGAGTGCTCGGGCCGGCTGCACGACGTGGCAGTCCGCTACCTCGGCAAAGCGCTGCCCCAGCTGCCGGGGCCGGGGACGGCGGAGCCGCTCGACGCTGCGGTGGCGCGCGCGGTGCAGCGCGCGTTGGCGGCCGAGGCGCCGGGCGACGTGCTCGTGTTCCTGCCGGGTGCGGCGGAGATTCGGCGTGTCGAGGCGCGTCTGCACGCGTCGATGCTCGGGGCGAACATCGACGTGCGACCGCTCTACGGTGATTTGTCGCAACGGGATCAAGATGCGGCCCTCGAGCCTGCGCCGGCGGGGCATCGCAAGATCGTGCTCGCGACCAACATCGCCGAGACGAGCTTGACGATCGACGGCGTACGAGTCGTCGTCGACGCCGGTCTCGAGCGGCGCAACGTCTTCGATCCGGGCAGCGGCATGAGCCGGCTCGAGACCCAGCGCATCTCCCGCGCCTCCGCGGATCAACGTGCCGGACGCGCGGGCCGAACCGCGCCCGGTGTTTGTTATCGTCTGTGGGGCGAGAGCGCGGAACGCTCGCTCGCCGCGCATGCCGCCGCCGAAATCACGACGGCCGACCTCGCGCCGCTTGCGCTCGATCTCGCGCTCTGGGGAACCGATGCCTCGAGCCTGCGCTGGCTCGATCCGCCGCCGGCCGCGACCCTGGCAAATGCGCGCGATCTCTTGCGCCGGCTCGACGCGCTCGACGGTGCCGGTCGCCTCACGCCTCACGGCCGCGCGATGCACGCGCTCGGCGCGCACCCGCGCCTGGCGCACATGCTGTTGGCAGCCCGACAGCGTGGGAGCGCGAACGCGGCGGCCGGGCTCGCGGCGCTGATGTCGGAGCGAGACGTGCTGCGTCGCGGCGGTGCCGAGCGCGACAGTGACGTGCGCAGCCGTCTCGATGTGCTGCGACAAGGCGTCCACGCCAACGTCGATCGCGGCGCGCTCGAGCGCGTGCGCAGGACCGAGCGGATGTTTTTGCGCCAGCTCGGCCGCAGCGAGGGCGCGCGTGACGAAAGCGCTCTGGCCGCCGGGGTTCTGCTCGCTTTTGCTTATCCCGATCGCGTCGGGAAGCGTCGACCGGGCGCCGATGCCCGCTACCAACTGGCGAACGGGCGCGGGGCGTTCTTCGCCAGTCCCGAATCCATCGCGCGCGAGGCGCTCATCGTCGCCGTCGAGCTCGACGACCGCGACCGCGAGGCGCGCATCTTGCTCGCCGCGCCGCTGGACGAGGCCGACTTGAGGGAGCACTTCGCAGCCGACCTGATCGAGAGCGACGAGATCGCGTGGGATGCGCGCGCCGAAGCCGTCGTTGCGCGCCGGACCGTAAGATTCGGCGAGCTCGTGCTGGATGACAGACCGCTGCACGACATGGCGCCGGGGGCCACCACCGCCGCGCTGTTGCAGGGCGTGCGCGCCATGGGCAGCGAGGCGTTACCGTGGGACGACGCAAGCCGCGACTTCGTTGCCCGCAACGAGTTCGTGCGTGAGCTGCGCCACGGCGGTTCGCGAGCCGACGATCCGGTCCGCGCCGACGACGGTACCGGCGCTGCCGGCGCACCGACCAATCCCGACGAATGGCCGGACTTTTCCACCGCAGCCTTAATGAGCGACCTCGCATGGCTCGAGCCGTTTCTTTTCGGTTGCACGCGGCGCGCGCACCTCGCCAAGGTGCCTTTGCTCGCGGCGCTGCGCGCGCGGCTCACGGGCGCGCAACAGCGCGCGCTGGATGAGCTTGCGCCTAGCCATATCGCGTTGCCGACCGGCACGCGCGTGCGTATCGACTACGAGGACGACAACGCGCCGTGCGCATCGATGCGAATGCAGGAAGTCTTCGGTCTCGCGGCCACGCCGCGCATCGGTGGCGGCAAAGTCCCCGTCACGTTCAAGCTGCTTTCGCCGGCTCGCCGGCCGCTGCAGGTCACGCGCGACCTCGCGAGCTTTTGGAGCAACGCTTACGTCGACGTGCGCAAGGACATGCGCGGCCGTTATCCGCGCCACTATTGGCCCGAGAATCCGCTCGAGGCGGAGCCGACCCGGCGCGCGAAGCCGCGGCCGCGATGAAGCCTCGGGCCCGCGCCGCGAGGTCACGCCGGGGGCTCGAGGTGCCTACCGAAGGTTTGCGGCCAAGATCTAATGATCGTACGATACCGATCATATGAGCGGTAAGCGCACGACCTACGCCAAGCGTCTGACGGCGTTGCTGGGCGACGCTGGAGCCGGCGTGCGCGAAGCGGGGCAGTGGCACGAGCGCATCCTCGAAGGGCTCAAGTTCGACGCCGTCGAGAAGGTCAAAGCGCGCGCTTCCCTCACGGACACCGAGCTCGCGCGCTTGCTCGGGATCGGCGAGGCGACGCTGCGGCGCGCGCGCGCGGCCGGCGCCACGCTCGATGCGGCGACGAGCGACCGGCTGTATCGGCTCTCGAAGGTCATCGCCGTGGCCGAAGAGGTGCTCGAGGGGCCCGACAACGCGACGACTTGGCTGCGCCGTGCGCAACCGGGTCTCGCGGGCAAGGTGCCGCTCGATTTGCTCGCCACGCAGGCGGGTGCCGATCAAGTCGAGACGCTGCTGCGCCGCATCGACTACGGCGTCTACGCGTGACGGAAGTCTTTCGGCTCGTCCGCGCCGAGCGCGCCGGCGACGCGCTTTCGGGGGAGGGTGCGCGGCTGTACGGGGGCCGCTGGAGCCCGGCTGGGGCGCCCGTCGTGTATGCCTCCGAATCTCGCGCGTTGGCAGTGCTCGAGACGTTCGTGCATCTCACGCTCGAAGCGCGTTCCATGCGGTTTTTGCTTTACACGATCGCGTTGCCGAAACGCCCGCGCCTGAAGCGCTACACGCAGCGGCGGCTGCCGCGCGGCTCGAGCCAGGAAGTCGGGCGCGCTTGGCTCGGCGAAGGCGCGAGCTTCGCGCTCGTGGTGCCCTCCGTCATCGTGCCGCAAGAGGCGAACTACGTGCTCAACGTCCGGCATCCGCAGTTCGAGCACGTGCAAGTCGGCAAGCCCGAGCCGTTCTCGTTCGACGAGCGCCTGTGGCGGCGATGACCCGGCTGCCGTGCCTCGGGGCTTACGGTCGGTTCCTCGCGGGTCCGTGCGCGGCCGGGGGCATGCCGAAGCCCGTCAAGTCTTGCGGCACGTGGCCCGCGAGCGCCGGGCTTGCCGCGGCGCGCTCGAGCGCGCCGAGGATGTCGCGGCAGCGCGCCTCGAACGCCGGTTTGAGCTCCGGATGCGTGAAGATGTAGAGCTCGTCGTCGCGAATGCCTTCGAGCACGCGTGCCGCGAGCATCGCAGGCTCCATGCCGCCCTCGATGAGCCCGCGCATGATCGCATCGCCCTCTGGGTTGCCGCTCGGTCGCGGCCCGCCCGGGCGATTGCGGTGGCCTCGGCCGATGTTCGTGCGCACGAAGCCCGGGCAGAGCACGGACACGCCGATGCTCTTGGCGGCGAGTTGCAGCCGCCACCCTTCACTCATTGCGATTACGGCGGCTTTGGTCGCTGCGTAGGGTTCCATGCCCGGCGCGCTCATGAACCCGGCCACGGACGATGTGTTCACGATGTGCCCGCCTTCGCCGTGGCGCTCGATGAGCGGCGCGAAGACCTCGGTGCCGTGCACGACGCCCAAGAGGTTCACGCGGATGACCCACTCCCAATCCGTTTCGGGAATCGTGCCGAGCGCGCCGCCCATGCCGACGCCCGCGTTGTTGCAGACCAGGTGAACCTTGCCGAAAGCTTCGAGCGTCGCGCGCGCGGCGCTCTCCACGCTCGCTCGGCTCGCGACGTCGCATGGCACGCGCTCGGCCACGATGCCGTCCGCCCGCAGCGCCTCGAGTGCCGAGTCGAGGTTGCTCTGATTGATGCCGGCCAGCATGACGCGCATGCCGGCCTTGCCGAGGGCCGTGGCGATGGCCTTGCCGATGCCGGCCGAGGCGCCCGTGACGAATGCGACTTTGCCGTCGAGAGGCTGCATGGCGCGTGCTCCTTCGCTGTGTGGCCACCAATTTACCGCAGCGGACGCCGGTTCGTGTGCCTGAGGGGCCGCGGGGTCTCGTCCGCGTTTAGTGACCGACGAGCGGCCCGCGGCCCGGAGGACCCGTGCGGCCGCCGGGCTCGTGTGACCGAGGCCCGGCCCGGCTGCAGCGCATCGATGTAGACTCCTCGTCATGCTGCTGAAGACGATTTTTCGATCGCTGTATCGCGACCGTCTCTACGCGCTGATCAACGTCGCGGGCTTGTCTCTCGCGATGGCGTCTTGCCTCGTGCTCGGCCTGTATCTCGTGAGCGAGCTCACCTACGACCACCACAACGTCAACCGCGATCGAATCTACCGCGTCGCGACGCAATTCACGGCCAACGGCCGCACTCAGCGGATCGCGACTTCCGCGCCGGAGCTCGGGCCGATGCTCGCGGCAAATTTCGCCGACGTGCAGGCGTACGTGCGCTTCCAAACGACCGAAGGAAACTGGGAGCTCGGCACCGACCGCCTCATCAGACACGGCAACGACGCGTTCTACTGGCGAGACATCTACACGGCCGACGCCAACGTGTTCGACGTCTTCACGCATCACGTTCTCTACGGCGACCCGAAGACGGCACTCGTCGACCCGTCCTCTGCGGCCGTAAGCAGGACGTTCGCACGGAAATATTTCGGCGACTCGAATCCCGTGGGGCAAGTCATCACGCTCGACAACGGCGCGCAGAAGACGATCACGCTCGAGTTCGAGGACCTGCCGGCGAACACGCATCTGCGCTACGACGTGCTGTTCTCTTACAACGGCGTGCCGGGCCCGAAGGACGACGTCGAGCGTGCACGCGACCTGTTCGCCGCTTCCGATTTCACCTACCTGGTGTTGCCGGAGCACTACGACACGCACAAATTTGCGGCCATCGCCGATACGTTCTTCAAGCGTTACATGGCCGCTCGCGCTGCGGAGATTCACGTCGACGGCTGGAATGCGTGGCTGCAACCGCTGGCGGAGATTCACCTGAGCTCCGGTCTCGACCTCGACCGACCGACGGGCAACCGCTATTACTTGCTCGGGCTCGAGGCGGCCGTCGCCTTCATTTTGCTCGTGGCGTGCATCAACCATGTGAATCTCGCGACGGCGAGTGCGGTGCGGCGCGCGAAGGAGATCGGCACGCGCAAAGTCCTCGGCGCATCGAGGCGCGCGTTGCTGTTACAGCTCGTCGGCGAATCGATGTCGTTGTCGGTCGTCGCGCTGCTCGCGAGCTTGGCGCTCGTCGAGCTCGTCGTGCCGCTTACCCCGATCGAAGGCTGGCTCGGTCAGTCGACGACGCCGGTGCTGAGCTTCGGTGTGCTCGCGGCGATGACGGGTCTCGGGTTGGTCATCGGCGTGCTGTCGGGACTGTATCCCGCCTTTTTTCTATCCGCCGTCGCGCCGCTCACGGCGGTCTCCACGGGCGGCGCGCAATCGGGCAGCGCCAAGTCCCGGCTCCGCGAGCTGCTCGTGCTCGTGCAGTTCACGGTCACGGTGTGCGTGATTGCGTCCACGCTGCTGATGGCCTCGCAAATGCGCTATGTCGCAAGCCGCCCGCTCGGTTTCCAAGACCATGGCCGAATTCTGCTCCCGCTGCGGGGCACGGACGTGGTCGAGCAGATTCCGACGATCGAGCAAGCGCTGGCGCGCAACGACCACATTCGCGGGGCGACGTCCGGAGACGCCGTGCTCGGCCAGGAGCTGCCGGCCGGGTTCATGGACGTGGAGACCAACGACGGTGCGATGAACGGCGTGCTCGTGCATCACTTGCCGGTGCAGGACAACTTCGTCGAGGTGCTGGGCCTCGAGATCGTCGCGGGCCGCAATCTATCGCCGGATGTGGCCACGGACCGTAACAAGGCGATGATCGTCAACCAGGCGCTCGTGCGTCTCATGGGCTGGAAACAGCCGATCGGTAAGCGGATGGGTCTTCGGGGGCGCACCGTCATCGGCGTCGTGGGCGACTTCAACTTCAAGTCACTGCATACGCCCGTGGAGCCGCTCGTGCTCTACGAGAAGCGCTCGAGCTTCGCGAATATGCCGCCCGATCTGCGGCCGTTCAAGCAGCAATTCCTCGTGCTCGACGTCGCCGCCGACGAGCTCGCTGCCACGCTCGCGTTCGTTCGCGACACGGTGCGGCGTTTCGATCCCGTGCATCCTTTCGAATACCGGTTTCTCGACGACGCGCTCGGCGATCAATACGTCTCGGAGCGCAATCTCACTCGATTGATCGGCACGTTCTCCGCCGTTTGTATCTTCGTCGCGTGTCTAGGGCTCTTCGGGCTCGCGACGTTCACCACGGCGCGGCGCACGAAGGAGATCGGCATCCGTAAAGTGCTCGGGGCTTCCACGGGGCAGATCGTGGCGTTGCTGTCGCAGCGGACGCTCGTGCTCGTGTTGGCCGGGTCGGCGATCGGCTCCGCGTTTGCTTATTTGGCCATGCAGAAGTGGCTCGCCGCGTTTGCTTATCGCGTCGACATTGGCGTCGCGGCGTTTCTCGTGGCCACGGTCGTCGCACTGTTTCTGGCGCTGTCGACCGTGTCGCTGCAATCGCTGAAGTCTGCGCGCACGCGACCGGTCGACTCGCTGCGAACCGAATAACGCACGGTCGCCCGACGATCACACGAGTGGCGGGCGGTGCGCTACAAGTCGCCCGGGCCGCCGTAGACGACCTTGCCGCCAACCACGGTCATGACGGAGTGAATCTTCTTGAGCGCCTCGTCGGGCACGGCCTTGGCGTCGAAGTAGTCGGCGCTGAGCACCGCGAGATCGGCATACTTGCCGGGCTCGATCGTGCCGAGCGTCTTCTCCTCGTCGAGGAACCAGCCGTTGGCGGCGGTATAGAGGCGCAGGCCTTCTTCGCGCGTCAGCGTTTGGCCCGCGTTGATGAGCTCGCCGCGCGCGTTCTTGCCCGTGACGACGTAATAGAGGCCGATCCATGGGTCCATCGGTGAGATCTGCATGCCGTCCGAGCTCATTCCCATGTGGATGCCGCTGTCGAGCAGCATGCGAAACGGCGGACCGTTCTGTTGCGCGGTGCCGCTGATGTAGCGCCACCCCCCGAGCACGTTCACGCCGCCGCCTAGCGCTTTGAGCTTTTGCACGTACTCGGGCGTGATGAACGGCACGTGCGCGACGACCCAGCGCAGGTTCTCGATGCCGGGCGGCGGCATTGCGTCGTTGACCTTTTGCCAGCCGTCGATGATGACTTTGAAGTCGGTCGGCGTGAGCGAGTGGTTCTCGTTGCGCCAACCGGCTTCCGCCACGCGGCCCGTGCCTGCGAGCCACACCGGCGAAGCCTCGGTGATGATCGGGCTCGCGCCGGCCGTGAACTCACCGATGCCGACGGTCCTGAGCATGTCGTCGCCGAAGTCGGGGAACGCGTTCTTGAGGCGCGCCACGAGCTCCGGTGTCGCCGGATCCGTTTCCATATAGAGAAAATTCAGCCGGATCCGGTTGACGAGCTTGCCTTCCCGGTGCAGCGCGAGCAGGGCGTCGTAAGCATGGTAGATGTCGAAGTGCGCGGCGCCGTCGGCGGCCGTATGCGCGGCCGGAAAGCCGCCTTGATCGAGCTGCGTCGTCAGCCCCAAGCTGGCCGCGTAATCGAGCGCATCGAGCGTGCCGCGCTTCTCGTCGTCGAGCGTTTGTAGCTTGCGCAGCTCGAAGAGCGCGCGCGTCGTGGGGTTCGGTGTCTGGAAACCGCCCGCGATGGCGCCGTCGCCGGCGACCTCGATGCCGGCGCTTTCGAAGAACTTCTTGCCGAGCGAGTTCGTGACCGAGGGGCCCGCGAACGACTGTTGAATGTAGACGGGATGACTCGGGGTGACCGAATCGAGCTCGGCGAGTGTCGGGAAACGCGGTTTGCCGGGTGGCGGGACGAACTGGTTGATGTCGAAGCCGCCGATCGACGTGATCCATTCGCCCGCCGGTAGCTCGGCCGCGCGCGCGCCGAGAATCTTCAGCACGTCGTCGATCGAAGCGGCCGATTCGAGCCGTGTGTCGTGGCCGGGCCGAAGGCCGAGCAGCACGATGTGGTTGTGACTGTCGATGAGACCCGGCACGACGGTGCGCCCTTTCAGATCGACGACCTCGGTGCAGCGCGTCGCGCCGAGCCGGCCGCGGCCGATCGCCGCGAAGCGGTCGCCGACGATGCGCACGGACTCGGCGACGTCGTTGGTCGGGTTCATCGTGTGAACGACGCCGTGCGTGAGCAGCAAGTCGCGCACGTCGGGGCAGGTTTGCGCCGCGGCGACGGTTGCCGTCCCCGTCAATGCGACGAAGGCTGCGAAAGCTGTGAGCGCGTTCGAGCGCGCGGCTCGCGCGGCCGTTCGGCGTGTCGTCGGCATAACCCGTTCCCCCGGAAACCGTGTCGTTGACGGCCGATCATAGCGCCGTCGCGGACCGCTTGCGCGTGATGGTGAGGCGGTGGGCTGGCGGAGCGCGCCGCGACCATGGTCGAAGACGCGACTCACGCTACAATCGCCGGGCAGGGGGATCCACTCATGAGCAGTCGAAAGGCGCCGGTTTCGCGCCGGACGTTCCTGGGCACGACGGCGGTCGCGGCGGCGGCCGTCGCGCTCGAAGCGCCGCGGGTCGTGCGCGGACAATCGCCGTTGACGCTGCGGTTTCGGACCATTCCCGATCCCGACGGCTGGCATCCGAGCCTGCGTCTCAAAGGCGATTGGCTGATCTTCGAGATCAACGACGGTCTCATGTCCGGCTTCGGCGAAGCGTCGCACAGCATGGACGACGAGCGCTGCAAGCAGGTGGCCGCCGAGCTTTTCGAGAAGCATTTTGCGGATTTTTCGCCGTCGCTCGAGCGCCTTGCGGCCAAGGAACGCGAGATCGCCGCGACGACCCCCGATTTCGTCACGGCCACGGCATTCTCGGGTTTGAATCAAGCATTCTACGATCTGCTCGCCAAGCGCGAGCGCGTGCCTGTGTGGCAGCTGTTCGCAAACGGTCCGACGTTCAGCGGCATTCCTCTCTACACGACGATCAATCGCGCGCTCGAGACGCGCACGCCGGAGGAGTACTCGACCATCGTCGGCGAGCTCCAAGAGCAAGGCTTCAAGATCTTCAAATGCGCGCCGTTCGAGGCCGTGAACGGTCCGGAGCACGCCGTCGAGAAAGCCGCCGAGGGGCTCGCGATGCTGCGCCGGCTCAGAGACGAGTTTCCCGATCTCGGCATGCGCGTCGATTTCCACGAACGGTTTCAGCCGCACGATTTCTACGCGCTGATTCCGGAGCTCGAGCGTTTGAAGATCGATTGGCTCGAGGAGCCGTTCAAAGTCGGTCCGACGTACGACGAGCTCAAGCGCAAGACGAAGCTCCGGCTCGCGGGCGGCGAGCTTTTCTGGGGTAAGGCACGGTTCGAGGAGATCACGGATCACGAGTGGGTCGACGTGATCATGCCGGACGTCAAGCACGTGGGCGGGTTCGGGCCGTTGCTCGAGGTGCTCGGGATGGGCCAAGGGCGCATCGAGATCTCGCCGCACAACCCGTCGGGTCCGATCTCGACGGCGGCCAGCATGCACGCCGCGGCGATCTATCCCGACACCGTGCGCGCAATCGAGTACTCGTTCGATCGCCGGCAAACTCGCGGGTCGACGGGCGAGACGATCGCCGACGGCGTGCTATTGCTGAGTGACAAGCCCGGCTGGGGCGTCGAGCCGGCGTAACGCGGTTCGACGGCGGCGGCTCAATCGCCGGGGTGCCATCGAGCGCGAAACGCCCGGTGGGCGTCGAGATCGGCATTCGCGTCGCGCACCGCCGCGAGCTGTGACTCACGATAGCCGGAAGCAATATCGCGCACTCGTACGCGACGGCCTTCGACCGAGAACCGGGCCCGCCAGTCTTTGACGGCCAGCACGAAGCCGTCGTCGTCGCGGCGGATGCGTCGATACGGATGCGGCGCAGGGCCGAGCGCGAGCGTCGCCGCCACGCGCTCGCGCAGGGCGAGCTGTGTGTGCGCTTCGATCCATTGCGCCTGCGCGGCGGCCGTCGCCGTCCATTCCACTTCGAAGTCCGCAATCGGGTCGGCGGGCGTCTCGCCTCGGGCGACGGCGCCCGTGTCGTCGAGCCAGCCGCTTTTGGCATGGCCGAGAGCGTCCGTGTAGGCCACATAAGGCTTGATGTCGAGCACCGGCGTGCCGTCGAGCATGTCGACGTCGCGAATGTGCAGCGTGAGGCCGTCGATGCGCTCGAGCCGCACGGCCGAGAGCCCGATGGGGTTCGGGCGATGCGGCGAGCGCGTAGCGAATACGCCCTTGCGCCCCGAGCGGCTGCGCGGCGGCAGCACCTTCGGCCGCCAGCCCGTGTTGCGGTCGAACCAGAACACCACCCACAGATACTCCCAGCCATCGAGGTCGGTCAGGGCATGCTCGAAGTTCTTGCCGGGCAGCAGCTCGATTCGGCCGCTCGTGTCGGCGCCGGCTCGAGGCTGGCGAGCGGCTTCGACCTTCGCGCCGAGCGATGTGCGTACGTAGCCGATCGGCTCGAGGACGAGAGGCGTCGGCGCGCGGGCGGAGTCTTTCACGGGCGCCAATTTACCCCAGCCTGCCGGGTGGCAGCACTCCCCGGTACGGTCGCCCGCGTTCTGCGGCACAATACGGGCTACGCAACGAAACGCTCCGGGGGGATCGGCTATGTCGCGTTCGGTAGGGTTCGTCTCAGTTTCGACATTCGTCTGCTTGCTCGTCATCGGTCGTTCGGCCTTAGCGCATCACAGCCAGGCCGGCATCTTCGATTCGAAGCACACCGTCGAGGTGACGGGCGTCGTGAAATCCGTGTCGTGGCGCAATCCGCACGGCCAGATCGTTCTCGCGGTCACCGATGATTCCGGGAAGACCGTCGATTGGGCGGCCGAGACCGCGTCGATCAGCATCTTGCGCAATCGTGGCGTCGACAGCAGTCCGATCGTGGTCGGCGACAAGGTCACGATCGCCGGCTCGCCGTCGCAGCGAAACCGGCCCGAGATTCTCGCGCGCAGCGTGCTGCTGCCGACCGGCTACGAATTCACTTTCGGCTCGGCCGACGTGCACTTCGCTGCCGGCAAGGCCGGTCGCGTCGTCGGCAAGGCGAAGCTCGACGCCGACGTCTCGGCGGCCAAGGCCAAGGCCGACGGTCTCTTTCGCGTGTGGTCGACCATCATGAGCGATCCGGCCGCGTTTCCGATGTTCAAGGGCGGTTATCCGCTCACGGCGGCGGCCAAAGCCAAGCTCGCCGAGTGGAATCCGCGCGACAACGCGCTGCTGCACTGCGGCACGAAGGGTCAGCCGTTGATCATGATCACGCCGCTGCCCGTGGAGTTCTCGCGCGCGGGTGACGACATCCTGCTGCGCATGGAAGAGTACGACTCGAAACGCGTCATTCACATGTCGGCGAATGCATCGGCACCGGCCGGGAACACGCAGATGGGTTTCTCTCGCGGGCACTGGGAAGGCACGACGCTCGTCGTCGAGACCGATCACATCGCGGCCGGGTATTTCGATCACGAAGGCACGCCGCAAAGCGATCAGATCAAGACCGTCGAGCGGTTCATTCCGAACGCGGCCTACGATCGGCTCGATTACACGCTCACGACCACGGACCCTGTCTACTTCGAGAAGCCGTTTACGCTCAATCGCTACTTCGTGTGGAAGCCCGAGATGTCCGTGCATCCGTACGAGTGCTTGGATAGGTTCTAGGGCCTCTCGCCGGCGGCGCCTGACGCCGCTCGGACTTCTGCGGCATCATCCACTGATCGGCGCTTCGGCCGACGTCCGAGGAGTTTGCGCGCGGTGCTGCTGGCTATCTACGTCGTTGCGACGTGTGCGATCTGGCTGCTTTGCTTTGCGGGTTTCGTCTGGAACGTGCGGCGCGTGCCTCGGCTCGAGGACGAGTTGCGCGACGTGCCGGAGCGCGTCGAGACCTGGCCGCGTTTGAGCGTGATCGTCCCGGCCTGTAACGAGGCCGATCAGATCGAAGCCGCGCTGCGCTCGCTGTTGGCCCAGGACTACCCGGCGCTCGAGGTGATCGCCGTCGACGACCGGTCGATCGATGCGACGGGCGAGATTCTCGATCGTCTTGCCCGTATCGATTCCAGGCTCCGCGTCCGACACGTGGAAACCCTGCCGGACGGCTGGCTCGGCAAGGTCAATGCCATGCACCAAGGCGTGCGGCTGGCGAGCGGCGAGTGGCTGTTGTTTACGGATGCCGACGTGCACTACGCGCCGGGTGCCCTGCGCCGTGCCGTCGGTTATGCGCAGCGCACGGGTGCCGATCACCTTGCGCTCATGCCGCACTTCGAGCTCGCCGGGTTCTGGCTCGCCGTGGCCGTGCGCACTTTCGGCCTGTTGCTGTTTCTCTTGGCGCGGGCAGGCAGCGTCAATACGCCCGGCAGCAAGACGCCTTTTGGGGTCGGCGCCTTCAATCTCGTGCGGACCGACCTCTTCGCGCGCACGCGGGGGTTCGAATGGCTGCGTCTGGAGCCCGGCGACGATGTCGGCCTCGGCATGATGGTCAGAGAGGCCGGCGGGCGCACGCGGCTCGCGTTCGCCGAGCAGGACTTGTCGATCGAATGGTATCCGACGGTGCGTGCCATGTTCGCGGGGCTCGAGAAGAACACCTTCGGCCCGGGGGCACAGTACAGCGTTTGGCGGCTGGCGGTGATGGTGCTCGCTCTAGTGCTGCTGACGATCGGGCCGGCCGTGGGCCTGATCGGCGGCTTCCTTACCGGGCGCCACGTCTTGGTCGGCGCGTCACTGCTCGTGCTCGCGACGCACGTGGCGGCGTCCTTCATGCTCGTGCGCGAGCGGCGCTCGGAGGTCGTCAGTCTGCTGCTTCTGCCCGTCGGGATGCTGATCTTCGTCGCGATGCTCGTGCGTTCGAGTCTCAAATGCTTGCGCACCGGCGGTATCGATTGGCGCGGCACGCATTATTCGCTCGAGCAGTTGCGCGCGGGGCAGCGCGTGAAATTTTGAGCGGCGCGCAGCGGGACGATTGCAGCTGCGCGCCGCGTCACGGATACCGCCTCGGCCTGGGCCGTGATGGGGTCGCTCGCGATCGTCGCTAGAGCGCTTGCTGCTCCGCGATCCACCGGTTCACGCGCCGCTCGAGCAGTGAAAGCGGCAACGCGCCGCCGCCGAGCACGATGTCGTGAAAGGCGCGGATGTCGAACTTGTCGCCGAGTGTGGCTCGCGCCTTCGAACGAAGCTCGAGGATCTCGAGCATGCCGACTTTGTACGCGGTCGCTTGCCCGGGCGTCACGATGTAGCGGCGAACCTCGGCGACGATTTGGCCCTCGGCGTTGGCCGAGTTGTCACGGAAGTATTGCTCGGCCTGCGCTTCGGTCCAGCCCTTGGCATGCAGGCCCGTATCGACGACGAGTCTGACCGCGCGCCACATTTCGGCCGACAGCCGGCCGAAATCCGAATACGGATCCTGGTAAGCGCCCATCTCCTTCGCGAGCTGCTCCGCGTACAGCCCCCAGCCTTCAACGTAGGCCGTGAAGCCCGTCTGCGTGCGGAACAACGGCACGCCGGTCAGCTCTTGCGCGATCGAGATCTGCAGGTGATGACCCGGAATGCCCTCGTGATATGCGACGTCCTCGAGCTGCGGTTTCGGCATCGAGCTCATATCGATCAAGTGCGCGTAGAAGATACCGGGACGAGAGCCGTCGGGCGTGCCCGGAAAGTAGTGCTGTGCGGCGCCGGGTTGCTCGCGAAATGCCTCGACGCGCTTGACGATGAGGCCGGCCTTGGGCAGGCGCCCGAAGTACTGTGGTAGCCGCTCCTTGATGAACGCGAGATGCTGACGCGCGGCGTCGAGATAGGCTTCGCGCCCTGCGTCGGTGTTCGGGAAATAGAACTGCGGATCGGTTCGCATGAACGCGAAGAAATCCTGCAAGCTGCCGTCGAAGCCGACCTGCCGCTCGAGCGTTTCCATCTCGCCCTTGATGCGCTCGACCTCGCGCAAGCCGAGCTCGTGGATCTCGTCGGCCGTCATGTTCGTGGTCGTGGAGTTCGCGAGCCGCTCGGCGTAGAACGCAGGGCCGTCGGGCAGCTTCCAGACGCCGGTGGCTACCTCGTCCGAGTTCGCGATATCCGCTTGCGCCCACGCGATCAGCGCGTCGTAGGCAGGCTTGAATTTCTCGAGCAACGCGGTGCGTGCAGCGGCGCGCAGTGCCTCGGCCGTGGGCTCGTCGAGCTTGCCGGCCGCAGCCAGCGCGTCGATCTTGGTGTTGGCGTCGGACCAGATCGGAGCATCGCCCACGCCGTCGAACGGCGCGCCCGTGACCAGTGCGCGCGACTGCTGGACGACGGCTTCATAGGCGAACCGCGGCGCGTGCACACCTTCGCTCGCCGCGCGCTTGGCGCGGTCGAGCGATTGGCCGATCGATCGTCCGATCTCGCCGATGCGCGCGACATAGGCGCGCATGTCGCTCTCGTCGTCGACGCGGTGGAAGTTGATGAGGATTTGCGGCAGGCCCGTGTGCGGCCCGTCCATCTGATTGAACAGGTAGTAACGGCGCCGAAACGGGGCGGCTGCTTCGGCTTGGTCGAGGCGATAGACCCAAAGGTCGTAGGACAGCTTGCCGTCGGCCGTGAGCGCGTCGTAGGCGAACTCGCGCTCGAGCTGCTCGACCGTGCCGCGGCGCCACGCGAGCTGCTCGTCCTCGGCGCTCTCGGAGGCATCGTCGAGCTTGTCGTAGTCGGTCTTGCGCCCGAGCACGGTTTGGTAGATCGGGCTGAATGCGAGCTCTTCCTCGAATCGCGCGTCGAGCCATTGGCCGAGGCGTGCGGTCTCGGTTGCCGCCGCGTCCGTCGGGGCGGCGGCGCCCGCGGTGCTGGAGCCCGCCGCGGGTGGGGCCGGCGGCTCGCGGCCGCTGCAGCCTGCGAGCGCCGTGAGGCCGATCAGCAGTGCGAGTGCCGACAGTTTGCGCATGGCAGGATTTGAATACGAATCCGGCGGCGATACAACCGCTACGTTCCGTCGGGCGGCGCCCAGGTTCATCGCAGGGACCGTCGCTACGATCGCCTACTCGATCAACGTCATCCAGTTCAGCCACGCGAGCAGCGAGCCGACGAGCATCGTCGCGAGACTGCTCGCGATGCCCCAGCGCACGATCTCGGCGCCGCGGTCCATGCAGTAATGCACGGGCACGCCCGGCAAGGCCGCGACGAGCGCCGCGCAACGCAGGTAAGACGACGTGCGCGGCCAGCGATGGTTGAAGTCGAGCAACGCGGGTTGGGCGAGCATGGCGGCGGCAATGTTTTGCGGGCTGCCGAGCAGCTCGAGTGCCGAGGCCGCGGCCTCGTCCGGCGAGAGGCCGTGTTCGACCCCGGCTGCTTCCAGATCCGTGAGGTGGTCGCTGAGCTCGAGCAACGTGCGTTGGATGTGGGCCTGGGCGATACCGCCGCGCAGCAGCTCGAGTCTCAATGCCTCGAACGGCTGCAGGTCAGGCACTTTCGGGTTCTCCCGCGCCGAGCGCCGAATTGATGCCGCCGCTGACGCGCCGCCACTCTTGGCTCAAGTGCTCGAGCCGTCGCTGCCCCTTGGCCGTCACGGTGTAGTAGACGCGCGTGCGGCCGTTGACGGGTTTGCGCTTGGCTTTCAGTGCGCCGCTGCGCTCGAGGCCGTGCAGCACGGGATAGACGACACCTTCTCCGAGGCCGATGGCTTCGCCGGTCACGAGCCGCACGGCTTTCACGAGCTCGTAGCCGTACATCTCTCGGCCGGCGAGGATGCGCAGCACGAGAAGCTCGGGCACGCCGCTCATAAAAGGTGGATTCGTTTGCGCCATCGCTACCTCTAGCTGGAAACGATAAGCCGTTCCACGTCGGGCGGCAACCGCATTCCGTTGAGTCTCGTCACCGGTCGAGCTGAAACCGGATCACCGTTTGGAGTCCGACTCTCTCGGTGGCAGCCCCGTCCTCGATCATCGGGTTGTAACGCCAGCGCGCGATCGCGCGCAGCGCCGCTTGATCGAATACGCCTTTCGGCTCCGCGGCAACGACCTTGGCCTCGCGCACCGTGCCGGTGGCCGTGACGGTGTACTGCACCTGGACCCAGCCCTCGATGTTTCTGGCGAGCGCCGTCGGCGGATAATCCGGGTTCACGCGAACGAGCGGAATGACATCGGTGTTGAGCCGGGTGGGGAAGTGCGGGCCGGGGTCAACTACCGGTTGCCAGTGCTCACCGCCGAGGGTCGCGCCGGGGCCGCCACCCTCCGTGCCTTGGCGGAAAGTCGGCAAGTCTGGAACTGCCGGCGGCGGCTCGTAATTGGGCTTCTCGCGAGGTTTCGTTTCCGGCGGCGTATCTTTGATCAGACGCGTGAAATCGACGATCCGGCCCTTCACGGCCGGCGGGATATCCATCGGTCGGCTGACGAAATTGAACAGCACGAAGAACAGACTCAGGCTCAGCAGGCCGCCGAGCCCGGCGGCAAAAGGAAATCTCAGTGCGATCATGACGGCAGCCCTCCTTCGAGTGGTCGTAAGAGCTCGGCGGCCTTGCGCGACGAGGCATCGATATACCTTGTAGATAAAGGTACATACCGGTTAAAGGTATGTCAATGGCAGGGTTAGCCGGCGGTCTGGAGCTGCGTCAAGCTCCCGTGTAGTTCGGATCGCGCCACGCGCGCTCGAACGGCAGCCGCCACGCGTGCGGAGCGACGAGCTGGTGGATCGCGTTCGGCCCCCACGAGCCGGGCGCATAGCTGCGCACCGGTGGCGGCGCTTCGAGCAGCGGTGTGGAGATGTCCCAAAGGCGCTCGATGCCCTCGGCGGTCGTAAACAGCGTTCGGTCGCCGCGCATCGCGTCGAGAATCAGCCGCTCGTATGCCTCGAGCACGTCGCCGACCAGCTGCGTGTCATGCATGGCGAATTGCAGGCTCAACTTGTCGAGTTGCATGCCGGGACCGGGGCGTTTGCCGTAGAACGACAGTGACATTTTCGATTGGTCGGCCAAGTCGAAGGTCAGATGATCGGGTCCGTGTGCGCCGACACCGGAGTTCTCCGGAAACATACTCTTCGGCGGCTCGCGAAACGCGATCGAGATGATGCGTTGCCCTTCGGCCATCCTTTTGCCGGTACGCAGGTAGAAAGGGACGCCGGCCCAGCGCCAGTTGTCGATCGAGCACTTGAGCGCGATGAAGGTTTCCGTGTCCGAGTCCGCGCGCACGCCCTCTTCTTGCCGATAGCCCGTGTACTGGCCGCGAATGACGTCGCTCGGCTGGATCGGCAACATGCTGCGAAATACCTTGTTCTTCTCCTCGCCGATCGGGGCCGGTGCGAGCGACGTGGGTGCTTCCATTCCGACGAATGCGAGGATCTGAAAGAGATGGGTGACCACCATGTCGCGGAATGCGCCGATCGTCTCGTAGAAACCCACGCGTTTGCCGAGCCCGAGCGTCTCGGGCACGTCGATTTGAATGTGATCGATGAAGTTGCGGTTCCAGATCGGCTCGAACAGCCCGTTGGCGAATCTGAAGGCGAGAATGTTCTGCGCCGGCTCTTTGCCGAGGAAGTGGTCGATGCGAAAGATTTGTTCCTCGTTGAAGACTTCGTGGAGCTTGGCATTGAGCGATCGCGCGCTTTCGAGGTCCGTGCCGAAAGGCTTCTCCATGACGATGCGCGCGCGCTCGACGAGGTTGGCGCTGCCGAGCATGCGGACCGCCGAAAGCGCCGCATTCGGCGGCACGCTGAGATAGTGCAGCCGCCGGCTGTCGCCGCCGAAAGTTTGCTCGGCTCGCTCGACTGCGCCCCTCAAGGCGTCGGCGCCGGCGCCGAGCGGCACGTAATCGAGGTTCGAGGCGAATTCGCTCCAATCCTCTTCGGTGACCTTGCGAGCGAAAAACTCCTTGATCGCCTCGCGCGCACTGTCGCGAAAGGCGTCGGCACCGAAATCGTCGAGCGAAACGCCGATGATTCGACAGTCCGGAATGAAGCCGGCAGTCGCAAGGTGGAAGAGGCCCGGCAATAGCTTGCGGCGCGCCAAGTCGCCGGTCGCTCCCACGAGCACCACGACCTGAGGAAACCGCGGACCGACGCCTGCAGGAATCTTTCCCACGCTACGTGTCTTCCCTGGAAGGCCGCATGCAACGAGCGCCAGTGCCGTGATCCGAATATCGTGGCGCCGGCACGCGACCTGCTCAGAGCATAGCGCAATTGCCGGCCAAAGCTCGCCGTGACAGTTGAGGTTTTTTGATTCGCTGGGCCGTCGCGGCTCAGCCTTTCGGGAGGGACGAGGCGGGACCAGGCGCGCGCCGGGCCGTCGCGGACGTCGCGAGCGCGACGCCGGCCGCGGAGCGCTCCTCGGCGGCCCGGCGCCGGCGCTTGAGATCGAGAAGCCAATGCGGGCACGCTTGCTCGTCGGCGTACAGGCGCTCGCAATCGTCGCAACGCACGCATTCGCTCATGACGATCTGCCGATTGCGGATCGCGCCCCATTCGCAGGTCTTCTCGCACAGCGCGCACTGGTCGCACTCGGACCAGCGTTTGATTTTCAGCGGCGCGAGCTTGGCGACCAGCCCTAGCGCTGCGCCCAGCGGGCACAGAAAGCGGCAATACAAGTTGCGCACGAAGACGCTCGCGATCAACAGAGCGCCGAGCATGATCCACAGCACCGTCGAGCCTTGAAACGTGAACATCCAAAACGGCTCGATGTAGCGGTAGAAGTCGATCTCGCGCGTGAGCAGGTAATAGCCCACGGCCGCGAACAGGATTCCGTACTTGATATAGCTCGCGCGTTCCTCGAGCTTCTTCGGCACGTCGACGCGAAATCGTGCGGGAACGATGGCGTCGATCAGCTGTGTGAAAGCACCGAAGGCACAGATTCGCCCGCAATACACGCGGCCCCACAGCAACGTCGTCACGGCTGTGAAGCCTGCGAACGCGTACCAAGCCATGCTGTACGAAAAGATCGGCAGGTTGCCGGTCAGCGTGCCGAAAACGTTCACGACCGAGAGCAGCTGGCTCTTGTAGAAGCCCATGTACAGGACCGAAGCAACGAGGGTGACGTACTTCAGGCGCACGCTCTTGTTCAAGAAGCTCACCATTGCGAGCGTGGCGAATGCCGCGAACAGTGCAACATCTACCGCCTGCTCGCGCGCGAGGTCGAGCATTGTCGGCGCGGTTTCCTCGACGTCGTCGAAGTTCCAGCCGCCGCCGTCGTCGGTTGCGTCTTGAGCGTGGGCCGCGCTAGCCAAAGCGGTGCAAAGCAACAGCAATCGTACCAGTGCGCCGGTCAGTGCCACTAGGCGCGCGCCTCTTCCTCGCCAACGCAGCCACGGCTCGCGGTCGAAAGCATCGATTGCTTGCGCCGAGCGGTCCACGAGGCTCAGTTCTCGGGCGGCTTCAGATAGGCGCGGGCCATGCGTCGCGATGCGTTGCGCACCGCACGGCTCGCGCTCGTCACGCTGATCGTAGCCCGGGCAATCGCGTCGACATCGCTGCCGACTTTGAACGGATCACGAATGTTCTTGCCGGCGAACTGCTCGGCGAACTCGGGTGTTTCGACCGAGAAGTACCCATACGGCTCGCGATCCTCGGTGACGATGATGCCTGTCAGAACGCCTTTGGTATCCATGCCGACGAGCATCTTGATGGGACCGTCGAAGCCGCGCTCCAGCGGCTCGAGCTCGGTAGTCCAATAAGCGTACCCGAGCAGCGGCGCCTCCGAGCCGGATGCGGCCGCACCGAGCGCTTTGTAGTGCGGCGGCGTTCCGGACTTTGCGGAAAAGGTCGCGGCGTCCGGGAAGAGCTTCTTGAGCTGCTCGAGCAGCATCGGATCGTCGATCACCTGGCCCTGCGCCATGGGGAAGGCGAGTAACACGATGGCGAGGGTCAGGGCCGCGATTCGTAGCACGAGAGTCTCCTTGAGTCGCCGGATTATCGCGGCCGCGGCGAGCGCGGGTCAATTTGAACTAAACGCCGGGTACGGCACGAACGGCCGATGGTCCCCCTGCGGTGCCTGGCCACGCGACGCTCGCCGAACGCCCCGGTTCGATCGCATAGCGAAATAGGCTTGGAAGTTGTTAAATTGGACCTTATGAGAAAAATATTGACCGTCGTCTCGATCTGCATAGGCGTGGTTGCCGCGAGTCATTTGCCGACTGCGGCCGGACAGTCGTCGCGCGACTTGCAGAAGAAACTCTCGGCCGCCAAACGGCTCGAGTGCACGTTCACGGCGCTCGCCACGAGCGATTGGGACGCGGCCAACAAGCCCGGCATCAAAACGTCGACGACGAAGCTCGAAGCCGTGTTCTCGGACATCAATATCGACGAAGGCACGGCCGAGGCGGACAGCGACTTCGGCAAGAGCTTCATCTCGGTTCGCTACTCGTCGGGCTATCTGCATCTCATGCAGATCAGCGATGCGGGTCCGCTGCGCGTGACGACCGTGCTCGCGCAACCGTCGGCGAACGGCCGTTTCAAGGCCGTGCAGACGCGCGCCGAGTATTCGCCCACCGTGCTGCCTGGGTTTACCTCGCGCCCGGAGATGTACGTCGGCGATTGCGCCGTCGGCAACTAGGCCGAGCTCTCGTCAATTCGTCTGCGTGACGCGGCCCGAGCCGGACGTTCGCACGTTCTGCCGGCGCGTCATGCCCGCGTAGTCGATGTGACCGCTGCCCGAGATGCTGCCGGTCAGCTCTCCGCCGTCCATGTCCAGCAGCACGTGGCCCGATCCCGACACGTTGACATCGGCGTCGACGGTCGGGACGGCGCGCAGGTCGATGTGGCCGGAGCCGCTCACGCTCACGTCGAGATCCGTATATCGGCCGTCTTTGCCCGTCACGTCGCCCGAGCCCGAGATGGTGAGCCGCAGACGGTCGCCGCTGAACCCTGCAAACTCGAAGTTTGCCGAGCCGCCGCCGCTCAGGCTGTCGAGTATCGGCATCGAGACCTTCGCCGTGAGGGGCTCTCGATAGCTGCGGTCGTGGTCCGTGCCGAGAATGAGCCGATCGCCTTCGACGCGCACCCGCATGTCGTCGGCGAGGTAGGCCGGATAAGTCACTTGCACTTGCCAGGTGTCACTGCGCGTGACGGTGACCCGCCAGCGGCCTCCGGTCTCGATGCCGCTGAACCCCGTGAGGTCGAAACTCCGTGAGGTCGCACTGCTGTCGCTGCTCGTTTGCGACAAGGCGACGTGCGCGAGCCCGGCCGCGAGCACCATGCCGAGGGCGACGACGGCCAATGCAGCGAGGATCACGGTTTGGCTGGTTTTCATGATTGACCTTCTCCGTTGGCCGCCGCGAACCGCGCGGCGATGTCGTCGATACCGATGCCGAGCAACCGCATGGCGCGAAAGACGCGCGGCAGCTCGTCGCGCATGAATTCGGCCTTGAGCTCCGCGAGGATCCGCTCCCTCGCGTCGGCCGCGACGAAGTAGCCGAGGCCGCGCTGGTTCTCGATGATCCGCCGGTCGGTTAGCGCTTGGTAGCTCTTCGTCACGGTGTTCGGGTTGACGCCGACGCTGACGGCGAGCTCGCGGATGGACGGGATGCGCTCGCCGTCGTGCCATTCGCCGTCGAGTATGCGGTCGCGGATCTGGTCCGCGATCTGCTGGTAGATGCCTTTGGGTTGGCTAAACTCCATGGCTCACCTGGGTCTCTTTGACCCTCAACCAGGCGACGAAGCAGCACAGCAACGGTAGCCCTGCGTAGTAGGCGATCTGCACGACGACACTCAGGGCGTCGAGCACAGCCGGATAGGCCGCGTAGATGGCGAAGGCCTCGTGGTCGTGGAACGTGACGCCCCAGCCGTCGCGAAATTGCGGCAGCAGCAGGAAGGTCACGATCAGCCCAAAGACGAAGAAGCCGAAGCCGAGCACGGCGACGGCGAGGGCGGTCTTGAAGACGTGTGCCTTGCGAAACCAGGCGGCTCCGAGGAAGAAGACCGACTGAACTACGAAGAGGTTGCCCCACGCGATCCAGTTGAGATCGCCGTGGGCAGGAAACCAGCGAATGCTACGGCCGAGCAGCGCGAAATCCACCGTTTGGGTCACGAGCGCGAGCACGGTCGCGAACACCAGGAAAAAGCCGTAAAACCCGAGCGTCACGAGCGCGAATCTCGCGAGGGTCTTCTCGAGCATGGAGGCCGGAAGCAACAGAAAGCTTTCGTTCTTGGTTCGATCGTGCAGCTCGGTAAGTGCGCTGCCGGCGATCACGATGCCCCAGCCGTAAAGGAACACGTAGAACCACCAGAATTGGCCTCGACCGTCGGGCGAATTGCCGAACAGTCCGCCGACGATCTCGATGGCGACGATGACGCCTGCGATCGCCGCGGCGCGGATCAGAAACCCGCGATAGCCGCCGGCGACGTCGTTGCGCAGCAACAGGCCGAATCGGCGCCAATCGAACGTGTCGTTTGCCTGCGCCATGCTCATGCCGCCGCTCCGTGCATCGGCCTATCTCGTGGTGCGCCGAGTGCTCGTCCGAGCTCCGGATGCGAGATCACGGTGTTGAACAGCACCTCGAGATCGATCGGCCCCCCGTCCGTTTGCCCGTGGCTCCAGACCGACCAAAAGCCGCCGATGGCGGGCTCGGTGTGCAGCAGGCCTTCGGCGTCGTCGGGCGGTTTCGTCGGCGTGTGAGTCATGCCGAGCCGGGCGGAGATCTCGCCGATCGAGCGATTCAAGAGCACTCGTCCTTCGTGAACGATCACGATGGGATCGATCAACGATTCGACGTCGCGTACTTGGTGCGTCGAGATGACGAACAGCCGATCGTCCGTGACGGCTTCGGCGATCAGCCGGCGAAACAGCCCTTTCGAAGGGATGTCCAGACCGTTGGTCGGCTCGTCCATGATCAGCACCGGCGAGCGACACGCGAGCCCGAAGGCGAGCAGAAATTTCTTCTTCTGTCCGTAGGAAAGCTCAGTGAGCCGCGACTGACTCGGCAGGTCGAACTCGTTCATGTAGCGCTCGAATGCGCTGCGATCGAATCGCGGATAAAACGGCGCGCGGACCGCGAGATATTCGTCGACGGTCAGCCGCGGCACGTTGAGCTCTTCCGGCAGCACGAATATCTGCGACAGCAGAGCCGGCGCGCGTCGTGCCGGCTCGTAGCCGAGCGTGCGCAGCGAGCCGGCCGTGGGATACAGCAATCCCGTCATGAGCTTGAGCAGTGTCGACTTGCCGGCTCCGTTGAGCCCGAGCACTCCGTACACGGTGCCGGGCGCGAGCGTGAGGCTCAGATCCTCGAATAGCGGCTCGCGCGGGCGGTAGCTGAAAGACAGATGTTCGATGCCGATCATGCTGTCTCGTTCCTCAACATCTAGTGTACTAGAACAATAGTACACTAATATTCCGCGTGTCAAGCCCCGCCGTTGCGGCCGGTCGTCGCCGCGCCGAGGCGCCGGTGCCCGGCGAAGTTTGAGCAAACGCGCGCAGCGCAAACGGGTAGTATCGCGGGGCCTTCGAGTGCGACGGATCGGACGAGCGAATGAGTGACGCGTCATTGCCCCGGAGCGCCGCGGACGAGGCTCGGCCTTCCGGCGGCGTGTCGCGCGAGCCGCCGCCCGCCGACGGTCCGCGCCCACCCTCCACGGGCGCTGCTTCGATGCTCGTGGCCAGCGGCATCCTCGTCAGCCGCGTCATGGGCCTCGTTCGCGAGCGCGTCATCGCGACGTATTTCGGCACGGGTCTTCAGGCCGACGTGTTCAGTGCCGGGTTGCGGTTGCCCAACGTGCTGCAAAATTTGCTCGGGGAGGGCACGCTGAGCGCGTCGTTCATTCCCGTTTACTCGGAGCTGCTCGGCCAGGGCCGCACGAAGGAAGCCGGCCGGGTCGCGGGCGCCATGTTCGCTTTGCTGCTCGCCATCGCGGGCGCCATCGCGCTGCTCGGCGTGGTGCTCGCGCCCGTGCTCGTGACCGTGTTCACGCCGGGCTTCGAAGGCCATCGCCGCGAGCTCATGATCGCCGTCGTCCGAATTATCTTTCCGATGACGGGCGTGCTCGTGCTCTCGGCTTGGGCGCTCGGCATTCTCAACAGTCACCGCAAGTTCTTCGTGCCGTACTTCGCGCCCGTGCTTTGGAACGCCGCGATCATCGGGGCGTTCGATCGCATTCGCCGGACGCACGGCAGAGGACGGGTTGCTGATCGTCGCCGCCTGGGGTGCGCTCGCGGGCGGTGTGCTGCAGTTCGGCGTGCAGTTGCCGTGGGTGCTGCGTCTCGATCGGCAAATCAGGGTGAACAGGGGCCGCGGCCAGGCGGCGTTCATGGAAGCCGTGAAGAACGCCGGTCCGGCGATCATCGGTCGCGGCGTCGTTCAGCTTACCACCTACGTCGACATGGTGCTGGCGAGCCTGCTCGCCATCGGCGCCCTCGCGCGCTTGCGGTACGCGCAAACGCTCTACGTCCTGCCCGTGAGTCTGTTCGGCATGAGCGTGGCCGCGGCCGAGCTGCCGGAGCTCTCGCGCGAGCGCGGCAATGCGGGGGAGGCGCTGCGGGCTCGCACCGTGGCGGCCGTGCGTCGCGTCGCGTTCTACGTCGTGCCGAGCTGCGTCGCGTTTCTCGTCCTCGGGCGCGTGCTCGTTGCGGGGCTTTATCGCGCCGGTGAATTCCGGCAGGCAGACGTGACGGTCGTCTGGCTCACGCTCGCCGCTTACAGCTTGGGTCTGCTTGCGTCTACGGGCACGCGAGTCTATCAATCGGCGTTCTTTGCGCTGCGCGACACCAAGACACCGGCTCGCGTGGCCGGACTGCGCGTGCTCGCGGCCGCGGTCGCGGGCGGGTCGCTCATGCTGCAGTTCGAGCCCATCACGCTCGGCGCATGGGCCATTCCGGCCGGGCTGTTCGGCCACGTGACCGTTGCCGGGCTGCCGCTCGGGCCCGTGGGGCTCGCAACGGGCGCGGCGCTCGGTGCGTGGCTCGAGTGGCTGCTGCTCCGACGCAGCTTGCGGCGGCGAATCGGTCACGTCGGCGCGGGCGCGGCGCCGCTTGCGCGTATGTTCGCAGCGGCCGCCGTGGCGGCGCTGGCAGGCTACGCGGTGCAGCGTGCTTTTGCAGGGCTGTATCCGCTCGTGCTGGCCATGCTCGTCACCGCGGCCTACGGGGTCGTGTATTTCGCCGTCGCGCGTGCGCTCGGCCTCGACGAGGCGCGCGCGTTCGTTCGAGCGTTCGCGCGCCGGCTCGAGCGCGGCTGACCGAGGCGTCAGTTGTTGAAGGCTTGCAGCGGAGCGGGAATGCGGCCGCCGCGGCGCACGAACGCTTCGCTCGATTCCCGATGCAGCGCGATGACGGGCGCGCGGCCGAGCAAGCCGCCGAAAGACACCACGTCCCCCACGCCTTTGCCCGGGGACGGGATGATGCGTACGGCCGTCGTCTTCTCGTTGATCATGCCGATGGCAGCTTCGTCGGCGATGATGGCCGCGATCGTGGCGGCCGGTGTGTCGCCGGGCACGGCGATCATGTCGAGCCCCACCGAGCACACGCAGGTCATCGCTTCGAGCTTGTCGAACGTGATCGCGCCCGCGGCGGCAGCGTCGATCATGGCCGCATCCTCCGACAGCGGTATGAACGCGCCCGAAAGCCCGCCGACATAGCTCGAGGCCATTGCGCCGCCCTTCTTCACGGCATCGTTGAGCAGCGCGAGCGCCGCCGTCGAGCCGTGCGTGCCGACCCGCTCGAGCCCCATCGATTCGAGAATTCGCGCGACGCTGTCGCCTTGGGCGGGCGTCGGAGCCAGCGACAGATCGACGATGCCGAACGGCACGCCGAGCTTGGCCGACGCAGAACGTCCTACGAGCTCGCCCATGCGCGTGATCTTGAATGCCGTGCGCTTGATGATGCTCGCAAGCTCGCCGAAATCCGCTTCGGGTTGCGCGTCGATCGCGTTCAGCACGACGCCGGGTCCGCTCACGCCGACGTTGATGACGCAGTCGGGCTCGCCGATACCGTGGAACGCGCCGGCCATGAACGGATTGTCTTCGACCGCGTTGCAGAACACGACGAGCTTGGCGCAGCCGATGCCGTCGCGATCGGCCGTGCGCCGTGCGGTCTCGCAGATCACCTCGCCCATGCGCGCCACGGCATCCATGTTGATGCCGGCGCGCGTCGTGCCGATGTTGACGGAGGCGCAGACACGCTCGGTCGTCGCCAGCGCCTCGGGGATCGACGCGATGAGCGCCTCGTCGCCCGGAGTCGTGCCTTTGTGCACGAGGGCGGAAAATCCGCCGAGAAAGTTCACGCCGACTTCGGCCGCGGCCCGCTCCAGATGCTCGGCGAACAGCACGTAGTCTTCGCTCGCCGAGCTTTCGGCGACGAGGGCCACCGGCGTCACGGACACGCGCTTGTTGATGATCGGGATGCCGTACTCGCGCTCGATCTGTTGGCCGACGCTCACGAGCCGCTCGGCGGACCGGCAGACTTTGTCGTAAGCCTGCGTCGCGGCCGTGCGCAGATCGGGGTGCGCGCAGTTGCGTAGGCTCACGCCCATCGTGATCGTGCGGATGTCGAGGTTCTCCATCTGCACCATGCGGATGGTCTCGAGGATTTCCTGCGGGGAGAACTGGATGGCCATGGCGGTGTCTCGGATCGTGCGTGCGGCGGCGCCGTGCGAAACGGGCGCTCAGACGCGGTGCATGTACTTGAAGACGTCTTCGTGCTGGGCGTCGATCTTCAGGCCCATCTCCTCGCCCTTGGCATTGAGCCGGCGTTTGAGCTCGTCGAACGGTACTGCGGCTCTTTCCATGTCGACCATCATGATCATCGTGAAGAACTCGCGCAGCGTCGTTTGCGAGATGTCGACGATGTTGGCCTGGGCCTCCGCCAGCACGGCCGAGACTGCCGCAATGATGCCGACTTTGTCGACGCCGATGACGGTCACGATGACCCGATTGGTTTTCTCTTGCATATGCTGGCTCAGGTCCGGGATCGGCAGGTAAAGTCGGCCGGCCACAGTGTAAGGCCACGCCGCGCTCGGCTGACAGCGGTCACCGGCTCGCGAGGGCCGTGAGCTCGGCGCTGACGTCCCAGAGGCGGCGCGCGGCGTCGGCGTCTAGGGCGGCCGGCGAGGGCTCCACCGGTTGGCACTTGTCGAAGTATTTGCCGCTGACGCCGGCAATGTCCGGCGAAGAGGCGAGATACACGGACGTCTCTGCGCCTCGTGCCGGCGAGAGCAACAGCAGGCGCGCAATAGGCGCAAGAAGCTTCCCCGCGAGCCCGAAATGCCTGAACAGCTGCGTCGCGACCACGCCCGGATGCAGCGCGTTCGCAGTCACGCCCGTGCCTTCGAGGCGCCGGGCGAGCTCGAGTGTGAACAGTACGTTCGCCAGCTTCGACGCGCTGTACACCGCGAAGTCCCTGTAGCGCTTTCGCTCGGTGTTCAAGTCCGTGAAATCCAGCTCGCCGTGACGGTGGGCTCGCGAGGCAACGACGACGACACGCGACGGCGCGCTACGCTGAAGCAGATCCAGCAGTAAGTTCGTCAGCAGGAAAGGCGCAAGGTGATTGACGCCGAACTGCAGCTCGAATCCGTCTTGTGTGAGTTGCCGGGTCCTGACGATCACGCCCGCGTTGTCGACGAGAACATCGAGCCGCTCGCGTGCGGCAATTTCGCCCGCGAGCCGTCGCACGGCGGCGAGCGATGCGAAGTCCGCGACGACGCCGTTCACGTCCGAGTTCCCCGTGGCGCGGGTCACCGCTCGGCAAGCGGCTCCGACCGACGCCGAGTCGCGGCCGTGTAGCAGCACCGTCGCGCCCATTTTCGCGAGCGCCTCGGCTGCCGCTCGGCCGATGCCGTGTGTGGCGCCCGTGACGAGGCAATGGCGGCCGGTCAGATCCGTCATCCGAAGCTTACCGGCCGCAGGCTCCCGTCGAGCTCGCGTCCCGCGCTCGCGACGATGTCGACCACCGCGGCGATGTCGGCGCTCGTCGTGCGGAAGTTCACGATGCAACTGCGCAGCATGTAGCGCCCGTCGACGATCGCGTTCGATACGTAGAGCTCGCCGGTGGCCTTGAGCGCGGGCAGTAACGCGGTGTTGAGCTCGTCGAGATACCGGTCCACGCCGGGGTCTCCCGGTATCAGATCGCTTGGCACGTAACGGAACGTCGTGATGCTCAGATGATGCGTGCACGCTTCGAGCTCGGCGTGCGCTTCGGCGAGCCGGAAGAGCTCGGCGGCGAGCGCGATGTCTTCGCGAATCAGGCGGCGATAGCCTTCGAGGCCGAGCTGGCGCAGCAGCAGCCAAACCTTCAGCGCGCGAAATCCGCGCGAGTTCTGCATGCCGAGCTCGTAGTAGTTGTTGCCGGGTTCCTCCGCGCCGTCGTGCTCGTTGGCAATGTGGTAGTAGGGCGGGTGGTAGCTGAACGCATCGATCAGGCGGGCGCGCTCGCGAACGAGCACGCATGCGGCTTCGATCGGGCTGTAGAGCCACTTGTGTGGGTCGAGCGCGACGGAGTCGGCCAACGCGAGCCCGTGGATCTCGTCCTCGGCTTCCGGCAAAGCGGCGGCCGGCGCGCCATACGCGCCGTCGACGTGGAACCACAGCGATTGCTCGCGCGCGACGGCCGCGAGCTCGGGCAACGGGTCGAGCGCTCCCGTGCTGACGTTGCCGGCCGTACCGACGAGCAGGAACGGCAGACAGCCGTCGTTGCGATCACGCTCGAGTTGGCGCTTCAGTGCTTCCACGCGTATTCGCTGCCGGCCGTCGGTGTCTATCCACCTGATCGCTTCGGTTCCGAGCCCCGTCACGTCGGCGGCCTTGTTGATCCACGTGTGCGTTTCGCGCGACGCGTAGGCGGTCAACGGCCGCGGGTCGGCGGCAACGCCGGCTTCGCGTACGTTCCACGGCGTTTGGGCGCGGCGTGCCGCGACGAATGCCAGAAAGTTTGCCATGTTGCCGCCGCTGACCATGAGACCGCCGCAGCTCGGGTCGTAGCCGATGAGCTCTGCGAGCCAACGGACGGTTTGGGCCTCGATCTCGCTCGCGACGGGGGCCAAGTCCCACAAGCCGACGTTCGAATTGACGGCCGAGGCGAGCAGATCCGCGAGCGCGCCGAGCGGCGCGGCCGATGAAGTGACGTAGCCCAGGAACCGCGGATGCCCGTTGTGCAGCGAGTGGTCGAAGAGCGCGGGAGCGATCTCCTCGAGCAATTTTTCGGCCGACGTACCCTGGTTCGGCAAGCGGCCGCGGCCGATCAGCATGCGTACGGCGCGGGCGGACTCGTTGGGCGTGACGCGTCGCGTGGGTAGCGATTCGAGAAAATCCGCGATCTGATCGACGAGGCGGTGTCCCGCCGAGCGAAACTCGGTGGCCGTCATGTCGATAGGGCTGCGGCGTTGACGCGTATCGTCGGTCACGAGTTCCTGCTCCCGAGCCGCGATTCTACGCGCTCCCGGCACGGCGATGCGGTGTTATCGCTCAGCCGAGCAAGTCGGTCAGCGGCCGCGTCGCGATGCTGTCGGGAAACACCGTCGTCTCGAGCGCATCCTCGCCGAGGCCGAAACCGCCGGCGAGGACGCCTTTGAACACTGCGCGCAGATCCGTCGTCGCCTCGAGGTCGCGGCCGTCGCGCAGCGCGTTTGCCGCGAGCCCGGGCCAGTCGGTGATGATGCGGCCGCCCTTGACGGCGCCGCCGGCGAGAAACGCACACGTGCCCGTGCCATGGTCGGTGCCGCGCGTGCCGTTGACGGCGACCGTGCGGCCGAACTCCGTGACGATCACGACGCTCGTGCTTTGCCATACCGAGCCGAGCTCGGTCTTGAGCGTCTGCAGGCCTTGGTCGAGCCCGCGCAGCCGTGCGGCCAGCAGTCCTTGCGCGGCGCCTTGGTTTGCGTGGGTGTCCCAACCGCTCACGTCGATGACGGCCACGCGCGGACCGTCGGGGCTCGCGAGGAAGCGCGCGGCGGCCGTCGCGAGCGGCGCGACTTGTGCGCCGCCGCGGCCGCTCATCGTGCTCGCGGTCGCGGCGTTCCCTGCGAGCTCCCGGGCCGTCAACGCGTCGGTCAAACGCGTCGCGAGATGTGTGTCGATCGCTTCGTAGAGCATGCGCACGCGTGCGAGCGTGTCTTCGTCGGTGTCGGGCAAATGCGAAGGTGCCCAAGTCTGCGCGGCGAAGTCCCCGCGCAGCACGAGCGGCAGACTTTCCGACAGCGCGACGGCGTCGCGTTTCGTCCCGCGGCTCGCGAGCACTGCCAGCGCGCGGTTGAGCCAGCCGCCGGTCGACGTGCTCGGCCCGGTGCCGCCGGCCTCGAGGACCTTCTGCGCATCGAAGTGCGAGCGGTCGCGGTAGGGCGTGGCGACGGCATGCAGCACGGCGAGCTCGCCGGCGGCATACATCGTGTGCATGTTGGCGAGCGACGGGTGCAAGCCGAACAACCCGTCGAGCTTGAGCGCGCCGCCGTCGCCGCCTGGCGCATCGAGTGCGAGGCTGCCGCGCAAGGCAAGATACTGCGGGTCTGCGTAAGCGGGCACGGCGGCGAGGCCGTCGAGTGCGCCGCGCAAGATCACGAGCACGAAGCGCGCATCGGGATTCGCTGCCGCGTGTGCGATGCGTGCGAACGGTGCGAGCAGCGTGAGCTGTGCCGTGGCGCGCAGAACCGTGCGCCGGTCGAGCGCGCGGCACGTCGCGCTTCGCTCCGCAATCGTCGTGTCGCCAGCCGGGCGTTCGTCGTGCATCGTCATCTCCTTTGAAATTCGGGCGAGGCGAGCAGTAACGCGAGTCCCTGTGCGCCGCTCTCGGCCCTTGCGATACTCGCCATCGTGGCCGCGCTCGCCGTGGCGCCGAGCACGGCTTCGGCGAGCGCGACCGGCTCGAGCCGGTCGCCGACGACACGGCCCACGGCCGTGCTCCACTCGACGCGCTTCAAAAGCGCGTCGCCGCCGTCCCAGCTTGCGGCGGTGTCGGGCCAACCGGCCGGAGAGCCCGGCGTGAAAGGGCGCTGGCCGAGCTCGCTCAGAAAGCCCGTGACGCGTTGCAGATCGTTCGGCGTTGCGCCGAGCGCGCGATGCGCCGAGATCACGAAATCCTGCGGCGTCTTGTATTTGGCAAGCGATGCCTCCCAGCTATCCTGCGCCGCGACGAGCTCGCGATAGACGGGCATGAGCTCGCCTTCGTTGCGCAGGTAGGTGGACGCGAGACGCTCGACGAGCTGCGCGGGCGGCGCGTCGGCGACGAAATGCGTGGCGAGCTTGGTCGCGACGTGCCGCGCCGTGGCGGGGTGCAAGGCGAGGGATTTGAGCACCTCTTCGCCCTCGTCGGCACCGCGCTCCTTGTAACGTTTGCCGAGCACCGTCTTGTCGCCGGGCTCGTGCATGGGCGGACGGAAGAAAAACTCCCCGGGCGAGCCGCCTTGCCCGAGCATGCCGCGCAAGAGTCCGCCGCGGCGCATGTCTTGGGCGCCATCGCCCGCGCGCGGCTCGCCGCCGATGGACCAGCCCGTGAGCACCTTTGCGAACTCGGTGACGTCGTGCTGATCGTAGCCGCCGTTCACGCCGAGTGTGTGCAGCTCCATGATCTCGCGTGCGAGGTTCTCGTTGAGCCCGAGGTCGCGGCCGCGTCGCTCGGCGAGTCGTGCCGCCATCGACGTGGGTCCCATGGAAATCGCGTTGTCGAGGTAGAGCAACATGGCGGGATGGCGCTCGGCCGCGAGCAACAGCTCGTAGAAGTTGCCGGTCACGTTCGGGCGAATCGCTTCTTGCTCGTAAGGACCCGCAAGCGCGCCGAGAAATTGCTTGTCGGCCGAGATCGCGAAATGGTTCGACCAAAACTGTACGAGCCGCTCGACGAATGGTCGATCCGTTTCGATGGCGCGGCGATTCCGGTCGGCCACCTGCTGCAGGTAGTGGCCGCGCACGAATTGTACGAACTCGCGCGCGGCGTCGCCGTCGACGGGCGGACGGGGCGTGCCGCCGGTATTTCGACCGGCGGGACCTCGGCTGCTCGCCGTATCGTCGCGCAGCGCCGCCGACGAAGCGCCGAGAGCGGCACGGACTCGAGCAGCAAGTTGGCGCGCGGCGCGCAGCTCGCGTGCGGCTTGCAGCACCTTGGCCGATTCGGGCGTCCCGGAGGGCGGTGTGGCGACCTCGACCGCGGCCTCGAGCTGGGACGTGAGCCAACCGCGCGGATCCGAGCCGATGAGATCGGCATCGCCGCGGCGGGCGCCGAGGCCGAAGCGGTTCGCGGCAATCGCGGCCTGTGTCGTCAGCATCTGGCGCCTCTCCTGTCACGCGCTTGGCGATCTGAGGCGAGAACGCGCGGCTGACGCCTTCGGTTTACAAGCAACCGGGCGCGATCTGTGAGCTTTGACACGCCGAAGTGTGCGGTCCGTCACTAAGCTGGTCCATTGACCATGTGGAAACTCGCCAGTATCCGCCGCGTCGTTCCGGCCGCGTTCGCGCTGTCCGGCGTCGTCGCGCTGTCCGGCTGCGCGGCACTGAATCGCTCGCCGGAGCCCGTGGCCGAGCCCGCGGCGTCGGCTGCGACCCGGCCCCCGGAGCCCGTGAAGCCGCCCTCCAGCGAGCGGCCGTCGTCCCGGCAGCCGTCGGCCGGGCCCGTGCGCGCCGGGCCGGCGCCACAGCCGGCGCCGCGCAACGTAAGGGTGCTGTTCGAGGCCGACACGCCCGAATACGCTGAAGTGGCCGCCCGGATCGCCGCATCGCTGCCGCCGGAGCGCTATCGCGTCGTGCTCGACGACATCGGCAGCGCAGCCGGTGCCGACAATCGCGATGCGCTGGCTGAGCGCGACGGCTGGATCGCCGTAGCCGTCGGTCGCGATGCCGTCGATGCTGCGCGCGAGCGGTTGCCGAATACGCCGATCGTGTTCTGCCAAGTGTTCAGCTATGAGGATTTGCTCGGCCGCAGCGGGCTCTGGGGCATCGAGCCGTTGCCGCCGCTCGGTCTGCAGCTGCGCGCTTGGAAGGCGGTCGATCCGTTGCTCAAGCGCGTCGGCTTGATCGTGAGCGAGGAGCATGCCGACGTCGTGGCTGCGGCCACCGCCGCGGCGAAAAGCGCGGGCGTCGAGATCGTGGCGGAAACCTCTTCCTCCGATCGCGAGACGCTCTATCTTTTCAAGCGTCTCGCGGCCGACGTCGACGGATTTTGGCTATTTCCCGACAGCCGAATTTTGAGCCCCGGTGTATTGCACGAGCTGTTGGGCTACGCGCAAACACATGAGGTCGGCGTGCTCGTGCTCAACAAGACGCTGCTGTCTTGGGGTGCGTTGCTCAGCGCTACCGCGCGACCGGACGACGTGGCCGCTCGTGTGCACGGGTTGCTCGACCGCATCGCGACGGGGCGGACGCAGGATTTGCCGCCGATGTCGAGCCTCGGCGCCGTCGAGCTGCAGCTGAATCCCGGTGTTGCGGCACGGCTCGGCGCGAGCAACGTGTCGCCCGAGCCATGGGTGCTCCATGAGCCCGATTGAGTCGTTACCGACCGCGCGGCCGCGCGTGCCGAGCAGAAGTCTCGTCACCGAAGTGCTGACGGCGCAGCTGGCGATCATGGCCGTCGTGGGCGCGATCGCCCTCGCCGGACTCGCGTGGACCGCGGGCTCCGTCATTCGCAACAACCTGACGCACTGGGCCGCGCAGTGGGCCGCCGAGCTCAACGAGTTCGGCGCGCCGTTTTATCTGAGCGACGAGCACGAGGCGGTGCTCGGCGTGGAGCGCTTCATCGCGAAGTATCCCGAGATCGATCACGTGACCTGGTATCGGCGCGACGGCTCCGTGCTGCTGTCTCTCGACAATCGGGCGCCAAGCGGTCGAGCGCGGCCGCGGCTCGACGGGCCGAGTCGTGGAAGCGCTGGCAGGCCAAGGCCGGCGCGTCGCCGCCCTACCTGCTGACGGAAGATCTTGGCCGGCGGCCGGCAATTCCGGCTTGTCGGGGCCCATTTGGACGGAGTCTCTCGAAGGCGACGGGCTGTTCAAGTTCGATCCGAATAAACCCGAGACGTCGGTCGAGCTTGCTCGGATTCGTGAGCGTCGATCTCGACTTTTCGGGCGTACGAGAGCGCGTTCTTGCCCCGGCTGGCGCTCGCGAGCAGCGATGCTGTTGCTGCTTGCTCGCCGCGTCGTGGGCGCTCGGCCGGCTCTTCTTGAAGCGCGCGCTGGCGCCGCTGTCGGATCTCGAGCAGCCGCTGCTAGAGGTGGCCGCCGGCAACATGGACGTGCGGTTCCCGACGTCGAAGCACAAAGAGATGCATGCGATCGTGACCGTGCTCGACGACACGATTCGCGCGCTGCAAAAGCGTGAGCAGCATCTGACGCACTTGGCGCATCACGATCCGCTCACAGGCTTGAGCAACAGGCACTCTTTGATCGCAGCGCTCGATGCCGAGATCGAGCGCTGCAGCGACAAGAAGCACCGCAGCGCGCTGTTCTTCATCGATCTCGATCAGTTCAAGTACGTCAACGACACCTGCGGGCATGCGGCCGGAGATCAGCTGCTGAAGCTCGCGGCAGAGCAAATCCGTTACGCCGTGCGCGCCGGGGACGTCGTCGCGCGCTTCGGCGGCGACGAGTTCGTCGTGCTGCTGCGCGACGTCACGCGCAAAGAGGCGACGAGTATCGCCGTCCAAGTGCTCGAGCTCATGCGCGGGCTCAAGCACGTGGAGCGCGAGCACGTGTTTCACTTGCAATGCAGCATCGGCATTGCGGCGATCGCGTCGGGACGATTCAGCGCTCACGAGCTCATCGCGCATGCCGACATCGCCTGTCAAACGGCCAAAGTCCACGGCCGCAACCGCTGGGAGATGTACAGCCTCGCCGACAAGCAGAGCGAGAAAATGGAGAAGGACGTGCGCTGGATGCGCAGCATCCGCGACGCGCTCGATTCGGATTCCTTCGTGCTCTACTACCAGCCGCTGTTGCACATACGCACGGGCCGCGTGGCGCACTTCGAGGCGCTGCTGCGTCTGAAGACCGAGCGCGGCCTCATCGGTCCGCAGACGTTCTTGCCGGCGGCCGTGCGCTTCGGTCTCATGGCGGATCTCGACGCCTGGGTCGTCGCTCGCGCGGTTCAGGCGCTGGCCGAGTTTCGCGTCGGCAATCCCGATCTGCGCTTGTCGATCAATCTGTCGAGCTTCGCGTTCGAGAACGACGGCTTGGCTGCACGCGTGCGCCAGCTGCTGAAAGAGCACGGCGTGCCGGGCGATCGAATCGTGTTCGAGATCACCGAGCAGCTGGCCGTTCGTTTTGCCGCCAGCACGGACCGGCAGATGACGATGTTGCGCGATCTCGGCTGCCGCATCGCGATCGACGATTTCGGCACGGGTTACAGCTCGTTCAGCTATCTGAAACGCTTGCCCGTGGACTATCTGAAAATAGACGGTGCTTTCGTGAAGAACGTCGCCCGGGATCGTGTGGATCAGAGCATGGTGCGCATGGTGGCCGAGGTCGCACGCGCCGCGGGCATGGAGACGGTGGCCGAATACGTGCAAAGCGCCGCCGCCCTTGCGCTGCTCGAAAAGTACGGCATCGATTACGCACAGGGCTATTACATCGGCCGCGCTGCGCCGCGCCCCGAGGTCGCGACGGTCGATCCGCCACGCAAGGTTGCGGCGGGCGGCAAGTAGCCGGCACATCGAGACGCGCCTGTCCCTGGGCGCGTAAACTCGCGCAATGAACGCCGCCCAGCGTCTGTCGGCCGGTGCCGTGATCGTGCACGAGACTTCCGATGGTGCGCGCTTTCTGTTGCTTCGCGCCTACCGGAACTGGGACTTTCCGAAAGGGCTCGTCGAGCAAGACGAAGAGCCGCTTGCCGCCGCGATCCGGGAAGTCCGCGAGGAGACCGGGCTCACCGATCTCGAAATGCCTTGGGGCGCGGATTACTGCGAAACGGCGCCCTACGCCGGTAATAAGGTCGCGCGTTACTACCTCGCAAAGAGCCAAACCGATCGCGTGACGCTGGCCGTGAGCCCCGAGCTCGGCCGTCCGGAGCATCACGAGTTTCGCTGGGTCGATCTCACCGAGGCTTTGCAACTCACGGTGCCGAGGTTGCATCTCGTCGTCGCGTGGGCGGCTGCCAAGGTCATGGACGCAGAGCGCTTGGCCGGCGCCGGCTCGCCGCGTGCTCGAAGTTGACCGGTCTTGGGTTGTCGTAGACGATGGGCCGACTTCGAGCATCCTGGGGGAGCAGCGTGCAGTGCTGGGCCGAGTATCGCGGCACGGGCGATGTGAATGCTGCGGCGAGCTTCGTCTGCACGACGGACCGAGCCGCGCTCCAACAAGAACATAGGGGAAACGATGAGCGAAAAATTCAAGTCGAATGTCGATCTCGGTGAGCCGGTGGCCGGCAACGGCCTGCTGCACCGTCGACTGTTTCTGGCCCAGGGCGCGGCGCTCGTCGGCAGCTTGGGGCTTTTGTCCGCGCGCCCGGCAGCGGCCGAGCCGCTCACGATTCCCGAGTGGATGAAGGCCCCGGGCAAGAACATGAGCCCGTACGGCGAGCGCTCGCGATTCGAAGCGAACGTGCAGCGCGTCGTCGGCGGCGCACCGTTCGTCGTCGGCAACGGCGTGTCGCTGACGCCGCACCAAGCGCTGCACGGCACGATCACCCCGAACAGCCTGCACTTCGAGCGCCACCACACCGGCGTGCCGGACATCGACCCGGAAGGTCACAAGCTCGTGATTCACGGCCTCGTGAAGCGACCGCTCGTTTTCACCGTGGATGCGCTCATGCGCTATCCGACCGTGACGCGCATCATGTTCCTCGAGTGTGCGGGCAACAGCGGCGGCAATCTCGCACCGACCCCGCAGCAGGCACCCGTGGGCGTGCTGCACGGGCTCATGTCGTGCGCCGAGTGGACCGGCGTGCCGGTGTCGATTCTGCTCGACGAAGCCGGCGTCGATCCGAGCGGCACCTGGGCGCTGGCCGAGGGCGCGGACGCCGCCGCGATGAGCCGCAGCATCCCGATGGAAAAGCTGCGCGACGACGCGATCATTGCGCTATATCAAAACGGCGAGCGTTTGCGTCCGGAGAATGGCTATCCCATGCGGCTCTTCCTGCCGGGGTGGGAAGGCAACATGTCCGTGAAGTGGCTGCGTCGGCTCAAGGTGAACACGGCGCCGACGATGACCCGCGATGAGACGTCGCACTACACGGACGTGCTCGTCGGCGGCAAGGCGCTCGCGCTCACGTATCCGATGGGGCCCAAGAGCGTGATCACGAATCCGTCGACGGGGCTCAATATGCAGGGCGCCGGGCTCTACGAGATCACGGGGCTCGCATGGTCGGGCGCGGGCAAGGTCCGGCGCGTCGAAGTCTCGGCCGACGGCGGTAAGTCTTGGGCCGAGGCCGCACTCACGGAGCCCGTGCTGTCGAGAGCGTTCACGCGTTTCCGAATGGCTTGGCGCTGGGACGGCGGGCCTGCCGTGCTCAAGAGTCGAACGATCGACGAGACCGGTGCAGTTCAGCCGACGCGCGAGACGCTCGTCGAGAAATACGGCGAACGGCGCAACTACCACAACAATGCGATTCAAGTCTGGGCCGTCGCGGCCAACGGGGAGGTGAGCAATGTCTACGCGTAAAGGTTTCGCGCTCGCGCGCGTCGTTGCCATCGCCGCCGTGGCTGCGCCGCTCAGCGCGCTTGCGCAGCAGGGTCCCGGTCTCGGGCAACCGATCGCGCCGGCGGACATCGCGCCGTGGGACATCAGTGTGCAAACCGACGGTCAAGGCTTGCCGCCGGGCTCCGGCAACGCCAAGGACGGTGCGCCGATCTACGTTGCGAAGTGCCAGTCGTGTCACGGCGTGGATGGCGCCGGCCAGCCGGCCGACAAGCTCGTCGGCGGCCAGGGCACGATCGACAAGCTCGATCAGGTCAGAACCGTCGGCAGTTACTGGCCCTATGCGACGACGATCTTCGACTACGTGCGCCGCGCGATGCCGTTCAACACGCCCGAGACGCTCACGAACGACGAGTCGTATGCGCTCACGGCCTATCTGCTCTACCAGAACGGCATCATCAAGCGAAACACGCAGATGAACGCTCGGTCGCTGCCTCGAGTGCGCATGCCGAACCGGGACGGCTTCATTATGATGTGGCCGCCGAAGCCGGGAAATTGACGCGCAGGCCGGCGCTACAGCACCTTGAACACGCGAATGATCACGGCACCGCCTTCGGGCGGCGGCGTGATCGTGCCCACGAAGCTGCCCTTGTTGAGCCAGTCGTACTTGCCCTGCGGCGCGTGAAAGCGCGGGGCCGTGCGCGCGTAGCCGATACCGCCACCGGTCGCGGGCACGATGATGCCGCGGTTGTCGACGACGATCACGGCGCCGTCGTCGGTCTTGATCGAGTACAGCGCGTTGACCTCGACGACGCCGTCGGCGCGCACGAGCTGCCAGTCGGCGCCGCCGGCCATGACCTCGCCTTTGATGCCCTTGCCGACGAAACGGCCGCCCGTGATCGGAATGAATTGCCGCCTGCCTTCGTCGCTCGGGCCGACGGCGACGGCGGGTGAGATGCTCACGTAGGCTTCGAGCACGAGCTCGGTGCTCGGCGCGGTGACGTTCGGCACGGGCCACACAGTCCCCGCGGGTCGCTGTGCGGACGCGGGCCCGGTCAGTGCAAGCGGTGCGGCAAGTGCGAGAGCGGCAAAGATGTGACGCATGAAAGTCCCCCAACGGTCGAATGATGTGTTCGGGCGAGGCCGACCTTAGCCGAAAGGCCGGATCGGGTCGCTACCGTCCCAGTCCCGGCACGTACGGTAAAACCGGGTAAAAACTTCGTCCATGAGCTCATTGGTCGGAATGAGCTCGATGAAACCCGGCAGCGCGCCGTGGGTGTCGAGATAGACGACGTCGCCGCCCGTCGGCACGCCGGCGCGAAACGCTTCGGTCATGCCGTGTTTTGCGTAGCGTGCGACGTCGGCATCGACATCGGCGCTCGCCGTGCCCCAATGGTGAAACCCGTGGCCGCGCGACGCGATCGCTTCCTGATACACGGAGGGCTTATCGTCGTTCGGCTGGATGAGCTCTATGTTCATGTGTCCGGCGAAGCTCATCGCGATCGCGACGTCGGCTTCCGAAGGCTGGCCGCGATAGCGCGGATGCTCGCCCGTGAAGTGCTCGAGCAGGAACCAGGGGCCGACATTGAGCCGTATGATCCACTCGTCGATCGCGGCGCGGATGTCGGCGACCGTGTAAGCCATTTGCATAATGCCGCCCATCGGCTGGCCAAAGCTGAGCTCGGGCATCTCTCCCTCCTAATGCTGCATAAAGCGAACGCTTCCCATCCGCACCACCTTGAACCATACCGTGCACGAGACGGTCTGAGTAAAGAGAGTCCGGGGGTCCAACGGCGCGGCAAGTACGAGTATTCTTCACATCGGCCGAGACTGTACATTGGTTCGTACGGCGATAGCGGGGGTCAAACGTATGCCACGAGATTTGGGAGCGATCTCAAGAGTTCTTTTGCCGGCGGCTGCGATGCTGCTGAGTGCGGCCGTCTTTGCGGCCGAGCCCGAGCATCCCGACTTCACGGGGCTTTGGACGGCCCACCGCGAGCCGGGACAGCGCCGCGCGTCGGGATTCGGCGGCCCCGAGGCCGGGTTGCCGCTCACCGAGGAAGGCAAACGGCGGGTTGCCGAATACGGCAAGCTGTTGGGGCCGGAGCGCGCCAATCCGGCCGCGTATTGCGTCGACTACGGCGTGCCGACGGTCATGGAGATGCCGGGCGGCTATCCGCTCGAGTTCATCCAAAAGCCCGATCAGCTCACGATCATCTACGAGGTGGAGAATGAGACTCGACGCATCTACATCGGTAACCGGCAGCTGCCGCCCGAACAGCGCCTGCCGAGCCGCGACGGCTACTCGCAAGGTCACTGGGAAGGCGACGTCCTCGTCGTCAAGACGACGGACCTGCTCGACGGCGAGGATCAGCGTGCGCACCCGCATTCCGACCAAGCCACGATCGAGGAGCGCTTCTCGCTCGGCAAGACCGATGACGGCAAGAAGCTCATCGCCTACGAGGCGACGATCACCGATCCCGTCTATTACACGGCGCCCGTCGAGATCTCGCGTAAGTACGAGCCACTCGCGGACGGTTTCATCATCCCGTACCGGTGTCCGGACGAATTTTGGTACACGCTGCTCAATATGCGGCGCAAACAGTTGAAGGAAGGCAAACCGGCGGATGCTCGTATGAGCGACGTCTACAAAGCCCGCGAAGCGAAGGAATAGTTCGGTAGCCATGAGATGCGCGAGCTATTCGTGCGTCGCGAAGAGTAAGGAGACTTCCTATGTCGGTAGTCATTAGAAAGTTGCTAGCTGCGGTGAGCGTTCCGGCGCTCGTGCTTTGGGCCCTGGCGGCGGCCGCGCATCATTCGGCCGCGCAGTTCGATTTCGGCAAGCGCGTCACGATCGAGGGCGTCGTCAAAGAGTTCAACGTCACGAATCCGCACGCGGAGGCGGTCATCGAGGTGTCCGATGCCAAAGGCACTCGCGACATAGAGTTCGAGGGCCACAGCGCGAGCCATTTCTATCGGGCGGGCTATACGCGTGACATGGTCAAGGCCGGCGACAAGATCGCGATCCTGATTGCGCCGCGGCGCGACGGCGGCGACGGCGGCTTCATCCAAGCCTTTACCGTAAACGGCAAGACCGTCGGCTTCGGCGGCCTCTCGCCGGTGACCGGCAAGCCGGTCGACAGGGGCTCGGACTCGGGTTCCGCCGCCAACTAGTCGGCGCCGAGAACCCTTCTCAGGCGGACGTCTCGGGCCGTCAAGCCGGCAGCGCAAAGTGGAAAGTCGCGCCGGCGCCCAGCGCGCTGTCGGCCCAGACTCGGCCGTTGTGGCGCGTCACGACCCGGTGAACCAACGCCAGCCCGACCCCGGTCCCCGGGAATTCGTGCTCGTCGTGCAGACGCTGAAAGACGCCGAACAGACGATCGCTATAGGTCGGATCGAATCCCGCGCCGTTGTCGCGCACCGAATAGACGTGCTCGCCGTCGCGCGTCGTGCCACTGACCTCGATGACGGGCCCAGTCTGCTTCGACGAGAATTTGATGGCGTTCGACAGCAGATTCGTCCAGACGTGCTCGAGCAGTGCCGCGTCGCCGACGACACTCGGAAGGCTCGCGAGGCGGAAGTCGATCTCGGTCGGTGGCGGTTCGCCGTTGACGAGTCTCTCGAACGCCGCCTTGACCAAAGCAGTCATGTCGAATTTCGACGGCTTGAGCGCACGGCGCCCGAGCCGCGAGAAGTTCAGCAAGTCGTCGATGAGGTTGCCGAGGCGCTTGGCCTCACGCTCGATGACGCCGAGCTTGCGGTTGGCTTCGGCATCGAGCGAGGCGGCATGATCGGCTCGAAGCAGCGCGCTGAAACCGCCGATGGCCCGAATCGGGGCCCTGAGATCGTGAGATACGGAGTAGCTGAAGCTCTCGAGCTCCTGATTCGCAACCTCGAGTTGCGCGGTGCGGTCCCTCACTCGTTGCTCGAGCTCCGCATAGATATGGACGTTCTCCATGGCCACGGCCGTCGTGTCCGCGAGCGCTTGCAGCAGCTTGACCTCCTGCTCCGTCGGCACGTGCCTGTGTGCCCAATAATTGCCGATCGCGGCGACAGGATCGATTCGGCGTACGGGAACCATCACGAGGCTTTTCACGAACGTCGGCCGATAGGCTTCTTGAGGAATGCGCGGGTCAACGTAGATGTCGGCGATGACGGCGGGCTGCTTGTTCAGCATGGTCCAGCCGCTGATGCAGGCGCTCAGAGGGAACCGGTGCCCTTTCCACAGCGGCGCGATCGCGTCCTCGTCGGCGTAGTGACATTGATCGCCGTCGCGCAGGACGAACGTCGCGCCGTCGGCCCCCGTCAGCTCACGTGCGGCTCGCCGGACGATGGCCATTACGGTGGCGAGATCGCGGGCCAGCGATAGTCGCTGGACGACGTGCACGAGGTGTTCCATGCCGGCCGTGTAGGAGACGACGGGCGTGACGTCGGCGAGTACTTGTGGGCTTGTTGTCGTCCGGGGCATACGGTCGATCCGGGGTGGGCCGCGTCGATTCCCGCACCGTGCCCCGGGACGGGGCGACAGTCAACGCCGTGCCTCTCATTCTGGGCGCTCGCCGCGTCCCGTGAGCGCGGTTCGCGACGGTAGTCAAACGGCCGAAAGATAGTCCGGCGCGAGCGGTCCGGTGCTGTCGCCGATCGAGCCGACATCGACGCCGACCTTGTCGAGCACGGTGACGAGCAGGTTCGTCATCGGCGTGCCGCTCGGGTAGGTCAAGTGCCGACCGCCGGGCTTGATCTGCCTGCCGAGGTTGCCGACGAGCACGCAGGGCAGATCGTTGTGCCGGTGCAAGTTGCCGTCGCCCATGCCGCCGCCGTGGATGAGCAGGCTGTGATCGAGCAGCGTGCCGTCGCCGTCGGGCGTGGCTTGCATCTTCTCGGCGAGATACGTCGTGAGCGAGACGTGGTAGGCGTCGATTTTGGTCTTCTTTTCGATCAGCGTCGGGTCGTTACGGTGATGCGAGACGGTGTGATGCTGATCGGGCACGCCGATCTGCGGATACGAGCGCGTGCTGACCTCGCGCGCGAGGATCATGCTGAAAATCCGCGTCGTGTCGGTTCGAAACGCGAGCAGCACGAGATCGAGCATGAGCTTCGTGTGCTCGTCGTAGGATTCGGGAATGCCGGTCGGTCGCTCGGGCAGTGCCACGTCGTGGTGATCGTTGGCTTCCGCCCCCTGAATGCGTTGCTCGATCTCGCGCACCGAATCCAAGTATTCGTCGAGCTTCGTCCGGTCGCCGTGGCCGACGCTGCGGGCGAGGCGGCCCGCTTCGGCGCGCACGGAGTCGAGAATGCTACTCGTCTCATGCACGCGTTTGAGGCGTTCGGCGCTGCTGCCGCCGTCGCCGAACAGCCGCTCGAACACGAGGCGCGGGTGGTTCTCGGTCGGGTTCGGCGTCGTCTCGTTTCGCCACGACACGGTGTTCACGTAAAAGCAGTCGCCCGCGTCGCACGCGCTTTGCGTGGCCGTATCCACGGCAAGCTCGAGCGAGCGCACGGGTGTCGTGCGGCCGAGCACATCGGCCGCGAGCTGGTCGGCGCTCGTTGCGAGCTTCACTTCGACGCCGGGGCGCGTGCGATCCCAGGCGTGCACGCCCGTAAGCCATGCGGCGGAGGAGCGCGGATGATCGCCCGTGCCGTCGCCGAAGTTCTCGGCCTGCTTGTGGTCGAGCCCGCTCACGATCGTCACTTGGTTTTTGACCTTCGCGAGCGGCATGAGCACGGGCGAAAGCTGCAAGTCAGTGCCGTCGCCCTGTGGCCTGAAGGTTTTGTGGACGATCCCGTTGCCGGTGTAGAGGAAACCGAGCCGCGGTGTCCAGGCGGGCGCATCGGCACCGAAGGCCGGCACCATAGCATCGAGCAGCGGCAGCGCGATCGTCGTGCCGGCCGCGCGCAGGAACGTGCGCCGCCCGAGAGTCTTCTTCGTGATAAAGGTCATGGCTCGTCTCCCGCAGGTTCCGTCGTCTGCGCGGCCGCAACCGTCGGCAAGGCGACCTCCGCATACACGTTTCGCATCTTGAACGGCACGCTGTCGACGATGCCTTCGACGATAGCGGAAAACGCATAGTTTTTCTCGCTTGCCTCATGCACGATCGCGCGGATCGCGGGCGCATCGTAATACTGCACGTTGCGTCCGAGTGCGTACATCATGAGCTTTTCGGTAAAGGCGCTGACGAACAGCTTCGGTTTGCGCAACAACATCGACTGCACGCCTTCGAGGCCGTCGATCTTCGAGCCGTCCGCCAACGTGCTCGCCGCGTCGATCGGCTGGTCCGCGTCTTCGTCGCGCCAGCGGCCGACCGCATCGAAATGCTCGAGCGCAAAGCCGATCGGATCCATCTTCGCGTGACAAGCCGCGCAAACGGGATTGGCCCGATGCTTGGTCATCGCTTCGCGCATCGTGAGCGGTTTGCCGCCCGCCTCGTCGTCCTCGGTCTTGAGCGCCGGCACGTTCGGCGGCGGTGGAGGCGGCGGCGATGCGAGCAGGTTGTCGAGCACGTATTTGCCGCGTACGACGGGTGAGGTGCGCGTCGAGTAAGACGTGACCGTCAGGATGCTGCCTTGGCCCAGCAGGCCGCTCCTCGGATTGTCGGGTGCGAAGTCGACGCGGCGGAAGTAACTGCCGTAGACGTTCGGCACGCCGTAATGCTTGGCGAGGCGCTCGTTGAGGAACGTGTAGCGAGCCGTCAGGAGATCCACGACGCTGCCGCCGCCGCGCAACACGCTGCCGACGAACAGCTCCGTCTCGCGCGCGAGGGCGCGGCGCAGCGTGACGTCGTGATCGGGGAACAGAAATATGTCCGGGTCTTTCGACTCGACGTCGCGCAGAAAGAGCCATTGGGCGGCGAAGTTCGTGACCAGCGATTCGGCGCGCGGGTCCGCGAGCATGCGCTGCACTTGTGCGCGCAACACGGCGGGCTCGTGAAGGCGCCCGTCGAGCGCTGTTTGCAGCAGCTCGTCGTCGGGGAGGCTGCTCCACAAGAAGAACGACAGCCGCGTCGCGAGCTCGACGTCGGTCACGGGCGCCACGCCGATCGGTGTGGTGTGGCGCGAGGCTTCGGAGGCTGCTCCGCTGCGACGGGGCGTTCCGGCGGCGGCCCCGGCGCCTTCGTCCTCTCGGGACGCGACCGGTCGCGCGACGGTGGTGCGTGCGGCCGCAGCGAGCGTGCCGGCACCGCTCGCGGGCTCTTGCTCGATGCGGTACAGGAACTGCGGGCTCACGAGCAGTCGTTCGAGCGCGAGCTCGATGCCGGCGTCGAATCCGCCGTCGGCGTGGCCCTGCTCGTAGAACGGCATGAGATCCTCGAGGTCCCGGTCCGTGACGGGACGCCGGTACGCGTGCCGGGCGAGCTCGCTCAAGATCTCGCGCGCACACGGCGCTTCCTCGGCCGGGGCGCTCGGGCGGCACACGAAGATCTGTCGGCGGCTCGGCGTGTCGCCGGGGCCGGTCGGCGAGTAGGGCCCGCGGATCGTCGCGATCGCGATGGCAGGCAACGTGCCGCGGCTGCGCATGCGCTCGCGTACGAGCCCTTCGTCGAGCGCTTGAGAGTGCTCGACGAACGTGATGCCGAGCAGGTGTGGACCGGCGGTGATCGGCACGCGGAACGTGACGCGATCGGGCTTGCGGAAAAACCGTGGCGTCCCCCGGATGCCGCCGATCTGTGTGACGGCTACGCGTGCGCCGTCCACGCTGAGCTCGATTTGGTGCGCTTCCTTTGCGCCACGCGCGGTCTCGATCTCGAACGTGTAGATCGCATCGAGCGGAAACCAGCTATCCGTCGCGAGCCCGCCGCGCGTGCCGAAGGACAGCTCGTCGACACGCTCGTCTTGCGGCTGCTGCTCCGAGAGCTTGTAGATGTTGACCATGACGGGTGTGCGCAGGTCGCCGACGGCCAGGCGCGCGAGTTTCTGCGCGGCACCGAGGTAGCGCTCCATTACGACCGGCGAGACGAACAGCAGATCCGCGATATTGTCGAAGCCGCTGCTCGCGTTGTCGGCAGGCAGCAGGAGGTCGTAGTCGAGCTCGCTCGGCAAATGATCGAGCGCGAGCAGATCGCGGATCGAGTCGGCGTACTCGGTGCGCGTGAGTCGCCGGAACAGCGGCACGTCGCCGGCGTTCGGGTGGACCGCGGCCGCGGAGTCGAGCTCGCCTTCCAGATACGACGCCGCAGTCGCGTAGGCCTCGGCCGACGGGCGCGGATCGTCGGGCGGCATCGACTGTGCGCGCAGCTTGCGCACGATCTTTTCCCAATGCTCGGCGTTGGCGCCGACGGTGTCTAAGCTCTTCGGATCGACGACGAGCCCGGCGGTCTGCTCGATCGAATCGTGGCAATCGAGGCAGTAGCGGCTCAGCAGATCATGCGTCGCGACGCGCTCGCGGTGTGCGGCCTGGAGCGTCCACCAGGTGCCGCCGATTGCAGCGAGCGACGCGACGGGAACGACGGCAGCCAGCAGCTTGGTGGTGCTCGAGCGCAAAAGTCCGAATCCCCCCCGGCGTGATGCAGGCATTGTATAAGGCGAGCAGCCGAAGGCGGAACGAGGCCGATTTTGGGGGCGCCGGCCTCGGGCAGGGTCGAGTCGGGCACAGCGTCCCGTTTTCGTGACGCGGTGGCATGGCAGCGGGACTGCCGGTCGATCCCGGGCGGCTCTGACTCCAGTCATCGGTCGGCGAATCAACGAGTTGAGGACGAGCTCCGTGTTGGCACGCCGGTTGCTCTATGCCCTCGCATGAGGTGCAACACTCGCCGGACGGAGGCGTACGGATGACACAGTGGCTGCAGGATTTCCGTTACGCGGTGCGTTCTGTCGCCCGGCGGCCGCTGTATGCCGTGGTCACGATCGCGGTGCTCGCAATCGCGATAGGCGCGAACACGACGGTGTTCAGCGTGCTCAACGGCCTCTTTCTCCGGCCTCTGCCGTACCCCGACGGCGATCGCCTCGTCGCCGTCTACGACTCGTACCCGAAGGTGAATCTCGACAATGCCGGGACTGCGATCCCCGACTATCTCGAGCGGCGCGAGCAAGCCCGTTCGCTCGACAGCCTTGCTTGGGCCGTGATGCAACGGTTCGCCGAGATCGGCGTGCGGCTCGCGCTCGGCGCGCAGGCGCGCGACATCATGCGCATGGTGCTCGCGGAGGGCAGCCGGATGATCGGTCTGGGTCTTGCGATCGGTCTGGCCGGGGCGCTCGTGCTCGGTCGCGCGCTCGCGGCGCAGATTCCCGGCGTGAGCGCGTTCGACCCGATCGTGATCGCGATGGTCCTCGTAGGCCTCGGTGTGGCGGCGCTCGTGGCAAGCTGGTTGCCGGCACGGCACGCGTCTCGCACCGATCCGCTACAAGCTTTGCGCGAGGAGTGACGACGGCCGAGCGGCTCGCGCACGAACACTTCTTCGTCCGAGCGGGCTAGGATTAGCCACGCGGCACTCGCGCCGCTGTTGACAGGGAGGAAAAACGACAATGAGCAGTGTTTCGGGCGGTCAGACGTCGACCGTGCTGGGCCGGCGTATCGCCGTCACGGGGTCCGCGAGCGGCATCGGCGCCGCGACCGCGCGGCGTCTCATGGCCGACGGTTGGCGCGTGGTATGTCTCGATCGCAATCTCGCGGGCGCGCAAGCGACGGCCGGCGATGCCGGTGTTGCGATCGAAGTCGATGTGGCGGACGAGGCGTCCAGCGCGCGTGCCTTCGAAGAGGCGGCCGCTGTTTGGGGCGGTCTCGATGGCCTCGTGACGGCCGCGGGTGTCATCGAGACGACGCCGTTTCTCGAGACGACGGTCGCGCAATTTCGCCGCTTGTTCGACGTGAACGTGATCGGCTCGTTTCTGAGCGTGCGCGAGGCGTCCAAGCACATGCAGGAGGGTGCGCGCATCTGCATGGTCGCGAGCATCTCGAGCTATACGGGCGGCGGCTATGTCGCGAGCGGCTCGTATGCCACGAGCAAGGGCGCCGTGCTCACGATGATGAAAAGCTGCGCGCGCGCGCTAGGTGATCGTGGTATCGCCGTGAACGCCGTAGCGCCCGGCTTTATCGACACGCCGTTCGTCGCGTCCGCGATGAGCGATCCCGTGCGGCGCAAGGAAGTCGTCGCGGCCGTCGGCAAAGTCGGCACTGCCGAGCAGATCGCCGAATGCTGCGTCTGGCTCGTCTCGCCGGCCGCCGACTTCGTGCACGGCTCGACGCTGATCGCCGACGGCGGCGTGCTCATGCGCTGAGCTCACGTGGCGCCTGCGGGCGCGCGCCGGTCACTCCTCGCGATGCACGCGAATCGCGGTGCGCCGATTCTCCGGTGTCAGAAAGTAACTGCCCACTGCGCCGGGCGCGATCGTCGCGTTGAACGGGGCATCGGGCAGCCGGTACGAGTGGCTGTCGCTTTGTTTCCAGACTTCCCCGTTGTCGGTGATGAAGGTGGCGCCTCGGCCCCGCGTCGTGCGGACCGAGGCTACGACGACGGGCACCGTCTCAGGTGCTTCCCGCGCCTCTCTCTCGCGCGCTGGCTCGGTCGCGACGGAGGGCGTCGTGGTCTGGGGTGGCGCGGCTTGGCGTGCAGGCGCAGTGGTGGCCGCCGGTGCGGCCGGCTGCGCTTGTTGCGTCTGCCGCACGGGTCTCTCCTGTGTCCCGGCTGCCGGCGCGGCCGCTGCGCGGTCGTAGCATGCGAGCCGCTGCGCGTCGTTCTCGAGTCTTGCGCAGTCGATGGTCTGCGCGGTTGCGGGTTCCGTTTTCAGAGCGCAGACCGCAATGACGCCGACGACAGTCAGCGAACGAACCGCTGTTAGCGGCGAAGCAGTGAAGCGCATGCCGGACTCCCCTGACTGACAGACGCCCATCGTCGCCGCGAACGACCGGCGCGATCAAGTTCAGCGCAACGGCCGCTTCGTCCACGAGGACGGCCGGGTCTGGAGCCGGCCAGCGCTCGCAGCGTCCCGTGCGATCTAGTGCGCCGCGGCCGTGCTCGTGTCGGCGCTCGAACCGCCGAGCATGCGCTTGCCCGTGGCGACCATCGTGATGGCTTTCGCGTTCGCGAGCGGGCTGCCGTCGCGGGCGAGGCTGCCCTCGACGGTGATGAGGTCGTCGACTTTCAGCGAGTCGCGCTTCCAGCCCAGACGCAGCAGCGTGTTCGGGCCGCCCATCTCGAGCGCCCAATTCACGACTTTGCCCGTCTTCTCGTCCGGCACGTCCATGTGAATGAAGATGTGCGGATTCGTCCACTCCACCTTCGTGACCTTGCCGGTCAGCTTCACGGGCTTCTTGATGTCGTATTGCGCGGGGAACGAGTGGTGCGCGTAGGCGGGCAACGCCGCCACGAGCACGCTCGCGGTCAAGGAAAGGAGTGTCGTTTTGATGGTCGTCTTCATGCGGCATCCTCGGGATTCAAATTTGCGTAGTCACTCGGCGCAGATCACTTCTTCGTCTTGCTCGACTCTTTGGCGTTTTCCGATGCCGATGTAAGACCCATGAGCTTGACGAACTTTTCGTTCTCCAGACAGATCTCGTCGATGAGCTCGGCATCGACGGCGATGCGTTGGTGCAGCGTGACGGACCACGGTTTCGTATACGCTTTCGGGTCGTCGACCGTGACCTTGATGTCGAGATGGCCGAAGTCCGGCCGCGACATTTCTTCGCGCACTTTCGCGGATTCCGTCAGCACGCTGCCGTTCCAGTCGATCCATGTGTCGTCGCGCAAGCCGATCGTGTCGACGACGAGCGTGTTGCCGGACCACTTGGCCGACGAATAGCCTTGCCACGACGGGCTCGGGTCGTCCGGCAATTTGCGTCCGTCCGTGAAGATTTGCCGATAGCCCGCGTTCATCTCGTCGAGCACGATGAGCAGTTCGGGCTTGTGCACGAACTTCAGCATGTGCGGGAGTCCGTAGGCGCGCAGAAAGTTGTCCGGCAGACAGCGGATGTGCGGATCGTTGATCGCGAGGTTCTCCGTGCGCTCCTTGACGATCGGCACCAGCCACGGCTGATACGGCAGCCCGTTCGGCATGTCGGCGCCCATGTTCGACATGTGGCGCGAGGAGCCGATGTCGTTGCCGTCGCTCGGAACGTCCTTGAGCTCGCCCTTCTGATTGGTTTCCGCAGTGACCCAGATGCCGGAGAAGTCGGGCTTGCCGTCCGTCAGCCGGGGCGCGGGCGCCGTCATGTCGACCGTGCCGTCGGCTTTGCGCGGAACGTGCGCGGTGGGGTAGCCGATCCACTGCGCCGACGAAGGCGTGCAGATCAGCGCTGTGCCAAAACAGGCGAGAGCGACGGTGACGAGCCTCGAGCCGCGTCGATGCAGAAACGAACGCACGTTGTATCCCCCTTGCGATTGCCGATCCTGGTGGTGACGTTGATCGAATTGCGGCTGCTACGAACGCGGACGAATCGATCGGTGTCCCCCCGAGATCCAGTCAGATCCCGATAGTAAGTTCTGGCGCTCGTTTTCGCGAGCCATTAGACAAAAGTTAACTGTTCGGCCGCGGGATTCGACGCGCTCCAGACCGGTACGTTCGTTTTTCGAGTCGGCGCGTGGGCTCTTCGGCGCCAGGGGAATGTTTGCTGCTCCGGGAAGTGTGTGTACGATTCGGCAGGACTTCGGAGTCGCGCGAGATGGTGGCTGCAGCCGAAAGATATTTGAGCGTTGGCGTGCTGGCGGGGGCGTTGCTGGTCGGCGGCACGGCTTCCGGTCAAGGTGACGGCGGCAAGGATGCCCATCGCGAGGCGGTTGCTTCGGTCCCCAGCGACGAGATCATCGTCCACGGCCGACTCGGTGACCTCAGACTGCAGCTCACACTCGCCGAAAACGCGGTTTTCGATCGCTTCAACGAGATCAATAGCGACGATCGCTTCGACATTCATTGTCGTATGGAGGCGCCGCTCGGTACGCACATACCGCACCGCGTCTGCGAGGCGAACTTCTGGCGCGAGCAGGACGCGAACTACGCAGGTGCCACGATTGCCGAGCTGCGGGGCGAATCCGGACCGCCGCCGGACATGTTCCGCGGTGAGCAGTCGCGCATGCAAAACCAGCTCGCCGGCGAGATGCGGCGGCTCGCCGCCGAGGATCCACAGCTTCGCGACGCGGTGTTGCGCCTTGGCAGTGCGCAGCAAGCGATCGGGCTGTACCGTCCCGGCGAGACGCTCGATACGGAAGTGCCGGCCGGCGCCGACGGCTTGCCCTACGATGCGCGGCGGATGTTCGAAGTACGCGTGGGACGCGACCCGTGGCGTCATCCGCTGACCCAGCACACGTTCACGATCGCACAGGTCGAAGGTGAGGTTCGCGATCTATCGGTTCAATGTGAGCACGGCAAGAAGCAGATCACCTACGAGTCCGGCGTCGATTGGACCGTGCCCGAAGCGTGGGGCAGTTGCTCCCTGCGAGTGAACGCCAAGCGCGACACGACGTTCGTGCTCTACGAGTTCGCGTCCGGTGCGGCGGCCGACTCCGGCTCGCACGAGTAGTCCAAACACCGGCGCTTAGGCTGGAGCGGCTAATGGCGGTATCTTAGGGCCGTCGAAATCGACCAGATAGCACGACGGGGGATTCTTCGATGAAAGCACTATTGACGGCCGTTGCGATCGGCATCGGCGCCATGCCTGCAGCCGCGTTCGCCCATCACAGCGCTGCGGCCTGGTTCGATCAAAGCAAGATCGAAGAGGTCGACGGCACCGTGACCGAGGTGAAGTGGGAGAACCCGCACATCAAGTTTCTGCTGCGAGCGCCGGACGCTTCGGGCAAGGAAGTGACCTGGGACATGGAGACCTTTTCCGTGGCCGGGATCAGCCGTTGGGGTATCACTCCGGACATGATCAAGGTCGGCGATCACGTCCGCATGGCCGGCAACCCCTCCAGACGCAGTCTCAACAACATGTTCATTCGAAACATTCTGCTGTCGAGCGGCCAAGAGATCGCGATCGGCAGCAAACCGCGCTGGTCGAAGGATGCGCTGCTCGCGAGCGAAATCGTGAACGCGAAGGAAGGAGACGGCTCGCATCCGGAGCTCGGGATCTTCCGAGTCTGGAGCACGGGTTCCGGCACGGCCATGATTTTTCCCGAGGACGTCGATCACAGCTACGACCTCAACAAGTATCCGTTGACCGATTCGGCCAAAGCGGCAGTCGCCGCATACGACTACGCGGCGCAGGACCCGACCAACGGTTGTGTGCCGAAAGGCATGCCGCTGATCATGGAGGAGCCCTATCCCCTCGAGTTCACGCAGCAAGGTGACGATATCGTGTTGCAGCTCGAGGAGTACGACACGACCAGGACGATCCACATGGGCAAGGACGCGAGCCCGGCCGGTCAGCCCGAGTCGCGCCTCGGCTATTCCATCGGTCATTGGGACGGCCGCGATCTCGTCGTCACGACCACCAAGATCAACTCCGGCACGTTCGACAGCGTCGGCATACCGATCAGCACCGAAGCCAAAATCGTCGAGCGCTTCTCGCCGAGCCAGGACGGGGCGCGCCTCGAGTACACGATGACGGTGACGGACCCGGCGACTTTCACTCGACCCGTCGATTTGGCTAAGCACTGGATCTGGGTGCCGAGCGTCAAGCTGCAGCGGTTCGCCTGTCACGACTGAGCGTCGCCGGGCTCCGGTCAATAGGAGCGTCGTCTATACTGACCGGTAACGTCGCGATGCGGCCGCGGAGCTTGCTTCTATGAGAACCCCGCCCGGAGTCAGCGAGGCCGATTTCGCGACGGCCGTCGACCGGTTTTCCGACGCGGTCGGCCGGCAATGGGTGTTCACGAGCGACGACGACGTCGGCACCTATCGCGACGCGTATTCGCCGCTGTGGAACGAGCCCGGCGAGAAGGTCGCGTCCGCTGCGGTTGCGCCCGAGTCGGTGGAGCAGATCCAGCAAGTCGTTCGCATCGCGAACCAATATTCCATCCCGCTCTATACCATCTCCACCGGCCGCAATCTCGCCTATGGCGGCTCGGCGCCCGTCTATTCGGGCAGCGTGATTCTCGACCTCAAGCGTATGAACAAGATCCTCGACGTCAGCGAGGACCAGGCTTACGCGCTCGTCGAGCCCGGTGTGAGCTACTTCGATCTGTATCGCCACATCCGCGAGCGCGGGATGAAGCTTTGGATCGATTGTCCGGATCCGGGTTGGGGTAGCCTGATCGGCAACGCGCTCGATCACGGCGCGGGACGTACCCCATTGCCGTATCGCGATCACTTCGGTGCGCACTGCGGCATGGAGGTCGTGCTCGGGAACGGCGAAGTCGTGCGCACGGGCATGGGCGCGCTACCCACGGCAAAGAATTGGCAGCACTTTCAGTACGGCGCGGGTCCTTGGGTCGATGGTCTGTTCTCGCAATCGAACATGGGTATCGTGACGAAGATGGGGTTCTGGTTGCTGCCCGAGCCCGAAGCGTCGATGACGGGGCAGATCCGTGTGCAGCGCCACGACGACATCGTTGCGCTCGTGCGAATTCTCGGTCGTCTCGCATTTCAGGGAATCGTGAACTGCGTGTTCTCGCTGCAAAGCCCCGTGTTTCTCGGCCGGCTCGATGCCGAGAAGTCTGCGCTGCTCGACCGCCCGGGAGGCGGCACGGCCGAGGAATGGGACCGTTACGCGGCTTCCAAGGGCGTGCACTTCTGGCAAACGGAGCTGCGCTTCTACGGCCCCGAGAAAGTTATCGCTGCGCAGTGGGAGCACGTTAAAGATCGCGTCTCGGCCATTGGCGGCGCACAGTTCAGCGACGGGGAGCTCATGCGCTTTCCGTTGACCGACGAGCAAGTCGACAAGCTCGCCGATCCGGGATCCTTCGGCATACCGAGCCTCAATGTGTTCTCGTCGATCGCCGGCACGTCCGGACATCTCGATGCCTCGCCGATGCTGCCGTACTCGGGCGAGGAGCTGCTCGAGGCCCACAAGGTTTTCCTCAAGCTGTTCCGCGATGCCGGTTTCGAGCTCACGCTCGGTTTTGCCATGAGCTATCACTGGCGTGCATTCATCATGTTTCAAGGCATCAATCTGACGCGCGACCCTGCTCAGATGGCCAAGGCACGGTCGCTATACGGGCAGGTGATTCAGGTGGCCTCCGATCACGGGTGGGGCATTTACAGGGCCCATGCCGCGTTCATGGACCAGGTCATGGACCGGTACTCGTACAACGACCACTCGCTGCTGCGTATGAACGAGACGCTCAAGGACGCGCTCGATCCGAACGGCATTCTCTCGGCAGGGCGCTACGGCATTTGGCCGAAACATCTCAGAAAGGGACGCGCATGAGCACGACACGCTCGTTGGTCGCGATCGTCGGCGTCGGAATCTTGAGCTTCCTCGGGGCGGCAACGCTGTCGGCAGATCCCGTTGCGTCACCGCAAACGGCATGGCAGCCGCTGCCGGCCGGAACGGCGCCGAAATTGAAGAACGCCCGCGAGCGGCACGGTTGGGAAGTGTTCCAGGAGCGCTGCGCGGCTTGCCACAGTCCGATCCCGCAAGACACGATCGGGCCGCCGTATCTGCCGCTCATGCCCGGCACGCAGGCACTTCAAGCGCGTTACAAAGGCGCCGTGCCGGCGGTGCTCGAGCAGCGCACGGATCTTACGGCCGACTTCGTGAAGACGATCGTGCGCCGCGGCTTGAACTCGATGCCGTTCTTTCGTCCGACAGAGCTCAGCGACGAGGATCTGGCCGCGCTTCAGGCCTATCTGACACGCAAACGGCGTTAACGGCTACGCCCAAAAGGGTGGCTCGTATTCTATTGTGCGCAGAGCCATCTTCCGTCATGGCGTCGCAAGAATACAACAACTTTGTGGGCTCAAACTGTATGGGAACGTTCCCGTTGTTGTGAACAACACACGCCCGATATAGGATGGGCGCCACACCTGGCCCACTCCACATCGGGGGAACTATGCCCTTACGAAATGCGTCGCGTGCCGTGACGCGACTCTCGTTGCTGATTTCACCGATCGTTGCATCGGCCGCATTCGCTCAACCCGCCGGGCTCGAGGAGATCGTCGTGACGGCCCGCATGCGGAGCGAGCAGTACGCCAAGGCCCCCGCAGCGATCAAGCCGTTCACCGCCGCCGAGATCGACGCGGCCGGTATCGCGCGCGTGCACGACTTCGTGCAGCTCACGCCGAACATGACGGTCGTTCAAACTCAGAACCCGGGCAACACGTTCATCACGATTCGCGGTATCACGCAGGCGCGCAACAGCGACATGCCTGTCGCGGTCGTCGTCGACGGCGTGCTCGAGACGAACCCGGCGCAGTTCAACCAGGAGCTGTTCGACGTCCAGCAAATCGAGGTGCTGAAGGGTCCGCAGGGCGCGCTCTACGGGCGCAACGCGATCGGCGGCGCGATCAACATCGTCACGAAGCCGGCGAGCGACGAGTTCGAGGCCCGTTTGCGTCTCGGCGCGGACTCCGGCCCCGGCTACCTCGCTCAGGGCTCGGTCAGCGGCCCGATGGGCGACAAGTGGAAATACCGCGCTGCGCTTTCGTACAGCAATACGGACGGCTACTTGGAGAACACTTACCTCAACGAGAAGGCCGATCCGTACAAGGACGCTTCGGGCCGCGTGCGCTTCACTTATAGCCCGAACGACAAGGTGACCGGCGACTTCCGCTACTCCGCGTCGCACATCGACACGACGGCGTTGTACTTCGTGATCAACGACGACTGGACGGAGTACGGGCTCGCTCCAGGGCCGGCCGGCATCACGTCACCGGCACGCCGAACGATCCGAACGACACGAGCGTGCCGATACGGGTCAACAACCCCGGCGACGGCATCAAGAACGCGGACCAGGTCTCGATGAAGTGGGACATCAAGGGCAGCAAAGGCACGTTCACGTCCGATCACTTCCTACGACACGCTCGACGAGATCCTGACGGGCGATGCGTACGACTTCCGCCCGATCGACCAGTCGTTCAACGTGCTGGTCGGCCTCTACGCCAAGGCCGAGCTTCGACGCGCCAAACGAGCCGTGTGCGAGCCTGCCAATGGCGGATCAGGACGCTGAGACACCGACTGGAACCAGAGCCAATACCTGAACGTGAAGCACCACGAGCCAGGAGTTTCGCTACTCCTCCGACACCGACGGCAAGCTCCAGCTGGCTCGCCGGCGCCTATTTGCTGCAGACGGATCGTTACATCAGCACGGGCAACATGATCGACACGGGCAACGGCGTGAGCCGCATCTATCGAGACGCCGCGGACCACGACGGGAACCCGGCCGATCTTCTCGATCTCGAATCCGCAGTGGACGTTCCTCGCGGACTCGCAGGACAACTTTGCGTGGGCGGTGTTCGGTTCCCTGTCGTGGAACTTCAGCGACACGTGGGATGCGACGTTCTCGGCCCGCTACGACGAGGACACGCGCGAGCAGACCACGGAGACGCCGCCGAGCTTCATCCCGCAGTCGCTCGCGGGCGATCTCGTGACGGGCCAGAAGCGCAAGAAAACCTGGGACGCGATGCAGCCCAAGGTGACTTTGCGCTGGCTGCCGACCAGCAACCTCACGTTCTACGCGGATCTGAGCCGCGGCTTCCGCAGCGGCGGTTTCAATCAATCGGGCGTCGCACTGGCCGGCGTCGCGGGCGTGAAGGACACGTTCGACCAGCAGATTGCCGATACGGTCGAGGTCGGCGTGAAGACTCAGCTCAACAACAACCGGATCGAGTTGAACGCCGACGTCTTCAGCACGGACCTGACGGGCGCGTACTATTTCATCTTCCTCGTCGATTCGAGCACGCAGAACTTGGGCAGCATCGACAAGTCGACCTACAAGGGCATCGAGTTCGAGCTGAACGCTTTGCTGAGTGACAATTGGAATCTGAACTTCGCGTACGCGAGCACGGACAGCAACATCACGGCGGACGCCGAGGTTCCGAACATCGCCGGCACGAAGATCCCGCTCGTCCCCGATTACACGATCAATCTTGGTGCGACGTCCTGGACCAAGCCGCTGCAAGGGAAGAACGGCTTGAAGTTCATGGTCCGCGGCGACTAGCAGACAGGATCGGCGATACCTACTGGGGTCCGGGCGACGTGCCGATCTCGCCCCTGCCGTGGGACCAGATTCCGCGCCGCGCCTACAGCCTGCTCGACCTGCGCATCGGCGTGCAAGGCAACGACTGGGACGTGACGCTCTGGTCGAAGAACGCGCTCGACGAGAAGTACAACGCGGAGTTCTCGTACCCGTTCGTCTGGAAGGGCCAGCCGATGCGCTGGGGCATCCAGTACACGAAGGACTTCTGAGTCATCCTCGAGCGGCGGCGCGTGCAACGCGCCGCCGTACCCTTTGAACGCTGCTGCACCGTCGGCCCGTCCAGCGTTCGTCGAATCGGCACCGGAAGGTTGGTCCGCGTGTCCCCGAACCGGGACCTCGCTACCCGATTGCGGGACGCTTCCATAATCGAATTGCGGGCGGGTGTGCCTGCACCGTTTCATATCAATAGTGTGTCCGCGCACCGTGCTTGGCATGGTCGTTGCGTGCGAGTTCTCCAACGCGCACGGCGCATCGGTAGAGAACACGCATGCACGCCGCTCACGGAAAATCGCCGCTCGGTACTCTGACCCAAGATCTTCGCTACGCCGTCCGTCTGCTCCGGCGCAGCCCGGGCTTTACGGTCTTGGCCGTGCTGATCCTCGCGCTCGGCATCGGCGCCAACACGTCGATCTTCAGTGTCGTGAGCGCTGTGCTGCTCAAGCCTCTCCCGTTCGCGCAGCCCGATCGGCTCGTGTTCCTATGGGAAGACATAGCGGGCACCGGTGGGCCAGAGCGGTCCACGGTTGCGCCTGCCAACTACGTGGATTGGCGCACGCGCAGCCGTTCGTTCGAGGGCATGGCGCTGTTCAACGGTCTGCAGCAGTACAACCTCACGGGCGACGGACGGCCGGAGCTGCTTGCTGGCATTCGCGCGACGCCGAATCTGTTCTCGGTGCTCCGCCTTACGCCGATCCTCGGACGCACGTTCGGGCCCGACGAGTGGGGCCCGACGCAGCGCGCGTCGCCGTCGTGAGCCAGACGCTCTGGGTTCGGCGCTTTGGTGCCGATCCCGGCCTCGTTGGACGCGACATCCTTCTCGACGGCGTCAAGCACACCGTCGTCGGTATCGTACCGCCGGTCTTTCGCTACCCGAACCGGGATGCCGAAATCTACGAGCCGGCCTCGTTCACGCCCGCCGAGCTGGCGCAGCGGAACAACCATTCCCTTTGGGTCGTCGGACGGCTCAAATCCGCGGTGACGCTCGATGAGGCGCGGGCCGAGATGACGTCCGTCGCTCGGGGCATGGCGGAGGAGCACCCCGACACGAACGCCAACGTCGGTGTCACGGTCGTGCCGTTGCGCGAGGAGCTCGCCCGCGGTGCCAATTTGCTCGGCGAGCGCGACGTTCGCTCCTCGCTTCTCGTCTTGCTCGGTGCCGTGGCGACCGTGCTGCTCATCACGTGCGCGAACGTCGCAAACCTGCTCCTCGCCCGGAGCAAAGCCCGGCGCAGGGAGTTGGCTGTCCGACAGGCGCTTGGCGCCAATCGCTCGCGAGTGTTTCGACAGCTCTTGACGGAGAGCACGGTGCTCGCGGGTCTCGGTCTCGCGTTGGGCATCGCCTTTGCCGCCGCCTCTTTCAGTTATCTTGCGCGCCTGATTCCAGGAACATTGCCGAGCGGAACAGCGCCTGCTCTCGATGGGCGAGTGCTCGTGTTCACGGGCGGCATTACGCTGCTTACCGTTGTGCTGTTCGGTGTGGGTCCGGCCCTCGCAGCGGCCGGCGTCGATTTCGCCGACGCAGTGAAACCCAGGATCGGTCGCGGCCCAGGCCCGCGCGGCCTGATTGCGGGCAATGCGCTCGTCATTGGCGAGATTGCGCTGACCGTCGTTCTGCTGACCGGCGCTGGTCTGCTGCTGCGTAGCTACATGGGGCTGCTCGCCGTCGATCCCGGATTTCGATCCGACCACTTGTTGATCGCCGAAACCGGTTTGTCGCCCTCGAAGTATGACGATGACGTGAGCCATCGGGCCTTTTACGCCGACGTCCTCGAGCGGGTCCGGGCGCTGCCCGGCGTTTCGGGCGCGGGTTACGTCACCAATCCGCCGCTGACCTTCACGGGCGGCCGCGTACTGATTGCGATCGAGGGGCAGCCGCCGCCACGGCCGGCCGACTTTGCGCGCAACGTGGTCAGCACGCGCGGGGTAAGCACCGGTTACCTCGAGGCACTCGGCGTCCCGCTGATGCGAGGAAGACGTCTCGACAGCCGCGACACGGCGGATGCGCCGCCCGCTGCCGTCGTCAGCGAGGCAATGGCGCAGGTGTATTGGCCGGGCGAAGATCCGATCGGACGACGTTTCCGCTACGGTTTTCCGGGTGCCCCGTGGATGACGGTCGTGGGCGTCGTCGGAAATATCAGACAGATGGGGCTGGATGCCGCTCCGTTTCCGGAGATCTACACGCCGGTCGAGCAGATCCGCGGCTTTCTCTGGCCGCAGTACCTCGTAGTGCGGACAGTAGGTGATCCGCTCGCACTCGCTTCGGTCGTGCGTCGCGCGATCTGGGACGTGGACTCCGATCAGCCCGTCGACTTTCGCACGATGAGCGATGTGCTCGACGCGCAGCTCGCCAACCGGACGACGCAGCTCACTCTCATCGGGGGCTTTGCCGCGCTTGCGCTGTTGCCGGCTTCGATCGGGCTTTACGGCGTGCTGTCCTACACGGTCGCACGGCGCAGCTCCGAGATCGGCCTTCGCATGGCGCTCGGTGCGTCGGGTGCGAGCGTCGTTGGCGCTATCGTCCGCAACGCGCTGCTCGTGGCGCTGGTCGGCCTCGCGCTCGGCTTGGCTGTGTCGCTAGCGTTTTCGCGGCTCGTTGCTTCGTTGTTGTTCGGGGTCCGGCCCACGGATCCGGCCACTTTCGCCGCCGTCTCGGTGGCGGTGCTGCTCGTGGCGCTGCTGGCGAGCTACGTCCCGGCTCGCCGAGCGGCCGGAGTCGAGCCCGCTTGGGCGCTGCGCGCGGAATGATAGGCTAGCGTTTGGCTGCCCGAGGAAGGTTTTGTCGCACCGAAACGTCGTTGCGGAATACCGAAATTGAGTTCGGCCGCCCGCGATGGCACGCTGATGCCGTAGTCGGGCCTCGTGCCGATTCAACGGGTGTAAGAGGTTGATGAAATGATTAAACGGACTTTGGGTTCTGTCGTCTTGGCCGGGTGGCTGATGGCCGGGGGCACGGTGCAAGCCCATCATTCGCTCGCGGGCACGTACGACATAAAGTCGGAAGGGAAGGTCACCGGCGTGCTGAAGAAAGTCGCATTCACGAACCCTCACGGTGCGATGACGATCGAGGTTGCGAATGCCGACGGCACGACGACGGATTGGGTCATGACCACGGGCTCGGCGAATACGCTCGCGAATCTCGGCTTCGGCAAGAACGGAGCGAACACGGTCAAGCCCGGCGACAAGGTCACGATCAGTTACTTTGCGGCGCGCAACGGCAAGCCGCTCGGGTTCATACGGTCGATCACGTTGCCGGATCAGCGCGAGATCAAAATCTCCAACGGCAGCAGCACCGAATAGCGCCCCTAGCGCGCACGTCGCCCGTCTTCGTGTCGACGGCCCGTTGGGCGGTCGCGATACGGGGCGGGCGTCTTTCTGCGCGAGCCGCGCCGGCCATGTGGATCGGCCATGCGCCGCTAGAGGAGTGCTCGCGCACAAAAGTGCGTTCCCACGCTTCGAAGGACGCGGTACGCTCACATGGGCGCACCGGCCGAGTCCGATACGGGGGAATCAAGCCATGGCCAATATCGTCAAGACCCGAAAGCTGCAACGACGAGAGCTGCTCGCCGTGCTCGCGGCGGCGCCGCTGCTCGCCTCCCAGGCCGCACGAGCGCTCGAGCCCGGGATTCGGCAAGGCAAGATCAAGCAAAGCGTGATGCCCTCCGTTTGGGGCGATCTCAAGCTCGGCATCGAGGAACGCTGCGAGGTGCTCGCCGCACTCGGGTTCGCGGGCATGGACTTGCCGCAACCCGACCAGATCCCGATCCTCAAGAAGTACGGTCTCGCGCCGGCCATGATGGTCGGCACGGGCACGACGTTTCAGGACGGGCTGATCCGGCGCGAGCTGCACGACAAGATCGAGGACGCCACACACGCCGGTATCGACATGTGCGCGGAAGTCGGCTGCCGAAACCTCATCGCGCTGCCCGGCGAGCGCCGCGGCATGTCGCGCGAGCAGGGCGCGGACAACGCCGTCGAGATCTTGAAGCGCATCGCGCCGTACGCGGAGCGCAAAGGCGTCTACGTGAGCATGGAGATCACGAACTCGAAGGTCCCGCAAGGACAATCGCACCGATCAGGTCTTCGACGACATCGACTGGGGCTTCGACGTGTGCCGGCGCACGGGCTCACCGAACATCAAGATCGTCTACGACATGTACCACGTGCAGATCATGAACGGCGACGTCGTGCGCACGATGCGCGACAACTTGGGACTCATCTGCCACGTGCACGTGGCCGGCGTGCCGACGCGCGGCGAGATCGACCACAACGAGCTCGACTATCGCTTCATCGCGCAGCAGATCGTCGACATGGGTTACGACGGATTCGTCGCGCACGAGTGGCGGCCGAGCCCGGGCCGAAACCCGCTCATCGATCTGGCGATCGCCTACGACATCTTGGCCGGTGAGCTGAGACGGCCGACGTCGGGTCAGTGTGTCGGCAGATCGAGCGCTTTTCGCAGCTCGGCCGCGGTCATGACTTTTACGTACGTGGGCGTGTCGACATCGAAGAGCCGCGCGCGATCGAGCGACCCCACCATGACCGGCTCGAAACCCGCGTCGCGGACGAGCTGATTCGTGACGTCCACCGCGTGCATGTCGTCGCCGGCGACCGGGATGGCGACCGGCTCTCCGGCGCGGTGCGCGAGATCGCGCAGATTCGTCCAGATGATGGAGTTGAAGGCGCGTACGAGGTGGGCGCCCGGCAAGTATTTCGGATCCGCCACGCCGGTCGTTTCTTTGCGTGCCTGCTCGGCCATCGGGCCGTCGCGGTCGGGATACGGATTGGTCAGGTCGATCACGGTTTTGCCGGCCGTTGCCGATTTGATCTCGTCGCTGATTTTCGGCCATTGCCCGTAGGGCATCGCGATTACCACGACGGGGCCGAACCCGGCGGCCTCGCGTGCGGTGCCGACATGCACCTTCGATCCGATGGCCGCCGCTTGTGCCTCGAGCTCCTCGGGGTGGCGCGACGAAATCATGACTTCGTGGCCGGCTTTGGCCCAAAGCTCCGCCAGCGTGCCGCCCATCTTGCCTGCGCCGACGATGCCGATCTTCATCGATTCGGCCGCGCCGCCGATAGCCGGCAAGCCAGCGAGCGATAGACCGCACGCCGCCAGGAGCGCGGCGCGAACGAGGGCGAGGAGACGTCCGAAAGGGCGGGGAGTGTTCGTATTCATTGGCGTTTCCGCTCGAGTCTCGAATGGGGAGTATCGGCGTGAGGCGGCGGCTTTTCAATGCCGGAAGTCGTCGACGGCGAACGACGAGCTCGCGAGTACCGTGATCGATTCTTCAGCTCTCCCCGCTATGCCCCAAGCGGGACATTCGCGGTTAGAATCCGGAGGATCGCAACGGTTGTGGTCGTCGGCAGAGTCCTCGTTGAACGTTCCAGCGTGTCCGGCGTTGCTCGATAGGGTCGGGGGTGTTTGAAGTGACGAGGAACTTGTCCGTGGTGATTTACACAGTGCTGTTGATCGCCGTTGTCGTGGGCGTAGACGTACTGTTCTTCAGGAATCGATTCTGGGAACGGTTGATGGCGAACGTCGGGATTGTCTTGGTCTTCGCAGCCTTCTATTTGAGATTCCTAAAGGGCCCGTAGGCTGAGCTACGCGTATGGCGCGCTCCTGGCGCGGACGCAAGTTCGGCCAATCGCTATGTTTCCGCGGAAACTACGGCGTGCCGAACGACACTGTGACCCGGCGGAGGCGGGTTGCAGCTTCCTGATATAGTCACCGGCTGCGCTCTCGGGATCACTGCGGAAGCATTCGGTGCAACGATCGGCAACACATCACGCACGACGCCTGACGGAAGGCTCGATTCTGCGTTCGCTCGTTGCTCTGTCCGTGCCGATTGTCTTCGCCAATATCCTGCAGACCGCCTATCAATTGGTAGACACGTTCTGGGTCGGCCGTCTCGGCGGCGAGGCCGTCGCTGCCGTGTCCGTGAGCTTCCCGTTGATCTTTCTCATGATCGCGCTCGGCGGCGGGTTGGCCGTGGCCGGTTCCGTGCTCGTCGCGCAGTATGTCGGCGCGCGCAATGCCGCGAAGGTCAATCACGTGACGGCACAGACGCTGCTCATGGTCGGTGTCGTGAGCGTGTTGCTTTCGGCGGTCGGCTACGGGCTGTCGGCACGAGCGCTCGAGCTCATGGGGGTGATGCCGCCGACGCTGGGCGATGCCACGCGCTATCTTCAGGTCTCGTTCCTCGGTCTGCCGTTCACTTTCGGCTATTTCGTTTACCAGTCGGTTTTGCGCGGCATCGGCGAAGTGCGGGCACCCGTTTACATCGTATTCGGCACCGTGTTGTTGAACCTCGTGCTCGACCCGCTGTTCATCTTCGGCTGGGGGCCGATTTCCGGGGCCGGCGTGACCGGCGCTGCCTATGCCACGATCATCACGCAGGCGATCGCGACGGCTGTCGGCATGACGACCCTGTTCAAGGGGCACTTCGGTATCCATTTGAAGCTGCGCGACTTCGGTCCCGATTGGCCTTTGATGGACCAAGTCGTGCGCCTCGGATTGCCGTCGTCGATGGAGCAATCGACCCGCGCGCTCGGCCTGACGGTCATGACTTTCCTCGTCGCGACTTTCGGCACGAGCACGATCGCGTCTTACGGCATCGGCACACGTATCTTGAGCTTCGTCATCATTCCCGCGATGGGACTGTCCATGGCGACATCGACGCTCGTGGCCCAGAACATCGGGGCCGGCAACACGGACCGCGCGTCGAGGATTGCCTGGCTCAGCGCAGCCTTCGGCTTCGTAGTTTTGGAACTCGTCGGGTTACTGTGCTTCGTCTTCGCGAGGCCGTTGATTCGATTCTTCGTGCCGAGCGCGCCGGACGTGATTGCCGGCGGCACGCAGTTCCTGCATCTGATGGCCCTGTCTTTCGGCTTCATCGGTCTGCAGCAGACGCTCGGCGGCGCGTTTCGCGGCTCCGGCAATACGTTCAACACCATGGTGCTCGCGATGGTGTCGCTGTGGGTGCTGCAATTTCCGATCGCCTACGTGCTTTCCAAGCACACCGCGCTCGGCGAGGTCGGCCTGTGGTGGGCGTTTCCGGTCGCCAACGTCACGATCGCTTGCGTTGCGGCCCTTTGGTTTGCGCAAGGCGGCTGGCGCCGGACGAGCTTGATCGGGCAGCCCGATTACGCGCTGACCGAGGAGATCACGGAAGAGGCGATCGTCCAAGAAGGCATCAACGACTGACGAAATCGGGCCGCTGCGCTATCCTCACCGCCATGGCCCGCGATCAACAGCCGCAGTGGAAGCTCGACGGCGTACGCATCGTCCATTCCAGCGAGCTCGATATCAACACGCCGCAGACGCCTGGGATGAACCGCGCCGCCGCGATCACGACCGCGCGCACGGGCGCGGAGAAGCTGTGGGCCGGCACGGTCACCATCCATCCGAAAGCCAAGACCGGCGCGCATCATCACGGTCCGGTCGAGAGCGTGATTTACGTGGTGAGCGGTAAAGCGCGCATGCGCTGGGGCGAGCGGCTCGAGTTCGTCGCCGAAGCGGGTCCCGGCGATTTCATCTTCGTGCCGCCGTATGTCCCGCACCAGGAGATCAACGCATCCGACTGCGAGCCGCTGTTTTGCGTGCTCTGCCGTTCGGGGCAGGAGCCGGTCGTCGTCAACCTCGATCTGCCCGTTGTCGAAGAGCCAGAAGAAGTGCACTGGGTGGATGACATCCATCCTGCGCCGAAGACGTAGCTGCCGGGGGTGTTGCCGTGCGAATGACCAGATTGCTGAATCACGCATCCATCGTGCTCGCGCTTGCGCTCATGCTCACGTCGACGTCGACGTTCGCCCACCATTCGTTCGCGATGTTCGATTTGTCGAAAACCGTCACGGTGCACGGTGCGGTCAAGGATTTCCGCTGGACGAATCCGCACGTCTTCATCCAGCTGCTCGTCAAGAGCGAGCGCGGGGTGGACGAGGAGTGGAGCATCGAGATGACGAGCCCCGAGCATCTCGCGCGCGCCGGGTGGCGGCCCGGCACGTTGAAGCCCGGCGACGAGCTCACGCTCGACATCCACCCCATGCGCGAGGGCATCAAGGGCGGCCAATACCTGTCGGGCACCGGGCCGAAAGGCCCCTTGATCGGCTCGGCACCGACGAAGTAGGGGACGGACATCATGAATTTACGAAGCTGGGCACGCGCGGCGTCGGCGCTTCTTTTCGGCGGCGTCGCGGTGACGGGCGCATCGGCACAGCAGCTGCCGGATTGGAGCGGTCAGTGGGAGAACGTGGGAGCGGTCCCGAGCCCGGACGGCGGCTTCTACCAATCGCTCGATGAAGTATTGAAAGAGTTGCAGTGGGCACCGCCGCTCAAGCCCGAGTCGCAGGCCGCCGTGGACAAGGTGGTCGCCGCGCAGCACAAGTCCATGGCCGCGATGCGCGCGGGCGTCGATCCGGGCGGGGCCGTGAGGGCCTGCACTTTCGGCTACCCCACGCTCATGATCGAGTCGCCGTTGATGTTCGAGATCCTGCCGACGCCGAAAGAGACCGCGTTGATCTTCTCGAGCCGCGAGATTCGCCACGTCTACACGGACGGTCGGGCGCACCCCGGCAAGGACGACCTGTGGGCCACGCGCTGGGGCGATTCGATCGGCCACTGGGAAGGGGACACGCTCGTGATCGACACGATTGCGGTCAAGTCGGCCTTCCCGGGGCGCGAGGGGCCGGCCGTCAATGCGTTCGGCGGAATCGAAGACATGCAGACGGTCGCGTTCCTGAGCCCGGACGCGCGTTTCGTCGAGAGAATTCGCATGATCGACGAGGACCACTTGGAGGATCGAATGACGATCATCGATCCGGCCAACCTCACGGAGCCTTGGCATCTGACGCGCAAGTACCAGCGTGTGACCAACATCCAGCGCATGGTGTACGAGGACTGCGAAGGCGAGGAGCGCAACCCGATCGTCGACGGCAAATTCACGCTGACGCCGCCGCCCGAGTAGCTCGCGCGCGCGAGCGGTGAATCGCCGCAGGGGCGTCTTCGGCTATAGTCCGAGATCGTCGTCGCCGGAGGTAACGAAAGTTGAGCCGTAATCCACGCCGTTTGGCTGAAATGTCGTTTCTCGTCGTTGTCGCGCTTGCTGCGCCGCTTGCCGTCGGTGCGGCGCCGCGCCTAGAGCCGCGTGCGGCCGCTGACCTCGACGACGGCGGGCGTGCGCTCGTTGCGCAGTTTGCCGATCTCGGCATGCGCAATGCCGTCGCGACCTACCTGCGCTACCCGGCGCTCGCGAGCGCGATGCTGCCGTACACCGAGTTTCTGTTGACGAAGTCGACGCTGCCGGCGCGCGATCGCGAGCTGCTGTGGCTGCGTACGGCTTGGCTTACGCGCTCCGATTATCTGTGGGCGCAACGCGCGCCCGTTGCACGTCGTGTGGGCTTGAGCGACGCCGATCTTGTGCGCATCGCGCACGGGCCCGATGCGCCGGGTTGGAAGCCGTTCGACGCCGCGCTGCTGCGGGCCGCCGACGAGCTGCACGTCAACGCTTTTGTGAGCGATGCAACCTGGGCCGTGCTCGCGAAGCGCTACGACGCGAATCAGCTCACGGATCTGCTCTACGGCGTCGGCGAGATCTCGATGCATGCTACGTTCGTGCGCACGCTGCGCATCGCTATTGAGCCCGAGCTTACGGACCGCTTGCCTGCCGGCATCACGTACGCGCCCGCTGCGCGGCAAACCAACGTGCGGCTCGTCGGCAAGGCGCCGCGCATCGATCCGCTGCCGCCGACCGGTCCGGGCCTGGGGAGCGCGAACGTGTTTCGTACGTTCGCGCGCAATCCGCCCGCCGACGCTCTACGTAACGCCGTGGGGACACACGTGCGCGACCACAACGCCTTGCCGGCGCGCGATCGCGAGCTCGTGATCATGCGTGTGGGCGTGCTGTGTCGGTCGGAGTACGAGTGGGCTGCGCATTCGCGCATCGGCCGGCGCGTCGGCATGGACGACGCCGACGTCGAGCGCGTGATTGCCGGTGCCGCCGCGCCGGGCGGCAACGCGCTCGAGACGCAATTGCTGCGTGCCGCCGATGAGCTGTATCGCGACGATGCGGTAACCGACGCTACGTGGGATGCGCTGGCGAAAGACCTTTCGGAGCAGCAGCTGCTCGACATGCTGTTCACTTTCGGTGCCTTTCGCAGTGCAACCTACGCGATCAACAGCGCCGGCGTGCAGCTCGACGCGAATATGAGCGAGGCACGATTCCCTGCGTCGCTTCGTTAGCAGCCTTGCGGCTACTCAACGTTTGTGCGCGGTCGCGTACACCTCGATCCATGAGACATTGGTGCAGCCGGCAGTGCCGTGTCCGCCGCCGGGCATGAGGTCGACGTAGCCGATCTCGTCCACGCGGCTCAGGTCCGGGTGATCCACCTCGAGTTTCACGACGACCTTCTGCGGATCGAGCTCGAACCAACGTTGGTCGCCGAACGTCACCTCGGACACGACGAAATTGCCGGTGTAACCGGCCGGTCCCGTCATCCGCCGCTGCGGACTTTCGAAGGTCTGACTGCCGACGAGCAGCCGGCCGTCGGCGAGCTTCACGACCGGGTGGAGCACGTGAAGGTTCTCGGTGCGCGTCCGCCATCGCATCCTCGTGAGCCCCGTCAAATCGACATAGCCGCCCTTGTACTTCACGGTCAACGCCACGGGCGACGTCGTGAAGCCGTTCCACAGATCCGGGATACCGTTGTGGGAAGTCACTTGTATGTCGGCCGCGTCCGTGCCGTAGAGCTGGAGCGCGAGGTCCGGGTTGGTCAACGCCGCCTTCGTGATGCGGCGATTCTCGTCGTTGAGCGGCCCCTCGTGAGGCGGTTGCTGCCACGTTTCGCGAAACAGCAGCGGCGGGGTCACTGCGTCGTGCTCCAAGACGAAGGGCGTCAGTTCTTTTGGCTGCGCAAAGGCGTTGGGCCCGGCGCATGCGAGCAGGGCGAATCCGCTCGCGAGGGTCAACGCACGAAGACCGAAACACTTGCCGGGGCCGAAAAACGTCGAGGTCATGGTGCCTCCCGAAGGGTGTTGTTGAATGCAGCGAGTCTCACACTCGATCGTCGATCCATCGAGCCGGCGCGTGCGACGCGACATTCTAGCGCGCCACCGGCCCGTTCGCGCGACTCGTGAGGGACGCGCGATCGGGGGGGGCGTGAGCGCTGCCGATCGGACGTCAGGCGCTCAGAATCTCGAGCGCGCGCTCGAGCTTCTCTTTGGCGGGATCGAGCAGATTGGCGATGGTGCCGCCCTGGGCATAGGAGCGTGTTTCTTTCGCGAGCCCAAGCGCCTCGCGGCAACTGCTTTCCGCGGTTGCCGTGTCCGCGTTCGGCGGCATCAGGCATTCGGCCGCGAGCTCGGCCGCCGCCGCCGCGCCGAGTAGCGTCTTACCATCGTTACCCACGGCCACCTTCGATGCCATGACGAGCTCGGAATGGGCGGTCGCCAGCAGTGTCCGGGCCTCGGCGGCGGAGTCTTCGATCGGTGCGTCGGTCAATGGACGGTTTCCCTTCGGACAGTGGATACGAGGCCTCGGGTCAGTGTACGCGCTAACGCCTCCGGCCGCGCGAGCCCGGTCGCTCCGTACGCTCGTTGCCGCGATCCCGATCCGCTGCATAGCGCCATCTTCCGATTAGCCGTGTCTTGAACGGCGTGGGATACTTTTAGCTTTGCGCGGAAGCTGGAGATTCGAATGAGCATCGCTGGAACTGAGACCCCACTGTACATCGCAGGCTCGTGGCGCACTGCGTCCGGTCCGTCGATCGGCGTATACGACCCGCGCAACGAGAGCGTGCTTGCTTCCCCAGCGAGTGCAACGGCGAGCGAAGTGAACGACGCGTTGTCGGCGGCAAAAGCCGCCCAACGGGAGTGGGTCAAGACGCCCGCGTCGGTGCGGGGCTCGTTCATTCGCGCCGCCGCGGATCTCGTCCATTCCCATCGCGATTTGCTCGCTCGCCTCATTTCACAGGAAGTCGGCAAGCCGCTCGCGCAAGCCAGCGCCGAGGTGTCGTTTGCCGAGGGGTTTCTGCGCTACAACGCCGAGTGGGACCGTCGACTCGAAGGGGAAATACTGCCCGGCGATGCGTCGGGCGAAACTATCCATCTGCTGCGCGTACCGCTCGGCGTCGTCGCAGCCATTTGCCCGTGGAATTTCCCGCTCGCGGTGCTGTGCCGCAAGCTCGCGCCGGCGCTCGTGACGGGCAATACGGTCGTCATCAAGCCCAGCGAAATTTCGCCTCTGTCGACGATGGCCTTCGTGCGCCTCTTGGACGAGCATCTCGACTTGCCGGCCGGAGTGATCAACCTCGTCACGGGCGCTGGGCAGACCGGCCAAGCGCTCGTCGACAACCCGCTGACGTCGCTCGTCTCGTTCACCGGCCATCGGGATACGGGCAAGGCCGTAATGGCGCGCGCGGCCGCCCACTTGACGCGGGTCTCGCTCGAGCTCGGCGGCAAGGCGCCGGCCATCGTGTGGAAGGACGCCGATCTCGATCTCGCCGTGCCGGCCATCGTGGCCGCGCGGCATACGAACTGCGGCCAAGTCTGCACGGCCGCGGAGCGTGTGCTCGTGCACCGCGATCTGCTCGAGCCCTTCACCGAGCGCTATGTGGCCGCGGCGGCGGCGCTGCGCGTAGGCGACCCGTTCGAGGGTGCGGAGATGGGCCCGCTCGTGAGCGCGGCGCAATTCGAAAAGACCTCGGCCGCCGTGGCGCTCGCGCTGCGCGAGGGCGCGACCGTGCTCACCGGCGGCGGTCGCCCCGAGGGGGCCGACTTTGCGGCCGGCTACTGGTTCGCGCCGACCGTGCTGCGCGATGTGTCCCCCGCGATGAGCGTGATGATCGAGGAGACCTTCGGGCCCGTGACGCCGATTCTCGGAATCGACTCGATCGAGGAAGCGGTCGGCATCGCCAACGCATCGCGGTACGGTCTTTCCGCGTATTTGTTCAGTCGCGATTACCCTACCGTCATGAAGACCGTCGAGGAGCTCGATTTCGGCGAGATCTACATCAACCGCACGCTGGGCGAGTCCATCCACGCGCATCACGCCGGCTACAAGGAGTCGGGCATGGGCGGCGAGGACGGCAAGTGGGGTCTGCTGCGCTACACGCAAGTGAAAACCGCGTACCATCACTATGGCGTCGACTGACCGACGCCGGTTGGCCGAAGTAGCCACGGCGCAATCGTCGATCCATACTGCGCACACCGTTGCATCGGCCTATCGTCGGAGGAAGACATGATCGCCCAGAACCTGCGCAATAACGCCTTGGGGGTCGCGTGCGGCCTGCTCGCACTCTCGGGTCTTTCGACCCAATGCCTCGCGCAGTCCGCGGAACATGGGTCCGGCGAAGGCAAAGTCATCGGGACGGGCGTCGTGACGGGGTTCGTCGAGAACATGGACCGATCGCTCGCGTTCTACCACGACGTTTTCGGCATGGACGTGCCGCCGCTGCCCGAGTCCGGTGCGCGGCCATACAACCCGTCCAACGCGCAGCTTTACGCGATGTTCGACATTCACGGCGCGAAAGAGCGGCACAAAATGGCCCGCATTCCGGACACTCCGGTCCGGTTCGAGCTCATGGAGATTCAGAACGTCCCGCACACCACGATCGCGTTGCGGCTGCAGGATCCGGGTGCGATGACACTGGTATTCGTGGTCCGCGACCTCGATGCGACGCTCGAGCGAGTGCGCCGAGCGCATGTCGAGATTGCGACGCCCGGCGGTGCGCCGGTGAAGCTCGCCGATGGCGACAAATCCGTGTTGATTCGGGACGTCGACGGCCGGTATATCGAGCTGCGCGAGCCGGCGTCGCCGCCGGCAGGTAGCGCGACGATCACGGAGCTGCGTCCGTCCATCGCCGTTGCCGATCTGAATCACACGGTCGAGGTATACAAGAACGTGCTCGGCTTCACCGTCGAGAGCGTGCAATCGCTGGGTGCGGATTCGGCGATGCGCGCCCTGACCGGTCTGTCGCATGCCGAGTTCAAGCGTGCCGTCGCGCACGCGCCGGGCGGCGGAATTTCCATCGAGTTCGTCGAGTACGACGGCGTGGATCGGCAGCCGTTGCATATGCGGATTCAGGATCGCGGTGCCGCACGCCTGCAGCTGCGTGCCGAGAACCTCGAGCCGCTCGTCGCCAAAATGCGCGACGCCGGTTTGAAGGTGGTGTCCGACGGTGGTGGCCCGGTGCCGATACCGCCGAACTTCATGGGCGCGCTCGTCGCCGACCCGAACAACTTCTTTCTGACCCCGTTTGCGCCGTGCGACGGTTGTGCGCCGGGGCTGGTCAGCGAGCGTCACTGACGCGGTAGGGGCATTCCGGCGAAGGACCGGTGAGGGTGCCGTGAGGTGCCGCCGAGAGGCGGCCGAACGTCTATAAAAACGGAGACCGCGATGCGGAACTCAGTGCTCATCCTCGTTGTGCCCGTCTCTTGCCTTTTGCTGGTCGCCTGCAACGGCGGACCCGCGCCGACACCGAGCGCTTCGTCGAGCGCGCCGGCGGCGGCCGCCGCGTCCGTGCCGGCCGTCGATCCGGCCGACTGGCCGTCGTACAACCGCACGCTCGCCGGCGACCGGTTCTCGCCGCTCGACGAGATCGACCGCGGCAATGTCGCGCAGCTCGCGGCCGTGTGCACCTACACGTTGCCCGAGGTGTCGGCGCTGCAAACCGGCCCGATCGTCGTTGCCGGCACGATGTACTTCACGACGGAGACGCGCTCGTATGCGATCGATGCGGCGACTTGCGCCGAGAAGTGGCAAGTCGAGCGACCGCTCGAGCGCCCGTCGGCACTCGGAGTGCATCGCGGCTTTGCGTATCTCGACGGACGTTTGTTCCGCGGCACGTCGGACGGCCACGTGCTGGCGCTCGACGCCACGGACGGTCACACGCTTTGGGATCGCGAGATCGACGTGAAGGTGCCGGGGCTCACGATGCCCATGGCGCCGGTTGCGGCCAACGGACTCGTGTTCATCGGCCACGCGGGTGGCGATCAGACCGGTGTCACGGGGCACGTCTATGCGTTCGACGCACAGGACGGTCACGTCGTGTGGCGGTTCGACGTCGTGCCGAACGACCCTGCCGTGCGCGCCACGTGGCCGAACGCGGACCGCTACCCCATCACGGGCGGTGCGTTTTGGACGTCGTTTACGCTCGATGCCGAGCACGGCGTGCTGTACGTTCCGGCCGGCAACCCGGCGCCCGACTTCGACGCCGAAGCACGCGGCGGCGACAACCTGTATACGAACTCGATCATTGCGCTCGATGCGGCCACGGGGCGCATGCTCGGCTACAACCAAATCGTCAAGCGCGACACGCACGATTGGGACGTGAACAGCCCACCTGCGCTCGGCGTCACGCGCGGCGGGCCGCGCGATCGTGGCCTCGGCGAACAAGGACGGGCTGCTGTCGGTGCTCGACCGGGGTCGGGTGATGGGTGCGCAAGCGCCGGCGGATTTGTCGGCACGGCTGCCGATCATTTATCAATCGGCGACCACGACGCGCGAGAACGTCGACGTGCCGCTCTCGCGCACGGCCCCGGTGCGCTTTTGCCCCGGCATTCAGGGCGGCAACGAGTGGAACGGGGCGGCGTTCGATCCGGCGTCGAACACGCTGTTCACGGGTGCCGTCGATTGGTGCGCGACGGTGCAGCTGCAGCAGGAACCCGTGGTGCCCGAGCCGGGCGCGATCTGGTTCGGCTCCACGGACCCGGCCAACATTCAGGGGCCGCCCGACGAAGCGAAGGGCTGGGTCACGGCGTTCGACGCCGACACGGGTGCCGTCCGCTGGAAGTTCGAGGCGCCCGCGCCCGTGCTCGCGGGCGTCACGCCGACGGCCGGCGGCCTCGTGTTCAGTGCCGACTTGAAGGGCTCTTTGCGTGCCTTCGATGCCGAGTCGGGTGATGTGCTCTGGCGGCTCGATACCGGCCAATCGATCGGCGGCGGCATCGTGAGCTATGCCGTCGGCGGGCGCCAGCGAATCGGCGTCGCGTCGGGCATGAAGTCGCGCATCTGGCCGGGCGCGGCCGATCAGAGCCGCATTCAAGTGTTCGGGCTGCCCTAGCTGGCGAGCGTTGCGGCGGCTCGTCGATCGCGACCCGCTGCGGTTGGCTCCTGAGCGCCCTGCGATTACGATGCACGGAGCGCACGCGCGTCAGGGGGACGGTCGGCGGCATTTCAACGCTTTGGAGGCGCGATGAGAACTTCAACGATAGCGCAGCTCGCACTCGCATTCGGGCTCATGATCGCAGTGGCCATGCCGGCCGCGGCGCAATCGATGACGGCGCAGGAGCAGGCCAATCTGCAACACGTGCTCGATTGGTGGCGCGAGTGCATTCAGGGACGGCACCTCGATCTCACGACGAAGTACCAGGACGACAACTACATCCAGCACAACATCAACGTGCCGACGGGCCGGCAGGGCTTCGTGTCGTTCTTCCAGAGGATGGGGCCGCCCATCAATCCGATTCCCGACAAGCTAGCGAGCGAGCCGGTAGTCAAGTTTGCGAAAGGCGACTTCGTGCTGCTGGTCTGGGAACGAGAGGGCAAGGATCCGGCCGACGCCTCGAAGACCTATAAGTACAACACCTACGACCTGCTGCGCTTCGAGAACGGCAAGGTTCAGGAGCATTGGGACTACGCGGAGAAGGTTCCGGGCGCACCGCGCGGCGCTGCGCCGGACGGTACGATCTACGATGCCGTGAAGTTCGACTTCACCGACCAGGAGAAGAAGAACATCGAGATCGCGAACGTCGAGATGCGCGACATTCTGCAATACGGGCACCTCGAGCTCGCCGAGAAGGTCATGGCGCCCACGTACCTGCAGCACAATCCGAACGTGCCGACGGGCCGTGCGGCCTTCGTGGATTTTTTCAGCCGCTTCGCAAAGCCGCAGCCGCTTACGGGCGAGTGGCGTAACAAACCCACTCTGATCATTGCGAACGGGCCGTACGTGTTCTACATGATCAAGCAGATGCGCAAGGATCCGGACCGGGCCAACACCGTGTATCCGGCGTTTTGGTTCGACATGGTGCGCGTCGAGAACGGCATGATTCAGGAGCACTGGGACTCGGCGATGAAGAATCCGCCGCGTCCGGCACGGAACTGATTTCGCACGCGCCCGGCGCCGTAGAAGGCGCCGGGCGTCGTTCACGTGGCCAATGGCTCCAGCGCGTGCGGTCGGCATGTGGGGATCCGTGCCGTCGCATCGCTCGGTCGTGGAGACGTTCATGGTCAACGTTCTGAGAGCCCGTGCGGCACCGACGAGGCGTGACCAGACCGTCGAGTCGGCTCGTTCCTGCAGCACGAATGGGGCGTGCGGACCTTCGGCTATACCTCGCTCGTCGTCGATCCGCCGAATGGGCACGTGCCCGATTTGACCGACGCCGGCAAGGCGCTGGCCGCGACCCGCGTGCGTGACACGTTCGGCCCGGGCATCGACGTCAACGCGGGGGACTGACTTGCGCTGCCTGATCGGTATCGCGGGCGCACTGCTGGTCGGCGCTGTCTCGGTGTGGCCAGCGGTTTCGCGCGCGGAGTCCGGTGTCACGGCCGGCGAGTTTCGTGTCGAGCGGCCCACGTTGTTGTCGCTGGGTTTCGAGTGGCGCATCGCGGGGGACGACAATCGCAACGCGAGCGTCGAAGTCACGTACCGCAAGCGCGGTGAGCGAGAGTGGCATCGTGGGTTGCCGCTCTTTCGGCTGCAAAACGAACCCGTGCTCGGTGGGCGGCCGCGCGAAGGCACGGGAACGTTCTATGCCTACACGGCCGAGAACATGTTCGCGGGCAGCATTCTGAATCTCGCCCCCGGCACGCAGTACGAGTGCCGGTTCGTGCTCAGCGATCCGGACGGCGTGGCCGGCGAGGCCGAGCGCACGCTCACTGTGCGCACGCGCGAAGTGCCGCGCGAGGCCGCTGGCGGGCACGTCTATCACGTCTATCCCGTGGGCTTCGAGGGTCCGAAGCAGCAACCCGCTTTCACGGGGTTATTGGCCGCGTATTACACGGGCTTCGACCAATCCGATCATTCGAATGTGTTTCCGCCGCGCGTGCGGCCCGGCGACGTGATCTTGGTGCATGCGGGCGTCTATAAGGACCACCGGCTCAACTACGGCGGCTTCGATCCGAAGATCGTCAATTACGGCACGGAGTTCGATGGCACTTACTACCTTACGCAAAGCGGCACGCCCGATCGGCCGATCGTGATCAAGGCGGCGGGCGACGGCGAGGTCGTGTTCGACGGAGACGGCAACTACAACCTCTTCAATCTGCTCGGCGCCAGCTACGTCACGTTCGAAGGGATTACGGTGCGCAACACCGAGGTCGGCTTCCTGCTGGGATTCAAGAACATCGTCGGCTCCAGCGGATTCACCTTGGTCCGCTCGCGGATCGAGGACGTGGGCCGCGGCGTTCAGGACGATTGGGCGGGGTCGAAAGATTTCTACATCGCCGATAACGTGTTCATCGGGCGGCACGATCCGACGAAGCTCCTGGGTTGGTTTCCCGCGAACGTCTGGAGCGGCTTCCCGGGCTTCCCGCCGCTCATCGATTCCGAATACGCCGTGAAGGTCTACGGGCAGGGGCACGTCGTCGCCTACAACTACGTCGCGAACTGGCACGACGGCATCGACATCGCGACTTACGGCACGCCGAGCGACGATCCCGATCGAGTGCCCGTGGCGATCGATTTCTACAACAACGACTTCACGAACATCGACGACAACTGCATCGAAGCCGACGGCGGTGCGCACAACATCCGCGTGTTCGAGAATCGCTGCTTCAACTCGGCGGCCGGAGGCTTGAGCGCACAACCGACTTTCGGCGGGCCGTCCTATTTCTTCCGCAATATCGTCTACAACACGACGTCGGGCGGGCCGCTCAAGCTTTTCGACGGCGGCTCGGGGATTCTCGTCTATCAGAACACGTTTTTCGGCCAGGGTAATCTGCTTGGCCCCGTATCCAACGTGCACTTTCGCAACAACCTGTTTCTAGGCGACGGGTGGGCGGACCCGGTATTCAATCTGCGCACGTACACGAACTACTCGACGTCGGATTACAACGGTTTCCGGCCCAACCCCGGCACGGCCGATGCGTTCGAGTGGAGCTCGCCGGCGTTCGATCAGAAGGCGGACTATTCGCACGCGCTCGTGACGCGTAAGTTCGATTCGCTCGAGCGATATCGCAAGGCGACGGGGAACGAGCGCCATAGCGTGGCCGTCGACTACGATGTTTTCGAGAAGGCCGGGATGCCGGCGAAATCGGATCCGCAGCGCCTCTATGAGGCCAAGGATTTCGACTTCCATCCGAAGCCCGATTCCGCCGCGATCGACAAGGGCGAGTCGTTGCCGAGCATCACGGATGACATGACGGGTCGAGCGCCCGACTTGGGCGCGCTCGAGCTCGACCGGGCGGAGCCTCGTTATGGGCCGCGGCCGTTGGCCGTCGCTGAATAGGTTGCTTGCGCGGGCGACGGGTCGCGCAGGTGGGGCTCGACGAACTCCGCGAGCTGGCGCTGCCCCAGTGCGCCGACATGCGTTGCGGCCGGGGCGCCGTTCTTGAACAGCAGTAGCGCCGGAATGCTGCGGATGTGATAGCGGCTTGCGGCTGCCGGATTCTCGTCGACGTCCAGCCGCACCACCTTCAGGCGTCCCTCGTAGGTCTTCGCCGACTCGACGACGAGCGGCTCGATCATTCGGCACGGCGTGCACCACTTGGCCGCGAAATCGACGAGCACGGGGTCGGGTGAGGTCAGCACCTGCGCCTCGAAGGTCGTATCGGTCACGTTTTGGACAAGCTCCGTCATGGCGTTTTCCTCGGGGGTGGACTTCGTTGGGCCACTCTATTAGATATAAAAAAGATAACAATTGACTAAAAGACGAATTGTCTATTCATTTATTGGAACAATATGCTGAACAAGCTGCTGGCCATGGAAGTGTTCGTCAGAGTCGTCGAGACCGGGGGTATTACCCGAGCCGCCGAAAGGCTAGGGCTGCCGAAGGCCAGCGTGACGACGCTCCTGCAAAAGCTCGAGGCGAGTCTCGGCGTGAAGTTGCTGCATCGCACGACGCGCCACGTGAGCGCTACCGCGGACGGTGCGGCCTACTACGAGCGCTGCGTCGCGATTCTCGCGTCCGTGCAGGAAACGGAGGAATCGCTCGCGCAGCGCCGTTCGCTGCCTCGCGGACGCTTGCGCGTCGACATGCCGACCCTCATGGCGCGCGCCGTGATCGTGCCGGCGCTGCCGGATTTGTTTGCGCGCTACTCCGAGATCGAGCTTGCGCTCGCATGCAACGAGCGGCGCGCCGATCTCGTCGAGGAAGGGATCGATTGCGCGGTTTGGAGCGGCGAGGTCGAAGACGCGACGCTCGTCGCGCGTCGCGTCGGCTACCTGTATTTCGCGACTTGCGCCGCACCCAGGTACTTGGCGGCGCGAGGTGTGCCGCGGCATCCGCGAGATCTGGCGCAGCATCGGTGCATCAACCGATTCGTGCCGGGCACGGGCGCCGTCGCCGAGTGGTCGTTCTCGCGCGACGGCGAGCGTGTGCAGGCTGTGTTCCCGAGTGACCTGGCGCTCGAGGACGAGAACAGCTACGTCGCTGCGGCCGAGTCCGGGCTCGGCATAGCGCAGCTTCCGGCGTTCATCGCAAAAGAAGGGGTGGAACGCGGCACGCTCGAGCTCGTGTTGGGCGATTGGTTTGCGGAGCCCGCGCCGCTGCACATCACGTACCCGCGCAACCGACATCTCTCGAACAAGGTGCGCGTCTTCGTCGATTGGGTGGCCGAGCTGCTGCGCGAGCACGACGGCATCCAGCTGCGCTCGACGCTGCCCACCGGTTCGTCGCCGCGAGCGGGCGCGTCCCCCGACTGGGATTCCTGAGTCCGTTCCTGGGACCGCGAGCGACACGTGACGGACTCGAAAACGGCTCGCCGCGCGAGACTGCGACGGTTGGCTCGGACGTTGCATCACTAGGCTCATGAGCACCGCCGAACGACGTCGCGCCCACGCCGGGCACGGGCTCGACCACTGGCTTCAAGATATCCGTTATGCGCTGCGTACGCTGCGCGGGACGCCCGGCTTCACGGCAGTGGCGATCACGATCCTGGCGCTCGGCATCGGCGCGAATACGGCGATCTTCAGTCTCGTGAGCGCAATGATGCTCAGACCTTTGCCGTTCGAAGCGCCCGAGCGCCTCGTGATGATCTGGGAGAACGCTGCCGCGGTGGGCGGTCCCTCGCGTTTCGAGCCGAGCCTCGCCGATGCCGCCGACTGGCGCGAGCGCAGTCACTCGTTCGACGGGCTCGCGATCTATGCAACGATGACTTACAACCTCACGGGCACCGGGGAGCCCGAGCGCCTCGTGGGGCAGCGGTCGACGTGGAATCTATTCTCGATCCTCGGCCTGCAACCCGTGCTCGGGCGCACCTTCGCAGCCGACGACGAAGGGCCAGATGCCGAGCCGGTTGCAGTGATCAGCACTACGCTTTGGCAGCGGCGCTTCGGTGCGGACCCGGCTCTCATCGGCCACACGATTACGCTCGATGGCCTCGAGCGGACCGTCATCGGCATCGTGCCGCCGTACTTCCGCTTCCCGAGCGAAGAGACTTCGGTGTGGCTGCCGGCGGCGTTCACGCCGACCGAGCTCGCCGAGCGCGGTAACTACATCTTTTACATGCTCGGCCGGCTCAAAGCGGATGTTTCGCTCGGCGCTGCTCAGGCCGAGATGGCCGCGATTACGAGTCAGATGCGCCGGGATACGGGGGCCGGAGACAACGCCACGACCGTTACGGTATCGGGTTTGCGGGAGCATCTGATACGAGGCTCGAGACCGACGCTGTACGTTTTGCTTGCCGCCGTCGCCACGCTGCTGCTGATCACGTGCGCCAATGTCGCGAACTTATTGCTCGCCCGCGGTGCGCAACGCCGTCGCGAACTCGCCGTTCGCAAGGCGCTCGGTGCCCGAACGGGTCGCATGGTGCGACAACTGCTGACCGAGAGTGCCGTGCTTGCAATAGCCGGCGTCGTTGTCGGCATCGCGTTGTCGACGCTTTCGTTTCGCTATCTCGGTAGGCTCGTACCCGGAGCGTTGCACGACGCTATGCAGCTCGGACTCGATTGGCGCGTGCTCACTTTCACGACGCTGCTTGCGATCGTGACGGTGCTGTTGTTCGGCGCCGGACCCGCCCTGCTTGCGGCGCGTTGGGACTTCGGAGTGGTTCTGAGGAGCGCGTCTGCGGCGACCACGACCGGCAGCCGCGGGCTTCGCAACGGACTCGTCGTTGCCGAGATTGCGTTTACGGTCGTGTTGCTCGCGGCGGCCGGTTTGCTGCTGCGCAGCTATGCGGCCGTACTCGCGGTCGATCCCGGATTCCCGACTGATCACCTGTTAGTGGCCGAAACCGTGCTGTCGCCCACCACGTATTCCGATCAGACGGCGCGCGCGAACTTTTATGGGCGTGTGCTCGAGCGCGTGAGAACGTTACCCGGTGTGACCGCTGCGGGTTACACGAATGCGGCGCCGCTCCTATTCAAGGGGGGGCGTGCCTACATCACCTTGGAGGGCAGGCCTGCCCCGCGGCCCGCAGACTCTCAGAAGCAGATCGTTAGCGATCGCGTCGTGACGCCCGGCTATTTCGAGACGCTCCGCGTGCCGCTGCTGCGTGGTCGCCTGCTCGGCGCGCGCGACGACGCGAAGGCGCCCCTCGTGGCGTTGATCAACGAGCGGATGGTGCGCCAGCTCTACCCCGACGAGGACCCCATCGGCCGCCGCTTCCGGTTCGGACCCGAAGGCGTGGATGCGCCGTGGATCACGATCGTGGGGGTCGTCGGCAGCGTGCGGCAAATGGGGCTCGACGTTTCGGCCGAGGCCGAGTTCTACCTGTCGAGCGATCAGGTTCCCGTGACGTTCGCATTCTTCTGGCCCAAGTATCTCGTCGTGCGCACACAGGGCGATCCGCTTGCGGTTGCGCCGGCGGTTCGCCAAGCGGTTTGGGACATCGATGCCGCGCAGCCCGTGTCGTCGGCTCGTAAGATGAGCGATGTGCTCGAGGGCGATGTGGCGGGCCGCGACACGCAACTCACGTTGCTCGGCGTGTTCTCGGCGCTTGCGTTGTTGCTTTCGGCCGTAGGTCTTTACGGCGTGCTGGCCTACGCGGTCACGCAGCGCACGGCGGAGATCGCGCTCAGGATGGCGCTCGGTGCGCAGGCCGCCAACGTCGTGCGAGCGGTCGTGCGCGGCGCTTTGGTGCTCGTCGCGATCGGGCTCGGGCTCGGGCTCGTCGGCGCGTTCGCCGGGATGCGAGCGTTGACTTCCTTTTTGTACGGGGTGGGTCCCTCGGATCCGATCACGCTGGCCGCGGTCGCGGGCGTTGTCGTGCTCGTGGCGCTCGCGGCGAGCTATCTGCCGGCTCGCCGCGCGGCGCAGGTCGATCCAGCAACGGTTCTGCGCGGCGACTGACTCGGGTGTCCGTCCGAGCCCGCCTCAATGCGCGGCCGCCACGCGGTCGAGCCCGAAACTGCGGGCTCATCGTCGGTCGACCTCGTAGACTTGCTCCTTGTTCGAGGTGACTTTGCTCAATGTGGGCGCGCCTTTCACGCCGCCGAACTCGAGCTTCACGGTATCGCCGACCGTGAGATCGCCGAACGACTTCGGAATGTCCATCGCGCCGTCGAAGTAATAGAACTCGGCGTTCTTTGCAACGGGGTAAGTGTCCATCTTCTCGTTCTTCTGAAAGCGCACGGTGATCGTTCTGTCTTGTCGATCGATCGCAACGATCGATGCACCGAACGTTCGCGAATCCGGGGGTCGCTCGAGGCCGCGTTGGGCCATCGCAGGCGCGCCTGTCAGAAGCCCGATCAACGCGAGGCTGCCGATAGTGAGGGTTCTCTTCAACATGGTCGTCTCCTGGTAAAGGGTTCGATAACGGTCCTGTAGATTCTTTTTTCCTTCGTTCTATCGGTTGCAACGTATGTGCCAATGGTCTCGAGGCCGACCATGGCAGCGCCAAACGCAGACGCGAGACAAACAGCGCCATGGGAGTCGCGGCGGGACTCGATGATCGGGCGCCGCGCAGACCGTACTCCGTCGTTTTGCTCGGGCTCGCGCCGCGCGTGTCGAGGTGTCTTGCAAAGGCGTCGGCGACGACTGAAAAAACTACATCGCCGACGACTCTCGGGTTGGGCGCCCGTTGTGCAGCGGCGAAGAGATTCCCGCCGCTTGCTTGTTTTGGCCTCGCTGTATTGGGTACTGTGCGGCGACTGACTTGCCCGTAGTTGACCGAGCCGAGATCGAGGGGAACACCGATGACCAATGACAACCAGAAGAAAACGGACTCCGACAGCCAACGCCGTGCCGCTTTGATCGACCGGCGGAGTTTGTTCCGCGGCGCGGCCATGCTCACGGTCGGCGGTCTGAGCGCGCCGGCTGCGCTGTCACAGGTCGCGGAGCCCCAGAGGGCGCCGGACGCGCGAGGCGGCGTTGTCGGGCGCGAGCAGCTCGATGCGCAGACGAGCCGCGTTTTGCGTTGGGGCGGGCGCGATCCGGGTAATTGGGTCCGGGCACGTGCCGATGTCGATCACGATGTCGTCATCGTCGGCGGCGGTCAGAGCGGGATGTCGCTGGGGCATCAGTTGCGCCGTGCCGGCGTCGGTCGAGTCGATATCATCGATCGGGCGGAGCCCGGTCAGGCCGGTATCTGGCGAACCATCGCGCGCATGCGCCAGCTGCGCACGCCGAAGACCATGACGCCCGGTCCCGAAGCCGGCAACGTTGCGCTGGGTGTGCGCGCTTGGTACGAGACGCTGAACGGCCCCGGGGCATTCGACGCGTTGGACCGAATTCCGCGTCTGGTCTGGGCGGACTACTTGACGTGGTTCCAGCAGATCACCAATACCGAGGTTCGTTATCGAACGAGGCTGATCGACGTCGAGCCGCAAGGTGATGTGCTGCGCCTGCACTTGGAGTCCGCCGGCGTGCCGCGCGTCGAGACCACCCGCAAGCTCGTGCTCGCCAACGGCTACGCGGGCGCGGGCGGGCCGAACCTGCCGGGCTTCGTACGCGCGCTGCCGTCGGCCCTGTGGACGCATACGACGGGCCATATTCCCGTCGAGAAGTTGTCGGGCAAGGTGGTCGGCGTGATCGGCGCAGGCTCGAATGCGTTCGATGCGGCGGCCGTGGCGCTCGAAGCCGGTGCGGCCGAGGTGCATCTGTTCAATCGGCGATCCTACGTCGACTATCAAGGGACCCCGCCCGGTGCGGCGCCGCGGCCGGCCCCGGCCGACCGCGGAGTTGCGAACGTGCGCGAGCTCAGCTACGAGCTACCCGACACCGTGCGTTGGCGAAATTTCTTGGCGGGCGATCGCCGCCCGGCCTCTGTGCCACTCGACTCTCTCGAGCGCGCCGTGGCGTTCAAGAATTTCCACATCCACTTGAGCACTTCTCTCGCCGACGTGGGGGTGGCGGGCAACGGTAAGGTCGTCGCCCAAGCCGGGCGCAGAAAGCTGCGGTTCGATTATTTGATCTCCGGTACCGGCTACCGGATCGACCTCGGCGCCCAGCCGGAGCTCGCACGGATCCACGAGCACGTCGCGCTCTGGGGTGACCGCTACGAGCCAGTGGCCGGCGAGGAGAACGCCGCCGGCGCCGCTCACCCATATCTTGGTGCGGGCTTCGAGTTCTTGCCGAAGCAGGGGTCGGGTGCGGAATTTCTGCGCAACGTCCACTGCTTCAATCTTGCTGCGATGTTGAGCTTCGGCGTACCGGTGGGTGACGTGCCGAGCATGGCTTATCACCCGCGGCTCGTGTCCGCGATCGCTCGCGACCTATACCTCGACAGCGTGGACACGGACGCGAATGAGCGTTACATCAATGCGCCGCTCTTGCCGCCGGATCCGGCGCCGTATCAGCGAGCCGTGGATGGCAAGGTGCCGCGAGTCGCGTAGTGCTCTCGTTGCGCCGTGGATTGGCCTTCATTGAGCAACGAATACGCGTTCGCCCGTGACCAAGTCGATGGCAACCACGGCAACCACCTCCTGGTCCGCGACATACAGCAGTCTGGCGTTCGCATCGAGCGTCATGCCGTCGTCGGGCGCTGTGAGTGCACGGCCAAGAGGCGATTGCCGGCGGCGTCGACCTCGATCGAGTAAATGGTCGGAGCGACGGAGTCGAGCGCAATGTCGTGGATGTATTCGAACGGTGCAGTCGAATCCGGCTTTTCGTTGCTGGATAGCACGGTCCGGGCGCCGGTTGCCCGGTCGATTGCGACGACGGCGGCCGCGGTTGGATCCGCCACTAGCAGCCTGTCCTCTGTCGCATCGTAGGTCATGCCCGAAACGAAGCCGAGCAGCGGATTCAGCGCAACGGCGACCGACGCGGCCGCCGTATCGCGTTCAGCGTTCGGTCTTCGAGTTCGAGCACGAGCGTATTTTCGCCGGCCGTGAGCGGCACGGTCGCGGTCCAGGTCGCGTAACCGTCGCTCGAAACGGCGTCGACACCATTGATGCGCACGGCCGTGACGGGATTCTCGGTGTCGGCCGCGGTGCCGCGCACGACAATCGGCGCAGAAACGACCATGGAATTCTTCGACGCGTCCACCACGGGAGCGAAGGAGAACGAATCCGGTGTGCTGTCAGGCGCGGTGGCCGTGCCGCCTCCGCCGCCACAGCCCGTGAGCGCGACAGCGAGCAAGGTCAATGCAAACAGGCCGATGGCCGATCGCGGATGGTACCTTGTCATTGTCGTTCTTGTTCTCCAGGCTTGTGTGACCAGAGTGTACATTTCGTTGTGGCACGCAACAATCTCGTCAAACAGGTCGTGAGACGGCAACGTGCCGACCCGCTGTCCCTGCGGCGACCTCTGGTATGATCTCCCGATCGCCAACAAACGGGGAACGAGGAAATGGCACGGATCACGAGACGCGGTTTCGTCAAAGCATCTCTGGCGACGGCGCCGGCGCTTGCGGCGCTGTCCGCGAGCGCCCAGCGCCCGCCGCCGGACATCGGCAACTTGCGCGCAGAGAAGGACATCGTGTTCGGCAAGGACGGCGACACTGAGCTCCTGCTCGACACGTATCGTCCGCCGGAGGGCGTGACATCGAAGCGCTTGGGGATTATTCACCTATTCGGCGGCGGCTTCTTCACGGGCAGCAAGAGCGCCGGCTACATCATTAACGACGCCAAGGCTCTCGGCGCGCGCGGCTACACGAGCATCTCAGCCAATTACCGATTGCAGAGCCAGGCCTCGTGGCCCGCGCAGCTCCACGACGTGAAAGCCGCCATCCGCTGGACGCGCGCGAATGCCGACCGGCTCGGTATCGACACGGACAAGATCGTGATCGCGGGGTACTCGGCCGGCGGCATGCTCGCGCTCATGGCGGCGGGCACCAACGGCAAGCACGAGTTCGAGGGAATGGAGGGCACGCCTGGCGTGAGCTCGGACGTCAATGCTTGTGTCGGCGTGTATCCGCTCGCCACTGCGGAGATCGCCAAAGGCCTGTTTGCCGAGGGGCAAGCCACGCCGGAGAACATTGCCGCGGCATCGCCGAGGAGCTATATCGGCGCCCACTTCGCGCCGACGATCTTCATCCATGGCACGGACGACGTCACGATTCCGATCGAGTCGAGTCTGAGTTTCTTCACGAAGCTCAAGGCCGCTGGTGTGCCGACGGCGCTGACCGCGATTCAAGGAGCTCAACACGCGTTCGATGCGAGCGCCCTCGACGCCGTCGAGCTCATGGCCCAGTCCGTCGATCTGTTCCTCGACCGGCTTCTTGTCAATCCGCGACCCTATCCGGCTTTCGGCGCAGGCGGCCGTGGCCCACGCGGTGGCGGGGCGCAAAACGGTCAGCGAAAACGCGACTAGCGTTTCGCCGTAATGGCGGGGATGCGTGGCTCCGATGACCGATAGCTACATCGAGACTCTGGCGCGTCGGCCTTACCGTCCCAGGCAGGCGGCCGAGGTGGCGCGTACGGCGAACGCAGCGGACCCCCTCGAGACGCCGCGACTCGTCGCCGGACGCTACCGGCCTGGGGCGAGGCTCGGCTATGGCAGGCTCGGCGAGATCTTCGAGGCAGTGGATCTGAACGGTAGCCGTTGCGGGATAGAGCGACGCGTCGCCGTGCAACTCGTCGACGGCATTGCGGCGGGCTCGAGCCGCGCTGCACAGCTCGTGCGTTGTTGCGCCGCGCTGAGTGCGGCTCCGCATCCGAACATCGTGCGGATCTATGATCTCGTCCAAGAAGGCCGCGCGTTGTACGTGGTCATGGAGCTGCTCGAGGGGCTGTCCTTGCGGGCGATCCTCGACGATGCGGCTCCCGATGCCCTGTCCCAGGGGGAAGTCTTGCCAATCGTCGCCGCCGTGGGCGAGGCACTTCGGTATCTGCATACGAAGCAAATGGTGCACGGGCGCCTCCAGCCGGCCGGCGTATTCGTGACGCTCGACCGCAAAGTGAAGCTACTCGACGTGCCGCTCGCGCAGTTGCCCGCGACTGTGCCTTACTACGTCGAGGATGAGCAGGGTCCGGATTTCGACGAGACACTGCCGAGCGACGATGTGTATGGGCTCGCGTGTCTTACGTACGAGCTGTTGTGCGGTCGCCATCCGTTTAACGCCCACTCGCCGCTCGACGCGCACCGTGCGGGGCTCGTTCCCGCGCCGATCGCGTCACTCAGGCCACAGCAGTGGGTCGCGTTCGCACGTGCCCTTGCGCTGTCGCGCGAGGATCGTCTCCTGAGCATTGCCGAGTTTCTTTCCGCGCTCGGCGACGGCGCGGAAAGATCTGTGGAGGTCACGGCGGATCGCAGTAGCGCAGAGGTATCGAGCGGTGACCGAGAGGTAAGCGAACCGGCGCCGACAGTGGCCGCATGGACGGACTTGCGCTTGCCGACCGAGCCCTCGGCGGGACCGTTACCGGGACACGCCGAGCCCGGACGTAGGTCGGCGCCGGCGGCGAAGGCCGGCTCCGCGGCGAATTCGGGGAGGGGCGGCGTGCTCGCGGCGCTCGTTGTCGGAGCGCTGGGCGCGGCGGTGGTCGCCTACCACGACGAATTTCGCGGCCTCGGCGCGCTCATAGCTGACATCGCGGGCGTGTCGAGCCCGACCCCGACTTCGGTATTCGAGCCCCGTGATCGAGCCGCGGCCCGTCCTTCGCCGGAAACATCGCCGGCCGCGCGCGCATCGGCCCCAACCGTGCCGCAATCAGCCGAACCGGAGGTCGCACGAGATCGAGAGCCGATGGGCGCGGACGCAGCCGGCAAGCTCGCATCTGCCTCGTCGCCTGCCGTCGAGCCGACGTCGGCGCAACGAGAGGTGACCGCGACCGTCGCGCCGGTGGAGCCGGAGTCGCCGTTTTCTTTTGCCCGGCGCGTCGTCAAGGTGAGCGAGAGCGAAGGCGCCGCGGCTCTAACGATCCTGCGCGCGCACAATGCCCCCGCATCCGTCATCTGGTGGTGCCGGAGCGAAACGGCGATCGCCGACGAGGATTTCGCGACTTGGGCCAACGCACCGAAACCTTTGGGCCCGACGAGAGGAGCCGAACGATCTTCGTCCCGATCATCATGGATAGCGAGACCGAGCGGCCGGAATATTTCTCCGTGTATCTCGGTGATACGGTAGCGAGGGACGCACCCTGCAAGCGTCGTCGACGGTGAGAGTCGAGATCGACGACGACGACTTAGTGAGTGGTTGCGTACGTCGATCTCATCCGGCGATCGGGACGGCTGCCCCGTTGCACGTCGCCTTGCCCGAGGCTCGCGGTCTGGGCCTGATTTGCGGTCGCTGTGCGGTTGCGGGCGGCGGCGAGCAGCTTCGCGCGCGCGGCACGCCGCTCGCGATGTGCCGCGAGCTCGATCCGGTCGCGTCCGGCGCGCTTGGCTGCGTAGCAAGCTTGGTCCGCCGCTTCCAGCACCTCGCGGGCGCCGCCGCTTTCCGGCGGCCCGGAGGCTATGCCGATACTCGCGCTCGCGCGAACCGGGTGTTCGTCGTGCTCCAGCCGGATGTCGTTGATGCGCGCGAGCACGGCGTTTGCCACGCGGACTGCCTCGAGATCGCTGCACAGCTGCATGAGGATCACGAACTCGTCGCCGCCGACGCGCGCAGCGACGTCGGATTTACGTTTTTCGTCTCTGAGGATCGCGCCGACGAGCCGCACAACTGATCCCCCGCGCCGTGCCCGGCAGTATCGTTCACGGCTTTGAAGTGATCGAGATCGACGAATACGATCGCGTACGGCCCCGGCTGCGATGTTTCGAACGCAGCGATGCGCCGATGTAGCTCGGCGCGATTCGTGAGGCCGACGAGCGTGTCGTGCGTGGCCCTGTAGTGCAACGCGCAATGCGCTGCGTGGTCGGTGTCGAGCACGCGACGCATGATGGCCGTCACGGCGAGGAACGCGCTGAAGAGCAGCAATAAGAGGCTGCCTATGGTCGCCAGGGGAGGTGCCGTGGGGGGTATCGACAGCATCAGCGCCATAGGCAGCAAACTCGGGGCCGCCACCACGAAGAACGTCATCGTCTGGAGAGCGAACAGCGGTAGCCAAAGGGTGACGACGGCGGCGACGGTCAGTGCGAGGAAGCCGGGACTGATGGCGCCCGAGCGCAGCAACATGACGCTCGTCGTGCCCCAGAAGATTCCGGTCAGGAACGCGCCGAAAGCGAGCCACTGCCGACACGCTCGGGCGGCACGCGTCGCGTTCGCGGCGCGTGTGCGGTGGAGCGCGAGCGCCGCGGCGGCGAGCGCGGCAGAGCAAGCGAGCCCGGCCTCGAACCAGATCAACAGCTGCGACGGTGCGGAGGCACACAGGATGGCTGCGACACAGCCCGCAAGCGTTGCGAGCGGTAACATCGGTGCGAACCGCGTGATCGCGCAAAGCGTGCGAACACGGTGCCATTCGTCCGGGTCCAAAGCAACGGCGTCTTTCGGATCGGTGCTCATTCTTGTTCCTTCTCCGAGCTTGAGCCTTTCCCTCTGTGCCGGCTCGTCCTACGACTGCCGGGTGGGTCAATGGAATAGTGCCGCGTAATGCCCGGCTATCTCACCTGGCGTAAGCGGCGGTGTTCGATGTCGAATGCCGTGGGGACGGACTGTCGTCGTTTCGAGGCCGCGCGCTTCCCGTGTGTTTTGCGCACGTCGAGCGCGTGGCAGGCACAGATAAGTGCCGTGCGAGACGAGTTCTACGGGGCGACGTTGTCGGCGTGCGACGTGACGGTCAGCGGTACCCGCGAGATCGGCTCGAATTGCGTGCCCGCGCTGGCCTTTCGTCCGTCGAGCCGGATCTCGTAGTTACCGGCCTCGAGCACGCCGCCCGGCAATCCGAAGGCCAGCGTGCCGTCGTAGGTCGGCCGGAGCGAGCCCGCCTGCCAGATGCGCGCATCGGTGCCTGCGCGAATCAGCCTGCCGCGATACTCCTCGTAGCTGGCCAAGCCTGGATCGAGCATGAGCACGATCCACTCGTTGGCCGCAGGTGCGTCGATGACGTTGGCGCCGCCGCCGCGGAGTGCCTCGAGCGGAATCAGGGGCGTCGCGAGGTAGCGGCTCTCGCGGTCTGCATGAGTGCGGAGTGCGGCGTTGCGCGATCAACGCCGCGGAGAACAGCAACGACATAGCGAGCAGGACGGTCGCCGCGGCAGCGTAGACGGGGGACGATAAGGCTCGACGCCACGCCGAGCGCGACCGTGCCCGGCCGCCGTGGGCCTCATCGGGGTCGCGCGGGTCCAGCGTCCTGAACCCGTCGCGCAGCTTCTGCGCCGCGATCAGCTCGTCGAGCAGGGTTTCGTCGCCGAGGTAAGTCTCCTCGAACGCCTGCTCCTCGGCGGCCGTGAGGCTCCCTTGCAGGTAGCGCTCGATGAGCCCACGCTCGCGAATTTCCTGGCGGTTCATATCTCTACAGTGCCTCGAGACTGCCGATTCTCTCAGGGTCGGCCGCTGCGGCCCTCAATTGCCTGTCCCCGATTCGATCAGCCGGAGCCGATCTTGCCGCTCGGCCCGCAGCACGATCTCGCGGAAACGCTGCTTGGCTCGGAACAGCACGCGATTGAAGTGCACGGAATCGACGCCGAGACTCGCGCAGATCGACTCTTTGTCCTCGTCGTCGATGTAAAGGCGCGTGAGAATCTCGCGGTCCCGCTCAGTCTTGAGCTCCCGCAGCAACGCGCGCACGGCACGCTCCACCTGCTCGCCCGAGACCCGGTCGAACGGGCTTGTTGCAACGTCGGGGGTGGACTCGACGACATCCGAATCGGCCGTCGTCGCGCGCCGAGTCGTTACGTGGTCACCGAGCACGAGGTTCACCGCTACGCCGCGCAAGAACGCCGTCAACCGCCCGGGCTCCTCGATCGGTTCCGCACGGAGCTTTTCGATGGTGATTCGAAAGGTCTCTTGTCTGAGGTCCAGCGCGAGGTCGTGGTCGCCGGTGCGGCGTTTCAGCAGATACAAGAGGGCGCGGCCGTAACGCTCGACCATCTGCGCCTCGGCCTCTCGGTCGCCGCGCCCGATCCGTGTAACGAGGTCAGCCGAGATGCGACCTTCCAATTGTGCAACGTCTTGGTCGACCACTGGCTGTTGCCTCGACTCCGGCGCTTCCCGGCGAGCCGTGGAGCAGAACTTGCTTCGCGGTGTGACGGGTGCTCGTAGATTTTTGCCCAGCTCATCGTCGTGCGGCCGGTCCATTGTGCCAGCGAGAGGCCAGCGCGAGAGCGCGAGCCGCGTTCACCCTACCGTAGCCCGCCAGCGGGCTGAAGCCCGAGGCATCGTAGTGGGCGACGTCCGGGTCGATCTTCTCGGCCGAGCGCTCGAGGATCTGCACGACGTTGACGCGCGTGAGCGTCCGATCGAGCGATAGCACGAGTCCCGCAATGCCCGCGACTAGGGGCGCGGCCGCGGACGTACCGCCGAAGCTCGCGAAGTAGTCGTCGGCGGCATAACCGTCCAGGCCCCTGCGGTCGGTCGTGGTTACGCCGATCGTGCTGCGGTAGCGCGGCTTCGACGGTGCGACGAGATCCATGCAGTCGCCGAAGCCCGAGCCGCCGAGCTCGTCGTTATGGTTGGCGACGCCGACGGCAACGACATTGTCCAGCGAAGAGATGTCCGGAGCCGGTCCGCGGCAATCGTCGATGCTTTCGTTGGTCATTCCGAACACGACGAGCGTGCCGAGGCCGTCGCGGCCGTTCGTCGCGACGTCGTCGATTGCATCCTGCACGGCGTCGTCGGCGGCGAGCGGCAACTCGCGCGTGTAGCCCCAACTGTTCGTGATGATGGCAGCGCCGTGCGCCGCCGCGTAGCGGAATGCTGCGGCAGTGGCCAGGTTCGAGGACCCATGCACGCGGATCGGCAAAATGGTGCAATGCGGACACATGCCCGCGATGCCGATTCCGTTGCCGCCGCGCGCCGCCGCGACGCCCGCAACGGCGGTCCCGTGCCGATCCGCGTCCGTCTGCGGCCTCGCGTCGGGGCCCGGCGGCACCTTCGTGAAATCGCGCCCGTCTGCCGAGACATTGGGCGCGAGATCGGGATGCTCGACATCGACGCCGTCATCGAGCACCGCGATGATGATCTCGGCAGACCCTTGTGTGTAGGCCCACGCCTCCGTCGCGTCGACGTCCGCATCGACGATGCGGCCGCCCTGGCCCGTATTCTCGAGCGGCCACTGGGTGGCGAACAGCGGATCGTTCGGCACGATACGCGGTGCACTCGTCCGTGCGTCCCTGAGCTCCATCGGCACATATAGCTCCGGCACTGCGTACTCGACGATCCCCGATTCGTAGATCTCATTTGCGGCGTCGATCGCCGTTCGTGCGGCCGTCGGAACGACGTGCAGCACGGCGCGAAGCGGATGTTCGCCGACGATCTCGTCGAGCGTCGCGTGCGTTTCCGCCAGTCGCTCGAGCAGTCGGCAATGCCGCTCGAGTCAGGCGCCAGACGCACAGCCACGCGATCGCCGACCGCGAGCGGAGTGCCGCGAGGCGTCGAATAACTTCCGTTCTCGGCCCGTAAGAGAGGGATTCGCCGACCGTCGGAGTAAAAGTAGGCGGTCGCATCATATGGTCCCGCGGGGCCGCTCGCGGCCGCCGGCGTGGCACCGGCCGCGGGTGGTGCAGTCGCGGACGCGAGCAGGGAGGCCACGAGCATCGCAGCGCAGGCAAGCGCCGACGCGCCCGGGCGCACGAAGTGGCCTCGGCTCTCGCGCGCACTTGCGACCCGCACCGCCGCAGGACTCCCACGTTAGCGCAGGTGTGCGGTGCCGCCGTGTCGGTCCTCATCTTTGACGCCGCGAATCAAGACTTCGTCGTCCCCGAGATCGACATTGCACTCGGGGAACCGATCGTTGCGAAGGTTTGTGACGGCTTTGCTCGTGAGGAAGTCGAATGGCGCGTGCGTAATCTCACCGACGCGCACGGAGAATCTGCCCACCGGCACGAACCGGCGGCCCTGCGTGCGATTGCCCTTCGCATCGGTGAGCTCGACGAGGACGGCCGATCTGACTTTGACGTCTTCGCCGCCGTTCCAGGCGCCCTGTGTGTTCCCGGGCCCCGGGAGGTGCCGGATTCGAAGCCGGCCGAGCTTGCTGTTACTGAGCTCCACTTGATCGCCGACGGCGAGATGCGCGCCGTCGCCCTCCACGTAGCACACTCTGAGCAGCACGGGCGCGCCGCGAGCCGCGGCGGGCTCCCGCGGGTCGGGAATTGGCTTCACCGCGCACCCGGTCAAAGTCAACAGCACGCCCAACGCCAACGCACGATAGCCAGTCATCGCCAATCTCCCACTAACACGAAACCTCCCCAATAGTACGCGTTGCTCCAACGCCGCTCCGCGGCCAATGACAACTGTGCCTCGCGCAGCGCTTCGGCCGGAGCCATCTTGTCGTTCAAGATGTGTCGATAGAACCGTGTCATGAGCTCGGCCGTCGCTCGGTCGGGGACCTCCCAAAGGCTGGCCAGCACGCTGCGCGCGCCGGCGTAGAGAAAGCCTTGGGTCAGACCGACGAGCGCCTCGCCGCGCATCTCCTTGCCGAGCGCTGTTTCGCACGCGCTCAAGGCGACGAGGTCCGCGTTGAGCTTCAATCCATAGATATCGTGCAGCCGAAGGAATCCGTCGCGCGGCATCCCGTGCGCGTCGAACTGCGACAGTGCGAGCGCCGAGAGGGCGGGGTAGCGCGAATCGACGAGCCCGTGAGTCGCGAAATGCAAAAGGCGGTACTGGCCGAGATCGGAATCGAGAACCTCGCGGACGTTGGCGTCGAACCCTCGTGCCACGAGCCGGCGCGGCGCGGGGACGAGCGCCGCGAGGGCGTCGGCCTCGAAGCCGGTCGACGGTAAGCGGCCCAGTTTGAGAGCCATCGAGGAACGCGCCGCGAGGCTCGCGAGCTGCAGTGCCGGATTTGTGGGAGGACCATCGAGCCGTGGATCCGTCGCCTCGAACACCGGGTCGGCGAAGATCGCCAGCGTCTTCCGGGGAGCGGCTCGGTCGCCACGCGCACGTAGCGCGATCAGTGCGGACATCGACGGCACGTCGATGACCTCGTGCGAGGTTAGCAGCGCGGCCCCGGCATCCTCGGCGAGCGGGGTCGGCAAAGTCGCGAACGGCAGGTATTGGAGCGCGCCGTCGAGCGCGAGCAGCACCTTGCGCTTGCCGAGCTCGTGAGCCACGGGTTTGAGCACGAGCTTCGAGAGGCTTGCGAGCCGTTGCGCTGCGGTTGAGCTCGCCGCCGTGCCCGGCAACGCCTTCAATGCGTCCGCGGCGGCGCGGGCGGCGTTGTCGATCACCGCGCGGGCAGGGAGCTCGACGGCTACGACGTCGTCGCGTGTCACCGCAAACACGTAGCTGCGCACCCGCCCCAAGGAGTACTGCAACAGCACGGCGTCGGGATCGAGGGAGCCTTGGATCTGCGCGATGCTCGGGACCGCGGCGGGCCGCATCGCGGCAACCTCGGGATTGGCTCTGCGCTGCTCGATCTCGAGCACATTGAGCTCGTTCTCGATCGAGGCGAGGTCGGCGACGACATGGGACAGCTCGCCGACCTTCTTTCCCGTAGCCTCTTCCCCGATCAGGAGATCGCGCCGGCGGCTGAGCTGCGCGAGACGGTCGTAGAGATGCGTGCGGCGTTGCTCCAGCTCACGGCTGCCGTGCGGCGTCGGGTTCACGGACGCCTCGTGGAGCAGGTCGGCGATCATGCGAGCGCGTCGGCGTTCGTCGGTTTCCAGTGCGGCCCGCTCGCGTTCGCCGGTCGACGCGTCTGCTGCGTCGAGCCCCATCACGAGATCGATCTGAGTCTCGTAGTAGTCTTGTCTAGCCGCCGAGAAGAATCCGCGTAGCTCGGGATCCGCCACTTGAGCACGGGCGCTCTCGAGCAGGCCGAGCGCTGCATTGCCGTAATCGACGGCGCGGCGGCGGCGCCCGGCGTCGCGGGCGGTGAGCGCCAGCAGCTCGAGCGTCTCGGCTTGCGGCCCGACCAGGCCGAGCGTGTCGTACAAACTTGCCGCGTGCTCGAGCGTCATGCTCGCGCTCGAACGCGACATTCCTCGTTCGGCTCGACCGAGCTCGAGCAACGCGCCGGCGAGCAGCGATTGCGATCCCAGCCCTTGCGCTCGCTTGCGAACGTCGCGCGCCACGGTCTCCGCTTCGTCGGGCTGGCCGAGCGCGACGAGATCTTTCGCAATCAGGAGCTGCAAGTGAGCTCGATCCGTCTCGGATGCGGCGCTCGCAAGCGCTTGCCGGTGCAGGTCGAGCGCCGAGGTAAAGTCGGCTCGTAGGAACGCGACGTTGCCGAGGTTGCGCAAAGTGCCTTCCTGATTTCGACCGTCGTTGGTCTGCCGTGCGATCGGCAGAGCCTGCTCGAGGTACTGCGTCGCGAGGTCGAGCTCGCCGAGGCCGTAATAGGTTTCGCCGATGCGCCGCAGCGAGCGGCCTACACCTTGCCGATCGTCGATGCGCTGCTGCAGGGCCAGCGTGTCGCTGAACATTTGCAATGCGTCCTCGTAGCGTCCGAACATACGGTACGCCGCGCCGAGGTTGTCCATCGTGTCCGCACGATAGTGTAAGAGCTTGTCCGGCGGCAGGACATCGATGATCTGCTGCAGCTCGTCGATAGCGTCCGAGCCTGATCCGGACTCGGCGTCGAGCACCGCCAGGTTGGATAGCGGATTGAGCGCGCCCGTCCATTCGTGCGCATTCTTCATGAGTGCTGCCGCGTGCTCGTAGTATGGGCGTGCCTCGTCAAAGCGGCCGCGGTTGTAATACGTGTAGCCGAAGTTGTTGAGGATGAGCCCGAGCTCGTAGACGTTGCCGAGCCGCTCCTGCGTGGCTTGTGCTTCGGCTAGAAGATCGAGCGCCCTATCGAAGAGCGCGTCCGTCTCCGGTGACGTTGCGGGGGACGAGGACGACTCTGTCGCCTCGAGGGCTTGCTCGACGAGGGCGGCCGCTTGCAGATGAATCGCGTTCGCCTGCAATGCGTCCTCGTTCAGTTCGCGGTACAGCTTTGCCGCACGGGCCGCGATGTCGGCTGCGACATCCCAATGGAAGAGCTGCCAATACTCGACGGTTGCGACGGCGAACAGCGCCTGGGCTTCTTGTCTCGGCCGCCCCAGTGAATGCCAAAGGTCGGCCGCCGCGCGATACGCAGCGACGGCGTCGGTCCAGCCCCGCTCGCCTGCGGCGACGTTCGCGGCAGCGCCGCGCGTCATCCACCGCCAGGCCTGAATCTCGGCGTCCTCCGTCGTGGCCGGCAGCTCGGTCAGCCGAATCCTGTGGCCGCCGACGGCGCCCGTGTACTCGTCGGACGAAACCGTCACGCGGTAGCGTCCACTGCGTTGCGGCTCGAGCAGCACGATCTCTTGCTCGTCGCGCCGCAGCGGCGAGTTGTAGGCTTCGGTGCCGCCGTCCGGCGGTTGGACAGCGACGGTCAAGTCGAGGTGCTGCTGGTCGATGGCGACCAAGTAACGACGCGATGCAACGGCATCGATCGTATAGACGAACTGTTCCGCGGCGCTGTGAGAGACGGTGAGCGACTGACCATCGCGCAGCGGCGTCTCTTCGGCCCGCACGCCCGTGGCGGCCAAAAGCGGCGATCCACAATGCGCCTGCGGCGATGGTTACACGCCGCGCGTGTTCCCCGTCTGTCATCTGGTCCCCAGGCCGACGAGCGCAGCGCAGTCGGTTCGCTCGACGAATCAGTGTGTCCCCGATGCATGCCGCGGCCGGGGCCGGACCCGTTGAAGGACTGTCTCATACGAATTCGCCTGCCGCAATGCGACCGGTCGGTGAGGCGCATACGCACCGCGCCGCGCAGCGCCTATGCTTCGTATAGTGTCTCGCCGGTGGCGTTTATCTCACGCTAGCGGCACGTCGAACGGCGAGGGTCGGAAGGTGAGCATGGCCGATGGTGAGTTGCTACGTCGACTGCACCGAATCCGGCCGCCGGTCGGGGGGCCTCGGGACCCCCCGCGCAGGCAAATCTACCAGCCCGCGAGCTCGCGGATTTCTTCGGGTGTGAACTTGCGTGGCAGCCGCGCGCCCATCTGCGACACGATTCGCGCCGCGGCGTGCGAAGCAAGCTGGCCGGCCTGTTTCCACGACATGCCGTGCGTGATGCCGTAGAGCACCCCGGCCGCGTACATGTCGCCCGCGCCGGTCGTATCGATGGCCTTTACGTTGACGCCTTCGATCGGATACGCCTGGTTGCCGTGCATCAAGATCGAGCCGTCGGCGCCGAGCGTGAGTGCGACGTTCGTTGCGTGCTTGTGGATCGCGCGTGCGGCCTCGATCGGGTCTTGCTCGCCGGTCAGCGCCCGCGCCTCCTCGAGATTCGCGAACAGCAAATCGACGGGACCTTTGATGAGCTCCCAGAAAAGATCCCGCTGCAGGTTGATGACGAACGGGTCCGAGATGGTCAACGCGACCTTGACGCCGTGTTGCTTCGCGATGTCGATGGCTTTGAGAGCGGCTTCCCGCGTCGAGTCTCCCGGGAAGAGATAGCCTTCGACGTACAGGTATTTGGCCTTCGCGATCTCTTCGGCCGGGATGTCGTCGGGCGACAACGTTGCCGAGATGCCGAGATGGGTGAGCATGGTGCGCTGCGCGTCGGGCGTGATGAGGATGACCGACGTGCCGGTCGTCGCTTCCTTGCCGCCCGGCACGGGTACGGTGACGCCCACGTTGAGCAGATCGTCCGCATAGAATTTGCCGAGATCGTCGTCCGCGGTTTTGCCTGCGTAGGCGCCGGTCCCGCCCAAATCGGCGACACCGACGATGGTGTTGCAAGCCGAGCCGCCCGAGGACCGGTTGGTATTGTGCCCCGCCAGGGCCGACAGCACCTTCACCTGCTGCTCGGCTTCGACGAGCGTCATCATGCCCTTGGCGACGTTGATGTGATTCAAAAACGCATCGTCGACCTGCAGTTGAATGTCGACAATCGCATTGCCGACGCCGAAGACGTCATAGGTCATCCTGTTCTCGTCCTTTCGTTTGGTTGGTGTGAGCGTGGCCCTACATAGTAGCGCATCCGAGCCGGGACCTGGGTGGGGGCCGCCGCCTCCGAACGCCGGATTCGGGCCGTCCCGCTGGCGCTCAGACCGGCGCGGGAGCCCGGCCGCGTTGCCGCGACATGAGCCAGAGGATCGCCGCGGTGACGATGCCCACGAGCAGCAAAGACAGGTAATTGAGCGGATTCCAGCCTTCGTTGGCGAGCAGGAATCCCGAGGAGAACGACGTCACGACCATCAGTGAAGAGATGGCGAGCTCGTTCATACCCTGAACTTTGGCTCCTTCCGACGGCAAGTAGCACTGCGTGAGGAGCGTGGTCGCCCCGATGTAGAGGAAGTTCCAGCCGATGCCGAGCAGCACGAGCGCGAAGGCGAAGTGGGCGACGGACATTCCGGAAAGCGCGATCAATACTGTCCCGCTTTGCAACACGGCGCCCGTGAACATGACGGTGAGCACGCCGAAGCGGCGAATGAGCGCGCCCGTGAAGAACGACGGGCCGAACATGGCCACGACGTGTGCGCTGATGACCCCCGCGGCGGCACGGTAGGGATGCCCTGCGACTCCGGTCATCGCGAGCGGCGTTGCCACCATGAGCAGGTTCATGACCGCGTAGCCCAATGCGCCCGCGAGCACGGCAACGACGAATGTCGGTTGTCGTGCGATCTGGGTGAGCGGTCGAACGGGTTCGGCCGCCCGCGCCGCGCTCGGCAGAGGAATGCGCAGCGCTTGAAGCAGGCCTGTCGCCGCGACGAGGAAGACGACGAGCACGAGGTAAGCGCCCAAATACTCGGTTGCGAACAAGTCGACGGTCAGCGTGCTGAGCTGCGGACCGAGAAGGCCGCCGACCAAGCCTCCCGCGAGCACGTAAGAGATCGCGTGGGCACGCCGGTCCAACGCAGTGGCGTCGGCAGCAGCGAAGCGGTACTGCTGCGCGAAGCCGTTGTACGTGCCGAACACCAGCGTGCCGACGGACAGCAGCGCGAAGCTCTGCAGATAGATCGCGATTGACGCCATGAGTGCGCCGACGATGCCCAGCAGCGCACCTGTCGTGAAGCCGAACCGCCGTCCCCGGCGGCGCATGAGCTGCGCGGCGGGCACAGTGGCGAGGGCCGTGCCGACGACCCACGCCGTGACGGGCACGGTCGCAAAGGCGTCACCGAGTCCGGCCAGCTCGGCCAGATGCCGTCCGGCCAACGCGTTGACCGCGAGGACCGTCGAGTTGTTGACGAGTAACAACGCCTGACAAGTCGTTAGGACGAGCACGTTGCGTGTCTCGGTCTGCACGTCGAACCCCTCGCTGTGGACCCACGGAGCCCATTGCCGTGTGCGATTCCAGGCGCCGAGTATCGGCACGAGCCGCCGGCTTTTCAACGAGGCCACGCATGCCGATCGCAACGCGCGCCGGCAGTGGTTTGTCGCTCGGCGTCTCGCTCTCCTCGTCCAGCTCGAGAAGCACGGAAGATGCGCGAACGTGGTGCTCAATTGGCCGCTCCTGCACCACGATGCTGCAAGAACGGGTGTCGGGTTCAACCCTCGTCTGGGCAGCAATCCTCAACCGTCTGAAATATCTCCCGTTTTAGATGTGACGATCTGGCATGACTCGTGCCAGTCATTTCGGGAAGGTCCGCAGGTAGCCGCAGAGCTCGGCGACCGTGAGCCGGCCGACCAAATCGTTGTCGAGGTGGTTTGGAAGATGAGCGCGACGATGCAGCGAACCGACGTACGCCCGCAAGGTCACGGGGCGCTGCAGTCGTGTCTCGACGATGTGTATCGCTCCCTAAGGCACGACACCCGTGGCGCGGTCGCCGACCACCTGCCGGAGCTGTCCTGTGCCGATCCGAGCTGGTTCGGTCTCTGCGCTGCAACGCCCGACGGTGCCCTGCTCGAAACGGGTGACAGCCGTATCGTCTTCACCATGCAGTCGATCGCGAAGCCGCTGATCTTGGCGCTGGCGTTGGAAGATCATGGCGCCGATGCGATCCTCGACAACATCGGGGTCGAGCCGACCGGCGAGCGGTTCGATTCCATCCTCTATTCGGAGCATCAGGGAGCCCCTCGGCTCAATCCGTTCATGAACGCCGGCGCGATCGCAACGCTCGGCTTGATCGACGGGGAAGGATTGGAGGAGCGTTTCGCTCGAATCTGCGGATTGTTGCAGCGCTTGTTGTCGAGGCCGGTGTCGGTGGACACGAACGCATTGGCCTCGCGGCGTCGGTCCGATCACCATAATCGCGCCATCGCGCATCTACTGCTGAGCCGCGGGCTCATCGAGGGCGCGGCCGAAGACCTGCTGGAGCTCTATCACCGCGTTTGTTGTTTCTTGGTGGATTGCAGGGATCTGGCGATCATTGCGGCCGTGCTGTCCAACGGCGGACTCCATCCGCAGCGCAATCGCCGCGTGTTGCCGGCCGAGCATGTCAAGACGATTCTCTCTGTCATGCAAACCTGCGGTATGTACGATTTCTCGGGCCAATGGACTTACCGTGTAGGGTTGCCCGCGAAAAGCAGTCTATGCGGCGCCATGCTCGTGGCCAGCCCCGGTCAGTTCGGTTTCGCCGTATATTCGCCGCCGCTGCATGAGGTGCATCAAAAGAGCGTGCGCGGGCTGCGTGCCTGCGAAGCACTGTCGGGCAGGCTCGGTTTGCACATGTTCCGAGCCGGCGAGTGTGATGCCCATTCGAGCAGGCCGCGTCGCAGCAGGGGGCATGCCGACGTAGCGCGCCGAAACTCTGGCCTCGACGGCTTGCTCGCGCGAATCCACGGACGCACGAAGGGAAGCAGTCACGGCCATTGCTATAGCGTCGCGCCCGACATCCATGCCGTCGATCCCGACGCGCATGCGATCTGTATCACGACCGTGGGCGGCGGTCGCTTCGCGGCCGGGGATCACGACAAGACGTTTCTCATTCAATCGATCTCGAAGGTGTTCGCCTACGGGCTTGCGCTGGAGGATCACGGCCGCGAGGTCGTCTTGCAAAACGTCGGCGTCGAGCCGAGCGGAAATGCCTACGATGCGATCATTCGCTTGGAGCAGCGCTCCAAACGCCCGCACAACCCGATGGTCAATGCCGGGGGCATCGCCACGACCGCGCTGGTCAAAGGCAAGGGTCCGGCACAACGGTTGGACCGAATCCTGCACATGTACCAGCGCTACATCGGTCGCGAAGCTCACGTCGACATGCGCAGCTACTTGGCCGAAACCAAATCGGGCGATCGCAACAAGGCCATTGCCTACTTGCTGCGGCATTTCGACATGCTCGACAGTGCAGTGGACGATGCGCTGGATCTCTACCTGCAACAGTGCAGCGCCGTGATTACGTGCGAGGATCTTTCGGTGATGGCCGCCACGTTAGCCAACGACGGCGTCAATCCGATCACGGGGCAGCGGGCGATCGGACGCGACTATGTCGGTGATCTACTCAGCGTCATGTACACGTGCGGGATGTACGACTTTGCGGGCGAATGGAGTTACCGCATCGGCTTGCCGGCGAAAAGCGGTGTGAGCGGCGGAATACTTGCCGTGGTCCCGGGTCAAATGGGCATCGCCGTCTACTCCCCGCGTCTGGATTGGCACGGCAACAGCATTGCGGGGATCAAGGCGCTCGAAGCGATCTCCGCCGAGCTCGATCTGCACGTCTTCTCCTGCGAACAGCGCATGCCGATGGCCGCCTGCTGAGGGGTGTCGGCGGCGCTTCGATCAATCCAGCTGCCAGCGACCCGTATTGGCGATGACGGCCTCGGGGCGATCGAACTGCTCCATGAGCACGTGATGATAGAAGCACTCCTCGGGCGAGCGCAGACGGTCGGCCGCGAAACGCTTTTGGTATGACTCGGCGTCCATGCCTGCCGCCGCACGTTCGAGCACCGCGGGCAGCAAGTCCACCATGCCGCTGCCCTCGTCGAACTGTTCTTTGTTCCGCCACGTGACTTCGGCCGGCAGCAGATCCTCGAATGCCTTGCGAAGGATCCATTTTTCGACTCGCCGAGGCCCTTCGTCGCGAAGCTTGAGCTCCGGCGGCACGGTCTGGGCGACTTCGATCAGCTCGGAATCCAGGAACGGAACGCGTGCTTCGATTCCGTGGCGCATGGTCATGCGGTCCACGCGCTGCAGATTGATGTTGTGCAAACGCGTGACCGATCGACGCAGCTCCGTGTGCAGCGCTTGCCGGGTCCGGATCGCTTTGTGATAGGCGTAGCCGGCAAACAGCTCGTCGGCGCCTTCCCCGGTCAGGATTACTTTCACTCTTTCGGCCGCCATTTGCGCACAAAACCACGTAGGCATCGCGCTGCGCACGAGGTCCTGATCGAACGACTCCAAGTGGTAGAGGATCTCCGGCAGTTTCTCGATGACCTCGGCCGCGGTGTAGACATGCTCGTGATGAATCGAGCCGATGTGCCGCGCGACGAGCCGCGCGGCTTCCAAGTCTCGCGATCCTTCTATGCCCACGGAGAACGTGTGCAGCTCGGGCATGTGGCGGCGCGCGATGGCCGCAATGATGCTGCTGTCGAGGCCGCCGGATAGGAATGCGCCGAGTGGCACGTCGCTCAGCAGGCGCTTCTTCACGGCAGCCTCTACGGTCTCGCGCACTCTGCGGACATGGATCGCCAAGTCGAGCTCGAGCGGTGTTCGTTCAGGGACCCGGTAGTACGTGCGAAAGCCCTCGTCGGAGTCGTAGAGCGTGCCCGGAGGAAACTCTCGAATATCCGCGGAGACAGGCAGCAGCGCCTTGATCTCCGAGGCGAAGTGCAGCGTTTCGGCGCCGTCGGGACGAGATTGCATCGCGTAGTAGAGCGGCTTGATGCCGATTCGGTCTCTGGCGAGCACCAGTCGATCGTCGGAAGAAACGGCGAAAGCGAACATGCCGTCGAGCAGGTCCGGCGTGGCCAGCCCGTGATCCTCGAAGACGTGGAGGACGGTTTCGCTGTCGCTGTTGGATGCGAACGCGTGGTCGTCGCCGAGCTCACGGCGCAATCGCGGGTGATTGTAGATCATGCCGTTGGCGACCAACGTCGTGCTGCCGTCTTCGTTGTGGACCGGCTGCACGCCTTGGTCCGGGTCCATGATCGCCAGTCGCGTGTGTCCCAGCACGCCTCGGCCTGCCTGCACATGCAGACCGCGACCGTCGGGTCCGCGATGACGCTGGATCTCGATCATGCGTCGTACGCTCGATTCGTCGATGTCTCCCCAGATTCCCGCGATTCCGCACATTCGATCACCTTTGGTCAAGGACGGCGCCTGCTCGCGGCCTCGCCAAATCGAGAGCTAGCGGCGCCTATCGCTGATTCTCGAAGACTGCAGGAGCACGTTCTGTGCCACGAGCGGAGGGCCCATAACACGACGTGAGCAGCGCAGCGACGCACTTCCTCGATGGAGCATTGCACGCAGGCGGTGCGGTGACCGCGTGTTTAGGCACTGATCTTGTGCGCTTGGCGCTCGTCGTGCGGCTGCGTGCGAGCGTTCGGACTCGATCACGCCTTGCCGACGTCCACCAGGCAGTCGTAGAACGCCGGTGCCCGGCCGATGTCCGTTAGCCGTTGATGGGTGAGCTCGTTCGCGTTCTTGCCGTCACGGGCGAGCTTCTTCCACCAGATGGATAAAGCTACGACGACGCCGGCACGCGCGCGGTCGGTCACGCGCACGGCGAGCTCGAGGCTGCCGCGGTCGTTGAACACACGCACACGATCCCCGTCGGCGATGCCGCGCACTGCGGCGTCGTCCGGATGCATTTCGAGCGAAGGCTCTCCTTCGGTCGCGCGCAGACTTTTCACGTTCACGAACGTGCTGTTCAGGAAATTGCGCGCGGGCGGGGAGATCATCGCGAGCGGGTAGCGCTTTGCAAGAGCGGAGCCGTCGATCGGGCTCTCGTATGGCGGCACGTAGTCCGGCAGCGGGCTCAGACCCATGGTCCGCAGGGTCTCGCTATAGAGCTCGCATTTGCCGGACGGCGTCGGGAAGTTACCCTCCGCGAACGGCGCATACGGCGTCGGCAGATCGAGCCGCTGCCAGCCTTGCTCCTTCAGGCTCTTCCATTCGATCTTCGCCGTCGTCCCGCTCGCCTTGAAAGCGCCGGCCGCGATGGCCTCGTCGCTGTCGTGAAAGCACGCATCGTCGAAGCCCATGCGCGCCGCCAGGCGCCTGAAGATCTCCGTGTTCGGCAATGCTTCCCCGAGCGGCTCAATCGCCGGGTTGTTCGCGACGACGTAAAAGTGCCCGTAGGTCGCATGCACGTCCCAATGCTCGAGCTGCGTGGTGGCGGGGAGCACGTAGTCGGCGTAATCGGCCGTGTCGGTTTGGAAATGCTCGAGCACGACGGTGAAAAGATCCTCGCGCGCGAAGCCCGCCGCCACGCGCCTCGATTCCGGTGCCACGGCTACGGGGTTGCTGTTGTAGACGATCAGCGCTTCGATCGGCGGCTCGGCCTCGAGCAGATCGCGGCCGATCGTGCTCATGTTGATCGTGCGTGGGTTGCGCAACAAGCCGTCGGCGCGTGCGAGCAGATCGGGACGCTGAAGCGCTTCGTTGTTCCTGTTGAACATGCCGCTCGTCGAGAGCAGCGCGCCGCCTGCATGACTGCGCCAGTGACCGGCCAGCGCGGGTAAGCACGTGATCGCGCGCACGGCATTGCCGCCGCCGTGCGTCCGCTGCATGCCGTAGTTCAGGCGAATGACGGCGGGGCGAATGTGCCAATAGTCGTGCGCGAGCCGTTCGATCTGTTCGGCGCGTAGGCCGCACAGCGCCGCCACACGCTCGGGGGCGTAGCCATCGACGAGTGCGGCGAGCTCGTCGAAGCCGAGTGTGTGGCGCTCGATGTAGTCGCGGTCGAGCCAATGCTCGCGAACCAGCACGTGCATGAGTCCGAGGGCGAGCGCGCCGTCGGTGCCCGGCAGCGGCGCGATGTGCTCGTGGCACTTTTCGGCCGTGAGCGAGCGGTACGGATCGATGGCGACGAGCTTTGCGCCGTTGCGTTTCGCGGCTTGCGCAAAACTCCAAAGGTGCAGGTTCGATGCGATGGCGTTCGCGCCCCAAAAGATGATGAGCTTCGAATCGGCGAACGCCTCCATCGCGGGGCCCGTGCGAGTGCCGATCGTGTAGTTCTGGGCTTCGGAGCCCGCGCTCGAGCAGATGGTTCGGTCGAGACGGCTCGCGCCGAGCTTGTGGAAGAAGCGCATGGCCATCGACTCGCCTTGGACGAGTCCCATCGTCCCGGCATACGAATACGGCACGATGCGCTCGGCGCCGCGCGCGGCAATGGCTTTGAGGCGTGTCGCGATGTCGTCGAGCGCGTCGTCCCAGCTCACGCGCTCGAACGTCCCTTGGCCCTTGGGTCCTACGCGTTTCAGCGGATGGAGCACGCGCTCGGGGTGGTAAGTGCGCTCGAGATAGCGCGCTACTTTCGTGCACAGCGCACCGTGCGTCGTCGGGTGGTCGGGGTCACCTGCGACCTTCGTCGCGATGCGCCGCCCGTCGCGTTCCTCCACGGTGACGAGCATCGCGCAAGTGTCGGGGCAGTCGTGGGGGCACGCCGCGCGTACCGTGCGAATCGTAGTCGGCGCGGTGCTGTCGTCGGGTTTGCGCAGCGTGCTCATCGAGCGACGTGGCCGAGCGTGCGCGTCTACTTCGCCGGCGGCGCGGGCGGCCAGTTGCCGTCGAACGGCGGCCAGTTCGGCACCATGGCTTCCTGCTCGGGGTAATACATTGCCGCGTAGATGGTGTGGATCTTGCCCGCGTCGACGAAGAACCACTCACTGAGCAGATTGCGCCGCATCGGCATGCCCGGCTTGCGCTGAAACAACGCGAGGCCGAGCACGGCGCCTGCCTGCTCGTCGACGACCGGGTAGCGACGCGCTGTGACGGCAAAGATGTTCGTCATCGGACCTTCGGCCATGCAGTCGGTCGTGCCGCCGGACGCGATGGAGCGCTGTGTCGTGAGCGTGCCGTTCTCGATCCGGACGCAGCCGCTTTGCGCCAAGATGATCTTGCCGTTGTGCGCCGAGAGACCGTCGAAGTAGCTGTTCGCGATCGCGACGAGCTCGTCGCGCGACAAGCGCTCGGCTTTGGGTATCGTGCGCTCGGGCGGCGCGTGCGCGAGCAGGAACTGCGGATCGTAGAACGCCGCATTGGCCTGTCCGCCGGCTTGCGGACCGATGCCGGGGTCGTTTTTGCGATTGATGACCCATTCGGCTTCCGTGATCTTGCGCTCGTGCACTTTGAGCCTGAGCGTGACGATGGCCGGTCCCGTCGCTTCCTCGATCGTGCCGAAGTAGCCGGCTTGCTCGGTGACGGTGTCGAAATAACGGCGCTGGAGCCGACCGAGGGCCGTCGTGGACTGCCAGAGCCCCGCGCCGAGCGGCCGAACGTGGGCGTTCTCGGTTTGACGAAACGCGATCGATAGCGGCGCCTTCGCCGGATCGTGCGCGACGACAGCGCCGAGATATCGCTCTAGCGTCGTCGCGAGACAACTGCGGTCGCATGGCGCCGCTTGTGCTCCGACGTCGACGAGAGCCAGTGCCGCGAGTAATAGCAAACGAAACATCAGGCGAGCTTAGCAAGTGTCGATTCGACTCGCCATCTCGCGAGCGGCGTCGGATTTTTGCGCGAAAGATGCGAATCGCCGGCGCTTCGCGACCCTCGGAACGACGCTTGAGATAACTTGAGCACTGCACAAAAACGATGCATCGACGATCGATCGGCGCCACGACTCCCGACGAAGCGAGCAGCGGTGCGTGCTACAGCCGGGTAAACCAACTACCGGCATAAAAAGCACCCTCAGAGCGCGCTGAGAAAAAAGCAACAATCTGCGAAACCCATTGACTATAAACGTGGCTATTTTGCACACTCCGGCGCCACCGGGAGCTGCGCTCGTGCGAAAGCTACGGGCGGTTGAAAGGGAATTCACTCCGTATTTCGACCGCAATCACTATCCAACTTTGGGGGGATTTTATGAAGTTGACGAGACTCCACGCCGCGGTCATCGGAGCGCTTGGGGGCATCTGCGCCCTCAACTATCAGGCGCCCGCTCACGCACAAGATCAGGGCCAAGGCAGCGGCCTCGAAGAAATCGTCGTGACGGCGACTCGTCGCGCCCAGGATCTACAAGAGGTTCCGATTTCGATCGTCGCAATCACGGGAGACGGTCTCCAGACACGCGGTCTGCAGAACGTCGAGAATCTCAATGCCACGATCCCGAACCTCAGCGTCATGGGTCAGGCCGGCGGCCTCGGCACCTCGGGCACGAGCTTCCGCGTGCGCGGCATCCCCAACGTCGGCACCTACGTGGACGGCGTTTGGCAGATCAGCACCAATGGCTTCCTGACCGAAGAATTCGTCGATATCGACCGTATCGAGGTCCTGCGCGGTCCGCAGGGGACGCTGTTCGGTCGCGACTCGGTCGGCGGGGCCATCCGTATTTTCACGAAGCTCCCGACCGATGAGTTCGGCGCGACATTCAAGGGCACGGTCGGCACGCTCAACCGCCACGACGCCACGATCACCGCCAATCTGCCGTTCAGCGATAACGTGAAGTCCAAGTGGACGTTCGCAGCCTTGAACCGCGACGGCTATATCACGAGCCTCACGACCGGCAGAAAGGGCGGCAACATCGACCAGTCCGACGTACGCGGCGATATCCTCTGGACACCGACCGACAAGCTCGACATTCGCAGCCAATTCAGCCGCCAGACCAGCAGTTACATCGAGCCGCGCGTCGAGGACGCCGTCTGGATTTCTTCGGGCTTCAACCCGACCGCGACTGCGGCGTTGTTGTACACGAACGCGGGGCTGCCCTTTGACCAGAACTCGCAGATGGCCGGCTGGCCCGGCGGCACGGTCGGGAAGTGGGAGAACCGTTCGGAAATCACGCTACCGAACAAGCTCACGACCGATCAGGGCTCGTTCGACGTCAAGCTCGCCCTCAACGACAAGCTGTCGCTCGATTTTCTGACCGGCTATACGAATCAGAGAGCCGAGATCTTCATCGACTACGACAACAGCCAATATGCCTTGGTCGAAGACACCTCGAACCAGCGCAACCGCATGTTCAGCCAGGAGATTCAGATCTCCGGCGGTGGCGACAAGGTGCAATGGGTGGCGGGCGCCTTCTACTGGGACGAGTCCCGGCGCACTCGTGCCGTCCGCTACGCGATGCAGGAGTTTACGGACGACCCCCTCACGATGGCGGACAACGCCCTGGCGATGTCTCTGTATGCCACCCCGTACTGCCAGAATCTGACCGCCCTGGCCGCCACCAACTCGTTGCCGGCGGGTGGGACCACCTGCGAAGCCGGCATGGCGCAGTACAAGACCAACTCGTGGGTGTCCAGATATGGCGGCATCGGCGGAACGATGACCGAGAACGGCACTTCGGGCATCGCGTTGTTCGGCGAAGTGACCTTGTCGCTGACCGACAAGTTCACGCTGACACTCGGTGGGCGCGAGCACGACCAGGACAACTATAGTCAGTCCATGACACCTACGGGTGTCGCGCCACGGTACGTGAACCAGGAGTTCGCAGCGGATCCGCTGGCGGGATACCTGAGCGCGGCGCAGCAGCAGGCGCGGTCGGATTCGCTGAATTCATTCAGCAAAGCCACGGGTCGAGTGTCGGCGCAGTACCAGTTCACGACGAACATCATGGGCTACGCGAGCTTCTCGCAGGGCTTCAACTCCGGCAACGCTACGTACGTCACGAACCCGGAGACGGGCATCGCGAAGTTGTACCCGACCAAGCCTGAGACGCTGAACAACTTCGAAATCGGTATGCGTTCCGACCTGGCGGACGGCAAGGTGCGGTTCAACGCCACGTTGTTCGACACGAAGTGGGATGACATCGTCATCAACACGGCACTGCGCATCTGCGATCCAAACTGCCGAGACCTGACGGCTGTCTATCCGCAAAACGTGGGTAGCGCCCATGCGAGGGGTGCGGAGTTCGAGCTGACCCTGGCGCCGACGAACAACCTGCTGTTCAACGTGAACCTTGGCTTGCTCGACACCGGGTACGACAAGATCACGGTACCGTCCGTGGTGCAATACGTCCCCGGCAAGACCGAGTTCAGCCAGGCGCCGGACAAGACGATCAACGTCGGCGTCCAGTACGACGCGAACCTGAACAGCGGCGGGTCGCTCACGACGCGGCTCGACTACACGTACGTCAGCCAGTACTGGCGGTCTGCCGATCCGACGCTGCGTGTGGCGTACTACCCCGGCATTCCGGCCGGCTACAGCGGCGAGAGCGGCGACGTCGGCACGTACAACGCACGCCTGACCTACGCACCGGCGGACGGCAAGTGGGACTGGTCGTTGTTCGGAACGAACCTGACCAACGAGTATCAGCTGAACTCCGGGTTCTTCCACGGCGTCTGGGGCTACGACTTCGCGACCGTGGCGCGGCCGCGCGAGTTGGGGACTACGTTCACGTTCCACTTCTAGTTCGAAGCTGAGGCGTTAGCCAAGATCGGGCGTTGACGGGCTAACCGTCAACGCCCTTTTTTATTGCCGCGCTTTGCCTGCCGTCGCCGGCGTGGATCCGTATACAGCCGTCTGCAGGCTGTGCCCGACAGTTCATCAATTCAGAGCGTGGCGCTGAGCCTCGCCGTGCGACCGACGTAAATGTAGACTCCGGGTCCGGTGGTCCGCTTGCGGCCTGGAGATGATCGGTGACCGTTGCCAGCTTCGTGTCGGCTTCTTTAGACAAGCATTTCGAGAATCTGCCGGGGCCGGCCTACCGCTGGCAACGAGTCGGCGGCGACTTCGTGCTCGTCGGTTACAACCGTGCGGCGGCCGAAGTGTCCGTGAGTCGAATCACGAGGCTGCTCGGCTGCGTGACGGACCAGGTCACCGGCAGGGGGGCCGCCGAGGCGAGGGCCGCACTCGCTAAATGCCTCGACGACAACGCGGTCGTCAGTTTCGAGACGGACTTTGTCTATCCGTCGACTGACGTCGAGCGCCGACTCGTTCTGACGATCATTCCGTTGTCCGATGACACGGCGATCGTCCATACCGACGACGTTACCGAGCGACGGCGCACGGACCTGCGCTTGCGCGAGAGCTTGCAGCGCTACGAGCTTGCGGTGCACGGCACGGACGACGGCATCTGGGATTGGAACGTCGTAACCAACGAGGTGTACTACTCGCCGCGTTGGCTCGCAATGCTGGGCTATGCGGAGGGTGATCTTCCTCCGGAGGTCGACTCATACATCGATTTGCTCCACCCCGACGATCGCGAGCCTCTCTGGCAGGCAGTCGAGAACCACCTGCTGCGCAGAACTCCCGTCGACATCGATGTGCGCTTGCGTCACAAGGCCGGCCACTACCTGTGGGTGAACAGTCGCGGTCAAGCGGCGTGGGACGAGAGCGGCCAGCCGCAGCGCATGGCCGGCTCGATACGAGATATTTCGGTGCGCACGGAAGCCGAGCAGCAGCTGAAGCGCAGCGAAGCGCGTTATCGAGCTCTCGTCGAGGCCAACCCGGATGTCGTGTTTAGAATCGACCGGCACGGTCGCTATCAGGATCTCAACATCCCGAGCGGAGTGGCGTTTCCGTTTTCGCACGAAGAATTCGTCGGCCGACGAGCGGGCGATCTCATGGGGCCGGAGTTCGCGGCCGTTCAGCAGCACCATGTCGATGAAGCGCTCGCCAAGAACGAGTTGCAGATTTGGGAGTATCACACAGAAGTCGCGGGCAAGCCGCGCTACTTAGAGGCGCGCTTCGTCCCGGCCGCGGACGGAGAAGTGGTCGTGATCGTTCGTGACGTGACGGAGCACGTGGAGCTGCAGCGTGAAGTCATCGACGTCGAGCAGCGTGAGCGCAGTCGCATCGGTCGCGACATTCACGACGGTCTGGGTCAGACTCTGACGGCGGTCTCGTTGGCGCTCAAGCAGCTGTCACAACAGCTCGAGCGCGATGCTTCGCCGCACCGGCAATCACTCGAGCGTATCTCCGAGTCCGTGAGCGGCTGCATTGGCGATGCGGGCCGCCTCGCGCGTGCGCTGACTCCGATTCTCGCCGACAGTCATGGTCTGCGCGAAGCGCTCGCCCAGCTGGCCGAAGAAGTCAATGGGACGACCGGGGTGCGCTGCACGTTGCACGTGGCGGAATGCCGTGGTGTGCATCATCGTGAAGTCGAGAGTCAGCTGTATCGGATCGCCCAGGAGAGCGTGAGCAACGCATTGCGTCACGCCGAGCCGTCGTCGATCGAGATCAAGTACGCCTGTGACGGCAACCATTTGAGCCTCGAAGTCGACGACGACGGGTGTGGCATACCGCCCGCGGAACAGCGCACGGCGGGGCTCGGACTGCGCAGCATGCGCTATCGTGCGGCGCTCGTCGGGGCGCGGTTCGAGGTGGCGCGCCGGGACAACGGCGGGACGCGCGTGACTTGCTTGTGTCCGCGGCGCGACGAGGAACCGTTCGTCTGAGCCTTCGTTCGCCCGTTTCGGCGGACGCCGCGGCTCGTGAACGCGCGAGGCGGCATCACTCGTGTCGCAGCGCTTCACTCGGCTTGGTTCGCGCCGCCCGGATCGTTTGGCCAACGACCGCGAGCAAGGTAATGGCGAGCGTGATCCCGACCGACGCGACGAATGGCCAAGGCGTCAGGTCGATCGATGTCGAGAACTGATTCAGATACGCGCGCGCCGCGAGATAGCCGGCCGGCCACGCGATCAAGTTTGCAACCAGCACGGGCTTCGAGAAGCCGCCGATCAGCAGCGCAACCATCTGGCTCGTGCTGCCGCCGAGTGTCTTGCGCACACCGATCTCGCGCCTACGCCGACCCGCGACGAACGTTGCCATCCCGAACAAGCCGGCGATGCAGATCGCAAATGCCGTCGCCGCAAGGGCCCCGAAAAGCTCGTTGACACGCACGTAGTACGAGTAAGCCCGTTCGAAGATCTCGTCGAGGAAACGTCGGTTGATCGCAACGTTCGGCGCTAGGTCGTGCCAGGCGCCGTCGATGTTTCCGAGAGCCCCGTCGATGTCTGTCGCCGATACGCGTGCAACCGTGAGTTCCAGGTCCGTTTGCAGAACGTAGGTTGCGCCGGCGGTGCTCACGGGTGTCTTGAAGAACGAGAACGTGCGGTCCTCGACGACACCGATGATGCGCATCGGCGCCGCCTGCGGCGGCGCACCTGGAAACGGCGGCGCCGGACGATAGACGAGCTTGCCGATCGCGTCCTCGGGGCTCGCGAGATTCAGGCCGGTCGTTGTGAACGAGCGGTCGACGACGATGTTCAGCGGCTGCGGCTCAGCCGACGGCGTGCCCGGAGAACTGCCCGACTCAGATCCCGGATCTACCGGAAGTTTGCCCGGGCCCGCGCGCGCGGCCCTTGGCAAATCCTCACTGTGCTCGCGGTCGAAAACCCGACCGGCCAGGAGCGGCACTTCGAAGACCCGAAAGAAGTCGAACCCGACGGGTCGCATGATCGCTGTGCGCTTCGGGCTCATAGGATCCGGCGTCTCGGTGAAGTTCGCCATCAGCAGCGATTCCCACGGCGCCGATCTGACCTCCGTGACCCCGCGAACTTGCGGCACGGACCGAAGTCGCTCGCGCAGCGTGGCCGTGGCGATCTCCGTCATGCTCGTGGGGTTTTCGATCACGATCAACGGGTCGGCGATGTCCTCGAGTGCCGTGCGCCGCATCTCGGCGTTTTGCAACGAGATCACGGTGACAGCGATCAACAGAAAGCTCGCGATGGCGAATTGCGTGCCGACGAGCAGCGCCGAGAATAGGGGGGAGCCCAGCCGCGCCTGCGCAGCTCCGACTGCATTCACGGGACGCACTCGCGACAGCACGAGCGCCGGGTATGCGCCGGCTGCGAGCGTCACGGCGACGACGAGGACGGCGAGCACCGGCCAAACACCGAGGGTCGAGAAGAAATTTGCGTCGAGCTCGGCGCCCAGCAGTGCCTTCACGAGCGGCTGGGCGAGGATGAACGCGGCGAGCGCGACGATCAGCGCGGCGAACGTGAGGGCCGCGGCCTCGAGCAGGTGCTGCGTCGCGATTTGGAACGGGGACGCGCCGAGCGCTTTGCGCACGCCGATTTCTCGCACACGTCGGCTCGCACGCGCGGTCGCGAGATTGGCATAGTTCACACACGCGACGCCGAGCACGAGTCCGCCGAGAACGAGCAGCGCGGTTGCGAACGACAAGCCAGTGCCGAAGAAGTTGCCCGCGCCCCCGAGGAGAGTGCCGACGGGCACGACGTCAAATCTGTACTTCTGCTGCTTTCGCGTCTCGGGCGGTACGTGCCGAGCGACGAAATCGCCGAGCTGCGCCTCGAGCGCGGCGGGCGAGAGCTCGCCCGACGGCGGCAGATACAGGTACACGACCGTGTCGATCATGAACCACCGGCTGGCCGCCGTCATCGGGGGGCCGGAACCGTGGTTGCGCAGTGCATCGAGAACGTCGCGCGACGCGAGCAAGTCGAACGGCAGCGATGCGTTCGCGGAGTGGCCGAGATGGGACGGTTCGGGGATGGCGTCGATCACGCCGGTAATCCTCGCGTCGACGGAATTGCCGATGACGACGTTCTTGCCTATCGGATTCTCGGTCCCGAACAGCCGAGCGGCCCCTTCGCGGGTCAATACCGCGCTACCCGGGGACGTGAGCGCGGACTGCGCATCCCCGGCCACGAACGGTAGATCGAAGATCTCGGCGAACTGCGGATCCACCGCGACGCCGAACAGACGCACGGCGCGGCCCTCGCTCGCGATCATCGTTTGCCGGTCGATGACGACGGCGCGGGCCATCTTGCCGATGCCCGGGTAATCACTCTCGAGAAAATCAGCGGCAACGCCGGGCACGCGCGTGTAGTTGTCGATCCCGAGGCCGTTGTCGCGGTTCTTGATGCTGATCGTCAGGACGTAGATGTCGTCGGCGTTTCGAAAATGCCGCTCGGCCCCGTTCCAAAAACTGACGAACGAGTAGGCGATGATGAAGCACACGAGGCCGACGGCGAGCGTGAGCAGGTTGACGACGGCGGCAAACGGCGCGTCGCGGACGTTCCTCAAGGCAGCGATGAGGTAGTGGGCGAGCATGACGCTATCGTCGGTGTTGTCGAACCAGGCAATATTCCGCAGGAAGGCGTACCTAAGCCGTGTGACGATCGTCCGTCACCGGGTTTCGGGAGGCAAGCCCGGCAAGAGCCGGGCGGCCATTGCCTAGCCGAGGGCTCCACGCTCGGGGTCCCGATCCACGTTCCCCCGTTGTATATTGCGAGCGTCGGCTGGCGGAGGAAGTCCCGGGGTGGTAAGAGCATTGACCCGATCCGCGCTTGCGGTGCTGTTCGTTGCGATGCTCGCAGGAGCCGCTACGGTGCAAGCCGCCGAGCCGCCCGCGCTGATCGATGCCGTCAAGCGTCACGATCGCGCCGCCGTCAACGCGTTGCTCGACCGCGGCGCCGACGTCAACGCGGCGCAACGCGACGGCGCCACGGCCCTGCATTTCGCCGCCGAGGGCGACGATCTCCCGCTCATCGATCTGCTGCTCGACGCCGGAGCCGACGTCAACGCAACGAACCGCTTCAAGGTGACGCCGCTCGAGCTGGCGGCCGTCAACGGCGATCGTGCGGCCATCGAGCGGTTGCTCGTGGCAGGGGCGCATGTCAATGCGACGTCGCGCGAGGGTCAGACCGCGTTGATGACGGCGGCCCGCACCGGACGACTCGACGCCGTGCAGGCGCTTCTCGCGCATGGCGCGACGGTCGATGCGGCGGAGGGATGGCGCGGGCAGACGGCCCTCATGTGGGCGGCCGGCGAAGGGCACGCGGACGTCGTCGCCGCACTCATCGATGCCGGCGCGGACGTCGACGCGAAGTCGAAATCGGGATTCACGCCGTTGCTCTTTGCCGTTCGCAACGCCCACGTCGATACGCTGCGTTATCTGCTCGACCAGGGCGCGAACGCGAACGACGTCGCGCCCGACGGCACGAGCGCGCTCAACGTCGCGATCGTGAACGCGTTTTACGAGGTGGCGTCGATTCTGCTCGACCACGAAGCGGATCCAAATCTGCCGGACGCGCGCGCGTCCCCGCTGCACACGATCGCTTGGCTACGCAAGCCGGGTTCCACGGGCGACGCAGGCGTCGGCGAGCTGCCGCCCATAGCGCCGCGGCCGACGGGCAGCATCACGAGCCTCGATCTCGTCAAGAAGCTGCTCGCGCACGGCGCGAATCCGAACGTGCGTGTCGATTGGCAGGAGATGCGGTTCAACACGATCGGCGGCATCGTGCGCAATCCGCCCGGTCTCGTGCTCGGCCGGCACTTGCTGACCTACAACGGTGCCACGGCGTTTTACGTGGCCGCCAAGAACGGCGATGCCAAGCTCATGCGTGTGCTCGCCGACGGAGGTGCCGATCCTACGCTGCCGAATCGTTTCGGGATTACGCCGCTCATGGTCGCTGCCGGCCTCGACACCTGGGAGGGCGAGACGCCGGGACCGTTCACTGGCGTTTCGGAGGCCGAGCGGCTCGAAGCCGTGAAGCTCGCGATCGAGCTCGGTAACGACGTCAACGCGCGTCGCGCATTTCGGCGACTACGAAATGACCGGCACGGCCGAGTACACATTGCTCTACTATCCCCACAACATCGCCGAGCTGCTCGACATCGGCGTCGGCGATCCGCGCTGGAGCGGCAGCACGGCGTTGCACGGTGCGATCATCTCGAACCAACCGTCGATCGTGCAGTACCTCGTCGATCACGGCGCGAAGGTCGACGTTAAGACGGCTCTCGGCTGGACACCGCTCATGATGTCGCGCGGTGTGTTCCTCGCGAATACGGGCCGCGAGTTTCCGGCCGAGGAGGCCATCCTCGTGAAGGCGCTCGAGGATCGAGGCTTACCGGTGCCCCCGCGTTCGTCTCCGGGGCCGGAGGCAAGTCGCTAACCGGTTCGTAGCCGACCCCGTGTTGGGGGTTTTGTACCTGGATTGCAGATCAGCTATCGCCGTCTCGTGCTTCTTTGTCGCCGGTAACCATGGATCTCGCGAGGTTCTCGCGGTGCACGCGACTCGCGAGCAAGACGCCGCCGAGGTGCGCGATCACGAGCGTCAGACTCAGATAGGCGAAGAACTCGTGGAGCTCTTCCCAGAATTCTTCGCGCGGATCTCTTTCGCGCCGGGGTCGTCCGTCTGCTTGGGATTGAACGGGCGGTGCGGTCACTGCAGGCCGGCCGCCTCCGACGAGTCCGGCCAGCGGCCCCTCGTGGTCATGAACGGCGTATAGCATCAGCCCCGCAGTCGTCGTGGCGGCGAGGCTCGCGAGCAACAGCAGCACCATGATGCCGCCGGCCGGGCTATGTCCCAGGTAACGCGGGGCTCGATCCCGCAAGAGGTCGGAGAAGTAGCGCAGTGCCCGGGTCGGCGACGTCACGAACGCAGCGAATCTGGCGCTCGCGGGGCCCGCGAAACCCCACAGGATGCGGACGACCACATAGGTAGCGATGAGATATCCGGCCCAAGTGTGAACGACTTCCGGCTCGCCCTGTGTCACGAACGCGACGACGAACGCGATCGCCAGCAGCCAATGGCCGATTCGAACGAACGGGTCCCAGACGCGAACGAGGCGCCTTGGCGTGTTCATGACGCGGTCTCCCGAAGATGACCGGAACGAATGACGGGCGTCACGACGAAGTAGACGTCCGCACCGCCGAAAGCAGCTTTCAAGCCGCCGACGAACGTGTCGAGCGAATCGGCCGGCAGCTCGATGCGAAACTCGAGCCGGCGCTGCCGGCCGCTGACTTGCTCGGCGACGCTCAAGTGCCCGTGATCGCTGCTGTGTCCGTTGGCGACATAGCTCGTGAAGCCCGCGTCTTCTTCGCGTTCGAGCAGCCAATCGACCACGCGCTCTTCGAGCGCGGGTGCTACGTTGAGCGCCACGATGAGGGAACCGAAGCTATGTGTGCTCATGGTTCGCGTGCCTCCGTGCCGAAACGCTCGTAGAGAATCGGCAAAAGAACCAGTGTAAGTGCCGTCGCCGAGATGAGACCCCCGATCACGACGATCGCCAGCGGCCGCTGAATCTCCGAGCCGGGGCCCGTCGCGAAGAGTAGCGGCACGAGACCGAAGGCCGCGATGCTCGCGGTCATGAGCACGGGACGCAGGCGCCGTTGCGCGCCCTTGACGACGATCTCTCGGAGCGGCAGCCCCAGGGCCTTGAGTTGATTGAAATAGGTGACCATCACGACGCCGTTGAGTACTGCGATGCCGAGTAGCGCAATGAAGCCGACCGAAGCCGGCACCGACAGGTATTCGCCGGTGATGAGCAGTCCGAGCACGCCGCCGATCAGCGCGAACGGGATGTTCGTGAGCACGAGCAGCGCTTGGCGGATGGAGCCGAACGTCGAGAACAGCAGCAGGAACACGAGCCCTACGGCCACGGGCACCACGAGCGCCAGCCGGGCCGCGGCGCGTTGTTGGTTTTCGAACTGCCCGCCCCACTGGAGGAAGTAGCCGGCCGGCAGGTCGACGCTCTCGGCCACCTTGCGCTTGGCTTCGTCCACATAGCCGACGAGATCGCGTCCCATGACGTTGGTTCGAATCACGATGAAGCGCTGCCCGCGCTCGCGAGCGATCGACACGACGCCTTCGACGCGCGAGATCTTTGCGACGGAGCTCACGGGTACCGACCGACCGCCACCGACTTGGAGCGGGAAGCCGGCGAAGTTTTGCGCCGACTCGCGGATGGTCTCACCCGAGCGGATCAGCAGTGGCGTTCGGCGTACGCCTTCCTGCACGATGCCGATCGGCAAGCCTTCGATCTGGGTCCGCAGGATCCGCTCGAGATCGTCCGTTTGCATGTCGAGCCGGCCGGCGGCGGTTTGATCGATGTTGAGATTAAGGTATTGAACGCCGCTGTTCCGGGCGACGAACACATCCTCGCTGCCTTCGATGGAGCGCAACACGCCTTCGATCGCATCGGCCTGCTTGGAGAGCTCGGCGAGGTCCGGGCCGAAAAGCTTCACGGCCACGTCGCCGCGCACGCCCGTGAGCATCTCGGACGTGCGCATCTCGATCGGTTGCGTGAAGCCGTAAGCCACGCCGGAGAATTTTTCGAGCACCGCTCGGATCGCCTCGATGAGCTCGTCTTTCGAGCCTGCATGCCACTCGTCTTTGGGCTTGAGCACGAGGAACATGTCCGACTCGTTCAAGCCCATGGGGTCCATGCCGATCTCGTCCGAGCCCACGCGCGCGACGATCTTCTCGACGTCGGGCACTTCGTTCAGGATGGCTTTCTGCACTCTGAGGTCGAGATCGACGGATTCGGCGAGCGTGATCGACGGCAGCTTCTCGAGCTGCACGATGATGTCGCCCTCGTCCATCGTCGGCATGAACGTTTTGCCGATGAAAGGATAGCCGATCGCAGTCAATGCGAGCGCTCCGAGCGCCGCGCCGATGACCCAATTACCGCGAGCGAGCGCGCGTTCGAGCAACGGTCGATAGAGCTCGCCGAGCTTGCGCGGCAGCCAAGGATCGCCGTGCGCGCCGGCTTTCATGAGGAACGAAGCGAGCACCGGGATCACGGTCAGTGCCAAGAGCAGCGAGCCGCCGAGCGCGAAGCTGATCGTGAGCGCGACGGGCGAGAAGAGCTTGCCCTCGAGACCCTGCAGGGACAGTAGCGGTAGGAACACGATGATGATGATGCCGATGCCCGAGCCGACCGGCACCGACACCTCGCGCACTGCACGGTAAATGATGTGCAGCCGCGGTAGCCGCTGCGCCCGCTCTTCATGGCCGAGCTGGGTGGCGATGTTCTCGACGACGACGACGGCGGCGTCGACGAGCATGCCGATCGCGATGGCGAGCCCGCCGAGGCTCATGAGATTGGCCGACATGCCGAACTGCTGCATCAAGAGAAACGTGACCAATGCCGCCAGAGGCAGGACGACGCGCTACCGTGACTGCCGCCCTCAAGTTCCCGAGGAACAGCATGAGTAGGAGGAGCACGAGCACCACGGCCTCGGCCAGCGCCTCGGACACGGTGCCGACGGCCTTGTCGACGAGGCTGCCGCGGTCGTAAAAGATATGGGTCGAGACGCCGTCGGGCAACGCGCTGGCGATCTCGTCGAGCTTTGCCCGAACGCCGGCGACGACGTCGCTCGCATTGGCGCCGCGCAGTCCCAGAACGAGCCCTTCGACGGCTTCGGCTTGGCCGCTCTGAGTCACGGCACCGTACCGAGTGATCGAGCCGATCTTGACGTCGGCCACGTCCGCGACCGTGACGGGGATGCCGTCGTGCACGGCGACGACGATGTTCTTCAAGTCGTCGAGCGTGACGATGCGCCCCTCGGCGCGGACGAGCAAAGCCTCTTCGCCCTCGATTGATGCGGCCTGCGCCGTCGTTGCGATTGTTGGCCGCGATCATGCGCTCGAGCACGAGCGTATCGACGCCGCGCGCGGCCATGCGGACGGGATCGGGCACGACCTCGAAACTGCGCGAGTAGCCGCCGAGCACATTGACGTCCGCGACCCCGGGCACGGTTCTGAGCGCCGGTCGGATGACCCACTCGAGCAGAGTCCGGCGCTCCGCGAGACTCGAGGGCGCCGTCGACGGTGAACATGAACATCTCGCCGAGCGGCGTCGTCATCGGCGCGATACCGCCTTCGATGCCGTCGGGCAGCGAGTCCACGCACTCCGCTCAAGCGGCTCCGCCACCTGCTGTCGGGCCCAATAGATGTCCGTGCCTTCGGCGAAGTCGAGCGTGATATCGGCCAACGCGTACTTCGTAGTCGAGCGCAGCATCGTCTGGTTCGGTATTCCGAGCAGCTCCACTTCGATCGGCGACGTGATCCGTGTCTCGACCTCTTCGGGCGTCATGCCCGGCGACTTGATGATGACTTTGACCTGCGTGGGCGACACGTCGGGGAACGCGTCGATCGGCAGGAGTTGAAACGCGCGAAACCCGGCCGCAGCGAGCAGCGCCGTCAATAGGATGACGAGCAGGCGTTGCGACAGCGCGAAGGAGATGAGCTTGCCCATCCGCGTTAGCCTCCCGTCTCCTGAGTGGCGAGCCACAGCGACTTCAGTGCGCTGATGCCTTCGATGGCGACGCGCGCGCCGCGGTCGATGCCCGCCGTGACGTAAACGCGCGCACCGTCTTCGGCCAGCACGTCGATGCGTTGGGCCGCGAAGCCGTTCGGCTCGCGAACGAACACGAAGATCTCGTCACCGTTGCGGGTTACGGCTGCGGCGGGCACCGCGTACGTTGCGCCGCGGGCTGGCGCGAGCACGCGCGCGGCCACGAATTGGCCTGCACGCAGCGCGCCCGCGCCGTTGTCCACCTCGGCGCGAACGAGCACCGTTTGCGTGGCAGGGTCGACGACGCGGCCCACGGTCGTGATGGGCGCGGTCAGCTGCGTGCCGCCGGCTTGGACGGACGCGAGCATGCCCGGCGACACGTGTGCCGCGTTCTCCTGGCTCAGATGCAGCTCGAGCCACAGGGTGTCGAGATCGGCAACGGTCACCACGGCGTCGAGCGAGTCCACACGGGCGCCTACGGTGGCGTGCTGGGCGGCGACGACGCCGTCGAGCGGTGCGCGTAGCACGAGGCGAGCGGACAGTCGGCGCTTGCTCTCGAGCGCTTTGAGCGCGGCTTTGTCGAAGCCGGTGAGGCGCAGCTGCTCGGCGGCTTGATCGAGTCGCACGGCGGCGGCGTGCGCCTGCGCCTGGGTTTCCTGCAGACGCCGCGTGGCGATGATGCCTTCGTTGTTGAGATCGCGGTCGCGCGCGAGCTGGGCCTGGGCGAGCTCGGTCGCGACGGCGGCATCGAGATACGCGCGCTGCCACTCGAGAAAGTCCTTGCTGTCGAGCTCCGCCAGCGCCTGCCCTTTGGTGACGGGCTCGCCTTCGGCAACCAGCAGGCGGGCGACGACTCCGTCTACCGGTGCGCTGACCACCGCTTGTTGCGACGGCGGCACGACGACCTCGGCCGGTGCGGAGGCGATTTCGACGCGATCTACGGCTTCTGCCGGGCCGAGCGTCACGCCGAGGCGCGCGAGCTGGTCGTCGCTGACCTCGAACGAATCGGCATACGCGTCCGCGACGATACACGTCAGAATGACCAACAAGCTGGCCAATGCCTTCGCTTTGCTCATGGTGTTTCCCCCAGGGCTTGGTTGATGGCGGCGATCTGTCTTTGCCGCTCGATGCGCAAACGGCCCGCGTCGCGAACGGCGTTTTGGGCCGAGTCTTGGATTCGAAGCAGGTCGCGCAGCTCGATCTCGCCTTGGGCGAAAGCCTTCTGCGCCATCTGCCACTGCTGCATGGCGAGGTCCGAGCGCCGGTCGGCGAGCGCAAGCGATTCCTCGACGACCGACAGTGTGTGCTCGGCCTCGTGCAGGTTGAGATCGAGCTCCCGCAGCAGTTGTCCGCGCCTGGCCTCGGCTTCGGCGACGAGGCGTGTCGCGCGGGCCTGGTCGGGCGCGCCGAATTGCTGGCCGCCAACCGGAATCGACACGCCGACCGCGAAGCTGTCGTTCGTGAGGTCGCTGAGCGCGTCGCGCTGGCGGCGAGGCCCCATGGTCAAGACCATCTTCCCGCGCGTGTCGCGATCGACGAGTGCGGCGCTTGCCTTGGCGCGAGCAAGCTCGGCGTCCGCGAGCGCGAGCAGCGGATGGCTCGCATCGAAGTCTTCGCGCGCCGAGCGCGGCTCGGAGAAATCATCGGGTCGCGCGTCGAGCCCCGTGAGACTACGATAAGTCCGTTCGGCGTCGAGCAGGGTCGCGCGAACTTCGACGACGGCTCTCTCCTTGTCGAGCTGCGCGGAGCGCGCGAGCAGCACGTCCGAGAGCGGAAGGTCGCCGCGCTCGTTGCGCCGCTCGACCACGCGCACGAGTTCCTCGGCCACTGCGAGCGAGTCTTTGGCTTGGTCCGTCGCGTTGGCCGCCGCGGCGATATCCCAGAGCACCGTGCGCAATAGTCCCGCGACCTCCCAACGCAGCGCGTTGCCGGCTGCGGAAGACTCGACGTCCGCCGTTCCGGCCAGCGCAGACAGGGCGCGCCGCTGGCCTGCGTGCCAAAGTGGTAGCTCGATGCCGGTCTCGTATTCGCGCTGGCCGTTGTTGGCGAGCGAGCGATCCGTGAGATGCGACAAGAACAGTGTGGGGGTTGCCGCTAGCCACCCCTTGCTGCGATCGGCTAATGCTGCGGCCTCGTTCTCGCGTGCCGTGAGCTCGACGAGCCGTGGGTAGGTCTCGACCGCGGGCTGCATGACTTGTGCCCACGTCATGCTGGGATCTATCTCGAGGGGCACGTGCACGTGCGCTTCTTGCGCGCCCGCCAAAGCGGGCCAGACCGCCACGATTGCGCTTGCAACGGCGGCAGACGTCATACCCAACGGTTGCCGGCCGGCACGGCGTGTCTGTCGCCCGCGTGCCTCGCGCCTGCTTCGTCTCGAAGTTGGTTGCATGTCCGATCCGGTTCTCGCTTCTTTCGGTGGCCATGATCGGGTGCCCTATGTAAAAAAAACGTCAGCGAAAAATGATTTTTTTGTCAGCGCTCGGGAATCTCGGATTTTGACAATTCGTTGACATTTCTTCGACGCGCCTTTTAGACGCCGGGCGGCACGATGCTGCTATGCTTGAAGCAGCGGCAAAGCTAGGGAAAACCGACTTCCGACGTGCCATGCGTATTCTCGTCGTAGAGGATCATCGGGATATCGCCGAGAACATCGCCGACTATTTCGAGCCCAAAGGCCATGTGCTCGACTTCGCGGCCGACGGCATCACGGGGCTGCACCTTGCGGTTACGAACGACTACGACGTGATCGTGCTCGATCTCATGTTGCCCGCGCTCGACGGTATCAGAGATCTGCCGGAAACTGCGCCAGGAGGCGAAGAAGAGCACGCCCGTCATCATGCTCACGGCCCGCGATCGGCTCGAGAACAAAGTCGAGGGATTCGGTGCCGGTGCCGACGACTACCTCGTCAAGCCGTTTGCGCTCAAGGAGCTCGAGATTCGCATCGACGCGTTGGCTCGTCGCGGCCACAGCGGATCGGTGTCGCGCGTGCTCCAGGTCGGCGACCTCGAATTCGATCCGGATACGCAGACAGTCAAGCGCGCCGGCAAACGGCTAGAGCTCAATCCCAGTCTGCGGACCTTGCTCGGCGTGCTCATGGCGAACAGCCATCGCGTCGTGAAGCGCGACGAGCTCGAGCAGGCCCTTTGGGGCGACGATAGGCCCGACGGCGACGTCCTTCGCGCGCACATATATACGCTGCGATCGGTCATCGATAGACCGTTCCCGGAGAAGCTGCTGCGCACGGTTCACGGCACGGGCTACCGGCTCACGGCGGACCATGAAAGCTAATCTTTTCAGCTTGCGATGGCGAATCACGCTCGCAATGCTCGTGCTTGCGGCCGTCGGCAGCAGCATCTTTGCGTTCAGCGTATTCATTGGGGCCGAGCGGCTCGAGCAAACCGTGCTGAATCGGCACGTGCGGGCGGAGTTCGACACGCTCGCGGCGCAAGTTCGCGCTCAACCCGATTTACACGAGGTCCGCAGCGCGCTGCTGCTCGGATTCGTCGGTCGCGACAATCCCGACCTGCCCCGCGAATTCGCCGATCTTGCCGTCGGGGGATTTCACGCGGTCGGCGTCGGGGACAAGGCCTTTCAGGTCTATGTCGGAGAGCAGAGCGGCAAGCGGCTCTACGTGGCCTACGACATCACGGAGTGGGAGGCGCTCGAGCAGCCCGTCATCGACATTCTGGTCGCGGGCGTGGTGTTGAGCTCGCTGCTTGCGATTGCGCTCGGCTTCTGGGCTTCGGCCGGTGTCATTGCGCCTGTCACGGCGCTCGCGAAGCGACTGCAATCGCTCGGTCCCCACGAACGGAAGGTCAGGATTGCTGCCGAGTTCGACGGCGCGGAGGTCTCTTCGATCGCCGAGTCCTTCGATCGTTATATGGAGAGGCTCGACGGCTTCGTCGAGCGCGAGCAGCTGTTCACGTCGGCGGCCGCGCACGAGCTCAGGACGCCGTTGGCCGTCATCCAAGGGGCGACGGACGTGCTCGAAGAGCAATCGGGTCTGCCGCCCGCGGCACAGCGCGCGGCGGGGCGACTGCAGAGGGCGACGCGCGACATGCGCGAGTTCATCGAAGCATTGCTGTTTTTGTCGCGGGAGGAGCGTCACGACGGCTTCGACCGGGCGAGCTGCGACGTGGGTCACATCGTGCGTCAACTCGCAGAGGACTACAGGCGTCTGGCCGACGGCAAGAAGGTCGAGATCTGCCCGCTCGCGATCTCGGAGCTCGTGCTCGACGTTCCGCCCGCGCTGCCGGCGATCGTCATCGGCAACCTGCTGCGCAACGCCGTGGAGCATACGGATGCCGGCCGCGTGCAAGTGGCGCTCGAGGGCCGCACGCTGCGCATTACGGATACCGGCCGCGGCATCGAAGACGCGGACCGCGCGCAGCTGTTCGATCGCGACTACTCGACGAAGCCCGGGGGTGGCATGGGTCTGCATCTGTCGAAGCGGATTTGCGATCGCTTCGGTTGGCAGCTCACGATTGCGAGCGCGCCGGGCAAGGGCACGCTCGCGAGCGTGACGTTCTAGGGCTCTACGCGCACGACGACGCGTCGTGTGTGCCAATCCCCCACCCCGTCGGGAGTCTCCACGGCGCTCGTCCAATCGACCTCGATGCGCCGCGCATCGAGCCCTGCCCGGGTCAGCAAAGACGCGACCTCGCGGGCGCGCTCCTTCGGCAGAGCCTCGGGCTCAGTGAGCACACGGCCATCCGAGAGCAGCGTCGCGCCGCGATGTCCGGTGATCGAGATTCGATGCGCGTCGACCGTGGTTGCGTAGTCGAAGATCGCAGTCAGCACGCCCGCATGCGGTCCCTGAACCAGGGCGCCGAAGTCGTACTCGATGACGAAGTCTGCGGTCCACTGCGGGCGGGCTGCGGCGCGGGCACTTCCCGGCGGCGGGTGAAACGCGAGCCGGCCGCCGCTGGGCCCCGGCGGGCGCGGAGCGAACGGCACGGTGTAGCGGTCTTCGGCGGGCAGAATCGTGTTGCACGTGCCGTCGAGCTCGGGCATCGGCGAGACCGTCGACGGGGTCGAGGACGAGGCCGCCGCAGATTCGCGGCGCGATCGCTCGACGCGCCCTCGACGAGCGCGCGATGCCCGAGGTACGGCGGATCGAAATCGGCGCTGACGTCCGTCTGGATGCCGAGGTAATAGAGCTCGCCATCGTACTCGGCGAGCCAGCACGGCACGGTCGTGGTATCGCGAACGATCGGGCAGGCGCACGAAGTTGAGCGATCGGATGGCGGCTCGCCGCGGCGGCGCCGGCCGACGCGGCGCCCGCAGAACCGCAAGCGGCAGCGCGCGAACGCGAGGAGCCGATCGCTCCCGACAAGCGTGCGCGTGCTCATAGCGTGCTCAGGAAGTTCACGAGATCTTGCTTCTCCCGCTCGGCATACTGAATGTTGAATCGCCGGTCGTAGAAATCGACGAGCTCGCGCAGAGTTCGCGGCCGAGCCGTTGGAGAAATACGGCGCCCGGGCCGCGAGGCCGCGGAACTGCTGTATCACGATTGTACCGATGTCGGTGCATCTGCCCGTGATCAGCGCGCGCCCCGGGTCCTGCGTGTAGATCACGCGCCCGAGGAACGGATGCGGCGCATGCGCGAGTGGCAAGTGAGCTTGAAGAGCGGCATCTCGGGCTGTCTGCTGTGGCCCATGGGCTCACGGGTTTCTCCGTCGGCCCAAGGCAGATTCGTCGTGCCGATGTCCATCCAGCCATTGGCCGTGTCCATGCCCGTCATGTGCATGCCGTGGCACGTCGCGCACGTGCGCTTGACGGGATTGCCGAGACCGACGGAGTTCATATGCATCGCGTCACGTGATCCAGAACGTGCGGAAGAAAAACACGTCGTGACCGCGCGCAACGGATTCGCGAAACGCATTGCGCGCATCGGTGCTCGTGCGTCGCCCGTGCGCGGCAGCGTGGCTGCCAGCATGTCGCCCATCGGGAACACGTAGTTCGTGATGTTGTTGCCGAGCACCGACAGTGCGTCCGGCTGCGAGCGCGCGCGGGCCGAGCGCCGGCGGACCGACCCGGCTCCGTCGAGCTCGCCGGCGCCGGTAGTGAATAGCTTTGAGCGGCGTAGATCTGGCGACTCGAACGTCGACGATGCGCGCGAGCTCGGCCGGCGCCGGCGGCTTCGCGCGTCTGCAGATGCGTGAGCGCCGCCGAGATGGCCTGCGTCGTGAGCGTCGGCTCACGCGCGTCGGCCATCATGTTCATGTTCACGAGCTTGCCTGTGGCGGGGTCGCGCGCGGCGGGCTGTCCGTCCTTGATGTTGAACGGGCCCACGCCGAACTCGGCCGCCGTCACATACTTCAGAGTTGGCGGCGACTCGCGGGCGGCGGTAGACCGAGATCGTCGGCTCGGCGCTCGTCGAGGCCGTACATCGGGCTCGTGTTGCAGCCGGTGGGGTCGCGCACGACCTCGATAGTCGAACTCGGGCTCGACGACCGAGCCATCGCGCGTCGCGCGGCGGCCAGGGCAGGAATACGCGAATCAGACCGCGATCGAGCAGGAGCGAATGCGAGGCCGGGTCCTCGGCGCGGCAGATCCGGGCAATTGCTGCCGTCGATCGCCGCAAAGAGCGGATCGCGCCCATTCGTCGCGGCCCAACGCCGCCGAACGTCTCGACCGAGAGGCTCATGGCGTCGGCCGGTTGATGGCAGGTGACGCAGGCGCGGCCGTTCGTGCCGAGCGGCGTAAAGAACGGGTGATTGGCAGTGTCGAGCGCCCCGGATGTGTTCAAGACGCCGAGCCGGCCGTAGTCGTCCGCGTAGCTTACGCTCGCAGGCAAAGTGCCTGTTTGCCCGGGCGACCACCACTGCGCTGCGCGTTCGTGATCTGCCGATGCGGACGGTTGCGCGCTCACGGCAGCAGGCAGTGCGACGAAGGCGGCGATCAACGCCAGGTTCTCAGTGACGGTATTCAATTTCGTCAGCGCCCCGATGTCTCGACGAGCTCGCCTATGGCCATCTTCGCAGTAGCGATGCGGTCGGGCAAGCCGGCGAGCCCCCGCCGCGGGCGCCGACGGGCTCATGGCGAGACGCGCCCGCGTATCGGGCGTCCGCTGGGTCACGTGGTGGCGAGGTTGCGATTCGAACGCGACGGCAATGCCGTGAAAGACGGCGACGATGCGGCGGCGCTTTACGAGATCACCTCTGAGGCTGGGCGCGGGCGCTCGCAAGCCGGATCTCGGCTGTGCGTGACGTCGTCTCGACGGCTCGTCAATACTCGAGACTGTGATGGCGCTGCGCCGCGGGTGCTTCGCCCGTGAACATGACTCTGCCGGGCGGAGCCCATGCAAACGCCGCCTCCGTATAAGGGTTGCGCAGCTGCGCCTCCGCGAGGGCGCCGGGGGCGTCTGCGACCGATACGCCCTCGGCATGCAGCTCGGCGACCAATAGCGCGAGTCGGCGCACGCCCTCGATGTCGGCGATGCGCATGGCGTACTGAGTCATCTCCGGCGTTCCGTAGGCGAGCAGCTCGTCGCCGATGAGGTTATAGAGTAGTTCGGCAAACCCTTCGCTCCAGCGGTCCGGCGGTCTGCTGCGCGCGCAAGGCGGTAAGCGCAGCGGGCAATTCGGCGTAGCCTGCTCCGGCCGCCGCCGCGACAGTTGCCAAGCGCGCGGCATGACGGTTGCCGTAATCTTGCGGCTGCAGGAAGTGCTTCTCGGTGAAGAGCCAAAAGGCGCTGTGACGCTGCGGGGCCGTGTCTCCCTCATTCGCGAAGGACGGTGACAGCGTGCCGTGCGTCTTGAGCGTCTCCACAATGTTTTGTCCGTATCGCCACTCACCGGCGAACGCGCGCAGCATCGATCGCTCTTCGTCACTGAGCGGTTGTCGCCAAGATTCGGGAATGGCACGTGCGATGTCGGCGGCGGGCAGGCTCCGGAGTATTGCGCTGCCCCACTGCAAGTGTCTTACGACGAAGCCTGCAGCAACCATCTTGTCGATGAGTAGGCTGGAGTCGGCGAGCGCTCTGCGCCAAAAGACCATGTCCCGCTGCAGCAGGCGGTTGACGCCTTCGGCGTCGCCGTGCTCGGCCAAGACCCATGCTTGCAAGAAGAGCAGTATCCGGAACCTGGGCACGGCGCTGATCGGCGCGATCGACGAGGATCGCCAATCGTAAGTGCTGATTTCGCGCCAACCGGTCCTCGCGAGCAGGGCCTCGTAGCGCGTCAGCGCCCACGCATCGCGCTCCAGTGCCATGGAGATGATGCCTTCGTTCGCCTGAAGCGCGTCGAAGCAGCCCGAATCCTGCGCGCTGGCGCACTTGGATCGTATCGGCAGCAAGTCTTGAGGATAGGCCGGAAAATCGCTGAGCTCCGGATGCGGATCCGTGTCGCGCCCGAGGCTCGGATCGGCCGCGAGTCGGCGGATCCACTCGGTGCGCTCCGCGCCGATCTCGAGCGGGTCGGCGTCGGGTGGTGCGGCGAGACCGAGCAGGTACAAGTAGCCGTTGTCTCGATCCGCCACTTGCGGGATCGATGCGATCTCGTCAGCAAGCGAAAGCGCCGCAGCGGACGGCGGCCGGTCGTGCTGGTTGATCACGAGTCCCGCGCCGTACGTCGCTGCGATCGCGACAGCGACTGCCGCGAGCAACCACGTTAGACCGATGAGCGTGCGACGCAGAATGAGCATGGACGAGCTCGTCGGAACATGTCGCGAGGCTATCGGTTCTCACCGACTCGGACAAGGCGACCAACGTCGGTGTAGGCGTCGCCGGCGCGCTCCGTCGCGCTCCGTCGCGCCGGAGCGGTTCGATCGTCGTTACAGCAGCCTGCCCCGGGTTGTGGGACGGTGGGCGGCTTCGTGTGCGAGCAGCGCCCGCTTGAGCACCAGCCCTCCGCCGTAGCCGGTGAGACTGCCGTCGGCGCCGATTACGCGATGGCACGGCACGACGAGCCCGATCGGGTTCGATGCGTTTGCCGCGCCGACGCCGCGCGCGGCCTTCGGCTGACCGATCGCGCGCGCGATCTCGCCGTAGCTGCGCGTCTCGCCGTAGGGAATCTCCATGAGCGCTTCCCAGACCGCCAGCTGAAACCCGGAGCCCGACGCGGCACGTTCGATCTCGAACGTCGTACGCTCGCCCGCGCAGTACTCATCGATCTGTCTGCGCACATCCGCGATTGCGCGCTCGTCGTGAAGCGCGAGAGGATCGATCGCGGCTGCGCCCGCCGCGCTCAGGCTGAAGCGGACGAGGCGGCCCTTGCCGTCGATCCACGCGGCGAACGTCGCAAACGGCGATTCGATCGTGCCCCAATGGTGCTGTGTCGTCGTCATGCGGTGTCCCTCAAGCTGGCCCAAAGATGACACGTGGCGAGACTGCGGTACGGCGCGAACGGTCTCATGAGCGTGTCGACTTCCTCTGGCGCGGGTCGCGTCTCGCTGTCGGTGAGCTTTTGCAGCGCGGCAGCGAGGGCGACATCGCCGACCGGTGTGCAATCGGCGAAACCCCCGCCGCGCATGAGCGTGTAGCGTGCGGTCCATGTACCGATGCCGCGCACCTTCACCAAGTTTTTTTCGGCTGCGACTGCCGATCCGTCGGCCATCGCGTCCGGATCGATGTCGCCCGCGACGGTCGCTCGTGCGGCACCGATCAAATACTCGGCCTTCGAGCGCGAGAAGCGGCGTTTGGTGAGGTTGCCGACTTCGAGCTCGGCAACCTCATGCGCGGTCGGGTGCGCGCGCATGTCGGCGATCGGGCTCCCTGCGAGCTCGAGCAGCTCGCGGCGTAACGCGCTCGCGAATGCGATGTTGATCTGTTGGCCGAGGATTGCCCAGCACAAGCCATCGAATCCGGTAGGGGTGAGCGGTAGGCGAAGACCGCGGCGTTTCGTGAGTAGTGCTGCCATGCGTGGCTCGCGCGAAGCGCGCGTTTCGAACGCCGACACGTCGATCGTCAAGCCGAGCATGCGCAGCGCGGCCGAGTGGACGAGCTGCGAATCCGCATGCTCCACCGCTCGAGACGCATGGATGCGGCACCAGGCCGCCTCACGCTCGAGCGAAATCTCGAGTAACGCGCCCCCGCTCGGTAGCGCGAGCGCTTTGAGGATGCGTTGCCCCCTGACGCGCTCGCACGGGCTTGCTGGGTCTCGTGCGTGGTAGGCGAGCACTTCGTTGGCGCGATAGCCGGCCGGCAGCTGGAGCATGAAGACGGATGCGCCGTTCAATCCACGGTAAGCCCCAGGAGTCATTCGGGTCCCTGCGAGGAACTGCCGATGGAAAGCGGACTCGCTCTCGAACCCTGCCGCGTGGCCGATGTCGACCACGCGCTGCTCCGTCGTGAGCAGAAGTTTCGCCGCTGCCCGAACGCGTTCGCGCTTGAGCCACGCCGCGGGGGTCAGATGCGCATGCAGGCGGAGTAAATCGCCGAGCTTGGTCTGGCTCACGCCGCAGCCGCGCGCGAGCGCCGGCGCGCCGGCGAATGCGCCGGGTGCTGCCCGGACCCGCCGTGCCAGGCCCTGGAACAGTGCGACGTCGCCGTCCTCTCCGCGATAGAAAAGATCGGGTCGGCAGCGTTTGCACGGCCGCAGGCCGGCGGCCACGGCGTCGGTTTCGGTTCCGAGCACGCGCACGTTCTCCGGCTTCGGCGGACGCGCCGCGCACGACGGCAAGCAGTAGATCCCCGTGGATATCACGCCGACGACGAACTTCCCGTCGAAGCGACCTTGGCGTGCCGCGGCCCGGTCCCAGCTCAGTGGTTTCGGTAGCATGGGCACATCCTAGCGCCGGCCGGTCTGCATGCCTCCTGTTTTCGCCGTTGGATGTCGGTGTGCCGACGCGTTCGTTCAGCGCCGCAAGCGACACGCTCGGGAAGACCGTTTCCGTCGCGAGCTTCGGATCCGGCCAGCGTTTGCCTCAATCGGAGCGCACGAACACGACGGCGAGGGCGAGGCCGAGCCACATCCATCGGTCGATGACTTGCGTGCCGTGACTCCTTATCGCTTAGCATAGGCTATCTCGCATCATCGACGCGCCGCGCGGCCGCGCGTCGGCAAGAGGTTTGGAGCTATGCTGTCCAAATTGGTGTTGTGCGTGATCGCCGTCTCGATGATGGGAAGTGCTGGCGCAGCTGAGCAGCGATGGCTCCGTGACGGAGAGTTGGGTCTTTCGACCGACGGCAAGGTCGCGTCGTTCTCGCTGCCGAATCCGGGCAGCGGCCCGACGACGATTGCGCTAGCCCGCGACGGCACCCTCTGGTTCACGGAAAGCGGCGGGAATCGCATCGGCCGAATGAATCCGGACGGATCGGGGCTCGCCGGAATATTCCTTGCCGAATCCCGACAGCTCCCCGCGCATCATCGCGCTCGGTGCCGACGGTAATATGTGGTTCTCGGAGCATACGGGTAATCGTATCGGGCGCATCACGGCGGACGGGAAGATCACCGAATTTCCGATTCCTACACCGGCCAGTCAACCTCGCGCGATTGCGCTCGGCGCCGACGGCAACATCTGGATAGGGATGTTTGCGGCAAGCAAAATCGGGCGCATTACACCGCAGGGAGTGTTCGCCGAGTTCGCGATCCCGACGCCGGACAGCGGGCCGCGGGCGCTGGCTGCGGGTCCGGACGGCAACATCTGGTTCTCCGAGTACAAGGCCGGCAAGATCGGGCGCATCACGCCCGAAGGCGTAATCACGGAATTTCCGTTGCCGCGGCCGAACTCCGGTCCGGGCGATATTACGGCCGGCATCGACGGCAACATGTGGTTCGTGGAGCTATCCGGCACCATGGACGGCCTGATGCCGGACGGTAATCGCGTGGGGCGGATCGCCTTCGACGGAGCAATCACCGAGTTCCCGATCCCCGCGGCAGGGGCCTCGCCGATCAATATCGCCGTCGGGCCCGATAGGAACATTTGGTTTACGAAGGGCGCCTCGCTGTTTCGCGTCACGGTCACGGGGAAAATCACGGAATTTCCCGTGGGCGAGGGCGCCCGAGCGGTCGGTTTGAGCGCCGGCAGCGACCGTCAGCCGCCCGATAGACTCACGAATCGGCTTTGGTTTACGGACCCCGTCGGCAACCGCATCGCCTATCTCGGCTTCGAATAGAGCCTCCGCGGCAGCGGCGGCCGAGCGGCCGCAACCGCGGGTTGCGTAACCGTAATTGGCAAAGGAAGGCCTTTTCCGCTAGCGTGTGCGCCTTCGTGCCTAAGTCGGCACAAGGAGACCCAATGCGTAAAGCACTCACTGTACTCACGCTGGCGTTTGCTGCCTACGGCACGGCGGCCGTAGCACAGCCCACGTTGCAGACCGATCAGGACAAGACGCTGTATGCGCTCGGTATCGCCATCGGCAACAACGTGCACGGATTCAATCTCACGCAGGCGGAGCTTGCGATCGTGACGTCCGGGTTCGCCGACGCCGCGCTCGGCAACAAGAGCAAGATCGACTTCGACGCCTACGCACCGAAGATTCAGGCCCTTGCGCAGCAGCGCATGGCCGCGGCCGCGGACGTCGAGAAGAAAGCCTCGCAGGCGTTTCTAGACAAGATGGCGATGGAGAAGGGTGCCGAAAAGAGCGAATCGGGTGTCGTCTATATTCCCGAGACGGTCGGCACGGGTCCGAGCCCGAAGGCCACCGACACGGTCAAGGTGCACTACCACGGTACGTTGCGTGACGGCACGGTGTTCGATAGCTCCGTGCAGCGCGGTCAACCGATCTCGTTCCCGCTCAATGGTGTAATTCCGTGCTGGACCGAGGGTGTGCAGAAAATGAAGGTCGGCGGCAAGGCGAAGCTCGTATGCCCGTCCGATACGGCCTACGGCGACGGCGGTCAAGGGCCGATTCCCGGCGGCGCCGCCCTCATGTTCGACGTTCAGTTGCTCGGTATAGAAGGCCAGTAGTCGCACGCGGCAACGGCGGCGGTGGTAGAGAAACACCCGCCGCCGTTCTCCCCCGGTCAGCTGCTCCGAACGGCGCTTTCGTATCTGGCTGACGTACCGCGCCCGATAGCGCTCCAGCGGACCCGTCACCCGAGCTCGGCGCGAATTTCCCTGAGTTTTGCTTTGATGACGGCCGCATTGTCGGGGCCCATTCGAATCAGCAACTTTTGTCCCGACGATAGGTTTTCCAGCGCGGAATCGGCGTAGCGGTAGTGCACGCTCGGGCGCACGAGCCTGACGGGTTGAGGCACGTCCGGAGTTTTTTGCAGGTGATCGATCACTTCGAGCAAGCGCGCGTCGAATTTGTCGTTTGGATGTCCGAGCTCTTCGTAGGCCTGCTGGAATAGCGGTTGCAGGCCGCGATACAACGCCACGAGCGTCTTTGCGTCGATGCCTTTGACAACCGCGACTAGCGGTGCATATCGGGCGTAGTTGTCGGGGCTGATGACGGGCGCGTCCTCGCTGCCTGCGGCAACGAATTGGCCCGATGTCGGTTTGATCGGCCGTTGTTGGACTGCCATCTTCTCGCGCGGCGCATTGTCTATCGTGACGACGATATTGCGGACGATACGCTCGGGGACGAGAAAACGCGTGACGGCATTCGCACCGAGAAGCTCCGTGAGCCCGCCCTTTACGTCGCCATCGGAATCATCGAGCGCGGGCAATGGAATGGACCGAAACGTCGAAGCGGCGGGCTCGCGCGCGCTCGATACGGGGGGCTCGGTGACCGGCGCTGCGACCGGCGGCGGCGCCACGACGGTCTGCTCCGGCGCCGGTGCGGTCTCGCGCTCATAGAAATACACCGCGATGCCGACGCCGATGAGGAATACGCCGAGCGCAACGCCCCAGACCCAAAAGGAATCTTTGCTCTTATCGCTCATATCGGCACCGCCCCGCCAGTTTGCGGCAACACCATTCTACCCGCGCGCGTGCTTCCAGTCGTGCTTAGTGCGAACGCCAATCGCGCTGCATCTCGAGGAACGTATATGAAGCCGACCAGGTAATCATGACGAACCCCGTCAGCGCTTCCATTCCCGACAAAAACCGAATCGGGCCGCTAGCGATCACGTCGGTTGCGCCGACCGTTGTGTACGTCATGGCGGAGAAGTACACGTACTCCGGTAGGCCCGTGCCTGCAAGACCCGCGAGCGCGCCGACCTTGTGGCTGCGCAGCAAGAGCATGTAGCCCCCGCCGAAAAGCCAGATTTCCACGATGTGTATGAGCATTACGACGAAGATCAAAATCAAGACTCGTGGGCGGCGCCTCTCGCTGATGCGTGGCAAGACGCGGTTGCAGGCGTTCAGGACTTCGTAGTGCAGAGTCACGCACAGCGCCGCGATCGCGAGGGCCGTAAGAGCGACGACCCAATCGATGGGACTCGTGAGGTAATTCATCGGTATAGAATGACGTTAGAGCGCATCGGCGTTCAACAGGGCTCGGCCGAGGGGGGCGAGTCTAATGGCTGCTGGAAGACTGGAAGGGCCCTTGACATACGACTACGTTATCGTCGGCGCGGGCACCGCAGGGTGCGTGCTCGCCAATCGGTTGTCGGCTGATCCCGCCGTCGAAGTGCTGCTGATCGAGGCTGGTGGCAAGGACGACTATTTTTGGATCGACATCCCGGTAGGCTATCTCTACACGATCGGCAATCCGCGCACGGATTGGTGCTACCGGATCGAGCCCGATGCCGGACTCAACGGTCGCTCGATCGGTTACGCGCGCGGCAAAGTCCTCGGCGGTTGCTCTTCCATCAATGCCATGATCTACATGCGCGGTCAGCGCAGCGACTACGATCATTGGGCGTCGCTGGGCTTGCCGGGATGGTCGTGGGACGACGTGCTGCCGATCTTCAAGCGTTCGGAGGACTACCAGCACGGCCCAGACGAGTTTCACGGCAGCGGCGGCGAGCTGCGTGTCGAGGAGCGGCGTGTGAGCTGGGAGATCCTCGATGCGTGGCGCGACGCGGCGGAGGAGTGCGGGATTCCGAAAATTCCCGAGTTCAACCGTGGCGACAACTTCGGTAACTCCTACTTCCAGATGAACCAGAAACGCGGCGTGCGCTGGAGCGCTAGCAAAGCGTTTCTGCGGCCGGCGCTAGCTCGCAAGAACCTTACCGTTCTGACGGATACGCTCGTCGAGCGAGTCGTGGTCGAGACCGAAGACGGCCGCAAGCGAGCTGCCGCGGTCGACGTGCGAGTGGCCAACCGCGACGGTCGGCGAATCAACGCTCGGCGCGAGGTCGTTCTCGCCGCCGGCGCGATCGGCTCGCCGCAGATCCTACAGCTTTCCGGTATCGGGCCGGGCGCGTTGCTCGGCGAGTGCGGGATCGACGTCGTGCACGCGCTGGAAGGCGTCGGTGAGAATCTACACGATCATTTGCAGATTCGCTCCATTTACAAGGTTCGAAACACGGTGACGTTGAACCGACGTGCACGCTCGTTGGTCGGCAAGGCTGCCATGGCGCTCGAGTACGCGTTGTTCAAAACGGGTCCGCTCACGATGCCGCCGTCGCAGCTCGGTGCGTTCGCCAAGAGCGATGCGTCGCAGCCCGTGGCGAACATCGAATGGCACGTGCAGCCGCTATCGCTCGACAAGTTCGGCGATCAACTGCACGACTTCGACGCCGTGACGCCTTCGGTCTGCAACCTGCAGCCGACGAGTCGCGGCTACGTGAGGATCAAGAGCCGAGATCCGGCCGCCCATCCGGCGATCGCGCCGAATTACCTCGCCACCGAAGAGGATCGGGCAGTGGCCGTTGCCGGTTTGAAGTTCACGCGGCGCATCATGGCCGCACAAGCCCTGTCCCGTTTCGAGCCGGAAGAGTGGAAGCCGGGGCCGGAAGTGCGAACGGATGCGGACCTCGAGCGGACGGCCCGCGACTTGGGCACGACGATTTTCCACCCCGTCGGGACGTGCCGCATGGGCGTGGACGATCTCGCCGTCGTCGACGCGCGTCTGCGCGTGCGGGGCATCGATGGGCTGCGCGTGATCGATGCCTCGATCATGCCGCGCATCACTTCCGGCAACACGAATGCGCCGACCGTGATGATTGCCGAGCAGGGCGCGGCGTTCATCAGGGCAGACAGCTGACGTCGCGTCGTCCTCCGCCTGCAGTGCCGGGCGCCGTTCAGCCGAAGTAGTCGGCAATCTGCTCGGGCGGCGGCAGCTCGTCGAATTGCGGCCAACCGTCGTGGATGGATTCCCAGCGCGCCTTGGAGCCCACGTAGATGTGGGCGGCCGGCACGAGCCCGAGGAGCGTGTCGACCGAGCCTGCCGGAATGATCACGACGCCGTAAGCCGCGACCGGCATCGGCACGAGGCTGCCGCAGTTCTCGCAGAAGTCGCTGCCATAGGTGCGCGGCCGCGGGAGCCGGAAGCTGCCGATGACGTCGGCACCGCGGGTCCAGCGAAACCGGTCCGGCGCCGCGAACAGCGTGGTGGAATAGGGCGCGCCGCGGCTACGCCGGCACAGCGAGCAGTGGCAATGGATTGCGCGCTGCGCTTCCCCGTCGACTTCATAGGCCACGGCGCCGCACAAGCAACTGCCGGCGAGGATGCCGGGTGTCGGCCGCAGTGCCGCGCGCGCGACCACGGGCAGGCTGACTCCGGGGGGGTAGGCGTCGAATTTCGGCAGATGGTCGTTGATGACGATCAACGGTGACTTCGAGCCCACGAAGATATGGGCGCGCGGTACCATGTCGAAGTCGTCATCGAGCGTGCCGGCCGGCACGACCATGACGTCGGATAAGTGCGAAACGCCCGGCACCTTAGAGCCGCAGTGGCGGCAAAACGGTCGCTCGAAAGCAGGGGACGAGCGGTAGTGGACGATGTCCTCTTCGCCGGTGAGCCAGTCGCATTGCTCAGCGTCGACACCGAGTCCGCTGCCGAACAGCGAGCCATGCTGCTTGCGGCACATCGAGCAGTGACAGTGCGCGAACCAGCGATACGGCGGCTCGACCTCGAATCTCACCGTCCCGCATAAGCACGCCCCTTGCGTCACCGCGCCCCCGTTGCTGCGTTCGCAGGACAACCACTATGCAACGCCGCGCGCGAGCCGGGCAACCGTTCACTGCCCCTGCTCGCCTACAAAGCCACACCAAAGACCGCATGTTCGTGTTTCAGCGGCCGCCAGGCCTCATCGAGCGCCGGGCTGCGCTTCAGACCGGGCCTCGACGGCGGCATCGGTCAAAGTGTAACGAGAAGGATCGGAGATGCTTTTCAGGTTGGGTTCAGGATCGCCGCATAATATAGAAACGTGGCGAAGTTCGTTCACGGTAGGTTGCAAGCTTTTCGGCGTTGTCGAATCGGAGTATGGCGATGCGAGCGTGGATCTTGGGTTTGGTAGGCGCCGCGGCGCTCTTCGGCCTGCCGGCGAGCGCGCACGAACACGGTCATTATCGAGCCTTTCGGCAACCGCACACTTACCTGAGCTTTGGCTATACCTATGGATATCCGCTCGGGTACTACCGCTTCGGCTACTCCCCTTATGGCTGGTATTCGCCCTGGGGGTTCGGTCCGCAAGTTGGCGTCGGCGTTCGGGTCGGCAAGGCTCGGCGTGATCGCGATACGCAGGACGAGGGGACGCAGAAGGCTCTGAAGATGTACGTCTACCCTGCGGCCGGTCAGAGCCAGGAGCAAATGGCGGACGACCGGTATCAGTGTCACGTTTGGGCCGTGGACAAAAGCGGCTACGATCCGACGCTCGGGGCCGGCAAGCGCGACGACGCCGACAACTACGGCCGCGCCTTCACCGCGTGCATGGAAGGGCGCAACTATGTCGTCAAGTGACCGCAGTTCGTCGCGGGTCCGAGCTCTTGGCTCAATCGGACTGACCTTCGCTGCGTTTTGCGCGGCTGCGGCGGCACGCGCCGACGTCGATCTGGCGACCCTGCAAGTAACGCCGGAGCGCGGCCAGTCGGCTGATCAAGCGCGTCGCGACCGCTACGAGTGTCACAACTGGGCCGTCGAGCAGAGCGGCGTCGTGCCGCGCGAGCGGCCTTCACGAGACGACAAGTCCGACAGCGATCGAGCCAAACGCGCCGAGCGCGTCGCGCGAGCGATCGCGGGCGCCGCGCTCGGCGGAGCGCTCGGGGGCATCATCGGGACGACTCGGGACAGGCACCATCGCAATGCCGACGACGCGGTGCTCGCCGGTGCGGCCGTCGGTGCGGCTGTCGGTGCGGCGACTGCAAAGGGTCCTGACGATAGCGGTAAGCCGAGTCCTTCTCTCGACGAAGACTATCTACGCGCGCTGTCCGCGTGCCTCGAGGGGCGGGGCTACACCGTTGCTCTTCCGAGCCGATAAGCGCCGCGCTTTACGTAGCTGCGGTTCCCTCGTGAAGGGTTCGAGCGGTCGCGCCTTGGGAGGAATCAGGCGGCGTGTTCGCTGCGGCGCTCCGCCAGGTTCTCGCGCCAGCGTCTGAATCGCACGCCGGAACGGTCGCCGAGCAGCAACAAGCACGGCGTCATCACGAGCGTCAGCAGTGTCGCAAACGCCAAGCCGCCGGCCACGGCCGTCGCGAGCTGCGTCCACCATTGAGTCGATGGGCCCCCGACCTCGACGCTGCGGTGGATGAAGTCGACGTTGATACCGAAGACCATCGGCAACAGACCGAGGATGGTCGTAACAGTCGTCAGCATGACGGGCCTGAGGCGCTGCGAGCACGTGAGAAGGACCGCTTGCAGGGCGTCCACGCCCTCGCGCCGAAGGATGTTGTAGGTATCGATGAGCACGATGTTGTTGTTGACGACGATGCCGGCGAGCGCGATGACGCCGATGCCGCTCATGACCACGCCGAAAGGTTGATCCGTGATGAGCAGTCCGAGCAGAACTCCGACCGTCGAAAATACGACCGCAGTCAGAATCAGTCCCGCCTGATAGAAGCTGTTGAACTGCGTGACGAGGATGATAGCCATGAGGAACATGGCGATCGCGAACGCCTTCGTCAGGAACGCTTCGGCCTCGCGCTGGTCTTCGTCCTCGCCGCGAAACTTGACGTCGACGGCCGGATCGATATTCGCTGTAATGAGCCAGTGCTGAATTTCAGCCACTTTGTCGTCGGCCAGGATGCCGTCCGCAACGTCCGCGGCAATCTTCAGTACGCGATGACCGTCTGTGCGCTGGAGGTTGCCGACGCGCGGGGAGGCCGTTCGCGTGAGGAAATTACTGACCGGCACGACGCCGTTGGCCGAGTTCACGCGCAGCTTGTCGAGCTGGCTCAGGTTGCGACTGCTCTCGGGAAACCGGACGCGAATATCGACCTCGTCGTCCGCATCGTCGGGCCGATAGTCGCCGATGCGGATCCCGTTCGTGACGAGCTGGATGGCATTGCCGACCGAGGTGATGTCGGCGCCGAATCGCGCGGCCTGCGCGCGGTCGACTTGCATCTTCCAGTCGATGCCGGGCAGCGGCCGGCTGTCGGTCACGTCGATGAGCCCGCCGATCTCATCGAGGCCCCGACGAATCTCGGCGACTGCGGGCTCGATGAGCTCGGGTCGTCGCGAGGTGACCTCGAGCTCAATCGGCTTGCCGGAGGTGATGCCGGATTCCTGGCCTTGAGCCTCGACCATGATCCCGGCCAGGTCGGCGGTGCGGGTGCGAACCTCGTTGAGTATTTCGGCGGAAGGGCGCCGTTTGCCCCAATCCAGATACCGCAGCTGGATTCTGCCGATCACGTCTTCATCGTTGTCATCGCCGATGCGCAACCCGCTGCGCGCGTAGATCGACTTGAACTCCGGCATGTCGAGAATGCGCAGCTCTACGGCGTGCACGAGATCGTCGCGCTCTCTGACCGACAAGTCGCCGCGCGCGTGGATATTGAGGGCAGCCTGAGTCGGCTCGATGTCCGGGAAGAACTCGAAGCCGCGCCCGAGCCAGTCGTAGAGCGCGAATGACCCGATGAGCACGCCGAGCGCCACGAGTGCGACGGTTCCCGGCTGCCCGAGCGCCTTGCGCATGAAACCGATATAGGCGGCGGTTGCGCCGCCGAGCCCGTCGAGCGTCGCTTGGGTGTCGACGTCGGAGAGGCCGGTCGCGGGGCCGGTCGGGCTCGCGGCCGCGCTGCGTGGTCCGAGCACGGAGCCGACCGTCGGCACGAAGAAAAGCGCCATCAACAGCGAAGCTGCGAGCGTTACGACGAGCGTGATCGGCAGGTACTTCATGAACTCGCCGATCATGCCTGGCCAGAAGAGCAGCGGCATGAAAGCCGCGAGCGTTGTCGCCGTCGATGAGATGACGGGCCACGCCATGCGCTGCGCGGCCAACGTATAGGCGTCCTTGCGGCTGTAGCCGGCTGCCAAGTTGCGGTCGGCGAGCTCGACCACGATGATCGCGCCGTCGACGAGCATGCCGACCGCCATGATCAGCGAGAACAGAACGACGATGTTGATGCTATAGCCGAGCAGACCGATGGCGAGAATGCCAGTGAGGAACGATCCGGGAATGGCGATGCCCACCATGCTGGCCGAACGGGGTCCGAGCGCGGCAAGGACGACGACCATCACGAGCAACACCGCCGCCAGAACGTTGTTCTGTAGGTCTTGCAGCATCGTGCGCACGTCGTCGGAGCTGTCTTGAGTGAACGTGACCTCGACGTTTGGCGGCCAGCTTTGCTGCTCGCGCGCTACGGTCGCGCGAACCGCGTCGACGACTTCGATGATGTTGGTGCCGATGCGTTTGGAGATCTCGAGCGCGATGGCCGGTTGGCCGTTCAGTCGCGCAAAACCGGTCGGATCCTTGAACGTGCGCCGGACGGTCGCGACATCCTGGAAGGTGACGGTTCGCAAACCGTCGGTCTTGATCGGCAGGGTCAGCAGGGCGTTGAGATCCTCGAAGACGCCGGGCACTTTGACGGCAAACCGGCCTTTGCCCGTATCGAGTGCCCCGGCCGCAACCAATCGGTTGTTGCGCGAGACATAGTTGAAGAGCTCCTCGTAGCTCAAGCCGTAGCTTTCCAGCGCAACGGGATCGACCGTCACCTCCAACAGCTCTTCTCGATCACCGGCGACGTCGGCGCGCAGCACCCCGGGAAGTCCCTCGATAGTGTCACGCAAGTTGCGGGCGATACCGACCAACGTGCGCTCAGGCACATTCCCGTGCAGTTGCACGACGAGAACGGGGAAGAGCGCGATATTGATTTCCTGCACCCACGGTTCGTCGGTGTCGGGGGGGAGGTCGGCTTTGGCGAGGTCGACTTTCTCGCGCACGTCGGTCATCGCTTGGTCGGAGTCGAAGCCCGCCTCGAATTCGAGAATGATCACGGCGCTGCCCTCGGCTGCCGTTGCGCGCATCTCCTTGAGACCTTCGATCGAGCGCAGCTCGTTCTCCATGGGCCGCACGAGCAGGCGTTCGGCATCCTCCGGCGAGATGCCTTCGTGCGTCATGTTCACATAGAGCGTCGGAATCGCTATGTCGGGCTCGGATTCCTTGGGAATCAACACGTATGCCGCGCTGCCTGCGACGAGCAGCATCGCGAGCATGAGCAGCACGACGCGTGGCCGTTCGACGAATGTGCGGATCAAGGCGTTCATGAGTCGCGGTTAACGAATGGCTCGCATTCGACTGGTCGTTTCCATCGACACATCGCCGAGCTCGGCGCTCGGCGGCACGGCGGAGGGCTCGACCCGGTCTCCGGGGCGCACGAAACCTTGGCCCACGGTGATCAAACGGATCTCGGGCGGCAGGCCCGTCACCGTGATGCCGTCGTCGCCGGAGCCGACCACTTCGACCGGATAGAACACGACGCGGTCGTTCTCGTCCACGGCTTTGACGCCGATCGCTCCCGCGTCGTCGAGCGTCAGTAGGGCAGGCGAGAGCACGTGCGCCGTGATCCTATCGGCCGCGAGGCGAATCTCGGCAGTCATGCCGGCCCGCAGGCGTCCATCCGGGTTCGGCACGGCGAGCTCGACCCGAAACGTGCGCGTGCTCTCTGCGGCCAGTGGCGACAGGTAGCGCAGCTCGCCTGCGATGGGCTCGGCATTAATGAGTCGGGCCGTGCCTTTCGTGCCCACCGTCAGCTTGTGAATGTCGCGCTCGCTGATCTCGCCCACGACGATGAGCGGATCGATATCGACGAGCTCGGCGACCTTGTCGCCCGAGCTCACGTAGTCGCCGATTTCGACTGCGCGTTCCTGGAGAATGCCGTCGAAGGGTGACGCGACGGTCGTGTGGTTGACCTCGAGCTCGATTCGCTCGAGCGCAGCACGGGCGGTGCTCACTCGCGACGCGAGCTCCGCCATCTGCGTCTCGGAGACGAATTGCTTCTCTTGCAGCTCGCGTGCCGCGGCGAATTGGAGCTGCGCATAGTCGATGAGAGCCCGGGCCTCCTCCAGTCGTGCGTGCCGATCCCGCATGTCGAGCGCAATGATGCGATCGCCGGCCCCGACCGCCGCCCCGCGGGCTGCGCCGATCGCAACGACTCTACCCTCGGTTTCTGCCCGGAGCTCCACGCTGCGGTTGGGTTCCGTTCGGCCGCTGACGACGATCTCGCGCGTGATGTCCTTCGCGCGTGACGTGCGAACGGCCACTCGCGGAGTGCTCGTCCGGCTTTCCCTCGGCGTTTCGACGTTCGAGGCGGCGTCGTCCGGCGCGAGTCCGCTCAGCATCCACAAGACGACCGCTCCGAGCAGGCCGGTTGCCAATAGAGTGGACTTGGACAGTGCAATGCGTCTCATAGCGGGTCCCGCTTGTCGTTTGCCTACGGTCTTGTCGCGTCACGAGCGGTAGTCGAATCGAATCCTCGCCCCGGATCGTGACATTTGCTGTAGCGACGAGCCCCGGACTCGACTAGCAGCTTTCGTGCCAGTGCCGTCGAATGCCGGTAACCCCTTGATGTGGGGCCAAAATGCGCTCGCGCCGCGCGGCCGCGCACATCGAGCGAAGTCGCGCTTTTTATCACTTATTGGGGGAATCGGCCAGTGTGCCGGGTCTATTTCGACCGTGCACGCACGTTGCCTGAGCGCTTTGCAGGCGCCGAAGTGGGTCGGTTCAGCGCTCTGGCAGCGGGATGAATTCGTCGTCGCCCGGTACCTTGCCGAACCGGCCGTCGCGCCAGTCCGACTTCCCTCGCTCGATGCGTTCCTTCGAGCTCGAGACGAAATTCCACCAGATGTGTCGCTGGCCGAGCGACTCGCCGCCTATGACCATCACGCGGCTGTCGGTGGTGGCCGTGAGCCGAAGCTCGGCCCCGGGGTTCGCCACGAGCATGACGCCGTCGCCGGCCGGTCGGTTCCCGGCGCTCGTCGTGCCTTCGGCGACGTAGACCGCGCGCTCGCTAGCCTCGGCCGGCAAGGTGTACGCGCTGCCGGCCGGCATTACGACCTCGAGATACAGCGTCGGTGAGTAAGTGAGGACCGGCGAGCGGCGCCCGTGTGCTTCGCCCATAATCACGCGAACGGCGCACCCGCCTACGTTGACTTGCGGTAGTGCATCGGCGGCATAGTGCACGAAGCCGGGCTCCGCTTCCTCGAGCTCGAGCGGCAAGGCGAGCCAGGACTGGATTCCGTGCAGCCGCGACGTCACCGCGAGGTCGTCGGCCGCTCGCTCCGAGTGTACGATACCGCGGCCCGCCGTCATCAAATTGACGGCGCCCGGTTGAATCAATTGTGCGAAACCCAAGCTGTCGCGGTGCATGATCTCGCCTTCGAACAGATACGTGATCGTCGCCAGGCCGATGTGCGGATGGGGTCGAACGGCAATGCCTTGGCCGGGCGGAAATACGGCCGGACCCATGTGATCGAAGAACACGAACGGTCCGACCATGCGCCGCGTGGCGACGGGCAGAACCCGCCGAACATCGAATTCGCCCAAGCTTCTGACGCGCGCCTCGATCGTGAGCTCGACGGAGCCATCGTCCTTCTGGCATTCCGGCTCGTAGCTTGGTTGAACGCTCATGGGGTACCTCCTCTTGCTCGGTCCATAATGTCGCACGTCCGACGCTCGACTGCCTACCCTGTGCTGCGCTCGTGCCGCTCATATCCGGTCGGCCGTCGGCGATGGCCGCCGTCCGGGCTATCGGACCGGGTGGCTGCAAGCGCGGCCTCGGCGGTCTAAACTGACGGCGGGGAGCTTTCGACGAGCCTCGTGCCATGCCGCTAAGACGTGTGATTTACGCACTTGGAGCCGTTTGGCTCACGCTGTTCGTGGCCTCCTTTGCCGGACTCGGGCTGGCCGAGTCGCAGGGTAGCGAGTTCGCCCACAACCTGAATCGCCTGGTGTCGTTCCTGACCTGGCACGGCAGTGCGCTCGTCGTCGCCGCGATATCGGCGTTCGTCACTCGTCAAGCGCTGGCACGCGGAGTCGAGAAGGTCAGGCTCGTCGGGTTTGTGCCGCTCGGTGTGAGCGTCTTTCTCGTCGTATCGCTGATCGCGATCGTTGCCTATCGCGTTCTCATCGTTCCGAGCTTCGGTTGACGTTTTTGCGTCGTGCGTCGGCGCGATGCTCGTCCCGTGCGCGGCTCGTCGAGCGCGATGACCCCGCAACCGGTGACGGCCGGCAGCGTGTAGTAGCGATAGTGAGCGCACGCGGCCGGGCTCAGCGCCGATCGCATCGCATACCACATGCTGAGCTCCGCGGCCTCGGTGCCGGCTACTTGCATGATCTTCTCGACCGGGATCGCGAGTAACTCATCCATGTCCTGTTCGATCGCATCGAGGAAGTAGCGGTCCCATTTCTCGTTGGTGAGGCCGAAGCGCGTGCCGTGAATCTGGTGCGACATGCCGCCAGTCGCAAGGACGACGACCGTGTGATCGGCACCGTCGTTTTGGATCGCCCGCCGTAACTGTGCGCCGAGCGCGACGAGCCGTTGCGGCGTCGGCACCGGGTGCATGAGCATGTTGACCGCTATCGGTAGGATCTTGACGGGCCAAGGCGGATCCATGACGTAGGGCAGCCAGGAATAAACGCCGTGATCGAGCTCGAGCTCTTGGCAAAACGTGAGGTCGAAGCCGTCGCGCACGAGCGAGCGCGCGATCGGCCACGCGAAGTCGGGGTCGCCTTCCATGCCGGGGAAGGGACGCAACCCGTAGCCTTCGTCGGCCTGCGGAAAATGCGCGGCCATCCCGATCGCGAATGTCGGGTAGGCTTTCAAATCGAAGTAGTTCATGTGGTCGTTGTAGATGACGACCATGTGGCTGGGTGCGATCTCGGTCAGCCATTGTTTGACCGGGCGCGTGCCTTCGAACCATGGCGCCCACTTCGGATCGAAGCCGCTGCGCAACCCTTTGTCGTATTGATAGCCCATCGACGGCGTATGGGCGATCCCGATGCCTCCGATGATGCGCGACATCAGTCGCTTCCCTGCAAGGTCGGCGTTGCGCCGCGCTCGCCGATGTCTTGCGGCATGACTTCGATACGGTGAGGCAGACTGTGCTTGAACTCGTCCCAGTCCACGCCGCACATGTGAGCGCCGACGTGCAAATGGCTTTCTCCCACGGCGGCAGCGATCTTGATGACGTTGAAGTGATGGCCGCCGGCGGCGACGAGCCCCGTCCAATCATGCGCGCGCATGAGCGCTTTCTCGGGCTCGGCGAGACCGTAGTCCGCCATGAGTCCTTCCGGATCCGTGTTGAAACGTTCCCGAACCGAGGGGTGCTTGAAGTCGAACGCGAACTTGTTGATCCGATACGCGCGCGTGCATATCTCGCCAGTGAACAAATACGCGCTCGGCGCGTCGAGGCTCAAATCGATCGGTTTCTTGGTATCGTCCATGATCGTGTCTTCGTCCTTTCCGCTCGCTCAGTTCACCGTTTCGGCGTCTGACCGAGAGGCCCCGAATTGCCGGGGTCCACGAAGATGCGGTGGATGTGCCGCTCCTTGAAGCGCCACTTACCGTCTTCGCAGCGCACATAGACGTCGTCGAAATCGGCCACGAGCGTCGGAATGGCCGGTTCGATCGGCGGCACGCCGTTCTGGCCGAAGGTCATGCAGACACTCGTGCCGCGCGCATGATGGGCGTCGTCGATCTGCAGTCTCAGGCCCGAATACATGTGGCGCGACGTCCTTGGCCCGCCGGCAGCGCGGCGCTGGAACACCTCGGCAAGTTGCGCCTTGCCGCGCGAGACGCGCTCGCCATGGGTGTAGTAAACGTCTTCGACGAACAAGTCCAGGAGCTCGTCGATCTCGTTGTGGTCGAGGTGATGGGTGAACGCCGTGTTGAGGTCTTCGATCGAGACGCGGATCTTCAGTCGCTCCATATCGTCTAGCGCAGCCGCCATTCGCCGAGCTCCTTGGATTCGATGACGACCGGGTTCACCTGAGTGCCGAGCCCCTCGATGCTGATTTCGACGGGGCCGGGGACGGTTTGCAGATTGGCGTGATGAATCGATTTGCGGCCGGCGCCCGGCTTGAAGGCTGTGCCGAGGGACAGGACGTCGCCGGGCTGCAGCGTGTGGAAATGGCTGATGAAACTGAGCACTTCCGCGACCTTGTAGTTGTAGTACCTCGTGCTGTCCTCGGCGATGAGCTCGCCGCCGACCTTGCACTGCACGTTGAGGTCGTCGGGGTCGGCGACTTCGTCTTTGGTCACGAGCCACGGGCCCAGTGCACCGAAGGTGTCCGTGCCTTTGTAGCGAGCCGCGTATGACAAGTGCTGCTCGACGCGCTCGGTTTCGTCCGGGTTGTCCTTCTTCGCATAGACGGCCCAGTAGTGGAACATGTCCTGCGCCCGCATGCCGTTGCCCGTGATGTCGTCGAAGATCGTGTAGCCGAAGACGCAGTCGAGCGCCGTTCGGGCCGGCACGTCGCGGGTCTCCCGACCGATCACGAGCGCGAGCTCGGGCTCCGGATGCACGCTGCCGTAGTACGGCCTGATGCTTGATCGGGTCCCCGTGCCCGATCAGGCAGGACGGTGGTTTCAGAAAGAACGCGGGATGATCGGGTGCGCTGATTTTGCGCTCGTTACTCGCCGAGTTATTCATCGCGACCGCGCAAATCTTGCCGGGGCGCCTCACGGGCGGATACCAATGGACTTCGGCAGGATCGATCCGCTCGGCTGCGAGCCGGCCCGCTCGTATGGCCTCCAGCGCGGCCGCAAGCGGCTCGAGCAGCGCGGGGCCGGCGCGGATCACGCCGAGCATGCTCGACGCATCGATGCCGTGAGTGCCGGCCGCGTCCAGCAGCTGGGCCACGTCGACGAGCTCGCCGGCTGCCAACTCCGCGGCCACGAGATCCCGATTGCGATAACGAACGCTTGCGAGCTTCATCTGGAGCGATCCACCGAAAAGCTTGATTCTAAGTTGGGTCGTCAGCCGTGCGTCGGCATCGTGAACTCGGGGCCTTTGCCGCCCGGGTCCGGCCAGCGCTGCATGACTGACTTGTATCGTGTATAGAACCGCACGCCTTCTTCGCCATAGATGTGGTGATCGCCGAACAGGCTGCGCTTCCAGCCGCCGAACGAGTGATATGCGGCTGGGACGGGAATCGGCACGTTCACGCCGACCATGCCGACTTTGACGCGCCGGGTGAATTCGCGCGCGACGCGTCCGTCGCTCGTGTAGCAGGCCACACCGTTGCCGTACTCGTGCGAGTTGATGAGCTCGACGGCGGCCGCGAAGTCGGGCACACGCACGATGCTCAGCACCGGACCGAAGATCTCTTCGCGATAGATGCGCATGTCCGGTCGAACTCGATCGAACAGTGTCGGCCCAGAAAGAATCCTTGCTCCCGGTCGCGGACCGTGAGCTGGCGACCGTCGATCACGAGCTCGGCGCCCGCACTCACCCCGTCCTCTATGTAGGTTCGCACTTTGTCGCGATGGGCCGCCGTGACGAGAGGGCCCATGTCGGCGCCGGAGCTCGCGCCATCGCCGACGTTCAGGCGGCGGATGCGAGCCGCGAGCCGCTCGACGAGCCCGTCGGCGACCGGGCCCACGGCCACGGCCACGGCGATCGCCATGCAGCGTTCGCCGGCCGAGCCGTATCCCGCGCCCACCAAAGCGTCGGCGGCTTGATCGAGGTCGGCATCGGGCATCACGATCAGATGGTTCTTCGCGCCGCCGAGCGCTTGGACGCGTTTACCGTGCCGTGTGCCTTCGAGGTAGACGTGTTCGGCGATTGCAGTGGAGCCGACGAAGCTGATCGCGGCGACGTCGGGTGCGCTCAGCAGCGTATCGACGGCTTCCTTGCCGCCCTGCACCACGTTGAGCACACCCGGCGGGAGACCGGCTTGCTCGAGTAGCGCTGCCAAGGCCAGCGAAGTGCTCGGGTCCCGCTCGCTCGGCTTGAGCACGAACGTGTTGCCGCAGGCGATGGCGACGGGAAACATCCACATCGGCACCATCGCCGGGAAGTTGAACGGCGTAATGCCCGCGCAGACGCCCAGTGGCTGGCGCATCGACCAGTTGTCGATACCGCCGCCGACGTTGTCGCTGTGTTGGCCTTTGAGCAGCTGCGGGATGGCGCAAGCGAACTCGACGACCTCGATGCCGCGCGCGACCTCGCCTTTGGCATCGGCCAGGACCTTGCCGTGCTCGCGCGTGATGATCGCTGCGAGCTCGTCGTGGTGCCGGTCGAGCAGCTCCTTGAATTTGAACAGCACGCGTGCGCGCTTGAGCGGCGCCGTTTCGCTCCAAGCCGGCCAAGCCGCCGCCGCGGCCGCGATGGCCCGCTCGACCTCGGCCGGCCCGGCGAAGGCCACTTCGGCGATCGTCGCGCCCGTGGCCGGGTTGTAGACGGGCGAGCGCTGCGTACCGGCCGCGTCGATTCGGCCCGCGATGCGGTGCCCGATGACCGGAAGGCCGCGCTCGGCTGCGCCGGCGCCATCGGCCTCGTCACGTCTTTCGGGATCGACCTTCATGCGCGCGATCTTACTCCATGTCGGTGCGGCGGACCGCGCTCGTTACGCTACTTTCGGGCCTTGAACACGCGGATTTGCGCGTTGAAGTCCGACGCTGTCTTCTCCATCGCACCGACCATTCGGTTGTGCTCACCGATGGCCGCGTTGCGATCCTCGACGGTACGCTCTTCGTCGTCGATGACCTGCCCAACGCAGGTCAGGTATTCGTTTCCGGCGCTGACGAACTCGCGAACTTTGGTTTGGCCCGCCATCATTTCATCGAGGCTCGCGCTGCTGCCGTCGGGAATCGACGGTGCCGCCGGTGGCTCGCAGTCGTCGACGAGTTGCGCTGGGCTTTGCTGATTCTCCGGAACTGCCTGCCGATAGAGACTTACGGCCTGCTCGTAGGTGGGGTCACCGTTGTCCGTGACGGCAAAGTAGTTTTCGAGCACGAAGACGGCCCGGCGGTGCCGATCAAGCGCCAGTGCAGCCTTGGCCTCGAGAAGCGAGATTTCGGGGTCGGTTTGTCCGCAAGCGGCGCGATATGCGTCGATCCAGCGCAGTGTCTGCTCGTTGTCCCCGGCGTCGGCCGCGGCGACGATTTTCTGCTTGATCGCGGCGTCGCCCGATGCGCCGTCGAGGCCCGCATCCTCGAGGCGCGCGACCGACCGAATAGCGACGAGCGGCATCGGCACGTCGGCCGTGAACGGCCCGGCGGCACCCGTGGGCAGGGAGCCGATGGCGTCGAGCACGTCCAGCCCTTCCGTGACGCGGCCGAACACCGTATAGCCCGCCTGCGCGCCGGCGTCGAGCTGCGCATTGTCTTTCAAGTTCACGTAGAACTGGGAGGTGGCGGAGTCCGCGTCTTGCGTGCGAGCCGCCGCAACCGTGCCGCGCGTGTTGCTGAGGCCGTTGCGTGATTCGTTTTGAACGGGCGGCAGGGCCGGGCGGCCGCGCAGGTCGCGGTCGTAGCCTCCGCCCTGGACGACGAAGCCACCGACGACGCGGTGAAAGACCGTGCCCGAGTAGTAGGCCATGTCGACGTAGCGCAGGAAGTTCTCGACGTGCTTCGGTGCTTGCGCGTCGGCGAGCTCGATGACGAACCTGCCCCGATCCGTGCAAACGGCCACGTCCGTCGCTTCGACCGCTCGTGCGGCGAGCAATGCCATGAAAAGGACGTAGATTTTGTTCACGTGGATGCTCCCGAGTCCCCGAATCGAGGATACCATCCGTCGACGCCGGACGAGAGCCGTCTCGGATACTGACCGCGTTGCCCGGCCCGCGACGGCGCTTCGGCGAACGGCGTCAGAACCGAAACGTGTAGGCCAGCTTGATGGCTGCGTCGGACTGGATCGATTCGAATCTGTTGTCCAGGTCCAAACTCCGCAGCGTATGGTTGACGACGAAAAACGCCTCGCGGCCGGCCTCGGGAATCCAATGCAAGCGTATGTTGATTCCCATGAGGTCGGACACGTTGTCGTATTGGATGCGCGTGACCCAGCTCAGCTTCGAGGAGAACGCGACGTCGGTCCGAAACTGTACGAGTCGTGTCTGGAAGTCGCCCTCGATCAAGTGGATATCGTTGTACTGATAGCTGAACGACGTGCGTAGGTGGCCGGACGGGCGCCACGCGATCGACGTATTGATCTCGCGGCGGTTACCGTCGTAGAAGTCGCCTCGTTGAACCGCCACGCTGCCCGACACCTTCCTCTGGTCGCCGGTCTGCAGCTCGAGGCGGGTCGCGCCGAAAGAGTAATCGCCGGCCGGCAGCGTGACGCCTGTGGAGATATCGAACGGCTCGTCGAGCACCTCTTCGTCGGTTCTGTGCTCGAGCGAGAGCTTGTCGCCGAGCCGGCTCTCGAGCTCCATGAGACGCCAGCGAACGACATTCGATTGCAGCTCGCCCGAAATCTTCTCGACGTGCTCGCCGTTGAAGCCGCCGAGGATGGATCGCAGATACCCGTCGCGCGGGCGACGCGTGTACTGGGAGCCGTAGTTCAGCTGGTTGATGCCGACGCGGTTGACGAAACCGAGGCCCGGGTTGAAGTTGTCGTCCAGATGCGTGAATCGCATGCCGCCACGAAAACCGCTGCTGTTCGGCATGGAGACGCGAAAGCCGTACGCCCCTTGTTTGTCGTCGATGCCGGCAGTGTCGCTTTGCTGCATCCAGGCATTGACCTCGACGAGCCTCCCGCCCGGCAGCCGGCTATTGCGATACAGAAAGTCCATGCCTACCAGGGAGTTGTCGACGTTCGAGTTCGGGTCTCCTTCGGTCAAGATCATGCCGACGTTGGATTCGGAGAGCAGATTCGCCGAAACTCGCGCGACCGTGGCATTGTCGGCGGAGACGGCGCCGTAGCCTTCCTGGCGCACGGACAGGGCGCCGACGTTCCACCGGCCGATGCGGCCGCTGAGCTTGCCGCCGTACTTCAAATTGACGGGGTCACCGGTGCTGCTCAGACCGATGTTGCGGGAGAAGAAGGGCCGCCCGTTCTCGTTGATGTTGCCGAACTCGAAGATGTCGGCGTCTTGCAGGAAGAAGTCGCGCTTCTCGGGGAAGAAGAGATCGAAGCGGGTCAGATTCACCTGGCGATCGTCGATCTCGGTCGCGGAGAAGTCCGTATTGAAGGTGAGGGAGCCAGTCAGGCTGGGGCTGATCTTGTAGAAAAGATCCAACGAGGGCTCGAAGTCCGACGTCGACGGTGTCCCGTCGAAGTAACGGCGTCTGCTCAAGCTCATGGACGGGACGAGGTCGAGGCCGACGCCCTGTTTGAGCCCTTCGAACCCGATGGCCACGCCCGATGTGCTCGGATCGGTGTTGCGGTTACGGGACACCCAGCCCATGCGCTCGTCGCGGCGTGCCACGGAGCGGCGGAAGTTGATCCCCCACGTGTCGTTGCCGGGGTCGAAGGACAAGGTCTTGAAGGGGATTGCGATCTCCGTCGTCCAACCTTCGCCGTCGATCTGCGCGGCCGTGGACCAAATGCCCTGCCAGTCCCACTGCTCGTCGCTCACATTCTGGTACAGGGCCTCCTGGCGAAGGCCGTTCGGGTTGGTTTGGAAGCGATAGCCGCTGCGCTGGTCATGGAATGGATCGAGGATTACCGAGAACCAATCGTCGCCGAAGACGCGCTCTCCTTGCCGCAGAATACGGGCAGTGATCTGCGATGGATCGCGGTCATAGAGCTTGGCGCCTATGTACAGCGCGTTGTCGTCATACATCAGATACACGACCGTGCGCTCGCTCGGCGCCGCGTACTCGGTCGGTTGGATCTCGTGAAAATCGTCGATCTCGGCGGCGTGCATCCAGGCTTCGTCGTCCAGACGGCCGTCGATGACCGGTGGTGTGTCGGTGCGCGTGATGCGCAGCGACTTTTGCTGTCCGCCGTCGCTCGGCGACTCCTGCGCGACGGCGCTCGCGGTCAGCCAGCAAAGCATGGCCGTTCGGATCAGGCTCAGTCCGAGTTGCCGAAAGTCTGCGATCACAGGTCACCCCAACCGAAGAACGGAAGCGCCGCAGCGGGCAAGCCAAGGACGTACGTTCCGAACTGACCGGATGCATACGGGGGAAGCCTGAGCGGGTCTCGCATGATACCGATGCCGGCTCGGGATCGGAATCGCGGGACGAGGGGCGAATCAGTGCAAGTCTGAGCTCGACTCTGCGCTGAGCAGCAGCTGACCGATCTCGCGCGTGCGCGACGCGGCCTGCGTGTCCCCTTCGGCGGCGGCCACGATCGCGCCTTTCATGAGGATGTGCCACTTGGCTGCGAAGGCGATCGGGTCGCCGACGCCGGCCGCAGTCGACAACTCTTCGAGAAGCGCCCTGACCCGCGCGAGATAGTCCACGCTCGCCTTGCGAACTGGGCTGTCACGGTCCGTCGTCTCGAGCATGACGTTGATGAACGAGCAGCCTTCGAATCCCGGCACTTTGAACCACTCGCCGAAGACATCGAATATCATGAGCAGCCTGTCACGTGGATCCTGTGCGCGTGTCTCGACCTCGGTTTGGAGCCACCCTATCGTCCACAGCGCCTCGCGCCGATCCAGGAAAGCCAGCACGAGGTCTTCCTTCGACGGAAAGTGTCGATACAGCGTCATCTTGGCGACGCCGGATCGCTGAATGATCGCGTCGATCCCGACGGCACGAATGCCGTGTCGTGAGAACAACGAATAAGCCGCGGACAGGATTCGGTCGCGAACTCGGCGCGGCGGCGCGGGCGAAGAAGCGGCTGAAGTCGGCGTGTTCTCGGCGTTCATGAGCGCCGGATCATACCGAGACGTTGCGCGGTATTTCTACGTTGCCGTGCGCCGCACGCAACGCGAGGCCCGAGATGAATTAATGACTATTCGATCGGAAATCGAATCGCTCGCACATGTGCGTATGCATTGCACAAAAACGCTATGGATCCGTGTCGAAAACGGCGTCGACGTGTCTATGCGACTCATGCGCGAAGGCGCGCGTCGCGCTTGCGCTCGTTCTCCGTGAGCAGCTTTTTGCGCAAACGCACGCTCGTCGGCGTGATTTCGACGAGCTCGTCGTCATCGATGAACTCGAGCGCTTGCTCGAGCGAAAAGCGGATCGGCGGCGTGAGGATGATGTTCTCGTCGGAGCCGGCGGCTCGAATATTCGTGAGCTGCTTGCCCTTGGTGGGGTTCACGACGAGATCGTTGTCGCGGCTGTGAATGCCGACGATCATGCCTTCGTAGACCTCCACACCGTGACCAATGAACAGCGAGCCGCGCTCTTGGAGGTTGAACAGCGCATAGGCCAGCGCTTTGCCCTGGACGATCGAAACCATGACGCCGTTGACTCGCTGACCGATCTCGCCCCGTGCCTGTGGTGCGTACGAATCGAACACGTGATACAGGAGACCCGTGCCTGCGGTCGCGGTCAGGTATTCCGTCCGAAAGCCGATGAGGCCACGGGCCGGGATCCGGTATTCGAGCCGCACGCGGCCGCGGCCGTCGGGCATCATGCTGAGCAACTCGCCTTTGCGCTCGGCCAAGCGCGTCATCACCCCGCCCTGATAGTCTTCCGCGAAGTCCACCGTGAGCTGTTCCCACGGCTCGTGAACGACGCCGTCCACTTCGCGTTCGATGACGGTCGGCCGCGAGACCGCGAGCTCGTAACCTTCGCGGCGCATCGTCTCGATGAGCACGGACAGATGCAGCTCGCCTCGCCCGGAGACCCTGAACTTGTCGGGATCGCTCGTGTCTTCCACGCGCAACGCGACGTTGTGCTTTAGCTCCTGGTCGAGGCGCGCTCGAATCTGGCGGCTCGTGAGAAACTTGCCCTCGCGGCCGGCAAACGGCGACTTGTTGACCTGAAACATCATGCTGATCGTCGGCTCGTCGACCTGCAGGGGTGGCAGCGCTTCGGGTTGATTACGCGCACAGACGGTTTCGGAGATCTGCAGGTCGTCGATGCCGCTGAACACCACGATGTCGCCGGCGCCCGCCTCGTCGATCGGCTTGCGCTGTAGGCCTTCGAAGCCATACAGCTCCATGAGCTGTCCGCTTCGCGCTTCGCCGTCGCGCGCCACGATCGTGATCGGCATGTTGCGCTTGACGGTGCCGCGCGTGATCCGACCGATGCCGAGCACGCCGACGTAAGAGCTGTAATCGAGGCTGGACACTTGCAGCTGCAAGGGGCCCTCAGCCTCGACCGGCGGTGCGGGAACGTGGTTGACGATGGCCTCGAAAAGCGGCTGCATGTCGCCGCTGCGCACGCTGGGCTCTTTGCCCGCGAACCCCTTGAGCGCCGAAGCGTAGATGACGGGGAAGTCGAGCTGTGCGTCGCTCGCACCGAGGCGGTCGAACAGGTCGAACGTCTTATCCAGCACCCAACCCGTTCGCGCGCCGTCGCGATCGACCTTGTTGATGACCACGAGCGGCGTGAATCCGCGTGCAAACGCCTTCTGTGTCACGAACCGTGTTTGCGGCATCGGTCCGTCGACGGCGTCGACGAGCAATAAGACTCCGTCGACCATCGACAGCACGCGCTCGACTTCGCCGCCGAAGTCCGCGTGCCCCGGCGTGTCGACGATGTTGATGCGCCACTCGCGCCAATTGATCGCGGTGTTCTTCGACAGAATCGTGATGCCGCGCTCGCGCTCGAGGTCGTTGGAGTCCATCGCGCGCTCGGGCAGCACGACACGCGAGTCGAGCGAGCCGGACTGTTGGAGCAGCCGGTCGACGAGCGTGGTTTTACCGTGATCGACATGCGCGATGATCGCGATGTTTCTGAGCCGTTCCTTGGGAAACATACGCAGGTACCGGGGGGGAGTCGGCGCGCATTATAAGGTCGGCGCGTCGTATTGCGAGTGGGGAGCGTCCATATCCAGGCAACGCGGCCTGTGCGCAGCCCGATTCGCTCCTACATCACAGAAATCCCCGCAACCGCGGGGTTCTGTCAAAACGGCCTTGCGGGGCCTCGGCGGTGGCCCACAGACTCGACGTGCCGCCAGCGGCGCAGGACCCGGCTCCTGTCCCCCCCCGGAGCTCGAACACGAAGCCATGCCCACAGACTCGCCTATAGCGCCGCGTTTTCCGCCGGTCGATGCCAACGGCGATGGCCACTTCGGGCCCGCCGACCTGCGGACCTGGGCGGTGCACCTGTATTTCCTGCCGGGGGACGGTTTGCTGCGGCTCCTGTCCTCGAGCTGGCCCGACTTCGCGAGCCGGATCGGTATCGGTCCGGCAGATTATGGCGGCCTCGCGTCCGGCCTCATTTCGGGCTTTGTTTGGCTCGGCGCGTTCATCGGCCTCGTGATCGTGTATGAGGCCGTGCGGGATGTCGACAGGCGTATTACGCAGGCCCTGTCGGCGGGCTGGGCAGACTCGCTCCGGCGGCTGCGGATCGCCGCTGCGGTGTTGAGGGCGAGATTGCGCGCGCGCGGGGTCGCCCCCCGCGATATGCCGATAGATGTTGCGGAGGATTTGCCGCTTACGGCGACGGAGCTGCGGTTGTTGCGCGCGCATCTGAAGCTCGTGCCCGGCTTTGCGTTCGACGCCCACGACGGAGCTCACGAGCTCGGCATTCGCGTGAGCCAGGCCGAGGCCGCCCTCGAAAGGCTCGCCGCGCTCGGTCTGCTGAGCAGAGCTTTCGGCGGGGACGGAGTCTGCGCTTATACGCTGAGCTCGGCCGGACGCGGCTATCTCGTGTACCGGGACCTGACTCCACCACGGGAAGGATAAAAAAAGCCCCGCAGAGCGGGGCTAGAGAGCGTGAAGTGCTCGTCACGCGAAAATCAGAAGTCGACCACCGTCGGTGTATCTGCGGTGACGGTTTGGGTCACTGGGGGTAAGAATTCGATCGGACTGGCCGTGGTGGATTCATCGACTTCGGGATCGTCGTTCACCGCTTGGCAAGTGAACGCAACCGTGTAGTCGCCGGGGGCGATGACGGTTCGGTAGACGAAGTCCCCGCTGCTGTTTTGCTCGACGGCGGCCGTGGCGATCGGGTCCGGGTCGATGCCGTCCACGTCGTCGGGGGCCACATCGCCGGCGAAGACATAGACGACGTTGCCGACGGTCGGGTCCGTATCGTCGGCCAAGCAATGATTCGGATCACCGCTGCTCATGATCGTGTCCATCGAGACCGTGCCTTGCAGCACGCCGAGCGCATCGACGTCGAGGACCCGAAACGCAGGCTTGAGCAGGTAACCGGGCTGGCCGGGCGGATCCACGAGCCCCCTGCGCATGTCCCAGTCGAACAGCAGCTTGACGGCTTGATTGGCGCCGATCTCGAAGCCGTCGACGAGCCGCACGCTACCGCTCGGCACCCGGATTTCTTCCTGGCCGCCGACGTCCGTGACGACGTAAGAGTCATAGACACCGTCGAAGTCCGCGCTGACATCCATACGCAGCCAGTCGTACGTGCCGGGCGGCACGGTTGCACTGTCGATGAGCAGCGCAGCGTTTTGGTCGCTGAGTCCGAGCAAATCGAGGGTAATCGGGCCGTTGGCGAGCGCGAGCTCGGTGGCCGGGCCGTCCGTCGGCTTGAGCCAGATCTTGTCGATCTTGACGTGAACCTCGGTGACGCCGTCTACGGGCGCGTCCATGAGCGAGACGCTCAGTGAAGCGTTCCCGTTGCTCGAGGATCCGCTGCCGCCCGAGCAGGCAGCGAGTGCCAAGGCCGAGGCCATTGCGCCGATTCGCGCGAGTCGAGTCAGTTCCATTGCTCAAGCTCCTTGGTACAAGCGATGGGCACAGGCATGCCCGGGTTTCTATGTCACACGGGCCACGGCGGCTCGCGTTCCCTTAATTGGACATAATGTTGGAAACGGGCGCCGCCAGGTCCGTAGCCGCGCGGTGTCTCGGTTTTTCTGATCAGATGGGAACCCAGCGTGGCCTCATCCGTGTTTAAGCATGGGACGGATCCGAAACTGCATGACGAAGCTGACTTTGATCGCGGGCGGCAAGTCGGCGGCGGAGCGTTTCGAGGCCTTGGTTCAGCCGCACTACGAAGTGCTGTACCGCACGGCTTACCGATTGACGCGCTCCACGCACGACGCCGAGGACCTCGCACAGGAAGTCTGTGTGCGAGCCTATCCTCGGCTCGAGGAGATCGAGCGCCTCGATCGGCCGCGGGGTTGGCTGTTGCGCGTCATGTATCGAGTGTTCGTCGACTCCGTGCGACGCTATGAGCATGCTCACGTGGGGTCTCTCGAAACGGTGGACGCGAACGCGCTCGTCGCCGACGAGCCGGATCCGGAGGATCTCCTCGACCAGGGGATCCGTGCACGGCAGCTCAATGCGGCGTGGCGGCACCTCGACAACGAGCAGCGCGCCTTGCTTGCGCTCCACGATATCGAGGGTCACTCGCTCGCCGAGTTACAGGAAGTCACTGGCTTGAAGCAAGGGACGTTGAAATCGCGGCTGTTCCGAGCGCGCGTGCGGCTCGGCAAATTGATAAAGCGCGGCAACGACGAGACCGCGCTTTCGGCCCGATCGGGAGCTGGCAGATGAGATGCGAACTGGTCATGGATTTTCTCGACGGTACTCGGTTGCCGACGGGGTCCGAGCAGCGGCAAGTGCTCGAGCACCTGAGTGTCTGCGACGATTGCCACCACGCATGGGTGGCGCTGGAGGCATTGCGCGACGATCGCGAGTCGCTGATCCGGGTCCCGAGCGAAGGCGCGTTGCAGCGGGCCGTATTGCGTGCCGCGCAATTCGGCAAGTCGCCGGGCACTTCACGGGCCCAGCAACGCGTATTTTGGCGAGGTGTGGGGGCCGGTGTGGGCGCTGTGTTGGCTGCAAGTCTGCTGGTGGCTTTGGTGATATTTCGCCCCGTCGCCGATGGCCCCGAGGGTGCCGCAGCGCCTCAGGTGACTCTGGCGCTCAACGAATCTCGCGAGGTCAGCGTCGTGCTCGATTCACCGGCGGCGTTGAGCGATGCAGAAATTCATGTCGTATTGAGCGGCGCGATCGGCCTGCGCGGGTTCGACGACGAGCGCGAGTTGCGCTGGCGCACCGACCTTGATCGGGGAGTGAATCGGCTCACGCTGCCGCTCGTTGCTTTCGGTCCGGGCGGTGGGCAAGTGCTCGTCGAGGTCACGCACGGTGAGAAGCGCCGTTCCTTCGTGGTTGACGTGCGCACGAACACTAGCCGCGGCTCGGCAGATGTCGGTTGAGCGGCGCGGGCAAGGGACGAATGAGGAGTAATACGATGAGCGTGAGGAACCTTCTTCCGCTGCTGTCGATGGTCTCGATTTCGATGTGTTTTGCGCAGAGCCTACGGGCGCAGGAGGCGCGGGGCACGGGCAATCTGGACTTGACGATGAAGCTGCTGCCCGAGGGCGCAACGAGCGCCGAGCCGATCACGCGACAGATCGAGCTGCCGGCGACGCCGCCGAGCAGCGCCGGAAACGACAAAGACCAAGGCGCGAAGTCGTCGCCGATCGAAGGGGCTGGCACAGGCCGCGATACGGCGGCGGAGGCACGCGAGCGAGGCCGTGAGTTTGGACAGGACGTCGCCGAGCAAGCGCGAGAGAATCGCGAGAACGCGGGTCGGGGCCGGGGCTCGACCGGGCCGCCAGCCACGCCTCCGGGGCGACCGGACGGCGTTCCAGGTCCGCCGAGCACGCCTCCCGGTCAGGCCCAGTAGCGCGTCCCGGGCTTCGAGAGGGCACGGCACCTCGCGGGCCGTGCGCGGACGCGTACACTACCGGGCTCGCGGGTGCGAGTGCCACGGTGGTGCATGAGTCTGTTCAGCCGGCGGTCCTGCCGCTCGATCATTGCATGGTGCGTATTCGCCGCCGTCTGGGCGATCGGGTCCCGGCCGGCTATCGCATCGACCTTTCAGGACGCGAGCGCCGCCTTTGCGAGTGGGGACTATGCGCGCGCGTTCGATTTATTCGAAACCGTGCGAGCCGAAGGCGGCGACGAGCCCGCTCTGCACTACAACATCGCGGTCTGCCAATACAAGCTCGGACGTTACGCGGACGCCGCAGCTGCATTCTCGGACTTGGCTCGGCGCTTTCCGAAGCTCGGTAGCCTCGCCGAATACAATCGTGCGCTGTCCTTGACCGCGCTCGGACGTGACCGAGCCGCACGCGCCGCGCTCGACGTCGCGCGCGTCGGCGCCGATCCGACCGTGCGGCGCCTTGCGGACGAGTTGCTCGCAAGCCTGACGGCAAAGGAATCGGAAGTCTCATCGCTGCCGCGTTGGGAGGGACTCGTCGACTTCGCCGCAGGTCACGACGACAACGTCGCGCTCATCGACGCTCTGAGCTTGCCAGCCGGACAATCCGCCGGCAGTTCGTTTCGCGAGGCTGTCGCCGTGGCCAGCCGTTCGCTCGGAAGCACGGTTCCGTTCAGGCTGGACTTGAGCGGCTACTTCGTCCGCTATCCGGAAACCTCCGAGTACGATCAGAATTGGGTTCGCGTGGCGGGCGAATTCTCGTGGCGCGCAGGCGGCTGGCGCATCGCGGCGGGGCCGAGAGTGAGCACGAGCACGCTGGGCGGCGTGGGTTTGGAGCGACAGATCGGGGCGGCGTTCAGAGCCGTGCACGATCTGGGTTCTCGCGCGCGTTTCGAGGCACGTGTCGGCTATGACGCTCTCGCCGCGCTCGACTCGCAATTCGACTACGTCTCGGGGTTGCGCCGCCAAGCGCATGTCGCGGTGGACTTCGCTGCGGTGGGCGGGCATCTTCGAGTAGCCTTCGAATCGGAGGTCAACGATCGCGACGCGGCGATCGTCGCCTCCGATCGCTGGCGGGCGTTGCTCGGTTACCGGCGTCAGCTCGGCGGGCGCTGGTCGATCGACGGCGATCTCGTCTATCGCGTCAGCCGTTATCCGGAGCTGTCCGTGCCGCGTGAGGAGGATCTTACGGCGCTCGACGTCGCGGCGCGTCGCCGGCTCGGGCACGGTTGGTCTTTCGACATCGATTATCGGCACAGCGGCAACGACTCGAGCGCCCCGGGGTATGCTTACTCTGCTGCGCGCGTCGGCATCGGCGTGAGCAAGGACTTCTAATCGAACGGCGAGGAATGAAGGAGAGGGCATGATTCGTGTGCACGCGACGAAGGCTTCGATCAACGGCTACAAAGTGCGGTTGTTGCTGTCGATGCTCGGGCTGCCCTACGAGCTCGTGGAGCTCGACATGTATGGCGGCGAGCACAAGCGCGAGCCGTTTCTGACGTTGAATCCTTTCGGTCAGATGCCCGCGCTGGAAGACGGCGACTATTCGGTAGCCGATTCGCACGCCTGTCTGGTCTACCTCGCCCGTAAGTACGATGCGTCAGGGCCGCTGGCTTCCCGCCGACGCCGAGGGCGAGGGGAAAGTCGCGGAATGGTTGTCGAAGTCGGCCAACGAGGTGCATCAGGGGCCGTGGATGAAGCGCGCGAAGGTTCGTCGTCCCGATGCCATCAAACTGTCCGATGCCGAGATCGATGCACGCTGCGATCGCATCCTCGAGATCATGGACGCCGAGCTCGGCAAGCGTGATTGGCTCGCGCTCGATCGGCCGACGATCGCCGATGTGTCGTGCTTCGGGCCGATCTCTTTGCTGAAGATATCCGGTTACGACACGGACAAGTGGCCGAACGTGACTCGCTGGCTCGATCGAATCAGGGCGCTGCCCGGCGCCCACGACATCGACGGCAATCCCTACAGCTGACCTTACAGGGTCGCAACGTCCTAGAACGAAGCCTTCGTCTCGACGATGAGCTGTACGTGGTCGATGCTCGGGTCGCCGTTTAGGGGGAACGCGAGATCGATGTGCACGACCGAGCGGCCGCTCGAGCGGGGCGACGTGAGGCGAAGTCCGGCGCCGACGTCGTAAAGCGTTCCGCGCGGCGATGTGAGCGCGCGGATCGCGGCCTTCGACGCGTCCGGCGTCTGCGAAACACGGCATAACCGAATCTGAACAACCGCCACGGATAGAAATCGGTGAAGAACCTTTGCTCGACGGTCAGAATCGCGCGCCGCTGGCCGGCCTGATAGCGCAATGGGTAGCCGCGCAAGCCGCTGTCGCCGCCGAGGAGCACCTGATTTTCCGGATCGAGCTCGTGGGTCGTCAGTCCGCTCAAGTGGACGGAGAAGAGATGCTTCTCGAGATTACGCCGGTAGTAGCGGGCGTCGGCGAACACGCTCGTATTGCGAAATCCCGCGTCTTCTCGGCGCGTCGAGGCACCCGCGCTGAACAGCAGCAATCGCCCCGCTCCGCCGGGCTCCCAGCCCTTTTGGGCCGTGCTCCGGACGATCAACGCGTCGCGGTCGGCACCGAAAGCGTATCCGAATAGCCGAGGGTGAACAGCAGGTTGAGCCCGAGCGAGATGTCCTCGGTTCTGCCCATGTCGTTGAGCTCGGTCATCTCTCGATAATCGTCCTCGAGGTGCTGCCAGCCGACCCACGGGTAGACGAGCTTGCGGTCGGGCGGCAGCAATATCGGCTGCGGGACCGCCGACGTCGGTATGAATTGATCTTCCTCCGCGTCCAAGCCGAACAGCCACCTGTGTGCGTGCCGACTGACGATGCCAGGCGAGATCCCGCCTTGTAACGAGAAGCTGCGCGGTGGTGACGGAACTCGTCGACGACTTCGCCGAGGTCGTAGATCGAATCCACGCGCTCCTGATCGCCGATGCTGCCGCCGAGCGCCCAGCGTGTATCGAGCGCGAAGAAGGGACGTTCCACGAGCAGCGAGCGGCGATGCCCGTCGCTGGCATTCGCGAGAACGGCATTGAGCCGCACGCGGGAATTCAAGACATTGGCGTCGCCGTACCCGGCGTAAGTCTCGTCCCGGTCGACGTCGCTCTTATAAGAGAGCGTCAAGCTCTTGCCGGTCCCGAACAGATTTCCGTCCGACATGCCGATGCCGAATTCGTTTTCGCCGCCGCTGCGGCTGAAGCGCAAATCGGGTGCCAGATTCCACGCGTCACGCACGTGCACGTCCACTTCCACTGTATTGGTGGCCGCGTCGTAATGACTCGGAGTGACCGTGGCATCGGCGAGAAAGCCTCGGCCACGCAACGCGCGCGCCGATTCGTCGAGTAGCCGCCCCTCGAACACGTCGCCGACGTCGAACAGCAGCACGCTTTCGATGACGCGCGGTCGCGTCCGCACGTGAATCCGGTTGGCCCAGCGATACAGACGTTTGTTTTCTTCCGGGTTGCTCGGATCGAAGACGTTGTCGACTACGATGTTGATGCGTCGAATCGTTGCGCCGCTCATCTCGAGCGCCGCGCGCAGCGCTGCCGCGTCACCGGGCGGCTCCTGTGCGAGCGACCACTGGTCCAGCAGGAGCCAGAGCCCGATGAGCACGTGTCCGGCGGCGAATAGCGGTTTAGCGCGCATCGGCGAAAAGCCTAGCCGTACGGATTCGCGAAAAACGTGCACTGCTGCGCATTTAGTCCGGCATGCGGGCGACGAGTCGCGCCAATGCGGCCGTCCGTCCATCGGGATCGAGGACCGGTCCTTCCTCGTAGAACAACGTTTCGAGCGTTTCGGCCGACTTGCCGAGTTCGCCTGGAGCAAGCCTGAATGCTGCGGTCTTAGGACCGACGACGTCGAGCAACGTCGTCAGATGCTGTTCGCAAATCAGGCATCCGCCGGGCTGCAAGCGGCGAAGCAGGGACGGCATCAACCGCGGATTGACGTAGCGGACCCACACGATCAGCGCGTACTGCACGTTGGGCAGAGCGCCGTCTGGATCGGCATCGAGATCCGCTTCGATCCAGCGGATAGTGAGATCTCGGCTCGCGGCCGCAGCGCGCGCGCGTTCGAGCGCGACGGCGGAGATGTCTATCGCATCGACGGAGAACCCGGCCGCGGCCAAGTATAGTGAATTGCGTCCCGCGCCGCATGCGACGTCGAGGGCACGTCCGGCGGGCACTTTCGGCGCCCATTCGGCCACGAGCGCGCACGGATGTGTGCGGCCTTCGTAGCTGCCGCTGTCGTAGCGGTCATTCCACTTATCGCGGTCGGCTTGGCTCACCCGGTCTCAATCCATTGACGACATTCGCGGCGGCACGGAAGCCTAGCGACTGCGTGTCTGTCGTTGGGCCGCATCGCCGAGCTGCGACCAATGCCAGGGCTCGTAGCAGAACCCGAAAGAGTTCTGGCGATCGTAGGGCATCGAGAAACCGAAACGCCCGGCGTTGCCACGTAGCCATCGGAAAGCCGCGGAAGTTTCGAACTCCTCGGTGAGCGGCCGGCTACCCGGTGTAGCGATGTCTACGGCTTTGCCCGTGTGATGCTCGCTGAATCCGGGGGCGGCGTTGACGGCAAGGATCGCGTCGATAGCCAGGCCCGAAGCAAGCTTCTTGCGGAACAGCTCCACTTGGTAGCTCACGCTGCGAAAGCCCGAGACGAGCAGCAGGTCGATCGCGTCGGTTGCGGCGGCAGCTTTCATCTCGCGCCACGCGCGCGCGGCGGAGGGGGCGAGCTTTTGCATGCGGCCCACGACGTTGAGCTCCACGTCCTCGAGCTCGTGCGCTTCTGCGTACGCCGGCCGGCGAGGACTTTGCCCGTAATCGATCGGAATGCCGAGAGTGGCGAAGAGCTCCGAGTTGATCATCGCGGTGGCAGCAGCTCTGCAGATGTTACGGAAATCGGGCCGAGCATTGCTCGGCCCGAACTCGGAGCAGTTTACTCCGCATCCTGGCAGTTTACAGAGTGGAGGGCCTCAGTCTTCGAGCAGCTCGGCCGGGTCGAGGTGGAGCGCCTGAATGCGCTCTCTTACTTTGGGCCACTCCTCGCGCAAGAAGCGCTTTTGCTCGCGTCGCAGGAGCAGCTCGCGGACGCCCTCCTTCACGATGAGGCCGACGCCGCGCCGAGTCTCCGTGTACTCCTCGAGTTCCCGATAAGCGCGCGCGGCCGTGAGAGGGTTCACGAGAAAGTCATTGGCGAGCTGGCGGATCGACGGCAGCAGCTCGCCTTCCGCGTAAGTCTGATCGAGGATCCGCGCAACGATCTGCTCCATGAGCTGTCGGTAGATCGGCCGGTCGTCGTGCCACGTTTGTATGTTCTGAGTCATCGGTGTCCGTTCGCTATCGGCCCATCGCTGCGGGTCCGCCCGCAAACGGCAAGCTTCCTCTTTTCCTCGTCATCGCTTGACACGGCGGATTGTAATACAGTACTACTGTATTGACTAGGTAATACACCAATCAGATGCCGATCTTGATCCTCAAGAACAAGGACAAGGAGGAACAGCGCGCCGCCGGTGCAGACGATGGCGTCGTGCTGTCGCCGATGGATCGGCGCATCGAACGCAGGTTTTTCACGCCGCAGCGCGTGGGGTTGGCCGCCGGTGTCTTGCTGCTCATCGCGGTGAGCGTCTACGGCTACGTCGAGTTCGGCTTGCGGCGGACGCTCACGGTCAACACGGAGCGGCTCACCGTCTCGAAGGTCGATTACGGCACGTTTCACGAATACATTCCTGTCACGGGCAACGTCGTGCCGAGGACTACGGTCTATCTCGATGCCGTCGAGGGCGGGCAAATCACGGCCGTTCACGTCGAGGAAGGTGCGCTCGTCAAAGCGGGCGAGCCGATCGTGAGCTTCAAGAACACGAATCTACAGTTGCAAGTCATCAACGCCGAAGCCCAACTTACCGAGCAAATGAATGCGCTCAATACGACGCGGCAAAATTTCGAGCAAAGCCGGCTGCGCAATCGGCGAGACCTCATCGAGATCGAGTATCAAATCGATCGGCTCAGGCGTGATCTTGCCCGCCGCAAGCCGCTGCTGAAGACCGGGGGCACGACTCAAGGCCAAATCGACGATCTCGAAGCAGAGCTCGCGCGCTACAAGCGTCAGCTCGAGCCTGCGCAAGAGGCCGTGCGCCTCGACGACGAGTTCGGCAAGAATCAGCTCAGCCAGATGGGCGATGCCCTCGATGCGATGAACAAGAGCCTCGACATCACGCGCAGCAATCTCAACAACCTCGTAATCACGGCGCCGATCTCGGGTCAGCTGACGCAGCTCGAGGCTAATGTCGGAGAGTCCAAGTCGCCCGGTCAGCGCGTTGGCCAGGTGGACGAGCTCAATGCGTTCAAGGTGTCTGCCTTCATCGACGAGTTCTACCTGTCGCGCGTGGCTGTGGGTCAAACAGCCACGGTGGACATCGACGGCAAGACCTACGATCTCGACGTCACGAAGGTTTACCCGGACGTGAAGGACCGGCAATTCGAGGTCGATCTCGGCTTTGCGGCGGACCCACCGCCGTTGCGCAGAGGGCAAACGCTACGCATGCGCTTGGAGATTGGCCAACCGGCCGACACACTCGTGCTCGCCAACGGCGCGTTCTTCGACGACACGGGTGGTCAGTGGGTTTTCCTGGTCGATCCGTCGGGCGACTACGCGGAGCGACGGCCGGTTCGCTTCGGGCGGCGTAACCCGGAAGGCATCGAAGTGCTCGACGGGCTGCGTCGAGGCGACGAGGTCATCACCTCGAGCTACGAAAACCTCAAAACGTTCGATCGAATTCATTTCAACGCCGACGGGTCTTGAAGCCGTGATCTACAGAAGGCTCGGGTCGCCGAGCCGGGGGGCGCAATGATCAAGCTAGCGGGTGTCAGCAAGCGTTATCGTACGACCGAGCTCGAAACCACCGCGCTCGACGGGATCGACTTCGATCTCGGGCAAGGCGAGTTCGTGGCCGTCATGGGTCCCTCGGGCTGCGGCAAGTCCACGTTGCTCAATATCGTCGGACTCATCGATGCTCCGACGAGCGGGCAATACTTCTTCGGCCAAGAAGAGGTTTCGAAGTATTCCGAGAACAGGCTTGCGGATCTGCGCAAGGGCAATGTCGGGTTCATCTTTCAGAGCTTCAATCTCATCGACGAGCTCAATGTTTACGAGAATGTCGAGCTGCCTCTGCTCTATCAGAGCGTGCCTAAGGCACAGCGCCGAAATCTCGTGCGGGAGGCTCTCGAGCTCGTCGGGTTGAGCGCCCGTGCGAAGCACAAGCCGGAGCAGCTTTCGGGCGGTCAGCAGCAGCGCGTGGCCGTTGCGCGCGCGATCGTCGGGAGTCCCAAGCTGATTCTCGCGGACGAGCCGACGGGCAATCTCGACACGAAGAACGGCGAGGAAGTCATGAACATGCTCAACACTCTCAACGACCAGGGCACGACGATCATGATGGTCACTCACTCGCCGAGTCATGCGGAGCGGGCTCATCGAATCGTGAATTTGCTCGACGGCCGGGTCGTCGCTCCGAGTCAAGTCGAGATCTGACAAGCCGCCGACCTCGGGCACCCGTTCTCGATCGCGTAGTGCCCGTCCCGCCCGCCACGATGGGGGGCGGCGCGGCTCGCGAGCCGCTATATTTCGAAGCGGGCTTCGCCGGCCTCGAGCTCGCTCTCCTCGGAGCGTTGGTGGGCGATCGTCTAAATCGGCCTGACTCTATGGAATCGACTTCGAAAACAAGCGTTTTGCCCGCATTCCGGGACCGTTCCCGGCTCGCGACGCGCCGTGTTTTCGGCCCTCTGAGGATGTCCGCGGGAAATGCTCCTGGGCTGTTTTGCGCTCGTCGGCCGTGGCCGTGAGGAACAGATCCGCGCCGCGCCGGATCGTGCGCTGGCTGGCTGCGACCGTTGCGATCTTGGTGGCGACCAGTATCGCCGCGGTCGCCGTGCTGCGCTTCGTGCCGCCGCCGGTGACGGCGATGATGATCTGGCAGGGCGGGCCCCTGCGCCGGCTCGACTACGTTTGGGTGGGCCGGCGCGACATCTCGGCGACGGCTGCCAGGGCAGTTATTGCAGCGGAAGACCAAAAATTCCTTCAGCATCACGGCTTCGACTTCCAGTCGATCGACCGGGCCATCGACGACTACCGCTCGGGTGACGACCTTCGAGGGGCTTCGACGATCACGCAACAAGTGGCCAAGAATTTGTTTCTTTGGCCGAGTCGGAGTTTCGTTCGCAAAGGCTTCGAGGCGTATTTCGCGGTGTTGCTCGAGGCCATGTGGCCCAAGCAGCGCATCCTCGAGGTCTACCTCAATACGGCCGAGCTGGGGCCCGGAATTTTCGGTGTCGAAGCGGCCGCGCGCAACTACTTCGGTGCCTCTGCCCGCAGCTTGAGCCCGGCTCAAGCTGCCCTGTTGGCTGCAGTCTTGCCGAACCCGAGACGACTGCATGTCGAGAGTCCGAGCATATACGTGCGTTCGAGACAAGCGTGGATTCTCGCGCAGATGGGTCTGCTCGAAGGACGGGGCCACTATCGGGGACTCGGGTGGTGAGAAATCGGCGACCGGCGGTGTCGCACGGATTTCCCGCCGTGGCCGACGAGCAAGCTAGAATTCTGATACTAGGAAGTTTGCCAGGAAAGAAATCACTCGAAATGAGCGAATATTATGCTCAGCCGCAAAACGCGTTCTGGAAAATAATGGCCATTCTGTTCGATGCCGGGCCACGGTTGCCCTACGCGCAGCGCCTCGAGCGCCTCATGGCGCAGCGAGTCGCAGTTTGGGACGTGTTGGCTGCGGGACGGCGCCCTGGCAGCCTCGATTCGTCGATCGATATGTCGAGTGCCGTCGTCAACGACTTCGTGTCGTTTTTCGCTGGGCATGGAGGCATTCGGTTGATCTGCTTCAATGGTATCAAGGCAGCGCAGGTCTACCGCAGGCGTGTGCTGCCGCTGCTCGGTGCGTCGGCGGCGGCCATCGAGCGGCAGGTCTTGCCATCGACGAGTCCGGCCCATGCTTCGTTGCGATTCGACGCCAAGTTGGCTGCTTGGTCGCGCGTCTTGTCGCCCGTGCTAACCAACGACTGATGTCCGCCGAGAGTCCCAGAGTCGAGCGCTTTGCGACGGCGGGGGCATTCCTCGGTGCTTTGCGCCCATGGTTGCTCGAGCATGAGATCCAAACCAATGTCATCTTCGCCGTCGCCGAACTGCTTGCGACCGGCGATCACCCTTTCGGCGAGCCGATCTACTACGCGAGCGTCGAGTCGCCGGCCGGCGTGGTTGGCTGTGCGTTGCGGCCACCGCCGGATGTCTTGTGCCTGAGTGCGTTGCCGAGCGGCACGGCGGGTTTGCTCGTGCCCGGCGTAGCCGGTGAGCACCCCGATCTGCAAGGCGTGAGCGGTCCCGACGCGACAGTGCTCGAGTTCGCGCGGGCGTGGGTTGCGGCACGCGGGGGCGGCTGGCGCGTCCGCTACGAATGGACTCTCTTTCGCCTCCGGAGCGTCGTTGCTCCGCAGCCGGCGCCGGGGCGGCTGCGTTTGTCCGAGCGCAATGACTGGCCGGCCTTGCGCGCTTGGGCGCCTCGCTATGCGCGGGACGTCAACGCGCCGCTCGACGTGGGGCGGTTCTTCGACGAAATGGCGCGCCGAGAATGCTTGTACGTTTGGGACGACGGAGGGGCGAAGTGCGTGCTCGCGATGTCGGGGCGCACGCCGAACGGGCGCCGTGTTTCGGCCGTGTACACGCCCGACGAGTTCCGTCGCAACGGCTACGCCGCAAACGCGGTGGCTGCGGCCTGTGAAATTGCGCTCGCCGACCGAGCGGAGTTCTGCGTTCTATTCGCGGATCGCGAGCCGTCGTTGCCGAGTCGAGTCTATCGTCGCGTCGGCTTCGAGCCGGTCGAGAATCATCTCGTCATTGACCTTCTGCCGTAGCGGCTGCGTCGCGCCGGTGCGGTCCCAGCCTGGTGCATCTCGGTAGCCGGGGTGCGCATTCTGGGTGCAACTGCCGGGTCGACGAGGTTGCACCACGCGAGAGCAACACGCTTTCGAGCTAGGCGCGGTGCGGGGTGCCGGCGCAAGAATCGTCGAGGCATGGTTTTTGCAGAAGCTCGGGAGCCATTTTTTCGAAGAGGAACAACGAGTGCGCCAGAACTCGATCAGAGGTCTGCGAACCTTCTGCGTCGCCGCGCGCTGCTTGAGTTTCAAAACTGCGGCAGAACAGCTCTGCGTCACTCCCTCGGCCGTGAGTCATCAGATCAAAGGCCTCGAGGACCAACTGCAAGCGCTGCTCTTCGAGCGCCGCACGCGAGAGGTCGCGCTCACTGACCTTGGCGCGACGCTGTACTCGCAAGTCGAGCCCCTGCTGTCGGAACTCGACAAAGTGACGGCGAGGTTTCTGCAACGCAACGGGCAGCGTCGTGTGCTGCGTCTGACTCTCTTGCCGTTTTTCGCCAGCGAAATGTTCATCCCGCGCTTGAGCGCCTTTGCGGATCGGCATCGGGCCATCGACATTCGCGTCGAAACGACGGAACCCGGTGCGCAGCATCCGCAGGGCAGTGATGCGTCCATCTTGCTTTTGCCGAACCGACCCACGGAAATCCACGCCCATCCGCTGTTTGCGTTGCGGCTCGCGCCGGCTTGCTCGCCCCAATTCGCTCGCGAGCTGCGGCTCGGGGATCCGCGCGCATTGCTCGGGGCGACACTCATCGTGCACAAAGGTCGGCCGCACGCATGGCAAGATTGGTTTGCCAGCATGTCGATCGGTCTCGAACGTCAGCCGAAAGTCATTCACTTGGACAGCATGTTTGCGGTTGCGCGCGCTGCCGAGCGTGGCCTCGGCGTTGCGCTCGTGCCGATTCCATTGAGTGGCAGTTGGTTCAACTCCGGCGCGCTCGTACGGCCGTGCATCGGCGAGCTCGAGACGACTGATCGATACTACTTCGTATATCGCTCGGAGGCGGCGGAGAATCCCGACGTCCGCGCGTTGCGTGATTGGGTGATCGCGGCGTTTTCCCAGGCTCAGGATGAGGAAATGTCAGCCGTTGCGTAAGAACGAATCGTTTGTCAGTGCTAGCGGTGTGCTTTAGTGTGAGAGTTAGGAAGATCGTCGAGCCAAGGAGGGCTCAAACTCGTAACTGGTGATGTTTGGTGAAGCACGTTGTGCGGACGCCGGCAGTGTCACGCTACTCCCCCAAGCGACTGCTGATCAACACATAGTCTGTGCAATGTCGTTCGGCCCGGCCTCTTTCGAGGCCGGGCCTCTTCTTGTTAGGCGGCGGCTGGCTGCGGTTCCGTGGCCGGCGGCGTCAACGCCGGAAGTTCCATCGTCACGACGAGCCCCGGCGCGTTGTCGCCGAGCGCGAGCTTGCCGTGATGCTGCTCGGTCACCGCTTTGACGAGCGCCAGTCCGAGGCCATTGCCGGGTTGAGACCGCGATTGATCGAGACGCGTAAATCGCTGGAGCACTCGTTCGCGGTCGTCGGCCGGTATGCCGGGGCCGGAGTCGGCGATGCTGACTCTTGCGGTGTCCGTCGTGCGCTCCAGCGAAACCCGCACGGCACCGCCCGGCGGCGTGTATTTGATCGCGTTGTCGAGCAGGTTCGTCAGCGCTTGGGCGAGCAATTCTCGATCGCCGAAAACTTCGACCGCGGTGCCGCAATTGCAGTGCAACGTCAGTTCTCGCTCATCGGCGGCCGCTTGATAGAGATCGCACACATCGGCCACGATGCGGCTCAGGTCGATCGTGGCAAAGGCGCTGCGGTATGCGCCCGATTCGACGCGTGCGATTCTCAGCAACGCGTTGAACGTAGCGAGCACGTGATCCACTTGTTGCGCGCAGTCGAGCAGATCTTCGCGGCTCGGCTGTTCCGCCGATGCGAGTGTTTCGAGACGGTTGCGCAGCCGCGTCAGCGGCCCGCGTAGGTCGTGCGCAACGCTGTCGCCGACGTGGCGCATACCTTCGAGCAGACTCTCGATCTGGTCGAGCATGGCGTTGACGTTCGCGGCGAGCTCGTCGTGCTCGTCGTTGCTGCCGCTGAGTGGCGCGCGATGGCTGCAGATCGCCCGCGATAATTTGCCGGGTCGTGCGGTTGAGCTCTGCGATTCGCCGCTGCGAGCTCAAGCGCCATGAATACGCCGCCGAGCAGCGACAGGCCCATTGTCAGCGTGAGGCCGTAAACCGATGCACGTCGCAGCACGCGGTCGACGTCCGACAGCTCGCGGATATCGCGACCGACGAGCAACCGAAAGCCTTGGCCGACGCGAAGGACTTTGGCGCGAACGGGAGTTTCGACGCCGTTGTGCGAGCGTACGAAGTCGATCCACTCGCTCGAATCCGGAAGGCCCGAGGGCCAGTAAGGCACATTGCCGGCGAGCGGGTCTGCCGATGGCATCGGCCAGTAAGTATACGGAGCGGTGCTCTTCGTCGCGCAGCACGCGTTCGTTGATGATGTCGGCGAGGCCCAGCATGCCGCGCCGCTCGTATTGCTCGGCAACCCGTGATCTCGGCGTCGATGACGGCGTTCGTCTGGCGCTCGAGAAAGCCGAAAGTCGACCAGTAGATGAACACGAACAGCGCGATCGCCGAGGCGCCGAACAGCGCCATATAGCCCAGCGTAAGCGGAAGACGCTCGTGCGGATGAGGGTGTTTACGCGCATCGGTGGCGGCGGCGGGTCACTCGTCGAGACGATAACCCACGCCGCGCACGGTGTGCAGCAGAGGACGATCGAACCCACGATCGATCTTCGAGCGCAGGCGGCTGATGTGCACGTCGATGACGTTCGTTTGCGGGTCGAAGTGATAGTCCCAAACGCCTTCGAGCAGCATGGTTCGAGTGACGACTTGTCCGGCGTGGCGCATCAGAAACTCGAGCAGCTGAAATTCGCGCGGCTGCAGCTCGATGCGCTCCCCGGCACGGTGCACCTCGCGGCGCAGCAAGTCGATCTCGAGATCGGCGACCTTCAAGCTCGTTGCGGGCGCTTCGCCAGCGCTCTTGGCGCGTCTGTCGAGCGCTTCGAGCCGTGCCAGTAGCTCGCTGAAGGCGAACGGCTTGACGAGGTAGTCGTCGCCCCCGGCCTTGAGGCCCTTGACGCGGTCGTCGACTTCGCCGAGCGCGCTCAGGATCAATACCGGCGTGGAGTTCTCCGATGCACGCAGCGTGCGGATGACCGTCAGGCCGTCGACGCCGGGCAACATGCGGTCGACGACGAGCGCGTCGTAGCTCTCGGTCGTGGCGAGGAACAGACCGTCTTTGCCGTTATCGGCAAGGTCGACGTTCCACCCGGCTTGCACCAATCCGTTGCGAATGAAAGAGGCGACGTCCTTGTCGTCCTCTATGACCAAGATTCGCACAATGCGTCGTTGTCCTTTGCTCGCGCCCGCCGCGGCGGCCTTCTTGTCTTAGCAGCGAAGGCCGTCGCGTCAACCGAGCCCCGTCAGGTCTGGCCCCAGTTCTTGGCCTGTGCCCTCGTCAGCTTGTAGATGCCGGCAATAGGGTACCGGAAGCCGCGAACCTTGACCGAGTCGAATTTCGCGTAGATGCGGTCACCGAAAGAGGTGACTCCGATGACTTGCGCGAACTTCAGGTCGTGGCTCGGGAAGGCGAGCTCCACGAGATATGGCCGGAACGGGGTCGCCCAGAGGATCACGGTGCGGTCGTCTATCGGTTGCCAGCTCCATGGGCGCGTCAGCATCGGGATGCTCTTGACCGCCTCCAGAGCCGCGCTCGGCTCGGCGCTGCCGGCTGGTGATTCGGCTGCGCCGTTGACCGGACGTGCGTGGGTAATCGAAGCCGCGCCGAGGCTCAGGGCGAGGGTCAGACCTGCCGCAGCTGCGAAACTCGTCAGCTTGTTGAGGTTCATACGTTTCATGGTCGTCTCCTTGCTTCCGCCGAAGCGCTCAACTTCATTGGATAGCTTCATGGTGCGCCCAGGCTATTGAATTGGAGCTGAACAAGGCATTAACAGGGCGTCATCCGCGCCGGTCGACCATTACAAAACCGTAGGGATGTCGTGAGGCGACGGTAATGGCGGCCGATGTATGGTCGTTCTCAGTGAGAAACGTTCCGAGGAGGACGTGCGATGACACACCAACCCGCAAAAGGCTCCGCTCGCTCAGGGTGGCTCGCCGGAGCCGTCGCCGGAGCAGCATTCGTGTTGACGGCAGTGTTCGTCAACTTCAGTCCCAATGCGCATTCCGCGACTCCGCCGCCGTCGGCAGGGCCGGCGTCGTTTGCCGACGTGGTCGAGAACGTGGCCCCGGCCGTGGTCAACATCCAAGTGACGAAGGTCACCAAAGCACTTCCGACTGCCGCAATTCCTTTCGGCTCTCATTCGCCGCAGGGCCGCCGCGACGACGGCCCGCAGTCGCCGTTCGACCAATTCTTCGGCCGGTTCTTCGAGGTCCCGCCGGGGCAAATGCCCGAGCGGCGCATGGAAGGGCAGGGGTCGGGCTTTTTGATCGATCCGAGCGGCTACATAGTGACCAACAACCACGTGATCGATGGCGCCGATAAGATCGTGGTGACGATGCAAGACGGCAAGAAGCTCGATGCCACGCTCGTGGGGCGTGACGTCAAGACGGATCTCGCGCTCATCAAGGTCGCGGGTTCCAATCTGCCGCACGTCGAATTCGGTAATTCCGACCATGCCCGAGTCGGTGATTGGGTCATCGCGATCGGCAATCCTTTCGGTCTCGGCGGCACGGCGACGGCCGGCATCGTCTCGGCCCGCAGCCGCGACATTCAGTCGGGTCCGTACGACGACTATCTGCAGATCGACGCGCCGATCAATCCCGGCAATTCGGGCGGTCCCGTTTTCAACGTCGAAGGCAAGGTGGTCGGCATCGACACGGCGATCTATTCGCCGAACGGCGGCAACATCGGCATCGGCTTTGCGATTCCGGCCAATCAAGCGAAAAGCGTGATCGAGGCGCTCAAGGACAACGGTACGGTCGAGCGCGGCTGGCTCGGCGTGCAGATTCAGAACCTCGACGACGATATCGCCGCCTCGGTCGGACTCAAGGACGGTCATGGTGCGCTCGTGGCGGAGGTGTTGCCCGACGGTCCCGCGCTGCGCGCCGGTGTGATGGCGGGCGACGTGATCACCAAGTTCAACGGTGAAGACATCGATTCCGCGAGGACACTGAGCCGCGTGGTGGCGGATGCGAGCCCCAACGCTGCCGCGTCGGTGACGGTCTGGCGCGACGGCAAGAGTCACGAGCTGAAGGTCAAGCTGGGCGAAGCGTCCCCCACGGACGAGGTCGCCGCGACGACGGCTCCCGAGCAGAGCAACGACAACTCGGCGACGGCGCTCGGCTTGACACTGCGCGCGCTGACGGACGAGGACAAGTCTGAGCTCGGCTTGCCGAACGACGTCCATGGTGCGTTGGTCGTCGACGTCGACGAGGACAGCGCCGCGGCCGACAAGGGCCTGCGCCCCGGCGACGTGATCACGCGTGTCAACCAAAAGGAAGTCCCGTCTGTTGCTGCGGCCATGACGGCCCTCGAGCAGGCCAAGACGAAGAAGTCGCCGGCCTTGTTGCTGGTCCGTCGCGGTGATTCCCAACGGTTCGTCGCGTTGAGTTTTTCCTGAGTAAGCGCTGGCCTCGCCCGTGAGGGCGCGGTGCAGGCGATACGAGCCCCGGCTTCTATCCCCCCCATCCCCCCAAGAAGCCGGGGCTCCTCTTTAGGCTCCCCGAATCCGGTTCGTCCCGCGCGCGATGCTTTGCTAGACTCCTTCCGCTAATAGAAACACTACCGCGGCGAGAAGAGCCTGTCGGCCGAAAGCGCGGCGCGGCCGGCGACAGACAAGAGGGGGCGCCATGCAACGGGTCGAGCGCATCTGGAGCCGGTCCTTCGTCCTTACGTCGGGCCTCGTGTTGGCGGGGGTCTGTGCGGGGCAAAGCGTTTTCGACTCGCCCACGCAGAAGCTCGACGATTTGTTGCGCAGCTGGCGTGGCCACACGCTGGAGCGCCTGCACGAAGTCTGGGGCCGCGAGCACAGCGTCGAAGAGCATCGCGGCTACAAGGTCTATGTCTACGAGCGGCGAATCAAAGTCCGAGCGGGTCTGTTTGCCGTTTCCGTCTATCCCAAGGGCGGGTTGCGCTGCGTCGTGCGCTTCCAGGTCGACGACCAGGACGAAATAGTTCGTACGAGCCGTCAGGGCGGGGGACAGGAATGCTGGAGCCAGTTTCGCAAGTACGATCCGAAGTAGTCGTTCGTGCGCAGAGCTTTCGAGCCCTTGTTCGCGGCTCGACCGACAGCCCATAATGACGGCCGCGAAAGCGTCCTGAGAGACGTTACATCGGGCCGCATGCGGCTCGCGTTTCGCACCATCGAGCCGCGTGCTGCGAGGTCGTCAACCCATCATGCTCAGGTTCCTCAAGGACCCGCTGATTCACTTTCTTACGATCGGCGCGCTGCTGTTCGCGGTGTCCGCTTGGTTTGGCCAGTCCGTGACGACCGGGCGGGAGCGCATCGTCATCACGGCAGCGCAGGTTGCCAAGATCCGCGACACGGCGGCCCTCGTGAACGGCCGTACGCCTACCCGAGACGAGCTCGAAAGCCTCGTCGAGCCGACGATTCGTGACGAGGTTTTGTATCGGCAGGCCCTCGCCCTAGGTCTCGATTCGAACGACGACGAGGTCAGGCGGCGGCTCGTCGAGAAGATGCAGTACTTGACGCAGGACCTCGCGGATCCGGCGCCTGCCTCCGATGCCGATCTGCACCGGTTCTACGAGGAGCACCACGATCGATTCACGGTGCCGGAGCTTGCGAGCTTCGACCAAGTCTTTTTCGATCCCAAGAAGCGCGGCGACGCCGTGCGGGACGGCGCGAACGCGGCGCTGACCGAGCTTGCGGCCGGGAAGCCCCTCGAGCAGGCGGGGGACAAGACGCCGCTCAGGACTAGCTACGAGGGCGCGCCTCGCGATCAGATCGAAGTGCTGTTCGGCGAGACGATGACGGCCGCGTTGTTCACGATGCCGGTCGGCGAGTGGCAAGGCCCGTTCCAATCCGATTTCGGTTGGCACGTCGCTCGCGTGCGCAAGCGCGAAGCTAGCCGGTTGCCGCCGTTCGACGAGATTCGCGATCGTGTGCTGGCCGAGTACGGTGCCGAGCAGCGCCGCGCACACAACGCCGCGGAATACGCTCGCATGCGCGGCTACTACGACGTCGTCGTCGAGTGGCCGAAAGGCGAGGGCGAGGACGGGTCGACAGGCCTAGCGGCCGACGCACCCGCGGCGGGCTCGTCGCCGTGAGAGGCGTTCGGGCGCTGTTGGTCGGCGCTGCGATACTCGTGGCCGCACCGGCCTTGGCGCACAAGCTGAGCCCCGCGTTCTTCGGAATGACGGAGACTGCGCCGAACGTGTTTGCGGTGCAATGGAAGGTGTCGATCTCCGGCGGATTGGCCGCGACGCTCGAGCCGAAGGTGCCGCACGGATGCTCGCTCTCGGAAGCCGTGCGCACCTACGTCGTGGACGACGTCCGCTTCCAGCATGCGGTGCTCACTTGCCCGGACGGGCTCGGTGGGCAGACCTTCCGCGTGGAGGGCCTGCCGCTCACCCAGACCGACGTGCTCGTGCGCGTCGACTATCTGGACGGCACGTCGAGCAATTACCGGTTGACGCCCGCAGTTGCGAGCGTTGTGCTGCCGGCCCGGCCCGGTCACTTCGACGTCATCGAGACCTATACGGTGCTCGGTGTCGAGCACATTCTGCTCGGCGTCGATCACCTGCTGTTCGTGCTCGCGCTACTGCTGCTCGTGCGTGGGGTCCGGCGATTGGTGGCCACGGTGACGGCATTCACGGTCGCGCACAGCATCACGCTCGGTGCCGCGACGTTCGGGTTCGTGCATGTGCCTTCTGCGCCCGTCGAGGCGACGATCGCGCTCAGCATCTTGTTTCTCGCATCGGAGCTCGCGCGCAGCGAACTCACGGTCGGTCCCGGGCCGGGGCCCGACCTGACGGCCCGCTTTCCATGGATCGTCGCCTTTTCTTTTGGTCTGCTGCACGGGTTCGGTTTCGCCGGGGCCCTGTCGGAGGTCGGCGTACCGACCGCGGCCGTGCCTTTGGCGCTGCTGTTCTTTAATGTGGGCGTCGAGATCGGGCAGCTGGCGTTTATCGGGGCCGTGTTCGCCGTCGCGTGGGCGCTCGGGCGCGTGATCGTTGCGCCACCCAAGGGTTGGCGTTTGGCTGCCGCCTACGGTATCGGCGCAACGGCTGCGTTTTGGGTCATCGAGCGCACTCTCGCGATCGTGCCTTGAGCATCGTCCACGGGTTTGCGGCACGATGAGAGCCATTGCACACGGCAGAAGATAGAGGTTGTTGGGAATGACGGACTCGTTGCTGACGGCGGTAGTCGGCAGTTATCCGCAGCCGGATTGGCTCGTCGATCGCGCGCTGCTCACGAAGCTCATGGCGCCGCGCGTACGCGCGCAGCAGATTTGGCGCGTGCGCCCCGAGTGGCTTGAGCAGGCGCAAGACGATGCGACGGTCGTCGCGATCGAGGCCCAAGAGCGTGCCGGTATCGACGTGATCACGGACGGGGAGATTCGACGCGAGAGCTACTCGAACAAATTCGCCAATGCGCTCGATGGTATCGACCGGCAGCGGCTCGGCGAAATCGTCGGCAGAACCGGGAACAAGGTACCCGTGCCGTTGGTCACCGGACCGATCAAGCGGCGCGAAGCCGTCGAGGTCCGGGATGTGTCTTTCTTGCGGGCGCACACGTCGCGGCGCATCAAAATCACGCTGCCCGGGCCGTTCACGATGAGCCAGCAGGCCGCGAACGAGTACTACAAAGACGACGAGAGTCTCGCGCTGGCCTACGCCGAGGCCGTCAACGAGGAAATCCACGACTTGTTTGCCGCCGGCGCCGACATCGTGCAGCTCGACGAGCCCTGGCTGCAGGCACGCGCCGATGCGGCCCGCCGGTACGGCCTCAAGGCGATAGATCGTGCGCTGCGCGGGGTCAGAGGCACGACGGCACTGCATTTGTGCTTCGGTTACGCGGCGCTCGTCAAAGACAAACCGGCAAGCGGCTATTCGTTTCTCGCGGAGCTCGAAAATTCGGCCGTGGACCAAGTGTCGATCGAGGCGGCGCAGCCGAAGCTCGATTTGGCCGTGCTGGCGGCGTTATCGACGAAAACGGTGATGGTCGGGGTGCTCGATCTGGCGGATCACAACATCGAGACGCCGGTGACCGTGGCCGCGCGCATTCGCGCGGCGCTCGACTTCGTGCCGCCCGAGCGATTGATCGCAACGCCGGACTGCGGCATGAAGTACCTCCCGCGCGACGTGGCCTTCGGCAAGCTCAAGGCGCTTGCCGACGGTGCGGCCCTGGTTCGTGCCGAGCTCTAGCAGTACCGTGAGCGCCACGGACGCGGCACCTTCGTCCGATCGGGTTTGGGCGTTCGCGATCCACGGCGGCGCGGGCAGCGCACGTGACGACGGTCTCGACGCAGCGCGCGAGCAGGCCATCGCGAGCACGCTGTTCGCGGTGCTGGCCGACGGAGCCAAAGCGCTCGCGGCCGGTACCGCGAGCCTCGACGTCGTGGAGCGTGCCGTGCGGGCCCTCGAGGATTCGCCGCTGTTCAATGCAGGTCGCGGCGCGGTCTTCAATGCCCGCGGCGAGCACGAGCTCGAGGCGTCGATCATGAACGGGCGCACGCTGGCTGCCGGCGCTGTGGCCGCAGTCAGCGGTATCGCGAACCCCGTCACGCTCGCTCGCTGGGTCATGGAACGCACGCCGCACGTTTTTCTACAAGGCGAGGGCGCCGTCGCGTTCGCGCAGTCGCAGGGCATGCGCCTCGAACCGCCCGAATACTTTCATACGGAGCTGCGCTGGTTGGCGTTGGCGGCGGCGCGCCGCCAAGCGCAGCAATCCGAAGAGCACGGTACGGTAGGGGCGGTGGCGCTCGATACCGCGGGGGATCTCGCGGCGGCGACGTCGACGGGCGGCATGACGAACAAGTGGCCGGGCCGTATCGCTGACTCGTCGGTGATCGGCGCCGGGACTTACGCGAGCAACGCGTCGTGTGCGGTCTCGTGCACGGGCCATGGGGAGTACTTTTTGCGTGCGACGGTCGCGCGCGACATCGCAGCGATGGTCGAGTACGGCGGTAAAGACGTTCCCGCGGCCGTGAATGCGGTCATAAAGGAGCGGCTCGTTCTGCTTGGCGGACGCGGCGGTGCTATCGCCGTCGACCGTTGTGCTCGTGTCGTATGGGCCTTCAACACCGAGATCATGTATCGCGGGGCAGTCACGTCCCGCTCGGCGCCGAAGGTGGCCGTGTTCGCCGATGCCGATCAGCGGGGCGGCGGCGCAGGCTGAGGCCGCTGCGCGGCTCCGGGCCGGATCTCGATCACCGCCTCGTCGCGATCGACGTATTTGAGCTCCAAGAGCCCGCCGAGGCTGATGATGTCGCCGTTGTGCAAAGCGGCGCTGCGCCCGATCGGGTTCGAGTTCAGCAGGATACCGTTTTTGCTGCCGAGGTCTTCGATGAGCGCGTCGTCATCGCGCACGGAAATGCGGGCATGCAGCCGGCTGATGAACGGGCTGCGCAGCCGGATATCGCTCTGCGCTGACCGGCCGATCGTGATGTCGCTGCCGCGCAGCGGGTAGGTCGTGCGCGTGTTGCCCTCGATGGCCACGATCATCCTGCGCCGTGCGGTGCTCGCGGGCTGTTGCGGCCCGATCGTGACGGCACTCGGCGCCGGATTCTCGACGGCGCGTACCTGCGCCGAAAGCACTTCGGCCTCGGGTGCCGCGGAGAAGCGCCGGTCGAAACCCTCCAAGCTCGCACCGAGATCGTCGAGGCGTTGAGCGCTGCGCTCGAGAAGGTCGAGAGCGTGCTGTTTGTCTTGGACCTGTTGACGCAGCCGCGCCACGCGACGCTCTTCGGCGTTCTGAGCTTCCTGCATCGCGGTCATTTCTTTGCCGGCTTCCGCGAGCAGCTTGTCGAGATTCTCGGTGCGTTTTTCCGCCTTGGCGAGAGCGGTTTCGCCGGCACGGCTCGCCTCGAGCAAAGCGGCGATCTTTGCGTCGCGCTCTGTCACGAGGCTTTCGAGCTCCGAGACACGTGCGCGCGACGCATCGCGCTGCGCGATCAGGTTGTCCTTGGCATCGCGAGTCGCGGCGAGGTCGCCGCGCAACTCGCCGAGCCGGGTGTCGCGCTCGGCTACCGACCGTTCGAGCTCCGCCGCCGTTGCCTGGCTCGTCGCGAGGCGCCCGAGTGCCTCGTCGCGCTCGCGAGCCGTTTCGGCGAGCTCGGAGTGCAGTCGCGTCGCCGCTGTGCCGTGCTCCGTGATCTCGTTCTCGCGCTTGCCGAGTGCCGTCTCACGCTCGCGCAAGCGGTGCTCGAGGTCGCCGGCGCGCTGTTCGAGCGCGACGATTTTCTCGGCGAGTGAAAGTTTCTCCGCGGCGGTCGCCTCGAGTCGCGCGTCGCGATCGGCGGTTTCGCGCTGCAACCCGAGCAAAGCGTCTTGGTATTCGGCGAGCTTGTCGTTGAGCTGTGCCCAATGGTGTTTGCGGCCGTCGATATACGTTTCGAGCTCGACGATCGTGGCGCGCATGCGGGTGGCCTCGCCGGCGCCGGCGGCTTCTCGCTGCTCAGCCGCGGCCAAGGCGTCGCGCTGCCCTTCGATCTGCGCCGTCAAGCGGCCGATCTCGGCAGCGGACTCCGCAAGCTTGCGATCGGCGGCTTCAGCTGTGCCGCGTCGTGTGGCGATCTCGCCGTCCCGCTCGGCAACGACGCTTTCGAGCGCGCGCTTGGCGGCTTCGAGCTTCTCGATGCGCGCGTTGGCGTCGGTAATCTGCTGTGCCGCTGTTCGGCTCTGCGCCTCGTGTTTGGCCGCCTCGTTGCGCAGATCGGCGGCGACGGCCTCGCCGTCGTCGACCGCGCGTTTGAGCTCGTCGATGACGGCCTCGCGGGCGCGCAGCTCGCTCTCGACGCGCTCCCAGCGGGCTTGCAGGCGACCGATCTCGGACTCGAGGTGGGTCAGGACGAAGGACGCGCGGCCCTGAGCCGATCCACTTGGCCGGTGCTCGTCCGCGCCGACGACGAGTGGCGGAAACTCGCCGGTCTCGGCGAGCTCGTCGACGAATTCGTCGACGCGCAACGTGCGCACCTCCGCGGTGTCGGCATCGGGGGCGGCGTGAGGCTCCACCGGAGGGCTGAGGGCCTTTGTGTCGCCGTTGAACCGGCTATTCTTTTCGCCCATGGCAACACCAATAATGCAACCCTCCCAGACTTTGTCAATTACGGCTTATTCACGGCGCCGAGCACCGCGCCGCGACACGCTTTTGGCCCGAGAGTCGCACTTATGGTCAAGCCGGGCGCGCGGCCCGATCTACCCCGGTGGGCTCGTCTGTAGAACAATGGTCCCTGGTGTGAGTGCGGCCGCCTTCGACGGGGCCGGACCGGCCGGCGCGAGTAAGACTGAATTGGGGGGCAAAAAATGATCAAGAGTCTGAGAGGGCTGCCGTTTTGTGCGATCTGGATCTTAGCGGCATGCACGCAATCGCCGGGAAGCTCCGGCTCCGAGCCCGCGGCTTCGCCGGCGGCCGCTGCGCCTGCCACGTCGGCCGGCGGTCAGGACGTGGAATGGCCGCACTACGGCGGAAACCTCGCCGCGCAGCGCTATTCGCCGCTCGACGCAGATCGATCGCAGCAACGTCGGCAAGCTCGAGGTCGTTTGGCGTTTCGGAACCGGCAACTTCGGTCCGCGGCCGGAGGCCAGAAGAACGAGACGACACCGCTCATGATCAACGGCGTGCTCTACACGACCGTGGGTGTTACGCGCAACGTCGTTGCCATCGATCCTGAGACGGGCGAAACGCTCTGGATTTGGCGGCCGAGCGATCCGGACGAGCGTTATAAGGTTGCGCCGCGCAAGACGTCGGGCCGCGGCCTGTCGTATTGGACGGATCATGCGGGCAACGACCGGCTCTTCGTCGTGACGCCCGCGTTCTATCTCGTCGCGATCGATCCCGGAACCGGCCGGCAGGTGCCCGGCTTCGGCGAGAACGGTATCGTCGATCTCATGGTCGGGGTGCGCGGCGAGGTCGACGACACGACCAGTATCGGCAACAGCTCGCCGCCGCTCGTCATCGGCGACGTCGTCATCGTCGGCCCCGCGCACGACGTCGCGATGCGGCCGCGCTCGAAGGCGAACCTCAAGGGCGACGTCCGCGGCTACGATGCGCGCACCGGCAGGCTACTTTGGACGTTTCACACGATTCCGGAGCGCGGCGAGCCGGGCTACGAGACTTGGTTCGAACGGCTCCGCCGAGTTCACGGGCAATGCCGGCGTTTGGGCGCGCATGTCCGGGGATCGAGGAGCTCGGGCTCGTGTACTTGCCGGTCGAGGCGCCGCTCAGCGATCGCTATGGCGGCGAGCGGCCCGGGAACAATCTGTTCGGCAACAGTCTCGTGTGTCTCGACGCGCGCACCGGCGAGATGAAGTGGTACTACCAGCTCATTCATCACGATATCTGGGACTGGGACAATCCGACTGCTCCGATCCTCATGGACCTCGTCGTCGACGGGCGAGCCGATCAAGGCCGTCGCGCAAATCACCAAGCAAGCGTGGGTGTACACGTTCGATCGCGTGACGGGTGAACCCGTGTGGCCGATCGAAGAGCGGCCGGTGCCCGCGTCGGACGTGCCGGGCGAGCAAACTTCGCCGACGCAGCCGTTTCCGACGAAGCCTCCGGCCTTCGACCGGCAAGGGTTCACGCAGGACGACCTCATCGATTTCACGCCCGAGCTTCGAGCGGAGGCCGTGGAAGGGACCAAGATCTTTCGCTTCGGTCCGATCTTCACGCCGCCTTCGCTAGGGGACGCGGCCGACGGCACGCACGGCACGCTGACGTTGCCGAGCGCGATCGGCGGCGCGAACTGGGAGGGGGGATCGTTCGATCCCGAGACGCACGTGCTCTACGTCGGATCGTTCACGAACCCGAGCGCGATGGCGTTGCGGGCGGAGCCGAAGTTCACCGATCTGCACTACATCGCGGGCGGCGGCGCCGAGCTGCCGTGGCTCAATGGTTTGCCCTTGGTCAAGCCGCCTTACGGCCGAATCACGGCGATCGACATGGACAAGGGCGATTACGTTTGGCAGATCCCGAACGGGCCGACTCCGAAGGAGATCGCCGAGAACTCCGCGCTCAAAGGGCTCGACTTGCCGCCGACCGGACGAATGTCGAGGCCCGTCACGCTCGTGACCAAGACGCTGCTGTTCACGGCCGAAGGGTGGGGAGGCAGTCCGGTGCTGCGTGCTCACGACAAGGCCACGGGCGAGGTGTTGGCCGAGATCCCGCTGCCGGGCGCGGTGGGAGGCTTGCCGATGACCTACGCCGTGGACGGTAAGCAGTTCATCGTCGTGTCGGTCGCCGGAGAACGGGGCGCCGATCTCGTGGCTCTGAGCTTGCCGGGAGGTTAGTCCTGCGCAGCGATGTCGCGCCTCGGTTCGGGGCTCGGCGCAGGTCGCTGCGCGAATCCGAATTCCTCGGTTCGATGCGGCGCGGTATAAAGCCGCGCTGTGTTCGGCCGACTATGGAGCGCGAGGAACTACATGCACGCCTGGCTTGGCAAGATCGATCGTTACTTCCCTGTGCGCTACACGGTTTGGGCCGCAAGCGCCGTGCTGTTCGCCGTTTTCGCGCTGACCTGGCGGGTCTACGGGTTCGGTGCCCTCGCCGCAGTCGTGCTGCTCGGCGTCGTTGCGCTCGGGTTTCGTGACGCGCTGCAGCGGCACCATTCGGTGCTGCGCAACTACCCGGTCATCGGGCATCTGCGCTTCTTGCTCGAGTTCATTCGCCCCGAGATCCGGCAATACTTCATCGAAAGCGACAACGAGCAGACGCCGTTCTCGCGCCAGCAACGCTCGATCGTCTATCAACGGGCCAAGGGCGAAGCCGACAAGCGGCCATTCGGCACACAGCTCGATGTGCAGGCCGCCGGCTACGAGTGGATCAATCACTCTCTCACGCCGACGACTATCGAGGCGCACGATTTCCGCGTCACGATTGGTGGTAGTGCGAGCTGCACGGAGCCTTATAGCGCCAGCGTGCTCAACGTGTCGGCAATGAGCTTCGGTGCGTTGTCGGCGAACGCAATCATGGCCCTCAATGGCGGCGCCAAGAAAGGAGGGTTTGCCCACGATACGGGCGAGGGGTCGATCAGTAAGTATCATCGCGTGCACGGCGGTGATCTCATTTGGGAGCTCGGGTCCGGGTACTTCGGCTGCCGGGATGCACACGGCCGGTTCGACGAGGAACGATTCGTTCGCAACGCGAACGACCCGAGCGTCAAGATGATCGAGCTCAAGCTCAGCCAAGGGGCGAAGCCCGGTCACGGCGGCGTCTTGCCGGGTCCCAAAGTCACGCCGGAAATCGCCGAATGTCGCGGCGTGCCTGCAGGCGTCGATTGTGTCAGTCCCTCCCAGCACGCAGAGTTTTCCACTCCGGCCGGACTTCTTCGATTCATCGAGAGGTTGCGACGGCTGTCGGGCGGGAAGCCCACTGGATTCAAGCTTTGCATCGGTCACCCTTGGGAATGGTTCGCGATCTGTAAAGCGATGCTCGAGACGGATCTCACGCCCGATTTCATCGTCGTCGACGGTTCCGAGGGGGGCACGGGCGCTGCACCGCTGGAGTTCGCAGATCATGTCGGGACGCCGCTGCAGGAAGGTTTGCGGCTGGTGCACAACACTCTCGTCGGACTCAATCTGCGCAAGCGCATCAGGATCGGGTGCAGCGGCAAGATCATCAGCGCGTTCGACATCGCGCGCGCCATGGCGCTCGGCGCGGACTGGTGCAATTCTGCGCGAGGCTTCATGTTCTCTATCGGCTGCATTCAAGCACAAAGCTGTCACACGGGATCGTGTCCTACCGGCATCACCACACAGGATCCGCTGCGTCAGAAGGCACTCGTCGTCGGTGAAAAGTCCGAGCGCGTGTACCGTTTTCACCTGCACACGCTCGACGCCTTGCGCGAGCTCACTCAAGCTGCCGGCCTCGCGCATCCTCGCGAGTTTCGCACGACGCATGTGGTGCGCCGTGTCTCGAAGAGCGACGTGCGTTTGCTTGCGAGTCTCGTTCCCGAGGTGAGTCCGGGTGAGCTACTTGCCGCAATTGCCGGTAAGGGCGAGTGGCCGCACAACGTCTACAAACTGTATTGGCCGCTTGCATCCGCGGCCAGCTTCGCGGCGGCGGCTTGAGCCTCGAGAGCGTGCCGATCCATCGGTGATGTTGGCCGCTATTCGCGCTATAGTGGAGATCGGCTGGTGCCTGACCTCACACAGTCAACAAAATAGACAAGTTGGCCGCGGCCGGTCGAACAGCACCGCGCAATTGAAACACGGCCAAAATGCTCGAGCCGGGGGCCGGTAGTGAGCAGGCGCCAGCCGCAAATCGCTTGGTGTCGTCGTCGATACGACCGGGCCGCACCGGCCGAGTGTCGTTAGGGCAAACCCTCAATCCGCGTGCCCGTCTACTCTTGTCGATGCAAAATGCGTGACGCAATCCCGGTGTCACGGCCGCGCCTCCGGGCGGCCGTCACAATTTGGGGCATGCCCCGTTTTATCGGCACCAAATCAGAGCGAGAATGCCACGCTGATAAGACCAGCGCTGGTGTTGGTGCGACGTCGTCTTGTGGCACGCCGCTTGCTAATGCCAAATGCATTGCGGGAGGTCTCGACGGATGCTGTTCGCCCACTCGACTCCCGCTCGACCATTTCGAGGAGATCTGTAGATGCGAAACCGAAGCCGTCCACCGCAGCCGCTGTTGCCGCACGGTCAGGACTCGATCCGGGTAGGTCGCGCGCGGGCGCGCCCGGTGCTGCACCGTAAGCCGCTGGCCGCGGCCGTTTCCGCCGTTCTTGCGTCGACCGTCGCGCCCATGGCCATGGCGCAGACGGATCAATCCGGCATCGAAGAGATCATGGTGACGGCGACCCGGCGCGAGCAGAGCATTCAAGAGATCCCCTTCAACATCGCGTCGTTCGACGGCGACATGCTCAACGAGCGCGAGATCGGTGATCTTGCCGAGCTCGGGCGCAACGTGCCGGGCATGTATGTCGTGGACCAAGGCAAACGCACGTCGAACCACATCGTCGTGCGCGGCCTGAATCTCGACAATATCAGCTCCGCGGAAGGTATCGGCAACAACGGCGGCGACACTGTGTCGACGTATCTCGGCGAGATTCCGCTCTACGTCGACTTGTCGTTGAACGACATGCAGCGCGTCGAAGTCCTGCTTGGGCCACAAGGCACGTTGTATGGCGCCGGCACGCTCGGCGGTGCGATCCGCTACCTCCCGCATCGGCCCGATCTCGGTTCTACGAGCTTGGACTTCCGCGCCACGGGCTTCTCGCTGGCCGAGAGCGACGGCTACGGTTCGCGACGAGGCTTGACGGCCAATGTGCCTTTCGGCGACAAGCTCGCGTTCCGCGGTTCGGTCGATTACTACGACGATCCGGGCTTCATCGACACTCCTTATCTCGTGCGCGATCCTGGGCTCTCGGATCCGGAGCCGGACTTCACGGACCCGGCAGCCGTGGCTGCGAACCTGTACAGCGTCAAGGACGCGAACTGGGAGCGCACGTTGTCGGGCCGCGCTGCGATGCGTTGGACGCCGACCGACAATGTCGACGCAAACCTGACGTACTACTACCAGGACATGAACGTCGGTGGCCGCACGCAGAACCACGTGGTGGCTTTCGGTACCGGAAAATACCAATCGGCCACGCGCTATCCGGAGCCGAACGACCGCAAGAACCAGCTGCTTGCGCTCGAGATCACGGCCGATCTCGGATTCGCCGAGCTGACTTCGGCGACGGGGGCTTCGCAGTACGACGAGCTCGGTCAGCGCGACCAGACGGACCTGTTGATCACGCTCGAATACAGCTACGAGGCTTATCCGTTCTTCTCGGCGTTCACCCGCGAGAACGAGACCGACAAGACCTTCAGCCAAGAGCTGCGGCTCGTGTCCAAAGGCGACAGCCGTTGGAACTGGATTGCCGGCCTGTTCTACAACAAGCAAAACACCGACGGCACGAGCCGCGAGTTCACACCGCACTACGACGAATACCTCGGCGGCGATCTGCGCCCGGACAGCTTGGAGTACATCAGCACGCTGATCGAGGCTCTCAAGGAAGAGGCCGTGTTCGGCGAAGTCGGCTTCCAGGTCACCGACAGATGGCAAATCTCGCTCGGTGGCCGCCAGTTCAAATACACCTACGACACCTTGAGCGGTGCTACGACGCCGTTGTACCTGACGGCCATCGGTGCCATCGGGCCGACCGATATCCCGCTGGAGCTCGAGGCCAACTCACAGGACGATAGTGGCTTCCTCGGCAAGTTCAACACGTCGTTCCAATTCACCGATACCGTGATGGGCTTCTTCACCGTCAGCGAGGGTTACCGCATCGGTGCGTCGAACGGTGTCGCGCCTTGCCCCGATCCGCTGCCTGCCAACCAGATCGTTTGCGCGCTGCCCGACGAAGTGCAGTACTTCCCCGACAAAACGACGAACTACGAAGTCGGTATGCACAGCCAGTGGCTCGACCGGCGTCTGACGGCCAACGCTTCGCTGTTTTACGTGGATTGGAAGGACCCGCAGCTCGCGTCGGCGACGGCCAACGGTGCGCAGCCGATCATCAAGAACGGTAAGGGCGCCACGACCAAGGGTTTCGAGATCTCGATCGACTCGCGCGTCACCGACCGTTTGAGCCTCGGCTTCAGCTACTCTTACACGGATGCAAAGCTGTCGGCCGATGCGCCGAATTTGTTGCGCGAGTTCACGCCGCCGGGTTTCGGCCCGGGCGGCTCGTACGACGGGCTCGATCCGGTCTATATCCCGGGCCTCAAGGGCGATCGCCTACCGGGCTCGCCTAAGACGCAAGGTACGTTCAATGTCGGCTACTACTTCCCGCTGAACGGCAAGTGGTCGATGAACTTCGACTACGGTTTGTCGAGCATCGGCAACATTCTCACCAAACCGGCCGAGCGTGCCGGCGGCGAGAAGCTGCCGGGATATACGGTTCATTTCGCGACCGCGACGCTCGAGAACGGACCGTGGATGATCGGGGTCTACGCACAAAACCTCACGAACGAGTACGCCGTCACGGGCGTGCGCTCGATCCGCGACTTCGTGCAAACTGTCACGGACGAGAACGGCGACCCGGTCCATGTGCGCAGCTACGCCAACGAAGTGCTGAGGCCGCGTGAGGTCGGGGTCAAGTTCAGTTACGCCTTGAAGCTCTAACACGGCTATCATTCGCGGCGATGTCGGACATCGCCGCGAATGCCGAGCTTCGCACTCACCACCGCGAGGCAGAGCGCGCGCTCAACGCGCGTGACTTCAAGCGGGCCCACGAGCTTTGCCTGCGGATCCTCGCCGCACAACCGGATTTCGCGGACGCCTATTTCTTGCTCGCGATGATTGCGGCCGAGCACGGTAACTTCGGCAAGGCGCTCGAAGTGTTGGACCGCGCACTCGGCTTCGCTCCGGATCGACCCGATTACCATGCTCAGCGCGGCCGCTGCCTCGTCGCGCTGCGGCGCCCGCGCGAGGCCTTCGAGGCCGCGACACGCGCGTTCGAGCTCGGCCCTGCCGACGCGCTCACGCTCGATACGATCGGCGTCGTCATGACTCGTACGGGCGCGCATGCGGAGGCTCTCGAGCCGTTTCGGCGCGCCGTTGCGCGCGACGCCGACAAGGCGGCCTATCGATACAACCTCGGTGCCTCCCTGCAGTTCCTCGGCCGGTTCGACGAAGCGCAAGCGGCTTACCGCCAAGCGCTGTCGATCGATCCGGGCATGTATCGCGCGTGGACGGCACTGGCGCAGGTCGCAAGAGCACCGTTTACCGCAGAAGAGGTTGCGGCGCTCGAGCGGCGTCTCGAACGAGAGGGCCTATCGGCCGATGCCGAGCTGCATCTGTGTCACGCCCTTGCCAAGCAGAACGAAGACGTCGGACGGTACGCGGAGGCCTTCGGCTACCTCGAGCGCGGCAAGCGCCGCAAGCGTGCCACGCTCGACTACTCGTTCGACGAAGACCGTGAGCTTTTCGCGGCCGCCGAGCGCACGGTGGACGTACTTGGCCCTGGACGGCCCGGGCACGACAGCGCGGAGCCGATCTTCATCGTGGGCATGCCGCGTACCGGTACGACGCTCGTCGAACGGATTCTGTCGAGCCACCCCGATGTCTTCGCCGCCGGTGAGCTCACGAACTTCGCGCTCATCCTCAAACGAGCCGCGCGAACTGGGTCGAACCGAGTGCTCGATGCCGAGACGCTTGCGGCAAGCGCGGCGGTCGATCCGGCCGAGGTCGGTCGCGCTTACGTCGAAAGCACGCGGCCGCGGACCGGGAAGACGCCGCGATTCATCGACAAAATGCCGCTGAATTTTCTTTACGCGGCGCTGATTCGCCGCGCGTTGCCCAAAGCCAAGATCATCTGCCTGCGGCGGAATCCGCTGGACGCGTGTCTAAGCAACTTCCGCCAGCTCTTTGCGACGGCATTCTCCTACTACAACTACTCTTACGACTTGCTGGACACGGGCCGGTACTACGTGCTGTTCGATGCGTTGGCGCGGCACTGGTGCGAAGCGCTCGGGGCAAACTACACCGAGGTGCGCTACGAGGACGTGGTCGGGAGCACGGAACGGGAGGCGCGGCGCCTCGTCGAGTTTTGCGGGCTCGCGTGGGATCCGGCCTGTCTGGCCTTCCAAGACAACGCGGCGCCGGTTGCCACGGCAAGCGCCGTGCAGGTGCGCCAGCCCATTTATCGGAGCGCCGTCGAGCGTTGGCGCAAGTACGAACGCGAGATCGAGCCGCTCAAGCGGCTTCTGGCTTCCGCCGGGCTCGTCTGACGAAAGTCGGCTTCTCGCATCGCGGTTCGGGGGTCGCAGTTCACGCTTCGGGTGGCGTGAACACGACGTTGACTTGCCCGGTGCCCGAGCTCGGGAAGTAGTCGCAAATCGGCTCGCCGCGGCCGCGGTAGCGGTCCCAGCCGAGCGCGCCGAACAGCATCGCAGTGTCGTGCATGCCGGCTTCGCCGCTGCAGTGGCGGGCATACTCGGGCAACATCTCGAGGAATTCGGCGATCCGGCCGTCGCGCCACATGTCGAGGACGAGCCGGTCGACGAGCTCGTTGAATTTGCTGCTGATCTTGAAAATGCCGGCCTCCGACAATCGGTTCGGCCACAGCAGGTGGGACAACGACCCGCTCGCGAGCAGCGCGACGTTCGAGTCGCTCTCGGCGACGGCTTCGGCCAGCGCCTCGCCGAAAGCTCTCGATTCCGCAAGGTCCGCCTTCATGCACCAAGCGGCGACGGAAACGACGTCGAGTGCCGAATCGGCATTCTGGTATCGCAGTGGTACGAGCGTCCCGTACTCGAGGGTCAGCGACTCGACATCATGCGCGCGCGTGAAGACGCCGCGTTCGGTCGCCTTTTGCGCTATGCGTTTGCCTAGCTCGACGTTGCCGCGGTACTCGTAGCCGAGGTCCTGGATGAAGTGCGGAAACTCGTGGCTCGTGAAACTGCCCTTGAAGACCGGGCTTGCGCTGACGTGGTAGCCGGAGTTGACGAGCCAATGCGTGTCGAGCACGACGAACGTGTCGGCGCCGGCGGCGCGCACGAGCTCGCCCATGCGCCGATGGCTGTCGATGGCCTGTGCGCGGCAGCCTTGGAAGGGGCCGGCGTGCTCGGAAAGATACATCGTCGGCACGTGTGTGACCTTCGCGGCGAAGACTATTCGGCCCATGTGTGGCCTCTCGAACGTTTGGAGCCCATGAAGCTGGCAACGCTAGGCGTGGTGAGCCAGGTGAGTAAATACGGGTTTACCGAGCACGGAATGTACGTACTTGGCGGACGAGTGCGTCGCCTTATATGCTCGAATCGTCGCTTGGTGACCGGGCTGGGGTCCATGGCTCGGCAGGCGGCCATCCAAGGGGGGATGCATGGTCACGGAAACGCAGCAGCCCGATCTTGATACGCTGCCTTTTGTCGCGCCGTGCCGTGAGCTCGCGCCGACGGCGCCGCTGCATTGGCTCAAGCTCGGTTTCGAGGACTTCCGGCATGCCTGGCCGCAGAGTCTGTGCTACGGCCTGTTCATGGCGCTTACGATGGCCGGCGTGTGCACCCTCGCGTGGGAATACGGCAGCTACTGGTTCATGCTGGCCATGCTCGGCGGGTTCGTGTTTCTGGCACCGCTGACTTGCACGGGTCTATACGCGATCAGCGCGCAGCTCGAGCGCCGGCAGTCCGCGTCCGTGCGCAACGCTTTGCATGGCGGCTTGCGCCTGTACATCGGCAACGAGATGCTCTTCGCGCTGGTCTTGTTGATCGTCTTTCTCGTTTGGGCCCGCGCGGGCGCGATGGTCAGCGTATTCCTGCCGCTCCAGGCGCATCCCAAGCTCGGTGACCTCGTCGAATACCTCACGATCGGCACGGCCGTGGGTGCGGTCTTCGCGACCGTGACGTTCTCGGTCAGCGCATTCTCGTTGCCGATGATCGTTCACCGACGTGTCGACGCCGTGACGGCCGTCGTCACGTCGATCAACGCGGTGCTTCGCAACAAGCTCACGATGCTCGTGTGGCTGTTTTTGATCGTGGTGGGACTTGCGCTCGGCGTTGCAACGGCCTTCATCGGCCTGGCGGTCATCTTGCCCGTTATCGGGCATGCTGCCTGGCACGGCTACCTCGAGGCCATCGACGCGAGCGGTTTCCCGCGTCACGAAACGGGTGTGACGGCGAGCCCCCGACCTCGCTGATCGGTTCGCGCTGCCTGGAGCGCTGCGGCCGGCTCGGGGCCGGGACCCGAGGCGCGCGGCCGTCATTCGGCCCGTCGTGGCGGGGTAGCGGTCCGTTCTGCGGCCTCCATGACGGGGCGACTAAGCTTTCTTTGGAAAAACCTGTAGTTAGGTACGGTTTATTAACGGTTAAAGATCGGCTAACGTGGGTGGCTGAATGACGAGTCGGGTCCGGCGGCCCGGGCCACAATGGAACACGAATCCGATCTGCTACGAGAAGAGGCGCAGAAGATAGAGCGCAGCGGGGCCCTGGGCCGCTCGCGCTCGTATTCGCGTTTGCTCGAGTTTCTCGTCGAGTGCTCGCTCAATGGGCGCATCCCGAAAGAGCTCGAGATCGCGATGGAGGTCTTCGGCAAGGGCGCCGACTTCGATCCGAGCCAGGATTCGATGGTGCGTGTCTACGCACACAATCTGCGCCAGAAGCTCGATCACTACTACGCGACAGAGGGCAGGGTGGGGCCTCATCAGCTCACGCTCGGACGCGGCGAGTATCGAGTCACCCTCGCGCCGACGGCCGCAGAGCCACCCGACGCCGAGGACGAGGCGGCGCAGGGGGTGCCGGTCGCTGCGACCGCACGTTCCGGTCGGCGCCCCAAAATTCGGATCGCGCTGGCGGCCCTCGCGCTCACGGGTATCGGGGTGCTCGCGGGCCTCGCCATCGGCGCCGCTCGCGAGCCGCCTCCGTCGGTCGCGAAGACCGTGGCGGCATCGCCGATCTGGCAAAGCATTCTCGCCGACGACATGCCCGTGCTCGTGGTCGTCGGCGACTATTACATTTTCGGGGAGCTCGACAAGAACGGCGACGTCAAACGCTTGGTGAGGGATTTCTCGGTCAATTCGAGCAAAGAGCTCGACGAGCTGATCATGTACGATCCCGCCTTGCTCGGCCGTTATACGGATCTCGACCTCACCTATCTGCCGCGCGGCAGCGCATTCGCCTTACTCGACGTCCTGCGGGTGCTCTACACGGCGAACAAGCCGGTCAAGGTCGTGTCGATGTCGGAGCTCAACGTGGCGGATCTGAAGTCCAACCACATCGTGTATCTCGGTTACATCAGCGCGCTCGACAAGCTCGAGGATTTCGTCTTCGCCTCGTCGAGCCTCACGGTGGGGTACACCTACGACGAGCTGCGCAATGTCGAGACGGGCGAGACCTACACGAGCGAGGCGGGGATGCCGGAAGCTCACAACAACTATCGTGACTACGGTCTCATCTCGACGTTTCCGGGTCCCGTCGGAAATCAGTTCGTCATCATCTCGGGCATGCGCGACGCCGGTATGATGCAAGCTGCGCACGTGCTCTCGGACCCGGCGTTGATCAAGACGGTCGAGGACGCCCGACCCGATGCAGGTTCTTCCAAGCCCGCCTTCGAGATGCTCTACGAAGTCATGGGCTACGCGCACACCAACCTCGACGCCATGCTAGTGCACGCCGCGAAGCTCAGCTACCAGACGATTTGGGGTGGCAACTTCCTTCACTCCGACTGAAGGGCCCGCAGACAGACCTGCGACCGCCGGGCCGGGGCTCTAGCGAAACGTATCGACGGCGGTCGCCGGGTGCACCTGCTCTTCGGCAGTGCTCGGATCGTTGTAGATCTGTGCATCGAGCGCCTTCTCGGTGCGTGCTACGAAGCAAGTCACCGCGCAGTCGCCGGTCACGTTGACCGCCGTGCGCAGCATGTCGAGCAGGCGGTCGATGCCGATAATGAGCCCGATACCTTCGACCGGCAGTCCGACTTGGCGCAACACCATGGCCAGCATGATGAGACCTGCGCTCGGCACGGCAGCCGTGCCGATGGACGCAAGCGTGGCCGTGAGTATCACCGTGAGATAGTCCGCGAGTGCCAGGTGGACACCGTAGACGTTGGCGACGAAGACGGTCGCGACGCCTTGCATGATCGCGGTTCCATCCATATTGATCGTTGCCCCGAGCGGTACCGTGAACGCTGCCACGGAGTTCTTCACGCCGAGCCGGCGCTCGAGAGTGCTCAGAGTCACGGGGATCGTGGCGCTGCTCGACGACGTGCTGAATGCAAACGTCAGGACTTCGCGAATCTTGCCGAAGAATCGCCATGGATTGAGGCCGGATAAGCCCAGCAGCGTGCTATATGTGAAGGCGAAGTGCAGCGCGAGCCCTACGACGACGGTCAGGAAGTAGCCGGCAAGCGGCTTGAAGATCTCCACGCCTTGGGTCGCGAACGTCCGGGCGAGTAGCGCAAACACGCCGAGCGGTGCCGTCTTGATCACGAGCAGGATCATTTTCATGATCACGTCGTTGAAATCCGAGAAGAACGCCCCGATACGTTTGCCGGCTTCGCCGGACAAGGTGATCGCAAATCCGAGCAGCAAGGCGAACACGATGACTTGCAGCATCTGGCCATCGGCCACGGCGCGAATGGGGTTGGCCGGAAACATGTCGATGAACACATTGACGAGCGGCGGCGGCTGTGCCGCTTGATAGGTCACATTGCCGGACAGCGCGAATCCTTCGCCCGGCGATACGATGCGGGCAAGCGTGAGCGCGAGCACGATTGCTACGGCAGTCGTCGCGAGATAAAGCAAGAGCGTCTTGGCACCGACGCGTCCGAGCGCTCGAATGTCGCCTAGAGAGACGACACCCGTGACGATCGATGCCAGCACCAACGGTGCGACCATCATCTGCAGCAAGCGGATGAATATCTGGCCAAACGCATAGAACACGCCCTCCACGGCGAAGTCCGTGAAGGCCGGGAAGTTGCTCCCGAAGGAGTTGAACAGCGTGCCGACGAGGATGCCGGCGATCATGGCGGCGATGATCTTTTGCGTGAAGCTCATGATGGTCGGCGGCTCTCGTTCTGCGAAAGGCTTTGCGAGGCTCGCGTTGCGTGCGCACGCCTCTTTGGCAAGCTAGCGGTTCGAGGGCGGCCGTGCAACCGCGGGCGCCCCGAAAGCGGCCGACGTCAAACTCGAGAGTGAGGGCACGCAACCTCGGCCAGCATGCAGCGCGCGCTGCCGCCACCGAGAAGCTCGATGCGCTCGAGATCGGCCGAGACGAGCCGGCCGTGCCGGCCGAGTGCCTCTTGCCGCGAGGGCGTCAGGGATTCTAGTGCGGCCGTCGACAGGGCGATCACAGGACCCCATCGGCCCCGCAACTCGAGCACGTTGCCGGCGAATGCGTGCAGTTGCGCGAAATCGAGGTCGACGATCTCGTGACCGGTTTCGCCGAGGGTGTGCAGCACGTGCTCGCGTTGTCCGACGTCGCCGATCGCTTGCGAGCAGATCACGGCGAACTTGCTGCCGACGGACATGAGCACGTTAGTATGGTAGATCGCCCGTCCCTCACGATCGACGGCGAGGAACGGCAAGACGTCGTAACGTAACTCGCGTGCGAACTCGGCAAGCGCGTCCGGGTGCGTGCGCGGCGACAGGCACGCATAGGCGATCCGATTCGTGCGATCCAGCACCAGACTGCCCGTTCCCTCGAGGAAGCGGTCATGTTGCTCGAGCCAGGACAGATCGACGACGCGGTCGATTCGATACCCGCGCGTGCGCAATGCATCGAGGAGCTCGGCACGGCGCTCGAGGCGGCGGTTCGCTGCGAGCATCGGATAGAGAACCGCGGTGCCGTCCGCGTGAAGGCTGAGCCAGTTGTTCGGAAATATCTCGTCGGGCAGCCGCTCGTCGCGCCGCCCGGCGAAGACCGAAACCTCGACGCCGGCCAGCGCAAGGCGGGTCGCAAAGGTGTCGAACTCGCGTCGTGCGTGTTCGGCCACGTCGTCGTCGGCGGCGGCCGCAAGGCGCTGAAAATGGTTGGACTGCCGTGTTTCGGCGTTGCCCGCAAAGTGGGCTGGCCGAATGATCAGCACGGCTGCCGCGGTTTGTTGCTCGCGGCGATCGGAGAGAGCAAATGCCATCGTCCAAGCGTAGGGCGTCGCGGCACGCACGTCGACGAGTTTTCCGTGCGGCTCGCGCTTCTGACCGCCGGGACGTTGCGGTACCATCGGCTGGCCTCGCGTCGCCTGTCCGGCCGACGCCCATCTTCCGTAACCCGAGGGAGAGCTCTATGAAACAGCGGCTGACGGTTTTGGCTTGGACCGCTCTCGCAGCGATTGCTTCGAGCCCTGTCTTTGCGCAGAACAATCGCAACTACGAGTGCGCGATGGGCGGATTGTCGCGGCGTGTCGAAGTCGCGTACACGAGCGCGGCGGCGGTTCCGTGCGAAGTGCGCTATTACAAAGATTCCGAAGGACAAAGCGGCCCGCAAGTGCTGTGGAGCGCGCAAAACCAGGCAGGTTACTGCGAGCAGCAGGCGCAGGACTTCGTCTCCAAGCTCCAGAGCATGGGGTGGACGTGCACCGATACCGGTACGTCCGGCGGATCGCCGCGCCCGGCAGGCGACGATACGGCCGTGCTCGGCGCGGGGCGTGCTGAGCGCTGACGGCGCTACGGGCAGCTCGCCGGCTCGGCGGTCTTCGGCGGCGCCGCCTCGAGCGTCGCGACCGTGTCGTTGATGGCCGGAAAGAGCGGGTCGTCGTGCGCAACCAAGCTCAGCGCCTCATGCGCTTCGCGCAGCGCGGCGGTGCGGCAGTTTTGCTCGGCCAGCACGTTCGCCAGGTTGTTGCGCGCGGCGGCATTGGCGGGGGTCTGCCCGAGAATGCGCCGGTATAACGCCGCGGCGATAGACAGATCGTGTGCGGCATAGCGATGTCCGGCGGCCGCGAACAACACTAGCTCGTCGTTAGGCCAGCGATCGAGCGCGGCCGCAAAGGCCGCGTTCGCATCCGGGGCCGGCAACAGCCGCTGCGCGCCGACCAGCGCTCGCACGTACAGATCCGGCGTAGCCGTGGCCGGCATTGCCCCGGGGTGCAGGGCGATGAACGCCCAGTAGCGGCCGCGCTGCCAGCTGCGTAGGAAGCGCGCACTGCGTTCCTCGCGGCGGCGCTGCGCGCCCGAGCGCAAGATGACCCGATCGCGCTCGCGGTCGTAACCGACGACGACGGCGTAGTGCCAAACGGGGACGCGCGGCAGCCCGAGATTTTGTAGAACGAGCACGGGTCGACCGGCAGTCAACTCGGCGAACAGGCTCGCGGCATCCGGCGCGAGCACGTAGGGAATCAGGCCGGCTCGGCGCGTTGCCCCGAGCAACTCCGCTTGCAGACTGCCATGGAGTCCGGCGACGTAGACTTCGTCGGCCAGCTCCTCGGGGGCGATGTCGACCTGCGCATAGTTGAGCACGGTGGCGAGCGCGGCCGGACCGCACTGATAACGAGTCTGCGGAAAGAATGGAACGTTCGTGAGCTCTACCGGCCCCACGGTGGACGGCAACGACGGAATCGCGGCGCAGCCTGCGAGCGATGCGAAGGCGGCGCAAGCGAGCGCGCGGATTCTAGATGCGCTTGAAGATGTCAATGACGCCGGTGAGCTCGAGCACCAGCAGCACGATGAAGACGATGCCCAGCACCGCCAGCACTTCTCCGCCTGCGGGCTGGTTGTCGAGGTCCTTGGAGAGCACGTCGAGCTCATCGTCCGTGAGTGCCGCCACGCGCTCGTTTGCGGCGGTGGGGTCGACCCCGAGTCGCTCGAGCTCCTTGCGAACGTCGTCACGGGCGAGTGTCGCTCGAATGCGGTCGACGGTGGCCTGTCGGTCGAGGGCGCCGATATATTGCTCGGTCGTGATCACGCCGGCGCGAGCCGCTTGCTGAATCGACGCCGCGAACATTGCGGTGCTCAGCAACAGCACGAGCGAGCAACGATTGCGCATATGCATGACTTCTCCCGGCCTCGCGCCGAATCCGACGTGGTTACTGTAGCGAAGCATGCCGGTCCGGCTCAACTGTCGCGAAAAACGTACAGCGTTCCATTTGCGGAGGGCTACTCGCTCGCCCACCAGGTCGCGAACTCGCCGAAGTCGATGAGCCCGTCGTCGTTGGTGTCGATGTCCTGAAAGCCGATGCGCGCCTCACGGTCGGAGATGTCTGCCTCGAGGTCCTCGAGCATCTCGAGGAACTCTTCTATCTGAATCATGCCGTCGGAGTTGCGATCGTTATAGTCGAATGCTTCTCGCAACTCCTCGCGCTCGTCGTTGTCCAGGCTGGCCATGGTCGAATGTCCTGCGAAATGGGACGTCTATTTCCGCAGATTCCGGGCTGCGATTCTACTGTCTCGGTATCGCACGTGCCGAAGGGGGGGCGACTCAGCGTTTGCGCGGCTTGCGAAAGTCGCGAAGGCGTCGTGCGAGAAGCGCGGCGACTACGGCACGTATGGCACCCGAGAGCAGGAACAAGTGCAACAAGTTGCCGTCGTGGATCGAATGCTCGAGCGCGCGATCGACGACGGGATTCTTCGAGAACCGGCCCGGAGGCATGGTTTTCCCCGCAGCGCAAAGCGCCGCGAAAAACTATTCATGGTTATCCGCGCCAATCGACGGCGGGCGGACCGGCGGAGCAAAGCGCCGCGATCTCGGCGGAGACCGGCGTTGCGCCGGCCCTCGGGCGAGAGCCGGCGCTCAGACCTTAAGAGCTCGTCGGCTTAGGAGCCGGAACCGTCGACGTAGACCTTGCCCGTATCGGCCGTGCAGCCACCCTGGGGCACGGCCATGCCGCAGGCGACGAGCAGACCGTCGGTGTTACGCAGGGCGCCGAAGTTGCGCCCGTCGCGCAGCGGATGCAGCGTCACGGTCATCACGGTGCCGAGCTTGAAACTCTTGACCGTTACGCCCTTTTCGGCCATCTGCGAGGCCGAGCCGGTCTCCACGCCCCAAGTCACGGGTTTGCCGTCCGCGCCCATTTCCTCTTTGCCGTTGGCATCCACGAGGTTGAAGATGAGCTGAGAGTGGTTCGCGCCGACGATGAAACGCGTGAGCTTGCCCGTCAGCGTTTTGCTCACCGACAGGTCGTACATCGCGAAAGAATGATGCGCGGACGCGGGCAGTGCGGTGACTGCGAGCGCGCCGACGAGGCTCAACAATATCGATTTGATCTTCATGCGGAGGTCTCCTTGACGGCGGCTGCCAGCCGCCGCGGGTTAATCTTTGGGGTGGTCCCAACCTTTCTCGAAATGCTCTTCCCAGTCCTGCGCCCACGGCCGACCGAAGTAGTCGATGTAGCCGGGGTCGCCTGGAATCCGCTGCGTCGGACGGCCGTTCTCGTCGTTGACGATTTGGCTCATGACGCGGCATTCGACGAACGTGTAGCGCGCCTTCGGGTCTGTCGGGCCTTTGGTCTTCATCCACGGTGTGACTTCGTGCAGCGGCTTCGTGAACGCCTCCGGATCGTAGAAGGTGGCGTCGACCGTGATCCCGTTGCCGTCAGGCGTCGGCGTGAAGACTTCGATGACCTCGAGGTTGTTGCTGAACTCGAACATCGAGTGCGACAGTGTCCAACCTTGCACGTTGGCCGTCCAAGCGACGAGCTTGTCGCCGTCCCAGAAGCCGACGGTCTCGCCGTACCACTGGGGGACCTGCTGCGAGTGGTTCTGGTCGATCAGGATCTTGCGCAAGAAGTTGTCCGCAATACCGGCGATGAACTGCACCTGCGTCGGCGTCACCATTACCTCGATGTCGCCGCCGAGCGAGGCCTCCGCCCACCAGCGCATGAAGCCTTCCGGATAACAGAAAGACGCGTTCCACTGTGGCGCGTTGCTGACCGTCTCGTGATAGTTCTGCTGCACCATGCGTTTTTGATATTCGGGTGTCAGCAGCGACAGCATCGTGGCCGTTTGCAAGTTGCGTCCGTAAGTCCACTGATCGGCCCGGCCGCCGCGCCGGTACCAGCCGTCCCAATTCGGCAGGTTCGCGTGTGTGCGATGCACTGGGCCGCCGTTTGCCTTGGCCTTGGCGAGCAGCGCTTCGTAGTGCTCCTTTGCGGTCTTATAGGGATAGGGGCTCACGATTTTGTCGACTGGGTAGTCGACGTTGCAGTCACCCCACGCGCCGACGCGGTGCGTGACCCACATGTCCGTCAATTGGCGCGGCGTGTTGCAGTGTGCGTAACGCTTATCGAGCCATTCGGCGCTGTCGAAATAGAAGTTCTTCGTGTTGAACATGTCCACCTTGAGAGGCGTGATGCCTTTCGGTGGATCCAATCCTTGGGACCCGCCTTGGAACAACCCGTTTGGGTTGTCCGTTGCGGGCTGCGCGCTTGCTGTGGCAAGCCAAAGCCCGGCGGCAAGGGCGGGTGCCAATGCTACGGTGGCTAAAGTGCGCGTGTATCTCATTCAACGAACCCCCTTCTAAGTTCATTGGGCAGGGGATCGTCGCTAGCGTTCCCGCCGCCGTGGTCGAAAAAACATCGCCATCGTAATCGAGGCGCGGTTTCGAACCAAACCGATTATTTGGAGGCTGCGCGCAGCAGCTGCTCGGCACGAGCTTCGGCTACCGAGTCGCCGTTCGCAAGTGTCACGGCTTTGCGTGCCATCGTGGCAGCCTGCGCGGTGTCGCCGCTTGCGAGCTGCACTTCGCCGAGCTCGAGCCAAACATAGGGGTTGTTGGGGTCGAGTCTGAGTGCACGCTCCACCGATGCAGACGCCGCGGAAAGGTGCCCGGCGGCCCGCTCGGTTCGGCTCTGTGCGAGCAAGGCCGCACTGGCCGCGCTCGCGTTGCTTTGCGGACGCGCCGTGGCCGGTGTGTCGACAGAACTGTTCGGTTCGGGCGTCGCGGTGCTCGAACGCGACACGGGGGCCACGCCGAGCGCGGCGCATGCGCTCATCGTCACGGCGGCGACGAGCACGAGCAAATGCGACAGCCGCGGCAGGTAACTCGCCATAATGCCGCTCACTCCGCGCTGCCTTTGAGTAAGCGCTTGAGACGTGCGCCGAGACCGATGCCTTCGCCGTGACAGCCGAGCCCGTGCGGCAGGCGGGCGTCGGCCGGCACGGGTAGCGTAACGGCGTTTGCACATCTTGGCCCGGCGGGCTCGCCGGTCTCGAAGTCGATCGAAGTCGAGCCCAGCGAGGCCGGCTGGGCAGCTGAGAAGGAGCTCGTTTCGAGCGCGCCCATCACGCGCGCCCAGATGCGTCCCGCACCGGCGGAGCCCGTCAGGCCGATCGGCTGATTGTCGTCGGCGCCGAGCCATGCGACGACTAAGTGATCGTTCGTGAAACCGGCGAACCAGCTATCTCGCAAATCGTCCGATGTGCCCGTTTTGCCGGCCACGGTGACCTCGTCCGGCAGCGCGCGGCGCACCGTCTTGCCCGTGCCGCGTTCCATGACCTGCACCAGCGCCTGATCGAGCATGTAAACGGCTGCGGGATCTGCGGCCTGGGCGATCTTCAATGGGTATCGTTGTAACAAGTCGCCGTCTTCGTCCGCCACGCTACGCACGGCGCGCAGCGGCACGCGAAACCCGCCGTTGGCGAGCGTGTTGTAGATTTGCGCGACCTCGAGCGGCGTGAGCGCCAAGGCGCCGAGCAGCATCGACGGGTAGAGCGTGGGCCGCTCGTCGAGCCCCAGCCGCCGCAGCGCGTCCCCGATCGGCGCGAGGCCGACGTCGAGACCGACCCGTACGGTCGCCATGTTCAACGACTCCGCGAGCGCGCGCACGAGGGGCACGGGACCGTGCGCCTCGTTGTCGAAATTATGCGGTGACCATACGTCGCCGTTATCGAGCGTCACGTCGATCGGCGCATCCTCGACGACGCTGGCGAGCGTGTAGCGCCCGGACTCCAGAGCGGCCAAATACACGGCAGGTTTGATGAGCGATCCGATTTGCCGGCGCGCGTCGAGCGCTCGGTTGAATCCGTCGAACCCGATGCGCCGGCCGCCGACGATCGCCCGCACTTCCCCGGTCTGCGGGCTCGTGACGATCACCGCACCTTCGAAGTTTTTCGCTCTCGTCCCGAACGACTCGATGCCGTCGGCCAGTGCCCGCTCGGCCGCTGCCTGCATGGCCGGGTCGAACGTCGAATAGACCTCGAGTCCCTTACGCTCCAGATCGTCGGCTGCATAGTCCGCGCGCAATTGCCGGCGCACGAGGCCGAGGAACGCGGCCTGCATCGTACCCCGCGTGGTCGGTTGCACACCGAGCGGCTCCGCGGCTGCGCGTTTCGCCGCTTGCGCGTCGACGAGCTCATTGTCCGCCATCACTTGCAGGACGAGATTGCGCCGTTCCCGCGCGCGATCCGGATGCCGGTAGGGGTCGTAGTACGTCGGGCCGCGCACCTCGGCCACGAGGAGCGCAAGCTCGTTGAGCTCGAGCTCGGCTAGCGGTTTGCCGAAATAGTACTGACTTGCGAGGCCGAATCCGTGCACCGCACGTGCACCGTCTTGGCCGAGGTAGATCTCGTTGACGTACGCATGCATGAGGTCGTCTTTGTCGTAGCGCAGCTCGAGCGCGACGGCCATGAAAACTTCACGCAGCTTCCGCCACCATGTGCGCTCGTTGCTCAAGAAGTAGCTGCGCACGAGCTGTTGGGTGAGGGTGCTTGCGCCTTGGCGGATCTCGCCGGACGTGATGTTGACGAGCATCGCGCGGACCATCGCTCGCAGGTCGACGCCGTGATGGTGCTCGAACCGCCGATCCTCTACGGCGATCAGTGCAGCCGGCAAGAGCGGCGGAATCTCCTCGGGCGTCACGATGATTCGGTCCTCGCCGTGCGCGGGAAACAGGCTGCCGATCAAAAGCGGATTCAATCGGGCGATCGGCACCGGCGCGCCCTGCGAATCGCGCACGCCCGTGATGCGGCGGCCGTCGAACGCCAGTGCGATCAGGCGGGCGGGCTCGGTTTCCCCGCCGTAGGCGAAAGCTCGCGTCGACAACTCCATGCGATCGAGCCCGACGCGATACGTCCCCGGGCCCGGGAGCCTGGGATCCTCGCGGTAGCCGAGGCGCTTGAGCTCCGTCACGAGGTCTTCCGCGGACAGGGCTCGGCCGGGGTACAGCTCGAGCGGCGCCGCGTAGACTTGGGCCGGCAAATCCCAGCGTCGTCCTTCGAACTCATCGGCGATCGACCATGCGAGGTAGGCGGCATAAACGATGCCGAAAGCTGCGGCGATGCCGATCGCACCGAGTAGGGCTCTGCGGTAACGCGCGCCACGCGCGCGCGATGCGCGTGAGCCGCGCTTACGCGACTTTCGACTGTTCGGACGGCCTGCCATGGGTCACCGGGATTGGAGTGCCGTCACGATGCATGAGTTGTAATCGCACATCAAGCGGCCGTCATCGCGCGAGAAAGGTGCCGAGTGCCTGGCGATATTCGGGCGAATCCGTGATCGAGTCGTGCGTCGCGCCGGCGATGGTCACGGCTGCCGTCGTCGCGGGCAGCGCCGTCAGCAATCGCTGCGTGCTCGCAAGCGGAATGACGCGATCACGCTCGGCGATCAGAACCAGCGTCGGCGCGCGCACTGCGGCGGCTTTGGCGAATGAGTCGAATTTGTCCTTCAAGATCCAGGAAACGGGAAACAAGGCGAACGTTCTTTTCGCCACGTTCTCGACGCTGTCGTAGGGAGTGACGAGCACGAGCCTGTGCACGTCGCGTGTCGATGCCAAATGCACGGCCACGCCGCTGCCGAGGCTTCTGCCGATCACCGACACTCGGTCGTGCCGTTCGCGGACGAAATCGAACGCGCGCTCGGCATCCTCGAGTAAACCGGCCTCGGAGGGCGACCCGCCGCTGCCGCCATAACCGCGGTAGTTCATGAGATAGACGGCGGTGTCGGGGAACAGCACCGACAGGTCGTCGACGTACCAGGCGGCGTCCTCGGCGTTGCCGCCGAAGTAGACAATGGCGTTCGCGGCCCCCTCGCGGACGGCCCAGAGCTTGATGCGCAGTCCTGCGCTCTCGAGCCACAGCGCGTCGGCATGCGCGGCCTGCACGGCCGGCGGCGGAAGATACAGCAGCGAGCGTTGACCGAGGTAAAGCGCGACGCACAACGTGGCGTAGATTCCAACAATCACGAGCAGTGGCACGGCGAGCCTTCTCACAGTAGATCGGTGTGCATGCCCGCTGGCGCCCGACGCGCGGCTCGGCGGTCGCCCGGTGCGACGGCAGAGGTCACCGGATCAGGTTCTTGAGAAGCTTGTCGCGAAGCCGGTCTTGGACTTCGTCGCGCAAGCGTCGCTGCAGGAGCTTGCTGAAATCCGGCGTGATCGAGGGGTCGGTCACGGTGCCCTTGATGTTGAACGGAATCGACTCGCCGACGAGGCCGTCCATCGTCTGGCACCCGGGGATGGCGATCTTGCCCGTCAGCTTGGCGTCGACGTCGTAGTCCAGCCGCTGCTCGACGAGGCCGAGCGTACCGCCGCCGTAGATGTCCATGAACGCCGTGCGGGCGAGCAGATCCGCGCTCTTCGCGTTGCCGGCCGTCACCGTGGCAGTGCCTTGCATGACTTGGTACTTGGTTTCTTTCGGCTGTCCGCTCGGAGTCGGCAGCTTCTGAGTGAGGTTGTAGGCGGCGCACAGCGTGCTGCCGAGGTTGAAGCCTTTGATCGCACCGTCACGCATCGCGAAGCTCACCTTACCGCCTGCCGTGCGAACGTTGTCGATGACTTTGCGGCCCGTGCCGGCGAGCTCGAGATCGAAGTCGCCGGTACCGCTGAAGTTCGCGGCTTCTCCCGTCAACGCCTCGATGAGCGGCTGCAGTGCGAGCTTGGTCGCTTTGCCGTCGAGCTCGAGTCCCGGCTTGTCGCCTTTCGCGTGCACGCTGAACGTGCCTGCGAAATCGCCGCCGTAAAGGTGGGCACGCGCGTTCTCGAGTTTCATGTCGCCGTCGCCGATCACGATGCGGCTCGCGACGTCGGAGAATTTCAGTCCCGCCAACGCGAGGTCCTCGACCTGCATCGTGCCGTCGAGCCGCATCGTGTTGTTCTCGGGCAGCTCGATGTCGCCCGCCGTTTGTTGGCCGGCTTTCGCTTCGTCGGCTTTCGGCGGCAGGTAGCGATCCGCGTCGACTCGATCGACGGCGAGCGTGAACAGGTATTTCGGATTCTCGAACCCTTCGAGTGTGAAGTCGCCCGTGATCTTGCTGTCGTCGAGCGCAAGCACGACGTTCTGAAACCGGCCGCGGCTCGCGTCGACGGCGAATTTGGCGTCGACGGTCGCGCGGGTCAGCGCTTTGGGGTCCGACGTGGGTTGCGGGGGCAGCCCGAATCGTTGCATGAGCGCTTGCGGCGAGAACTGTGCGACTTTGAGCTGTCCGGTCCAGCTCGCTGCGTGCGTGACGCGGTGTCCTTCGAGTGTGCCGCTGCCCTTGATGCCGAAGATCTCGGCCTCGAACGGCCGGGCCGTCACGGTGTCTGCGGCCGAATCGAAAACGAAAGAGGTCTTGAGCTGCATCATGCCGAGCTCGCTCGGTGCGAGCTTGTCGGACAGCAGATCGCCGAAAGCCTTCGCGAACGCGTCGGGCGGAAACCGCGAAGTCGCGACGGCGCCGCGGAACGTGTTGCCGCCGCTGCCGGGAATCGCCTCGAGCTCGCCGTTCACGGTCGCGCCGAATACGCTGGCTTTGAGCTCGTGCAAGGCCGCCCGGCCCGTCGTCAGATTCGCGTCGAAGCGCGTCGCGAGTGCGAGCTTGTCCAGGGCGGTCACGTCGACGGTCGGCGGCACGACCGTGCGCAACAGTGTCTGCACGGCTTTGCCCGTCGTGAACTCCGGTATCTCGAGGCGACCTTCGAGGTCGTCGCTGCCGTCGAGCGTGCCGTCTCCCGTCACGCGCATGCCGAGCACGTCGGCTTTGACGTCGGAGAGGCTCACTCGCTGGGGCTGCGCGCGGAACGCAAATCCGGCCGAGAACGAAACGTTGCCGAGGTCACTTGCCGTCACCCCTTCTGGCGGCGCGGCGCCGAGGGCGGCAAGAACATCGCCGAGGCGAGTCTCGGATATCGTGACCGAACCTCGTAGTGCCGGGTTGTCGAGGAGCGTCGCGCCGTCCACGCTCCAGGCCGCATGCATACCGGCCGCGTCGGTCTCGAGGCCTTCGATGTCGAGCGTTTGCGCGGCGCGATCGAAAGTCAGCGTCGTGAGTCGCACGGCGACGCTGTGCTGCGTTTGGTTGGCCGGTGTTATTTCGACGTCGGCTTCGAGATCGCGCGCACGGACGGCACCGTCGGCGCCGAGCTCGGCAGTCGTGCTGCCCTTGACCCCGACGACGAGGGCCGAGCTTTCGTCGCGGAAACGAAGGTCGAGCGCCGCCTGCACGGGCTTGCCGGGACCGATCTCTCCGGTCGTGAAATCGAGCCCGGTGACCGTGTAGCGCAGTTGATCCTTGTTTTCGCGCCAGTAGACGGCACCGTCGCGAATCTTGACTCCGGCAAGCGCGAAGCTGCCGGTGGCCGTGTCCTGCCCTGCCGGCGCGGTCGGTTCCGCATCGCCGGGGCTTGCGGCGCGCAGCAGATCTTCCCAATTGCCTCTGAGCTCGGCGTCGCGAGCGAGATTGACCGTGACGCCGTCGAGCTCGACGGTGCCGATCTCGACATGCCGGTCGAGCAACGGCATGAGCTTAACGCGAGCTGCGGCACGCTGGATCGTCGCAAACGGTCGCTCGGCGCCGTCGGTGGCGGTGCCGAAGCCCGGTGCATTGCCGATCGTGATGCCGCCGGTCTCCACCGCCAGCCACGGGAAGAAACTGAGCTTCAGGTTCTGGTCGATCGCGAGCGTGCGTCCCGTCCTGGACTGAAACGCATCGGTCACGACGTTTTTGTAATCGTTGGGGTCGAACAGAGCCGCGACGAGTGCGGCACCGATCACTAGCAAGACAACGAGCGCGGCGACGGCCACGCCGACGACTTTCACGACTCGCATCGGGTTTCCTCGAGTATTTGCCGGCGCACGAACAGTGTCGAACGAACCGTTGCTCGTTGTCCAGCGCAACGGCCTGCGCCGTCTCAGCCGGCGATCTCGGCCGATCGCCGCTCCAGAAATCGAAAGAACGGCTCCGCATCGAGCCGTGCGCCCGTCGCGCGCTCGATCACGTCTTCGGCGTCGAGCGCGGCGCCATGGGCATAGACGTTGGCGGCGAGCCAGCCGCGCAGCGACTGCAAGTCGCCTGCCCGAAGCTCGGCCGGTAGCGGCGCCGCGCGCGCGTACGCGGCCATGAGCTGTGCGGCGTACAGATTGCCGATCGTATACGTCGGGAAGTAGCCGAACTCCCCGAGCGACCAGTGGACGTCCTGCAGACATCCTTCGCGTGCCGTTATCGGTGTCACGCCGAGATAGCGCCGACTGAGCTCGGTCCAGGCGCCCGGCAGGTCCGCGACGTCGAGTGTCCCTCCGAGCAGGGCGACCTCGAGCTCGTAGCGCAAGAGGATATGCAAATCGTAAGTGACGGGATCCGCCGTGATGCGGTTCGTGCCCGGTGTCACGACGTTGATCTCTCGTTGAAATTCCTCGGCGTCGAGACCGGCGAGCGAATCCGGAAACAGGCTCTTGAGCTTCGGCAAGTAGTGCTGCCAAAACGCCCGGCTCCGGCCGACATGGTTCTCCCACAGCCGTGCCTGCGATTCGTGCATGCCCGTGCTGGGGCCGTCCGCCAGCAGAGTTCCGGCAAAGGTTTTCGGTAATCCTTGGTCGTACAGTGCGTGCCCGCCTTCGTGCAGCGTTGCGAAGATCGCGCGCAGTGGATCGTGCTCGGCGACGCGGATCGTGATACGCACATCGTCGTCGCCGGCCACGAGCGTAAAGGGATGCGTGGAGCGGTCGACGCGGCCGCGCGTGTAGTCGAACCCCATGTCTACGAGCAGGCCGCGGCAGAAAGCCTCTTGATCGCGGTCCGCGAAGGTGCCACGCAGTACGCGGCTTGCACGCGCGGCAGTCGCCTCGGCGAGCTCGGGAACGAGGGCCGCGAGCCGCGCGCCGATCGAGCGCAGCAGCGGATCGAGACGCGCGCGAGACATGCCGGGCTCGTGCTCGTCGAGCAAGGCATCGTAGAGGTCGTCGGTTTGGCGCAGGCTTTGGGCGCGCTCGCGCATGAGCGCGAGCAGAGGCGCGAAAGCGCGCGCGAACAGCGCGTAATCGTCGGCGCCGCGTGCTTGCTCCCAGGCCGCAAGGCAGCGCGAGCGCGTCTGCGCGAATTCCGTCACGAGTCTGGACGGCAGCGCGAGCGCCGTGCGGCGCTGCCGCGTCAAACGCTTGAGCTCCGCCTTCATGCGCGCGTCGAGTCCGGGTCGAGCGCTGATTTCTTCCATCAGGTCGCCGAAGCGCTCGTCCGCGAGAAGGTCGTGCCGCAGGCCTTCGACGAGGGCGAGCTGCGCGGCACGATCTGCGTCGGCGGCCGCGGGCCTGTAGGTCTCCTCGTCCCACTCGAGCACACGAAGCACCGCGTCGAAGTGACGCAGGCGGCGCACACGCGCGCGCAGCTCGCGGTCCGCTTCGTCGGGCGGCACGCGCGTGCGCAGTGCCGCGCGCAGGTCCGTGGGCTTGTGTCCGAGCAACACGGGCGCGAGTCCGCCGTGTTGGGCGACGTTGACGACTTGCTTTTGCGACACGCGGCAAATGATTCCGAGCCCGTGATCGGTCGGCGCGAAACCCATGACGGCATAGAACGGCTCATTGTGCGCACGCCCCGAGGCATCGAGCACGGGGAACATGTGCACGGGCAGTGCCGTGGCGGATTGCACGACCCACGATGCTTGAGGATCGTCGGCGGATCGCAAAGCGCGACCGATCAGCGCATCCCAATCGGCTTCGTTCGTCGCCGCGCCGACGTGCACGCCCGTGCCGCCATAGCCCCGATTCGGCTTGATGACGAGCTCCTCGCGGTGCGCGCGAACGAACTCCGGCAGATCGCCGTGGCCGCGCGGCAACGTCGTCGTGCGCTCGCTCAATACGCGCGTCCACAGCACGTGGCGGTGGAAGAGATGCCGTTCGGCCGCACTGAAATACCGCGCTGCGAGCGTGTCGTCCGTCAGAATCTCCCAGCAGCTCTTGTGATCGAGGTCACCGCCGATGGACGACACCATTCTGTTTTGGCGAAACAACGCGCGGACTGCATCGAGCTTCGTGCCTGCCTCGCGCTCGAGCGCGAGCAAATCCCGAATTTCGTAGTCGCGATACGCCACGTCGATGCGTGTGTCTTCGTAGTAGACTTCGTCCCCTTCCAACCTGAGCTCGCGAGGGTCGGCGTGGCACAGCTCGATGCCGCGTTGCGCCCGGTAGTAAGTCACGAGGTGCGACTGCTCGTTTGGCCCCTCGGCCACGTATTTCGGCTCGATGAGACAAATGTCGTTGCCGGGGCGCCCGAGCGAACGCGCGTGATCCAGCAGCACTTGAAGAAACAGATCGCGCTGATCGCGCGGCAGCTCGATGGCCAGATCGGGGTCGTGGCTTTCGATCGTCGGCACGACGTCGCGCATGACGAGCGTCTCGGCCAGCGGGCCCAAGTGGATGCCGCCCACGCCCGACAGGTTCGGTTCGAGAAACTGCAGCGAATCCTGCCAACGCGCGCTCGTGAAATCGCAGACGGCGTCGAGCCGGCCGTAGAGCGGATTCGAGGTGCGCCCGGGCTGGCGCCAAGTGTCCTCGAGCCACGCGTGCTCCTCGGGCCCGAGTGCAAGCAGCGCGCGCACGGCGGGGTCCTGCAAGTAGAGGTCGGGCAGGCGCTTCAATGCATCGACGATGCGCATGCACACGCTGTGAAGGTACGAAAGCTGCTCGGGCATGATCAGCAGCGGCCGGAGCATGATCCGCACGGGCTCGATTTTGCCGTCGCGCTCGTAGATGAGCTCGTTCAGCCGCGCGTCGTCCGCGAGGCGGCGCTCGACGTAAGCGAGCGTGCTGTCGGGGATATGGCTCACGGCTCTGCGCACACGCGCGTCGAGCGCGGCGCCGGACAGGCCGAGCTCCTCGGCCGGCGTCAGCATCGCGCTCGCCTACGAGGGCTCAAAGCCAGCGGGCCAGCAAAGTGGCGATGCCGAGAAACGACATGAAACCCGTCACGTCCGTTATCGTGGTCAAAATGATGGTGGACGATTGCGCGGGATCTTGGCCCACGCGCGTGAGCAGAATCGGAATGAGCGAGCCGGCGATGCCCGCGGCGATCATCGACAGCACCATTGCGATTCCGATCACGGCCGCGAGGCCGAGGCTGCGGCTCCAAACGAACACGCCGGCCGAGGTCGTGGCCGCGATGGCGATGCCGTTGACGAAACCGACGTTGATCTCTTTGAACAGGACGCGGAACCAATGGCGTGTGGAGATCTCGCGCAGCGCGAGGCCGCGCATCGTCACGGCGAGTGCTTGTGCTCCGGAGTTCCCGGCTTGCCCGGCGACCACGGGCAGCAGCACGGCAAGCGCGGTGAATTGTGCGATCGTCGATTGGAACAGCCCGACGACGCTGGCTGCGAGGAACGCGGTGGCCAGGTTGATTTCGAGCCATGGCAAGCGCTTGCGCACAGCGAGCTGGGGTTGCGACAGCGCGCGTTCATCGCGGCCGGCGCCGACCATCATCTGAATGTCGACCGACGCGGCCTCTTCGAGGGTCTTGAGCAACGCGTCGTGGCGAATCGCGCCGATGAGCCGGCCATGGATGTCGACGACCGGCAACACGTCGAGGTGAAAGTCGCGCAGCCGCTGCGCGACTTCCTCGCGATCGTCGAATGGCGACACGGTGGTGCTCGGCGGTCGCGCGATCTCGCCGAGCAAATCGAGCGGCTCCGCGATCAGCAGGGCTTGAATGTCGACCGTGCCCGTGAGCTTGCGGTCGGAGTCGACGATGAACAGCTGTCGCAGATCGCGCGGCTTGTGCTGGCGCAGGTGATCGAGCGTGGCGCCGGCCGTCAATTCTGCGCGAAAGCTCGGTACGCGCGAGTCCATGACGCGCCCGGCCGAGCCTGCCGGGTAGTCCATGAGGCGGCGCACTTCCGAGGCGATTCGCCGGGGCAACAGCTCGAGGCAGCGTGTGCGCGAGTCCGCCGAGATCCTGAGCAGCGATACCGCGAGCACCGAAGGATCGAGAATCTGGAGCACTTGTTTGAGCAGCTTGTCCGGCAGCTCGGGGACGACTTCGTCGATTCGCGCCGGCGAGAGGTGTCGCCAGAGCGCCGCGACGGCGTCGGCGTGATGCTCGGTGAGGAGCTCGATCGCCGCGCTCTTGCTGAAGCCGTCGATGACGTCCGCTGCTTGCGCGGGGTGCTGGAGCAGGAACTGACGGTTGACGGCGCCGAGACCGAGTCTCTTGCTATCGCTATCGTCCATGGCTACCGCCGGCGCTCCGGGCGGACCAGCTCTCCGAGACTCTGCCACAGGCTGCCCGCGCCGATCGCGATGAGCTCCGACATTTCGGCCAGATCGCGCGAGCCGTTCGACCCGCCGCTGCGCGTGAGTTGCCGATAAGCCCTGCGCAAATCGGCGTACGTGATCGCGCCGATGAATTCCTCTTCGCGATTCATGACGGGTGCCTCGGTGTTGCGTTCCCAAACGTCCTTCTCGATGGCGCTCGCCAACGGCTCGCGTGCCCAGAGCGCATCGGCGGGCTCGAGGATCGAGGCGAGCTTCTTGCGCGCGTGAATCTGCAGCAACGTGAGTCCCCGTACGGCGCCTCGTACGCGCCGCGAGCGGTCGAGCACGTAGATCCGAGCTTGCGTGACGAGGTCGCTGCGTGCCACGCGTTCGCGCGCTTCTCCCGCGTTGCAATCGTCGGGAAGTGTCAAGACACGCGGCTCCACCCACGCGCCGACCGTGTTCACGGGGTAGCTCAGCAGCAGCTTGAACGCGACGAGCCATTGAGACCCGAGCGCGCCGAGCACCTCCTCGCGTCTGGTGTGATCTAGATGCCTGAGCACCGCGACGGCCTCTTGACTGCCGAGCCGCTCCAGCAAAATCGCGCCATTGGCCGGCGTCTGCCGTTCGATGCAGCGCGCAGCGTAGGTCGGCAACATGTGACCGAGCACGGGGGCGGCCGTTGCGGCCTCGACCGAGCTCAAGACCGCGTTTGCCTGCTCGATCGGCAGCGACTCGACGAGTCGCGCGGCATCCTCGGCGTGCAAGCCGAGGTAGGCGTTTACGAGTTGCTCGTGACCGTTCATCCGGGCCTCCGCAGCTTCATGAACGGCTCGTGGCTGAAGCGTTGTGCGGGCACCGAGACGTCACCTTGCTCGGTCTCGAGAAAAACGCACCCGTCGGCGATGTCGACGATTCGGCCCTCGAATGCCCCGACGCGGACGTAGTCACCGGGCGTGTAGTGCTTACGAACGTAGTGAGCGCCGATGAGATTCGCGAGGTGCTCGCGTGTGCCGAGCGCGAACACGAGCGCAATGCCGCCGAAGGCGGCCGCGGCCGTAACCGTGCTGAGCTGAACCAGGAAGTCGACGTTGACCCCGAGTTGATCGATGCCGATCACGATGCCGCTCACGACGATGACCGTTTGCGCGAGGCGCCCGAGCAGCGAGCTTTGGCCGATGCCGAGCCCGACCGAGGCCTGCTCGAGCACGTGACGCGCCAGCGTCCCGCCGACGAGCCCGACGACGATGATGATGATTCCGCCGATCGCCGAGGGCAGGTAGGCGAGCAGGGTCTCCGTCCAACGCTCGAGCAGCGAGCCGCCGAGGATTCTGAGCGCGGTGGCGCCGAAGATCAGTATGACGATCCAGAACACGACGCCGGATACGGTTCGGCTTGCGGCGCGGCTCAATGCCCGCGAGCGCTCGGCCGAGCGCGTCGTGAACCGGCCGAACAGCCAATCCATGCTCTCGAGCCCGCGGCGAACCAAGCTCCGAAGCACGCGGGCCAGAAGCCAGCCGACGATCAGCACGCCGGCAGCGGCCAATGCGACGGGCAGGTAGGTCATGAGACCTGCGAACGTATCGCCGAGGACGTCGAGCAGCTGTGCTCCCCAAACCTGCAGTCGTTCCATGCAAACTCCGGAGTCGCGCCGAAGCCTGTGGACTCTCGCCTCGGTGCCGCCGCGAATATCGTACGCGACTCCGTGAACGGCCGGGAGACGGAGTTCTCAAACGCGCGTCGGCACGAGCAAAGTCGACTGGGCGGCGGCGCCGTCCGCATAATGGTCCCGGGGGCGAGGGAGAAGGTTTTCCATGCTAGCGATCTTGATCGGCGCTGCGCTCGTGCTCGGCCTCGCCGCATGGCGGGTCGGGCTGCCGCCCCTGGTGGGGTTTCTCGCCTCCGGGTTCGTGTTCGGGGCTTTGGGCTTACAAGCGCCCCCGATGCTGCCGGACGTGGCCCATGCCGGCGTGCTGCTGCTGCTTTTCGCCGTAGGGCTGAAGCTCAGGGTCAAGACGCTGCTGCGTTTCGAAGTCTGGGGCACTGCCGTCGCGCACCTGCTCGTGACGGGCGTGATCGGCGCGGCCGTGATCTATGCAGGCACTGGGCTGAGCTGGTCTGCCTCCGTCGTGCTGGCCATTGCTCTCGGTTTTTCGAGCACGGTGCTTGCGGCCAAGGTGTTGGAAGGCAATCGGGAGCTCAGAGCAGTCCACGGACGGGTCGCGATCGGCATTTTGATCGTGCAGGACATCGTGGCGGTCGCGGTGCTTGCCGCGATCAACGCCGAGACGCCGTCACCTTTCGCTGTGCTTCTGCTGCTACTCGTGTTCGCGCGTCCGTTGATGGCTTGGTTGCTCGACTACTGCGGTCACGGCGAGCTCGTGTTGCTGTTCGGCGCCGCGCTCGCAATCGGCGGTGGCGAGGTGTTTCAGCACCTCGGCTTGAGCTCGGAGCTCGGAGCCCTGGCTTTCGGCGCGATGCTCGCCGATCACCGCCGTGCGCAGGAGCTCACGACGATGCTTTGGGGTCTCAAGGAGCTGTTCCTCGTCGGTTTCTTTTTGAGTATCGGCTTCGGCGGTCTGCCCGACGCGGCGGCAGTGCGCGACGGCTTGTGGCTGCTGGTCTTTCTGCCTCTGCAGGGTGCCTTGTTCTTCGCGTTGCTGATCGGCTCGGGGCTGCGTGCACGCACGAGCTTTCTTACGGCAGTGAGCCTCACGACCTACAGCGAGTTTGCATTGATCGTCATGGGCTTGGCCGTCGCGAACGGGCTCTTCGACCAGCAGTGGCTCGTCGTCACGGCGATCGCCGTCGCGCTGTCGTTCGTCGTGGCCGCGCCGCTCAACGCGTTCGCGCACCCGATCTATGCGGGCTTGTCGCGCATGCTCGAGAAATTCGAGCGCGATAAGCGCCACCCCGACGACGAGCCCATCACGCTCGGCAGCGCCGAAATCCTCGTCGTCGGTATGGGCCGGGTCGGGTCGGGGGCGTACGACTATCTACGCCAGCAGCACGAGCACATCGTCGGTATCGACAGCGATCCCGGCAAGGTCGAGAGCAATCTGCGCCAAGGTCGTCGCGTTGCTTACGCCGACGCCGAAGACCCGAGCTTCTGGCAGTTGCTCAACCTCGATCGTCTGCGCGCGATCATGCTCGCCGTGCCGGACCTCGAAGCCAAGATCACCGCCGCTCGCGCGTTACGCCGGCGCGGCTACAAAGGACTGTTGAGCGCGACGCATCTATATCCCGAGGAATCCGGGCCCATCATCGAGGCCGGCTGCGACGTGACGTACAACTACTACACGGAGGCGGGCGTCGGCTTTGCGCGTCACACTTACGAAACTCTCACGCAGGGCGTGGCGCTCAAGGCAACGTGACCGCCTGCGGGCCGAGCGCGCACCGGCCCGCGGGGCTCGATCGAGCGCCTATTGCTGCGCCTAGCCTTGGTATCGGCCGACGTATGCGGCTTTAGCCAGTATGGCCCGCCCGTTCAAGGCGCCGTGATGTCGAGCAGCAGTTGCGCTGCCCGCTCACATTGCGCTTGCGTGACGTCCAGATGCGTCACGGCGCGTACCGTGCGCGCACCGAAAGCGAACACGAGCAAGCCGCGCTCCTTGGCGCGGCCGACGATCGTCGCGGCGTCGGGCGCGTCGGGCTCGAGGTGGAAGACGAGGATGTTCGTTTGAACCGTGCCGAGGTCGACGGCGATATGCGGGCTCGTCGCCAGCTTCTCGGCCATGAGGCGCGCGTTGGCATGGTCGTCGGTGAGCCGCGCCATGTTGTGCTCGAGGGCATGCAGGCCGGCGGCGGCCAAGATGCCCACTTGACGCATTGCGCCGCCGAGCATGCGGCGATAGCGCACGCAGTGCTCGATCGTCTCCCTGCGGCCGGCCAGCACCGATCCCGCCGGTGCGCCGAGGCCTTTGGACAACGCGACGGACACGAGGTCGAAGGGGCCCGCGAGCTCGGCCGGCGAGCAGCGCGAGGCGGCTGCGGCGTTCCAGAGTCTCGCACCGTCGAGGAAGCTCGCGATTCCGCGCGCGGCTGCGGCCGCGCAGATACGGGCGGCCTCGTCGCGCGGAAACACCACGCCGCCGGCACGATTGTGGGTGTTTTCTATCTCCACGAGCGTAGTGGGCGGATAGAGCAGGTGACCGCGCGGCTTCGCCGCTTCGAGAAACTCTGCGGCCGTGAACGTGCCGTGCGCACCGATCGGCGTGAGCTGCACGCCGGCGTTGGCGGCCGACGCGCCCGTCTCGTGCCATTCCGTGTGGCTTTCGCGGCTCACGACGACGTCGTCGCCGGGTCGTGTCAACGTGCGCAGGGCGACTTGATTGGCCATCGTGCCGCTCGCGAGCCACAGCGCCGATTCCTTCCCGAGCAGTGCTGCAACGCGCTCCTGCAGCCGGTTGACTGACGGGTCCTCGCCGAATTGATCATCGCCTACGGGGGCCGCGGCCATGGTTTCGCGCATGGCTTGCGACGGGCGTGTGACGGTGTCGGAACGCAAGTCGATGAGCTCGTTCATGGCGATGTCGGCGTGCGGCGGTCGAGCGCGCGAGTATAGCGTGCCAGCTTTGTTGCAGAGCGCCGAGCGCGGCCGCAGGCTCGGCGGTCCGTCGGCTACGTCGGCGCGACCAGAGTCTTGGTGAAGAAGTAGCGCGAGAATCCTGCGGCATAGTCCTCGAGCCCATCGACGAGGACGCGCCGGTCTCCCCGGTCGGGAGAATCGGAAACGCTGATCGCGAACGGCTGCGACGTCGGGTCGGGCTGTGTCGGTCCAGTCGGCGGCACGGGCGTCGATTCGACGTCAGAGTCTGAGGAAGTACGGCGTTGCCACGAGCGCTGCGCCGACGAGAACGAGCAGAATCGTGCTCGAGACGAAGTACGGGAAGACCATGAGCGCCAATCCGCACACGAGCGGCACGACCGCACGCTGTTTCTTGCCGTAGATGAAGAATCCGAGCCCGACCGAGCCGAACACCAGTCCCCACAGAAGCCATGCCACGTTCATGTCACGCTCGCTCCGCTGGCGAGTGGCCGATAACGCCGAAGTCCGAGCGCGAACCCCGGCACTACAAAGTAGCTTCGAGGTTCTCGGCTTTCGCCTTTTCGATGACCTTCTGAGCCAGTTGCCGGCCCCAGGTTTGCCCGACCGCCATGCTTTCCTGCATGACATTGGGCAGTTGCCGAATGACCTTCTGGCCGGTTGGACTCCGATAGAACTCGATGGTTTCTCGAATCTCTTGCTCGGTGAAGTTCTTTTGGTAGATCGGAACGACGAGCTCTTCGAGATCTGTCGGGTGCACCTCCTGCATGAACTCGGTCCAAAACGACGTCGGCGCTTGGGGTACGAGCTGCTTTAGGCTCGGCAGCATGTTCTGCATCATTTGCAGACCGAGGTTGCCTGCGCCGGTCAGTGCCATGAGCTCTTTGACAGACTTTTCGCTGGCTTGGTCGTCTGCCCGGACGCTCAACGCGAGCGACGCGAACAGCGCGACGGCCGCCAACGTCGGTACCTTCGTCGTTCTCACTCTCGTTCTCCCGCCACGATCGGTCCCCTGAAGGCACCATACACAAAGTTGCCATTTCCGGGAATATCTGCGCTACCGCTCAGCGGACGAGCTCAGTTGCTTGCGCCAAACCAGCCGGACTTCTTCGGGCAACGACGGGTAGGCGTGCATCTCGGCCGACGCGAGTGCGAACCTTTGTCAGCCTTCCGCATTTGCTCAGCGGCCGCCGCGCAGGGCGGCCATGCGTTGCCTGACCATGTCGCCCACTTGCTCGAGCGTCGGCGGCTGCTCGTTGGCGTGGGCCGCCCGCGCGCGGACCATGGCTTCCATCTCTTCGCGCGAGTTGATGTGCGGGAACGGCTCGGCCGGCGCCGGCACGCCGAGGAACTCGCACAGCGGCGTCCATCCTTGCTTGGCTTCGAATACGAGCAGGCGCTCGGGCGGAATCGAGCGCTGGACCTCGTCGTTATGCGCTTGAAAGGCCCGAACCATGAAGTCGCGGTCGTGGATACGCTCGCCGAAGTGCGAGAAGACGTTCTTGTCGAAGAACTCGTGGAGCTCGGGAAACTCGAGTCCTCGGTTCTGGCTGGAGAAGATCGTGGCCTGAGTCGATTCGAACCATTTCAGCGGGTCGCGCACCGTGAGAATGATCTTCGCGTCGGGGTAGGCTTTCGCCAGCTCGCGCCAATAGCCGCAGCCCGGATAGTCGACCGTGGCCGCATAGCCTTCGAAGAGCCGCTCCCACTCGGGCCGGCCGTCGGCCGCAGCATTCCATAACGCCGCGTGCCCAGGGTTCATGAGGACTTCGACCATGTGGTAGCAGCCGGCAAACCCGAGCCGCTCCAATGCGAACTTCAGCGACAATGTGCCAGTGCGTCCGAGTCCGGCGCCGATGACCTTCAGTGCCATGATGGTCGGTTCTCCGGTGGCGCTTCGACGCGACGCGCCCAGCCACGTCTGGTGGTCGCCCGAAACGTGTGCCGCAGCCTACGCCCGGCCCCCGAGTCGTTCAAGCAAGCCCCCCCTATCCGCAGTCGTTCGCGCCTCTTATGATGGGCGCCCCGGCCGCAAGCCCGGCGTTGCTCCGCACCGCTGGGCGCGTTCCACGAACAAGCAATCACCATTCAGGAGTTTTCCGTGGCTATCACGTTACATGATCAGTTGGTTGGCGTTTTCTCCGAGATGCTCTCGAACCTCGATAAGGTGCTCACGAAGGCCGAGGCCGATTGCGAGTCACGCAAGATCGACCCGCAGGTTTACTTGGACGGCCGGCTCGCGCCCGACATGCTGCCGCTCGTTCGTCAAGTGCAAATCATGAGCGATCAAGCCAAGAACGGCGCTAGCCGACTGGCGGGACTCGAGCCGCCGAAGTGGGCCGACGACGAGAAAACGTTCGCCGACTTGCGAGCGCGAGTAAAGAACACGATCGCGCATCTGAACACGTTCGCGCCGGCGCAGTTCGATGGCGCGGAGACGCGTGCCATCGAGCTGAAGTTTCCCAATGCGACGGTGAACTTCATCGGCAAGGATTACTTTCTGAAATTCGTCGTACCCAATTTCTACTTCCATTACACGACCGCATACGCGATCCTTCGGCACAACGGCGTGCAGATCGGCAAGCGCGATTTTCTCGGCGGCTAGCCCGGCGAGAAACGGCGGCGGCCGGCGGCGTGCCCGTCCGCCGGGCCGCGCGCGCCGCCGGTGCGCGATACAGAGGACGAAGGATGGAATACCGCAACTTGGGGCGCACGGGCGTCAAAGTGAGCCAGCTTTGTCTCGGCACGATGATGTTCGGACGCGGCGCGAGCGAGCAGGACTCGATCGAGATCATTCGTCACGCGCTGGATCACGGCATCAACTTCGTCGATACCGCGAACGCTTATTCGGCGGGCACGAGCGAGCGGTATGTCGGTAAAGCGCTCGCCGGCGGCAAGCGTGCGAGCACGGTCCTCGCCACGAAAGCGTTCTTCCCGCTCGATCAGCAGGACCCGAACGGCCGTGGCTTGAGCCGGCGGCATCTCGTCCAAGCCTGTGAAGCGTCGCTCGAGCGTCTCGGCACGGAGTGGATCGACCTTTACCAGATGCACCGCGCGCAGTCGGACGTGCCGATCGACGAGACGTTGCGTGCGCTCGACGATCTGATCCGTGCCGGCAAGGTGCGGTACATCGGCACGAGCATGTTTGCGGGCTGGAAGATCGTCGAAGCGATTTGGGCCGCGAAGGAGCTCGGGCTCAATCGGTTCGTTTGCGAGCAAATGGCCTATAACTTGCTCGACCGCACGGCCGAGCGCGAAGTCGTTCCCGCTGCCCAAACCTTCGGCGTCGGTCTCATTCCGTGGGCGCCGCTTTGCGGCGGGCTACTGACGGGCAAGTACCAACGCCACGATCAGAGTGCGCAAGGCCGTTGGCACGGCGGCAAAGACAACTTCAACCGGCCCGTCACGCCCGCGGCTTTCGACGTGATCGAGGGACTCGTCGCGCTTGCCGCGGACAAAGACTGCACGCCATCGCAGCTGGCCCTTGCGTGGAATGCCGCGCAGCCCGGCATCACGGCGCCCATCGTGGGCCCGCGCACCCTCGAGCAGCTCATCGACAATCTCGGCGCCGCCGAAGTTGTCGTGACGGCCGAGGATCGTGCCCGAATCGACGCGTTCGCGCCGCCGATGACGGCCACGCTGCGCTATTACGACGCGGCCATGGCCGTGGACTTCAGGCCCAATCTCAATCGCTGGTAATTTCTCGGAGTAGCTCATGCAATACGCCCGTCTCGGTGACAGCGGACTCATCGTCTCGCGACTTTCCTTCGGTAGCATGACTTTCGGTAAGGGCGCAGGTCCGTTCGCGACCGTGACCAAGGTCGACCAGGCCAACGCCGACGCGCTCGTCGGGCGTGCGATGGATGCCGGCATCAACTATTTCAATTCCGCGGACGTATATGCGGGCGGAGACTCCGAGCGCATTCTCGGCAAAGCACTCGGAGCCAAGCGCAAAGACGTCGTCATCGCGACCAAGCTCGGCAACCGCATGAGCCCCGCTTTGACCGACACCGGACTTTCGCGCCGCCACGTTTTCGCGGCGGCCGAGGGCAGCCTGGCGCGTCTCGGTACGGATTACATCGACGTCTATCTCGTCCACCGCGTCGATACGTTCACGCCGATCGAGGAAACGATCGAGGCGCTCGAGGACCTCGTGCGCCAGGGCAAGGTTCGCTACGTGGGCTTCTCGAATTGGGCCGCATGGATGGCGGCCAAGGCCGTCGGCATTCAGCGTGAGCGGGGCTGGAGCCGGTTCCGCGCGGCCGAGATGTTCTATTCGCTCGTCGGCCGCGACCTCGAGCACGAGGTCGTGCCGTTTTGTCTCGACGCCGGCATCGGCGTGATGGCGTGGAGTCCGCTCGCGGGTGGGTTCCTGAGCGGCAAGTACACGCGCGACAAGCCGAAAGGCGACAGCGGCGATCGGCTCAGCGGTTTCGATTTTCTGCCTTACGACCGCGAGCGCGGCTACGACCTCATCGACCTGCTGCACGCGATCGGCGCCAAGCACGGTGCAACGCCCGCGCAAGTGTCGCTCGCGTGGCTGCTCACGCGGCCCGCCGTGTCGACGATCCTGATCGGTGCCTCGAGTCTGAAGCAGCTCGACGACAACGTCGGGGCCACGGATGTGAAACTCGACGCGGACGATCTCGCGAAGCTCGAAGAGGCGACCAAGCCTCGAGTGCCGTATCCGCAATGGTTCACGTCGCGCGTGGCCGATTCGAAGGTGCACGAGGCGCTCGGCGTCCCGCTCGCGGGGCCGAGCTTGCGCTGAGCGGCGCTCCGATCAATGCGTCATCGCGTAGATGACGTAATTGATCGCGACGCGATAGGCGAGCGCCGTCATGGGTTCCGGGTAGGACGGCGTGTCCGCCTCTTCCCAGGCATCGCCGACATCCTGATTGAAATTGATCGCGACCATGAGGCGGCCCTTGTCGTCATAGATGCCGCGCCAATGGGGCTCGGGCAGTCCCGGGATACGTCCCGTGGCCGGGTCGTAGCCGTACCCGAGGTGCCGCAGCCCCGGTATTTGGGTGAATGAATCGATGTCGTAAAGCACGTGCAGCACGGCGTCGTTGCCGCCCGGGATCTCGACGATGGGCCGGTCGGGGAACAGGCGCGTCATCGCTTCCTTGAAGACCTGCCATTCGCCGTCGCCCCAGAAGTCGTCGGTCATGAGAAATCCGCCGCGCAGCAAGTACTCGCGCAGCATCGCGATCTCGTCGTCGCTCAAGTCCCAATAGCCGACTTGCGTCGCATAAAGCCAGGGGTAGTCGAACACTTGGCCGTCGTGCAGATCGACGGCGACCGACGCGCCGTCGTCGATGCGTGTCAGGCGCTGCACGGCCTGGCGCAGATGCGTCTCGGCCTCGGGCCAATCCTGCATCCACCAACCGCGGCCGAAGCCGCCACGAAAGCCGCCGCGCCGGAAGCCGCGGCCGAAACCGCCGCCGCGCTGCTGTAAGTCCTGGTAGATCATGCGCGCGAAATGAAACTCGGCGTCCATGCGATCGGTGTTCGAGTCGTCGTCCTGGCCGTGCGCCGGGCCGAGAACCAGGAATACGATTCCGCTCAGCACGAGCCAGACAATATGCCGCCCGAGACGACGCCTGCGAGGCTTGCCGGATGACGGGCTCATGGTGCCACGCTACCAGAACGCAATGCCCACATGGTACTTTCCCGTGGGTCTTCACCAAGGGGCGCCGATCGCGGCTCGGCGCCCGACCGCGCAGCAAGAAAAACCGATGAGCCGAAAGACGAAGCCGTCCTCCTTGTTGCTCCTGATCGGGCCGGGTCTTCTGCTCGCCGCCACGGGCGTCGGCGGCGGCGACCTCGCGACCGGGAGCTTCGTTGGCGGTCTGCTCGGCACGACCGTGCTCTGGGCCGTCATCGTCGGAGCGTTCTTGAAGTTCGTCGTCACGGAAGGTCTCGCGCGCTGGCAACTCGCGACGGGCGAGACGCTGCTCGAAGGCGCGGCTCACCGGCTCGGCCGCGGCGTGATTTGGCTGTTCCTGCCGTACCTCTTGCTTTGGTCGTTCTTCGTCGGTTCCGCGCAGATGAGCGCCTGCGGCGTCACGCTGCATGCGATGTTGCCGGTGTTCGCCGACGCGCGAACGGGCAAGATCGTGTTCGGCGTTGCGTCGGGACTCGTCGGCTTCGTGCTCGTCTTGCGCGGCGGCTACCGGGTATTCGAACGCGCGATGCGAATCTGCATCGGCGTAATGTTCGTGACCGTCGTCACCACGGCGATAGTGCTTTGGCCCGGCACCGGGCGCGTGCTCGAGGGCCTGTTCGTGCCGCGGATTCCCGATTCAGACGCGAAGCGTTGACCTGGACCGTCGCGCTGATCGGCGGCATCGGCGGCACGCTGACCGTGCTGTGCTATGGCTATTGGCTGCGCGAGGAAGGGCGCTCCACGCAGCAGGACTTGAAGGTCTGCCGGCTCGACCTCGCGTCGAGCTACGTCATGACCGCCGTGTTCGGCGTCGCGATGGTTATCGTCGGTACGACGGTGCACATCGAGGGCGAGGGGACGGGGTTGCTCGTAACGCTGTCGGAGCGTTTGGGTCAGGAGCTCGGACCGGCGGGCAAGTGGCTGTTTCTCGCCGGTACCTTCGGCGCCGTGTTCAGCAGCCTGCTCGGCGTTTGGCAGTCCGTGCCGTATCTGTTCGCGGACTGCTGGCGCCTCACGACGGCTAAGCCCGGCGACCCCATTACGATCGATACCCGTGCGGTTCCCTACCGGATCTACCTCGCGCTGCTCGCCTTCGTTCCCATGGTCGGGCTGTTCTCGAGCTTCCGCGAGGTTCAGAAGATCTATACGGTCATCGGCGCGTATGTCTTCCCGTTGCTTGCGCTGACCCTGCTCATGTTCAATGGCAGGTCGAGCTGGGTCGGCGAGCGCTTCAAGAACCGGCCGGCGACCGCGATTGCGCTGGTCGGTGTGCTCGCCTTCTTCTTGTGGCTCGCGATCGCGAATATCAAGAGCAGTTGAGTATGACCAAGCCATCACGCGTGAGCGCACCGCGCAAGACCGATCCGCGCCTGCCGCACTACGACAGCCTGCCGCACATGTTGCTCGCTGCCGTCGAGAATCATCCCGACGTCACGGCCGTGATCTACGAAGAGCGGCAGATCAGTTATGCGGAGTTCGGGCGGGCCGTCGCCGGTCTCGCCGCACGTCTTGCGGCGGCCGGTGTCGGTGCGGGCGATCGCGTGGTCCTCATGATGGCGAATTCCATCGAGATGGACGTCGCGATCATGGCCGTGATGGCGACGCGTGCCCAAGTCGCGCCCGTCAATCCGTTCCTGACGCCACACGAGCTCGAACGCGTGCTCGTCGACGTCGACGGCACGTTGCTCATGCACGATCCGGCCACGGCCGAGAAGGCCCGCGCCTTGGCTGCCAAGTTCGGTATCGCGCAGTGTCTCGAGCTGGGTCCCGGCAGCCTCGATCCTTGGGTCGCGGACGCGACGCTCGCGCTCGATTCCGACGCCCTGCCGACGGCCGACGATCTTGCGCTGTTGATCTTCACGGGCGGTTCCACGGGCATCCCGAAGGGCGTGAATCACACACACCGCGGGCTCATGTGGTCGTTCATCCAGCATTGCAGCGTGTGGCCGTGCGAAACCGGCCGCGAACGTTTCCTGAATGTGGCGCCCATGTTTCACATTTGGGGACTGGGCTATGCGACCTGGGTCCCGATCTACGCTCAGAGCACACTCGTCATGGTGTCGCGCTACGATCCGGACAAAGTCGTACGGGCGCTCGGCGAGCACCGAATCACGGTCTTCGGCGGTGGGCCGGCACCTATATATATGGGCGCGCTGACGAGCCCGTTGTTCGACCAAACCGATTTCTCGTCGTTGAAGTACTGCATATCGGGCGGTGCGCCGTGTCCGGAGGATCTGCACCGCGAGTGGCGCGAGCGCACGGGCTGTCCGCTGCTCGAAGGGTGGGGCATGTCGGAAGGTGCGCCGTTTTGCCTGAACCCGCTCGACGGCAAGCGCAAGATTTTGTCGGTCGGCAATCCCGTGCCGGAGACGACGATCGAGGTGGTGGATCTGGACAGCGGAGACAACGTGCTGCCGCTCGGCGAGCGTGGCGAGGTCAGAGTGCACGGTCCGCAGCTCATGCTCGGTTATCGCAAGAAGCCCGAGGAGACGCGGGCTGCACTGCGCGACGGATGGATGTACACCGGCGATATCGGTTACGTCGACGACGAGGGCTTCCTGTTCCTGGTCGACCGCAAGAAGGACATGGTCATCGTGGGCGGTTACAACGTCTATCCGCGCGAGGTGGACGAAGTGCTGTTCAATCATCCGAAAATCCGCGAGGCGGCCACCGTGGGCAAGCCCGACGCGCGTCTCGGCGAAGTGATCGTCGCCTTTGTCGTGCTCGACCGCGGTCAATCGATGACCGACGAAGAGTTTTTCGACTACTGCAAGAGCGAGCTCGTCAAATATAAGCGGCCCGTCGAGGTTTTCTTCGTCGAGTCGCTGCCGAAGACGGGCACCAACAAGATCAACCGTCTCGAGCTTCGCGCCAAGTTCAAGTAGCCGCGTGATTCCTCTCATCGGATTCGCGTTGCTCGTCGGCGGGATCGTGCTGCTGTTCTTCGTTGGTCTCGTGAGGCGGCGGCAGCTCACGCGGCTTCCGGTCGGCGTGGTGCGCTGTCCGGAGTGCGGTGAGCCGTCGGCCAATCCGCCTACGCTGTCGTTGCTCGGCTTCGTCGGCACGCGCTGCCGGGCTTGCGGCCATCGATACCGCCGTCCGTTGCCGTCGGGGTTGCGTTTCTTCTACGGCGCACTCGGTCTGCTCGTGCTCGTCTCGGTGCTTCGCGGTCGTTTCAGTGTTCTGGCTGCGCTGTACCTCGTGATCGTCGTCGTGGCGTTTGCGCTCGATTGGCAGGCGATTCGAGAGCGCAACCGCATCGAAGGCAGGTAACGAGTCGCGTCGCGAGTGTTCGCGGCGCGAGGAAGGATGCGGCAGAATGCTCGGCGTCGTTACGATCTGGTGAATCTCATGGCGCTCAAGAGGTCGACGTGGTCGCCCGGCAGGCTCGTGACGCTCGAGCATACGTCCACGGTGCTGGCCGACAACCCGCTCGGCGATCCGCACGTGCGGCTGCTCGATGTCTGGCTGCCGCCGCAATACGATCAAGGCCTCGGGCGCTCGTCCGGCAAGCGATTTCCGGTCGTCTACGATCTCGTCGGCTACACGGGCACGGGCCGCTCACACACGGCTTGGCGCAACTTCGAGGAAAACGTACCGGAGCGTGCCGCGCGGCTCGTTCACGAGCGCAAGATGGGGCCGATGATCATAGTGTTCCCGGACTGCTTCACGGCGCTCGGCGGCAACCAGTACATCAACTCTGCGGCGATCGGCTCCTACGCCGACTACCTCACGCGCGAGCTCGTGCCGTTCGTCGACCGCGAGTTTCGGACGCTCGCAACGCGCGAGCATCGAGGCTGCTTCGGCAAGTCCTCCGGCGGATACGGAGCGATGATTCACGCGATGAAGTACACGCGCTACTGGGGCGCGGTCGCGAACCACTCCGGCGACGCGTACTTCGATTTCGTCTACTACTGCGATTGGCCGAACACGCTCAACGAACTGGCCAAGCATCGCCGGCCGCCGCTCACGGAGGGTCCCGTGGACGTCGTGAAGGTTGCCGCGGGCTCTGCGGAAGGCGTCGACGACGGGCGCGTACGGCGATTTCTGCAGAACGTTTGGAACAAGGGCAAGCTCACGGATGCCGAGGTCCACTGCCTCATGAATCTCGCCATGGCGGCCACCTACGATCCCGATCCGAAGGCACCGAACGGCTTCCGGCTGCCGTTCAACTTGGAGACCGGAGAGCTCATCGCGCCGCGGTGGCGGACGTGGCTCAAGCACGATCCCGTGAACCTCGTCGCGCGGTACGCAAAGAACCTACGCACGATGCGCGGCATTTTCATCGATTGCGGATGGCGCGATCAGTACCACATTCACTACGGCAGCCGGCTGCTGTCGAAGCGCCTACAGCAGCACGCCGTGCCGCACCGCTACGAAGAGTTCGACGACACGCACTCGGGCATCGATTACCGCATGGAGCGTAGTCTGCCGTTCTTGCAGCGTGTTCTGAGCTGATCGGCGCGCGCAGCCGAGAGTGCGCGGCGGCTATCTCTCGAATGCCTCCGTGACCGGCACGACCGTGACGGCGTCGGCCGCGACGTCGAGCGGAAACGCGGCGATCCGTTGGTCTTCGGCCGCGATCTCGTCGGATTTCGGCGTGTCGTAGGTGATCGGCGTCGGCTCGCCGCTCACGAGCGCTTTGCGCAGCCCGTCCGCGTCGCCCGTCACGATCGCGATCTCGACGTTCGCATACTGCAAGTGGCGCTTGATCGCGGCGTTGACGTCGTCGAGCGTGAGCTCGTCCATCATGCGCGCGAAATTTCGCCAGGTGGCCTTCGTCGGTGATGCCCGTAGAACCGGTCGTCGATGGCGTAGCCGAGTCGTGCCGCTGTCGTTTCGGCGAAGTGCAGACGTATTTTCTCAAGAAGGCGCGCCGGAGCTCGAACTGCTCCTCGGTGAGGCCGTGGTCGACGAGGGCGGCGAGCTCGCGCAGCGCGGCGCGTAGCGCGAACACGCGCCTTGTCGTTCGGTAGCGTGCGGATCCATACCTCGAACAGCTGCCGGCGACGCGGCACGTTTACGGGCGGCATCTCGCGGTGGCCGCCCTCCGGAAAGGCTTCGATGTAGGAGTAGTCACCGTAGTTCAGGCCGCGCGCCTCGCGGATGACTTGGTAGAGGTGGCTCGCGGAGTTGCGATGCTCGCCGAGCCACGAATTTGCGATCCATAGCGCGTAGAAGTCGCGATCGCCGCGGCGCACGTCGAGCGGGAAGCCGAAGCTGATGGAGGCGTCCGCGCCGGGCTTGGAAATCAGCAAGACCTGTCGGCCGTGTATCGGTGCGGGCTCGATCGGCGGCGGCGCGGTGGGCGGCGCTTTGGGCAGTGCCTCGATGGAGCGTCCGAGCATTTCCACGGTCCGGGCGTCGAAGCCTCCGCCGATGCCCGGCAGCGCGCTCTCGGTCGTAAAATGCTCGTGATAGAACTTGCGCACGTCCTCGAGCGTCACGGACTGTAGCCCTTGCACCGTGCCCTCCGGGGGGTGCGCATAGGGCGTGCCGCGGAACACGAAGTCTTCGAGCGCGGCTTTGCCGAGCTCTTCGTCTGACGAGTACCGCAGCGTGTTCGTGAGGTCGTTGATCGCATCGTTCTTGATGCGTTGGAAGTCGGATTCGTTGAAGGCAGGATGCAGATAGGCTGCCGTAAAGAGGTCGAGGTAGGGCGCGACATTGTCGCGGTGCGTCCGGCCCGTGAGCGTCGTGCGTTCCCGATCCACGCGTATCTCGTATCCCGCGGCCAGCGGGTAGAGCTTCTCGAGGATGACTTCGAGCGAGTTCGCCTGCGTGGCCGCATCGGCAAGCATCTGGCCCGTCAGATAGGCGAGTCCTTCCTTGCCGGGCGGGTCGTTTTGCGAGCCGACCGCAAACGACACCGACGCAGATATCGTCGGGTCGGCCGGAACGTTCATTCATTACCACGTCAGTTCACCTCGGGTGCATCGGCTTCTGCTGCAGCCGCTGACCGCGGCCGCGATGATCAAATACGCGCAGACATCGGTGCGCGTCACTGTTGTCCTCTGAGCACGGCGACCGTGCGCCGCTCGGCATCGAAATAGCGTTCGGCCGCGGCCTGCACGTCCTCCGGACGCACGGCGGCGTACGTCGCGTACAGCTCGCGCACGCCTTCGAGGTTGCCGCTGAGCGCGATGAACGGTGCAAGCCGTGCGGCGACACGATCCGGTGTTTGCAGGCTCATGAGGAATCCGTAATGCAGGCGCGGCTGCAAAGCCGCAAGCCGGTCAGGATCCGGCGGCGCCGTCCGGTACTCGGCCACGGTTTGATCGATGACGCCGAGCACGTAGTCGATCTTGGCCGGGTCCTTGACGCGCGCGGTATACGTCGAGCAGCGTCGGATCGCGATTGCGGCTGGCGGTTGCGTCGAGGAACTCGACGACTCTGCTCGTCGAGCACGAGGCGCTTGATAGGCGTCGCTCGTCTCGCCGAAGGCGAGATCGACGAGCAGGTCCGCCGCCACGCGGACGGGATCTGCCGGATCGAAGGCCGGCAATTTGTAGGCGACCGCAGATGATCGGCAACGTCCGTCCGTCGTAACGGACCTCGAAGTGCCGCTCGCCGCGCTGCTCCGGTTCTGTCGGAATGCTCGGCGGCACGTAGCCGCGCTGCCAGTTCCGAATAGTACTTCTCGGCGAGCGAGATCACGTCCCGCGGGTTCGACGTCGCCGGCGACGAACAGCACCGTGTTCTCGGGGCGGTAGTAGCGGGCGAAGAATTCGCGCGAGTAGTCGTAGAGCGTCGGCATCGCCGCGATGTCGCGCTCGTAACCCATCGTCGTATGGCCGTACGTGTGCTTCTCGAAGGCCGTCGCCTTCAGCGTCTCGTACAGCGCGAACAGCGGGCTCGTGCGCGTTCTTGCGGTATTCGCCGTACACGGCGCCGGCTTCGGTTTGAAACGCGGCTTTCGCATAGGACAGGTGCTGAAAGCGGTCGCTTTCCAGCTGCATGACGGGTTCGAGGTCCGCCGCAGTCGAACGAATCATGGTAGGCCGTGTAGTCGTCGGTCGTGTAGGCGTTCGCATCGGCGCCGATGCCGGTCATGATGCTGTGGTAGAGCTCGGCCGGGATAGCGTTGCGTGCCGCGAAACATCATGTGCTCGAAGAAGTGCGCGAAGCCCGTGCGGCCCGGTTCGTACTCGTCGCGCGATCCGGTGCGCACGATCGTCCAAAACGCCGACGAGCCCGTCGCTCGGCATCGGCATGACGATGATTTTGAGCCCGTTGTCGAGCGTTTCCGTGGTCACGGGGAAGGGAATGATGTCGTTCACGTCCTTGGTCTCCGAGGTCTGCGCGAGCACCGTGAGCGGGAGCAGCGCGGCGAGGAGCGCCGCGACGAGTGCTCTCCGGCGCGCTGGCCGCCGAAGCGGTACCGGATACCAGCGCGTGCGACCGCCAAGCGTCGCCGATGAGCCCACGGAAGACATTGGGCGAGATTAAACCATGCGCCATGCGCGTGCGGCCACGGGCTCTCGGTGCACGCTCATTGCTATGATCGACCGGTTTAACAGGAATGCTTCGGCTCGGGGATGGCAATGAGCAGCGACACGAAGGTGGCCGTGATCGGCACGGGAGACATGGGCAGTGCGGTTGGTGCGGCCTTGATGCGCGCGGGCTTTCGCGTCGTGACGAGCCTGGGCGGGCGCGGCGCGCACTCGCGCGAGCTCGCCCTGCGGGCCGGCCTCGAGGACTTGGGCTCGCTCGACGCCGTCGTGCGCGAAGCCGATCTGCTGCTGTCGATCGTGCCGCCGGCCGCGCGCAGCGGATTTCGCTGCCGCAGGTGGCGCGCGGCGATGGCGGCGACGGGTGCGGCGCCCGTATTCGCCGACTGCAACGCGATCGCGCCGGACAAGGTTCGCGCGATGGCTGCGACGTTCGCGTCGCTCGCGCCCTTCGCCGATGCCGGCATCGTCGGCCCGGCGCCGCGCCCCGATCGCTCGCCCGTGCGGTTCTACGTTGCCGGTCCTGCGCGGCGCGCCGTGCTCGCTCTGGCGGGTGCCGAGATCGAGATGATCGACATGGGCGAGACCGTGGGCGCGGCCTCGGCGATCAAGATGGCCTATGCTTCGTTGAACAAAGGAACGGATGCGCTGCTCACGGCCGTGCTGCTCGCGGCCGAGCGGCTCGGCATCCGCAAGGCGTTCATGCGCGAGCTCGAAGGCAGCCAGGGCGAGGCCCTGCGGCGCATGCGCGCGCGCGTGCCGTTTCTCGCCGCGACCGCGGCACGGTTCACGGGCGAGATGCACGAGATCGCCGAAACTTACGCGTCGGTCGGTGTCACGCCCGACTTTCATCGCGGTGCCGAGTGGGTTTACGCGCGCCTCGCCGAGACACCGCTCGCGGGCGAGACGCGCGCCACGTTGCCGCGCGAACGTTCGCTCGACGAAGCGATGGCCGTGTTCTGCGCGGCGCTCGAGCCAATGGCAGGAGCCGCCCACTCATGAGCAACGATGTCCCTTACGCGTCGCTTACGCCCGACGTGATTCTCGATGCCGTCGAGGACTGCGACGTGGAGTGCACGGGCAGCATCCTCGCGCTCGGCAGCTACGAGAACCGCGTCTACCAGATCGGCACGGAATCGGGCTTCATCGTCGCGAAGTTCTACCGTCCCGGCCGTTGGTCGACGAGGCGATCCTCGAGGAGCACGCGTTCTCGCTCGAGCTCGCGGCGCGCGAGATCCCGGTCGTGCCGCCGCTCGTCGTCGACGGCGAAACGCTGCACGAGCATGGCGGTTATCGGTTCGCGCTCTTCGAGCGTCGCGGCGGTCGTTGGCCCGAGCTCGGCACCGAGGAGGAGCGGCAATGGATGGGCCGCTTTCTCGGCGCGCATGCATGCGCGTGGGCGCGCCGACGGCGCTTCGAGGCGCGACCGACGCTGTCGCGCGAGCGGACTCGGCGCGCGAGTCCGTCGACGACGTGCTCGCGACCGACTGGATCCCGGCGCATCTCGTCGAGAGCTACGAAGCGTCACGGCACGATCTGCTGGACGCCGTCGAGCGGGCGTTCATCGAGGTCGGCGCGACTACCGCACGATTCAGAATTCACGGCGATTGCCATCGCGGCAACGTGCTGTGGACCGATGCCGGGCCCGCACTTCGTCGATCTCGACGACTGCATGAACGGCCCGGCCGTCCAGGACCTGTGGCTGTTCCTGTCGGGGTCGCGCGAGGAAATGGGCGCTCCAGCTCGGCGATCTGCTCGAGGGCTACGGCCAGTTCTGCGATTTCGACTTATCGCGAGCTCGCAACTGATCGAGGCGCTGCGGGCGCTGCGCATGATGCACTACACGGCCTGGATCGCGCGGCGCTGGGCCGATCCGGCATTCCCGCGGGCGTTTCCGTGGTTCGCGAGAGCCGCGCTACTGGGAGCAGCACGTGCTCGCGCTCAAGGAGCAGCGGGCCGCGCTCGACGAGCCCTCGCTCGCAATCTCGGTTTGAGGCCGGCGCGGGCCGCGCTGCGGCCGCGTGCCACGGCGTGTCTTCTTGGGTATGATCGACGAATTCGCAGACCCCGCGCCACGGCGGAATCCAGCAAGGTCTGCCATGCCGAGCCCCAGGGGAGAGTACAATGGCCTACACCTGCTCGGCAAGAATTTCACGCCGCCCGACGTCGAGGCCAAAGTCACCGGCAAGGCCAAGTACGCCGAGGACTTTCGCGCCGACGGCATGGTGTTCTGCAGGCTGCTCACGAGCCCGATGCCGCACGCGCGCGTCACGCAACCTCGATACCAGCGAGGCGCTCGCCATGCCCGGCGTGCGTCGGGGTGCTGACGGCCGACGAGGTGCCGAGCTTGCCCGCGCCCGCAGGAGCCGATTCTGACCAACGAGCCTCTGTATCGTCGGTCAGCCGATTCTTGCGGTCGCCGCCGAGACGAGGCGATCGCAGCCGAGGCGCTCGAGAAAGATCAAGCTCGATCTCGAGGAGCTGCCGTTCACGGTCGATCCGCTCGAGAGCCTCTATCCGGGCGGCACCGAACGCGCGCACGAACGGTAACGTCGCCAATCCCGGCGTCGAGCGTGCAGAGCTCAAGTGGGCGCGTCAAAGACTTCGCCGCGGCCGGCGAAGGGGCAGCTTGCCGCTCGGTAAGGCCGATCGGCGGAGTGGTCCTACGGCGACGTCGATGCGGGCTTCGCGGCAGCCGAGCTCGTGCTCGACGAGACGTTCGTGACCGCCGGCGTTTCGCACCACTCGATGGAGCCGCGCACGGCCATGGCTTACTGGCAGAACGGCAAGTGCATCTTGCACGCTTCGTCGCAGAGCCAGAGCTTCCCGGTGCCTCGAGGTCGCACGCTTCATCGGCATCGAGCCCGACGGACCTCGTCTTCATCGCCGAGTTTTGCGGCGGCGGTTTCGGCTCGAAGGGCGGCGCCTATCCGATCGTCGCGGTGCCGGCGCTCATGTCGAAGAAGATCAGCCGTCCCGTCATGATGCGCATCAGCGCGCCACGAGGAGTACTACTTGCGGCTCGGCGCGGCGCGGGCTTTCAGGGGCGATCTGAAGCTCGGTTTTCGACGCGGACGGTCAGTGTGACGGCGGCCGACCTCTACGTCGTGCAGGAAAACGGTCCGAACACGGGCTTCAACGATTGGCTCTCGGCGGCCGAGGCCGTGTCGCTGGTCTATACGCCGCCGGCGATGCGGTTTCGCGGCGTGCCGGTCGCTGACGAACACGCCGCCGCGCGGGCCGCAGCGCGGCCCGGGTCAGAACCAGATCGCGGCAGCCGTCGAGCCGCTCATCGACAAAGCGGCTCGCCAGCTCGGCGTCGACCGGCTCGCGATCCGGCGCGCTGAACGCCCCGGATGGCGAGACGAAGTTCGGCGCGATGCAGGGCGGCGTCACGAGCGCGCACCTGCGCGAAGCGCTCGACCAGGGCGCCGCAGCGATTCGGCTGGGCCGATCGCAAGCGCGCGCAGCGGCCAGCGCACGGGCTCGAAGGTGGCGGCGTCGGCGTCGGGCAGGCATTCCACCCGGCCGGCGGCAACGGCTTCGACGGCCTCGTGCGGATCACGCCCGACGGCAAGCTCAATATTCACACCGGCGTCGGCAATCTCGGCACCTACTCGCACAGCGGCACGTCGCGCGTCGCGGCCGAGGTGCTCAAGTGCGCTTGGGAGAATTGCGTCGTCGTGCGCGGCGACAGCCGTAAGCACTTGCCGTGGAATCTCGGTCAGTTCGGCAGCAACACGTCGTTCACGATGACGCGCACGAACTACGTGGCGGCCATGGACGCGGTCGGCGAAGCTCAAGGAGATCGCCGCCATGGATCTCGGCGGCATGCCCGACGACTACGATATCGGCGAACGAGACCGTGTTCTTGCAAGACCGATCCCAGCCAAGCAGCTTGAGCTATGCGGCCGCGGCGCAGCGCGCGATCGAGCTCGGCGGCAAGTTCGACGGCCACGAGATGCCCGACGAAATCAACGAGATGACCAAGGCGTCGGTCGCGGCGCTCGCCGGCACGGGGCTGATCGGCGTCGCCAAGGACAACCTCGATCGCGACCGGTACGGTCGCCGGCGCTCGCGGCCGGTTTCATGGAGATCGAGCTCGATCTCGAGACCGGCAAGTTCGAGATCCTCGATTACCTCGGCGTCGCCGACTGCGGCACCGTGATCCACCCGATGGGTCTCGAGACGCAAGATCAAAAGCGGCGCAGTGATGGGCATTCGGCTTCGCCGACGCACGAGCGGCACATCTACGATCCGCAGAACGGGCTGCCCGGCAACGTCGGGCTGCTGCATGGCCAAGCCGCCGTCGTATCTCGACGTGCCGCCGAAGCATGGCCGCGAGCGCGGTCGAACATCCCCGATCCGCAGAATCCCGTGGGCGCAAAAGGGGTCGGCGAGCCCGTGCACGGCTGCGCCGCGGCGGCGCTGCTTTGCGCGATCTCCGACGCGCTCGGCGGACGGTATTTCAACCGAACGCCCGTCGTGCCGGACATGATCGTCAACGCGGTTGCGGGACAGCCCCAGTCGCACGGCCCGCTCGACGTGAACACGGCTTGAGTGTGAGGGGGTAAGAGACTTGCGCGGCGCTGCTTCGAGCGGGTCTTGGCCAGTTGAGCGGGGCCCGCTTTTAACCTAGCATCGTGATGAGATCGCACTGCGATCGCCGATCTTAAAGGGGAGAGCTCCTCATGTCCGACAACACCCACGACCGGTCCAAGGGCTTTCCGGAGCCTCGGTACGATTCGGGTCCGCTCGAGTCGCTCGCTTCGCGCGCGACGTCTCGGCGTCAATTCATCAAAGGGGTGATTGCGTCAGGTGCCGCGGTCTCGGCAGCGGGCTACTTGTTTACGATCGGCGGATGCTCGCGCGAGCAGGGATCTGCCGGTGGCGTCGAGCGCATGCTCACGCTCAACGTGAACGGGCAGATGCGCCGCGTCGACGTCTTGCCGCAGGAGACGCTCGCGATGACATTGCGCTACAAGCTCGGCTTGACGGGCACCAAGCTCGGCTGTGATCGCGGCGAATGCGGCGCGTGCACGGTGCTCATCGACGATGTCGCGACTTACTCCTGCTCGACGCTCACGCATGCGGTGCGCAACCGCTCGATCACGACGATCGAGGGTCTCGAGGGGCCGAACGGCGAGCTTCACAAGGTTCAGCAAGCCATGATCGACGAGCTCGGCCCGCAGTGCGGTTTTTGCACGCCGGGCCAGATCATGTCCGCCGTAGCGCTGCTCAAAGTCAATCCGAAGCCCAGTCGCGAAGAAGCTCGGCATGCGCTGTCGGGCAACCTGTGCCGGTGTGGCGCATACGATCACTACTTGAATGCGGTGTTGCGCGCTGCGGAGTCGGGCGAGCGCGTCAGCAAGGCATGACGGGCGCGACCGGCGGCATTCACTCATAAGGAGCTTTGGCTATGTCCAGAGACATGATGGCGGGATTCGAGCTCTACCAACCCGACACCGTCGCCGGTGCCGTGGATTTGCTCACGAAATTCGGCCCCGACGGGTGGGCCATGGCCGGCGGCAACGACAGCCTCGACTGGTTCAAAGATCGCATCAAGCGGCCGAAGTACGTCGTCGATCTCTCGGGCATCGCCGATCTTCGCGGTATTCGCGAGACGTCGGATGGCGGCGTGGAAATCGGTGCGCTCACTACGCTGACGGAAGTCTCCACGAGCGAGCCCATCACGGGCCGCTACGGTCTACTGGCCAAGGCTGCCGGCCGGGTGGCGAGCCCGCAGATCAGAAATACCGGCACGGTGGGCGGCAACGTTTGCCAAGACGCACGTTGTTGGTATTACCGCTACGGCGTGAATTGCTATCGCGCCGGTGGCAACCGCTGCTACGCGGACACGCCCGAGGGGCAAAATCGCGAGCATTGCCTCTGGGGGGCGGCTCGCTGCGTGGCCGTCTCGCCGTCGGACACCGCGCCGGCACTCGTCGCGCTCGATGCGCGGATGGTAATCACGGGGCCGGGCGGTCAACGTGAAGTTCCAGCCGAGGAGTTTTTCGTGGGGCCGGGCGTCGACATCGAGCGCATGACGGTTATCGAGAAAGGCAAGGGCGACGTGCTCACGGCCATCCGCCTGCCGACCGAATGGAGCGGCGCGCGCCATTATTTCGAGAAAGTCGCCGACCGCAACACCTGGGATTTCCCGCTCGTCAACATCGCCGCGGCAATGTTCGTGAGCGGCGATGCCGGGTCCGAAAAGGTCGATCGCATTCGGATCGCAGCCGGCGCCGTGCAGTGCGTGCCGCGACGACTCACCGTCGTCGAGCAGGTCGTCACCGGTCAGCCGAAGACGGCGGAGACGGCTGCGCTCGCGGGTCAGAGCGCCGATGCGCGGCGCGACGCCGCTCAACTACAACCATTTCAAGATCCCGTTGTTGCAGAACCTCGTCACGCGCGCCGTTCGCGACGCTTGATCGACCCTGCGCGACGCCGAAGGGTAGCGGGCCGTGGAATTGTTCCGAGTCAGTCGAGACGTCTACGGCCGCGAGGTTCTACAAGGGATGTCGTGGGATCTGCATCTGGGTGTTCGTCGGCGTCGGCTGTGCGCTGATCGTCGGCCATGCGCTTTATCGATGGATTCTCGCGCCAGAACGACGATAGCCTGCTGAATTCGTGACGTACTCTTCGGGACTGCAAGTCGGCGTAGCTGCTGCGACGGCCAGGATCGTTCGCCACGCCCTTGCGGACCGCGTGTTCCACTGGGTTGCCGCGGCGTGCGTGCTCACGCTGCTCGGCACCGGCATTCTTGCCGATTCTCGGCCTGAAGTTCGGCTGGCTCACCGTGCACTGGATTGCCGGCCTCGTGCTCATGGCTGCGGTGGCGTTCCATGCGATTCGGGCGCTGTTCTGGCAGCGCGTGAGTGCGATTTGGATTGGTCGTGCCGATGCTCGGCGACGCGCTCGGCATTTTGCGCACGACACTGCGGCTCGGCGGGCCGGGCGCCGAGCGAAGCCCGGCAAGTACTCGTTTGCGCAGAAGCTCATCCATCATCTGTTCACGCTCGTGCTGCTCTCGGCGATCGTGACCGGCGGCTGCTCATGCTCAAGAAGATCGACACGCCCTGGTGGGGCGCCGAATCCGTATTGGCTTTCCGACGACACGTGGGGACTCGATCTACGTGCTGCACGACTTGGCTGCGCTCACGTTGATCACGATGGTCATGATGCACGTGTATTTCGCGCTGCGGCCGGAGAAGTGGTCGTTCACGCGCTCGATGATTCGCGGTTGGATCACGCGTGACGAATACTCAGAGCATCATGATCCCGAAACGGTGGCAGGTAGACTCATGACGACGACGATTCCGATCCCGCGTGCCGTTCTCGATCGACGTATCGATGCGATCGAGTCGGGTTACGAGTTCATGCTCGCCTATGCTGCGCAGGGTCGGGACACCGACAAAGGCGCAGCGGCAGGTCGCAACGTGCGTGAGTTCTTGGAGGCCATGGACGCCGCGCTCGACGGGCTCGGAGCCGCGGTGACGGCTTGCGCGCGAAGCGTCGACGCGGATCTCGAGAGCCAGGCGGCGGCCGTTTTTCGCTGCGCTGGACGCGGATGCGCGTGTGGCTCGCGGTGCGGTGCGGCTCGTGCTCTCGCGTCCCGACATCAGCTCGCAACTCATCGACAATCTCAATGCGTCGATTCATCTGCGCGCGCTGCTGACGGATCTGTTCGTCGTCGACGAAAGCTTGAAAACTCGCTCGAAAACGAGCGGTTGAACAGAAATCGCCTCGAGGGCTCGCGCGCGGCCGTCGCATGCCGCGCACGACCCGAGTGAACTGAGCCGTTCGAGAGTCCGTTCCGGCCAAAAACTTGCGGGCGCGAGCGCGATTTGTTTATGCTGCGGCGGGTCTTCGCGCGCATAACCAAAAGGTCGAACAATGAAGAATTTGTCCACTAAGGGTTCACTCGTTGCCGCTTTCGTCCTGCCGTTGCTGCTTGCATCGTGCGGCGGCGGTGCGGCTCCGGAAGACGATTCTCCGGCAGCGCAAGCGTTTCACTATCGTGAAGGGTTGATGACCGTGATTGCCTGGACGGTCGGTCGGCTGCGCGGCATGGCTTCGGGCGACATTCCCGTCGACGAAGCCGAGTTCACGAAAGGTGCGCACGATTTGGTCACTCTCGCGGGCATGATCACGGCAGGCTTTCCGCCGGACAGCGCCGTCAAGGGCAGCTCGGCTTTGCCGGACATCTGGATGAACTGGAACGACTTCCAGCAAAAGGCGGCCGACCTTCAGACCGCGGCGCAGTCGCTGGCCGATACGGCTTCGCAGAGCGGCTTCGAGGCAGCCAAGGGCATGGTGCAGCCCGTCGGCCAAGCCTGCGGCGGTTGCCACCGTCCGTACCGTCGCCGCGAAGAGTAAGAGCCTGGCTGGATGACTCATCGGAGCCGGCGCGCTCATTGCGCGCCGGCTTTCGCTTGTCTGAAGAACCGGCCGCCGGTCGGTGTAGCTACTGCAGCGTGCCCTTATGCTGGAAGCCGGCGCGATCGCCGGACTGAACGAGCAACTCGAGCTTTTTCGTATCGCGCATGATCTCGACGGGCACTTCCACGCCTGCGCTGCCCAGGCTCCACACGCTTCGGAACATGTTGGCGAGCCCTGCGACGGGTCGGTCGTCGATGCCGATGATCACGTCGCCGGGTCGCAGCCCGGCCTTGTCCGCCGGACAATTGCGATAGACGCCGACCACCGTCAAATCGTGTTGGTCGTCGTGCACGAGCACGCCGAGCCACGGGCGCGGCGGTGCGGCGCGCCGGCCGTGGGCGCAAATCTCGTCGACGATGGGCATGAGTAGGTCGATCGGCACGAACATGTTCACCGTGCTCGTCGAGCCGCCGACGTCGAATCCTTGGATTACGAGCGAGCCTAAGCCACACAATGCGCCGTCGCGGCTCACGAGCGCGGCGCCCGACCAGCTGTCATGCGGCGGCGCCGTGAATACCGCCTCGTCGAGCACGTACTCCCAGCGGCCCGCGAACTCTTGCTTCGCGACGACGTTGGCCGCAATGGCCGCTTGCTGGCTTGCTGCACTGCTGACGACCGACACGGCGTCGCCGACGCGCAGTGTGGCGGCGCTGCCGATGCGCATGCTCGGGCCGTGCAACGGAATGGTCGGCTTGACGAGCGCGAAGCCGCTGTCGAAGTCATAGCCGACGACAAAGCCCGGCACGGCGGCCGAGCGCGAGCCGATCCAAACTTTCTCGGCCTCGTGGACGATATAGCCGATCGTTGCGATCAGTCCGTCCTCGCGTATACGGGCGCCGTGTCCCACTCGTTCCGTGCCGAGGAGGCTTGCGCTCATCGCATCTTCGGGAATTTGCGCGGTGATCGAAACCATCGCGTCGATCCCAGGCGCTCTCTCCAAGGCTTGGGCACTCATGAGTGTATGTTAGCCGTCACCGCCACGTTCCGCGAGTGCGCTGTCGCGAAGCGTCAAGTGTCTTCGAACGGATGGATGCCGATCTCAGGAAGAAAATTGTCCGTGAGCCCCTCGATGGCCGTGATGCCCATGCGCCAACGCGCTTCCTCGGAAGCGGCGCCGATGTGCGGCGTGGCGACGAAGTTCGGCAGATTCAGCAGCTCGTCGTCGGTGGGCGGCTCGACGGCGAATGCGTCGAAACCGGCGGCCGCGATGCGCCCGTCGCGCAAGCGTTGCTTGCGCGCGACGTCATCGACGATTCGCCCGCGCGCAGTGTTGACGAGCACGCAATCCCGTCGAAGCTCATCGAGAACGGCGGCGTCGTAGAGGCCGCGTGTGCGGCTCGTAACCGTTAAATGAATCGAGAGCACTTCCGAGCGTTCGAGCAGCTTGCCGAACGAAACGGCCGTGACGCCGTGGCGCAGATAGAATTCCGAGCGGTCGCGGATGTCGCACGCGAGCACGTTACAGCCGACGGGCTGCAGCAACTTTACGAGCTCGCTGCCGATCTGACCGCAACCGTGGATGCCGACGACACGGCCGCTAGTTGCCGCCCCATGCGCTGCAACGGCCGCTCGCCGCGGCGCATGGCGACGTTGCGGGCCGCGACGTGTTGCAGGCCGGCAATCGCGAGGCGCCGTCCGTGTCGATTTTGGCGTCCGGGTAGCGCTCGCGCAGCAGGTTCACGAGGCCTGCATGCTGGCCGAAGGACAGGCGGGGACGGCGACGTTTCTCGGCGGCATGGGCGGCGTTCGCGGCTGCGGGCGGGGCTCCGAGGCCGTCGCAACTGCCGGGACCTTAAGAAAAAATGAGACGAAAGGCGTAACTCGGGCAACGGACTCTCGGCGAGCCGTGTGGCATACTTTCGGAGGTTCTACGCCGCCTCCCGAGCCACCTCACGGTGGCGTGCCGCACGGAAGCCGACCTCCAATCGACCACGGACTCAAGCCCGAAGTGACCGGATGCTCATGAAAAACGCAATCCTCATCGTCGTCGCGTTCGTGCTCGGCGGTGCCGCCGTCTGGTATCTGACGGGCCGCAACGACGGTGCCCAGGTTGCCGGGCCGAGAGGCGGCCAGTCGTTTGGTGGGGCGGGCCGCCCGGGCGGTTTCGGCGGTTCGGGGGCGCAGGCGCCGCTCGTTGCGGTCGAGCGCGTCAAGCATCAGGAGCTTTACGACACCGTCGATGCGCTCGGCACGGCGCAAGCGAACGAGTCGGTCACGTTGAGTGCCAAGGTCACGGATACGGTGCGCAGCGTCAACTTCGAAGACGGCGACTTCGTCGAAGCCGGCGCCGTGCTCCTCGAGCTCACGAACCAGCGAAGAGAGGCGCTGCTCGCCGAGGCGCGCGCCAACCTCGACGACGCGCAGAATCAACTGCGGCGCCTCGAGGAGTCTCGCGGCCGAGGACTCGCGTCGGCGTCCGATCTCGACGTCGCGCGCTCGCGCGAAGCCGCAACCGCAGGCGCGTCTCAACACCGTCGTCGCGCGCCTACGCGACCGTCTGATCCAGGCGCCTTTCGCGGGCGTGCTCGGCTTCCGCAAGGTGAGCCCCGGCACGCTGCGTCACCCCGAACACGCCGATCACGACGATCGACGACATCTCGACGATCAAGCTCGACTTCACGGTGCCGGAGACGTTCCTCGGCGCCATGAAGCCCGGCGCGACGCGTGCTCGCGCGCAGCGCCAGCTACCCGGATCGCGAGTTCGAGGGCATCGTGCGCACCGTCGGCTCGCGCGTCGATCCCGTAACGCGGGCGATCACGGTGCGGGCGCACGTCCCGAACGAGCGATCGGGCGCTGCGACCCGGGCATGCTGCTGACCGTGCAGGTCGTGATGGCCGAGCGCTAATGCGCTCGTCGTGCCCGAAGGCGCCGTCTTCAAGTGCAGAGACCACGCCTACGTCTATCGCGTGGACGGCGATCTCGTCGCGCGTCAGCACGAGATCGAGATCGGCGAGCGGCGTTTCGGCGTCGTCGAGGTGGTCGGCGGGCTGGCCGAAGGCGACCACATCGTGACCGAGGGCATCATCAAGCTGCGTGACGGGATGCCGCGTTCGCTTCGCAGAGCGCACAGAGCCGAGCGCATCAGCGAGCCGAGCCCGGCAGCCGCCGAGAGGCTCGCCGGCCAGCTAATCGAACGCGCAAGCTGCACGAGCGAACGCCATGTGGTTATCCGACACTCTCCGTCAAACGCCCGGTCTTCGCGACCGTGCTGAGCCTCATGCTGGTCGCGCTTCGGCGCGCTGTCGTTTCGCGATCTCACGGTGCGCGAATATCCCGACACCGTTGCGCCGATCGTCCAGGTCGCAACGTCGTATCCCGGCGCATCGGCGGACATCGTCGAGACGCGAATCACTCAGGTGCTCGAGGGTGAGCTCAGCGGCATCGAAGGGCGTCAAGTCGATCCGTTCCACGAGCCGCGACGAGCGCTCGCAGCTGACCGTCGAGTTCAGCTGGACCGCAATCTCGACGAAGCCGCAAACGACGTTCGCGACCGCGTCTCGCGCGTGATCGCCGGCTGCCCGACGATGTCGAGACGCCGAGCGTGTCAAAGGCCGACGCCGACACGCAGCCGATCATGTGGCTCACGCTCGCGAGCGACACGATGAGCATGATGGAGCTCACCGATTACATGGAGCGTTATGTCATCGATCGCTTCGCCGATGATTCCGGGCGTCTCGCAGATCAACATGTTCGGGCCGGGCGGGCCGTCGATGCGCGTGTGGCTCGACCCGCTCGCGATGGCCGCGCGCAATCTGACCGTGACCGACATCGAAGACGCGCTGCGCCGCGAGAATCTCGAGCTGCCGGCGGGCACGCGTCGAATCGCGCGACCGCGACTTTCAGGTGCGGATCGCGCGCAACTATCAGACGGCCGACGACTTCCGCAACCTCGTGATCGTCGCAAGGGCGCCGACGGCCATCTCGTGCGGCTGGGCGAAGTCGCCGACGTCGAGGTCGGGCCGCGGCGAGATCGCAGCGGCTGTTCCGGACGAACGGCGGCACACGACGGGCTTCGGCATCGTCAAGCAGTCGACGGCGAACACGGTCGACGTGCTCGACGGGGTCAAGGCCGAGGTCGACTCGCATCAACGACGACCTGCCGCGAAGGCATGCAGCTGATCACGAGCGGCGACGATTCGCTGTTCATTCGCGCCGCGATCGAGGCCGTCTACTGGACGATCGCGATCACGACGGCGCTGGTCGGGCCTCGTGATCTTCGTGTTTCTCGGCAGCGTGCGCGCGATGCTGATTCCGCTCGTGACGATCCCGGTCTGTCTGATCGCCGCGTTCTCGGTGCTGGCGCTGTTCGGCTACTAGCATCAACCTCGATTACGCTGCTCGCGCTCGTGCTGTCGATCGGTCTCGTCGTCGACGACTCGATCGTCGTGCTCGAGAACGCGCACCGGCGCATCGAGGAAGGCGAGCCGCCGCTGCTCGCCGCTTTCAACGGCACGCGTCAGGTGGCGTTCGCCGTGATCGCGACCACGGTCGTGCTCGTCTCCGTGTTCGCGCCGGTGGCGTTTCTCAAGGACAGCATCGGCCGCATCTTTGCCGAGCTCGCCGTCACGATGTCGGCGGCCGTGATCTTCTCGAGCATGCTCGCGCTGTCGCTGACGCCGATGATGTGCTCGAAGCTGCTGCACTGCGAGCGCGAGCGAAAACCGGCTCACGCACTGGCTCGACAATGCGTTCGATTGGATGTCGGCCAAGTACCAGGCGCTGCTGCGCGTGCACGCTCAGGGCGCCGTGGCTCGTCGGTCGGCGTCGTGCGTGCTGCTTGCGTTCGGCGCCTACGGGCTCGTTGCAGGATGATCCCGCAGGAGTACGCGCCGCCGGAGGATCAGGGACAGTTCAACGGCATGATCCAGGCCGCCGAGGGCATCGAGCTACGAGCGATCTCGCGCGAGGCGCATCAAGGTCGAGGCAGGCGCTGAAGCCGTACTTCGACTCGGGCACGATCCAGCGCGGCATCATCAGCGTGCCGGGCTGGGGCAACCAGGCCGGCATCGTCAACGTCACGCTCAAGCCGTGGGACGAGCGCACGACGAGCGACCGCAGGAGCTGCTCGGCGACGCTAACAAGAGCTGGGCAGACATTCCGGACCTGCGCGTCATCGCGTTCATGCGCTGGCGGGGCCGCGCGGCGGCGGCGGCGGCGGCCAGCCCGTGCAGACTCGTGCTCGGCGGCCCGAATTACGACGAGCTCGCGCGCTGGCGCGACATCATTATCGACGCGCGCGTCCGAGAATCCCGGGCTTGCTGCGGCTCGATTCCGATCTGCAAGGAAACGCAGCCGCAGGTGCTCGTGCGCGTCGACACCGACCGGGCGGCGAGTCTCGGCGTCTCGGCGCGCAGCATCGGCCAGACGCTGCAGACGATCATGAGCGAGCGTCAGGTCACGACTTACGTCGTCGACGGCGAGGAATACGACGTCGTGCTCGCAGGCCAAGCCGGAGCAGCGCGCGACTATGCCGACCTGCGCAACATCTTCGTGCGCTCGGAGCGCACGCGGCGAGCTGATTCCGCTGTCGAATCTGACGCACCTCGAGGATCAGGCCGGGCCCGAGCCAGCTCAATCGCTACAACCGGCTGCGCGCCGTCACGATCAGCGCGAATCTCGCGCCCGGCTACTCGCTCGGGCGAAGCGCTCGACTATCTCGAGAAGCTGGTGCGCACCGAGCTGCCGGCCACGGCGCAAATCGACTACCGCGGCGAGTCGCTCGAGTACAAGGAGTCGTCGGGTGCGCTCTATTTCACTTTCGGCGATCGCGCTGCTCGTCGTGTTCCTCGTGCTCGCGGCGCAGTTCGAGAGCTTCATCCATCCGCTCGTGATCATGGTCACGGTGCCGCTCGCCGTCGCGGGCGGCTTGTTCGGTCTGTGCCGTGGCCGGGATGACGCTCAATATCTACAGCCAGATCGGCATCATCATGCTGGTCGGCATCGCGGCGAAGAACGGCGTGCTGATCGTCGAGTTCATCAATCAGCTGCGCGACGAGGGCATGGAGTTCAGCGAGGCGATCGTCGAGGCGGCGCGCATTCGCTTCCGGCCCGTGATCATGACGGCGTTCTCGACCGTCGATGGGCTCCGTGCCGCTGATCTTCGCGACGCGGGCCCGGGCGCCGAGAGCCGGACGAGCGCTCGGCGTCGTGATCTTCTCGGGCGTGAGCCTCGCGACGTTCTTCACGCTGTTCATCGTGCCGGCCGTTCTACGAGCTGTTCGCGCGGCGCACGGGCTCGCCGAACGCGGTCGCCCAGAAGCTCGAGACCCTCCAAACTCGAACCGAGCACTAGCGGACGCGTCCGTGGGCCCGTCAGCCGAGCGCCGCATCCCGCACGCTCTTGCGATCCTTCGTCTCGGCGGCGTCGCGCTATCGCTGCTTCGGTCTTGGGGGCGTGCCGGCTGGCCCGGTTGGGTGTGTGCCGTCGACAGGCGCTCGCGGGACACGCCGTGAATCCGTCCCTGGAGGCTCGGCGCGCACATCCCTGTGCGCGCACGGTCCCGCGAGCGCCTGTCGACGGCACATACCCAACCTCACGTTCTGCCACCTTTGGGGCGCCACGCTCGACAACGCCCGCAGCCGGTGAAGGTGGCTCCGAAGTCGTGCGGTGCTGCGCTGCGCGCAACTGCGCATGCAGCGCAACGCGGTCAGCCGGGCTCGGTGACGATGGGGTTCGAGAGCGTGCCGATCTCGGGCACGTGCACCGTGACGACGTCGCCGCCCTTGAGGTACTTGGGCGGGTCGAAGCGCGCGCCGGCGCCCGTCGGCGTGCCCGTTGCGATGAGGTCGCCGGGCATTGAGTCGCATGAAGCTCGATAGATAAGCGATCAGACCGACGAAACGGAAAGATCAGATTGTCCGTCGTGTCGTCCTGACGCAGCTCGTCGTTGACACGCGTCGTGAGGTGCAGCGTCGCACCGTCGGCAACCTCGTCGGCAGTGACGAGCCAAGGTCCGAGGCTGCCCGAGCGCTCGAAGTTCTTGCCCGGCGTCACGTTGAACTTGGCGTGGCGAAGCCAGTCGCGCACGCGAGCCCTCGTTCATGAGCGTGAGCCCCGCGACGTGGCTCCACGCGTCGGTCTCGCGCGATCCGGCGTCCGGCCTTGCCGATCACGAGCACGATCTCGCCTTCGTAGTCGAGCTGCTCGGATTCCGGCGGGTCCCATGATCGGCTCGCCGTGACCCACGAGACTGCCGGGCGTGCGCATGAACACGCTCGGGTAGCGCGGCGCCTCGACACCGTCTTTGTATTCCTCGTTGCGATTGCCGTAGTTGATGCCGATGCAGATGATCTTCTCGGGGTCCGGCACGGTCGGCACGTAGGCGATCTCGTCGAGCGCGATACTCGGGCTGCGCTCGTCGGCCACGCGCATGGCTTGCTGCAGCGCGCCGGCGCGCAGCGCCGCGCCGAGCGTCGGCAGCGAGCGCTGCCGGCCGACGTCGACGATACCGTCGTCCTTGACCGCGCCGAAGCTCGTGCGATCGCCGCTGCGGAAGCTCACGAGGCGCATGACAAGGCGGTGCCGCCAGCGAGACCGGCGCGCTCGAGCACGCCGTCGAGCTTGGCTGCGAGCTCGGTCGTGGCCGGGGACATCGGCAGACGGTGCTCGTTTCTCTCGAGCAAGCCGAGGCGCTTCATCATGTACTTGATCGGGATCGGATTGGTGTCGAAGAACACGGCTTTGTTGATCTCGAGGAGCTGGTCGTGCAGCGCGCGTCCGCGCGCCATGTCGCCGTCGAAAACGGCCTGGCACATCTCGGCAAGTACGCCGGGGCGCAGATTGCCGACCGCGTTCATCAGGCCGCAAGCGCCGATCGCCATCATCGGAAAGCTGAGCTCCTCGAGACCGACGAAGATCGCGAAAGTCGTCGCCGAACTCGTGCAGGCATTCGGAGACGAAGCCGAGGTCGTTGACGGCGTGCTTGATGCCGACGAAGTGCTCGCGACTCGTCCTTGACGGCCTTGAGCGTATCGAGCGTCACGCCGACGGCGGCGCGTCCGGGGATGTGGTAGACCATCCACGGCACGTCGTGTCCGCGTGCCAGCTCGAGGTAGTAGGCGCACGAGTCCGCGCTGCGGCGGCCGGATGTAGTAGGGCGTGACGATCAATAGCGCGTCGGCGCCGGCCGTAATCGGCGTGTTCGGTGAGGACGCGGCTCTCGGCGAGCGACTGCGAGCCCGTCGCGGCGACCACGGGCACGCGTCCCGCGGCCGTCTCTATGGCGAGCGACACGAGCCGATTGCGCTCCGTCAAGGTCAGCGTCGAGGGCTCCGCCGTGGTGCCGTTGACCAAAATACCGTGCGAGCCCTGCTCAATCTGAAGATTTACGAGCCGCGCGTAGGCGTCATAGTCGACCTCGCCTTGTTTGAACGGTGTGACGAGGGGCGGAATCGAACCGCGCAGTCGCTCGCTGGACAAAGTTGCGCTCGAGCTCGTGGTTCGGTGTTGAGGTCGGTCGGACATCGTTGGCTGCCTCGCTGCAGTGACGGAAGACCGGCGCCAAATTGACACTCATCGGACCGATCATTTACCGTGTTGGCTTGTTTTTCAGCAGTTTACGATAAGCTGCGACGGGATTCACCTTGCCCCATCTGGTCGTCGAATATTCCGCCAACGTCGAGGATCGGATGAGGCTCGACGAGTTGCTCGACAAGCTGCATGCGACGGCGCTAGACACCGGCGTGTTCCCGATCGGAGGGCTGCGCGTGCGTGCGTATCGAGCGGATCGTTACAGGATTGCCGACAAGCATCCCGACAACGCCTTCGTGCACGTCACGGCGATGATCGGTCACGGCCGGCCCCTCGACGTGCAGCAGACTGCTGGCGCACAATTGTTCGCTACGCTGACCGCGCACCTCGAGCCTTTGTTCGAGCGCAGTCCGCTCGGTATTTCACTGAACATTCGAGAGTTTCACCCGGTGCTCAACTTCAAGAAGAACAATCTGCATGAATATGTCAAACGCCGCAGCGGCGGCACGGCTGTAACGAAATGAGCGAGCGTCTGAACACCAATCTGTTCAACGCCGAGCGCTATCTCGCGCGTTTTGCGCACGACGGCGCGCTGCACTTTATCGACGGCGTCTCTCATGCGGCTCTGTCGGGACGCAAGTTCGAGACGCGCTCGCCGATCGACAACCGCCTGCTTGCCACTGTGGCGGCCGGCGACGCAGCCGATATCGAGGTCGCGGCCGCGGCTGCCGAGCGGGCGTTTCCCTCGTGGCGCGCGATGCCGGGGGCGGAACGTCGCGATCTGCTGCATGCGATCGCCGATGCGATCGAGGCACGGGCCGAGGAAATCGCGCTCATCGAGTCGCTAGACACGGGGCAACCGATCCGGTTCATGTCGGCGGCCGCCAAACGCGGCGCGGAAAACTTCCGCTTCTTTGCGGACAAGGCGCCCGAAGCCGGACGCGGTCTGTCCTTGCCGGCCGCACAGCACATGAATTACACGCTCAGGCAGCCGCTCGGTCCCGTTGCCGCGATCACGCCGTGGAACACACCGTTCATGCTGTCGACGTGGAAGATCGCGCCGGCGCTTGCGGCCGGTTGCACCGTCGTGCACAAGCCGGCCGAGTGGAGTCCGCTCACGGCCGTGCTGCTGGCCGAGATTTGCTTCGAGGCGGGGTTGCCGGCCGGCGTGCTCAACACCGTCCACGGCTTCGGCGAGGAGGCCGGCAAGTCCGTCACCGAGCATCCGGCCATTCGTGCCGTCGCGTTCGTTGGCGAGTCCGCCACGGGCAGCTTGATCATGACGCAGAGCGCGCCGACGTTGAAACGGCTGCACTTCGAGCTCGGCGGCAAAAACCCCGTCGTCGTCTTCGACGACGCGGATCTCGATCGTGCCCTCGATGCCGTCGTGTTCATGATCTACAGCCTGAACGGCGAACGATGCACCTCGTCGAGTCGATTGCTCGTCCACGAAAGCATTCAGGCCGAGTTTGTCGACCGCCTCGTGGAGCGTGTCGCTCGCCTCAAAGTGGGGCACCCGCTGGATCCGGCCACGGAGGTCGGGCCGTTGATTCATCCGACGCACGTGGCGAAAGTGCTCGGCTATTTCGACGTCGCGCGGGACGAAGGCGTCGAGATTCCCGTCGGCGGCACACGTCATCCGGAGGGTGACAACTACGTGTGTCCGACCGTGTTCGCCGGTGCGACGAACTCGCTGCGGATAGCGCAAGAGGAAATTTTCGGTCCCGTGCTCACCGTGATCCCGTTTGCGGACGAGGACGAGGCGCTGCGGCTCGCGAACGACGTTCGTTACGGTCTCGCGGGGTATCTATGGACGAACGACGTGGGTCGCGCACATCGTTTCGCGCAGGGCCTCGAGGCCGGCATGGTGTGGGTCAACTCCGAGAACAACCGTCATCTCCCGACGCCTTTCGGCGGCACGAAGGCCAGCGGCATGGGCCGCGACGGCGGCGATTACAGCTTCGACTTCTACATGGAGACGAAGAACATCTGCGTCGCGCTCGGCACGCATCGCGTCCCGTCGCTCGGGCGCTGACCCCGGTTTCCTGCCCGTACCCCAGCTTTACGAGTCCGAGTCGAATGAGTCTCTATTATCTGCAAAAACTGATCTATCAGCTCAATCGCGAGCCCCGCGTCCGGCAACGCTTCGACGACGACCGCGAAGCTCTTCTCGCGGAGTACGAGCTCGCCGACGACGAGCGCCAAGCGGTGCTCGACGGTGACGTCGGGCTGTTGTACGTCATGGGCGTCAACGGCCAGTTGCTCATGCATTACGCGGCACTGATCGGCCAGGAATGGGACGAGTACATCGCGGCCATGAACGAAGGTGTGCGCAAATACGGTCCCGTGCGTCAAGGTCTGTACAGCTTGCTACGGGATCGCGGCCCATGAGCTTGGTATTCGCCGGTGTCTGCAGCCACGCTCCGGGGATCACGGGACGTGCGAAACGCGCGGACCCGAAAATTCGCGACGAGTTCTACGCCAAGCTCGGCGAGTTGCGCGAGCGGATGGAAGCAACGCGTCCGGATGCGTTGATCATCGTGGCCGCCGAGCATTTCGCGAACTTCTTCATGAACAACATGCCTGCGTACTGCATGGGTATGGCGGAGCACTACGAGGGGCCGATCGAGGACGAGGCTTGGCTCGGGATCGAGCGCCACCGCATTCCGGGCGTGCCCGATCTGTCGCGGCGCTTGATCAGCGACATCATGAGCGACATCGACCTCGCCTTTGCCGAGGAATGGAAGTTCGACCACGGCATCATGGTGCCGCTGCACTTCATGACGCCGCGTTACGATTTGCCGATCGTGCCCGTGAACGTCAATTGCCAAGGACCGCCGCTCACGCCGTTGCCTCGTGCGTACGAGTTCGGCCGCGCACTGCGCCGCGCGTGCGACGCGCAGCCGGAGCGAATCGCGCTGCTCGGCACGGGGGGTATCTCGCATTGGCCGGCGACGCCGGACTCGGGCGTCATCAACGAGGCGTGGGATCGGCAGTTCCTCGAACGATTCATCGCCAATCGACGCGACGAGCTCGTGAGCTATACGGACGAAGAAACGTTGCGCGACGCGGGTCAGGGGGGCTTCGAGATCCGCACGTTTCTGACGGTTGCCGGCGCGACCGAGGGCGCGACCGGCGAGCTGTTGTTCTATGCGCCGATTCCGATCTTCGCCGTCGGCTGTACGGTCGCGTCCATGGCCGTCACGTAGGCGGGGCCGAAAGCCATCCCGGACGCTGCGACGCGCGTCGGCCGACGCGGTAGCATTTGGGCGATATGCTCGCGTGGGCCAGGACGGCGATGAAAGCAGCGACTCTCTTGACGGTTTCCGCGCTCGCGCTCGGCGTGAGCCCGCGGGCCGCTGCCGACGTGCAGCTCGTCGGCGTGGACGGCGCGTTAGCGGCCAACATCCTCGCCTACCTGACGATCGACCAGGAGCCTTGCGACGCGCCGGCTTGGCGCGTCCAGCAGCAGTACATTGCCGCGCCCGCGCGCATTCGGTCCGCGCTCGAAGCGCTCGGCTACTACTCGGTGACCATCAACAGCGCGCTCTCGACCGACGCCGACTGCTGGCACGCCAAGTTCACGATCGACCGCGGCGCGCCGGTGAAGATCCGCACGCTCGACGTCAGCGCTGCCGGCGACGCCGTGTTCGCACTTGCGTTGGGCCAATCGGGTCTGGCCGAGGGCGCCGTGCTCGATCAAGGCGCTTACGATGCGCTCAAGCGCCGCTGGTCGGACCTCGCCGTCGAGCGCGGCTATCGCGATGCGAAGTTCGTCGAGAGCCGTGTCGACGTCTATCCGAGCGAGCATGCTGCGGACATCGTGCTGCACTTCGAGCCCGGCGAGAGGTTCCGGTTCGGTGCCGTCGAGTTCGACCAAAGCGTGCTCACCGATCGGCTCGTCCGTGCGTATCTGCCGTTCAAGCAGGGCGACTTCTACGACGGGCGGCTGCTCACGGCGCTCTATATCGCGCTCACGGACAGCGGCTACTTCGACACGATCGACATCAGGCAGGGCGACCCGAACCGCGAGGCACGCGAGGTACCGATCGACATCGTTCTGACGCCGGCCAAGCGGCGTTTGATCACGTACGGCGTCGGCTTTTCGACGGATACGGGACCGAGGCTCAGGTTCGGGCGCAACAATCGCCGGTTCAACGATCGCGGCCATCAATTCGGCGTCAACGCCCAGCTGTCCCCGGTGATTTCCGAAGTAACGGCCAGCTACCGGTTTCCGCATGGCGATCCGCGCACGGAGTGGATCAACTTCGACATCGGCTTGAAAAAAGAAGACACCGACACGGCGAAGAGCGATAGCTTGGAATTCGGCGCGCGGCGTATCGTCGAGCGGCCGCATGACTGGACGCGCACGCAAAAGCTCAGCCTCTTGCTCGAAGACTTCGACGTCGCCGACCAAGCGGGGCGCTCGACGTTGCTGATGTCGGGTATCGCCTGGGCTCGCACGCATGCCGACAATGCGTTGCGGCCGCACAAAGGCTACAGGCTCGACTTCGAAGTCCGTGGTGCCAGCAATGCCGTGGTGTCCGACACTTCGTTCGTGCAGGTGATCGCTCAGGGGAAATGGATCTGGTCGTTGCCGAACATGGGGCGCGTGCTCGTCCGCGGTCGAGTGGGTGCGACGCAGGTCGACACTTTCGACGATTTGCCCCCGTCGGTGAGGTTCTTCGCGGGCGGCGATAGCAGTGTGCGCGGCTACGACTTCGAGGCGCTCGGTCCCGAGGACGCGAACGGCAAAGTCGTCGGCGGGTCGTCGGTCGTCGTCTCGAGCTTCGAGTACGAGCACCCGGTGCACGATCGCTGGTCTATCGCGTTCTTCGTCGATTCGGGTAACGCGTTCAAAGGCTCGGACTTCACGGCCAAAACCGGGGCGGGCCTCGGCGGACGGTGGCAGTCGCCGCTCGGGCCGATCCGCGTGGATCTCGCGCATCCGTTCGACGATCCGACGACGAGCTGGCGTCTGCACATCAGTCTCGGGCCCGACCTATGACGTGGTTGCGGCGAACGCTCGTCGGGATCTCGATCGTGGGTGTGCTCGTGCTCGCCGTGTTCGGCGGCGTGCTCTGGCTGCTCGGCACGCAAGCAGGCGCCGAATGGCTCGTGCGGCGGCTGGAGTCGACCTCGGCCGGCACGCTCGACGTCGGAGCCGTTGGCGGCAGCATGCTCGGCGGGCTCGTGCTCGAGGACGTCCACGTGCGGCTCGCGCGCGACGCGATCGATATCGCAACGCTGCGGTTGGCTTGGAATCCTTCTGCCGCGCTGGCCGGGAGCCTGGTTTTCGACACGGCTCGCGCCTCGCCCGTGAGCTATCGACGCCTGCCGGCGGACTCCGCGACGGAGTCCGCCGATGGCGCGTCGCTCGAGCTGCCGTTCACGATTCGGATCGCGGACGGCGAGCTCGAGAGCCTCAAGCTGCAGACCGACGAAGACGCGTTGACCTTCGGTGCCACACGCTTCGGCGCGAGCGTTGCGGGTAACGAGGTCGTATTCGACGACGTCACGACCGAGTCCGGCGGCGTCGTGCTTGCCGGCCACGGCCGCATCGGTTTGACGCCCGTGCGCGTCGCCGCCGATCTCGATTGGTCGGCGTTGATCGGCGACGCACCCGCGGCCGGTCACTTCACCGTGCAGGGCGACTGGCCCGTGCTCACGCTGCATCACGACCTCACGGCACCGTTTCGGTCCGTCGCCGACGGCGACATCGAGGTCGGCGACATTCCGCGCTTGGATCTCGCCGTCGAATGGCAGGACCTCGCAGTCCCCGGTGTCGAGGGCGTTGCGAGCCCCAACGGCAGAGCGACGATCGCCGGGGCAATCGACGGTTATCGCTTCGACGCGGCCGGTGCGCTCGTCGTCGACGGGCGTGAGGCGGATTTCACGGCCGCCGGCACGGGTCAAGCCGGCCTGATCTCGCTGTCGTCCTTCGTCTTCGCGCCGCACGCCGCGACCGCCAGCGGCGAGCTACGCGCGACGGGTGACGTTGCGCTCGACACTCGAGAATGGTCGCTGGCCGTGCGCACGGCGGACCTCGATCCGGGCTGGTGGCTTGCGGACTGGCCCGGGCGCGTGACGGGCAGCGCGCACCTCAGAGGCCGGTTCGCGCCGGATCTCGCCGCCTCGGTCGACGACATCGATATGCGCGGCGAGCTTCGGGGCTATCGCTTGAAAGCCAGCGGCGCGGTGTCGTTCACGTCGCCCGGTGAGTGGACGTTCTCGGCGGCGCACGTGGAATCGGGGCCGAACAAGGTCGACGTCGACGGGCGCCTCGGCGCAGCGAAGGGCGACGAGCTCAGCCTTGCCGTGACCGCCGACGTCGCACAGATCGGTTTGCTTTGGCCCGAGCTCAGCGGGTCGCTCGCCGCGAACGTGATGCTCGGCGGGACGTGGCGCGCACCCCACGGGCGCGGACGCTTGGAGGCGCGTGCACTCGAGTTTCGCGGCCTCGACGTCGAGCGCGTCGTTGCGAGCGGCGAAGCCGGCATCGGGGCCGATGAGCGGCTGTCTCTCGACATCGAGGCATCCAAGGTCGAACGCGGTGTTCTCGCCGCCGACGCCGTGCACGTGACCGTCGACGGACGACGGCAGCTCACCGTGTGAGCGCGACGGCGAATGCGGCGCAGTGGGTGCGTCGCTTGCGCTTGCCGGAGGCGCTCCTCGGAGCGAGCTGGCGAGGAACGCTCGAGACGGCGGAGTTCGACGAGCGCGCGCTCGGGATTTGGCGACTGCTCGATCCGGCCGAGATCGATGCGGGCCCGACGGCCTTGTCTTGCGGCACTACCTGCCTCGAGCACGGCGGCGGCGCGCAGTCGGTGCGGCGAGCTCAAGGTCGCCGGTAAGGCCGACGACCAGCTTGTCGTAACGGCGCAAAACTTCGACCTCGAGACACTGCAGCCGATTTTGCCGCCGCAGGTGAAGCTCGGCGGCGTTTACCAGTTGGCAGCGTCGTTGTTCGATTTGACGGGCAATCCGCACGGTGCGCTGGCGATCACCGGGGGTGACACGCGAGCGGCGATCTCGCTCGGCGGCCAACAGCCGTTTGCAGACGGACCTGCAAAACCTTCGCGCCAGCGCGACACTCGACAACGGCAAGCTCGAGCTCAAGGGCAGTGTGCAGGCGCGGTGCGGACGGCAGCGTCGAGATCGGCGCGGCCATCGAGCACTTGGGCGTGGACAGCTCGCCGATCAGCGCAACATCGACGTGCAGTGGCCGGATCTGGGCGGGCTCGTCCTGTTGACGCCCGACCTCGGCCGCGTGGCCGGGACGCTCGACATCGGACTGAAGATCGGCGGAACGCTCGCGAGCCCGCGCGTCGAGGGCCGGGCGGCATGGACCGACGGGCAAGTCGGCGTGCCGGCATGGGGGCTCGTCGTCGAGGGGATCGAGGCCAACGCGACGACGGCGGACGGCAGCACGCTCCAGTACCAGGCGACGGGACATGCCGGGACGGCATGCTCAACCTCGAAGGCTCGACGCAGCTCGATCCCGACCTCGGCTGGCCCACGCGTTTGAAGCTGCGCGGCGATTCGATTCGGGCCGTGCAGCTTCCCGATGCGGACATCTCGGCATCGCCGGATCTCGACATCGTCGCCGAGCTTCCGGATCTGCACGTCAACGGCACCGTGCACGTGCCGCACGCCGACGTGAAGCTCAGCGAGCTGCCGGAGCAAGCGGTCACGCCTTCCTCGGACACGGTCGTGCATGGCGAGAGCGAGACCGTGTGGTGCGACCGTTGCATTGGGACGGCAACATCGCGCTCACGCTCGGCGACGACGTGCACTACTCGGGCTTGAACCTCAAGACCAAGGTCTCGGGGCAGCTCAGACTCGACGTCGATTCGAACCGGTCGGCGAAGGCCACCGGAACGCTCACGCTGGCGGGCACGTACAATGCCTATGGGCAGGAGCTCAATCTCGAGCGCGGTCAGCTCATCTTCAGCGGTCCGATGGACGATCCGGGCATCGACGTGCGCGCCGTGCGCACGATCGAGGACGTGAAGGTCGGCGTCGACATGCTCGGGACGATCCAAAATCCGCGCACGCAGGTGTTCTCGACGCCGTCGATGAGCGAGGCAGACGCGTTGTCTTACCTGCTGTTCGGGCGGCCCGTGACCGGCACGGACGAGCAGCAAACCGCGACGTTGCAAAGCGCGGCGCTCTCGATGGGGCTCCAGCAAGCGCTGCCGGTCGTCCAGCGCATCGGCGAGTCGCTTGGGCTCGACGAGTTCACGGTGCAGACGCACGGCCACCGACGCGGGCGCGCTCATGGCCGGCAAGTACCTGAGTCCGAAGGTCTACATTCGCTACAGCTACGGCCTGTTCAATCGGATCGGCGGGTTGCTGCTCCGGTTTAAGGTCAACGAGCGGTTGAGCATCGAGACCCGGTCGGGGGAGCAGAAATCGATGGATCTGATTTACACGGTCGAAAAGGATTAACTGACGATGGCGAGCACGTTGTTTCCACTGCAGGTGTCGCCGACTCTGCCGCCCGCGCTGCACAGGCTCGGCGAGCTCGCGCAGAATTTCTGGTTCAGCTGGACCCCGACGATGGGCCAGCTGTTTCGCCGGCTCGACGGGGTGCTTTGGCGTCAGGTCGACGGCAATCCTGTGCTCTTCTTGAAATGCGTAGACCAAGGGCTTCTCGAGAGTGCCGCAGAGGATCCGTCGTTCCTGGCCGATTTAGATGCCCTGCTCGCATCGTTCGACGAATACCTCGGACGCATGACGCAGACGCACGTCGTGGAGGGGTTGGGGCCGAACGATCTCGTCGCCTACTTCTGCGCAGAGTACGGCTTGCACGAGAGTTTCCCGATCTATTCCGGCGGCCTCGGCGTGCTGGCGGGCGATCACTGCAAAACCGCGAGCGACATGTGCTTGCCGTTCGTGGCTATCGGTCTCCTGTACCGCCAAGGCTATTTCAAGCAGCGCATCGACCGTAACGGACAGCAGATTCCCGAGTATCCGCACATCGAGCCGGATCGCACGCCGATCGCCGTCGCGCGCACGCCGACCGGGGAGGAACTCAAGGTCATGTGCCCGTTCCCCGAGCGCACGGTCGCCGTGCGCGTGTGGGAGGCATCGGTCGGACGCGTCACGGTGCTGCTGCTCGACGCGGACGTCGAGGAGAATCGCCCCGAGGACCGGCGCATCACCTATCAGCTGTATGGCGGCGATCGCGAGCTCAGGTTGCAGCAGGAAGCCGTGCTCGGCGTCGGCGGTGTCCGCGCGCTGCGCGCCCTTGGTTTGCAGCCGACCGTGTGGCACATCAACGAGGGGCATGCGGCGTTCTCCGTGCTCGAGCGGGTGCGCGAGCGCACCACGACCGGCTTGCCGTTTGCCGCAGCGCTCGAGAGCGTGGCGGCCGCGACCGTGTTCACGACGCATACGCCCGTCTCGGCGGGACACGACGTGTTTTTGCCCGAGCGCGTGGCCAACCACTTTCAAAGCTATGCCGTCGAGCTCGGTATCACGATCGATCAGCTGCTCGACCTCGGCCGTTCGCTCGACAATCACGATGCATTCAACATGACGCGGCTCGCGATTCGCGGCGCCAGCGCGATCAACGGCGTGAGCAAGATCCACGGCCGAGTGTCGTCGCGTTTGTGTCAGCCGAATTGGCCCGACGTGCCGGCGGACGAAAATCCCGTGGGCTACGTGACGAACGGCGTGCACGTGCCGACGTTCATGCGCCAGGCATGGGCCACGCTGCTCGACGAGCACTTGGGTTCGCAGTGGCGCGACAGGCTCATGGACCGCGGGCTGATCAACCGGATTCTCGAGATACCCGACGAGCGTTTCTGGGCCACGAACCAGACGGTCAAACGACAAATGCTGCGTGTGATTCGCGAGCGCCTCGCGAAGCAGCACACGCGCAACGGCTTGAGCGAGGCGCACATCCACCGCGTCTTGAAGCTCATGAATCCCGACGACCCCGGCGTGCTCACGATCGGCTTTGCGCGCCGCTTCGCGACGTACAAGCGTGCGACGCTGCTCATGACCGATTTGCGTTGGCTCGAGCAGCTCTTGAGTCTCGAAGGGCGCCCCGTGCTGTTCGTGTTTGCGGGCAAGGCGCATCCGGCCGACGAGCCGGCGCAGTGGATGATGCGCGAGATTCAGCGGATTTCGAGCCAACCGCAGTTCATCGGCAAGATCCTGCTCGTGGAAGGCTACGACATGGGCATCAGCCGGCTGCTCACGGCCGGCGTCGACGTCTGGCTCAACACGCCCGTGCATCCTTTCGAGGCGAGCGGAACGTCGGGCATGAAAGCCGCCATCAACGGCACCGTGAACTTGAGCGTGCTCGACGGTTGGTGGGCGGAGGCGTACAACGGCAACAACGGCTGGGGCATTCCTCCCGCCGTCGACGCGCAAAACGCCGGCGAGCGCGACCGCCAAGACGCGATCACGTTGTACGAGATTCTCCAGGACGAAGTGATACCGTTGTACTACGCGCGCGACGAGCGCACGGGCTTCTCGCCCGAGTGGGTTGCGTTGTGCAAGCGCTCGATGGCGTCGGTGCTGCCGCATTTCAACAGCGAGCGAGTGCTGCGCGACTACATCCAACACTTCTATGTGTCGGCCGCGGCGCAGGGCCGCGCTGCGGCGGACCGCGATTTCGGCGTGGCGCGCGATTTGGCGACATGGAAAGAGAAAGTCGTGGCAGGTTGGCCGGGCGTCGAGCTCAGGCTCGTCAGGACTGCGGCCAAAGAGGTTACGTTCAACGAGCCCGTGGAGCTCGAAGTCGAAGTTCAACTGAACGGCCTCTTGCCGGACGACGTTCGCGTGGAATGCCTGGTGCGCCGCGTCGTGGGGTCGCAGCTCACGGTGCCCGTCGTCGGTTATGCCGAGAGCCGGCGCCAGCAATCCGGCACGACCTACATCGACGGTGAGGCGGTGCTGCTCGAGCTGTTCACTCCGATCTCGCGAGAAGCGGCGCCCGCGTGTCGCTATCGTCTACGGTTCAACCCGCCATGGGCCGGAGCGCTGCAATACGAGATTCGTGCCGTGCCGCAACATCCGCATCTCCGGCATGTCTACGAGCTCGGACTGATGCGCAAGCTCTGAGCTCGCGTCTCACGTATGCCACAGCCCTTCAAGATCGAGCCGGGTCATCGGTTGCCGCCCGGTGCGGCCGTCACCGGCAACGGTGTGAATTTTTCGGTGTTCAGTCGTCACGCGACGCGGCTGTGGTTGCGCCTGTACCTGACTGCGGCCGACGCGGAACCGCTCGTGGAGATCGAGCTCGATCCCCGTGTGCACAGGACGTTCTTTTTTTGGCATGTGCTCGTCGTCGGCGCGAGCCCGGGTCTGTACTACGCGTGGCGGGCCGACGGGCCTCTCGCACCCGAGCGTGGCTTGCGCTTCGACGCGAGCCGTGAGCTTCTCGATCCCTGGGCGCGACTCGTGTCGACGGCCGTGTGGAATCGCGACGCCGCTTCGCGCGGCGCGCCGAGCGCGATTCGCGCCGAAGTGGCGACGGCTGATCACTACGACTGGGAAGGCGACGAGGTGCTCGAGCGAGCCCCCGAGGACGCCGTCATCTACGAGCTGCACGTGCGCGGGTTTACGCGCAGCCCCACCTCGGGCGTCGCTCACCCGGGCACGTTCAAGGGACTCATCGAGAAGATTCCGTATCTCAAATCCCTCGGCGTGACCGATCTCGAGCTCATGCCGGTCATGGCCTTCGACGCCCAGGACGTTCCGGCCGGCGTCGCCGCCAAAGGGCTCACGAACTACTGGGGCTACAGCCCATACGGGTTCTTCGCCGTGCAGCCGGAGTTCGCCGCGACGCGCGACGCTCGGACCGAGTTTCGCGACATGGTCAAAGCGCTGCACCGCGAGGGCATCGGTGTGATCCTCGACGTCGTGCTCAACCATACGGCCGAAGGCGGCGAGCCCGGCGTCGTGATCAGCTTCAAAGGCTTCGGCAACGAGTTCTTCTACCACCTCGACCCCGAGGACCTCGCGCGCTACCGCGACTTCACGGGCTGCGGCAACACGATCAACGCGAATCATCCGCTGGTCGCGAGATTCCTAGTGCAGTGTCTGGAGTTCTGGGTGCGCGACATGCACGTCGACGGCTTCAGGCTCGATCTCGCGAGCGTGCTGTCGCGCGGCGAGGACGGCGAGCCGCTCTATCATGCGCCCGTGCTCTGGAGCATCGAGTTCTCGAACGTGCTGACCGACACACGGCTCATCGCCGAGGCTTGGGACGCGGTCGGCTTGCACCAGGTCGGCGACTTTCCGGGCTTCCGGTGGGCCGAATGGAACGGCCTTTACCGCGACGCGATGCGCCGGTTCCTGCGCGGCGACGGCGGTCTCGTCGGCGAGGTCGCGACGCGGATCGCCGGCAGCAGCGATCTTTATCTTGCGACGGGCCAGCAGCCGACCAACAGCATCAATTTCGTCACCTGCCACGACGGCTTCACGCTCTACGACCTCGTGAGCTACGAGCGCAAGCACAACGAAGCGAACGCCGAGGACAACCGCGACGGCAACGACAACAACTTGAGCTGGAACACGGGCGTCGAAGGCCCGAGCCGCGATCCCGAGATCGAGCGGCTGCGCGCGCAGCGCGCCCGGAACTTCGTCGCCGTGCTGCTCATGAGCCAGGGCGTACCGATGCTGCTCGCGGGCGACGAGCTGCTGCGCACGCAACGCGGCAACAACAACGCCTGGTGTCAGGACAACGACTTGAGCTGGATCGATTGGTCGCTGGACGAGCGCGCGGCCGACATGTTGCGGTTCACGCGCGAGCTCATTGCGCTGCGCCGGCGCCACGCATCGCTGCGGCGCACGCAGTTCTTCGAGTCGCCGGCAGAAGGGGGCGCCGCCGAGATCGTCTGGTACGGCGAAGATCTCGAGCCGCCCGATTGGCAGGACGGTGACGCCAAGGTGCTGTGCTTCACGTTGCCGGGCCGCGGCGCTGCCGAGCCGGCGCTGCACGTGATGATGAACATGTCCGGCGAGGCCAAGAGCCTGCCACTGCCGGAGCGGCGCCACTACAAGTGGCGGCGCATCGCCGACACGACGCTCGTGCCGCCCGACGACGTGACGCCGACCGGCGCGCCGGTGCGTTCGTCGGAGTACTTGTTGCCGGCGCTGGGCGTGGCGATTTTCGAGTCGCGCTGACGTTTCGTCACTTGTTGCCTTTCGCGAAACGCGCTCACGATGAGCTGGTGCGCGACATGTTCATTTCCAATCCGCGTGTCGCGGTAAACGGTAACCGTTCCTACAAGGGAATTGGCTTGGCGAGAGGAACCCCGCTCGCGGTCCGCCCCACCAACACCGGTCGCGTTCTTCGGAGCGATTTCATGCGGTTACTCCGTCTACCAGATCACCTTCTCCCAATGTGTTGCCCGACTTGGCGAGACTGTATATGCGTCCTACACTACAGGCCGGCGATGTAGTCCTCTGTATGAAACATCTGACGATTCATAGAGGAGACATAGCAGTGTTCACGGCGCCGTCCGGGTCGGAAAAGATCGTCAAACGAGTCATCGGTCTCCCAGGTGACGACGTCAAATATCTCCGTAAGGACCTTATCGTCAATGGCGAGGTCGCCACGAAATCTGTTGAGCGAAAACTGTCATTCACGGACCCGGCCGACTTGCTCCTCGAGCAGGTGGTCTCGGGAAGGAAGTTCGAGATTCTGGAGGCGTACGGACAGTCTTTGAACGACTCTGAGTCCAAGGGGCCAGGGTATTTCGTCCTTGGTGACAATAGAGACGAATCGACGGACAGCAGAATCTATGATCGGCTCGCTGACGGCGAAGTCGATTGTCGTGCGGTTGCGGTGTTGGGAAACACGTCGTCAGGTACGGTCAGCTTCCAACATACGAGGTGGCTATGAACGCTACGCGCGCAGGCGTGCTGACTACGGCGCTACGGTTCAATCTATTGACACCCAAAGATGCCGCCAGAGACTGCGCCGACACCTATGCTGGTAGATCACATGAAAAGTGCGTTGGCTAGTCTGCTGGTGCTGCTGTGCTGCGCGGGTAGCAGCCTCGCCCAGGATCATCTGTTTTCTTTCCTTCCTGGGAAGTGGGCCGCGATGTCTAAGGACTTGCCGGCAGGGAGCAGATTGGTGGTTTCGGTGACGGACATGAAGCCCGGTCAGAAGCTGGTGCTTCAACGGTGCGGCACGGAGCGATGTAATGTGGCGGAGCCGGTAGCTATTTGGACACTAAGCGATCTCGAGGGACACGGTTCAGCTGAGGTCAACATCGAGGGAGGACGGTATCACTTCACCATGTTTGACCAAGGCCGTGGTGTCGCCGGCGTGCTTGACGAGGTTGAGAATGGCGCGACTGTCCTTCGTTACGAATCCGGCACGACCGTAAGTGTGACCATCCGGTTAGTTAATTGATCGCCTGTCCGCCAAACAATCAGCCCTCCCCTTTTCTTCAGCGCGGCCTATCGTTGGAACTCAAGGGTTCGAGTATGCCAACACGGGTGCCTGATCCACGATCGCCCATCGACAGCCGTCATGACGCCACGTTTAAGAGGTGAAGACTCGCGCGTCGTCTGCGATATCTTGAGTAACGCTGTGTAGGGGCGTCGGCTCACTGAAAATCCGCGTATCAGTTGTAATGGAGCACCGACCGTTCCGACGCGTCACACCGGCGACAGCGCCGTCCCACCGAGCGGCGGCAGCGTCACGACGATCGACTGCTCGTAACCCATGCACGACACGCGCTCGGTCTCGAGCACGTTGTTACCGACGTTGGAGCCGCCGTAATAGCTCGAGTCGGAGTTCATGATCTCGCGGTAGCGACCCGCGTGCGGCACGCCGACGCGGTAACCGTGGCGCGGCACGGGCGTGAAGTTCAGCAGCACTACGACGTGCTCCTCGCCGTACTTGCGCACGTAGCTCAAAACGGAGTGCAGCCCGTCCTCCCAGGACAGCCACGAGAAGCCCGCGCCTTCGTGGTCGAGCTTGTGCAGGGCCGGCACGCCGCGGTAGACGCGGTTCAGGTCTCGCACGAGCGCACGGATGCCGGCGTGGCGCGGCTCGTCGGCGAGGTGCCAGGGTAACGACTCGTGAGCATTCCACTCGCGCGGCTGACCGAACTCTCCGCCCATGAACAGCAGCTTCTTGCCGGGATAGGTCCACTGGAACATGAGCAAGAGCCGCAAGTTGGCGAAGCGCTGCCAATCGTCGCCCGGCATCTTGTCGAGGAGCGAGCGTTTGCCGTGCACGACCTCGTCGTGGGACAGCGGCAGCACGAAGTTTTCCGTGAACGCGTAGATCGGGCCGAAGGTCAGCAGGTTGTGATGGAACTGCCGGTGCACGGGGTCCTTGACCATGTAGCTCAACGTGTCGTGCATCCAGCCCATGTTCCACTTGAACGTGAACCCGAGTCCGCCGCTGTAGGTGGGCCGTGAGACTTGCGGCCATGCCGTCGATTCCTCGGCGGCCGTGATCGTGCCCGGGCAGGCGCTGTGGGTGACCTCGTTGAGTTGCTTCAGGAAGGAGATGGCTTCGAGATTCTCGTTGCCGCCAAAAGCGTTCGGCGTCCATTGGTGGGGCTTGCGGGAATAGTCGAGGTAGAGCATCGAAGCGACGGCGTCGACGCGCAACCCGTCGAAGTGAAAGTCGTCGAGCCAGTTGACCGCGCTCGACAGCAGAAAGCTTCGAACCTCGTGGCGGGAGTAGTTGAACACGAGCGTGTCCCAGTCCGGATGCTCGCCCTTTTGCTTGTCGCCGTACTCGTAGAGCGCCGAGCCGTCGAAGCGCGCGAGCGCGAAGTCGTCCTTCGGGAAATGGCCCGGCACCCAGTCGAGCAGGACACCGAGGCCGAGCTTGTGCAGCTCCGCGACGAATGCGCGCAAGTCGTCGGGCTCGCCGTGGCGGCGCGTCGGGGCGAAGTACCCCGTGCACTGGTAGCCCCACGACTCATCGAGCGGGTGCTCGGTAATCGGCAGCAGCTCCACGTGGGTAAAGCCGAGATCGTGTACGTATTCGCCGATCTGGCGCGCAAGCTCCCGATAGCTCAACAATTGTCCCGAGGGACTGCGCCGCCAAGAGCCTAGATGCACTTCATAAATCGACACGGGTTCGCGCAGCCAGTCTCGATGTTGCCGGTCTTCCATCCAGGCTCGGTCGTCCCAGCGGAATTTGCTCGGCGGTGTCGTCACGGCCGCAGTCGCGGGCCGGTGCTCGAAGCGTGCGCCGTAAGGGTCGGTCTTGAGTCTGAGCTCGCGCGTGTCGCGGCCGAGGACCTCGTATTTGTACAGCTCGTCCGGCCCGAGCTCGGGCATGAACAGCTCCCATACCCCGGAGCTGCCGTGCACGCTCATCGGGTGATATCGGCCGTCCCAGTGGTTGAACGTGCCGACGACGCTCACGCGCTCGGCGTTCGGCGCCCAGACGGCGAATCGAATGCCGGGGACGCCCGCGATCTCCAGCGCATGCGCGCCGAGAAAGCGGTGCGCATGAATGTGGTTTCCGGCGCCGAATCTCTCCAGATCGTGCGCGTCTATGTGGGCCGGAAAAGAATACGGGTCGTACGTCTCGTGCCATTCGCCCGCGTGCGACTGCCAACGGATGCGATACGGTGCGCTTACGAGGTGCCTCGGCCCCGTCCATTCGAACAGCGCCGTGCCCGGCACGCGTTCGAGCGGCGCATCGGGCTCGACGAGCGCCACTTGCTGCGCATTCGGCAACAGCACCCTGACGACGATCTCGTTCGCCCCGACGGCATGCGGGCCGAGCACGAGGCGAGGGTCGTGGAGGCGTCCGGCCAGCAGCCGCTCCACATCGGGACTGCGCGGATCGGTCCGCGGCCGCTCGCCCGCCAAGGTTTCGGTCATCAGTTGTTCCGTCGAGTTAAGGGTTAGACAGGCAGTGTGGTCTCAGGGTAGCTTGTAGGCGATGAGACCGATTTCCCGCAGACGCATGGTCAGTCAGCTCACTCGGAGCACGATGGCCATCATCATGGCCGGCGGCCGGGGCCAGCGGCTCATGCAGTTGACCGACAATCGAGCGAAACCGGCCACGCCTTTCGGCGGCAAGTACCGGATCATCGACTTCTCGCTGTCCAACTGCGTCAATTCGGGTATCCGACAAATCTTCATCTTGACGCAGTATAAGGCCCACTCGCTGATTCAGCATGTGCAACGCGGCTGGGGTTATCTGCACGGCGAGCTCGGAGAGTTCATCGACATCGTGCCGGCCCAGCAACAGCTCGGCAACGAGCTGTGGTATCGCGGCACCGCGGATGCCGTTTACCAGAACCTCGAGATCATCGATCAGCACCGCCCCGAAACGGTGCTGATCCTGGCCGGCGACCACGTCTACAAGATGGATTACGGACCCCTGATCGCGTTTCACAAGGAAAGCGGCGCGGACATCACGGTCGGCGGCGTGCAAGTGCCGCTGTCCCAAGCGCACGAGTTCGGGGTCATGAGCTTGGCCCCCGATCATCGCGTCACGGGCTTCGACGAGAAGCCGAAGAACCCCAAACCGATGCCGGGCCGAGAGGGCATCGCGCTCGCATCGATGGGTATCTACGTCGTCGGTCCCGAGTTCCTGCGCGCCACGCTCGAACGCGACGCCGCGAACCCCGAATCGGCGCACGATTTCGGGCGCAACATCATCCCGGAGTCCGTCGAGACTCGGCGCGTATTCGCCTATCCGTTCGAGGACGTCGAGACCAAGGCACAGCGGTATTGGCGCGACGTCGGCACCGTCGATGCGTACTACAGCGCGAACATGGAGCTCATCTACGTGAGCCCGGAGCTCAATCTCTACGACGAGGCCTGGCCCATCTGGACCTATCAGCACCAAGTGCCGAGCGCGAAGTTCATCCTCGACGAGGAGCACCGCCGCGGCGTCGCCATCAATTCGATGGTGGCGGGCGGTTGCATCGTCTCGGGCGCCACGGTTCGTGAGTCGCTGCTTTCTTCGAGCGTGATGATCGACGAGCTCACGGAGGTATATCGCTCCGTCATCTTGCCGCAAGTCGAGATCGGCCGGAGCTGCCGCATCACGAATGCGATCATCGACGAGGGCTGCGTGATCCCGCACGGCATGTCCATCGGTTACGACCGTCTAGCCGACGCGGAGCGGTTTCACGTGACCGAGAACGGCATCGTGCTCGTGACGCGCAGCATGCTCGCGGCTTTGAGACGTGCGCAACCGCAACCGCATCCGCAGCCGCATCCGCATTGAACCCATGAAGGTGCTCGGTCGCGTCGCAAGCCGCGAGCAAGGCCGTCGGTCCGCGGCTCCATGACGAGCTCGCCGCTTCGATGAGCTCGGCGCTCGCCGCACGCCGCGCAGGCGTCTTGTTGCACCCAACCTCGTTGCCGGGTCCGGGCCCGAGCGGCAGGCTCGGCGAGGACGCCTGGCGCTTCGTTGATTTCCTCGCCGCCGGCGGCTTCAGCGTTTGGCAGACGCTGCCGCTCGGGCCCGTCGACTCCTATGGCTCACCGTATTGCTTGCGGTCGGCTTACGCCGGCGACCCGCATTTTCTGGATGCCGCGCATTTGGCCACCCTGCGCCAACTGCCCCGAGGTCTTGCGCTCGACGGTGTCGGCGCGACACGCGAAGAGCCCTATCGCTCGTTCGCAGCAGTCGCATCGGTCGAGCAGCGGCACGCGTTTGCCGAGTTCGTGTGCGCGCGGCGGCGATGGTTGCTGCCCTACGGTCTCTTCGAGCTGTGCAGCGAGCGTTTCCAGAACGATCCCTGGTGGCAATGGCCGACGGCGTTTCGGAATCGGCACACGCCAGCGCTGCTCGAGTTTCTGGCCGAGGAGCGCGAGTCGTTCAGAGCGATTCTCTTCGAGCAGTATCTATTCGACCTGCAATGGACGGCATTGCGCCGTTATGCCAATCACCGTGGCGTGCAGCTGTTCGGCGATCTGCCGTTCTACATGGATTTGAACAGCGTAGAAGTCTGGTGGGAGCGCACGTTGTTCGCGCTCGATGCCGACGGACGGCCGCTCAGCGTCGCCGGCGTGCCGCCGGACTATTTCAATGCCGACGGGCAGCTGTGGGGCAATCCGCTTTACGACTGGGATGCCATGGAGCGCACGGGCTTTCGCTGGTGGCTCGATCGACTTCGTGCGCAGCTTGCGCGCTTCGACTTGCTGCGCATCGATCACTTCCGGGCGCTCGAGTCCTATTGGGCGGTGCCGGCACGGGCGCAGACGGCGCGCGACGGCGAATGGCGCCCCGGGCGCGGCGCGGCGCTGCTCTCGATGGTTCGCGAACGGCTGGGCGATGTGCCGCTCGTCGCCGAAGATCTCGGAATCATCACGGACGAGGTGCGCCATCTGCGGGATCGGTTCGACCTGCCCGGCATGCTCGTGCTGCAATTCGCGTTCGACGGCAAGTCGGACAATCCGCATCTTCCGACCAATCATCGCGAGAACGCGGTGACGTATACGGGGACTCACGACAACGACACGACCGTCGGTTGGTGGGGCGGGATCGACGAGGGCGCGCGCGCCTACGTGGCCTCGACGCTCGGCGTGGCGAATCCGCCCGACGTTCCGGCCTTTCTCATCGACGCGGCCTACGATTCGCGGGCGCAGCTTGCCATCGTGCCGATGCAGGACTTGCTGGGGCTCGATTCGTCGAGCCGCATGAACATGCCGGGCACGACGGCCGGCAATTGGCGGTGGCGTTTCGCTTGGGACCAAGTCGATCCCTCGCTCGTCACCGCGAGCCGCGCGCGCGCCGAGCGCTCCAACCGCCTCGTTCTTCCGATCCCAAAGTAGTTGCCGCGCGACACCGGTCGCAGTGTAGGGCTGTGCTGAGGTCCGCGTTGAGGGTCGAAGGGGCGCTCGCGCGACACGCCGTGAATCCATCCCTGGAGGCTCGGCGCGCACATCCCTGTGCGCGCACGGTCGCGCGAGCGCCCCTTCGACCCCCAACGCTCCGTGCCACTCTCGAATGTCGCGCCCAGGCCGAAGCTCGCCGGCTAGCGCTCCTCGGCCAGGTGGGCTGGCCGGTCAGGCACGACAGTGGGGAAGCGGGATCGGTCTCGACAGCGTCGTCGGAGACCGTGCGCGCGCAAGGATGCGCGCGCCGAGCTTCCAAGGACGGATTCACGGCGTGTCTCCGACGACGCTGTCGAGACCGATCCCGCATGCCACTAGGTTTAACTCACGGTCCCGCGATCGACGCTGAGCACTCGGCACTCGGTACTCGGCGGTTGGCAGTCGAGGGTCGAGTCAGCCCGGCAGCAGCTTGCGGTAGAGGGTCTCGTAGGGGCGCACCTGCTTCTGCCACGAGAAGTCGGCCATCATGGCGTTGGTCATGATCCGCGACCACGCATCGGGCTCGTCGAACCAATGCAGCGCGCTGCGGATTCCCCAGAGCAGTCCGCTCGGATCCGCATCGCGGAACACGGCGCCATTGCCTCGACCCGTCTCGGGATCGAAATGCTGGATCGTATCGGCCAGGCCGCCCGTCGCGCGCACGACCGGAATCGTGCCGTAGCGCAGCGCATACATCTGGGTCAACCCGCAGGGCTCGTACCGCGAAGGGATCAGCGCGATGTCGCTGCCGGCGAAGATGCGGTGCGCCAAGCCTTCGTCGTAACGATTCACGAACGCGACCCGGCGTGGATGCGACGACGCCAGCGCCTCGAGGCTCGCGCCGAGCTCGGGGTCTCCGCTGCCCAAGCACGCAAAGTTGATGCGCGTCTCGGCCAGCAGCGTGGGCAGCACGGCCGTGACGAGGTCGATGCCCTTCTGCTCGACGAGACGACGTCACGACGCCGAGCAGCGGCGCATTCTGATCGGGCAGCAGGCCGAGCTCGCTGCACAGCTCGCCCTTGAGGCGGTACTTGGGCGTCAAGTCTGCGAGGTCGTAGTGGTGCTCGAGGTAAGGGTCCGATGTCGGGCTCCACGTGTCGTAGTCGACGCCGTTCAAGATCCCGACGAGCTCGGTGCTGCGGGCGGACAGCAGATCCTCGAGGCCCATTCCGTAGGCCGAGGTCCGGATCTCTTGCGCGTAAGTGGGGCTCACGGTCGTGATCGCGTCGGCGGCGCGCACGCCGGCGCGCAGATAGTTCACGGTGTCGCCGCTGTGAGCATCCGGCGTGAGCGTGCGGGCGAGCCCTGGATAGCCGTTGCTCGCGAACACCGTGTCCGCGAACACACCCTGATAACCGATGTTGTGCAGGGTCAGCACGGTGGGCCGGCGAGCGGATGCCGGGCGCTCTCGCTGCAGCACCGGCGTCAGCGCGGCGTGCCAATCGTGGCAATGCAGCACGTCCGGCGCCCAGTCGAGCGCGGCGCCGAGCTCGAGGGCGGCGGCGGCGAGCGTCAGAAATCGTGCGCCGTCGCGCTGATCTGCGGTGTAGATCGAGTCCGCCGTGAGGCTGCCGAGCTCCAGCAGATAGATGCGTGGCCTCTTCTTGGCAGCGCCGCTGGGCGGCTCGGCCTCGTAGTAGCGAAACCGTGGTCCGGCCGAGCCGACCAAGGGCCGACCGAGGTGCGCGGCGTCCAGATGGGCATAGCGCGGCAATAGCACGCGCACGTCGTGGCCGCGGGCCGCCAGCGCTTGGCTCAGGCCCGTAACGGCATCGGCGAGCCCGCCCGTCTTCGCGAGCGGCGCGAGCTCGGAGGACACCATGAGGATTTTCATCGCGCTATCGGCGCTGCTCGATGGGCACGTAGCGCACGCAGCGTCGCGCCCGTGTAGATCTGCCTCGGCCGGTCGATCCTGCCCGTGCCGTTCACTCGGACCTCGCGCCAATGAGCGATCCAGCCCGGCAGCCGTCCGATCGCGAACAGCACCGTGAACATGTTCGTCGGGAATGCCGATCGCGCGCATGATGATGCCGCTGTAGTAGTCGACGTTCGGATACAGCTTGCGCTCGACGAAGTACGGGTCGTTGAGCGCGACTTCCTCGAGCTGCATCGCGAGATCGAGCAGCGGATCGTGGATGCCGAGCTTGCCGAGCAAGGCGTGGCAGGCTTCTTTGATGATCTTCGCGCGCGGGTCGAAGTTCTTGTAGACGCGGTGGCCGAAGCCCATGAGCCGCGTGTGGGCGTCCTTGTTCTTGACCTTGGCGACGAACGCTCGAGCTTCTCGCCGCTCTGCGTGCAGCTGCGCCGAGCATCTCGATGACCGCGACGTTGGCGCCGCCGTGCAGCGGACCCCACAGCGCGCAGACGCCGGCGGCGACGGATGCATAGAGGTTGGCCTGCGACGAGCCGACCATGCGCACCGTCGACGTCGAGCAGTTCTGCTCGTGATCGGCATGCAGCATCAGCAGCTGGTCGAGCGCGTCGCACGACGACACCGGATCGGGCTCGTACAGCCGGTACGGGTTCGAGAACATCATGTGCAGGAAGTTCGCCGTGTAGCGCAGATCCGTGCGCGGGTAGTTCATCGGGCTTGCCGACCGACTTGCGGTAGCTCGCGGCGGCGATCGTGCGGACCTTGCTCATGAGCCGCGCGGCGGGCTCCATGAAGTGCTCGTTGTCCTCCGGTTGCATGAAGACGGGCTGGAAGCAGCCGACCGCGTTGATCATCGCCGACAGGATCGCCATCGGCGGCGCGTTGGGCGGGAAGCCGTCGAAATGGTGCAGCATGTCCTCGTGGATGAACTCGTGCTCGACCGAGCAGCTGCCGAAAGTCCGCGAGCTGGCTTGCGGTCGGAAGTTCCCCGAAGATCAGCAGATACGCCGTCTCGACGAAGGTCGAGCGCGCCGCGAGCTCCTCGACCGGGTAGCCGCGGTAGCGCAGGATCCCCTTCTCGCCGTCGATGAACGTGATGCTGCTTTGTGCAGGCGCCCGTGTTGGCGTAGCCGCTGTCGAGCGTGATGAGGCCGGATTTCGGCGCGTAGGCTCGAGATGTCGACGGCCGCTTCGTTTTCCGTGCCGACGACGACCGGCAAGTCGTAGTTCTTGCCGTCGTAGCTCAAGGTTGCATTGTTGCTCATGGGGATCTCCGAATGACGGCGATATTCTACGCTGCGACGTCCGCGGAAGTGTGACGAGCGAGGCAAGTTCGCGGGCTTGGGCGACTCCGCCCGGACGACGTTCACGGAAGCGGAAAAAAACGCTTGCAATCTGCACGCGTAGTTTTATATTTACGGCCGTTTTGGTCAACGGCAGAAGGTCTGCCCAGCCGGGCAGACAACGGGATTGCCTGGCACGCGAATCAGCAATGGGCCCCGTGCCCCGGACACGCACGTCAGGTGAGCTAAGCTGATGTCCCTGGAGGAAGAGCCTCCGAGTTCGGCTTCGGCCGAACAGTCCTCGTCTCTTACATCCCCGCTCACTTTTCCGAACCTCACGCGCCGCCCGTCGAGGCCGCTCGCCCTTGCGCCAGCTCGGCCGCGTTTCGTGGTCGGCGCAGCCGCGAACGAGTTCCGGCAAGAAGTCACTTCCCGGGCGTCAAAGCGCGCCGAGTGGAACGACTGGCGGTGGCAGAACCGCAACCGGATCCGCAGCCTCGCGCAGCTCGAGCGCATGATCCGCGTGACGGACGAGGAGCGCGAGGCGATCAGCCGCCACGAAGGTCCGCTGCCGATCGGCGTCACGCCCTACTACATGAGCCTCGTCGATCCCGGAGGATCCGGAGCAGCCGCTGCGCCGCACGGTGATTCCGACGCTCGCGAGTTCGATCGCGTCGCCGGCGAGGAGGACGATCCGCTCGGCGAGGACGGCACACGAGCCCGGTGCCGGGCCTCGTGCACCGGTATCCCGACCGGGTGCTGCTGCTCGTCACGAACTTCTGCTCGGTCTACTGCCGGTACTGCACGCGTGCCCGCCTGGTCGGCGCCAGCGGCGAGCGCGCGCTGCAAGAAGGCGGATATCGACCGCGCGATCGAGTACATCGAAAGCACGCCGGCCGTGCGCGACGTGCTGATCTCCGGAGGCGACCCGCTGTCAGCCTCGACGAGGACCGGCTCGAGTACATTCTCTGCGCGGTCTGCGCGCGATCAAGCATCTCGAGTTCATCCGCATCGGCAGCGAAGCAGCCCGTCGTTCAGCCCATGCGCGTGACGCCGACGCTGACGCGGATGCTGCGCCGCTACCATCCGCTGTGGATGAGCCTGCATTTCACGCACCCGGCCGAGCTCACGCCCGAGGTCGGCGAGGCTTGCGGCCGGCTCGCCGATGCGGGCATTCCGCTCGGCAGCCAGACGGTGCTGCTCAAGGGCGTCAACGACGACGTCGCGACGCTCAAGGAGCTGTTCCACGGCCTGCTGAAGATTCGCGTCCGGCCGTATTACCTCTATCAGTGCGATCCGATCAGCGGCTCCGGGCATTTCCGCACGCACCGTGGACAAGGGTCTCGAGCTCATCGTCGCAGCTGCGCGGCTACACGACCGGCTATGCCGTGCCGAACTACGTCGTCGACGCCCCGGGCGGCGGCGGCAAGATCGCCATGCTGCCCGACGCCGTGGTCGGCCGGGACGGTGACGATCTGCTGCTGCGCAACTTTCAGCGGCGAGCACTGCCGCTACCCGGACCCGGACGGAACGCTCGGTCAGTAGTGCCCGCCGGTAGCGGCGAGGAGCCTCGATTGCGCATCGGCTTCACCTACGATCTGAAGGACGACTACTTGGCGCTCGGCTTCGGCGAGCACGCCGTTGCCGAGTTCGATTCGCCGGTCGACGATCGACGCGATCGCCGGCGCGCTTGCGAGCCTGGGCCACGAGGTCGTGCGGATCGGGCACGTTCGGGCGCTCGCCGCGCGGCTCGTGGCCGGCGAGCGATGGGACCTCGTCTTCAACATCGCCGAGGGGGTCGCGGGCTTCGGGCGCGAGTCGCAGGTGCCGGCGCTGCTCGAAGCGTACGAGATTCCCTATACGTTCTCCGATCCGCTGGTTTGCGCGCTGACGCTGCACAAAGGGCATGGCCAAGCACGTCGCGCGCGGTCGCGGCGTGCCGACGCCGGATTTCGAGCTCGTCGAGTGCCCGGCGGACGCGGCGGCACGTGACGCTGCCGCTGCCGCTGTTCGTCAAGCCCGTGGCCGAGGGCACGAGCAAGGGCGTCGATGCGAGCCTCGCTCGTGACTTCGCGAGCGGCGCTCGTGCGACGCTGTCTCGACGCTGCTCGAGCGATACCGGCAACCCGTGCTCGTCGAGCGCTTTCTGCCGGGCCGCGAGTTCACGGTCGGGCATGCTCGGCACGGGTCCGGAGGCGCGTGCGCTCGCGACGCTCGAGGTCGTGCTGCGCGCAGGCGCCGACGCGCGGTGTATTCGTATCGCAATAAGGCCGAGTGGCGCGAGCTCGTCGAGTATCGGCTGCTCGAGCCCGGCGCGCTTCGCGCGCGAGGTCGAGGCGCGTGGCGCTTGCCACGTGGCGATGCCTCGGCTGCCGCGATGCGGGCCGCGTCGACGTGCGGCTCGACGCGCGCCGGCCGTGCCGCAGATGCTCGAGGTCAATCCGCTTGCCGGGCTGACGCCGGGCACTCGGATTTGCCGATCATGGCGCAGCTCGCAGGCATCGATTACCGTGCGCTGATCGGCGAGATTCTGCGCTGCACGACATCACGACTTGCGGCGGCGGCCGAGTGCGCGGCCGCATAGGCCGGCGGGTCGAAGGACTGCGGTCCGCGCCGTGCCGATATCCACGCCATCCAGAATGCTCGTGCTGTCACGATGCGGCGGCCGCGCAAGGCGCGAGTCGACGCGCAGCGACGTGCTCGTCGAGGCGCGGGCGATTGCCGCAGCGCTCGCTGCGCTCGGCTACGCGCCCGAAATCGTGCCGGTCGGACTCGATCTGGCGGCGTTCGAGCGCGTGGCTTCGACGCGGCGGCCGCGGGTCGTGTTCAACCTCGTCGAGTCGCTGGCGGGGCGCGGTCAACTGATCCACGTGGTGCCCGCGCTGCTCGAATCGCTCGGTGTGCCGTTCACGGGTTGCTCGGCCTCTGCCCAGTGCCTGTCGTCGAACAAGCTCGTAGCGAAGCGCATGCTGCTTGCGGCGGGCCTGCCGACGCCCGCCGTGTTCGAGCCGGGAGCCGAGGACGGCGAGTGGATCGTCAAGTCCGTTTGGGAGCATGCGTCGCTCGGGTCTCGACGACGGCTCGGTCGTCGGCGGTAACGCCGTCGAGCAAGTCGTGGCGACGCGGCGAGCGCAGTTCGGCGGCGAATGGTTTGCCGAAGCGTTCGTTCCCGGGCGCGAGCTCAACGTCGGCATCGTCGCCGGCCCGGCGGGCCCGCGCGTGCTGCCGATCGCCGAGATTCGCTTCGTCGACTTTCCGGCCGGCAAGCCCGCGATCGTCGGCTATGCGGCCAAATGGCAAGTGGACAGCTTCGAGTACCGCAATACCCCGAGAGCCTTCGGCGTCGAGCGTGAGATCGCCGAGCGTGCCGAGCGGCTGGCGCTCGACTGCTGGCGGCTGTTCGGGCTCGCTGGCTACGCGCGCGTGGATTTGCGCGTGGACGCCGCGGGTCGGCCGTGGGTGCTCGAAGTCAATGCGAACCCCTGCCTGTCGCCGGATGCGGGTTTCGCGGCCGCGCTAGCGGCGGCCGGCATCGACTTCGAAGTGGCGATTTCGTGGCTCGTGGCCGATGCTGTGCACCGGCAAGGTCCGTGGGGACGCGATGTTCAGTATTCGTAGGGTCTATGACGCCGCCACGCGAGCCAATCGCGAGCGGCTTGCGCAGGTGCAGGCGATCTTGCGCCTGCAGTTTCCGGGCTTGCGCGAAAGCGAGATTCGCAAGTTGCCGGAGCAGCTTCTGAACCCGCTCAAGCATCGTTTCCGTAGCGTGCTGTTCGTGGCCGAGGACGATCACTTGGCGGTTCGCGGCTTCGCGCTGCTCATGCATGCGCCGGACCTGAACTTCTGCTATCTCGAGTACATCTCTACGAATCGCGGCGAGACCGGCCGGGGAGTGGGCGGCGCGCTCTACGAGCGCGTGCGCGACGACTCGCGTGCATTGGGGGCGCTCGGGCTGTTCTTCGAATGTCTGCCCGACGATAAGGCACTCTCGCCGGAGCCGAAGATGCGTGCGCAAAACGCCGCTCGCCTGAAGTTCTACGAGCGTTACGACGCTCGCCCGATTGCCAACACGCTCTACGAGACGCCGCTGACGCCGGGTGACGACAACCCGCCTTATCTCGTTTTCGATCGACTCGGCCGGACCGAGCCGCTGCGGCGCGCGCACGCGCGGCAGATCGTGCGCGCGATTCTCGAGCGGAAATACGGCGACCGCTGCCCGCCCGGCTACGTCGACAAGGTCGTAAAGTCGTTCAAGGACGACCCCGTCCGGTTGCGCGAGCCTCGGTACACGAAGCCCGACGCAACGTCCTCGCGTGCCTTGGCGCAGGCGCCGCGCATTGCGTTGGTCGTGAGCGACGCGCACCAGATTCACCATGTGCGCGAGCGTGGGTACGTCGAGTCGCCGGTGCGGATTCGCTCGATCATGGAGGCGCTCCGGCGCACGGATCTGTTCGAGCAGATGCCGGCCGAAAGCTTCCCGCTCAAGCACATCGAGGCCGTGCACGAGAGGGATTTCGTGCGCTTTCTCAAGCAGGCGTCGGCCAACGTGCCGCGTCGGCAAATCGGTCTATCCGTATGTGTTTCCGATCCGCAATCGGCGCCGCCCGCCGCAAGACGTGCCGCTGCGCGCCGGCTACTACTGCATAGATACGTTCACTCCTATCAATGCCAACGCCTACCGTGCAGCGCTGCGCGCCGTCGACTGCGCTTTGAGCGGCGCACGACGCTTGCTGGACGGGACGCGGCTCGCCTACGCACTCGTGCGCCCGCCGGGTCATCATGCCGAACGGGCGAGCTTCGGCGGGTTCTGTTACTTCAACAGTGCCGCCGTGGCTGCCCACGAGCTGAGCTTCAGCGGGCGAGTCGCGGTCCTCGATATCGACTATCACCACGGCAACGGCACGCAGGATATTTTCTACGACCGTGACGATGTTCTGACGATCTCCCTGCACGGTCATCCGCGCTTTGCATACCCCTATTTTTCCGGTTACGAGGACGAGCGCGGCACGGGAGCGGGTGCGGGATTCAACGTCAATATTCCGCTGCCGCAGTCCGTGGACGGCGTCGAGTATCGAAAGGCGCTCGAGCGTGCGCTGCAGCGCATCGAAAAGTTCGCGCCGGCCTTCCTCGTCGTATCGCTCGGTCTCGACGTTGCGCGCGGCGACCCGACGGGCTCGTGGTCGTTGACCGCTCGTGACATCGGCGAGAACGGAGTTTTGATCGCACGGCTCGGTCTGCCGACACTCGTCGTTCAAGAGGGCGGCTACCGGACCCGCACGCTCGGTGTGAACGCGCGCAACTTTTTTCAAGGCTTGGCGCGCGGCGGTCACCATGGCTAGCGCACGGTCCGTTGCCGAGCTGAGGTTGCGCTCGCGCGTGCAGCGCCGGGACGTGGCGGCACTGCGCAAGCTCGTTGCCGGCATCGACGTGTTCTCGGCCGAGGAGCGCAAAGTCGCCGTAGAGCTGCTCGAGGAGCGGCTCGCGCGTGGTGCGCGAAGCGGCTACGAGTTTCAATTCGCGGAGCTCGAAGGCGAGCTGGTGGGCTATTGCACCTGGGGTGACGTGCCGCTCACGCGTGACAGCTACGATCTTTATTGGATCGCGGTCGCTCCGGTGAGCCGAGGGCACGGGGTCGGTCGACGGCTGCTGGCCGAGGCCGAGCGAGGTGTGGTCCGGCGCGGCGGCGGACAGCTGTTCGTCGAAACGTCTTCGCGTGCCGTCTACGCGCCGACCCGCCGTTTTTATCGCGGCGCCGGCTATCGGCAGATTGCGCGCTTCTCGAACTTCTACGCGCCCGGCGATCATAAGATCGTGTTTTGTAAGACGGTGGCCGCCGAGGTCCAGCCCGAGCGCACCGCACGGCCGTTGCGGTCACGCGCTGCGCGCCCGGGGCAGGGCTCCAAAGATCGTCTATAAGAGACTGATAAATATAAAACTTTAGTGTCTTGACAGCCGCGCGCGATCGGCCTATAGTTGCGCAGCCCGGCGCTGTCGAGCGTGCCGCGCGGCGGGAGTTGCTGCCGCGCGATCGGTGCACGGTGTCGAGACGGGCGGGTACGGGTGAGTGACGTTTCACGGAGGGTCACGATGCGCAAGCCCAAAGAGCGGCATGACGATGACGACGACGAGGTCCACTTCTTCGACGATTTCGATTCGGAAGACGTCGACGACGACGACGCTTTGAACGATCGAGAAGCACGGCTTCGCAAGAAGCCGGCAAGGCAGCGCGTCGAGCTGCGCAGCGAGCAGCAGTTTCTGCGCCGTCAATTGTCCGACTGGGACGACTACGACTACGGCGCCGGGCAGGACGACTTCGACACCAAGTTGTAACCTTGACTGCATGGCGGCGTGCGAGCCGTCGAATGCCTGCCGGCCGCCACGCCGGGTTGGGAACAACGACACGCCGCCATGGCCGCACGCACAGTCAAGCAGAAGCACAAACGTAAGAAACGTCCGGCGGCCCGGGTGGCCGCGCCCGGGCTCGGCTTCACCGTCGAGCCGCAGCCGGACGACGTGACTTGCGGTCCGGCTTGCTTGCACGGTGTCTATCGGCACTACGGCGACCCGATCTCCCTCGAGTCGGTCATGAGCGACCTCAAGATGCTCGAAGAGGGCGGGACGCTGGATGTCTTCCTCGCCAACCACGCGCTCGCCGCGGCTACAAGGCCACGCTATACACCTACAACCTGCAGCTGTTCGATCCGACCTGGTTCGACTTGTCGAGCGACCAGTTGCGTGCTCGGCTCGAAGCGCAGGCGGCCGTCAAGACGGAACGTCCTCGACTGCAAGCCGCCACTCGCGGCTACGACGAGTTCCTGCGGCTCGGCGGCAAGCTCCAGTCTTCGCGATTTGGAGCCGGCTCTGCTTCGCAATCTGCTCAATCGCGGCACGCCGGTCATCACCGGGCTCAGCGCGACGTTTCTCTATCGCTCCGTGCGCGACGTGCCCGACGACTAATGCAAGACGACGACGTTCGCGGCGAGCCGGTCGGGCACTTCGTCGTTCTGACGGGCTACCGGCGCACGCGACGCGCGAGATTCTGATCGCGGATCCGTCGCGCGACAATCCGCTTGTCGGCTCGCGGTACTATGCGGTTAAGATGCACCGACTGATCGGCGCGATCCTGCTCGGAATCATGACGTACGACGCGAACTTGCTCGTGATAGAGCCGTAGTCCCGGAAAATGACGGCGCTGCTGATCGTCGAGCAGCCAGACCAGTGGCCGTTGAAGATCCCATCCGCTGAGGTCGTCAGCGCCGACGACTATCTGCGCGATCCGAACGTTCAGCGCGCTGCGTCAAGCGCGCGTCTACAATCTCTGCGATTCATACGCTTACCAATCCGCCGGCTACTACGTGTCGCTGCTCGCGACGGCGCGTGGGCATCGAACGCATGCCGGGCGTCACGACGATTCAGGACATGAAGTCGAGATCGTTGCTGCGCTCCGACGACGAGCTCGAAGAGCTGATTCAGAAATCCCTCGCGAAGATCGTGTCGACGCGGTTCGAGCTCAGCATCTACTTCGGTTGCAACCTGGCGGATCGGCATGCGGCGCTGAGTCGCGCGCTGTTCAACCTTTTCCCGGTGCCGCTGATGCGGGCGACGTTCTCGAGATCCACGAAGTGGCGGCTCGTCAGTCTCACGCCGATCCCGGTCGGCGATCTGCCGGCCTTGCATCGCACATTCCTCCACGGCGTCATCGAAAACCACTTCGCGCGACGCGGGCCCGCCGGCCGCCCGGGCCGGACGGTCAACTACGAGCACGACCTCGCCATTCTCGTCAACGACGAGGAGCGCTCGCCGCCGTCGAATCGCGAGGCGCTGCAAGAAATTCGAGCGCGCGGCGCGCAAAGAAGGCTTCGACGTCGAATTTCTCGACCCGCGACGACTATGGACGCATCGCGGAGTTCGATGCGCTATTCATTCGCGAGACGACGAGTGTCGTCCATCACACCTATCGTTTCGCGAGCCGGGCGCGGGCCGAGGGGCTCGTCGTGATGGACGATCCCGAGTCGATCATTCGCTGCGGTAACAAGGTCTACCTCGTGGAGCTTGCAAAGCGGATGAATCTCGCGATTCCGCCGACCATGGTCGTGAGCAGCGCGCGGCCGGACGAGATCATTCGTGAGCTCGGTCTGCCGTGCGTGCTAAAGCAGCCGGACAGCGCGTTTTCGGAAGGCGTATTTCGGGCCGACACGCGCGAGCAGCTCGCGGCGGGGTTGCAGAAGCTGCTCGCGCGCAGCGATCTCGTCGTCGTGCAGTCGTTCATGCCGACCGAATTCGATTGGCGCGTCGGTGTCTTCAACCGCGAGCCGCTTTTCGTCTGTCGTTATTTCATGGCCCAGGGTCACTGGCAGATCTACCATCACGGCGAGAAGCGCACGACCGAAGGGCGAGGCGGAGACGATCGCCGTGACAGCACGCGCCGCGCGACGTGCTCGAGCCTCGCGCTCAAGACGGCGAATGCCATCGGCGACGGGCTCTACGGCGTCGACATCAAGACCGTCAACGGTCACCACGTCCTCATGGAGATCAACGACAACCCGAACGTCGACAGCGGCGTCGAGGACGCAGTGCTCGGCGACGAGCTGTATGCGAGGATCATGAAAGGGTTTCGGGCACGCGTCGATGCTGGAAAGCAAGCCAAAACCGCCGGTTGAGCCGCCCGCGCGGCCGCTGCGCTTGTTCGAGGCCTTCGGCGTCGAGCTCGAGTACATGATCGTCGATGGCGATTCGCTCGACGTCGCGCCCGCCGCCGACGAGTTGCTCGAGGCCGTTGCCGGCGAGCTCACCGACGAGTACGAGAACGGCGACATCGCATGGAACAACGAGCTCGCGCTGCACGTCATCGAGTTCAAGTGTAACGGCCCGCGCGCATCGCTCGCGGGGCTCGCCGATGCCTTTGCCGCCAATGTGAAACTCGCCAACGCCGAGCTCGGCAGGCGCGGGTGCCGCCTCATGCCGACGGCGATGCATCCGTGGATGGATCCGGAGACCGTCGAGCTGTGGCCGCACGGTACGCGCGTCATCTACGAGACGTTCGACCGGATCTTCGGCTGCAAGGGACACGGCTGGGCGAACTTACAAAGCGCGCACATCAATTTGCCGTTCTCCGGCGACGAGGAATTCCGGCGGCTGCATACGGCCATCCGTTTCCTGTTGCCTATCTTGCCGGGGCTTGCCGCGAGCTCGCCGCTCATGGACGGCGCCCGCAACGGCATTCTCGACAATCGGCTCGTCGTCTATCGCGACAACTGTGCGCGAATTCCGTCGATCACGGGTCAGGTCGTTCCGGAGGCGATTGGGTCGATCGGCGAATATCACGACACGCTGCTGGCAGAGCTTTATCGCGACCTCGAGCCGCACGACCCGGAGCATGTGCTGCGGCACGAATGGGTCAACGCGCGCGGCGCCATCGCACGTTTCGACCGAATGAGCATCGAGATTCGCGTGCTCGACATTCAAGAGACCCCGCTCGTGGACGTGGCTTACGTCGCGCTCGTGGTGGAAGTGCTCAAGTTGCTTTGCGCCGAGCAGTGGTCGGACCTCGAGGGGCTGCACGCATGGCGTACCGAGGAGCTCGCTCGGCTGTTCGATCTGTCGGCGCGGCGTGCGGAGGGAGCGGAGATCGGCGAGCGTCGTTACTTGCGTGCGCTCGGCTTCGAGGGAGCCGGCGCCACGCTCGCCGAGCTGTGGGAGCATCTTGCCGAGACGGTCTCGGCGCGAGGCTCGCTCGACCGACAATCCGGACGAATGCTCGAGCACTACTTTCGGTACGGCACGCTCGCTACGCGCATCGGCAAAGCCGTCGGTCCCATTCCGTTGCGCGCCACGATCAGGAACGTTTATGACAGGCTCTGCGAAGCGCTCGCCGAAGGCGAGCCGTTCACGCCTCCGGCCCCTCGTCACCTGTGAGCACGGCGGCAATCGCGTGCCGCCCGAGTACGTCCATCTATTCCGCGGTGCCGCCGACGTTCTGAGCTCGCATCGCGGCATGGATTTCGGTGCGCTGGAGGTCGCCGAGGCGCTCGGTCGCAAACTCCGCGTGCAACCCGTCACGGCCACGACGACGCGGCTGCTCGTCGACTTGAATCGTTCGGTACACCACCGCACGGTCTTCTCCGACTACTCGCGAACGCTTTCGAGTGCCGAGCGGGCCGAGGTGCTCGCCAAGCACTACTTGCCGTATCGAACCAAGGTCGAGCGTAACCTCGAGCGCGCACTCTCGGGCGGCGCAGTCGTCGTTCACATAGCGGCGCATAGCTTCACGCCGATCCTCGAGGGCGAGGCGCGCAACTGCGATGTCGGCCTGCTGTACGATCCTGCAAGCACGCTCGAGCGTTACTTCGCCGACGCGTGGCACGAGGCGCTGCGCGAGCGTTTGCCGGCGCTGCGTATCCGCCGCAACTATCCGTACCGGGGCACGTCCGACGCGCTCGTCACGTTCTTGCGCCGCAAGCACGGAACGCGTCGCTACGCGGGCTTGGAGCTGGAGATCAACCAAAAGCACGTCGGCACCGCCCTGTGGCCGAAGCTCGTCACGGCCGTCGCGGGCGCGACCGCCGAGGCGATCGAACGTCGATGAGCTCGTACGGCTTGCCTGCCACGCGAGCATCACTCAAGATGGCCGCGAGACTGGCGCGACCGATGATCGCGTCATCGCTATGCATACCAAGGTAATCTCATGAGCTCCGATCCATCGCTTCGCCATGAACTGACGACGGCTGTGTTCGTCGATTTCGAGAACCTCGCGCTCGGAGTCCAGCAAGACAAGAAGGGCCGTTTCGACATCGAGCTCGTGCTCAAACGACTGCTCGAGCGCGGGCGCATCGTATTCAAGCGGGCCTATTGCGACTGGACTCGTTACCGGGACTTCATGCGCGAGTTTCACGCGCTCGGCTTCGAAATGGTGGACATTCCGCACTCGAAGGTCTCGGGTAAGAATAGCGCCGACATCCGCATGGTGGTCGACGCGATCGATCTGTGCTACTCCAAGTCGCACATCGACACATTCGCGCTCCTCACGGGCGACAGCGATTTTTCGCCGCTCGTCTCGAAGCTCAAGGAGAACGACAAGCGCGTGCTCGGTTGCGGCGTGCGAAGCTCCACCTCGGATTTGCTTGCCAACAACTGCGACGAGTTTATTTTCTATGACGACTTGGCGCGCGCGTCGGCTCGAGCGTCCGAGAAGCCGCGCCAGAAGTCCGCCAAGGAGCACGACAAGAAGCAACAGGAGGCGTTCGACCGCGTGCTGGCCACGGTCGCATCGCTCGAGACGGACTACGACCCGGTCTGGGGCTCTCAGGTCAAGCAAAGCGTCAAGCGCGTCTATCCCGGCTTCAACGAGACCTATTACGGCTATCGCAACTTCTCCGATCTGCTCGAGGACGCCGCCAAGGAAGGCCTGATCAAGCTCGATCGCGACGGGCCCCACGGCAACTATCGCGTGAGCTCCGTTTAACGCACTCCTCACGCCATTGAGCGTTTCGCTTGGCTGGCACAAAGCTGGCGGTGCGCTTGATTGAGGCGGCGAGGCTCGCCGCCTCCGCCGCTGCCCAACGGTGATGGACGCCACCGCAACGCCGGCGAAGCGGTACGTGGATCACAGCGGCCCGCGGCCTCTTGAGGCATAGTTGCGCCGGGCCAAGGAAGGTCCCTTTTTCTCCGGGGGCAGACGCAATGTCGCAAGGCTCGAAGCTCGTCAGGGATGGCGTGCAAGTCATTCAAGGCACGCCGGCCGAACCTATTACCCAAGCAACGCTGTTCCTGCGCCTGTGGCGGGTCTCGAGCAAGGACAAGCCGGATCGAACGCTCGCCTCGCTCTATATGGTTCGTCCGGGCCGCGGCGATTATGTGATCAAAGAGCTCATCCCCGACATGGAGCTCGGTCCCCAAGCCGCCGTCGACAAAGCCGTTGCGATCGCCAAGCGCGGCGACGTGAAGGTCGTCTACTTGAACGCGGATCTCGCCAAGTTGCCGCGTCCGCGTGCGGCCGCGAACGGTTGATTGCAATTTGCCCGCGGCGGAGCACCTCGGCGGCTTAGGTCACGAGCTGCTTGAACAAGCTCGATTCGCGCTTGAAGAACCCTTCCGTGTGAAACGAGTCCTCGAGCTTGAGCAGCCGGTAGTCGAGGTGGTGGCAGAGCTCGTGCAGCAGCGTGCGCAGAAACGTTCGAAACGCGACGACGCGTTTGTGATGCGACGTGCGCATCCAGACTTTGATCGTGGGCAGCTCTTTGACGTCGCCGAACTCATACAGGCCGTGCAGCTCACTCGAGCTCGAGCTCGGCCGGGTCGACAGCACTTTCACACGGACGCCGGGAACCTTGAAGCTCGATAGCATTGCGTTGGATAGTCGCTGCGCGGCGCGCTCGACGCTGGCTCTATGCTCGGCCTGGAGCGCCTCCGCGAGCTCGCGTACGAAAGGGAGGCAGTTTTCGGCGCCTGCTAGCGTCAGTGCCGCGACTTCGTCGCTGCGCCGGTAGATAGCCTTCTGCTTAGGGCCTAGCTTCGCGTAGTAGGCGTAGGGCACGTCCGGCTAACGTTCGATTGAGCGTCGACTACCGCTCGCGTGCGTCGGCCACGACGGCATCCCGCTGATTGAGCGCTTCTTGCCAAATCCGCTGCGGGTCGGGGTCGAAAACGAGGTCCGCCGTGCCCGTCGTAACGTTCCAGGCGCCCGCGGCGACTTCCTGCTCGAGCTGCCCCGCGGCCCATTCGGCATGACCCGCATATAGGCGCAGATTGTCGGGGCCCTCGGCGAGGGCGACGATATCCGGCAAGGCACCGGGATCGACGGCGAGAAACACTTGGTCCAGAAGCTCCGGGCCCTGAACGACGGCGGCTGCGAGACCGCGGACCAGAAACAGCACGCGCGTCGCGCCGACGGGACCGCCGCGAAACAGCTTGCCGTCGTACTTGCCGAGGCCCTTCTCGAGCTCCGGGAACACACTCGTCGGCGCCAGTGACGTGATCCGGTTCAGGACGACGCCCACCGTTCCCTTGTCGTCGTGGTGGATCACGAGCACGACGGCGTGCTTGAAGTTCGGATCCTTGAGACTGTCGCTCGCGACGAGCAGGGCGCCGTCCTTGATGTCTTGGGCGCCGGCGGTGGCCGCGCTCATGAGCAGGGCGACCGTCAGCGCATGGCGCAGCCAGCGTCCGACCGCGCCCCGAGCCGGACGCGGCGAGATGCGGTGGAGGCTATCGGGGTGTCGTCGCGGTGGCATCGCCTGCATCATACCGGTTTCGTCGCGCGGCAGGTGTGTCCGTGCAGCGTGCAATGTATCATTCGCGGCCCCGCCGCAGCCCGCGGCACCCGAGACTGCCCGAGCGAGAGCGACCGACAGCAGTGACCACGACCGACGCACCTTGGCCGAGCGAGCTCGGCTACCGCATGCCCGCGGAGTGGGCTCCGCACGAAGCCACTTGGCTTTCGTGGCCGCACAACCGCGACAGCTGGCCCGGCGTGTTCGAGGGCGTGGAGCCGGCCATGGTCGAGTTCGTGCGCTGCATCGCCGAGAGCGAGCCCGTCTACATCAACGTGCTCGACGCCGGGCACGAGCGTCACGTCGCGGGGCTGCTCGCGGCGGCGGTTGCGCCCGAGCGGCTGCGCTTTCACCGGTTTCCGACGAACGATGCCTGGGTCGCGCGATCACGGCGCGATCATTCGTGACGTCGAGATTCGTTCCGAGGCGCCGCGGCATGGCGCTCGACTTCGATTACAACGCCTGGGGCGGCAAGTATCCGCCGTTCGACCTCGATCAGCGCGTCGGCGCGGCAGATGGCCGCTGCGCTCGGTGTGCCACGCTTCGCTTCGGAGCTCGTGCTCGAAGGCGGCTCGATCGAGGTCAACGGCGCAGGTGTGTTGCTGACGACCGAGCAGTGCCTGCTGAACCCGAACCGCAACCCGACGCTCGGCCGTGCCGAGATCGAGAGCGATGCTCGAGCGCGCTTCGGCGTCGAAGAGATCGTCTGGCTCGGCGACGGCATCGAGGGTGACGACACCGACGGCCATGTCGACGACCTCACGCGTTTCGTCGGCGCCGCGATACGGTCGTGACGGTCGTCGAGCCCGACCGCGGCGCGATCCGAATCACGCGCCGCTCGCGGCGAACAGGCGCCGGCTCGCCGAGTTGACCTTGACGGGCGGACGAGGCTCGAGGTCGGGAGCTGCCGATGCCGGAGCCGCAGTACCTCGAGGGTCAACGTTTGCCTGCGAGCTATGCGAACTTCTATATCGCCAACGAGCGCCGTGCTGATGCCCGTGTTCGGTTGCCGGCCGACGATACGGCGCTTGCGCGTCCTGGCAGAGTGCTTCCCGGGCCGGCGCATCGTGCCGATCGACTGTCGCGACGTCGTCGCCGGGCTCGGCGCGCTGCACTGCCTCACGCAGCAAGTGCCTGCGGCGCCGGGCTTGTGACAGTCAGTCGCTATTGTGGCGCGGGTCGCGATTTCCTACCCTTCACGACTTTGTACCGAGCCGCTTTGACCGCCGACGGAGACTCTACAATGGGCGCGATTTCCGATTTCATTCGTCACCACTATCGTCACTTCAACGGCGCCGCGCTCGTGGATGCGGCGGACGCCTACGTGCGACACCTCGACGCCGGCGGGCAAATGTTCATGACGCTGGCCGGTGCGATGAGCACGGCCGAGCTCGGCCTTTCGCTCGCCGAGATGATCCGCGGGGCAAGGTCCATGCGATTTGCTGCACGGGTGCGAACCTCGAGGAAGACGTGTTCAACCTCGTCGCCCACGACCATTACGTGCGCATACCGCACTACCGCCACCTGACGCCCGGAGCAGGAGGAAGAGCTGCTCGAGCAGCATCTGAATCGCGTCACCGACACGTGCATCCCCGAGTTCGAGGCGATCCGGCGCATCGAGGACGCGGTGCTCGACGAGTGGCAGCGTGCCGACCGAACGGCGAGCACTAGTTCTTCCCGCACGAGTTCATGTACAAGATCCTGCGCTCGGGCGCGCTCGAGCAGCACTACCAGATCGACCCGGCCGACAGCTGGCTCGTCGCCGCCAGCCGAGCGTGATCTGCCGATCTTCGTCCCGGGCTGGGAGGACTCGACGCTCGGCAATATTTCGCCGCACATTGCATCGCGGGCGACATCGAGAACGTCCACACCGTTCGCTCCGGCATCGAATACATGATGATGCTCGCCGACTGGTACCAGACGGCTTGCCGCAAGGGCTCGATCGGGTTTTTCCAGATCGGCGGCGGCATCGCCGGCGATTTCCCGATCTGCGTGGTGCCGATGCTGCAGCAAGACTTGCAGCTACAGGACACGCCGCGCTGGGGCTATTTCTGTCAGATCAGCGACTCGACGACGAGCTACGGATCGTATTCCGGCGCCGTGCCGAACGAGAAGATCACTTGGGGCAAGCTGTCGGCCGACACGCCGAAGTTCATCATCGAATCCGACGCTACGATCGTGGCGCCGCTCGATGTTCGCGCACGTTCTCGGGGAGTAGCGAAATGGTATCGCAGGCGAAAAAGGCGCAGGAAGCTGCGGCGGCGGCAGCCAACAATTGGGCCGTGGCCGACGCCGTGGATCTGTATCGGATCGCGAGCTGGGGAGATCCGTTCTTCTTCGTGAACGTCGGAAGGTCACGTGGGAATCCGCGCGCTCGACGATGCGGGCACGACGATGGACCTCGTCTCGATCGTCGCGGAGCTGCGTCGGCGCGGCGTGCAATTCCCCGTGCTGATCGGTTCCAGGACATCCTGCGGGCGCAGGTCCGCCGGATCAACGAGGCTTTCCGCACGGCGATTGCCGACGCGAACTACGGCAACATCTATCGCGGGATCTATCCGATCAAGGTGAACCAGCTGCACGAGGTCGTCGACGAGCTGCTCGACGCGGGCCGGCCGTACGGCATGGGTCTGGAATGCGGCTCCAAGGCCGAGCTCATCGCGTCCCTGCCCCAGGTCGACGGCGACACGCTGCTCGTCTGCAACGGCGTCAAGGACCGGACGATGCTGTCGCTGATGATTTCCGGGCAACGGCTCGGGTCAGAACGTCGTGCCGGTCATCGAAAAGTACTCCGAGTTCGTCGATCTCAAGGGTCTCGCGCTTCAGCACGGGATTCATGTCGCAGCTCGGCGTACGCGTCCGGCTCGGCGACGCGCGGATCCGGCCGCTGGTCGGAGTCTTCGGGATCGAACTCGAAGTTCGGCCTCAGCGTTGCCGAGCTCATGCAGGTCGTGCAAGAGCTGGAGGCCAGCGGACAGAAGAACAAGCTCGTGCTGCTGCACTGCCATATCGGCAGCCAGATCGCCGACATCCAGGTGCTCAAGCAGGCGACGAAGGAAGTCGCTCAGATTTACTCCGAGCTCGTGAAACGCGGCATCGGGCTGAAATATCTCGACGTCGGCGGCGGCCTGGGCGTGAACTACGACAAGGGCCACTTCGAGGAGGACGCCGGCATCAACTACAGCCTCGCAGGAATACGCCAACGCGGTCGTCTTCACGATCAAGGAAGTCTGCGACGCCAATGAGGTGCCGACGCCGATCCTCGTGACCGAGAGCGGCCGGGCGCTTACGGCGCACCACTCGGTGCTGATCGTGCCCGTGCTCGGCGCGCATCGCCAAGGACGATGCGAGTCAAAAGCTCGTCGTGCGACGATTCCGCCGGCGAGCCGGTGCAAGGCCCTCAACGCGCATCTTGACGTCGCTGCCGCGGACCAAGAAGCGACGGCGAGCTGCTCGAGGCGTTCCACGACGCGAACGAGCGCCTCGAGGAAGTGCGTACTCTCTTCTCGCTCGGCTACTTGCCGCTCGATCAGCGCGCTCTGGCCGAGAGGCTGTACTGGCGCGTGCTCACGGTGCTGCTCAAGGCGCTGAAGCAAATACGCCGACTCCTCACGCAGCCGAGGTGGCGGAGCTCGAGCGGGCGCTGACGGATCAGTATCTGTGCGATTTCTCGGTGTTTCAGTCGATGCTCGATCATTGGGCTATCGGCCAGCCGTTTCCGATCATGCCGATCGACCGGCTCGAGCGAGCAGCCGACGCCGCGCGCGTGCTCGTCGATTTGACTTGCGACTCGGACGGCAAGGTCAGCCACTACGTGTCGAGCTATCCGGACAACACGCTTCCTGCCGTTGCACACGCCGCTCGACGGACGAGCCTTACTACCTCGGCTTTTTCCTGATGGGCGCGTACGAGGACATCATCGGCGACGCGCACAATCTGTTCGGCCGCGTGTCCGAAGCGCATGTCTATGCCGATCCCGAGGAGACCGGCAATTTCTGGATCGAGAAGATCATTCACGGGCACGGCCGTGCAGGACATGCTCGCGCAGGTGCAATACTTCCCGAACGATCTGCACCGGCGCATGAGCGAGCTCGTGCGCGCGAAGATACAGGCCGGCATCGTGCGCCCGACGCAGGGAATGGAGATTCTCGACCAATACATGGCGTGCTTCCCGCAGAACACCTACTGCAATCCGCGTGACATGCAAAGGGAACTGCCGAAGTGACCGCGCGCGCGCCCGCTCAAAGTCGGGCTCGTGCAGATGGCCATGGGCGAGGATCCGGCCGCGAACCTCGATCGTGCCGTTGAAGGGCGTCCGCGAGGCGGCCGCGCGCGGCGCCAAGCTCGTCGTGCTGCCGGAGCTGTTCCGCTCGCGTTATTTCTGTCAGACGGAGAATGCGGCAGTTCTTCGATCTCGCGGAGACGCATCCCGGGGCCGAGCACGACTGCCGCTCGAAGCGCTCGCCGAGGAGCTCGACGTCACGCTCGTGGCGAGCCTGTTCGAACGCCGCGCCGCTGGGCTTTTTCACAACACGGCCGCCGTGCTCGACGCCGGTCGAGGTTATCTCGGCAAGTACCGCAAGATGCACATTCCGGACGATCCGCGGTACTACGAGAAGTTCTATTTCACGCCGGGTGACCTCGGCTTCAAGATCTTTCGCGACACAGGCCGCCGAAGCTCGGCGTGCTCGTGTGTTGGGACCAATGGTATCCGGAGGCGGCGAGACTCACGGCGCTGCGCGGCGCCGAGGTGCTGGTGTATCCGACCGCGATCGGCTGGCACCCGGAAGAGAAGGCCACGTACGGCGAGCGCCAGCACTCGGCTTGGGAAACCGTGCAGCGAGGCCACGCCATCGCCAACGGTTGCTTCGTCATCGCAGTGAATCGCGTCGGTTTCGAGCCGGACCCGAGCGGCCGGGGCGGCATCGAGTTCTGGGGGCAGAGCTTCGTCGCCGGGCCGGACGGCCGGATCATGGTTCGTGGTCCCGTCGATGCCGAGGTCGTCCTCGTCGAGGAAATAGATCTCGCCGAGATCGACGCGAGTCGTGTCGGTTGGCCGTTTCTTCGCGACCGCCGAATCGACGCCTACGACGCGATCACGCGCCGCTACGACGACGACGCCTAACCGCGGCAGGCGCCGCTGAGTTACGTCGTAGGCTCGGCCGAGCCTACGACGGCCGGGGCCGGGACCGGGTCCTCGCCGTGGGCCAGATATAGGTACACGGCCGGCACGACGAACAGCGTGAACACCGTGCCGATCGTCATGCCCGCCGCGATCACCACGCCCATCGAGAACCGCGCGGCCGCGCCGGGGCCGGACGCCGTCAGCAGCGGCACCATGGCCATGACGAGCGCGGTCGTGGTCATGAGGACGGGCCGCAGCCGGATCGACGCGGCCTGCTCGATCGCTTCGCGCTTCGAGCGTCCCTGCTCGCGCAAGCGGTTCGCGAACTCGACGATCAGGATGCCGTGCTTGGAGATCACTCCGATCAGCGTGACGAGCCCGACTTCGGTGTAGATGTTGAGCGTCGTGAGGCCGAGCGACACGAAGATCATGGCTCCGCAGACCGACATCGGTACGGTCACGAGCATGATGATCGGGTCGCGGAAGCTTTCGAACTGCGCCGCGAGCACGAGGTAGATGACGATGAGCGCGAAGAAGAAAGCGAGCGTGAGCTGTGCGCCCTCGCTCTTGAATTGCCTGGATTGCCCGGCGTAGTCCACCGAGTAGCCGTTCGGCATCACACTGGCTGCGGCCTGGTCGAGGACGTCGAGGGCTTCGCCGAGCGTCACGCCCGGACGCGCGACACCCGAGATCGTAACGCTGTTGAGCTGTTGGAACCGCTTGAGCTGCTGCGGTTGTACGCTTTCCTTGAGCGTTACGAGCGTCGACAACGGCACGAGCTGACCGGTGCCGGTTCGCGTGTAAAAGTTCGTGAGCTGGTCGGGATTGAGCCGGTCCGCGCGCTGCACCTGCGGGATGACCTTGTAGGAGCGGTCGGCGATCTCGAAGCGGTTCACGTAGCCCGACGACATCAGCGCCGACAAGTCCTGGCTCAGCGACCGCATGTCGATGCCCAACAGGGCGGCCTTGTCGCGGTCGATCACGAAATCTTGGCGCGGCTTGTCGATCTTGAGATCCGTGTTCAAGAAGATGAAACGCCCGCTGGCCCGGGCTTTGGCCAGGATCTGCTGCGAAACTTGCTCGAGGTTCTCCACGGTGTCCGTCGTGCCGACGACGAAATTGATCGGCAAAAAGCCTCCGGCGCTCGGTAACGCGGGCAGCATGAACGTGCCCACCTGGATGCCTGCGATATTGTCGATGCCGGGCAGCACGTCGGTGTTCATGACGTCTTGCGTCGAGCGGCTGCGCTGCTCCCACGGCGCGAGCACCATGAAAGCCAGCGACGAGTTCGTGCCGACCGCGGCCGATTGACCGATGCCGTTCAACAAGAACACGTTGTCGATCTCGGGCACGGTCAAAGCGACCTTACTGATCTGGCTCGTGTAGCGCTCCATGTAGTCGAGCGTCGTGTACGGGTCGCCTTCGGACGACGCGATAATGATGCCTTGGTCTTCGGTGGGCGCGAGCTCGCTCGGGCTCGAAACGAACAAGAAGTAGCACGAGACGAGCACGATCAAGCCGAAAGCGATGATCACGTGCCGGTCATTGAGAGCCGAGTGCAAGATCCGCCGATAAGCGCCGGCGAGCTGCTCGAAGCGACGATCCAGCCAGTCGGCCAGGCGGTCGCTGCGCGTGTGAGAGTGTGGTTTCAGGAGGCGTGCGCCCATCATCGGCGAGAGCGTCAGAGCAATGACGCCGGAAAGCAGCACGGCGCCGGCCAGCGTGAACGCGAACTCGACGAACAGCGTGCCCGTGAGGCCGCCGATGAAGCCGATCGGAAGATACACGGCCACGAGCGTGGTCGTCATCGCGACGACCGGCCACGCGAGCTCGCGCGCGCCCTGGATCGCAGCTTCGCGCGGTGTCATGCCTTCCTCGATGTGCCGGTGAATGTTCTCGAGCATGATGATGGCGTCGTCCACCACGATGCCGATTGCGAGAATCATCGCGAGCAACGTGAGCAGATTGATCGAGAAGCCCATGAGCAGCATCGGGAAGAGGGCGCCGACGAGCGACAACGGCACGGCCACGGTCGGAATCACGACGCTGCGCAGCGAGCCCAGGAACAGGAAGATGACCACGATCACGATAGCGACGGCCTCGATCAACGTGTGAATGACGTCGTTGATCGCGTTGCGGATGTACTCCGTCGCGTCGTACGGGATTCGTGCCTCGAGGCCGGTCGGCAGTTGGGGCACGATCTCCTGATCCCAGACCTTGCGAACGGCGTCGATGACGTCGAGCGAGTTTGCGTCGGGCGCGACCTCGATCGACATGAACGTCGCGTTCTCGCCGTTGAAGCGCACGGAGGTATCGTAGTTCTCGGCGCCGAGCACGACGTCCGCGACGTCGTCGAGGCGGACGATCGCGCCGTTCTCCGAGCGAATCACCAAGTTGCGGAATTGCTCGGCCGTCTTCAGGTCCGTATCGGCCGTCAAACCGATGGTCACCATCGAACCCTTCGTGGAGCCCACGGCCGACAGTACGTTGTTGCGCTGCAAGGCTTGGTAAACCTCGCCGGCCGTGACGCCGAGGGCCGTGAGGCGTTCGGGCTTCAGCCACACCCGCATCGCGAACGTTCGGTCGCCGATGATGTTCGCGCGCTGCACGCCTGGGATCGTCGAGAGCTTCGGCTGCACGACGCGAACGAGGTAGTCGGTGATCTGACCGTTGTCGAGCTTGTCGCTGTAAAACGAGGCATAGAGCGAGGCGGTCGACTCGCCCACCTGCAGCTCCACGATCGGGTCTTCGCTGCCTTGCGGCAGCTCGTTGCGAAGCTTGTTGACCTTGGCTGCAACCTGAGTCAATACGGCATCCGGGTCGGCGCCGAGGCGCACGTACGCTTCGATCGCCGAGGCACCGGCGAGGCTCGTGGAGGAGATGAAGTCGATGCCCTCGGCGCTTGCGATCTCGCGCTCGAGCGGGGTCGTGACGAAGCCTTGAACGAGATTCGCGTCGGCGCCGACGTAGACCGTGTGGACGCTGATCACGGCGTTTTGCAGCTCGGGGTACTGGCGAACGTTGAGCTCGAACGCGGACCGCAGCCCCAGCAGGAAGATCATGAGGCTCACGACCGTCGCGAGGACGGGGCGCTCGACGAAGATGTCGGTGAATTTCATCGGTGCCTCAGCTGTTCGGCGGCGTCGGTGCCTCGTCCGACGTCGGTTGGACTTCGTTGTTGACGTTGACGGAGACTCCGTTGCGCAGCTTGAGGAGTCCCGACGTTGCGACGACGTCGCCGGCAGCCAGTCCGTCGAGTACCTGAACGAGGTCGCCGAGCCGCCGGCCGGTCTTCACGAGCCGTCGTTCCGCCGAGAGCTTGCCGTCGTCACCTTGCTTGACGACCCAAACCGAGTCGCCATAGGGGTTGAAGCTCACGGCCGTCTGAGGGACGACCGTGACGGATTCGCTGTCGCCGAGATCGATCTCGACCTGGACGAACATGCCGGGTTTGAGGGCGTGATCGGCGTTCGGCAGCGTTGCCTGAACCTCGAAGTTGCGCGTCGACACGTCGACGGCGGCCGCCAGCGCCGTGATCTTGCCGGTGAACGTGCGGTCCGTGAAGTTCTCGATCCGCACGCGGACCGGCAGCCCGGCGTGCACGCCGCCGAGGTAACGCTGGGGCAGGGTGAAGTTCGTGAAGATCGGATCGAGCGCTTGCAGATTGACGATCGCGTCGCCCGGGGACAAGTGTTGTCCGAGGTCGACTTTACGGATGCCCAGCACCCCGGCAAACGGCGCGCGGATCATCTTCTGCGCGATGCGCGCTTGCTGCGCGGCGACGCTTGCTTTGGCCGCCGAGTAAGCTGCGCTTGCGCGGTCGAGATCCGATTGCGAAATCGCGCCGCGATCGATGAGCCGGCGCACGCGCTCGAGATCCTGGCGCGCGAGCTCGGCCTGGGCCGCGAGCGCGTCGCGCTCCGCGTCGTCGGTCGCGCGATCGAGCGTGAGCAGAAGGGCGCCCGTTTCGACGCTGTCGCCGGATTCGAACTGGATCGAATCGACGATGCCTGCGGCCTCGGTCGTCACATCCGTGCCTTTCACGGCGCGCAGCGTGCCGACGGCCGATAGCGACAACGGCCACGAATCGGTTTTGGCTGTGACCGTCGATACGGTGACGGCCGGGACCGGCGCCGAGTCGAAGTATTGGTTCATCATGCGGTTGCCGAACCACTTGAACCCGAAGATGCCGCCGAAGACCAGGGCGCTCACGGCGAGCATTGCGAGCATGCGTGCATTCATGGCTGTTTCGACTCCGTCATCTCTTCCAATCCCTCTTGTGTTGCTCGTTGCTCGGCTGCGGTCGTGTACCGGCAGCCGAAAACCTCGCCCATCACGCGTTCGGCGTAGCGCCGGCATGCGGCTGGGTCGTTCATTTCGAAGAACGGCTGCCAGCCGAAAGCGTTGAGCAGACGATGAATGTTCCGGCCCATGAGCTCGTAAGGCTCGGCGACCGAGAAGAGCTCTAGCGATCCCTCTGTGTGCACGAGCGTGTGGGTGCCGGCGACGAGCGTCCACAGGCTCACGATGATTTCCTCGGGTGTCGTTTGACCGAGAACGAGGTCGCCGTCCCGAAGGGCATCGTCGACGATGCCGAGCGCGAGCGCGCCGATAGGCGCCATGCGCTCCAAGAACCCCGAGCGCCGCTCTTTGGATGCACTACTCCAAACCGCCTCGGTCTGCGCGAACTGTGCGAGTCGGAAGTATTCGGGATTGCGCCGGACGAAGACGACGTCGGCAATCGCGAAGGCGACCATACGGTCCCGGGGCGCGGCCACCCATTCGGCCGCTCGCTTGAACAGCGCGATGCGTTCCTCGGAGCGATCGGCCAACAGTGCGACGAGGAGGTCTTCTTTCGAGGCGAAGTGCTGATACAGCGTGCCGGTCGCGTATTCGCAGGCATTGGCAATGCGCGCCATCTGCACGCGCAGCAGGCCTTCCTGACAAAACAGCTCGCGGGTTTTGTCGAGGAAAAGCTGTTCTCGCTCCGCGACTTGGCGGCGCCGTCGTTGCTTCGTGCTCATGGGGAGTAGGCCTGAATCAGCCGCTATTTTGAACTTGGTTCAAATTGTGAGCAAATGTCATTTGCTCATCTGTTTATGAATCTTTTCTCGGCACCGAGCTCGATGCGGTCCGCGCTCTCGGGCCTGGCCGCGGCAGCCGTCTATGCGGCGGGACGCCCGCGTTTCGGCGCTGCGTTGGCGGCCTTGTCCATCGTCCACCACGGTCTGGTCTATGCGTTGGGCGAGCGGCTCGTCAAACCCGATCGTCGCCATGTCGGTTGCGAGCGGCCGGACGAGCCTGCCGACAGCGAGTGTCCATGAGGTCCTCGGCCCGGAATCGCAACCGGATGCGTTACCATGCCCAGACACGGCACGGGGGAAGGCGGATGCGCGTCGAGAGTCGATTTCGCAGGGCGTTGGTCGCCGGTATGGCCGGGATGTGCCTGCTCGCGGGCGCGGCGCGCGCCGAGCAAGTCGAGGTGCTGCACTGGTGGACCTCGGGCGGTGAGGCTGCCGCGCTGCAAGTCCTCAAGCAGGATCTGCAGAAAAAGGGTATCGAGTGGAAGGACATGCCCGTTGCCGGTGGCGGCGGCACTCAGGCGATGACGGTGCTGCGGGCCCGTGTGACCTCGGGTAACCCGCCGACGGCCGTGCAGCTCGTCGGCTTCGATCTTCGCGATTGGGCCATGCAGGGCCAGCTCGCCGACTTGAACCAGCTGGCGGCAGCGGAGCACTGGGGCGACGTGATCCCGCAGGCCGTCCAGGACTTCTCCAAGTACGATGGCAAATGGATCGCCGCGCCCGTGAACATACATTCCACGAATTGGATCTGGGCGAACAAGTCCGTGCTCGACGCCGCGGGCGTCAAGGAGGTGCCACGGACCTGGGATGAGCTCATCGGCGCGCTCGACAAGGTCCGCGCCGCGGGCAAGATCCCGCTCGCTCACGGTGGCCAGCCCTGGCAGGAAGCCACGATCTTCGACAGTGTCGTTTACGCGACGGGCGGGGCGGCCTTCTATCGCAAGGCGCTCATCGATCTCGATCCGAAAGCGCTCGGCTCGGATACGATGCGCAAAGTGTTCGCGCGCATGGCGCAGCTGCGTCGTTACGTCGACGACAATTTCTCGGGACGCGATTGGAACCTTGCGACGGCCATGGTCGTGAACGGCAGCGCGGGGTTCCAGATCATGGGGGATTGGGCGAAGGGCGAGTTCTTGCGCGCCGACAAGCAGCCCGGCAAGGATTTCCTCTGCTTCCGCTTCCCCGGCACGCAGGATGCCGTGCTGTTCAACACGGACCAATTCGCGATGTTCGCCGTCGACGCGTCGAAGCTGCCCGCGCAGCGGGAGCTCGCCAAAGTCATCATGAGCCCGGACTTTCAATCGTCGTTCAATGTCATCAAGGGCTCGGTCCCGGCCCGCACCGACGTGCCCGACACGGCGTTCGACGCGTGCGGCCGTCAGGGCATGGCCGATGTGAAGCACGCGAGTGCGAACGGCACGCTGCTGGGCTCCATGTCGCAGGGCTATGCCGTGCCCGCGGCCGTGAAGAACGCGTTCTACGACGTCATCACCGCGCATTTCAACGGCGAATACGACACGGACGAGGCGCTCGACGAGCTCGTGACGGCCATCAAGCTCGCGCAGTGAGGGGAGCTGCAACGCCGTGACGGCCGGTGCCACCACGCTCAAGTCTCGGCTCGCCGCGCAGTTGCCGAAGCTCGCCGTCGCGCCGAGCTTCGCCGCGGTGCTGTACTTCGTCTATGGCTTCATCGTCTATACGCTCTACCTGTCGTTCACGAGCTCGAAGATGCTGCCCGTCTACGAGTGGCTCGGTTTCGGCAACTACGTCACGTTGTTCCAGCTGCCGGCTTGGACCATCGCGCTGAAGAACCTCGCCGTGTTCGGCGGGCTGTATGTCCTGCTTTGCATCGGCATCGGCGCGACATTGGCCGTGTGGATCGATCAGAAAATCCGTGCCGAAGGTTTCTTTCGGGCCGTGTATCTGTATCCGATGGCGTTGTCGTTCATCGTCACGGGCACGGCCTGGAAGTGGCTGCTCGATCCCGGCGTTGGCCTCGAGCAGGTCATGCACGTGCTCGGTTGGACGAGCTTCGCTTTCGGCTGGATCAAGGATCGCAACATGGCGATCTACACGGTAGTCATCGCCGCCGTGTGGCAATCGTCGGGCTTCGTCATGGCGCTGTTCTTGGCCGGCTTGCGCGGCATCTCGGAGGAGGTCGTCAAGGCCGCGCAGATCGACGGTGCCACGGGTTGGTCGCTGTATCGACACGTCGTCTTGCCGCAGCTGCGCCCGACGCTGTTGTCGGCCGTCGTGCTCCTCACGCACATGGCCATCAAGTCGTACGACCTGATCGTGGCGCTTACGGGCGGCGGACCGGGACGCGCAACCGAGCTGCCGGCTACGTTCATGTATTCCTACACGTTCACGCGCAACCAGATGGGTATCGGCGCGAGCTCGGCCGTGATCATGCTCATGACGATCGCGGCGATCATCGTTCCGTATCTTTACACTGAGCTTCGCGAGCGGCCCGATGCGCGTTGATCGGTTGCCGCGCGCGTTGCTCTACGCGGTCCTTGCGATCTTCGCAGCTTGGTACTTGCTGCCGCTCGTCGTCATGTTGATCAACTCGGTCAAGCCGCTCGACGAAATCCAGCAAGGCAACATGATCTTCTTGCCGAAGGCCTTCACGCTCGATGCGTGGCGCGCCGCCTGGTCGACCGCCCAGATAGGCGTCGAGCCGACGGGACTGAAGCCGTACTTCTTCAATTCGATCGTGATGGTCGTGCCGGCCGTGCTCGGCTCGACCCTGCTCGGCGCGGTCAACGGCTACGCGCTCACGCAATGGCGTTTCAAGGGCGACACGTTGATCTTCGGGCTCATGCTGTTTGCCTGCTTCATACCGTTCCAGATCGTGCTCATTCCGATGGCCCGGACGCTCGGGATGCTGCATCTCGCCGGCACGATGCCAGGCCTGATTCTCGTGCATGTCGTGTACGGGATCGGCATCACGACGCTGTTCTTTCGCAACTTCTATGCGCAGTTCCCGGCGGAGCTGATTCGCGCGGCGCGGATCGACGGCGCGGGCTTCGGCAGGATCTTTCTGCACATCGCGCTGCCGAACGCCGTGCCGATCGTCGTCGTGTCCGTGATCTGGCAGTTCACGTCGATCTGGAACGACTTCTTGTTCGGTGTGTCGTTCTCCGATTTCGACAGCCAACCCGTGATCGTTGCCCTCAACAATCTCGTGAACGCTTCGCAAGGCGTGAAGGAATACAACGTGTATTTCGCGGCTGCAGTGCTTGCGGGGTTGCCGACTCTTATCGTCTACGTGCTGGCCGGGCGCTACTTCGTGCGCGGACTCATGGCAGGCTCGATCAAGGGCTAAAGGGTGGCTTTTCTAGACATCCGCGGCGTCTCCAAGGCTTACGGAGCCGTCAAAGTGCTGGACGGAATCGACGTCGGTGTCGAGGCCGGCGAGTTTCTCGTGCTCGTCGGCCCGTCCGGCTGCGGCAAGTCGACGTTGCTCAATCTCATCGCCGGGCTCGATTCGGCGCAAAGCGGGGATATCGAGATCGGCGGCCGGCGCGTAAACGATTTGGCGCCGGCCGAGCGCAACATCGCGATGGTGTTCCAGTCCTATGCGCTTTACCCGAACATGACCGTCGCGGAAAACCTAGGCTTCGGGCTCAAGATGCGGGGTGTCGCGCGCGTCGAGCGCGCCGCCGCGATCGCCGAGGTCGCCGCGTTGCTCCAGATCGACGCGCTGCTCGATCGCAAGCCGCGGCAACTCTCGGGCGGTCAACGGCAGCGCGTGGCGATGGGGCGGGCGCTCGTGCGCAAACCGGATCTGTTTCTATTCGACGAGCCGCTGTCGAATCTCGATGCGCGGCTCAGAATCGAGATGCGCACGATGATGAAGCGGCTGCATTCGGAGCTTGGAACGACGACCGTGTACGTCACCCACGACCAGGTCGAGGCCATGACGCTCGCGACGCGCATCGCCGTGCTCAAGCAAGGCCGCATGCAGCAGGTCGGCACGCCGCCCGAGGTTTATGCGCAGCCGGCCAACACCTTCGTGGCATCGTTCATGGGTGCGCCGTCGATGAATCTCATCAAAGCCGTGCTCGAACGGCGCGGCGACGGCATCGCCGTGCGCTTTGCGCTCGCTGACGGTACTTTTGCGACGCTCGAGTTACCGATCCCGCCGCGGGCGCTCGAAGGTTACGAGCGCGAGGACGTCGTGCTCGGACTGCGCCCCGAAGCCATCACGGACGCAGGGCGCTCGGAGCTCGCCGCAACGGCGCGCATCGTCGAGAATCGCATCGACCTCGTCGAGCCGACCGGGTCGGACACGTTCGTCGTCAGCAAGATGGGCGGTGTGGACGTGGTCGCGCGACTGCGCGCCGACGCACCTGCGCGCGCGGGCGCAACGCTGCAGTTGGCGGTAGACACGGCGAAGGCCGTGCTGTTCGATCCGGTCACGGAGCTTCGAATCGCCGAGATGCCTTAGAAGATAGGCAAAGGGGGCCGTATGCACCGCCGGGACATGCTCAGAGCGATCGCTGCCGCCGGTGCCGTACCACTCGCGCTACGGCTCGGGCGACTGCACGCGCAGGCGACGCTGCCGCTGTCGGCCTTCGACTCGGTCGTAACGCCGTTGCTCGGACAAATGACGCTCGCCGAGAAGCTCGGCCAGATGACCCAGGGAGAGCTCGGCCAGATCAAAGATGAGGCCGACGTCGAGCGGCTTGCGCTGGGCTCCGTGTTGAGCGGCGGCGGTGCGGATCCGGTGGCCGGTAACGACGTCGACGCCTGGACCGACACCGTGCAACGTTTGATCGACCGCAGCTTGGCGACACGGCTGAAGATCCCGATCCTGTATGGGATCGACGCCGTGCACGGCCACAGCAACGTCGAAGGGGCGGTGATCTTTCCGCACAACATCGGGCTCGGTTGCACGCGCGACGCGGGGTTGGTCGAAGAAATCGGCCACGTGACTGCGCTCGAGGTGCGTACCACGGGGATTCAGTGGACATTCGCGCCGTGCGTGGCCGTGCCGCGGGACATTCGGTGGGGCCGAACCTACGAAGGATATGCGGAGGATCCCGAGCTCGTGAGCGAGCTCGGTGCCGCTGCGATTCGCGGCTTGCAACGCGGCGGATTGGGCTCGCCGCGCGCCGTGCTCGCCTGCGCCAAGCACTACGTGGGCGACGGCGGCACGACGTATGCGCCGCACGCGATGGGTGAGCGCACCGTGCTACTCGATCAGGGCGACACGCGCGTGGACGAGGCGACGTTGCGCCGGCTCTACTTGCCTCCGTACGCGGCCGCCGTGGCGGCCGGCGTCGGCTCGATCATGGTCTCGTACAACAGCTGGAACGGCGCGAAGGTGTCGGGCAGCCGCCGGCTGCTGACCGAGATTCTCAAGGACGAGCTTCGCTTCGAAGGTTTTCTGATCTCCGATTACAACGCGATCGGTCAGATCGACCCGGATTTCAAGACTGCCGTGATGCTGGCCGTCAACGCGGGCCTGGACATGGCCATGGAGCCGTCCCGCTACGAGCGCTTCATCGACACGCTGCGCGAGCTGGTGATGGAAGGCCGTGTGCCGATGACACGGATCGATGACGCCGTGACGCGCATTCTGCGCGTGAAGGCAGCGATGGGTTTGCTCGATCGGGCCCGCAGTCGCCTCGCCGACCGGACGTTGCGCGACAGCTTCGGCTCGAGCGAGCATCGGGCCGTCGCCCGCCGCGCCGTGCGCGAATCGATCGTGCTCTTGAAGAACACCGACGCCGCGTTGCCCCTCGCGAAGACGCTCAAGCACGTCCACGTCGCGGGCTTGGGCGCCGACGACATCGGCATGCAATGCGGCGGCTGGACGATCACGTGGCAAGGCTCGACCGGCGCGGTCACCGACGGCACCACGATCCGCGCCGGGATCGAAGCCGCCGTCTCGAAACGTACGCGCGTGACGTATGGGGACGACAGTCGCGCAGCGGCGCGCGCCGATGCCGCCATCGTAGTCGTCGGCGAGTCGCCTTACGCCGAAGGCCTCGGCGATCGCGGCGATCTGACGCTCGACCCAGCAGACGCCGAGCTCGTCGAGCGCGTCGCTGCGACCGGCACGCCGACGATCGTGATCGTGCTGTCGGGGCGCCCGCTCGTGCTCGGCAGTGTGCTGGATCGAGCGACTGCCGTGCTCGCCGCTTGGTTGCCGGGTACCGAAGGCGGCGGCATCGCCGACGTGCTGTTCGGCGACTACGCACCGACAGGCAAGCTGTCTCATCGCTGGCCGCGGTCGATGGCCGACGTCCCGCTCGGCACGCGCGCGGCGAGCGGCGCGCTTTTCCCATACGGTTTCGGGCTCGGCTACGGTGGCGGATGACATCCGATGCCTGCCTCGACGGCTCATGGTCGGCTCGGTTGCGGCGGTGATCGCCGCGTTCGCGCTCAGAACACCATGAGGTCGCGGCCGACGAGCACCTCGCCGGGGAAGTTCTCATGTACGCCGTCGAGGTACTCGGTCACGGGATACTCGAGCTGACCTTGCGTTGTGCCCCAAAGTTGGTGGTACAGCACGACGGTCTTCACGCCGGCTTCCTTGGCCATGCGACCGACGTCGCGCGGCGTGGAATGCGCTTCGGCCACGTGGCGCGCGATGCTGAAGGTCTGGCCCTTGGCAATCGCCTCTTGAGCCAGCTTCATATTCCGGTCGTAGGAGCTTTGTGCCATGACTTCGCAGAAGAATAGATCCGCGCCGCGCGCGAGCTCGACGAGGTTGTCGGAGTAGGCCGTGTCCCCGGAGAACACGATGGACTTCTCGGCGGTCTCGAATCGATACGCCAGCGAACGGTCCGGCATCTTCGCCTTCGAGCGCTCCGCGTAGTGTGTGTTCTCGACGGCTGTCACACGGACACGCTCGTCCTTGTACACCTGAGCGGGCTTCGCGGTCGCGAGAAGATCGTGCCCGAGGAACTGCTCCTCGGGACGGACGGTGCGGCCTTCGTCGGCGATGCGGATCTCGGCGTTGATGTCGAGCACCTTGTTCGTCGCGTCGACGAGTGCGACCGTGCCGTGCGGGCCGTAGATCTCGGTCGGCATCTTGCGGCTGTTGGTCCATTGATGCGTGAGCAGCGCCGTGAGATCTGCCGTGTGATCGTCGTGCAAATGCGTGAAGAACACCGTGCCGATCTGTGTATACCTCAGTCCGGTCTCGACGAGCGCGCGCAGCGTGCCGTAGCCGCAGTCGACGAGATACGTCACGCCGTCGACGACGACGGCCGCGCTCGTCTCATTGCGCTTCAAGTCGACGCCGGGGCCGCCGCGCGTGCCGAGCAGCACGACCTTGGTGCCGGGCGGCGCGGGCTCGGCGGCGCGCGGCTGTGCCGCCGCCGTGGTAATCAGAACCTTGGGCGCGTAACGAAAGGCGACGCCGGCTGCCGCCAGCTGCACCGCGCCGACCAGCGCTCGCCGTCTACCCGGCGACTTGCACGTGTTGTCAGTGTTCATGTCTCGCCTCACTTCGGATGCAACAGCAGCTTCTGGACACGCCAGTTCAGAAGCTCCGCAACGTAGATCTCGTTTTCGGACGGGCACGCGAGCTCGTGAATCCAGCCGAATTTCTTGAGTGTTCTACCCGAGCCGCCGAGCCAGCCGAGCACTTTGCCGTCGAGCGTGAGCTTGTAGATGCGCCCCGGATAGGCGTCGGCGACGTAGAGGTACTGCGTCGCCCCGGGCGTGATGCAGATCGCCCACGGCGCGCCGGGCTGCATGGCCGGGTTGCCGCCCGTGGCGGGCGGCCGGTTGCCGATCGCGACCGGCGCGTTCGACGGTGCGGGCACGTCGATGTGCAGGATGCTCAGCATGTTGCCCTTCAGGTCGAGGACTTGAATCCGGCGATTGCCGCGGTCGGCGATATAGATCCGATCCTGGTTGTCGATGACCATCGAGTGCAGCGTGTTGAACTGTCCCGGACCGGAGCCCGGCTCCCCGAAAGACCCGACCCAGTTCCCATCCTTGTCGTACATAGCCACACGTGAGTTGATGTAGCCATCGCTGACGTAGATGTTGTCGGCCGAGTCCCATGCCACGTCGGTGACTTGGCGGAACATTCCGTCGACGGGCGGCAGCGGCGGGCGCGGGTGCTCGAGCGGATGGGCGCCTTCGTCCGACGCTTCTGCTTTGCGTCCGAGCACCATGGTCACTCGCCCTTGCGGGTCGAAGCGCACGACGATGTCGGAGCCTTTGTCCTGCGCCCAGATGTTGTCGTGGCGATCGATGCGGACCGTGTGCGCGAACGACCACGCGTACAGATTGTGGCCTATCTCGCGCACGAAGCGGCCATTCTGATCGAACTCGAGCAGTTGCGCGGCGGCCGCGCCGTACGCGGGTCCGGTCGTGTTGCCGCGCGAGAACACGAAGACGTGCTTCTGCGAGTTTACCGCGACGCCGGCGACCTCACCGAAATAAAGGTCGGTAGGCAGCTTGAGGAAGTTCGCCACGGACTCGAACGGGATTTCCGGTGGCGTCGGCTGGGCCTCGACGGCCGTAAAACACAGCGCAAGGCTCATGGCGAGCCATAGTCTTTTCATCGCAAGCACCCCCCCAGGGTGGATTCTCCGTAGCTTACGACAAAGTGATGCGTGGGGGCTCCGGCGAAGCGTCCGATCGGGGCGGTCTTCGGATCCGCGTCAGGGGCGCTGGGTCTCGCTCGCGGCGGCGTCGGTGATTGGCTCGGGTCTCATCAGCAACGTGAGCCGGCTTCGCGTGGGGGCAGGTGTCGGCGTGCGCTCGCGCAACTCACTGTCGACGCCTCCGAGGCCCCGAGCCAGTTGCGCAGCGGCTTCGTCGTAGTCGCCGGTGGTGCTCGGGAACGCCATGAGCGGCAGTCGGCGCACATGCAGCCACGTGACGGTGCCGACCCACAGCCGGTGCTGGCCGGGCTCGAGCCGGAAGGGGCTTGGCCAGAACCGCAGCAACAAATGACGGTCTCCGCCGGAGCGCGGTGCAAACGTGAGCGTGAGCGCTTCGGGCCGTCCGTCATGCAGGCGGGGGATCAACGGCAGCTCGCCGAGCGGTAAGTCCGGTGCGAGCCAGCGCAGCGCCGAGCTGAACGTGAGAGGCGTCGGTGTTTGCCATCCTGCAGCGAGCAGATCTTCGCGCAGCGCGGGCAGTGAGCCGCTCCATTGAACGTTGAGCGGCTGCTCGCGGTCACCGCCGAGATCGATTCGCCGTCCCGGAATCGCCTGCCACTCCCTCTGCCACCAGTCCGACTGTTGCAAAGTCTTCACGGGCCGGCGTACGGCGTACCGCTCGAGGTCCGTGGCCGTGCTCAGGCGCGCATGCCAGAACAGAGAAATGAGTAGTGCGCACAAGGCGACCCAGAGCACGCCGCCGGCGCTGGAAGGCTTCACGTGCCGCTCGCGCGCGATGGCGATCACGGACACCCCGGCCAGGCCGAGGCCGAGTCCGGCCGCGACGTCGGTGAGCCAATGAGCGCCGAGATAGAGACGGGAGAACGCAATCGCGCCGATCAGTAGTGTCGCGCCTGCATAAGGCAGCCAGCGCCAACGCATGGCGAGATCGTGTGCGCCGAGCACGGCTAGATAGCCGTAGATCACGACGCTCATCGTCGCGTGACCACTGGGAAAGCTGTAGGCATCGGTTCCTGTGTAGGCATCGATCGGCCGCGGCAACTTCAACAGCAGCTTCAAAGACAGCGCGGTCAGCAAGGCGAACGCGATCGCGGACAGCCAGTAGGCCGCGTCCCGCTTGGAGCGTCGCCACAGCAGCCAAGCCAACGCCGCAACCGTCGTCGTCGTCGTGACGGGCCAGTCGCCGATCTGGCTGAAGACGATCATGATGCGGTCACCGAGTGGCGTGCGCAGCGCCTGCAGCACCTGATAGAGCGCCTCGTTCGCAGCTGCGAGCGGGTCGCCGGTGACGACATCCTCGGTGACGCCCACGAGCAGCCACGCGCCGCCGATCAGCAGCACGGTCCACAGCACCAATGCACGCGACGCCGGGCCCGAAGGGTCGAGCAAGTCACCGATGAGCCAGCTCATGCCGCGATGGGCGCGCGCCCACTCGAGGCAATGCTGCCCCCATTCGGCTGCATGCGGCTGGATCAGCCGGAACAGCGTGCGGACGAGCCAGATGATCAAGCCGATGCCGACGACGAGAATCGCGAGCAGGGTCGCGAGCCGTCCGGCTACCTCGCCGGCCAACGCGAGCGAGGCGCCGAGCGCCATGCCGGGCAGCAAGTACGCCGGCGCCCAACCGAGCGCCGACAGGAAGTTCGTGAAGTAGAACCGCGTGGGCGGCATGCCGAGCATGCCGGCGACGACGGGGATGATCGGTCGAATCGGCCCGACGAACCGGCCGAGCACGATGCTCGTGCCGCCATGCCTGCGAAAGAAACGCTCGCCGCGCTCGAGCAGCTCCGGGTGCTTGGCGAACGGCCAAAGATCGCGAACGTGATCACGGTAGTGCCGGCCGAGCGCATAGCTCGCGCCGTCGCCCAAGATCGCGCCGAGAACGGCGGCGACGGCAATCGGCCAAAACGGCAGGGTGCCGCCCGCGATGAGCGCGCCGGCCGCGAACATGAGCACGGCACCCGGAACGAGAAGGCCGACGAAGGCCAACGACTCGCCGAAAGCCACGAGGCCGATGACGAGGGTGGCCGCATTCGGGTGGACACCTACCCAGGCGATCAAATTGCGAACGAATTCCATCATGGGCGGGGTGTCGCGACGTGCAGCGCGAACAATACACGCCGCGCCCGAGCGAAGCACGTTCGATTTACCTCCGAGCCGAGGGAAGCTCCGCCAACGAGGACGCGCCCCGGGTCGATGGCGCGGACGGCGACGGGGCGATGTCCCGCCGACCGTACGCCTCGTCTCGTCACGGCAAGAGTCGGTTAGTGCCTGCCGCGTCGGGGGCGCGGCACCGAAAGCGGCAGTTTGGCGTACACTCGCATAGCGGACTGGCGGCTTAGGGGGCGAGATGCTCAGATCGATGATTGTGCTGCTTTGCGTAGTTGCGGCGCCCGTGCATGCGCAGTCGCCGTTTCGCGTTACGCATACTTATACGGTCGGCGGTAACGGTTTCTGGGATTACGTGATACCGGACCCGCCCAATCACCGGCTCTTCATTGGCCGCCAAGACCGATTGATGGTTGTCGACGAGGACGACGGCAAGTTGCTCGGCGAAGTATCGGGTATCGACGGCGCGCACGGGGCCGCGCTGGTTCCCGAGACCGGTCATGGGTTCGCGACGTCCGGCGAGGATGCCACGGTGGTGATGTTCGACTTGAAGACGCTCGCGACGCTCGGGCGCATCCCTGCCGGTGACGACGCGGACGCCATTCTCTACGATCCCGCGTCGCAGCGCGTGTTCAGCCTCAATGGCGACGCGAACACGGCCACGGTGATCGAGCCGCGCGCCGGCACGGCGATTACGAATATCGCGCTCGGGGGTAAGCCCGAGGCGGGTGCGTCCGCGGCTGACGGGAGAATCTTCGTCAATATCGTCGACGGCGACGAAGTCGTCGAGATCGACGCGAACGCCGCGAAGATCATGCGGCGCTGGCCCACGGGGCCGTGTCATCAGCCCGTCGCGATGGCGATCGATACCGTGCACAAGCGACTGTTCAGCGGCTGTCGTAACGGACTGCTCGCCGTGTCGGACTACGAGTCGGGCAAGGTCGTTGCGACGGCGCCGATCGGCAGCGGTGTCGACGGCGCAGTGTTCGACGCCGTGACCGGGAACGTTTTGACGTCGAACGGGCAAGGCACGCTCTCGGTCATTCACGAGGATTCGCCCGATAGCTATCGGCTCGAGCAGACGCTTGCGACGGCGCCCGCAGCGCGGACGATGGGCTGGGACCCCGTTAGTCGCAGGCTGTTTCTGGTGTCGGCGAAATTCGATCCGCCGGCGCCCGGAGCTCGTCGCGGCGCACTCGTCGCAGGGAGCTTCATGCTCATCGTCGTCGAGGCAACGGCGGCGGGTTAGTGAAGAATCAGTCGCTCCCGAGGCGGCTCGGCTTCGCGCTCGCGGGGCTTGCCGGAGCACTGAGAACCGAGCGCAGCTTCCGTATACACGTGGCTGCGGCGGCGGTCGTCGGTGGCGTGCTCGCGTGGTTCCGGCCGCCGCCCGTGTGGTGGGCCATCGGGATCTTGACGGTCGTCGCCGTTCTCGCGTCGGAGCTCGTGAACACGGCAATCGAGCATCTAGCCGACCATCTGCATCCCGATCGGCATCCGAGCATCAAGGCCGTAAAGGACTGTGCGGCGGCGGCCGTTTTGATCGCGAGTCTCGGTGCGCTCGGAGTCGCGGCGGCGTTCGTTTACGACTTGGTCAAGTGACCGCAGCTCAGCGCAGCGCGACGGTATAAGTGAGCTGCACTCCGCCGTCCGTCGGCACGAGTTGCAGCTCGGCGCGGCGCGACGCGGGGTTTCGCCGTTGCATCACGAAACGTGCGGTCGCGATGCCGAGCCCGGCGCCTGCGACCGTATCCGACAGCCAGTGCGCGTCGTGCTTGAGCCGCTGGATGGCCGTGCCCGCCGCGATGCCGTAGCCGAGCGCTCGCCGGACCCATCGATACCGATCGTTGCCCGATTCGGCGAGCACGGTGCCGATGGCGAACGCAGCAGTCACGTGGATGGACGGAAATGAGTCGCCTCCGCTACGCCAGTTGCCGGAATCACCGGCGACATAGGGTCGCTCGCGTCCGGTGACGTCCTTGAGTGCGTAGGCGGCCACGCTGCCGAAGGCTGCGGCTTCGATCATTTCCCGGGCCTCGCGCTTGCCGTCGTCGTCGTCGAGCAGCGCGGCCGAGAGCCAAGTGCCACCGAGCGCGATCGCTGCCGGGAAGGCATCGCGAGAGTCGTGCGTGTCGTGATTCGGATCCGGCGCAGGCTCGCCAACGTAATGTCGGCGCGTGTTGTCGTCGTGCTCGTACGCGACGCCGAGGGCGGCGAGCGTTGCGCCGAAGCGCACCCACTGCGGGCGCTTCGCATGCAGCGGTGCGGTAACGTAGGCCTTCATGTCGCCCAAGAGTGCCCGTACGCCGTGCGGCGAGTCTTGGGCGTCGCTCGGCGACGGCCCGTCAACCGATTGCGCATCGTCGTGCGCGAGGTCTTTCACCGCCGGCTGCGCGCGTGCGCTCGTTGCGATAAACGCCAACGCAACCGCGGCGACGCACGCGAATACCGGTCGGCATCGGCTCTGAGGCGCGTCGCACGATCGGCGATCGGTGTTTCGAAAGCTCGTCGATTGTCCATTCATGGCGTCGCAGTGCTCGCAAAAGCAGGCATATTAGCCCTCGGCAGGGGGCTGCTGCCAATGTGCGAGCGCGTGCCGATCGCGCGTGTAACGGTGTTGCGTATTGGTCGGTGTCACGCGAACTGTGATTTCGGCGATGTCGTCCCGGAAGCGGCACGGTATACTCGCCGCTTCACGTTCGTGACCGGACGCGCCCACGGATGAACGCCCGCAGGACATTTCTGACGGCACTTGCCGCCATCGGCTGCACCACCGTGGTCTTGCCGGCGACGCTGCGAACTGTCGAGGTGACGCGCGATCACGATCGTTATCACTTGATAGCGGACACGCATGTCGACGCGCCGCCGATCGCGATCTATGACGTGCTCATAGACTTCGACAACGATCGCTACTCGCGAATTTCGGATATATACAAAGAGAGTGGCTACCTGGCGCCCGACAAGGACGGAACCCCGCTGGTCTACACGCGCGTGGAGGGCTGCCTGCTCGGCTTTTGCCGCAGCATGAAGCGGGTCGAGCGGCTCGAGGTCGTCAAGCCGCGTTTCATTCGCGCGACCGTGATTCCGGACCGTAGCGACTTCAAGTATGCGCAAGCCGAATGGACGTTGGAGCCGGAAGGGTCGGGTACGCGCGTCATTTACCGCATGGACATGGAGCCGGACTTCTGGCTGCCGCCTTACGTCGGGCCCTGGTTCCTCAAGAGGACCTTGATGCACGGCGGTATCGACGCCGTGCAGCACATCGAGACACTCGCTCAGCAGGTCGAGCGCGATTCGACCACGAGCGCTCACGTGCGCTAGCCGGACGTCGCCCGGCTAGTACGACCTTCGTGTCCGACTACTCGTCCGCGAGATTTCGCCGGGGCATGTCCTCCGGACGATCGGTCCATTGCACCTCGGGCCACACGTGCACGCGCGATTTGAACTTCCAGCCCTTTGCCGTCTTCTCGAACGAGTCCTCGTAGCCGCCTTCCCAGTGGATGATGTCGCCGCGCTCCGTCGTCTCGTTCGTTATCGTGAGCAACGTGGAGTGTGCGCTCGCGCCGCCGGGCGTCGGGGTGATGACCGGACTCGTGACGAGGTGGTACTCCGTGCTCGGGCGCCGGCACCCGTCCTTCCCGCCGCCGCCGGCTCTGGCGAGTTGCTCACGGCCGCGGAACCAGATCTTGGCCTGGCCCCATTCGGAAGAGACGCCGAAAGTGCCGTCGTCCGTGAACAGATCCGCATAGTCGTAGCCGCTGTTCGTGCAGTTGTCGAGGATTCTCGGATAGGCATCCATGAGCTGACGAATGTCGATATAGTCCTGCGGCGAGAGTTTCATAGGACCTTGAGCCGTGGTCCTGCCGACGAAAAACGCCGCGCCGAGCGCAACGAGCCCGACGACACCTGCGAGTTTATTCATGGTTCCCCCGAGATTGCTGTTGTATTCGGTCCGTTGGGGCCGACTGTCGTGTCTTCCCACGAGGCATGTTAACCGGCTGCAAAGCAGTTTCGAAGAGATATCGAAAGACCCCGGGGCGAACACGGCAGCGGCCAATGCGCGCGCAACGCGCCGTGGCCGTTCGGCTACACTGGGCTCGTCGGCGCATCGTTGCTCGATGCGCGGATTTCTATGACGTACGAATCGATCTCACGGCCAATGACCGACTTCGAGCGCCGGCGTTTGGGGCAGATCGTGGACGCCGCGAGCCACTCGTCGCACGTGTGGCACATCGCTCGCACTGCGGTGCTGTCGTTCGTGGGATCGGTGGTCATTGCGTTCGTCGTTTGGTTGTCCGTTGCATGGCCGGCACGTCTCATGGGCGGGCTCGACGTCGGTTTGCAGAGTCCGTTTGCGCCGTGGGTTTTCGGTTTCGGCTTACCGCTGTGCGCCATCTATGCGATCGCGGCAACGGCGTCGTGGACCAGACGACAACGAGCCGTTTTGCGGGCGCTGCGAGCGGATCTCGCGAACGGCAAGGTCGTCGAGGAGTCGCACCGCTTCGACGGTGTTCGGCTCTTTCGGGACCTCGAGCGTGGCGACTCGATGTATTTTTTGCGCACGGCCGAAGGCCGTGTCTTCACCGTGCGCGATTTCGAGAGTGGAACTGTCGCGCCGCACGCCCCGCCTGTGAACGCCTCGCAGCCGCGCAGCGAGCTGTGCCTCGTGCGTGCCCCGCTCTCCGAGATCGTCATCGGCAAGTCGTTCTCGGGCGCCGAGCTCGATGCCGGAGCGCCTCTAACTATGCGTCTGCCATCGAAGGACCAGCCCGCGCCGGACACCTGGTGCGATATCCCGTGGACCGAGCTCGAGCAGTGTCTCGGGGGGCAATCAGCCGAAGGCTAAAAGGCCGCGATGCTCGCGCGGCGGGCCAGCGCCGCGGCAGCCGTCAAGGCCGTGCGGCGCGTCCGGCGTTCGAACGTCCGCGATGCCGATTGCCGCGTCGGCCGCCGCCGGGCTTGTGCCCCGCGGCCGCGCCGGGACGGCGCTTGCGTTGGCCGTGCGCGTGCCCGTTGTCGGCGTTACCAGTTGGCGCTTCCTGGCCGTGGCGTCGTCCGTGTCCTTGTGGGCGGTCGCGGTCGTGAGAGGGTGACGGCTCGCTCGTCATGGGTCGCGGCGCGTAGCCGGTCAGCGGGCCGTGCGGGATCGGATATCCGAGCAGGCGCTCGATCGCTTTGAGCAAGGGCTGCTCTTCGCGGCCGACGAGCGAGATCGCAACGCCTTCGCGGCCGGCACGCCCCGTGCGCCCGATCCTGTGCACGTAGTGCTCGGGCACTTCGGGCAGATCGAAATTGACCACATGCGGCAGCTGGTCGATGTCGATACCGCGCGCCGCGATGTCCGTCGCGACGAGCACGCGAACCGACCCGTCCTTGAAGCCGCTGAGCGCGCGCGTGCGTGCGCCCTGACTCTTGTTGCCGTGAATGGCTGCAGAGGAGAGCCCGTCTTGGGCGAGTTGCTCGGAGAGCCGGTTTGCGCCGTGTTTCGTGCGCGTGAATACCAGCACTTGCCGCCAGTTGCCGTCGCCGATGAGCCACGAAAGCACACCGCGCTTCTCGCGTCTGTCGACGAGATGGACGAGTTGCTCGATACGCTCGCCGGCGGCATTCGGCTTGGCGGCTTCTACTTCCACCGGCGAATGCAGCAGCGAGTGCGCTAGCTTGCGGATGTCGGGCGGGAAGGTGGCCGAGAAGAGCAAGCTCTGGCGCTGCGTCGGCAGCAACCGGATCACGCGCCGGATGTCCGGCATGAAGCCCATGTCGAGCATGCGATCGGCCTCGTCGAGCACGAAGATCTCGACGTGCGCGAGGTCGACGTGGCGCTGCTCGGCGAGGTCGAGCAGCCGACCCGGGGTGGCGATCAGGATATCTACGCCGCGTCGCAGCGCGGTGATTTGGGGGTTGATGCTGACGCCGCCGAAGATGGCGGCCGAGGTCAACTGCAAATGGCGGCCGTAGTTCTTGACGCTTTCCGCGATTTGCGCGGCAAGCTCGCGCGTCGGCGCCAGAATCAGCGCTCTCACCGCGCGTTTGCCTTGCGGCTGGGGCGTCGTCGAAAGACGTTGAAGCATGGGTAGCGTGAAGCCGGCCGTTTTGCCGGTGCCGGTCTGTGCGCCGGCCATGACGTCGCGCGCCTCGAGAACCACGGGAATGACCCGCGCCTGGATCGGCGTCGGATCGGAATAGCCTTGTTCTTTGACGGCACGCAGCAACGCGGCCGAAAGGCCGAGAGAATCGAATGACATGATTAGTGAAACTCCGCGATCGCCCCGCCCGCGCAATTGCCGGGAACGGTCTGGGGCTAGATCGGATTTAGGGAACGAGCGCGGCCAGGAGCGGCCAGGCTTTTTGACGCAGACCGATGGTGCGTCGATGGTGCGGCACTATAACAGAATCGCTCGCAATGTCGAGGAACCCGCCAGACTGTGTCGGTCCTCGTCGCTCCTGTGCCAGCGGTTCGCGGCGTCCCATGCTCAAGGCACGGCCGTTCGGTCCCGGCATACCGTTGTCTGCCAAACGCGCGCGCGAGCGTCACGCGTGGCCGTGGGACGAGGAAATCGCTCCGAGCAGCGGTTGGCGAGCGGCGCGAGTCCGAAGTCGCGCTGCATCGCTGCGTCCGCGGCGATGCAGCCGCAATACAGCTGTCGGCTGATCGTCTCCGGGTTGGCGTCGAAGATCTTGGCGGGGTCCGCGTCCTCGCGCTGCGGTGCCACGAGGGAGATCGCATATGGCCGCGAGGCCGTTCCGTCGGCCGGCCGGTTGAACGATTCGATCGGAAAGTCGGGCAGCGAGGTGCTCAGCCGAGCGGCCGTTTGCGCGCGCCATTGGAGCAGGTCGTTGAGCATGAGCATATCGTCGAGATCGTCGCGAGACATCGTGTCGATGAGCAGATCGAACATGCGCACGAGGATCTGCCGACCGTCGGTAATGTGATGCGTATCGTCATCGAAGGCCTTCGGATCGACGACGGGCCGAAAATCGTTGCGGCGCGAATAGGGGCTCGTGACGACGACGAACAGTTGCTCGGTGCGCGGGTGCGGCGGTGTGTTGTAGCCGGCGAGCGGTGCGCACGTCTGCGCGCCCGTTTCGTTCGGCCGGCAGGACTCGAAGTAGCTCGTCACCGGCGCCGAGTGGCGCACGCCGCCATCGGCGAACTGGTGTCGCTCGGCGGGCGGCTCGCGCGGTTGGTCTGCGATGATCGGCATCTCGCCGAACACGGGCACGATAGCGCTGCCGAAGATGTAGGTGTGTGCCGTGGCGTGATCCACCCGCCCGTTGGCGTTCAACACGATCTCGTGATACCGGCCGTCGTCGAACGATGTTGTGCCGACGCGCAACTCGCGTCCGGTCGCGAGTCGGTCGAGATCCACTCGCGTGCGGACGAATTCGCGTAGCGGCTCGAAGTCTTTGAGACTGTCGAGACCGAAAACGCCGAGTCTGATTCTCGAGAGCGGGCGCGACCGCATCATGTCTTTGGCGCTCTCGATGCTCGACCATTCGTCTACCAAGTTTTCGGCCGCGTGCTGAAGGTTGTCGATCGACGTCTGTGGGTCGGAAGCCTTTGCCGCTTGTGCGAGCAATGCGCCGTTCAATGCGCCGACCGACGTGCCTGAGATCTCGTTGAAGTCGCAGCCGCGATGCACGATCAAGTGATACGCGGCTCCGGCCTCGAAGGCGCCCTTGCTGCCGCCGGTGCCGAGCACGAGCGCACGCGCATGCGGCGCGGCGCATGGGTCCTGCGCTTCGGCCGCCGACGGGTGCATTGCAATCAGGATCAAAGCGGCCGTGATCCCGAGGCGCGTGAGAGCCGACATCGACATCGTTGCAAGCGATCGAGGAGGGCTCATCTTGGACGGTGCGGGGTGTTCGAACAAGGCACGGTTAACGCGTATAGACGACCGTGGAGTGGGCGGCCGCCCGGATTGTCAGCGGCACGCCGAGATCGACGGGACGGTCGACCGGCAAGTGGTAAGGGCCATTCCGGCGGCGCCCTCGTGGTCGGCGGGTTTGGCGCACAGGATAACAGGCCGGTCACGACGAGCAGGCTTTTGCTGCGGGCACGATCACGGGGAACGAGCGTTCGAGCGTGTTGCGATATCAGCATTGCGCTTCTTTTGCGTTACATTTACGCCCCACGGTCGGGCAGCGACGGGAGTGAAGCTCATGCCGAAGATAGATATTGCTCAAGCGCCCACGTTCAAAGGATCGGGTTATCCGGCGCCGTTCGCCGAGCCGTGCCAGGGGCGGGCCGGCAGCCGTCTCGGTCTCGCGGCCGATCTCACACAGTTCGGCGTCGTGCTCCTCACATTGCCGCCGGGTGCTTGGTCGAGCCAACGGCATTGGCACATGACAGAAGACGAATTCGTCTACGTGCTCTCGGGGAGCGTCGTGCTCATCGAAGACTCGGGCGAGACGTTGCTCTCCCCGGGCGATTGCGCGGGCTGGAAAGCCGGCATCAGGAACGGGCATCACCTCGTGAACCGCGGCAATGCGGATGCCCGGCTGCTCGTCGTCGGCACTCGGAACAACGACGATTGGGGCGAGTACCCCGACATCGACTTGCGCTTCGGCACGGGCCGTTACGAGCAAGCTGCGGGCAACGTCTTCGCCCACAAGGACGGGACGCCGTACTGATGGTAGCCCGCGATGATCGACGCCGTCTGCCGGAGGTCGTGGCGTGATGAAGGAGTGGCTCGAGACCTACCACGTCGTCCAGGCGTTCCTGATCGTGCTCGGTACGCTGCTCGCGCGCTACGCCGTGCAACTGCTCATCGCCCGGTTGGCCAAGCGACTCGAGCAAACGCGCACGATCTACGACGACGCGCTCGTCGAGGCGGCCCGAGGACCCGTCGGCTTCTTGATCTGGTCTCTCGGTGTGCTCTGGGCGTTGCAGGCGCTCGGCTCGGGCGCCGACTACGCTCTGCTCGGTTACCTGCCTGCGGCGCGGCAGATCGTTTTCGTTGTGAGCGCCGCCTGGTTTGCGGTGCGTTTCGTATCGTTCGTCGAGAGGCATTTCGCGGACGAGGCCTACGGCCCGCGACACGTCGATCTCACCACCGTGACCGCGATCGGCAAGATTCTGCGCGCGGCCGTAATCATCACGGCCGCGCTCACTTCGTTGCAGATCATGGGCATGTCGATCTCCGGTGTGCTCGCTTTCGGCGGTGTCGGCGGCATCGCAGTCGGTTTCGCTTCGCGCGATTTGCTCGCGAATTTTTTCGGTGCGCTCATGATCTTTCTCGACCGCCCGTTCTCGGTCGGGGACTGGATACGCTCGCCCGATAGAAACATCGAAGGCACCGTCGAGGAGATCGGCTGGCGCTTGACGCGGATCCGCACGTTCGACCAGCGGCCTCTGTACGTGCCGAACTCGGTGTTCACGACCATCGCCGTGGAAAATCCGTCACGCATGCTGAACCGCCGCATCTACGAGACGATAGGTGTGCGCTATGCCGATGTCGCAGAGCTGGCGGGCATCGTCGCCGACGTGCGCGGGATGCTCGAAAAGCACGAGGACATCGACACTTCGCGAACGCTCATGGTGCACTTCGACACTTTCGGCGATTCGGCGCTGCAGTTTTTCGTCTATACGTTCACGCGCACGACCGTGTGGACCGAGTATCACGCCGTCAAGCAGGACGTGCTGTTCAAGATCGCGGAGATCGTCGCCAACCACGGTGCGGAGATTGCGTTTCCGACGCGCACGATCATGCTCGAGCACGTGGCTCCGAGCGAAGCTCAGGCCTCGTGATCGGCCCCGCGAGGCGAAGCCGCCGTGGGCCCCGGTGGGCCCCGGCTAGTGAGCGCCCATAGCCGTGGCCACGACCGTGATCTCGGCCACCGGGTCCACGTGCGCTTCGAGCATGTGCCCGCCGCGCGTGCTGCCGTCCCTGAGCGCGACGACGCAATGGATGTGCACGTAGGGCTTGTCGTCGCGAATGGAGATATCGCCGACCAGCGAGACGAGCTCCGCCTTCTCGTCGACGGCGATCTTCTTGAAAGCGAAGCCGATCGTCGGGTCGCCGAAGCCGAGCGTCGCCGTGGATAAGCCGCCGAGCCCCGTGATGTACGCGGCTGTGATGTGGTGGCGCTCGGCGAGCTCTTGAAGGCCGGAGAGGATTTCGTCGCCCGTCGCGAAGTGCAGCTGAAACACATGGGCCGGGGCAGTGGTCTCCTCGACCTTCATTTTCGGTGCCATGCCCGGCTTCACGGGTGTCGGCCGAATGTAGCCCAGGGGTAGCGGGGCTTCGGTTTGCTGGGCTTCGGCGGGCAGCGTCAGCATCGACGTCAGAGCCAGGGCCGCCGCGGCCAATCCTCGCTGCATCGATGTCGTGTCGATTTTCATGACTGGATCCTCGTCGCTACGATTTGCAGGGAGCCGGCCGCCACTTCGACTCGTCGGGCTCGCGCTTGAAGTTGGAGCTGATGATGAACGGCTCGGTCAAATACTTCGGGTCTTCCACGATCGTCGTGACGGTGAACCAAGGCTGCTCGCCGTCCGTGTACCAGTCGAAATACTCCGTGAGCACGGCATTGTCGCTGTACGGCACGCCGTTCGGTCGCAGCCAACCGGCGTTCAAATGCGAGGTCACGACCTCGAGGGAGCCCCATCGCGCGCCGCCGCCGTCGGTCTGCGTCCATTCGGCCCGCGAGTAGCCTTGCAGGGTCTGCGGTGTGCCGGGCGGAGCCGACGCGCCGAAATGCAGCAGCCGCGTTTGCTCTCCGTTGTCGGTCTCGATCCGCAGCGTCGAGTCGTCTTGCCACGCGATGTGCGCGCGCGTCGGCACGCGCAGCGCGACGGGTGCGCCGAAGCCCAGGCACGAGCCGTCCGTGTCGGCGCTCCAAGAGTCCGCGACGCGCTTGCCTTGCGTGTTCAGCGGCACGCTCGCGTAGTCGCCTTTGGGCGGGGTCTGCATGCGCCACGCCCAGTCCTCGGTGATCTGCGAGACCCAATAGCCGGTCAAGTCCACCGGGGCGGCTTGTCGCGGTGACGGCGGCGGGGCGGCCGCCGCGCGATCGCGTTGCGCGCCGACCGGTGTCAGTGCGAGCAGCGCGATGAGCCCTGCCGCCAAGCCCGCGAGCGGCGCGTGTCGTGGCGCCTTCGGCAACATCCGCCGGCTCATCGCTTGGCCCCTTGGAGCGTGCGATAAACGGCATCGACGAACATCGTCGTCGTCCACTGGCCGGTTTCCGCGCCGTAGCGCGCGTCGTAATCGTAGGTGGGGCGCGCCGCGAGCGCCTCGTCGAGCGACTTGCCGTGCGCAATCATGTCGGCGACGCGGTCGCGCACGATCGTAAGCATATCGCGATACTCGACCACGTCGATCTCGTCGCTGAGGCGGCCGTGGCCCGGCACGATCATCGTGCCGCCTTGATGGTCCACGTCCGGAATCGCGAGCTCGATGATGTCGTTGAGCGCCGCGATGACGCCGTTCACGGTGCCGCCGTGCTCGACGTCGATGACGGGGTATCCGGTCGTAGTGAACACGTCCCCCGTGCTGATCACGTCGGATTTTCGGAAGTAAACGATGATGTCCCCGTCGCTGTGCGCAGCCGGCTCGTGAAGCATTACGACGCCTTCGCCGTTGAACGGGAAATCGCGCCGCTCGTCGAAGAACGTATCCGTGGGCCAGGCATCTTGAGGCAGCTCGGCTTTCTTGCCGGTCGGGGCGCTCACGCGCGACAGCACGTTTTCGTGCGCGAGGATCGCGGCCGATTCGATGATCCCCTCGCCGATCTGTCTCACGACCACGCCGCCCGTGCGGGTTCTGCCGGCTTTCGCGATGACTTCGTTGCCGCCCAAGTGGTCGAGGTCCGCGCTCGTGTCGACGACGTAACGGATCGGTTTTTTCGACAACGACTCGATCGCCGCAAGCACTTGCGGGCTCGAGCCGGCAAGCTTGCTGTCGACGACCAGCACGCCGTCGTCGCCGATCTGCACTGTCGAGTTGGCGCCCGCGCCGAGGAGCATGAAGACGTTGTCGCGGATCGGCCAGATGTGTACTTCGTCCCCGGCCGCGTCGGGCGGACGCACGGGCGCCGACTCCACTGCCCGCGGATGCGACGCGCTGAGCTTCGACTTCGCATACAGCCACTCGGGATAGATCGTCGCCGCGCCGCCGGCAGCGCCGTCCAGTGGCAGATGCGCCTCGCGGCGCGAGGAGGTCAGATAAGGGTTCTGACCGGGCAGGTAGTGTGGAACGTCGTTCGCGTCGCGAGTGGCAATCTCGACGACGGCAGTGCATGGCCACAGCCAATTGCGCGAAGGTTGCTCGTGCGTGTCGACCTTGAAGTGCTGGCTCTTGACCATCGGTTCGGTGAGATAAACGGGATCGCGAATGATCTCGATCTGCGTGAGGTAGTCGCCGTGCCGAACCCACTCGTCGGTCATCGTGGTCCGATCGCTCGCGGGAACCCCGTTGCGCCGATGCCAGCCTTGTTTGATGTGCGTCGTCTCGACGACGAGCTTGTCGCCTTCCCAATGCCCGGTGGAGAAACCCATCCACGTGTGCGGCGCCCACTCCGGCGGGTGCGGGCGGCCGTCCATCCAAATCGTGCGCGTTTGCTCGTATGTGCTGATGTAGTGTTTGATCGCGATGAGCTCTTGCGTGCGCGGGTCCTTTTCTTGCCAGATCCGCAAGTTGAGTGGACCGCGGTAGATATAGTGGGCCACGTGCACTCGGCATTGCTGCTCGGGCATGGTCAACCGCGACGCATCCCAGCTCTCGGCCCACTGTCTAGCGGCATCCGTGAGCGGGATGCCCGTGTAGTCGCCGAGGCCGACGCCGGGCCCGCGATCGGGCTGGTCTTCGTGGCGCACGGTGTTCCAGTTCCCGGAGAAGTCGACTTGCGCAGCCGCAGAGCCGGCCGCGAGAATCGCGAGCGCGCTCGCGAGATGCGCTACGTATCGTTGCAACAGGGCCCCCCCTCTGTTGTCGTCGCCGCCGTCGGTTTGGCAGTCACGCGTGCTCGAGCTTCCGCTGCGTAGCCTTTCTGACGGCTCGCGCGATGCTTTCTTGATATGTGAGGTTACTTTACTCGCGCGGCTCTTTGCGTCGCAACCGTGTTTTCGGGGAGCGCAGGCAGCGCCCGCCAGCGATCGTTTACGATGAGACGCTCGATCCAGCGGAGGTTCGAATGGCCGGCGGAGGTTCGAATGGCGGGGAGTCAATGGCAACAGCGGACGGCGCGGAGCCGCGACGAGGCTACCGATGACGTCCGGCGGCAAGGCCGCGGCGGGCGCAGCGTTTCTGGCCGTCTATGGGCTCGCCATTTTTTTTGCGACGCGCGCTTACTACACGTCTCGACCGCCGAGCGCGCCCCTGGTCGCCTTTCCCGCAGCGCCGGCGTTTCCCGTGACGGTGCCCGGCGCCGAAACCCCGGCGTTACCGCCGAATCACCCGGATATCAACGCGTTGTCGACACAGCTGCAAAGCAACGACCCAGCCGAGCTGGCGGCTCGGGGCGACGCGGCGTTCAACAACAAGGACAACGCCATGGCCGCGCAACTGTATTCGCGTGCCATCGAGCTCGCGCCGGACAACGTGGGGCTCTACAACAATCTCGGACTCACCCTCTTTTACCTCGGTCGGACGGACGAGGCGCTGGAGAAGCTCGAGAAAGGGACCGAGCTCGATCCCAAGATGCAGCGAATCTGGCTCACTCTCGGTTTCGTTCAGGCGAACGCCGAGCACGTCGAGGCGGCGAAGAAGACCCTGCAAAAGGCCATCGAGCTCGGCGCCGATACCGACGTCGGCCGGGAAGCCCAGCGACAGCTTGGCCTGCTCGGTCCCTGATCGAGCGCGCGCGCTCGCCACGCCGACTCGCTACAATGCGTCCTGGCGCGGCGGCGAGTCGCAGCGCCGGATCGGGAACCTCAAGAGGCTCAATGGTCACGGACGCGGTCACGGAAACCCTGGTGTTGCCCAAGCGGGGCAACGAGCTTTTTCACGTCATCGACCCCCGGCTGTTCGAGCGCCCTCTGCTCGACGAGCTCTGCGAGCTTGCGACCCGCGTGCGGACGTTGGCGAAGACCGAGGACGGCGCACGCGCGCTACAGAACGTGCTGCCCACGCGTCGCGCCATGCTGTATTTCACGCAGCCCTCGACACGCACGTTTCTGTCGTTCAACAACGCTTGCCATATCCTCGGCATGCGAACCAGCGAGATCCGCGATCCGTCGACGTCGTCGGAAATGAAGGGCGAGAGCTTCGATGACGCGATTCGGACGTTCAGCTCGTACGTCGACGTGATCGTCATGCGTGCGAAAGAATCGGGGCGCGCCGCGCAAGCCGCAAAGCTCATGGACGGAATTCCGCGGCCAGTGCCCGTCATCAATGCCGGCAGCGGCAGCGATCAGCACCCGACCCAAGCGTTGCTGGATATCTACACATTGGCGCGCAGCTTCGAAGATCGGGGTGGCATCGACGGCAAGGTCATCGGCATGATGGGTGACCTGAAGCGTGGCCGCACAGTACGTTCGTTGTGCTATTTGCTCAAGAACTATGCCGGTGTGCGCATGGTGTTCATCGCGCCCGAGCGGTTCGCGATGCAGGACGACGTCAAGAGTCATTTGCAGCAGCACGGCATCCGCTTCACGGAGACACAACGGCTGCACGATGTGCTGCCCGAGCTCGACGCGCTTTACGTCACACGCATGCAGTCGGAGTGGGACACGGACGGGGAGTCGAGCGCCGTGGACCTTTCACAGTTCAGCGTAGGCATCGACGAGCTCGCTCGGCTCAGGCGCGATGCGGTCATCATGCACCCCCTACCCCGCGGACCGGAGATCGATCCGATCGTCGACCACGACCCGCGCGCCGTGTACTGGCGCCAAGAGCGCAACGGCATGTGGACGCGCGTGGCCGTGCTGCTGAAGATCTTCGGCGGCGAGGCGCAGCTCGCAGGGCTCGGGCCTTAGGGCCGCCGGAGTCCCCCTCTCCTGCTTCGACCGGCGACCGTGGATTGCCCTTGCCGAGGTCGGCTATACTGATCGTATATACAGTATAGAGCCCGCCGACCGACCGACGATTTCGCCGCGATCCATTCCATGACGGACAACTTTATTCGCGTTCGGGGGGCGCGCCAAAACAACCTCAAGAATATCGATCTCGATCTGCCGCTCAACGAGCTCATCGTGGTCACGGGCTTGAGCGGCTCGGGTAAATCATCGCTCGCGTTCGACACGATCTACTCCGAAGGGCAGCGCCGTTACGTCGAGACGTTCTCACCGTATGCGCGCCAGTTCTTGGACCGCATGGACAAGCCGCAGGTCGATCGAATCGATGGCATACCGCCGGCGATCGCCATCGATCAGACCAACCCTGTGCGCACGTCCCGCTCGACCGTCGGTACGATGACCGAGCTCAACGATCACTTGAAGCTGCTTTTCGCGCGCGCCGCCGTGCTGTATTGCTCGGGCTGCGGTCGTGAGGTTCGTTGTGACGACGCGGAGTCGATCCACGCCGCGCTCGCGCGAGAGCCGCTCGTCGGGGGTGCCGGGGCGCGCGTGCTCGTCACCTTCACCGTACCCATACCGAAGAACTTCGCTCGCGAGGAGGTCGAGACGTTCCTCACGCGCCAGGGCTATACACGGATTCACTCGCGCACGAAGAAAGCCGTCGAAGTGATCCAAGACCGCATCGCGTTCGATGCCGCCAATCGTTCACGGATCGTCGAGGCGCTCGAGACCGCTCTGAAATACGGCACTGGCTTCGTGACGGTTCGCCTCGCTCCGCCGCGAGACGAGACGGCGAACGGTGGCGACACGTCGAAGGCGGCGAAAACCAAGCCTGCACGCGCAAGCAAACGGCGAGCGGCCGCGAGTGCCGACAGTGAGCCGGTCTTCAAGTTTTCCTCGCGGCTGCACTGCGCGCATTGCGACTTGAGCTATACGGAGCCTTTGCCGAACACGTTCTCGTTCAACTCGCCCGTCGGAGCCTGTGAGACCTGCCGCGGTTTCGGCCGCACGATCGGCATCGATTACCGGCTCGTGATTCCCGACGAGACCAAATCTCTCGCCGCCGGTGCGATCAAGCCTTGGCAGACGAAGAGCAACAAGGAATGCCAGGACGATCTCTTGCGCTACGCGCACGAGCGCGGCGTGCCCACGACCGTGCCGTGGCGGGAGCTCACGGCCGAGCAGCGCGCGTGGGTCATCGACGGCGAAGGCTCTTGGCGGCAGAAGAAATGGTATGGCGTGAAGCGCTTTTTCGACTGGCTCGAGTCGAAGGCCTACAAGATGCACGTTCGAGTGCTGCTCTCGAAGTATCGCTCGTACGACGCCTGTCCCGCATGCGCCGGTGCGCGGCTCAGGCCCGAATCACTGCTTTGGCGGCTCGGCAGCGCGCGGGATGCAAGCGCCGTGGTCGCGCCCGAGGCTCGATTCCGCGCGCATGTCTCGAAGCTCGACGACCCGACCTTTGCCGCGTTGCCGGGCCTCAACGTGCATGACGTCATGATGTTGCCGGCCGCGGACACGCTGCGTTTCTTCGAGCGGATCGAGCTGCCGAAGCCGTTCGACGATGCGGCCGAGCTCGTGCTCGACGAGATCCGCAGCCGCCTGCGTTACTTGACTGACGTGGGCCTGGGCTACCTCACTCTCGACCGCCAGTCGCGAACGCTGTCGGGTGGGGAAGTGCAGCGCATCAACCTTACGACCGCGCTCGGCACGTCGCTCGTCAACACGCTTTTTGTGCTGGACGAGCCGAGCATAGGTCTGCATCCGCGCGACCTTGGTCGCGTCGTCGGCGTACTCACGCGCCTACGCGACGCCGGCAATACATTGCTCGTCGTCGAGCACGACGCTCAAGTCATGCGGGCGGCCGATCGCATCGTCGATATGGGCCCGGGACCGGGCAAGGCGGGTGGCACGGTCGTGTTCAACGGCACGCCGCTGGAGCTCGATGCGAGCCCCGTTTCGATCACCGCGAAGTATTTGCGCGGCGATCTTCGCGTCGGTCGGGCCCGGAAGCCGCGACGCACCGGGTCGAAGGATCCCGCGCTCACGGTGCGCGGCGCGCACGAGCACAACCTCAAGCAGATAGACGTCTCCATTCCCCTCGGGAGGCTCGTTTGCATCACCGGCGTGAGCGGGTCGGGGAAGTCGACGCTGATTCAGGACGTGCTCTACAACGGGCTCATGAAGCACCTTGGTCGACCGAAGGATCCGCCCGGTGCTCACGAGGCCATCGAAGGCGCGGACCTGGTACGCGACGTCGTGCTCGTCGATCAGTCGCCTATCGGCCGCACGACGCGCTCCAACCCCGCGAGCTTCGTCGGTGTGCTGGAGCCGATCCGCAAGCTGTTCGCCGAGGAGCCGCTCGCGCGCGAGCGCGGCTACACGGCCGGAACGTTCAGTTTCAACTCGGGCAATGGCCGTTGTCCGACGTGCTCCGGAAACGGGTTCGAGCACGTCGAGATGCAGTTTTTGAGCGACGTCTATCTGCGCTGCGCCGATTGCAACGGCCGCCGCTACCGTGGCGAGGTGCTCGACGTGAAACTGTCGCTGCGCCATGACCAGCCGAAGTCGATCGCGGACGTGCTCGACATGACCGTGGCCGAGGCGGTCGAGTACTTTGCCGGTCGCAAAGACGTCGGTGCGCGTCTGCGGCCGCTCGTCGACGTGGGTCTGGAGTACTTGAGCCTCGGTCAACCCGTACCGACGCTGTCCGGTGGCGAAGCGCAGCGGTTGAAGCTGGCCGGCGAGCTCGCGGCCTCGGGTCGCCCGGCCTCTGCGTCGAAGTCCCTCGCAAAACGCCGTGACGCACGAACGAGGTCCGCAACGCCGGCCGCACCTCCCGGAGGCACGTTGTTCTTGTTCGACGAGCCGACGACGGGCTTGCACTTCGCCGATATCGAGAAGCTCGTCGATGCGTTGCAGCGTCTCGTGGACGCTGGCCATTCGGTCGTCGTGATCGAGCACAATCTCGACGTGGTCGGAGCTGCCGATTGGCTCGTCGATCTCGGCCCGGAGGGCGGCGAGGCAGGGGGTAGGCTCGTCGCCGCCGGTTCGCCGGCCGACGTCATGCGTGTGCCCGAGAGCTACACGGGCCGCGCTCTCGCCGACTACGAAGCAATGCTGACGCGCGGTCCCGGAGCGGTTCCGCCGCGACGAGGCTCGCCTCCGGCCACTGGGCTGGAGATCCGTGACGGCGGCGCTCAAGCAGCGCACGACCGGCGCGCGACGAACGCGATCGAGATCGTGCATGCGCGAGAGCACAATCTGCGCAACGTCGATCTCGCGATCCCGCGCGACAAGCTCACGGTCATTACGGGCGTGAGCGGCAGCGGCAAGAGCACGATCGCTTTCGACATCCTGTTCGCCGAAGGCCAGCGCCGCTACCTCGAATCGCTGAATGCCTACGCGCGCCAGTTCGTCGAGCCCGCCGGCCGGGCGGACGTCGACGCCGTCTACGGCATTCCGCCTACGGTCGCGATCGAGCAGCGCACGAGCCGCGGCGGTCGCAAGAGCACCGTCGCGACGCTCACGGAGATCTATCATTTTTTGCGGTTGCTCTTCGTGAAGCTCGGTACTCAGCACTGTCCGGACTGCAACGTGCCGATCGACGCCCAGAGTCTCGAAGCGATTCATGCGAAAGTGATGAAGCGCTATCGCGGCAAACGCGTGGCGCTGTTGAGTCCGCTCGTGATCGGCCGCAAAGGCTATTACACGGAGCTCGCGGACTGGGCATCGGCGCGTGGCTTTCCGACGCTGCGCGTGGATGGTGTTGCAACGCCCACGGAGCCTTGGCCGCGCCTCGATCGTTTCAAGGAGCACAACATCGAGTTGCCGATCGCCGAGATCGAGATTGGGCCCGCCACGGATCGCGAGGTCGCAAACGTACTCACGCAGGCGCTCGATCTCGGCCGGCACATGGTTCGCGTGCTCGAGGTATCGGAGGCCGGCCAGGGGGAGCTGTTCTCCACGGAGCGGGCGTGCCCGAGCTGCAATCGCAGCTTCGAGCCGCTCGACCCGAGGCTGTTCTCCTACAATTCCCGTTACGGGTGGTGTCGACGCTGCTACGGGACCGGTGTGGAGCTTCAAGGCTTCGACGAGGAGCAGACGGGAGAGGAGGCCTCGTGGACCGAAACGGCTGCCGACCCCGGGCTTTGCGAAGCCTGCGCGGGGCAGCGTTTGAGGCCGGAGGCGCTGGCTGTGCGGTTTCGTGAGCGCAACATCGGCGAGCTCGCCGCGCTGTCGGTTACCGAGTCAGCGAGCTACTTCAAACGCTTGAAGCTCAAGAGCCGGGAGCGAGAGATAGCTCGCGACGTGCTGCCGGAGCTCGAAAGCCGCCTCGACTTTCTCGACCTCGTGGGCCTCGGCTATTTGACCCTCGATCGGGCCGCGCCGACGTTGTCCGGCGGTGAGGCGCAGCGTATTCGGCTCGCCGCGCAGCTCGGCTCCAATCTGCGCGGCGTCTGCTACATCCTCGACGAGCCGACGATCGGATTGCATCCGCGCGACAACGGCTTGCTGCTCGAGACCATCGGCAAGCTCGCCGGTAAGGGCAATACCATCGTCGTCGTCGAGCACGACGAGGACACGATTCGCCGCGCCGAGCACGTCGTCGACTTAGGCCCAGGTGCGGGGCGCAACGGCGGCGAAGTCGTCGTCAATGGCACGCTCGACGACTTGCTGCGCTCGCCGGTCTCCGTCACTGGCCGCGCGTTGGCCCACCCGCCGCAGCATCCGATGCAGCCCCGGCGCCGCGTAGGCGGGGTACGGGGGCGCACTGCGCGCGCCTCGGGCACCGACGGCGCGCCGCAATGGCTCAAGGTCACCGGCGTCACGCGACACAACCTGCGCAACGTCACGCTCGACGTGCCTCTGGCAAGGCTCGTGTGCGTGACGGGCGTGAGCGGCAGCGGCAAAAGCACGCTGATCCGCGACGTGTTGCACGACAACCTCGCGCGGTTGTTGGCGGCACGGCGTGGCCGCAGCCCGCAACCGGCTCACTGCAAGCGCATCGAGGGCTGGCAATCCGTTGGGCGCGTGCTCGAAGTCGACCAGACACCCATCGGTAAGACGCCGCGATCGTGCCCGGCAACGTACGTCGGCATTTGGGATCAGGTGCGACGGTTGTTTGCGGATACGACCGAAGCACGCATCCGCGGCTACGATGCGAGTCGTTTTTCCTTCAACGTCTCGGGCGGCCGCTGCGAAGGTTGCGAGGGCCAGGGCTTGAAGAAGATCGAGATGAGCTTCTTGCCCGATGTTCGCGTGCATTGCGAACGCTGCCGCGGCGCGCGGTTCAACCGCGAGACGCTCGGCGTCGAGTACAAAGGCAAGAACATCGGCGACGTGCTGGCAATGACGGTCGACGAAGCCGTGGGCTTCTTTGCGGCGCATCCGAAGATCCATCACACGCTCGTGTTACTGCGTGACGTGGGGCTCGGCTATCTCACGCTCGGCCAGCAAAGTCCCACGCTGTCGGGCGGGGAGGCGCAGCGCGTGAAGCTCGTCACCGAACTGGCGAAAGTGCGGCCCGAGACGATGCGGGCGCGAGCGAGCGAGCCGACGCTTTACGTGCTCGACGAGCCGACGATCGGTCTGCACATCGCCGATGTCGAGAAGCTGACGCGTGTGCTGCACCGGCTCGTGGATGCCGGTAACAGCGTGATCGTGATCGAGCACAACCTCGATGTCATGGCCGAATCCGATTGGATCGTCGACTTGGGGCCCGAGGGTGGCGGCGGCGGCGGCCGAATCGTCGCTCGCGGCACGCCAGAGCAGCTCGCGAAACGTCCTCAGGGGTCTCACACCGGCGCTGCGCTCGCGACGTTCTTCGCGAGTCGCTGAGGTCCCTTCGGCGGTGTCGGCCGCGGATCAGCCTCGTGCGTGCTTCGGTGAGCGCAACAGCAACAGCAACGGCAGGGCCAGTGCGGACATGTAGACCATGAGCCGGAAGTCGTTGAGGTAGGCGATCATGAGCGCTTGCCGGCCGACCTCGGCATTGATGGCCATGAGGCCGCTGCTCGTGCTCAAGTTCCAGGCCGGCACCAAGTGGCCTTGAAACACCGGCTCGAGGGGCGTGATGTGCTCGCTCATCACGGCGTGGTTGATTTGCGCCTCTCGGCCGAGGATGGTCACCACCGCAGAGATGCCGATGCTGCTGCCGATGTTGCGGATCAGGCTGAACATCGCGGTGCCTTCGTTGCGATAGCGCGGATCGAGCGTCGCGAACGCGATCGTGCTGAGCGGGACAAAGATGAAACCGAGGCCAATGCCTTGCACGACGCCCGTGTAGATGATGTCCCACGTGCTTACCGCCAGATCGAAGTGCGACATCATATTCATCGAGATGGCCGTGAGGACGATGCCGGTCATCACGAGCAAGCGCGTATCGACTCTGTTCACGAGGCGACCGACGATCATCATCGCGACCATCGTCCCCCCGCCGCGCGGAGCGAGCACGAGCCCGGCCGTCAGCACGGGGAAGCCGAGCAGGCTTTGTAGGAACGGAGGCAGCAAGGCCATGGTCGCGAGCAGCATCACGCCGAGCATGAACATGAGCAGCAAGCCGACCGAGAAGTTGCGATCCGCGAACAGCCCCGGCTCCACGAACGGCTTTTTCGCCGTGAACATGTGGACGAGGAACATGTAGAGCGCGAGGCCCGCGAGCACGGTCTCGAGCACGATCTCCGGCGAGCCGAACCAGTCCTTCGAGTCGCCCCGGTCAAGCATCATCTGGAGCGCGCCGACGGCGATGCTCAGCAGTGCGAAGCCGAAGAAGTCGAAGCCGCCGCCGCGTCGTCTCTCGGTCTCGGGCACGAAAGCGAGGATGCCGAGCAGCGCAAGCGCGCCGAGCGGCACGTTGATGTAGAAGGCCCAGCGCCAGCTGTAATACTCCGTGAGGTAGCCGCCGACCGTGGGTCCGAGAATCGGACCGACCATGACGCCCATACCCCATAGCGCCATCGCCGAGCCGTGCCGCTCGCGCGGGTACGTATCGAGAAGCACGGCTTGCGACAGGGGCACGAGGCCCGCGCCGAGCGCGCCTTGGAGGAGCCGGAAGATCACGATCTCGGTCAGCGAGGTCGCGGCGCCGCAGGCCATCGATGCCGCAGTGAACCCGATGACGCTCGCGACGAACAACCGTTTACGCCCGAACTTGGCCGCGAGAACGCCCGTGAGCGGCGTGAAGATCGCAGCGGCCACGATGTAGGACGTGAGCACCCAGGAGATCTGATCCTGGGTTGCCGACATGCTGCCTTGCATATGCGGCAAGGCGACGTTGACGATCGTCATGTCGACGACCTGCATGACGGTCGCGAGCATGATCGAGACGGTGATCATGCCGCGGTTCTCGGGCGCCGCCATCGCGTTCATCAGCGTGCTCGGGCGGCCATCTCTGCGTGATCGGCAACCTGCTCCGACTTGCCCGTTGTTGCTAGCGCCTCGTTGCGGTGTCCGAGCCATCCCAAGAAGGCCGGGCGCGACCGCTCGTGCCGCGTGTCGATGTCCACGGCGGCGCTCATTCCGGTGCGTAGCTCGGGATCGCCGGCCTGTGTTTCGATCGCGATCCGCACCGGAATGCGCTGAATGACCTTGACCCAGTTGCCGGTCGCGTTCTGCGGCGGAATGACGGAGAACTCCGCGCCCGTGGCTTGGCTGATGCTTTGCACGCGACCATGCCAATCGTGGTCCGGATACGTGTCGATGTGGACGTCGACGTCTTGGCCGACGGCGACATACGTGAGATCGGTCTCTTTGTAGTTGGCCTCGATCCAGGCGCCTTGATCGGCGACGATACTCATGACGGCGCCGCCCGGCGTCACGTAGTGGCCCACTTTTGGCACTTTGCTCGCGATGCCGTCGAACGGCGCACGCACGACGGTGCGCTCGAGATCGAGCGCTGCGCTGTCGATCATCGTCCTCGCCGCCCTGAACATGGCTTGGTCCTCGAGCGGGCGATCCGGATCGCCGCCGAGCCGGGCGCGAATCGAGTCGAGCTGGTGCTGCTTGACCGTGACCTCTTGAGCGGTGTTCTCGGCTTTGTGTCCCGCGGCGTCCACGTCGATCTCGGACGCGAGCTTCTTGGCTGCGAGCGCGGACAGCCGCTCGAACTCGTGTTTCTCGTAGGCGGCATCCGTCTTGGCCTGAGCGAGCTCCTCGAGCGTCTGCTTGTAGGACGCGCGCTGACTCTCCACGTAATCGTGAATGGCCCGTAGCTGGGCTTCGGCCCGGGCGCGAGCGATTTGGAACGGGCGGTCGTCGATCGTGAACAAGATATCGCCGCGTGAGACGCGCTGGTTCTCGTGCACCGCGACCGACGTGATCGAGCCCGCGATCTCGGGGCTCACGAGCACGAGGTCGGATTTGACGTATGCGTTGTCCGTGCTCACGTAACGACCCGTCGTGAAGTACACGTAAAGACCCACGACGATCACCGCGAGCGGACCGAGCGTAAGCAATGCAAAGCGCACGGGTCGGCGACGCGCAGTGGCCGGTGGCGTTGCCGGCGCGGCGGCGCCAGGCGGTCGGCTATCGGCGGTTGCGTTCGAGCTTGGAGGTGTTTCGTCCGACATCTTGATGAGTCCTTTTCGTTGTCTTTGCCTCGATCGCACATTCGGCGCTCACGAGGTTCTGCTTCATGCGTTGCAGTGTCGTGACCAGTTGCTTTTCCGTTGCGCTGGTCACCCCGACGAGCGCTTCGCCGAGCGTCCCGGCGGCGAGCGCATACATTTCCTCGAGAATAGGCTCCGACTTGGCCGTCAGATAAAGCTGCATTGCACGCCGGTCGGCCGGATGGCTGCGGCGCTCCACCCAACCAGCGGCTTCCATGCGGTCGATGAGCCTCGTGAGCGTGATCGGCTGAATCTCGAGCATTTCGGCCAGCGCCACGTGGGTCATGCCGGGCTCGCGAGACAAGTTGACGATCGCGCGCCACTGCGTCTGGGTCAGGCCGAGGGCCTGGACGCGCCGGTTGAAATTCCGGCGCATCAGGCGCGCGACGTCATTGATGAGGAATCCGACGTTGCGGTCGGGTGTAGTCTTCGTGGGCATTGGGGACTTACCGGGCGAAGGCCCGTATATTAAGCATGCTTATGATAAGCATGTGTTTCGCCGGACGCAATGGGTCGATCAGGCGACGCCGAAACCCGGCCAGAAGGTCGCGAGCAAGTAGCCGCCGGCCACCAGCGTGGCGAGAATCAAAATGGTGAGCGCGAGCCCGGAGCCCGCCATGGTCTTTAGGTTCACACCGTAGCCTGCAGCGATCGCCGGCCCGCCGGACGACGAAGGCAGCATGAGCCCGTAATTGCCGGCGGCCGCCACGATGTAGACCATCGGCACGGGATTGACGCCCAAGCTCTGAAAAGTGCTGATCGTGATCGGCACCGCAATGGCAACGGCCGCCGTGTTGCTCGTGATCTGCGTCAGCACGACGGTTGCGAGCACGAAAGTCGCGATCGCGACGATGCCGCCGTCGCGCGCGACCGCCAGCAGGTGGTCCGCCAAGAACTGGGCCGTGCCCGTTTGGCTGAGAATCTGGCCGAGCGCCGACCCGCCCGCGAAGAGATAGATGAGCCCCCAAACCATGCGCGGCTGGGCGTATTCCCATGTCAGAAGCGGCTCGCCGCGATGCCGAACGGCAAAGCTCAACAATCCGAAACCGAGAAAAGCGTAAGACGGCGTGAGCCCGGGCAGCAGCGAGGCATAGACCTGGCGCGTGAATGCGAGCAGCGTCGCCGTCACGAAGAACACGAGCCCCCATTTTTCCGGCGCGCTCATCGGGCCGAGTTGCTTCAGCTCTTGCTTGAAATATTCGTGAGTGCCTTCGACGCTCTTCATCTCCGGCTTGAATGCGAAGCGCATGAAGACGAACGCGACGACTGCCGTGAGCGCCGTGAGGGGCATCAAGCGCGTGAGCCAAGTCGTGAACAGGAACTCGTGGTCGATGAGCTGCTCTTGGATGAATTGCACCGTGAGCAGATTCGGCGCTCCGCCCATGGGCGTGCCGGACCCGCCGACGCTCGTGCCCCAGGCGACCGCGATCAGCAATGCGGAGCCGAAGGCGCTCTTGCGAGATGTCCTCGATCTTCAGGTAGCGCAGCATGGCGACGACGATCGGCATCATTGCCGCGGCGACGACCGTGTTCGGCAGGATCGCACTCAGAACGGTGGCAATCACGAACCAAGCGAGGATGTGCTGTCGCGTGCCGGTACCTATCCCGAGCAGCGATGCAAGGGCGATGCGCCGGTCGAGCCCCCAGCGGCTCCACAGCGTCGCGAGCATGTTCGCCCCGATGAGCAGAATCACGAGCGGCTCGGCATACGACGGAAGGATGTCGCTGACGGGATGGAAGCCGAAGACGGCCAGCACGGCGAGCGGGAGAAATCCCGTCACGGCCAGGTGTACGGGCTGGGCGATCCACCACCACGACATCCAGATTAGAAGTCCGAGGCTACCGCGCACGGCATAGGGCACTCCCGGCAGCGGGGCCGCGACGAGCACGAGGAACAACGCCGGGGCGCCGAATACGTGGACGAGCCGCGAGTCGGCGCGCGCGCGCTCATCAGTCGAGCGCCGCTTGCCAGACTTCTAGATACTTGTAGCCGCTGCCGGTGTTGAACACGACGACGACCTCGTCGCGGGCGATCTTGCCCCGCTCGACGAGCTTTTCCACCGCGACGAGACCGGCGCCGCCCTCCGGAGCGGCGAACACCCCCTCGAGGTTTGCGAGGTCTCGGCAAGCGCGCATGAGCTCGGTATCGCCGGCTGTGACGGCTTCGCCACCGGTGGCGTAGATGTCGGCGAGCACGATGAAGTCGCCGAGAGCCTTTGGTACGCGCAGGCCGGATGCGACCGTTGTGGCGCCCTCCCAGAATTCCGACGCAGCCGCATGCGCGTCGAAAGCGCGCACGATCGGCGCGCAGCCTTCGGCTTGCACCGCGATCATGCGCGGCCGCTTGCGATCGATGAATCCCATGCTTTGCAGCTCATCGAACGCTTTGCACATACCGATGAGACCGACGCCTCCGCCGGTCGGATAAACGATGACGTCGGGCAGCTTGCCGCCGAGCTCTTCCCAAAGCTCGTAGCCCATCGTTTTCTTGCCTTCGATGCGGTAGGGCTCTTTGAGCGTTGCGACTTCGTACCAGCCTTCCTCCGCGACTTTAGCTGCGATGAGCTTGCCGCAGTCGGAGATCAGACCGTCGACGAGCCGCACGTCGGCGCCGAAGGCCCGTGCCTCGACGACGTTGGCTTTGGGTGTGTCGGCAGGCATCGCGACCACGCAGCGCAATCCGGCTTGTGCCGCGTACGCTGCGGCTGCGCCGCCCGCGTTGCCAGCGGTGGGTAACGCGATCGTCTCGACGCCGAGGGCCTTCGCCATGCTGACTGCGGCCGACAGGCCGCGGGCCTTGAAAGAGCCTGTCGGGTTCAATCCCTCGTCCTTGACGAGCAGGTTCTCGAGCCCGAGCCGCTCGCCGTAACGGCGCGCATGCAACAAGGGAGTGAGGCCTTCGCCGAGCGAGACGGGCGTTGCCTTCGGCAGGACCTCGCTGTAGCGCCACATCGATCGCTCTCGGTTGGCGAGCGCGCCGAGGCTGAAGCTCCGCCGCGCCGCCTCGAGGTCGTAGCGCGCCAACAGCGGCGCGCGGCACTCCGGGCAAAGGTTCTTCGCCGGCGAATAGTCGACCGTTGTCGCGCATGTCGGCTGCGAGCATTGCAGGTGCGTCAGCGTCGACGCGTCTGGCATTGGCGTTGTCACGTCGGCCGGTCTCCCTTGATCGTCACGCGTCGGCCTTTGCGCTCGTGCGGCCAGTAATCCCAGACGGCGTGATGCATCGTGCAGCGGTTATCCCAGAATGCGAGGTCGTTGCGTTGCCAGCGGAAGCGGACTTGGAAATCGATCTGCTCGCTGTGGGTGAAGAGCAGTTCGAGCAGCGCATCGCTCTCGCTCGACGCAAGCTCGTTGATTCGCGTCGTAAATGTGCGGTTCACATAGAGCGCCTTACGCCGGGTTTCCGGGTGCGTGCGGACGACGGGGTGCACGGCCTGTGGATAGACCTTGCCGTGATCGTCGACTCCGCGGTCCGAGTACCGTCCTCGGTAGACGTGCTCGGAGCCGTGCGTGGCCGTGAGGCCTTCCAGTAATCGCCGCATCGGCTCCGACAGTGTCTCGTACGCCGTGTACATATTGGCGAACAGCGTGTCGCCGCCGATTTCCGGCAGGACGTGGATTTGCAGCATCGTGCCGAGCGGCGGAATCTCGTCGCACGAGACGTCCGAATGCCAGAATTCCCCGTTTGCGACCTTCGAGTCTTTGTGCGCGTGGATCTCGAAAACCTCGGGATGTCCCGTCATCGACGGCGCGGCCGGGTGAACGTGCAGCGCACCGAACTTCCTGCCCACCTCGACTTGGACGGCGGGAGAAATCTCCGCCTGATCTTTGAAGAACAGCACCTGGTGCTCGAGAAACGCGCGCCGAATCTCGACGTAGGTCTCTTCGTCCAGACCGCCGGCCAGCTCAACGCCGCGCACCTCGGCGCCGAGCGCGGGCGAATACCGGCGCACGTCGATGCGGCGATAACCCGCCGAGAGCGCACCGGGTGGCGCGCTTGGCGGCACAGCGGCGGCCATTGAATCCCCCAAATTTCGATGTCCGGTTCGCTTGCCGGACGGGCGGCTATGGTAATGCAGACGCAACGCCGGCGGCCACGCCGAGCGCCGGTAGGCGATTCGGCAGCGCCGCTAGGGTTTCAGATGGGCTGCGAGGAAGGTCTCGAGCTCCTTGAGCATGGCAATCCGCGTCTCGGCGTCGGACAGCCAGTGATCTTCGCCCGGGAACTCGACCAGCCTCACGTCTTTGCCGGTATCGTGCAGCGCATCGGCCATGCGCTGGGACTGCGCGATCGGGACGACGGTGTCGTTGGCGCCGTGGATCAGCAGAATCGGCGCGCGGACGTCCGCTGCGCGATAGACCGGAGAGATCTCGCGCAGCCGGTCTTTTTCTTCGCGGCGGTCGCCGATCAGCATACGCCACCAGTCCGAGGTGATGCTGCGTGCACCCGATGCGGCGGCCACGTTGGACAGCATCATGGGTAAGTCGGCGACGCCCGCGATCGACGCCGCGCAAATGTAGCGATCGGGCGTCAATGCCGCGCCCGCCAGGGCCGCGTAACCGCCGTAGCTGGCGCCCACGATGCACACACGGCTCGCGTCGGCGATGCCACCGCGTGCCAAAGCCGCGGCCGCGTCCTCGACGTCGGTTTGCATCAATGCGCCCCATTGCCGATACCCCGAGGTTTCCCACTCGGCGCCGTAGCCGCCCGAACCGCGGAAGTTTGGTTGAACGACGGCATAGCCGCGCGAGGCTAGGAAGCTTGCCCACCAGTCGAATTCGAAGTTGTCTCGAGCGGTGGGACCGCCGTGGACGAGCACGACGAGAGGCAGGTTCTTGCGCGGCGACCCGGTCGGCAACGTGAGGTAAGCCGGGATTCGCGTGCCGTCACGCGCCGGATAGGTGATCGCTTGCCGGTCGCCGAGATCGGTCGCTCGCAGGTCGGGATAGCGCAGCGCAATCATCTTGATCGTGTGCGCGGCGCGATCGTACAAATAGAAGCCACCGGCGTCCGAGGCGTGCTCTATGTAGACGATGAACCGCTTCCTGTCCCGCGACCACTGCAGAAGTTTGGCCACGCCTTTCGGCGCGAGCGTCTTGGCCTCCTTGTAGGCACTGCCGAGATCGGGCGAAAGGAAGTATTGGAGTGTCAAATCCCGCTGCCACGACACGCCCACGACCTCGTGACTCCACGGATCTTCAATGACCGAATCGATATCGCGATCAGCTTCCGTGTAGAGAGGCTTGATTTGGCCGCTCGTCTTGTCCATGGCATAGAGGCCGACCTTGTCGCTATTTCCGAGCCGGTCGAGCACGGCCAGCCGTCCGTCGGGCAGAACGCCTGCGATGTCGATCGGGATGCCGGTTTCCGAGGATTGGGACAGTATTTCCCGATTCTGCCCATCGTCGGTGGCGAAGACGGACCATCGATTCGTGCGTTCGTTCGAGTCGATCCGCACGATCGGGTCGCCGTGTCCGTCGAGCACGAAACGCAGCGTGTCGCTGTTGCCGCGATAAGTCATTCGGCCGCGGCCGTTCTTCAGGTCGATGCGATAGACGGCGACCACGTCATCGCGGAACGGCCCGGTTCTCGCTTGCAGCCGGCCGAAACCCCGGTCCCCGTCGATGGGCGAGACGAGGTTGGCCAGGTTGCTCAAGCCCCACTCCTGATCCTTGTTCGTCGTCGCGTAGTAGATGTGCTGACTGGCGAGATCGACGATGCCGACTCGCCAATAGTCGATGCGGCTGCGGCCCGGCGTGAGGACGTAGCTGGGTGTGGTTTGCCCGGTCGGCAGCGTTGCCGAGATCAGGTAAATGGCGTGCGCATCGTCGGCCCAGCCCACGCCGCGCAGATTGGCCTGCTGGCGGGTATCGCGCGCGCCGCCCACCCGAGCGCCGTAGACGGGTTTGCCGGTCTCGACGTCGAGAATGCGAAGCGCTTCGAGTCCCTCGGTCGAGGTCTCCGCGATGGCGATCTTCGTGCCGTCGGGCGAGATGGCTGCGTCGAAAATGGCCGGCAGCCGCCCGTAGGCCTCGGCCGGGGCGCCGAACGCCGTATGGGCCGCTACGACGACCCCCAGCGCTCCGCCGACAACGGTTACCGCTCGCATGCCGCCTCCCCGAGCGAATGAGCTACGCGTAATCGTACACAGCGAGTGGCATCGCAGTCTGTCGGCAGGTTGTCACTCGCGCGGATCGTGAGGAGCGCCCGCGGCGCGCGGCGCCGGGCTCGACTGCGTGATCAGGATCGTTGTGGTAGGCGATCGTCGGTCGGTGCTTCGCGCGCGGTGGACCCGCCGTTCGGTTCGGCCGTGATCCCGGCGCCGACGTAGAGGCCGTCTCTAACGACCACGGAGCTGCGCAGCACGACTTGGCTCAAGCAGGGTGCCACGCCGGCGTCGACGAGATTCTTGATCGAGTGCCAGATTGCCCAGCGGCTCGCCAGCTTCTCGTGCTGCACGGAGCCGAGCTTGACGTTGTATTTCGTGAGGTCGGAGGCGCGAGCGGCTCGTTCGCGATGCTGTACCTGATCGTGAAATCGCGGCGTTTCGGCGACGGGCAATACTTGCTGAATGTCGAGCAGAATCCGGCCGTCGGCCGAGTACGGCTGCAGCCGTACGCAGCGCATGTCGAGGCCGTTCTCGTTGAGCCAAATCACGGCCGAAGCGACGTCTTCGGTAAACTCCGCGGCGACGAGCACGATGCGGACGTCCAAGCCGAAGCGCCCTTCGTCGGGTTCGCTCCATTCCAAGAAGCTCAGCAGATCGGCTGTCGGGTCGCGCAGGTCGCCGAGCGACTGTAAGTAATCGCCGTAGAGGCTTGCGACGCGAGCGAATGTCAAGGACGAGGCCATTGTCGCGAGGCGCAGCGCCCGAAGCTCCATCTGGGCCCCGACGTGGTCGTCCTTGAACTGGATCAGCACGAGGTTCGCGTTCTTGTCGACGGCGAGCACGCCCTGGCCCGCCTTGTCGGACCTGAAGTAATCGGCCGACACGACGAGGGTTCCGGGTGCGATCGCATCGATGTAGTGGTGAGTCAGTCGATGAAACGGCAGCCACTTCTCGAGCGAGCTGTCGAGAAACGTAAGCCGCGGTAGCGGCTCCAAGGCGTGTTGTCTTAGCTCGTATATGGCCATTGCGGCGCCTGCAGAGCAGTGTACGGGCAAGCGCTCAATGCGCAAGTATTTCCGAGTCGTGGACTGGTTCGGCTTCAATCGATCACGTGGGTCAGCAATCCGTCGGCGAGCTTCGGTTCGAACCAGGTGGACTTCGGTGGCATCAACCGGCCTGCGTCGGCGACGGCCATGAGCTGCTCCATCTGCGTCGGATGGAGAGCGAAGGCTACGGCCGCCGTGCCGCTGTCGACGCGCCGTTCGAGCTCGGCGAGTCCGCGGATGCCGCCGACGAAGTCGATGCGCTCGTCCGTGCGCGGGTCGCCGATGCCGAGCAAGGGGGCGAGTAACCGGTCTTGCAGCAAACTCACGTCGAGGCTCGCCACCGGGTCTTCGCGCGGCACGAGTGCGCGCCGGAGCTCGAGCCGATACCAACGTCCGTCGAGATACATACCGAACGTCTCGGGCGCCGTCGGCTTCACGGGGCCGTCGCTTCCGTGCACGGTAAACGACTCACCCGCGCGCTCGAGCAGCGTTCCAGCCGAGAGGCCATTGAGGTCGCGCACGACGCGGTTGTAGTCGAGGATGCGCATCTCGTCGTGCGGAAAAGCCACTGCGAGAAAGTATTCGTAGCTTGCCTGCGGATCGGCTCGGCTTGCTCGAGCGCGACGTTCGGCGGCCACGCGCGCGGCAGCGGCCGAGCGATGGTGGCCGTCGGCGATGTATAGCGCCTCGAGTGAGTCGAAAGCCGCGAGAAATGCGGCGATGCGTTCCGGAGCGACGACGGGCCATAGGGAGTGCACGGTGTCGTTCGGGCCGGGTACTTCGATGCCGGGTGGCTCGGTCGTGCTGGCCCGAATGAGCGTCGTGATGTGCTTCGCCGCTCGATATGCGAGCAGCACGGGTCCGGTTTGTGCGTTGAGCGCCGCGATGTTGCGGACTCGGTCGTTCTCCTTGTCCGGCCGAGTCAGCTCGTGACTGCGAATACGATTAGCCTCATAGGCCGAGACCGAAGCGATGCATGCGATGCCGGTTTGCTCGTGCTCATGCATGCGCATGCCGATAGACATAGAACCCGGGCTCGCGGTCGCGAACGAGCACCCCTTGTCGCAGAGTCGCGCGAGGCTTGCGGCGGCGCGTGCGTACGCAGCTTCGGAGTAGGCGGAGCTGCCTGCCGGCAAGTCGATCTCGGGACGCGAAATGTGCAAGAAGCTCGAGGGCCGGCCTGGGCCAAGGCGCGGGCTTCCTCGGTGCTTACGACGTCGTAGGGAGGCGCGATCACGTCGGCTGCGTGCTCAGCGCGCGGCCGCAAGGCCGCGAAAGGGCGAACGAGGGTCGGCGTGCTCATCGAGCGATTACAGGGTCGGCCCAGAGGTCGTACTCGTCCGCCGCAGTCACGCGCGCCTCCACGAGGTCGCCCGGCTTGAGCTTCTTGCCGCGGCCGAGATAGACGCGGCCGTCGATTTCCGGCGCGTCGCCGGCCGAGCGGCCGAGCGCCTGCTCGTCGTCGACCTCGTCGACGATGACGTCGACCTTGCCGCCCACGCGCATTTGCAGACGGCGTGCGCTGATGGTCTGTTGCGCGGCCATGAATCGATGCCAGCGCTCTTCGTTGACTTCGCTCGGGAACGGCGTCCCGGCAGCGTATTGGCGGGCGCGCCGCGCACGGGCTCGTAGCGGAAGCAGCCGACGCGGTCGAGCTGCGCTTCCTCGAGCCACTCGAGCAGGTATGTCGAAGTCGCGCTCGGTCTCGCCGGGGAAGCCGACGATGAACGACGAGCGAATCGTGAGCTCGGGAACGGCCGCGCGCCAGTCGCGGATTCGCTGCAGCGTTTTCGCTTCGGCGGCCGGCCGGTTCATCGCCTTGAGGATCTTCGGACTCGCATGCTGAAACGGGATGTCGAGATACGGTAAGCACCTTGCCCTCGGCCATGAGCGGAATCAGCTCGTCGACATGCGGATAGGGATAGACGTAGTGCAGCCGGACCCAAACGCCGAGCTCGCCGAGCGCATCGCAAAGCTCCGTGAGGCGGGCCTCGACGGCGCGGCCGCGCCAGTCCGTCGCGCGATAATTCACGTCGACACCGTATGCGCTCGTGTCCTGCGAGATCACGAGCAGCTCGCGCACGCCCGCGCGCACGAGCCGCTCGGCTTCGCCGAGCACGTCCTTGGCATCGCGGCTCGCGAGATCGCCGCGCAGCTGCGGGATGATGCAGAAGCTGCAGCGGTGATTGCAGCCTTCGGAGATCTTCAGATACGCGTAGTGGCGCGGCGTGAGCTTGACGCCTTGCGGCGGCACGAGATCGAGGAACGGATCGTGCGGCGGCGGGAGCCGCGGTGCACGGCCGCGACGACGGCCTCGTATTGATGCGGTCCCGTGACGGCGAGCACGTCCGGGGTGCGCGTCGCGGATCAGGTCGGCCTCGCGCGCCGAGGCAGCCCGTGACGATGACGCGGCCGTTCTCGGCCAGCGCTTCGCCGATCGCTTGCAGCGACTCGTCGCGCGCGCTGTCGAGGAAGCCGCAGGTGTTCACGACGACGAGGTCGGCGCCCGCATAGTCGGCTGCCGTCTCGTAGCCCTCCGCGCGCAACCGGCTCAGGATGCGCTCGGAATCGACGAGCGCTTTGGGGCAGCCGAGGCTGACGAATCCGATTTTCGGAGCTGTGGACATGGGTAATCGAGAGCGAGCCCGGCGCGCCTCGGCGAGCGGGGCAAAGGTTTCATCGAAAGCGCCGTTGCGTCCGCCGGCCGCGTAGGGCCGCCCGTCGCGGCGCTATTCCGCCACGTACGTCGCCAAAAGGCAACGGCTCGCCGCTTTACGCGAGCGATGGGTGCGACCACAATCAAGTGAGCGGCGCATTACGGGCCGCCGACGGCAGTCGGTCGTCCCCGGGCACGAGGCATACCGCAAATGACAGGAACCGTCACGCGACAAGACCTCGAGGCGAGAGTCGGAGAGCCTCTCGGAGTATCGGACTGGTTTCTCGTCGACCAAGACCGTGTGAACCGTTTCGCCGATGTAACACTCGACCACCAATTCGTCCACGTCGATCCCGAGCGCGCAAAGGCCACGCCTTTCGGCGGCACGATTGCCCACGGCCTGCTGACGTTGTCGATGATCGTGCACTTGTGTCTGCCGTTCGTGCCGAAGCTTCGCGGCACCAAGCTGCTCGTCAACTATGGCTTCGACAAGGTCCGCTTCTCGGCGCCCGTCAGAGTCGGCAAGCGCATACGCGCGGCAGGCCGGTTGGCCGGCGTCGAAGAGCGCAAGCCCGGTCACGTGCTCGTGAAGATGGATGTGACGATCGAGATCGAGGGTGAGGACAAGCCGGCGCTCGTCGCCGAATGGTTGAGTCTGCATGTCGTGGGTTGATCGCCGGGCACTCGCTTTTGTCGGTCTCGCGATGCTGGCCGGCTGCGGCGACTCGCCCGTGCCCGAGACCCTCGACGCCGCTGCGCAAGCGGACGCGGCGGCGGCCGATGCCGACACGCTGCCGGGCGAAGCTCTGCCGGCCGGTGCGGCGCAGGCGGCAAACGTCATCACCGGCGATGCCATCAGGAGCGTCGTCGCCGAGATCGCCGACGATCGATATCGCGGGCGCGCGCCGGGCTCGGCCGGCGACAAGATGACGCGCAAGTACTTGCAGGCATCGCTCGAGCGGCTCGGCTTCGCTCCCGCTGGCGCCAACGGCAGCTTCGAGCAACCCGTCGAGCTCGTCGGTATCACGGCTGCCGTGCCCGCGAAGTGGCGATTCACTTCCGCCGAGGGTCACGTCGACCTTGCTCGGAGTACGGATTTCATCGCCGTGAGCGGTGTGCAAGCGCCGCGTGCGGAGCTGTCCGATGCGCAGCTCGTGTTCGTAGGGTATGGCATCGAGGCGCCCGAGTACGGGTGGGACGATTACAAAGGCGCGGACGTCACGGGCAAAGTCCTGCTCATGCTCAACAACGATCCAGACTGGGATCCCGAGCTTTTCGCCGGCACCGAAAGGCTCTACTACGGCCGTTGGACGTACAAATACGAGAGCGCTGCGCGCCACGGTGCGGCGGGCGCGATCATCATTCACACGACGCCATCGGCGGGTTACCCGTGGGCGGTCGTGCAGTCGTCGTGGGGGGGCGAGCAGTTCGAGCTGCCGGCCGGCGACGAGTCGCGATTGGCGGTCAAAGCGTGGATGACCGAAGACGCCGCCAGGAAACTCCTCGGCCCGGGTCGCGATCTCGCTGCGCTCATCGAGCAGGCAAAGCGTCGCGATTTCAAGCCCGTGCCGCTCGCCGTCGAGACTTCTCTGGTCCTGCGCAACACGCTGAGTCGCACGCGCTCGGCGAACGTGATCGGCGTGCTGCGCGGAGCCGATGCTGCGCGTGCCGACGAGTACGTCGTCTACAGTGCCCACCACGATCATCTCGGCGTGGGCGAGCCCGATCCGAACGTCGATCCAACCGACACGATCTACAACGGTGCCCGCGACAACGCCAGCGGCGTCGGCACGCTTCTCGCCATCGGTAAGGCTTTCGGGGCATTGCCCGCGCCGCCGCGCCGCTCCGTGATGTTGTTCTTCGCGGCCGCGGAGGAGCAGGGCTTGCTCGGCTCGCAGTATTTCGCTGCCCATCCGACCGTGCCGCCCGGCAAGATCGCAGCGGACGTGAACTACGACAGCGGCAACATCTGGGGCGCGACACGCGACATCACGTTCATAGGGCTCGGCAAATCGAGCTTGGATCCGATTGCGATGCAGGTTGCGGCCATTCAAGGCCGCATCCTCAAAGGGGACCAATTTCCGGATCACGGCTCGTACTACCGGTCCGACCAGTTCAACTTCGCCAAGATCGGCGTGCCGGCGTTCTATTTCAGCGGCGGCACGGATTTCGTGGGCCGGCCGGCGGGATGGGGCGTCAGTCAAATCGAGGCTTACACGGAGCGCAGCTATCACCGGCCGAGCGACGAGCTTACGAGTGACTGGAACTTCGACGGCATGGTCGAGGACGCTCGATTCGGATTCTTCGCGGGGCTCATCGTGGCCGACGAGGATGGCATGCCCATGTGGAACTCGGGCAACGAATTCGAGCGTGCCCGTCGCGAGGCGATAGCTGCGGCGCGCTGATTCTACGCGCGGGCCGAGATGAAGCTGCCGCTGTTCTTCGTAAAGTGCAGCGTGACGAACTCGACGCCCGTGACCCAATGTCCGGGTTTGCTGCCGCTTGGCCGGCAGTGTGCCACCCTGCCGATGGCTCGGCACACGTCGCATTCGATCTTGATGAGTTGATTGATGCTGAGCTTCTGCTCGGTCACGACCTGCATGCCGTTGAGTGAGATATCGCGCATCTGCGCGACGAATGCTTCGCGCTGCGGCCAACCCGTGCAGAGCCGAATCGAGCGGGCCCTCGGAATGCGCGCGAGCATTCGTTGTCCAGAATAGTCGTGACGGTGCCGCTCTGCCGGAAACAGCGGACTCGAGCACGTCGCGCACTCGTCGTCGCGCTGAATCGCACGTTCGAGCTTGTGCGGGATGCCGCAGAACAAGCAGCGGAATGCGGCAAATGCTTCGTCCGTCCGCGACAACGTATCGGTAGCATCGAAAGCCGGCTGTTGAAAACGGCTCGAAGCGGAAATGTCGCGCCGCGAATCGTATGCCGCGCGCCGCTCGGGATTGGTGAGCACTGCATAGGCTTCATTGAGCAATACGGCCCGCTCGTGATCGCCACCGAGATCCGGGTGATTCCTGAGCCGCTGCATCAAGGTGCGGTAGCTCGCGTTGATGATCTCCATCGGAGCATCCGGCTGCACGTGCAGTATGCGGTAGTAATCGGGATCTTCGCTCATTATCATCGCACCCTATGCCGAGGCTACGACTCTATCAAGTCGACGCGTTCACAAGTCAGCGTTTCGGGGGGAATCCGGCGGCCGTCGTGCCTCTGGCGGAGTGGCTGGACGACGATACCCTGCTGGCGATCGGTAACGAGAACAACCTCGCGGAAACGGCTTTTTTCGTTCCCGAAAGAAGCGGATTTCGGCTTCGCTGGTTCACGCCCGAAGTCGAGGTCAAGCTTTGCGGACACGCGACACTCGCGTCTGCGTTCGTGCTGTTCACCGAGCTCGAGCCGGGACGCAGCGAGGTCAGCTACGAGACGTTGAGCGGCATGCTGTCCGTGAGAAGCGCGGGTGACCGGTTGGTCATGGACTTTCCGCGCTGGCGGATCGACGGCTTGGACGAGATTCCGGCCGCGCTGCTCGAAGGGCTCGGTGCGAAACCCGTCGAGGTACTGTCGACGGCGGAGGGCAGCAATTACTTCGTGGTCTTCGAAGACGAAGACGCCGTGCGGACCCTAAGGCCGGATTTGAAGTTGTTCAGGACGCTGAACGCCGGTGTGATCGTCACCGCGCCGGGCAGCCGCTCGGATTGCGTGTGCCGATACTTCGCGCCGAGCTACGGTGTCGACGAGGATCATGCAACCGGCTCGATTCACTGCGCCATCGCGCCCTATTGGGCTGAGCGATCGCGGCACAACACCGTGCATTCTCGGCAGCTGTCGCCGCGCGGGGGAGAGCTGTTCTGCGAGGTCATCGGTCACCGTGTCGAGATCGCGGGCCAGGCCGTCAAGTATCTCGACGGTTGGATCGACGTTTGAGCATGTCGGTAGGGGGATTCGACCACTACAACCTGCGGGCTCCGCGTCGGCTGCTCGACGAGTTGCGCGACTTCTATGTCGAGATCGTCGGTTTGCGCGTGGGGCCGCGGCCGCCGTTCAAACGCTTCGGGTATTGGCTGTATGCCGGCGACCGGCCCGTGCTGCATCTCAACGAGGCCGACCCCGGCGAGTCGTTCGTGCTCGATGCTCGAACGACGTTCAACCACGCCGCCTTCAATTGCACGGACCGGTCGCTCCACGAGCGCCTGTTGAGCGAGCGCGCGATCCGGTATCGCGTCGCGCACGTGCCGTTGGCCGGTCAGGTGCAGCTGTTTTTCAGCGATCCCGCCGGCAACGGTATCGAGTTGAGCTTCGCGGCCGACGCCGTTTGAGGCGCGAGTCGCGCCCCGCGCCGCTTTCAGGCGGGTTCCCGGGTGTTTCCTCTCAAGAACGACGAGCCGAGGCCGACTGGTAGGGCCAAGGACGTCGCCGCCGCTCGTTCGGTCGTGACGCGTATTTAACGAAATGAGGCCGCGCGGCTCCCAATATGACGGGCCCTATGAGTTACCAGTCAAGCTCGGTCGCGCCGGCGTCGGTCGCGGACGGCGCCGGTCCGCTGTTGCGGCTCGATCTCGCGAGCCGCGAGTCGGCGCTGGGCCTGGCGGCCGTCGGCGAGGGCGGCATCGTGCTCGAGGCAAACCCGGCCTTTTGCCGCTTTCTCGGCATCGAATATCCCGTGCCTGTTGCCGGAATCGATCTCGCTGCCCATATCGCCGCGACCTGCACCGGAGCGCCCGTCGAGATGACGGCCCTGTTCGAGCGCGACCATCCAGCGACGCTCGTCCTGAGGCCGGCGCTGGGCGTGCCGTTCGTATTGCATGCCGGCACCGGTCGCCCGTCGCTGCGGCTCGTGGTTGCCGAGGCGGCCTCCAGTCTGCCGAGCGGGTGGCTCAGCACGAGCCACGCATCGCGGCGCGACGCGCTGACCGGTCTCGGCAATCGCGCACTGCTCGAAGCCATCGTCGGCAACTGGGTGCCCATGGACCCGGACACCGATTCGCTCGCCGTGATTACGGTGGACCTCGATCGTTTCAAGCAGGTCAACGAAACGTTGGGACACGATGCCGGGGATATTCTGCTCAAGCTTGCCGCCCGACGAATTCGTTCGGCCGCGGGTGACAGCGATGCTGTAATGAGAATCGGCGGTGACGAGTTCGCCATCGTGCAGACCGGGAGGGGGCAGCCCGAGTGTGCCGAGGAAGTGGCCGGCCGTATCGTCGATTTGCTCGCGCGACCGTTTCTCGTTCAGGGGCATCAGATAAACGTAGGTGCGAGCGTCGGTGTCGCTATCGTGAATCATGGCACGGACCGCATCGACGAGCTCCTCAAGCATGCCGATCTAGCGCTTTCCGCGGCCAAGGCCGGAGGGCGCGGCAGCTACCGTCTCTTCGATGCGTCGTTGGCGCAGCGCGCTTTCGAGCGTAGCGAGCTCGAGCTGCACCTGCGCCGAGCGTTGGTCCTCAAAGAGTTCGAGCTTCTGTATCAGCCGCAGATCGACGTGGCCAGCGGCAGCCTCAGAGGATTCGAAGCGCTGATCCGATGGAACAACGCAGCACGTGGTCGCATATCTCCAGCTGACTTCATCCCGCTGGCGGAGGAGATCGGCGAGATCGATGCGATCGGTGCTTGGGTGATCGACACGGCTTGCCGCGACGCTATGACGTGGCGTGGTGACTACCACGTCGCAGTGAACGTGTCGCCGATTCAGCTTCAGAGCGACGAGATCGTCCGTGTCGTCCATCGTGCGCTCGCGCGCAGCGGACTGCCGGCAAGCCGGCTCGAGCTGGAGATTACCGAGAGCGTGTTGCTACAAGATACCGAGGCGGCCTTGCAACGGCTCTGGGCCGTCAAGGATCTCGGCGTGGGCATCGCCATGGACGACTTCGGCACCGGCTACTCGTCATTGAGCTTTCTGAACAGCTTTCCGTTTTCGAAAATCAAGATCGATCAGTCTTTCGTCCGCGGCGAACAGACGCCGCGTTCTCAGTCGCTCGTCAAGGCCATTCTGGCCCTGGGCGCGAGCCTCGGCATGATGACGATCGCCGAAGGGGTGGAGACGCGCGAACAACTCGCCGCCCTTGCCCAGCAGGGTTGCGCAGCGGCGCAAGGCTATCTGATCGGCCGGCCGATACCACTGGCCGAAGTGGACGAGTTCGTCGATGCGGGCGCCTGGCGGCGCCCCGAAGGGTAATCGAGTGCACGACGATCTCTATCGACTCGTTTATCTGAGCAACAATGACATCGTTGGCGAGGACGCTGCGGTCAAGCGCGAGATCGAGCATATCCTGTCGACGGCCCGCCGAAACAACGAGCGTGTCGGCGTCACTGGCGCACTGATGTTCAACGCCGGATGCTTCGCTCAGGTTCTCGAAGGTGCGCACGATGCGATACAAGGTGTCTTCGAGCGCATTCAATGCGATCCGCGCCACTCCCGTGTCGTCGTGCTCTCGTTCGAGCCGGCCGAGGTTCGTGGTTTTGCCGATTGGTCGATGGCATATGTCGGCACCGATCGCGACGCCCTCGCGGAATTTTCCCACATCGCGCGCGAATCCGGGCACGACGGCGACGCTCTCGCGGGCGAGCGTCTCCTCGATTTGCTGCGAGAGCATTTGCTAGAAGCCGAGGGTGTCCAGCGGGCCCGCCGCGTCTAGCCGCGTTACGGCGGCCCCGCCTGTCGAGGCTTGCGGCAAGCTGCCGAACGTGGTTAGTTAGGCGCTCTTCGACCCCCTGAGAGGTACTCGTAATGGCACGAGCGAGATGGCTAGTCCCCGCGATATTCTCCCTGCTCGCGACCACGGCTTTCGGCGCGGAGCTGCAAGCGGGTCGTGACTACACTGCCGTGGTTCCGCCGCAACCGACGTCGGACCCGAGCCGCGTCGTCGTTACGGAATTCTTTTCCTACGAGTGTCCGCACTGCTACGCGTTCTTCCCGTCCGTGACGGCCTGGGCGCACAAGCTCCCCGACGACGTCGTTTTCGAGAGGGTTGCGGTCTCGCTTGGTCATGATGTTTGGGAGAAGCCCGTACAGCTGTTCTACGCGCTGCAGGCCATGGGCAAGGTGGAGCAGCTGGATTCCGCGATCTTTCGCGCCATTCACGTCGATCATGTCGATCTCACGAGCGAGTCGGGCATCATCGACTGGGTCGCCCAGCAGGGCGTGAATCGTGACGATTTCGTATCGACGTTGCGTTCGTTCAGCGTCCAGTCGTTTTCCAAGAGAAGCGATGCGATGTCGCGGACGTATCGAATTCCCGGTGTTCCGACTCTCGTCGTCGACGGCAAGTATCTGGTCTCGATTGTGGACAACGGCAACTTCGCCTCGCAGCTCGAGACCGTCGATGCGCTGATCGCCAAGGCGCGCGCCGAGAAGGCTGCCGACAAAACTGCGCCTTGACGGACCGCGGCAGGGCTTTGGGGGGAGCCATGTCCCGACGACATCAAATCAATGCGCTGATTTGTGTATTGCTGTTCGCGCACGCGGTCTATTGGTTCGCCACGGGCAGTATGCAGACCGCCACGCAACTGCGCCTCGGACTCGTGATCGCGCAAGCGCTCGTGGGGATCGTCGGCGCGGGCTGGTTCTGGCACCGATCGCGACAGGCCGCCGCAAGCGAAAAGCAGGAATAGCTGAGAACGGGGCTCGGTTCCCTGCCCTCAGTCGCTGTGGCACTCGTAGATGACGGGGACGCCGTTGCGTTGCGCGTAGCTGCGCGCAATGAATAGCGCGTCTTCCTTGCTCATCGCTTCGCCGTCGACGATCGTTTCGCAGTGCCAGCCGGCCCGGTTTGGGCTGCCCGCCGCGCTGTAAGACAAGTGCTCGATGGTCGCCAGCCGCGCCTCTCGCGACCGGCCTGCGATCGTGTGGACGCGGAGGAAGTTTGGCTCCGTGTAGGTCTCGGTGGGCCGGATGCTCGGTTTCACTCTTGCCATCGAAGTGCCTCGAATGTGTCGAGTAGGTGAACGGTCCGGTGTACCGTGAGCCGATCGCACTCATCAGGTGCAAACGTTGTGCCACTTTCGATTCGACGGCGCGCCCGGCCCCCGTGCGTCCGTTATGTCAAAAAAAGGTGACACGACTCGTCACAAATTGCTGTGCTGCGGCGGGTTGGCTCTCGACGTGAAATTGAAACGCATCTGCGTCGTCGTGACTCGGCTCACAGCGGTGTTCTAGTGGTTTTGCTGAAATGTTCTGGGATCAGGAGGATCTGGTGGGGACCGCGTGGCCACTGCGCAGGAAGACAGTAACTCAGGGCGTCATCGAAGCGCGAGCGTGCGCTTCATAGAGCAGTTCCTGCGCCAGGGGCAGCAGAGTCGTCTGGCCGGACTTCTGCTCGGGCAGCTCGATGCCTTCAATCGGATCGCCACGACTTTCGGTCACGATCAATGCGAGACTTTCTGCGCGACGTATGCGGAAAGGCTGCGAGAGATTTTGCCGCCGCGCACGCCGATCATCCGGCTGTCGGAGCGGCGCTTCGCGGTTCTGCTCGATGTCGATTCGATGTCGTCCGTCATGGACGCCGCAATCAGTCTCACCGAGGACAATCCGCCGCAGATCGAGGTTGCCGGCGACACGTTTCTCGTCGATGTCACGCTCGGCGTTGCGGTGTATCCGTCTCACGCCGACGACGCCTCGACGCTGTTTCGTCGCGCCGAGCTCGCGCTCAAGGAAGCGCGCGAGAATGAATTGGCGTTCGATATATACCGACCCGATGCGACTCAGCAGCAAGCCGCGCTATGGAAATTCGAGAGCGAGCTCCAGCACGCAGTGCAAAACAACGAGCTCGAGGTCTATTACCAACCCAAGGTGGAAGTCGCCGATCGCCGTGTCTGCGGTGTCGAGGCTCTGGTTCGTTGGCGGACGCAATCGGGCCGTTTCATTCCTGCCGGCGATTTCATCCCGATGGCCGAGCGGGCGGGCACGATCGTTCCGATCACTTGGCTCGTCTTCGATCGTATCGTCGAGCGGCTCACGGATTGGACCGCTGTGCACGGTCCGTTCTCGGTTGCCGTCAATGTCGCACCTCAAGTGCTTACGCATGGTGAGTTCGTCGGGCGTCTGCGAAGGCTCAAAGAAGCTCTCCAAGCGCGTGGCTTCGGCCTGACGATAGAGCTGACGGAAGACAGCCTCGTGCAAAGCGACGACGCGTCTCTCGCGAGTCTCGAGCGTGTCTGCAAGCAAGGGGTGGATCTGTCGATCGACGACTTCGGCAAAGGCTACTCTTCGTTGAGTTATCTCAAGCAGATTCCCGCGGCGGAGATCAAAATCGACAAGCGCTTCATCGGCACGATCGCGGTCGACGAGAAGGATCAGAAAATCGTCGAGACGGTGATTGGGTTGGCCCATGCCTTCGGTATGCGCGTCGTAGCCGAAGGGGTCGACAGCGCCGAAGCTCTCGACGTGATCTCCCACCTGGGCTGCGAAATGGTACAAGGGTTCTTCATCGGGCGTCCGATGCGTGGAGACCTCGTTCCCGATTGGATCGATCGCTACCTCGCCACGGCCACGAGCAACAAGGTCTCGGTCGCGAAAGTGTGGCTCGCAGCAAACGGCGAAGGCTGAGCTACGTCGCTTCGACTGGACTAGAATAACGCCGGCGGCGTGCCGGCGAGATGGTCGATGGGGCTGTTGCTCGATTTCGTATATTTGGTTGCGTGTCTTCTGCTCTCACCGTGGATACTGTTCCGTCTCGCGACCCGACTCGGTAGGGACGGTCTAGCGATGCGGTTCGGTCGCCGTCTGGGCCAACCTTTGGCGCATAGCATTTGGCTGCACGGCTCGTCGGCCGGCGAGGTGTCCCTGCTCAGACCGCTCGTCTCGATGATCGAGCGGGATTTCCCCGGCACGCCGCTCGTGATTTCGGCCTTCACGGTCACCGGGCTCGCGGCGGCTCGGCGTTTGTATCCGCTCCACCGGATCGTGGCTCTGCCTTTCGACTTTTCTTTTGTGGTCAAACGTTGTCTCACGCACTTCGATCCCCGGTTGCTCGTCATCGTCGAATCGGAGTTCTGGCCGAATTTGATTCGTGGTGCCCATCGTCGAGGCATTCCGGTAGCCGTCGTCAACGGCAAGATGTCGGCGAAGTCTTGCCGGCGGTATGCGCGCTCTTACGTGATTCCGCGGGCGCTCGGCAGCCTAGATCTCGTCGCCGTGCAAACAGAGGAGCACGCGGCGCGCTTCCGGTCTCTCGGCGTCGATTCGGCACGCGTGCGCGTGACGGGCAACATGAAGTACGACCTCGCTCGAGCGCCGGACGTCGGCGGCGAGTCGTCGATGCGCGAATCGCTGGGTTACGCCAGGGGCGACATCGTCGTCATCGGCGGTAGCTTGCACCCATCGGAGGACGACGCCCTGGTGCACGCGTACCTTGCGGCGCGTGATGTGGAGCCGCGTACTGCGTTGATTCTGGTGCCGCGCTATCCCGCGGAGGCGCAGCGCGTGGCGGAGCGCGTTCGGGCCGCGCATCAACGGGCCGTTCTCAAGACGGACGTCGACGCCGGGCGCGAAACGGTGCCGGGTCGTGCCGGCGTGCTCATCGTGGACACGGTGGGCGAGCTCGGCAATCTCTACGGTGCCGCCGATGTGGCTTTTGTGGGCGGTAGCCTGTATTTTCGCGGCGCCAACAAAGGCGGGCACAACCTCATGGAGCCGGCGATTCTCGGCGTGCCCGTGCTTTTCGGACCGTACAACTTCAGCTTCAAGGAAACGGTCGACGACTTGCTCGCGGCCGACGCGGGGCGATTGGTGCGCGACGGCACGGAGCTGGCGGCCGCCGTGACGGCGCTCGTGCGCGATCCCGAGCTGCGGTGCGAGCTCGGCGCGCGTGCGCAGCACGTCGTTCGTGCGGGACAAGGTGCGACGGCGCGCAATTACGCTCTGCTCGTCGAGCTGTTGGGCGCGCAGTCTCGCCGCTTGCAGCCCCAAGCCTTTGATCGCAAAATGCCGCGAGCGACCAGCAACCCGGATTCCTCTTTGTGAGCAACGCATCCCTATGAGCATCAAGCACGTTTTCGTCGACGACATCGATTGCGGCGCGGATCAGCTGTTTCTGATCTCGGGACCGTGCGTCATCGAGGAGGAGTCGCTCATGATGCGCACGGCCGAGCGCCTCAAGAAGATCGCTACGGGTCTTGGCGTGCCGCTGATCTTCAAGTCGTCGTTCTCGAAGGACAATCGCAGCTCGCTCGACTATTACCAGGGTCCCGGTCTCGAGGAGGGGCTGCGCGTGCTCGAGAAGATCAAGCGCGAGTTCGGGCTGCCGCTGCTCACCGACATTCATTATCCGAATCAGGCGGCGCCGGCGGCCGAGGTCGTCGACGTGCTGCAGATCCCGGCCTACTTGTGCATGCAGACGGAGCTCGTCGTCGCCGCTGCGAAAACGGGCCGCGTGGTGAACATCAAGCACGGCCAATTCATAGCGCCGGACAACATGGCGAAGCCCGTGCAGAAAATCGAAGCCTCCGGCAACGACCGAATCATCGTTACCGAGCGCGGCTATACGTTCGGCTACAACGATTTGATCGTCGATCCACGCAGTTTCTTGCTGCTTGGACAGATCGGCTATCCCGTCGTCTTCGATATCACACACACGATTCGAAAGTACGGGATTCCGAGCAAGGATCCGCGCGGCGGTACGCGCCAATATCTCAACGTGCTCGCGCGGGCGGGGGTTGCGGCCGGTGTCGACGGTGTCTTCATCGAAGCGCACCCGAATCCTCCCGACGCACTCTGCGACGCTGCGAGTCAGTACTACCTCGATGATCTCGAGAAATTCGTGCGACCGCTCATAGACCTGCACAATCTGGTTCGTGCGCAAAACGTGCACTGAGGTAGCGAATGGAACTGTACCTGGATTCGGTCGATTTCAAGGAAATCGAGGCGGCGCTCGATTACGGCTTTGTCAAAGGGCTCACGACGACGCCCACGTTCATGCATCGGCACGGCATCACGGATATCGATGCAGCCATCGTCAAGCTGTCCGGAATGGTGCCCGAGCTTCAGGTGGAGGCTCTCGGCGAGACTCCCGAGGCGATTCTGGCCGAGGCCGAGCGGCTGCTGTCGTTGCCGTTGGAGAGTGAGCCCGTCTTCAAGGTGCCGATCTCCAACGAGGGCGTCAAAGCGTGCAAGCGCCTGACGGACAAGGGTCTTCGTGTCAACGTCCATTTGATCTATACGTTGAATCAGGCCTACATGGCGATGGAAGCCGGAGCGGCGTTCATCTGTCCGTTGGCCGGGCGCATGCAGGATCAGGGCCACGACGCGATTCAGCTGTTCGACCAGTGCGTCGAGGTTATCGAGCGGCACGGCTATCCGAGTAAAGTCATGTTCTCGTCCGTGCGTCATCCCGAGCACGTGCGTCAAGCGCTGTTGGTCGGTGCGCACGTGTGCACGATGCCCTTCAGCGTAATGCGCAACCTGTGCGAGAACACTCTCACGGCGCTCGGCACCGCTCAGTTCCGCGAGCATACGACGCTCATGACAACTCGCGTTCGCGACGTAATTCGCGAGGCCAATCCCGTATGCGGCGCGGATGAGACGTTGAGCTCCGCCATGGTCAAGATGACCGAGTCCCGGCTCGGCACGGTCACGGTCGTCGATGCATCCGGCAACGTCGCCGGCATCTTCACGGACGGAGATCTGCGACGAAAGCTGCAAGCGCAGGGTCGGCAAACGCTGGACAAATCGCTCGGCGACATCGGTTTCTCGAAGAGTCCCGTGACGGTGGCGCGCGACAGCCTGCTCAACGATGCGGTGAAGGTCTTCAAGCAGCACGAGGTCGACAGCATTATCGTCGTCGATGGCGCTCGTCCGGTCGGTGTCCTCGACGTGCAGGACCTCATCAAGCTGGGATTGCTCGGTCAAGAGCATCTTTAGCCGCAGGCCGATGGCTGGCGGCACGGACGTGGAGACTCGGTTCGCGTCGCTCGGCGGCGTGTTCATCACGCCCGCACCGATACTGGCCAAGCGGATCGCGGGTGTGCGCGGCCTGATTTGCGACTGGGACGGCGTATTCAACTCGGGCGCCAAAGGCGACGGAGTTGCGAGCACCTACAGCGAGCCGGACTCGATGGGCACGAACCTGTTGCGCTATGCCTTGTGGCGCGCCCACGCGGAGGGGCTCCCGGCCGCCGCGATCGTCTCGGGTGCCGACAATCCGTCGGCACGTGCATTCGCACGCCGCGAGCACTTTCATTCGGTCTATACGGGGGTCAGGGACAAACGTTGGGTCGTCGATTCGCTTTGCGCGCGCCACGAGCTCGATCCAAGTCGGATTCTTTCGATATTCGACGACGTGAACGACTTCGGGTTGGCCGGACGCTGCGGTATCCGCGTGCTCGTGCGCAAGGCTGCGAGCCCGCTCACATGTGACTATGCGATTACAAACGGCCTGTGCGACTACGTGACCGGCAGCGAGGCCGGCCGATATGCGGTCCGCGAGACGTGTGAGCTCATGATCGGTCTGCTCGGTCAATTCGACACTGTCGTCGCGTCACGCGTGGCGTGGGATGAGCAGTACCAGAGATACTTCGCGACGCGCCAAGCAGTCGAGACCGACGTCGTCGATCGAACCGCGGCCAGCGAGGAACGCTCATGACGTTGTGGTCCGTTGGCGCCTACCTCCTTCTGCCCTATGCGATCGCCAACTTGCTTTGGCGCGGGGTGCGATATCCTGCCTATTGGCGGCGTTGGCCGGAACGGTTCGGGTTCGTTCCGCGGCTCGAGGGGCGAACGATTTGGGTCCACGCCGTTTCCGTCGGCGAAGTGCGCTCCGCCGCGCCGTTGATCGAGGCCCTGGTCAGACGCTATCCGTCGCACCGGCTCGTCGTGACTACGATGACGCCGACCGGCTCGGAGCAAGTGCGAGAGCTCTTCGGAGCGCGCGTAAGCCACTGCTACGTTCCTTACGATTTTCCCGACGCTGTTCGACGGTTTCTGAATCGTGCGCACCCGGAATTTGCGGTGATCGCCGAGACGGAGTTCTGGCCGAACATTTTCGCGGCGTGCACAAAACGGCGCATACCGTTGTTGCTCGTCAACGGGCGCGTCTCGCTGGCCTCTCTGCACGGCTATCTGCGCGTGCCGAAAATCACGCGGCGCATGCTCGAGAATGCCGAGTTGCTGTGTGCCCAAACGCGTACGGACGCCCAGCGGCTGCGCAACCTCGGCGCGCCCGAGACGTCGGTGCGCGTCACGGGCAATTTGAAGTTCGACGTCGAGCTGCCGGCCGATCTGCTGACTCAGGGTGCCGAGCTGCGCTACGCCTGGGGCAGGGAGCGTTTGGTCTGGATCGCGGCCAGCACGCACGGCGGCGAGGAGAAACAAGTGCTCCAGGCTTTCGCTGAGCTGCGCGCGAGCTGGCCGGCGTTGCTGTTGGTGCTCGTGCCGAGACACCCCGAGCGCTTTGCGTCCGTGGCACGATTGTGCCGGCGGTACGGGTACGGTGTGGCGTTGCGCAGCCGCACTCGAGGAGCGTTGCCGGACGGCACCGACGTGCTCGTGGGCGACACCATGGGAGAGCTCCAGCGGCTCTACGCGGCCTCGGATGTCGCGTTCGTCGGGGGCAGTCTCGTGCCCCGCGGTGGTCAGAACTTGCTCGAGGCCTGTGCCGTTAGGGTGCCTGCCGTGTTCGGCCCTTACATGTTTCATTTCGAGGAGATCAGCGCGATGGCGCTCGAGCGGGGTGCGGCGCGCCAAGTCCGGGACGGGCGAGAGCTCGCTTGCGCCGTTGCGATGTATCTCGAGCAGCCGGAGCTGCGGCGCGCTGCGGGTCGTGCTGCGCATACGCTCGTCACCGACAATCAGGGTGCGCTCGATCGCACGCTCACGTTCATGAGCGAAGCGCTTGCGGTGCGGCGTGGCGCAGGAATGATTGCGGCGGATCGAGCGCCCGGATTCGAGCGCCGCTGACGTTGCGCGCGTAGCGCCAATCCGTCGATTTACCCGACGTTGCGTGGACGAGTCTCGCAAGGCGCCGGGCTATAGTTTTGATCGCCATCGTGCTTGCGGCCGGTCAGCGACTCGGCTGCGTGGCGAGTCTCGATGAGCATGGAAGCCATGTCGCGCAACGTATCGAAGCAAACGGTCCTCGTCGCCGCGGCAACGCTGCTGTTGTCGAGCACTGCGCACGCTTTCGGCCCGATCGGTCACGAGATCGCGGGCGCGCTGGCCGAGCGCGCGCTGTGCCCCGAGGCGCGACGGGAGATCGCGAGCCTCGGCGGCGGTCGATCGCTGGCCGCCCTCGGTCTTTGGGCCGACCGGATTCGCTCCGTGTCGAAGTGGCGGCATACCGGTCCTTGGCACTATATGAACGTGCCCGATCCGGCTCGGGGCCGCGATTCTCTCGGCGCGATCCGGAGCTTTCGGCACCCGCCAGAAGGCGATGTGTTGTGGGCGATCGGCCATTACTCGGCCGTGTTGACCAATCCCGCGGCGCCGACCAAGGCGCGGACCGATGCGCTGCGCTTTATCGTGCATTTCGTTGTCGATGTCCACCAGCCGCTGCATGTCGGCCGAGCGGTCGATCGCGGTGGCAACGCGATCGACGTGCGCTACGGTGCGACGACCGTGAGCCTGCACCGTTTCTGGGACACAGACGTCATCGCGCTGGAGGGCCTATCGGTGTCGCGGTTCGTCCGGCGGCTCGCAGCGTCCGACGAGTGGCGGTCACCTGAATTCGCCGCCGCGCGGGCAGACCCGGATCCCGTCGACTGGGCGGCCGAAAGTCTCGAGCTTCGACCGGCCGTTTACGCATTCGCAACGCCGTCGCGGGGCCGCGCGGCGACGCTCGACGGCGCGTACTTGGCCGCGGCCAAGCGTGTCGTCGAGCAACGACTCACGCTCGCCGCCGCACGCCTCGCCGCAACGCTCGACCGGGCGTTCTGCGCCGACTGAGGCGTCGGTCACTCGGTTCTTAGCGCGTCGAGCGGCGCGAGGCGCGCCGCGCTGCGCGCGGGCAGCACGCCGGCGACGAGCCCGATGGCAACCGCGATCGAAAGGGCCAAGCCGACATAGAGGGGGGAGATCGTGGCCGGCATGGACGGCAGAGTCACGTGCGTGATGGCCACGATGCCGATACCGAGCGCGAGGCCGCCGAAGCCGCCGACTGCCGACAGCAGCATCGCCTCACCGACGAACAGCTGCGCGATGCGTGAGCGCCGTGCCCCGATCGCCCGCAGCAATCCGATCTCTTGAGTGCGCTCGCGTACGGCGATGGTCATGATGGTGAAGATGCCGACGCCGCCGACGAGCAACGAGATGCCGCCCAGGGCGGCCACGCCGAGAGTGAGCACGTCGATGATCGAACCGAGCACGTCGAGCATTTGCTGTTGCGTCGTAATCGTGAAGTCTTCGCCCCCGTGGCGTGCGATCAAGACTCGTTTGATGCCGGCAACGACCTCGTCCACGGGCGCGTTCTCGGCATAGAGCACGTCGATCTCCTGGAGCCCGGGCCGGTTGAACAGCTCGAGACCGCGGGCCGCGGGAATGTAGGCCGTGTCGTCGAGATCGAAGCCGACCATGTCGCCTTTCGACTCCATGATCCCGATCACGCGGTAGCGTTGGCCGCCGATACGGACGCGGTCGCCGAGCGCGTTTTTCGAGCCGTACATCTCCGTCGTAGACCTTGGCGCCTAAGCACGACGACCGGCCGCGCGCGCTCGAGCTCGTCCGGTCGGCAGAAAGCTGCCGACGGAGACTTTGAATTTGAAGGCCGCGTCGAAGTCCGGCCCGACCGAGAAGATGTTCACGGTTCGTTCACGGCCGTTCGCTTCGATGGATGCGCTGCCGGAGACGACCGGCACGGTGTGCAGCACATAGGGCGCGCGCTCGATTGCCTCGTGCGTCGTCGAGGCTCAACGGGCGGACGGAGTTGAACACGCCGGGCGAGATTCCGAGCGTGTTGGCTTTGCCGGGTTGCACCGCGAGCGTCGTCGTACCGAATTGCGTGAACTGATCGACGACGTACCGGTTCAGGCCTTCGCCGATCGATGTGAGCAGCACGACGGCGGTCACGCCGATGCCGATGCCGAGCGCCGTCAGCACGCTGCGCATGCGGTGCGCGACGATCGATTGCGAGATCAGGCGGAGGAAATCTACGCTGCGCACGGCTTCAACGCCTCATCAGCGCGTTGACGGGGTCGAGCGCGGCAGCGCGTCGGGCGGGCAGGATCCCGAACACCAAGCCGCTCGCCAGCGCAACGGCGACCGCCGACAGTGAGGCCCAAGGCGGGGCGACGAAATCCAGCGTCGGGAATGCCATTCGCAACGCCAAGTGCCGCCGGTGCCGACGCCTAAGCCGATGGCCGCGCCGAGCGTCGACAGGCACGCCGCTTCGGTGAGGAACAGCGCCACTATTTGGCCTTTGCGCGCACCGATTGCTTTGAGCAAGCCGATCTCCGCCGTTCGTTGACTGACGGCGACGAGCATGACGTTCATGATCAGCACGCCGGCCACGACGAGGCTGATCGCGGCGATGGCCGCGAGTCCTGCCGTGATCATTCCGAAGATGGAGTCGAACGTCGACGACGACCGCGTCTTGCGTGACGACAGTGACGTCCTCCTCGCCCGCGTGGCGCTGTTTGATGATCGAGAGGATGTCGCGTTTGGCGCCCTGTATGGTCTCGCGGCTCGTCGCCTCGGCGAGAATGCGGAACACGCTCGACGTGTTGAAGAGCTGCTGGGCATTGGCGACCGGCAAGACACCGTCTCGTCGACGTTGAATCCGCCGGTCAGGCCTTGTTGGGCGAGAATGCCGATCACGCGGCAGCGCGAATCGCCGATACGTAGCCATTGACCCAGCGGGCGCCGTTCCGGAGAACAGCTCGTTCGCCACGGTCGCGCCGAGCACGCATACGGGCTGTGCGATGTCCAGATCGCCCGGCGGAAGGAACCGACCGCTTTGCATCGACCAGTGCTGAATTTCGAGCATCGGCGAGCTCGTGCCGAGCACCGTGATATCGCGCTCGCGTGCGCGCCACGATGCGGTGCCGGAGCCGGGCACGACGGGCGTCACCCGGCCGATGCGTGGGCTGCGACCGATGGCGATCGTGTCCTGCAGCGTAAGCTCGCGGGCCGTCTCGCCGATGAGCATGCCTTGGATGCCGGCGCCGGCCGTTTCGGCGCGGCCCGGTAGCACGATGAGCAAGTGCGTGCCGAGCGCCGCGAACTGTCCGGTCACGTAACGGCGCGCGCCTTCGCCGACGGCCGTCAGCATGACGACGGCAGCCACGCCGATCGCAATGGCCAGCAGCAGCATCGCAGTACGCAGCGGGTAGCGACGAAGCGCTTCGATCGCAAGCTTGCCCGCGTCGAGCCAGCTCATGGCTTGTCTCGCGGGTGATCCTCGGCGATCTTGCCGTCTCGCAGCAGCAAATGTCTGGCCGCGCGGCTGCCGACGTTCGGGTCGTGCGTGACGACCAACAGGGCAATGCCGTCCCGGTTGAGCTGCTCGATGATCTCGATGATCTCGGTGCCTGATTTCGAGTCGAGGTTTCCGGTCGGCTCATCGGCCAGCAGCACACTCGGTTGCATGATGATGGCGCGGCCGATCGCGACGCGCTGCCGCTCGCCTCCGGAAAGTTGGTCCGGCCGGTGATGCATTCGCGACTTGAGTCCTACCGACTCGAGCACGGCGGCGGCTCGCTCGCGTCTTTGCCGCGGCGCGACGCCGGAGAGAATCATCGGCAGCTCGACGTTTTCGAGCGCCGTGAGGCGCGGGATTAGATGGAAGAACTGGAAGATGAAGCCGATCTCGCTTTGACGGTGCAGCGCGAGCGCGTCGTCGTCGAGGCCGGAAACGTCCTCGCCCTTGAGCAGGTATCGGCCAGAATCGGGTCTGTCGAGCAGGCCGAGAATGTTGAGCAGCGTCGATTTCCCGGACCCGGACGGGCCCATGATCGAGATGTACTCGCCGGATTCCACCGTGAGATCGACATGATCGAGGGCATGCACGATCTCGTCGCCGACCGCGTACTCACGGCAAATTCCGCTGAGCTGCATCATCGGCATGGCGTTCTCGGTGTGGTTCCGGGCGCCTGCCGTCACTCGGGGACGGCCGGCGCGCCATCGCGTACGCCTTCGCGGTCGATGGAGCTCACGACGCGATCGCCGGCATTCAAGCCGCTCGTGATCTGTGTGTATTCCCAATTCGCGATGCCCGTCTCGATTTTGCGTGTTCGCAGAGTGCTCGTCTGCGGGTCGAAGAAATAGACCGTTTTGTCGGGCAGGATCACGGAGGTCGGCACGCGCACGACGTCGTCGCGCCGGTCCAATATGACTTCGACGTCGGCGCTGTAGCCGGCCAGCAGGCCGACCTTCTCCGGCTCGTCGAACACAGCCTCGACCTCGACGGTTCGCGCCTGTTTTTCCTGATCCAGCACGTAGGGGGCGACGCGGCGCACGTGTCCTGCGAAGCTTTGATCGGGGAACGCGTCGAGCGTGATGCGGGCCGGCAGACCCTGCTTGACGCGCGGAGCATCGACTTCGTCGATGGGCGCGCTGATGTAGAGGCAGCTCGCGTCGATGAGATCCACTGTGGGCGGCGTCGGGATACCGACCGGCGACGGGGTCACGAACTCGCCGAGCTCGCCGTTGATTTTGCCGATTATCCCTGCGAACGGGGCTTCTAGCCGGGTGCGCGCGAGCTGGGCGGTCGTCACGTCGACTTGCGCGTCGGCGACGCGGGTCGCGTCCTGAGCTGCGGCGCATCCGGCGGCTGTCGACTCGGATTGCCCTTCCGCTTGATCGGCGGTTTCTTCGGAGGCGAGCCCTTGATCTCGCAGCGTCATGAGTCGCTGAGCGTTGCGCTTTGCAACGTCGGCCGTGACGCAAGCTTCGCGTGCACGCGAGCGTGCGGCGAGCACTTCTCGCTGAGACAGCATGAGCTGCGCTTTGATGTCGTCGTTCCAAAGCTCGAGCAGGAGCTGCCCTTGCTCGACGTGTTCACCGTCTTTGACGGGTAGCTTTGCGATCTGACCGCCGAGTGCGGGTGACAAGCCGGCGCGCCGGCACGCGTCGACCGTGCCGGCGCGCGTGTTGGCCACAGTGGCGGATACGGCGCCGCGCTCCACCGTTACGAGCGCCACCGCTACGGGTTTCGGTCGGGTGAACCACCAAGCGGCCACAGCCATGACAACGACGAGCGCCGCAATGATCGCGAAGCGTTTCATAAGGATCTTCGGTGTGTGCCGTGGGCAGTGTATATACGGACTGCATGTCCACTGTACCACCGATAACGCCGACACCGAACCGCACGGTAGGGTGTAACCGAGCGGGGTTTACTGCGGCCGAAGTCGGGGCCGCCTGCGATTGCGAGTGATTACCAGGTGCGAACTGCGCCGGTGTCGATGTGCACGAAGTTGGAGCGCTGGTAGTAGCCTACGCCGCCCGTGTGCAGCGCGATCGCCGCGTCGCGCAGGTGCGTGGTGGCAGCGCTCGTCAGTCGCACGTCGATCGCGCGACCGGACAAATGCAGGCTGTGTTGGGCGACTCCGGAGGTCGTGTGACGCAGCGCTTCGTTCGTGCGCGGCGACCGGTAACCGGAAATGACCTCGAAGTTTCCGCGGCAGTCGAATTCACGGTAGATCTTCACGAGCTCGTCGAGCAAGGCGACGTCGATGGTGTGGATCTGCTCCGTCCGAAAGTCCCGCAAAAAATAGTTGATTTCGTCGAGGGCGCCGGGAATGACCTCACCGTGCTCACGATAGACGATCTTGAGCTTCTCGCCCGTATGAATGTGGTAGAAGTCGAGCGGATGCGCTTCGGCGGCCGCACAACGGCCGACTCCACTCCACCCGGCGACGGCCGCAAAGGAACCGGCCAAGAATTTCCGGCGGCTGACTGGCATACCGTAATCTCCGTGCGACGAACGATGATGCTGCGTCCTTTTCCCACAAACGCAGCACTGGTTCTCATTATCACATTCGGCGCGCGCTGGCCAGCCACAGCCCGCGCGGGGCTGTGATTTCAGTTCTCGGTCAAGAATCTCTCGACGTCGAGTGCCGCCATGCAGCCGGCGCCGGCAGACGTGACGGCTTGCCGATAGACCGGGTCGGCGACGTCGCCTGCGGCGAACACGCCTTCGACGCTCGTCGCAGTGGCAAGTCCACGCTGTCCCCCGCGCACGGCGATGTAGCCGTTATTCATCTCGAGCTGGCCCTCGAAGATCCCGGTATTCGGCGTGTGTCCGATGGCGACGAACACACCCTGCACGGCGATCTCGCGCGGCTCGTGGGTCTGCGAATGCAGCAGGCGCGCGCGCGTGACGCCGCTGTCGTCACCTACGACTTCGTCGAGCACGTGGTTCCACAGGATCTCGATGTTGCCCGTGCGGCTCTTCTCGAGCAGCTTGTTGATCATGATCTGCTCGGCACGGAATTGATCGCGCCGGTGCACGACGGTTACGCGCGAGGCGATATTCGACAAATACAACGCCTCCTCGACGGCCGTGTTGCCGCCGCCGATCACGGCGACGGGCTGGTTTCTAAAGAAGAACCCGTCGCACGTCGCACACGCCGAGACGCCGCGGCCTTTGTACGCTTCCTCGCTTGGCAGTCCGAGATATTTCGCCGACGCGCCCGTTGCGATGACGAGGGCATCGCAGGTGTACTCGGTTTTACCCGCAAACAGATGAAAGGGCCGAGCGCCGAGCGCGACCCTGTCGACGTGATCGTGGATGAGCTTTGTGCCGAAACGTTCGGCGTGGCGCTTCATGCGCTCCATGAGCTCGGGGCCCTGCACGCCGCCGTCGTCGCCGGGCCAGTTGTCGACGTCCGTCGTCGTCGTCATTTGGCCGCCGACTTCCACTCCGGTGATGACGACCGGGTCGAGCGCCGCACGGGCCGCATAAACGGCCGCCGTGTAACCGGCAGGGCCCGAGCCGAGGATGATGAGTCGATGATGTTGCGCGGTCATGGTCACTCCCTTCGGGGCGCGTAATGGTATTAGACGGCTGCCGCCAAGTCAGTCGATCGCCGAAAAACCCAACCGTCCGGATCGGCCCTGCGGCCCGACCCGCGGTGAGCCGATGTCCCGACGGTGTGAGCGAGCCCCGAAGCGGCGGTAAAAGGACGAACGATCGTGCGGTTCCTGCCGGCGCTCATGTGCCGTGTTCCTGGCGCGTGCGGGAGGCTAGCCTCGCGCGTCCTCGATCAGTCGCTCGAAGGCGGTCGTGGCGCGCCGGCGCGCGTCGGGATCCCGGAGCAGCCTCTGGGAGAAGTTGAATCCCAATCCCAAGCAGTTGAATTGAAAGGCAAACTGGGCGGTGTCAAGGTCGCGCCGCAACTGGCCTTCGGCCACGGCTTTGCCGGCCATCCGGGCGATGCAGTCGAGCCACGACGTCTGCCGCTCGACGAGATAGTCGCGCAGCGGTCCGGGCTGATCGTCGAGCTCGGTCGAGGCGCCGAGCAGCGGGCAGGCCCCGCCGCGCTCCTCGGCCACGGCCCAATCGAGCCAAGCAGCGAATAGCGACCGAAGCCGCGCCGCGCCGGTCGGCTCGCGCAGCGCGGGCACGATTACACGAGTCCGGAAGTCTTCGACGACGTGCTCGAGCACGGCCTGCTGCAATGCCTCCTTCGAGCCGAAGTGTCCGAAGAGGCCGCTTTTCGACAGGTGTGCACTGGCCGCCAAGCGGCCGATGCTGAGGCCGTCGAGCCCGTGCACGGCAGCCACGGACACTGCGCGGGAGAGGATCGCTGCGCGGGTCTGTCGACCTTTACTCATATTTTGAATAATACGAACGTTCGTGCGATATATGTCAAGTGCCACGCTACGCATGGGCTCGGTTCCGATCTCGCCGACGACGTCAGCGCGGTACATGCGTCACTCAGTGTCTGGCATCATGCCGCGGTTCCGTCAGCACGCTTTCGGGAGCCTTCGTTCATGCCTAGCCGCCGACCGCTCTTGCGCGGCGTCCTCTGCGTCGCCGCCGTGCTTGCGGCGGCGTCCGCGCGCGGTCAGACCGCGAATACCGGACCAGCCGTGGTTCCCGCTCGTCCGACGATCGGCCTCGTGCTTTCGGGCGGCGGCGCACGCGGCGGTGCGCACATCGGTGTGCTCAAAGCGCTGCGCGAGCTGCGCGTGCCGATCGATTACCTCGCGGGCACGAGCGTCGGCGCCGTCGTCGGTGGGTTCTACGTGTCGGGGATGTCGGTCGAGGACCTCACGCGCCTCGTAGAGAGTCTCGAGTGGGAGACGGCATTTCTCAACGTCACGCCGCGCAGGCTGAAGTCGTTTCGCCGTAAGCGTGACGACGACTTGTTCCTCGTGAGCCAGAAGCCCGGTTTGAACAAGGGCGAGTTCGAGCTGCCGGCCGGTCTCACGCAGGGACAAGTGATCGACATGATCTTGTCGCGCGAGACCCTGCGTTCGTCTCTCGTCGAAAATTTCGACAATTTGAAGATTCCGTTCAGAGCGGTCGCGAGCGACATTGCGACGGGCGAGGCCGTCGTGCTCGGCTCGGGAAGCCTCGCCCGCGCATTGCGCGCCAGCATGTCGATTCCGGCAGTGTTGGCGCCCATCGAAATCGACGGAAAACTGCTCGTCGACGGCGGCATCGCGATGAACTTGCCGGTCGAAGTAGCGCAGTCGATGGGTGCGGACCACGTGATTGCGGTCGATATCTCCACGCCGCTGCGCACTCGCGACACGTTGCGCTCAGTTGTCGACGTTACGACGCAGCTTACGAATCTGCTGACGCGGGCGGGCACCGTCTCGCAGCGCGATAAGCTCAGGCCCGGTGACGTGCTCGTGCAGCCCGAGTTCAGCGACGACGTGAGCTCGGTGAATTACGAACGCATGGCCGACACGATCCAAACCGGCTACGACGCCATCATGGCTCATCGCGCCGAGCTCGAGCCTTTCGCCCTCGACGCGGCCGGCTACCAAGCTTATCTCGACGGGCTCAAAGATCCGCGGATGCGCGACTTGCCGATCGTGAGCTTCGTGAATTTGGAGAACCACGCCCCGATTGCCGACAGCGTCGTGCGCACGCGGCTCGGCGACATCAAGATCGGCAAGCCGCTCGACGTCGACGCCGTCGAGAAATCGGTCGACAAAGTGTACGGCCTCGAGTACTACCAAAACGTTCGTTACGGGCTCGTCAAGGAAGACGGTAAGACGGGACTCGATGTCGAGCTCGACGAGCGCTCTTGGGGGCCGAACTATCTTCAGCTCGGTGTCGAGTACAGCTCGGCCGGCGACGAAGATGCGTTGTTCGGCCTCGCGGCGAGTTATCTGCGAACCGAGATGAACGACCTCGGCGCCGAGTTTCGCACGACGTTCGTCATTGGCGACGAGCCGGCATTTCTCAACGACTTGTACTTGCCTTTCGGCTCCAAGGCCCTGTACTTCTTCGCGCCGTCGCTCGATTTCCAGTCGAGCCTGTTCAATGTCTTCGAGGGCGATCAACGAATCACCGAGGCTCAGATCAGAGAAGCCACGCTCGAGCTAGGTATCGGTCGCGACTTGCCGAACTGGGCCGAGTATCGGTTTGGTGTGCGGGTTGGACCCGGTGACACGCTTTTGCGCGTCGGTGACCCGGCGCTGCTGCCCGACAGTAAGTTTCGACGCGGTGAGTTTTTCGGCAAGTTTTCGGTCGATACGATAGACAGCGTATCGTTTCCCCGTTCCGGTGTACTGGCGAGCGCGGAATGGCGCGGCTCGCGCTCAGGGCCGTTGCACGCGGACACCGACTTCGATCAATTGCTCGTGACCGTCGCCGCGGCGAAGACCTGGGGGCGCCACACGCTGTTGTCGACGTTACGATACGACGCGACGATCGGGGGCACGGCGCCGCTCAATCGCTTGTTCAGAATGGGAGGGTTTTTCGACCTCTCCGGCCTCGAGGCCAATCAGCTGGCCGGGCAAGACGCCGTGAGGATCGGCGCAAGCTACTACCATCGGATCGGGGATCTCGCGCTGTTTCCGGCGTTCGCAGGGTTCAGCATCGAGGTTGGCAACACTTGGCAGTCGCGTAGCGAGATCTCGCTATCGAGCGCCAGGGTAGGCGGCTCGTTTTGGGCCGGCGTGAGCACGCCGATCGGCCCTGTTTACGTCGGCTACGGCCGCGCGGAAGGCGGTGACAACGCGTTCTACGTGGTCCTGGGCAGGATTTTCTAGAGCCCGGCCAATGCGCGCAACGGCGCGCGGCCGCGACTCGAGGCTGCGTTGTGGCGAGGCTTCAGTTGTTGTTCGGCGCACTGCTTTTCTCGACGGGCGGTGTTGCGATCAAGCTCAGCGCGCTCGGCGGTTGGCAGGTTGCCGGTTTGCGAGCGGGCGTTGCCGCCATAGTCTTGTCGGTCGCCTTGCCGAAGGCGCGTGCGCTCGGTGACTGGCGCGTTTGGCTCGTCGCGCTGCCCTATGCGGCCACGTTCGTCCTCTACACGCTCGCCAATAAACAAACGACCGCGGCAAACACGATATTTTTGCAGGACACCGCGCCGCTTTATCTGCTGGTGCTTTCGCCGCTGCTGCTGCGCGAGCGAATCAAGTCATCGGAGCTCGCCTTGTTGGTCGCGATGCTCGGCGGCACGGCATTGCTGTTCGTGGCCGGCGTGAATCCGGACGAGACGGCACCCAACCCTCGACTCGGCAACTCGTTGGCACTCGCGGCCGGTGCGAGCTGGGCGATGAGCTTGCTCGGCTTGCGCTGGATCGCTCGGCGGGCGTCCGTCAGTGGCGGCGAACCGCTTGCGGTCATCGTGGCCGGTTGCCTCGTGGCGTTGGCCGCCGGCGCCATCGCGCAGTGGCCGGCGTCGATCTATCCGCGCGGCGACTGGTCGCTTCACGACTCGGCAATCGTCGTCTATCTCGGTGTGGTGCAAATCAGCTTGGCCTACGTCTTCGTCACACGAGGGCTGGGGGCGGTGTCGGCTCTCGAAGCGTCGCTGCTGCTGCTCGCCGAGCCCGTGTTCACGCCTATTTGGGCTTGGCTCGTGCTCGGGGAGACGCCGCGCGCGATGGCCGCCTTGGGCGGCGCCATCATCGTCTCGGCGCTTGCCGCGAATGCGCTGCGACGGGGTGTATCATCCGCGACTCGGCGAACAGGGAGCGCGTGATCATGGCCAAGGTGCAGGAGAAGCAGATGGAGGAGCTCGAGGCTTTGGATCTCGCGCATCTCTTTCATCCGAACACCAATCTCGCGGCTTACCACGAGCACGGACCGTTGGTCTTGGTCCGCGGTCAAGGCATTCACGTTTGGGACAACCACGGCAACCGGTACATCGAAGGCATGGCCGGGCTGTGGTGCGCGACGCTCGGATACGGCGACGAAGAGCTGGCGTCTGCCGCCTACGATCAGATCAAGAAGCTGTCGTTCTCGCATCTTTTTACGGGCAAGAGCCACGAGCCGGGCATCAGGCTGGCCGACAAGCTCGTGCACATGGCGCCCTGCGAGGCGTCGCGCGTGTTTTTCGGCAATTCGGGATCCGACGCCAACGATACGCAGATCAAGCTCGTCTGGTACTACAACAACGCCATAGGTCGGCCCCGGAAAAAGAAGATCATCGCGCGCCAGAGGGCTTATCACGGTGTCACGCTCGGCGCGGCAGGCCTGAGCGGCTTGCCGTCGTTCCACCGAAACTTCGATCTGCCGCTGCCGTTTGTGTTGCACACCGACGCGCCGTACTACTACCGCGGCGCGCAGCCCGGCGAGTCGGAGGAGGACTACGCGACGCGACTGGCCGACCATCTCGAGCAGCTCATCGTGCGCGAAGGGCCGGAGACCATCGCGGCTTTCATCGCCGAGCCGCTCATGGGGGTCGGCGGCGTGTTGCTGCCGCCCCGGACGTACTTCGAGAAAATCCAAGGGGTATTGGAGAAGTACGACGTGCTGTTGATCGACGACGAGGTCATCACCGGCTTCGGTCGTACCGGCGAGCTCTGGGGCGCTCAAGCGTTCGGCATGCGGCCGCACACGCTGTCCGTCGCAAAGGCCCTGTCGTCGGCCTACCTGCCGATTAGCGCCGTCATCGTGCCGGAGTTCCTGTATCGGCCGATGGTCGAGGCAAGCGGCCGAATAGGCATGTTCGGCCATGGCTTTACGTACTCGGGGCACCCGGTCAGCGCCGCCGTTGCCTTGCGCACGCTGCAGATATACGAGGAGCGCAAGCTCTACGAGCACGTACGCAAGATTGCGCCGCAGTTTCAAGCGCGGTTTCGAGCCCTTGCCGAACATCCGCTCGTCGGCGACGTGCGCGGCGTGGGCTTGTTGGGAGCGTGCGAGCTCGTGCAGAACAAGCACACCAAGGCGTCGTTCGATCCCATGCAGGCCGTCGGTGCGAAGTGCATGCAGCTGTGTCAGGACCGCGGGCTCATCGTGCGCGCGGTCGCGGACGCAGTCGTGCTTTGTCCGCCGTATATCGTGACGCCGAACGACGTCGACGAGATCTTCGACCGCTTCGGTGAAGGACTCGACGACACGCTCGCTTGGGCGAGCAAGGAACGGTTGCTGTGATCCGCGCTGCACGTCGCGGCCGCTAGCATTCGAGCGCTCGCCGTGCGTCGCTCGACCGTGTTTTTGATCGGCGCCGTCGTTGCCCACGCGGCAGGCTGGCTTGCGCCGGTGGTCAACGACTACGTCGGTTGGCAGGCGTTTCGCGTCGCGTTCAGTCCCGTGTGGCCGTTCGAGCATTTCGCGGTGCCCACTTGGCGGCTCGTCGTTCTGAGTGTCGCGAGCGCAGCCACCAACCTCGTGTTCGTGGTTGCGGCGGTGTGGCTTGCGGTTGGAGCCGTGGGTCGTTCCGTGCCTCCGCGCGGGCTCTTCTTCGCACTGCTGCTCGCCACGCTCGTGAACCTTCACTGGCCGATTTCCATGGGCGAGCACCGCGCGGCACTCAAGGTCGGGTATTACGTCTGGCTCGCTTCGTTTCCGCTGCTCGCGCTTGGCGCGCATTTCTGTCGCGAGCAATCGCGAACGGTCTAGCTCGACCTCACGAAGCGAACGAGCCTTCCACTAGTCTCGGCCGGCCTCCTTTGAAACCGTGCTCTGGCGCCAGCGGGCGAGCGCCTGCACGCGCCTGCTTGACATAACGTGCCGTGATTGACGGGCGTGATGATTTCAATATGATATCGAGATAATATTGTCTCGGGAGGTCCGCCGATGTCCGCAAAGCGATCCAACGATGCGACTTTCGAGCGCGAGGTCCGGGCCGTGAGTGGCTGGCCCATGCTGCTGCTCGGGCTCGGGCTGCTCGTCGTCGGCGGTTTGGCGTTTCTCGTGTTTGCACCCGTGAGCCCGCCGCTCAAGGTCCTCGGTGCGCTCGCCATCGAAGTCACCGGAGCGCTCGTTCTGGCCGGGCTGTTCACCCTGCAGCCCAACGAGGGGCGAGTCTTGATCCTCTTCGGCAGCTACAAAGGCACCGTGCGCGAAAGCGGCTTTCATTGGGCGAATCCGTTCTATTCGCGTAGTCGCGGTAAAGCGGCCGGGCGGGCCGGCACGGAGAAGCAAGCCTCGGGCCGGCTATCGCTGAATCTCGGTACGTCTTCGGTCGGGATCGGTGCTCCGTCGCTGTCCACCAAGATCTCGCTGCGGGCGCACAACTTCAACAGCGACAAGCTCAAGGTCAACGACAAGCGCGGCAACCCAGTTGAAATCGCTGCCGTCGTCGTTTGGCGCGTGGAGGACACCGCCCAAGCCGCGTTCGACGTCGAAGACTACGACAGTTACGTTCAAGTGCAGAGCGAGTCGGCGATTCGCAGCATTGCGAGTGCCTATGCCTACGACCACGGTGACGAGCACGAGGTCACATTGCGCGGTGGTGGTGACGAGGTCGCGCTCGAGTTGAAGAAGGAGCTCGAAGTTCGGCTCGCCAAAGCCGGCGTGGCTGTCGAGGAAGCCAGACTCACGCATCTGGCCTATTCGCCGGAGATCGCACCGGCCATGCTGCGCAGGCAACAAGCCGAGGCGATCATCGCGGCCCGAGAGAAGATCGTGCTCGGCGCGGTCAGCATGGTCCATATGGCGTTGCAGGAGCTGCAAGAGAAGGCCGTGGTGACGCTCGACGAGGAGCGTAAGGCGGCAATGGTGAGCAACTTGCTCGTCGTGCTTTGCGGCACGTCGGAGCCGTCGCCCGTCATCAACACGGGAACGCTCTACACCTAGGTCGTCGTGGCGCAAGGGCGTAAGGCGTTCCTGCTCCGGCTGCCGCCGGAGCTTTGGAAGGAGCTCGAGAAGTGGGCGGCCGACGAGCTGCGCAGCGTCAATGGGCAGATCGAGTACGTGCTTCGGCAAGCGGTCGCCAAGCGCAACAGCGCAGCCGCCGCGGAGTCGGACGAGCCGCCGGACAGCGGCGGCTAACGAGCTACAGATCCCTGAGGCCTTCGGTCAGTTCGATATAGGTGCCCCAGGGATCGGTCAGGAAGGCTAGCCCGAGCCCCGACGGCAGCTTCGTATAGGGCCGATCGAACTTCACGCCCTGCGCCTCGAGTCTTTTGCAAAACGCCTCGAGGCCCGAGACCTCGAAGCCGATGTGGTCGAGCATGCGGCCGCGCGTCGGCGCCGTCGGGCCCGGCGCCGCCAAGAAATTCAGGTTGATGCCCGGTAAGTCCACCGCCTCGTAGTGCCAACGTTTGCCCGGTACGCCGCCGAACATATTTGCGTACCAGCGTTTCGCAGCGGCCACCTGATCCGCGGGGACGTAGAAGTGGATGTGGTGGGCGATGATCGGCACGGAGATCTTGCGGTTGTGGCGGTCTGCGGTCGCGTCGTGGCCGCCGCCGTCGACCGTGAAGCCGAGATTCGTGGCAAGACCGTCGTCGAACAGCTCCACGCGCTCGCCCTCGGGGCTGTAAACCGAAGCGACGCCCGGATAGTCGGGGTTGTACTCGAGCTTCAACCCGCGGGATTCGAGCGCGGCAAACGATTGGACCCGAAATGCAACGTGATTGACGACCGAGCCCTCCGAGTTGCCGGTCGGCTCGCCCGCACGCAGCAACACGATCGCGTCGGGGAAAGCGACGCCTTCCGTAGTTCCGAGCCGGACGGAGCGCCCGCCGAGCGACAGCCAAAAGGCCTTGTTGGCGGCCACGTCGCGGACGGTATAGTGCAGGTGACCCATGGCTACCCCGGCCGCGTTCGGCGCCGAGAGCTGCGCGGATGCCGGGCCGCTCGCGACGATCAGCAGGCACGCGATCACGGCGGTCGGCAGCAAATTCGTTACGTAACGCATCGACTTCCCCGAGTGTCGAGCAGGGATTCTACGCATTCGAGCGGGGCCGCGCGCCCCCCCTGGCTCTTCGACCGATAAAGGGGTGCATGCCGGTTGAGCATCCTTTCCGGTATGATCCCCGGCTCGAAATCCTGCCTTGCGGAGCAAGCCGATGGGCTTCACCACCAAACAGATCCATGCCGGCGTCACGCCGGATGCCGTGTCCGGGTCGATTCTGACGCCGATATACCAATCGACGACATTCGTTCAAGAGTCGGTCGACAAGTACCTTTCGAAGGGCTTCTCATACTCGCGCTCCGGCAATCCGACCGTGCGGGTGCTCGAGCACAAGCTCGCGGTGCTCGAGAACGGTGCCGACGCGACCTGCTACGCCACCGGCATGGCCGCGATCCAGGCCGTGCTTCAGGCATTGCTGAACGCAGGGGATCATGCCGTGGTGTCCGACGTCGCCTACGGCGGAACGTACCGGCTGTGCACGAAGGTATTTGCGCGTTTCGGCGTGCAGTTCACGTTCGCCGACACTTCGGATCCGCAAGCCGTGCGCAGCGCCGTGCGCGACAATACGAAGTTGATTCTGACCGAGACGCCCGCGAACCCGACGCTGAAGCTTACGGATATCGCGGCGGTGTCGGCGATTGCGAAAGAGCGCGGCATTCCACATGCCGTCGACAACACGTTCTTGACTCCCTATTACCAACGGCCGCTCGAGCTCGGCGCCAACGTGTCGATCCACAGCACCACCAAATACTTCGACGGGCATAACGCCACCGTCGGCGGCGCCGTCGTCGTCGACAGCAAGGAGCTGGATCAGAAGATTCGGTTCGTCCAGAACGCCGGCGGCGTGATCATGTCGCCGTTCGTCGCTTGGCTCACGCTGCAAGGCACCAAGACGCTGTCGATCAGGCTCGATCGTCAGTCGTCCAACGCACAACGAATCGCCGAATTTCTCGAGTCGCATCCCAAGGTCGCCGAAGTGCGCTATCCGGGTCTGGAGACCTTCCCGCAACACGAGCTCGCGAAACGTCAGGCGAGCGGTTTCGGCGCGATGCTCTGGTTCGAAGTCAAGGGTGGCGTGAAGGCCGGCAAACAGCTCATGGATTCCGTCAAGCTGTGCACGTTGGCGGAGAACCTCGGGTCGGTGGAGACTCTCATCACTCATCCCGTCACGATGACTCACGCGGACGTCGAGCCCGCCGAGCGCAAGCGCGTCGGAATTACCGACGGCCTCGTCCGACTTTCGGTGGGGCTCGAGGATGTCGAGGATTTGATCGCCGATTTGGGCCAAGCGCTCGATGCGCTCTAACGCATGAAGAAAGAAAGTCGCGTCACTCACCCGCCGCAGATCAAACTGCCCGACGGCAATAGACCCGTCGTCGGCCCGATATACCGGTCGGTCAAGTTCACGTATCCGACGATCGAAGACTCATTGAGCTCAGCCGCGCGCGAGCAAGGGTTCGACTACACTCGCGATTCGAACCCGACCACGCGGCAAATGGAGCTGCTCATCGCCGAGCTCCAAGACCGCGACGATGCGATTGCGGTCGGCTCCGGCATGGCTTCGATTTGGCTGAGCCTGCTCGGTAACTTATCGGCAGGCGATCGCGTGGTGATCTTCGTCGAGTCCTATAGGCCGAACCGCGTCGCCGTCCGGCGGTTTCTACCGAAGCTCGGAATCGACTTCGCCATGCTCAGCGCGCACGATCACGAAGCGATAGAGCGCACGTTCGCCGACGAGAAGACCAAGCTCGTCCTGTTCGAGGCGCCTACGAACCCGATGCTGCAAGTGCCGGATATCGGCAAGATCGTCGAGCTCGCGAAGAAGCACGCCGTAGTGACCGTTCTCGACAACACTTTCGGCGGACTGCACAACCACGGGCAGTTCGAAGTCGATTTCTTCGTCCACAGCCTGACGAAGTACGCGGGTGGACACGGCGACGTTCTCGGTGGTGCGGTGATCGCCGACAAATCGCATATCAAGAGCATTCGCCCGCTCGCCGTCAACATGGGCGCCACGATGGATCCGGGTGTGGCTTACCTGATCTCGCGCGGCTTGAAGACTTACTACCTGCGCCACCGCCAACACTCGGCAAACGCCCTTGCGGTCGCGGAATTCTTGAGCGGCCGCCCCGAGGTCGAGGCGGTGCTCTATCCGGGCTTGGCGAGCGACCCCGGCCATGCGTTGGCGAGCAAGCAGATGAAGGACTACGGCGGCGTCGTGACTTTCCACCTGCACGCGGACCAGACCAAGACGTGGGCCTTCATCGATGCGCTGCGGCTTTTTGCGACCACGGCGAGTCTCGGGTCGACCGACTCATTGGTCGCGCCGGTGAAGCTGTACCTCGGCACGGACTTGAGCGCCGAGGAGCAACGTTGGGCCGGCATCAAAGAATCGACGGTGCGTCTAGCCGTGGGCATCGAGCATGTCGACGATCTAATTGCCGATCTCGATCAGGCGCTGACGTCGGTGTTCGGCTGACGAGGCTCGCCGCCCACCCGCCGCGCCGTGCGCAGCGCTCAAGCGCCGTATCGGCCTCGCGCGCGCCCCATCGCCATGAGCGGAAAGTAATGGCGATACAGGTTGTAGTTGATCATGAAGCCGCGCTGCAGCTCGGTGCCTTGGGAAATTCGGTGATGCGTCTTTTCGTCTCGTAGATCGAGGCGTGCACCGAAGCCGTAGCCGGGGAAGCCCGTGCCCGTGTAATACGGTTCGTCCCACGTCCCGTCTTCGCGCTGCGTGTCGATCAGGAAGCCGAGACCGCGGCGTATGACGCGATCGTGATGCTCGTCGTCGATGGCGAGCAACGCGAGCAGGGCCCAAGCCGTTTGCGAGGCCGTGCTCGTGCCGCGGCCGCGCCAGGCGTCGTCCATGTACGATGCGCAGCTTTCTCCCCAACCACCGTCCTCGTTTTGATGGTCGACGAGCCAATCGGCCGCGCGGCGCACATAGTCTTGGGACATGTCCTCACCGAGGGTCGGCGAGTGCGGGCAGGACGGCGGCCGTCCCGTAGATGTGGTTCACTCCCCAGCGCCCGAACCAGCTGCCGTCCGCTTCTTGCTCGGCGCGCAAGAACTCGTAGGCCCGTGCGACGGCCCGGTGACCGCGATCGAAGCCGAGCAGGCCGAGCGCCTCGATCACGTGGGCGGTGACGTCCGCCGACGGTGGGTCGAGCGCTTCGCCGAAGTCGCAGAACGGTATTTTCGTGATGATCAGCCGGTCGTTGTCTTTGTCGAAGGCCGCCCAACCGCCGTTGCTCGATTGCATCGCGAGCACCCAGGCGAGAGCCCTATCGATCGCGCCGCGAATCTCGGGCCGGTCGAGTATCGCTCGCGGCAACCTCGCGAGCACGATCAGGGCGACGGCAGTGTCGTCGATATCCGGGTAGTGCAAGTTTGCGCGTTCGAAGGCCCAGCCACTCGGCTCGACGCCTTTGACCTTCTTCGTCCAGTCGCCGACATAGCGCACTTCGCGCTCGAGCACCCAGGCGAGCGCCTCTTCCATGCGCGGTGTGAAGTCGCGGCCGCAGTCCTGCATCGCGAGCAGCGCAAGCAGCGTGTCCCACACGGGCGACTCGCTCGCTTGGACGTGCAGCGTGCCGTCGCGCTCGTAGGACCAATGATCGTCGAGCGCCGCTAGCCCCTTGGCCATGACCGGGTGATCGAGCGCATAGCCTTCGACGTTCAGCGCCATGAGGCTGTAGATCCACGGCGGCTGAATTCCACCCCACGCGCCATCGGAGTCTTGATGTCTGACGATCCAACCGAGACACGCGTTGACTGCAATCTCGCGGCCCGGCGTGAAGCCGAGTCGTTGATAAAGATGCAGGAAGCGGTCCGAGAACAAGAACAGTCGCCGCCATGACAGCCACGGCCCGCGTCTCGGGAGCCGATAGTCCATGTGGTCGCGGCCCTTGGGGAACAGCTCGTCGAGCCGGCGGCCGGGCGGCAGGGGGCGAACGGCCCGACGTGCCGACAGCACGGCCAGCGGCAACAGTGTCGCGCGTGCCCAGCTAGCGAAGTTGTAGATGTTGAACGGAAACCAAGTCGGGTTCGCAATGACCTCGGGCGGCAAGTTCGGGGTTGCATCCCAGGGCCACTCGCCGAGCAACGCGAGCCAATAGCGCGTGAAGACCCGAATTTTCGATAGACCGCCGTGCTCGAAGATCCAGCGTCGCGCGTTCGCGAGCGCCGGCTCGTCGGGGCCCATGCCGACGCAGCGCAATGCGGCGTAGCATTCGACCGTGGCGTTGATGTCGCCTTGCGGCGCCTCGTAGTAGGCTTCCCAAGATCCGTCGGCACGCTGCGCGCGCAGCAGCGTCGCGACGAGGTCCCGCTGCCGCGGATGCGGGTAGCCGAGGAAGTGCATCGCGAGTAGCCACTCGGCTTCCATGCAGTAGCTCGACTCGAGCATTCCGACCCAGAAGCCGTCGTCGTTCTGATGAACGTCGAGCCATGCGGTGGCCTTGTCGATGGCCGCATCGATCTTCTGAGGTTGGTCCAACAGGGCTCTAGGCGCGGGGGCGACCATTCACGTACCGGTGGGGACTGTCATAGCGGCGCGGATTATCGCACAGGACCTGGTCCGGCGCGGGCCCGAGCGGCTTGCGCGCCCGCAACGAATCACGGAGCATGCGTCGTTTTTTGTCGCCTCGGGGGCATGGCCGATGGTCCTTCGCCGACTTGTGCTGCTGTTCGTGGCGGTCGTCGCGGGTTGCGCTACTGCCGTGACCACGGTCGACGGTCGGCGGCTGCAGATCTCGGCGCCCGAATTTCGAGCTTATGTCGAGGGCGTGTTTCGCGAGCAGAACCGCGTGGCGACCGAGCTCGGGTTCGCGCTGGAGGATGCTGCCGAGGGCAGCGCGAGGGCGCAGACACTGTCGGCGGCAGAGGATGGGCTGCTGGCTGCGTGTGCGGATCTCAACGAGCTTGCCACGTTGCGCCGCGATGATCGGCGCACGGGGCTCGGCCTCAAGATCGACACTGCCAACAGCGCGCCGCGCTGCGAAGCTGCGACGCTCGCGGCGAAGCGGGCGCTGGAGGCGGGCGCCCGCGACTGATTACTTCATCGACGTCGATGGCGAGCGTAGCGATTCGCTCAGTTCGGCAGGAGCCGGCCGACCGCGACGAGGTGCCTCTGGTAGTAAGGCGAGTCGACGCTGGCGACCGACACACGCTGACCTGTGGCCGGTGCGTGGACGAAGAGCCCGTCGCCGAGGTAGATGCCGACGTGCGACAGCTTTTCTTGGTCCTGGAAGAAGATCACGTCGCCCGCGCCCGCATCGCCGAGCGCGATCTTGCGGGCCGTGCGGAACTGCTCCTGCGAGGTGCGCGGCACGCGCAAGCCTGCTTGGCTGTATGCGTAGAACACGAGTCCGCTGCAGTCGAAGCCTTCGACCGGGGTCGTTCCGCCGTAGTGGTAGCGCGCGCCGACCATCCCCATGGCGAGCTCGGCAATGGCCGTGCCGAGCGACGGGGTCGCTGTGGGCGCTGCCGGGACGACGGTAGAGTCGCGAGCAAGTGGCGCTCTGGGTTGCGGGCTGCTCGCGCAGCCGGACAGCAAAACGAGAGTGCCGACCAGCGGTGCGATGACGAGCTTGAACGTATCCGTACGCAACAACATCGTCGGCATTGTCCCCGACGTCGACTGAATCGTCCCTGAATACCTGCGCCTGAGTTTAGTGGATCGGCGCCACGCGTCTACGCAACGGCTCACAAAACTGCGCCGCGGCGAGTGGTTCGTATCGACGGTTCGTGTCAGCGGTCCTCGAGCCAGGGCGGTACGGGCAAGTTCTTGCCGCGCAGGAAGTCCGGGTTGTAGAGCTTCGACTGATAGCGCGAGCCCGAGTCGCACAGCACGGTCACGATGGTCTTGCCGGGGCCGAGCGCGCGAGCCAGCCGAATCGCACCCGCGACGTTGATGCCGCTCGATCCACCGAGCAGCAGACCCTCCGATTGCAGGAGGTCGTAGAGGATTGGCAGCATCTCGGTATCGGGAATGCGGAACGCATCGTCGATCGGTGCCCCGTCGAGGTTGCCGGTAACGCGTCCTTGGCCGATGCCCTCGCTGATCGAGCTGCCCTCGGACTTGAGCTCGCCGGTCTTGATCCAGCTGTAGATGGCCGCGCCCATCGGATCGGCGGCTGCGATGACGACGTTCGGATTCTTGTGTTTCAAGAAGGCGCCTACGCCCGCGAGCGTGCCGCCGGTGCCGACCGCACACGTGAAACCATCGACCTTACCGTCGGTTTGAGCCCAGATCTCCGGCCCCGTGCTTGCCATGTGCCCCTCGCGGTTCGCCGTGTTGTCCCACTGATTCGCGTAGAGCACGCCGTGCGGTTCGGTCTCGGCGAGCTCGGCGGCCGTGCGTGCGGCGATGTGCACGTAATTGTTCGGATCTCGGTAAGGTACCGCCGGTACCTCGCGCAGCTGCGCGCCGCACAGGCGCAGTGCGTCTTTCTTCTCTTGCGATTGCGTATTGGGCATCAAGATGAGGGTTCGGTAGCCGCGCGAGTTGCCGACCAGCGCAAGCCCGATGCCGGTATTGCCGGCCGTGCCCTCGACGATGAGCCCGCCCGGTTCGAGCACGGCCCGCCGCTCCGCGTCGAGCACCATGTACTTGGCCGCGCGATCTTTGACCGAACCGCCCGGGTTCAGGAACTCGGCTTTACCGAGGATCGTGCAGCCCGTGAGCTCGGAAGCTTTGCGCAGCTTGATGAGGGGTGTGTTGCCGACGGCGTCGACGAAATCGGTGCGGATATCCATTGCGCGCGATCGTTACTGGGCCACGACGGTGATCGTGATTTTTTCCGACCTGACCGGAGGTTGATGCTGGATGTGGTTGGCATCGCCGAGCACGAGTTGCAGCGTATGTTGGCCGGGCTCGAGCGCGAGCTCGGTCTGCGTCTGACCGCCGCCGAAGTGGCGAATGTGGTCGTTGCTCGGCAGCGGCTGGTCTTCCGGCGGCAGCGTGTCGACATCGATCAACAAGTGATGATGCCCCGTGTTCGGCGCTTGGACGCCGGCCGGAGCAACGCCCATGCCGCGCAGGCCGAAACGGACCGTGACGGGCGAGGTCACGCGCGCGCCGTCTTCCGGTGACAGGAAATACACCATCGCGCCCTCGGGGGAAGGTGTGCGCGGCAGGGCCTCGGCGGCCTCTTGCTGAGCGCGGCCGAAGACCGGTAGTGCCAATAGAATCAAGCCACAAATCGGTGTTATCGTTCTCATGAGTCGCCCCTGTTGTGAGTAAGCCTGCTGCGTTGGCGAACACACATATTATCAGGAGCGAAGCGGGTCAACCCGAGCTGCGCACCGTGCGTTATGCAATATTTCGGTGCGGTGCCGTGTCCGCGCCGGTGCCCGCAGTGAACTTCGCTAGGGGCAGCGGTAACTAACGTGGCAAGTGCCTTTGCCGCTCGCTGCGTGTCACGTACCTCGAACGAGCTCGAGGGAGGGTGGACGATGGAACTAAGGATGATTCGTGGTCTCGTGGTCGTCGGTTTGACCGCGGGCCTGTTCGCGTGCAGCAGCCAGCAAACGATCGGCGGCGGCGCGTCGGGCATTCCGTCCGGAGGTTTTCCTTCGGGCGGCGGTTCCCCGTCGAGTGGCGGGTCCTCCGGCGGAGGTGGCCAGCCTTCGGGCGGCTCGTCGGCCGGCGGTGGCGGAGGCTCGAGCGGCGGCTCGTCGGCCGGCGGTGGAGGAATCTCCGGCGGCTCTTCGGGTGGCGGCGGTGCCGGCCTGCCCGGCTCGCAAGGGTCTCCCTTCCCGTCCGGCTCGGCCGGTTTGCCCGGAGGTTCGTCCGGTGCGGGCGGCTCGTCGGGGAGCGCCGGCGGTGGTTCGGCTGCGGGCGGCTCGTCGTCCGGCAGTGCGGGCGGTGGCTCGTCGGCAGGCGGTGGCTCGACGGCAGGTGGGTCGTCGTCGGGCGGCTCCGGCACGGGCGGCGCCACGGCGGGCGGCAGCAGCGAGTTCCCTGCCGACGACGGCGTGGCCGGCACGGGGCGTTCGCGTGGAGCAGCGGGAAGTGACAGCGGTACCGGCGCCAGCGGCTCGAGTGGCGCCAGCGGCGCGGCCGGGAGCGGCGGGAGCGGCACTGAGACCGCGCAAAACGGCGGTGCCGGCGGCAGCGATGCCTCGGGTGCCGGGGGCGGCGGCGCCGGCGCGGCCGGCGGCGGCTCGAGTGCCGGCGGCAGCGGCGACAGTCCTTTCGGTGCGGGCTCCCAGGCAAATGGGGCCGGGCAAGGAGCCGACGGCGAGTTCGATCGCTCGCTCGGAGATTTCGACCGCGCCATGAAGAACGAGAAGGAGACGATGGCGCGCACGGGCGTGGGCTCGGCGGCAGATGAAGTGTTGCGGCAGGCCGGCCAGGCCGGTGGGGGCGCCGAGCAAGACGGTGGCGAAGCAGCAGGTAGTGGAGTCGCCTCGGGCGGCTCGAGTGCCGACAGCGGGGGCCAGACGGGATCCGCGGCGGGCAACGGTGGTGATGCGGCGCCCGACAAGCCCACGAAGACCGTGGAGGGCTGCAACGATACCGACAAAGTGGCGCGGCAGCTGTGCGAAGCGGCCACGCAGGAGAAAGACCCGTTCTTACGCGCATCGCTGTGGAACGAGTACAACGAGTACAAGAAGATCCTCGCACGGCAGTGAGGACCGAGGAGACACTTATGCGCCGTATCGCGGGGGCGGCAGCCGTAGGATGCGTCGCCCTTTTGGCGGGTTGTACGAGCAGCGAAGTGCTCGTGGCCCACTCAGTGGCACTCGCGCCTTCTACGGAGACGATTCCCGAGAATCAGCTGCTCGACGTGGCGGTCTCGGTGTTCGATCCCGGTGTGCCCGAAGGCGAGGTCGACAAGGACGTGCTCGAGCATCTCATTCGCGAGGGCACTTTCGTGCAAATTCGCCGCGCCGAGTCGATCTACATGGCCGTCGTGCTGCGCAACACGCTGCAGAAAAGCGGGCAATGGGGCTCGATCTGGGTGACGCCGAAGGACACGACGGCAGCCGATCTCAACGTCGAAGCGTCGATCCTGCATTCCGATGGCGACATATTTGCGATGCACGCGAAAGCCGTCGACGCGACCGGTCACGTGTGGCTCGACAAGGACTACGACATGTCCACAGCGGCGGGCGCCTATAATCGGCAGCGCTATCCCGAGCTCGATCCATATCAAGACGTATTCAACGAGATCGCCAACGACCTTGCCGAAGCGCGCGCCCACGTCTCGGCCGATGAGACGCGCGAGATTCGTACCGTAGCGGGATTGCGCTACGCCGCGGATCTCGTGCCCGACGCCTACAACGGCTACGTCGAGGAGGACAAGCGCGGTACGTACGTCGTGAAGCGATTGCCCGCGACCGACGATCCGACGTTCGAGCGTACGCAGCGTGTCCGTCAGCGCGAGCGTCTGTTCTTCGAGACGCTCGATCAGCACTACGACAAGTTCTATCAGGATGCGATGACGCCGTACGACGGCTGGCGCCAATACGCGCGCGAGGAATCGATCGAGATCCGCGAGCTCACCAAGACCGCGCACTGGCGTACTGGGATGGGCGTCGCGACGATCCTCGCGTCCATTGTTTACGGCAGCAACTCCGACAACACGTTCACGGATCGCGTCATTCGTGACGCGATGATGTATGTCGGCATGGACATGCTGCGCAGCAGCTCGCTGCGTCGCCAAGAGAAGCGCCTGCATTCGCAGACCCTCGAAGAGTTGTCGCAGAGTTTCGATGATCAGGCCAAGCCTCTCGTCGTCGACGTCCAGGGTGTGCAGCACCGGTTGTCGGGTACTGCCGGCGCGCAGTACCAGGAATGGCGAGACCTTCTGCGCCAGATGTTCTCCACCGAGTCGGGTTTTGTGCCGGAAGACGTCGCGGTCTACGACGAGCCGGCGCAGGCTCCGCCCGCAGCGGGGTCGGCGGCCGGCGGAGAGCCGCAGCCGGCGCCGGCCGAACAAGGTGCGCCGACCGAGCCTCCTTCGAGTGCAGCCGCGAATCTTCGCAGCGGAGCCTGAGGCCCGGGCCGAAGCTCTCGGTTCTAGGACTTGCCTCGATGGGCAACAAGCGAGTGTTGCCGCCGAGGACCTGCGTCTTTCCGAGGTCGTCGCCAGTGGCGGTACCGCCGAAGTCTGGCGCGCGACGCACGCCGACGGACGCTTGTTCGCGCTGAAGTTTCTCAAGCCCGAGCTCGAGCGGCGAGCCGATGCCTCTCGAATGCTCGCTCGAGAGCACGAGCATCTCGCGGCGCTGAGGCATCCGGGTATCGTCGAGACATTCGGCGTGGGCGTGTGGCGGGGTCGCCCGGTGCTCTTGCTCGAGTTTCTCGACGGCGGTGACCTCGTGCCGTTGGCCGGCCTGGCGCCTCGGTTTTGGATCGATGCGGCGCGTGCCGTCGCGCATACGCTTCGGTACATGCATGCGGCCGGTGTCGTTCATCGCGACTTGAAGCTGCGCAATGTGCTCTTCGATGCTGCCGGTCGCGCCGTGTTGACCGATTTCGGCTCGGCTGCGTTTGTGGGCGAAGCGGTGACGGCCGGGGGGGTAACGGCCGAATATCGGCCCACGCGCGGCACGTCGCGACATACGGGCCGGCTCACGCGAGGACGAGTTTGCGCTCGCCGTGCTGCTGCACGAGCTACTGCACGGCCGGCTGCCACCGCGCCTTCGGTCCGTCGAGCGCAAGCCGCGCTCGCGACGCGACGGCTCGGTTTCGGCTTTGGAACGGCTCGTCGAGACCGTGCTCGTTGCCGATGGGCGGGGTGAAGAGAGACTTTCGGCGTTCGTCGATGTCTTAGAATCTATAGCCGCAACGTATCGTTGACAGTGGCCCTTTTTCGCCGTGGAACAGACCCAAGGACAGCACGAAGAGACCATCGTACCGGTCAAGCCGGCGCTCGGCGCCCGCACGACCGTTGAACCCGCGAGTGCGTCCCGCCGCCCGGCGCGGTGGCCGCTCGCGGTCGCCGCATTGATGCTGCTCGGCGGCGCCGCCGGAGTTTTTCTCGTGCTGCCGCGGTGGGTTGCCGACGAAGCGGCGCAGCGCTCGGCGGCCGCCGCCGTGCCGGCGCCGGTAGCAGCGCCGGCCCCATCGGCGCCCAAGCTGTCCGAAGCGCAGATTGCCGCGCTCAAGAGCCAGGCGGAAACATTGCTTGCGTCGTTGCTGCCGCAGCAACAGAAACTCGGGGCCCTGCATGCCGACGCGTGGGGTGCGGACGATTGGACGCGTTACGAAGAGCTCGGTCGCAACGGCGACGATGCGTATCTCGCAAACGCGTTTCAGGACGCAGTGACCGCTTATCAGGGTGCGTTTGCCGACCGGCGAGCGACTACTCGCGCGCTCGACGGAAATCGTCGAGCATGCGCTCGCGGCAGGGCACGACGCTTACGCCGCCGGCAATGCCGAGCTCGCGAAGAATCAGTTCGACGTCGTGCTCGGTATCGATCCCGATAACGAAGCCGCCAAACGCGGCCGCGCCGCAGCGGAGAAGTTGCCCGACGTGCTCGATCTCGTGCGCCGCGGCGACGAGCGGCGCGCTGCCGGAGATCTGACTCACGCGGCCGACTTTTATCGGCAAGCCCTTGCGATCGACGGCGCGTGGCCCGCGGCGCGCAGTGCTCTCGATGAAGTCGTGGCGACGTTGCGGGCCAACGAGTTCGAGCAAACAATGTCGGCGGGCCTCGGCGCTTTGGCCGAGCAGGACTTTGATTCGGCGGCAGAGCAGTTTCGCCGTGCGCTCAAAGTTCGGCCAGCAGTCGAAAGAGGCTCAAGACGGACTGACGCAGGCCGAGCAAGGCTTGAAGCTGGACCAGATCGCCTTGACCGAAGCGCGCGCTCTCGCGTTCGAGCGCCGCGAGCTCTGGGATCGTGCAATCGCTCAGTATCAGTCGGCGCTGGCGACGGATCCCACGCTCGCGTTTGCGCAGACGGGGCTGGAACGGGCGCGCGCCCGGCAGGGTCTCGAGGCGAAGTTGTTGAATCTCATCGACAACCCGCGCCTGCTTTTGAGCGACAACGTTCTTGCGGGGGCAAAATCGCTGCTGGGCGAGGCGAAGGGTGTGCAGGATCCCGGTGCGCGGCTCCAAGATCAAGTCGCGAAGCTCGAGGACTTGGTTCGACTCGCCAGCACGCCGATCACGGTCGAGCTGCATTCGGATTCGTTGACGGAAGTCACGTTGTACCGTGTCGGCCGGCTTGGAGCTTTTGCCGCGAAGACGGTCGAGCTGCGTCCCGGCACGTATACGGCGGTGGGCAGTCGCGACGGCTATCGGGATGTTCGGCAAACGTTCACGGTCTTGCCCGGCAAAGAGCAGCCGCCCGTGAGCGTGGTTTGTGTCGAGCCTATCTGAGCCGGTGCGGAGAGAATTGTAGATGACGACGAGCGCAACGCAGCAAGAGCACGATTGGGTCGTCGCCGTCGACGGCGGAGGGCATAGGCGCCGGTTTACGGCCGCCGATCTCCCCGTGTCGATCGGCGCCGGCCCCAGCTCGGACGTGTCGCTGGAGGGCGTGCCGGGCTCGGTCCAGATCGGCAGGCTCGGCGGTGTGTTCTTCGTGCAAGCGCAGCGCGCGACGCGCAACTTGCGGATCGACGGCGAGCTCGTTACGGGCTCTCGCGAGATTCGCGACGGCACGCTCGTTTCGCTCGACCGCGCACGGCTCGCCTGTAGGCTCGACGGCGGACGGCTCGAGATTCGTGTCGATCTCGTGCAAACGGCCGGCGACACTGCACCGCCGAATCTCGAAGAGTTGGCGCGCGCGTCGAGCGCGTCGAGCGGTGTGGCGATAACGCCGATCTCGTTCAACCCCAATCGGGCGGCCGAGGCTCAGAGCCGGACGCGGGGCCGTCCGAGCAAGACCAAGATCGCCCTGGGCGCGGCATTTGCGCTGTTGGCCGTGCTCGGTTGGTTTTCCTTCACGGCCAAGTCCGTGGCGCTGAACTTCAAGCCGGAGCCCGAGGCCGTGAGTCTGCCGAGCACGGTGTTCAAGCTCCAGGTCGGCGACCGATTTCTATTGCGGCCGGGCACGCACCGAGTGGCGGCCGAACTCAGCGGTTACTACCCGCTCGATACGGAAATCCGCGTCGGCGAATCGCCCGATCAGTCCTTCGATCTGGCGTTCACGAAGTTGCCGGGTCTCGTGAGCTTGCGCACGGACCCCGAAGTCGGTGCGGCCGTTGCGCTCGACGGCATGAGCATCGGCCAGACCCCGATCGTCGACATGCAGATCAAGCCCGGGGTTCACCGGCTGGAGTTCAACGCCGACCGATACCTGTCGCAAGTGCTGCAGCTCGACGTGCGAGGCGGTGGCGACCGTCAGGCGCTCGTGGCCATGCTCACGCCGAATTGGGCGCCTGTCTCGTTGACGAGCGTTCCGCCCGGTGCGCAGGTGTCCGTCGACGGCGAAGTCGTCGGGGTCACGCCGCTCGAGATGCAGCTCACCGCCGGCGAACGGGAGGTCGAGGCGCGACTCGCCGGTTACAACGCATGGCACGACAAGGTCGTCGTCAATGCGAACGAGCCGCAGCAATTGCCCGAGGTAAAGCTCTCGCTCGCCGACGGGCTCGTCGATCTCGCGAGCAATCCCAGCGAGGCCAGCGTGAGCCTCGACGGCCAATACCGTGGCCGCACGCCGCTGCGCGTGCGGCTGACGCCGGAGCGGGGCCACGTGATTACGCTGACGAAGCCCGGCTATGAGACTGCGACGCGCGAGCTATCCGTCGCTGCAGACAGTGGTCGCCGCCTGCAGGTCGATCTGGCCGCGCAATACGGCGAGATCGAAGTTCGCAGCGATCCCGCGGGAGCGGAAATCTTCGTCGACGGCGAGCGCCAGGGCACGACGCCGAGTCGGCTCACGCTGACGGCGATCGAGCACAAAGTCGAAGTGCGGGAGGCGGCTTACGCGAGCAAGAGCGCGAACGTGACACCGCGGCCCGGGTTCTCCCAAGTCCTGCCGTTCACGCTCGAGTTGCTGGACCGGACGTCCGGGAACGGTTACGTGACCAAGATTCGCACGAGCCTCGGTCAGGATCTGAAGCTCGTGCCTGCCGGGCAGTTCACGATGGGCTCCTCGCGCCGCGAGCAGGGCCGCCGCTCGAACGAGGTATTGCGACCGGTCAAGCTCACGAAGGCGTTCTACCTCGGGGTACGCGAAGTGACGAATGCCGAGTTCCGGGCGTTCCGGCCCGAGCATCGGTCCGGCGACTTCAACGGCGTTACTCTCGACGACGACGATCAGCCTGCAGTGCGCGTGACCTGGGACGACGTCGTCCAATACGCGAATTGGCTCAGCATCAAGGATGGCCTGCAGCCCGTTTACGAGCAGAAGCAGGGTCAATGGGTTCCGACGCGACCGCTGCGCAGCGGCTATCGGCTGCCGACCGAGGCCGAATGGGCATGGGCGGCGAGGTTCGCCGGTCGGGACTCGCCGACGTTGTTTCCGTGGGGCTCCGACATACCGCCGCCGGACCGCTCCGGCAACTACGCCGACGTGGCGGCCGCCAAGATATTGCCGACCACGCTCGTCACCTACAATGACGGCTTCCCGGTCAGCGCGCCGGTGGGGAGCTTCCCGGCCGATGCGCTCGGTTTTCGCGATCTCGGCGGCAATGTGGCCGAATGGGTGCAGGATTTCTATTCGATCGACGTCACCGAGAGCAGCGCCGTCGTCGAGGATCCGCTCGGTCCGGAGACGGGTAGGTTCCACATCGTGCGCGGCACGAGCTGGCGCAGCGCCACGGTGACCGACTTACGGCTTGCGGCTCGAGACTACGGCGACCAGGGGCGCGAGGACCTCGGTTTCCGCCTGGCGCGCAATCTCGAGTGATCGGAATGAAGGTCCCGCGCGGCGGTCTAACGTTGGGTCCGCGCTTATTCGTAAGGTGAAGCCATGAGCACGATACGCAGTGTGGTCGCAGGATTCGTTCTGGCTGTTTTGCCCGCAGCGGTCTTTGCCCAACAGAGCGCGCCCTCGGCGCCGCCGCCGGCCGCCGCGCAGCAAGCGACGCAACCGGCGCAACCGGCGCAAGCCGAGCCGGCAAAGCCCGCTGCCGACGCAGATCAGGCGCCGCCGCCGGTCAAGAAGCCGGGCGAAGAAGAGTTCATCCCGAGCGAGGAACTGTCCCCCGACGAAGAGGTGACGTTCCCGGTCGACATTTGATAGCTGTCGGAGACTCAATCTCGATGAAGCGTTTCTTACCGAACGAGTTCCTGTTTCAGGTTTTTACGTTGATCATCACGATCATCGTCGTCCACGCCGCCTACGTGACGATCGTCCGCCCGAAGGCGAGCGCTATCGTTGCCGAGCAGGAAGCGCGGGCCAGGACCGATGCGAACTATTCCGCCGAGCCGTCGTTCTGGGTAGTCGTCAAAGACTACGAGCAGGAGTCGTGTTTCATCTTGATGTTCTGGGCCTTCGGCATTCTCGGCTACAAGGCATTGCTCGTTTTCAACGAGCGCGCGCTGTTGCAACGGGAGCTACTGCCCATTCGCGACGGCGTGCGGATTCTGCCCGAAGATACGCGTGAATATGCGCGGACGTTGCAGGCGCTGCCGGAGAGCGATCGGCGCCTGCTACTTCCGCGTGTGCTGCTTTCCTCTCTCGAGCGTTTCGGCTCGACGAGGAACATTCAGGACGTATCTTCGCTCACGAACTCGCTATGCGAGTCGGAGGCCGCCCGGCTCGATTCCGATCAAGCCATGATCCGTTACATCGCTTGGGCGATCCCGGCGCTCGGCTTCATTGGCACGGTGCGCGGCATTGGGCTCGCGCTCGGGCAAGCGCACCGCGCCGTCGAAGGGGATATCGCGGGGGTCACGGAGAACTTGGGCACGGCGTTCAATTCAACGCTCATCGCGCTGCTGATCTCGATCGTCGTAATGTTCCTCGTCCACCAGCTGCAGCAAATGCAGGAACGGCTCGTGTTCGACGCACAGACGTACGTCGATCACAACCTGATCCGGCACATGCAGACGCACGGGAGCGCATAAGGGGATTCTCCTTGGTATCGCTCGCGATCGAAATCAACGACGCCGGCCTCACGATCGCGGATCGGTCGGGGGTGCTGGAGGTCGAGCCCGGATACGCGCTCGTCGAGGGACGGCGCATCGTCACGGGGCGCGAGGCGCTGCGCCAGGCTCGGCTCAAGCCGCGGCAAGTCACGAACCGATTTTGGTCTGCGCTGAGCACGGAGCCCGGGTCCGCGGGGCTCGAGATTGCGCCGAGCTCGGCCGAGCTCGCTTACGCGCAGCTCGGCGAGTTGTGGCAGCGGCTCGGCGCGACGGTCGACGAGGTCGTGCTCGTGGTGCCGGGCTACTATGGTGCCGAGGAGCTCGGTCTGTTGCTGGGGCTCGCGCAAGAGTGCGGGATCCCAGTCCGGGCTTTCGTCGATGCGGCCGTAGCCGCGGCCGTACGGCCGTATCCCGGGCACCAGCTCGTGTACGTGGATGCGGGCTTGCATCGCGTCTCCGCGACGGCGCTCTCGCAGGGCGCCGAGGTCACTGCGGGGTCCGAGCAGAGCTTGACGCAAAGCGGCCTCGCCGGATTCAGGGATGCGCTCGCGCGGCGCATCGCCGAGCTCTTCGTGCTCGCCACGCGTTTCGACCCGTTTCACCATGCCGAAACCGAGCAACTGCTCTACGACCGGCTCGACGATCAGCTGCGGGACCTCGCGCTCAGCGACGAGACGGAATTTGCGCTGCCTTTTAGTGGCGAAGAGTTTCGAGTCAAGGTCAAGCGTGAGCAAGTGCTCGGCGTCGCGAGCGGGTTTTATCGGGCGCTCGTGCATCTGATCGCACACCATCGGGAGGCCGGCGAAAGCCTCGTCGTTCAGCTTTCGTCTCGACTCGCGGGTCTTCCGGGGCTGGACGCGGAGCTTGCGCGGCTCGACGACGCTCATATCGAGCCCTTGCCTTCCGGCTATGCGGCGTCGGCTGTCCTCGACGTGAATCTCGGCGAGGCTACGGGGGAGGTCAAGCTCTGGAAACGCCTGCCGTGGCGCGGCGAGCAACGACGAATCGAAATGTCTCACCGTACCGAGACTCCCGCTGCGCGCACCGTGGAGCACGCGCCGCCTACGCACGTCGTCTACCGTGGCGTCGTCCATTCCGTGGGTCCGGACGGGCTTTTGATCGGCCGTGAAGCCGAGAACGGTCGCCGCGTGCTCGTGATCGACAGCGAGCAAGGTGGAGTGTCGCGCATGCATTGCGAGCTCGCGATGCGCGACGGCGAGCTCACGCTGCGGGATCTGAGCCGTTATGGCACGTTCGTCAACGAAAAGCGCGTGCCGGGCGAGGTCGTCTTGCGTCGCGCGGACGTGATTCGGATCGGCTCGCCGGGCGTCGAGTTCCAGATCGTGAGCATGGAGAGGGCGAATGGCGCGTAGGACGATCAACGTCTTTTCGTTGTCGTTTCTCGACGCCATCAGTTGCGGGTTTGGTGCCGTTGTGCTGCTTTTCATGATCGTGAACGCCAACATCGATTTGCGCAGCAAGACGCAGCTCAAGGATCTGTCGGCCGAAGTGAAACGCATGGAGCTCAAGGTCCTGACGGGGCGCAAGAATCTCGTTACGGTCAAGGACGACCTCGCAAAGCTGCTCGAGGAGTGGGCGACGCTGCGCGGTGTGCGCGATCAACTCGTCACGGAGGTGAGCGACACGCAGGCGAAGTTCAGCAATCTCACGCAGAACACTCAGACGCGACAAGAGACCATCGACAAGCTCAAATCCGAGCTCGAGCGGCTCAAGGCCGAGACCGAGAAGCTGCAGGCGGCCAGCATCACGCCCGAAGAGGCCGGCAACCGGATCCGCAGTGTTCAAGGGGAGGGCAATCGCCAATACCTCACGGGCTTGCGGATGGGCGGTGAGCACGTCGTGATCCTCGTCGACATGTCCACGAGCATGCTCGACCGGACGCTCGTCAACATCATTCGGCGCCGCAACATGAGCCCCGCGTTGCAGCGCGAGGCGCCGAAGTGGGTCCAAACGGTCAATACCGTCGATTGGCTCACTGCGCAAATCAAGCCCGGTACTCAAGTGCAGGTGATCGGCTTCAACGACGAAGCCAAGTCGCTCATCGCGGATACCACGGATCGCTGGGTGACGGTGACCGACGGCAGCCAGCTCGAGCACGCCGTGCAGGCGTTGCGCGGCATGTATCCGAAGGGCCCGACGAGTCTGCATGTGGCGTTCGACGCGGTGCGTAAGCTGCAGCCGAAGCCCGACAACGTTTACCTGCTCGTCGATGGATTGCCGACGATGGGCGAGGTCAAGCCGTCGCGCGAGGGCGTCACGAGCCGCGAGCGGCTCGATCATTTCAATCGTGCCGTCCGGCAGCTGCCGCTCGGTGTTCCGGTCAACGTGATTCTGTTTGCGATGGAGGGGGATCCGCAGGCGGCACCCGCGTTTTGGACGCTGGCATTGCGGACCGGGGGCTCGATGCTCGCGCCCGCGGAGGACTGGCCATGACACGCTCGGAGGCCCCGAAATGAAGCGCAAGCGCCGCGACGCCGACACGATGAGTCTGTCGTTTCTCGATAGCATCTCGTGCGGGTTCGGTGCGGTCATTTTGCTGCTCGTGCTCAGCAAGATCTTCGAGCCGATCCGTCTCGAGCAAAGCCGCGAGCAGCAGCAAGGGCTCATCGCGCGCTACGAGCAGGAGCTCAACGACATTCTCGGCGAAACCGAAGTCGTGCAGCGCGAACGGCAGACCACGAAATCCGACGTCGAGACGGATCAGGAGCAGATCGCCGCGCTCCAGCGCGATCTCGTGCGGATCAGATCTCAGTTGTCGCAGCGCGAGAGCGATTCCGAGATCTCCAGTAAGCTGGCGGGGCGGCTGGCGCAAGCCAAGCAGAGCCTGACCGAGGAGATGCGGCGCCTACTCGCGAACTACAAGCCCGATCCCACCGAGTACAAGATCGGTGGTATTCCCGTCGACAGCGAGTACATCGTCTTCATCATCGACACCTCGGGCAGCATGAAGCAGTACGCGTGGAATCGCGTGCAGCAACAGATCAAGGAGACGCTCGATGTGTACCCGAAAGTCAAGGGTATCCAGGTGATGAACGACCAGGGCGAGTATATGTTCAAGAGTTATCGCAACGAGTGGATACCCGATACCCCGGAGCGTCGACAAGCGATCATCGACGGCCTGAAGCGCTGGGATGCATTCTCGGCCTCGAACCCGCGCAACGGTATTCTCGCGGCCATCGATGCGTTCGAGGATCCGAACAAGAAGATATCCCTCTACGTCTACAGCGACGACTTCGCTCAGGGCTCGATCAATCCCGTCGTGCGCGAGATCGATCGCCGCAATCGGCTCGACGACCGAGGTAACCATCGCGTCCGAATTCACGCGGTCGCGTTTCCGACGATCTATGAAGCGACGGGCGGACAGATGTATAGCGAGGCCGATTTCGCGATCCTCATGCGCGTGCTGTGCCAGCGAAACGGCGGCACGTTCGTCGCGTTGCCGACGAGCCGCATGCGCTAGGCTGCCCCGCCGTCATAATTCGTCAGCATTGCGGCCGAGGCGTGCCGCAATTGGCCGGTCGGCCGCCTTCTCCATCCGCTTGAATTCCTCACGTGTCACTACCTACGTTGAGGAGCGAAACCATGAACCGCAAAATCGTTTTTCTGTTGATCGCCAGCCTGCTCGCGACGACTAGTTGGGCCGGTCCGCGCCATCACGCCAAGAAGGCGCCACCCGCGGGCGGCACGGACAAGGAGCAGACGATCGGCGTCGGCAGCGGGGCGGCGATCGGCGCGCTGGCCGGCGGTCCTATCGGCCTGATTCTCGGCGCGGCATTCGGCGGCTGGATCGGCGACCGGTTCCATCACGAACGGACCGAAAAGCTTGCGGCACAGCAGCGCTACGATCAAAGCCAATCGGAGAACCAAGCGCTTCAAGCCCGCGCGAACGGCGTCGAGCGGGAGCTCGTCGCGACGCGGACCGACCTTGCGACCGAGCACGGTGCCCACCGGCGCGATCTCGAAGAGGCGCTCGCGCTCGAGGTTCTGTTCAGAACCGAGGACAGCTCGCTCGATGAGGGTACGGAACAGCGCTTGACCCGTCTTGCGGGGCTGGTCGCGCCGATGGACGGCACGGTCGTACGCATCGAAGGCCACACGGACGCGCGCGGCACGGAGGACTACAACGCCCAGCTCTCGGCACTGCGTGCAGCCAACGTGCGAGACGCGCTGATTCGCGCCGGACTCCCGGCCGAGAGGATCGTCGTCGACGCGGCCGGCGAGAGTGCGGCGGCCGCGCCCGAGCAAGACCCGGACGGCATGGCGCTCGAGCGGCGTGTCGACATTACGCTCGTCGACGGCGGCTCGGATCGCGTCGCGAGCCGCCTCGAGCCGTAGGGCCGGCTTGCGGTTGGGCCGGCAGGCAGCGGCCGGCGGTGGCTGCCGTGGAGCAGGGCAGCGGCCGCCGGCCGCGCTTCGTTTCAACGCGGGCGCAAGTGCCGAACGAGCAAGGGCAGCAGCGCGGCGGGCGCTGTGTCGAGCCGGGTCTGGGGAGTCAAGCGCGGCATCCGCACGATCGGTACGCCGCGCAAAAATCTGCCGAGCGTGTCTGCCGTCTCGCTGCTCGGAACCGGCTGCTGTGCGGATTCGTTGATGATCACGCCCGCGAGTTTGCAGCCTCGCCCTTGGAGCGCCGCGACGGCGGTCAGACCATGGCTCAGCGAGCCGAGGTAACTGCCGACTACGAGCAACACGGGTGCCCCGACCGCGGCGACCCAATCGAGGACCGTGTGCCTCTCGTCGAGCGGCACCATGACGCCGCCGATGCCTTCGATGAGTGTCATCTCGACATCGCGTTCAGTGGTGCAGAACTCGACGAGCTCGCCGAAAGGGACGCAGCGCCGTTCGCGTGCCGCGGCCATGTCCGGCGATAGCGGTGCCGCGAATCTCCACGGCGACACGGTGTCGCATTGCTCGATGGTCACCGGCAAACCGGCTGCGCGCAGGAGCTCGGCCGTGTCGCTGTCTTCGGGGTTGAGGGCGTCGAAACCCGATGCCACGGGCTTGAGCGCCGCGACGCGGTAGCCGGCGGAGCGCAGCTCGCCGACGAGCCGCGTCGTGACGAATGTTTTGCCTATCTCGGTGCCCGAGCCCGTGACGAAGACGGTGCTCATGAGGCATCGATCGCCGCGGCCGTCGCTGCGGCGAGCGCAAGAACTTGCACTTCCGTGTGAGCCGCCGAGAAGGTAAAGCGCAAGCGCGAGGTGCCCGCCGGCACCGTGGGTGGCCGGATGGCGGCGACGAGAAAGCCGGACCGCCTCAGCCGCTCGCTCGCCTCGAGCGCGCGAGCCGCGCTGCCGAGCACGAGCGGCACGATCGGGCTCGCCGGTGCCGGCAGCTGCAATGCGGCTGCGAACGTGCGGGCATGCGCGAGCGGCCGCGCGACGAGTTCCTTGTCGCTTGCGATGAGATCGAGCGCTTTGCTCGCGGCGGCGACGGCGCCGGGCGGTAAACCCGTGGAGTAGATCAGGCTGCGTGCTCGATTGCGCACGAGATCGACGACCGCGCGGCTGGCGCACAGGTAGCCGCCATAGCTTCCGGCGGCTTTCGACAGTGTGCCCATTTGCAGCGGCACGGCGACGGGGCTGGAACCCGCGAACGTCGAACCGCGCCCGCCGCCGACGACGCCGAGACCGTGTGCATCGTCGGTGAGCAGCCACGCGTCGTGACGCGCGCCGAGCGCGGCGAGATCCGCGAGCGGCGCGAGATCGCCTTCCATGCTGAAAATCCCGTCCGTGACGAGCAGGCAGTGACGATGCTCCCGGCGTTGTGTGCCGAGCAGCGAGTCGGCGTGCTCTAGATCGTTGTGCCTAAACGCGAGGATGCGGGCGCGGCTGAGCTCGGCGCCCGCGAGCAGACAGCTGTGACAGAGCTCGTCGAGCAGGATCAGATCGGCACGGCCGACGAGCGCCGGGATGACGCCGATGTTCGTCAGGTACCCGCTGCCGAACACCACGGCGTCCTCGGTTCCTTTGAGCGCCGCGAGCTTGGCTTCGAGCTCCGCGTACAGCGGATGATTGCCGTTGACGAGGCGCGAGGAGCCCGCACCGGCGCCGTAGCGTTGCGTGGCTTCGATGCTGGCCGCGACGACTGCCGGATGATGTGACAGGCCGAGGTAATCGTTGCAGGAGAATGACACGAGCTCGGCGTCGCCGCGTCGCGCGTGCACGGCATCCGACCTCTCGGTGGTTTCGATATGGCGCCGCAACGCTCGGTGCTCGAGTGCGGCGACTTTTGCGCGCGCGACCTCGTCGAGCGTTCCGCTCCCGGTTGGAGCGTCGTTGTCGGGTTGCGCGCTCAACGCGCCGCTTGGCGGAGGCCGATCATCTCGGCATTGTGGCCGACGCGCGGACCGTTTCCAATCGAGCGATGGCCCCCCTTAGGGGGGCGAGCCGCGAAGGCGGCGGTCAGGCCGCCGCCTTGTCGGTGTCGCTGGGGCTATCGGCGCCGTCGAGGGCCGCTGCGAGCGCATCGTCGATGTCGTTGAGCCACACGAATTCGAGCTCGTTGCGTGCCGCCTCCGGAATCTCCTCGAGATCCTTCTTGTTGCGAGCCGGCAGCATCACCGTCGTGATACCGGCGCGCAGCGCCGCGAGCGTCTTCTCCTTCACGCCGCCGATGGGCAGCACGAGCCCTCGCAGGCTGATCTCGCCCGTCATCGCCACGTCGTGCCGTACCGTCTTGCCGCTCAGCAGCGAGGCCACGGCCAGGAACATAGCCACGCCCGCGCTGGGGCCGTCTTTCGGAATCGCGCCCGCCGGCACGTGTATGTGCAGGTCGTTGGTTTCGAGCACGGATCTGTCGACGCCGAGCTTGTCGAGCCGCATCTTGGCGAGGCTGACGGCGGCTTGCGCGCTTTCCTTCATGACCTCGCCGAGCTGGCCCGTGAGGATCAGCTGGCCTTTGCCCGGCACGAGGCTGGCTTCGATGAACAGTATGTCGCCGCCCACCGGCGTCCAGGCAAGGCCCGTTGCGACGCCCGGCACGCTCGTGCGCAGCTTGACCTCGTTCTCGAAACGCTGCGGTCCCAAGATCGTGTGCAGGTCGCCGACGTCGATCGCGATCTGCTCGGCCGTGCCTTCGGCAATTTGCATGGCCGCATGTCGCAGCAGCGAACCGATCTCGCGCTCGAGTCCGCGCACGCCGGCCTCGCGCGTGTAGCCGTCGATCACGGCCGCCAGGGCCGCGTCTGTGATTGTCGCCTGCGAAGCCGTCAATCCGTTGGCCTCGAGCTGCCGGTCGACGAGGTAGCGTGTCGCGATCGCGAGCTTCTCGTCCTGCGAGTAGCCGGGCAATTCGATGATCTCCATGCGGTCGCGCAGCGGGCCCGGGATGTTCTCGAGCACGTTCGCGGTGCCGATGAACAGCACCTTCGACAAATCGAACGGCACGTCGAGATAGTGATCGCGGAACGTGGAGTTTTGCTCCGGATCGAGCACCTCGAGCAATGCGGACGACGGGTCGCCGTGGAAACCGACGCCGAGCTTGTCCATCTCGTCGAGCATGAACACGGGGTTGCGAGTGCCGGCCTTGCGCAAGCTTTGAATCACACTGCCCGGCAACGAACCGATATACGTGCGCCGGTGGCCGCGGATCTCGGCCTCGTCATGCACGCCGCCCAGGCTCGCACGCACGAACTTCAGGCCCAACGCTCTCGCGATGCTCTGGCCGAGCGAGGTCTTGCCGACGCCGGGCGGCCCGACGAAGCACAAGATCGGGCTTCGGCCTTTGGCATTGAGCTTGCGCACGGCCAAGTACTCGAGAATGCGGCGCTTGATCTTCGGCAGTCCGTAGTGATCGGTGTCGAGGATCTCGCGCGCCTTCGCGATGTCGATGTTCTCGTCGTCGAGCGTCGACCACGGCAGCGATACGAGCCAATCGAGGTACGTGCGCACCATCGAGTGCTCGGTCGACCCCTCGGGCATCGCGTCGAGACGCTTGAGCTCCTTGGTCGCTTGCTGCTCGACCTCTTCGGGCATTCCGGCTTTGGCGACGGCCTCGCGCAGCTCGTCGATGTCGTCTTGCGTAGAGTCTTCGCCGAGCTCCTTCTTGATCGTCTTGAGCTGCTCGCGCAGCACGTACTCGCGCTGGCGCTCGTCGATCTTGCCCTGCGTTTGCTCACCGATCTCGCGCGAGATTCTCAGCACTTCTATGCGGTGTGTCAGATACTCGATGACCTGATCCAGGCGCTCCGTCACCTTGAGCGTCTCGAGGATCGTCTGCTTCTCGGCCGGCTTGATGTCGATGAGGCCGGCCACGAGGTCAGCCAGGGCTCCGGGCGAGTCGACGTTTTGCAAGGTGGGGCCGAGCTCGGGGGGCACCTGCGGCAGCAGGTCGATCGCCTCCATGGCCTTTTGCTTGAGGAGTGCCGCGCGCGCCTCCGTGGCGGCGTCGTCCGTCGTCGCCGGCTCGTTGATCAAATCGAAGCGCGCTGCGAGAAACGGCAGCCCCTTCAGATAATCGACGATACGAAACCGCTGCTCGCCCTGGCAGATCAGGTGATGCATGCCGTTGGGCGCTTTGAGGTAGCGGACCACGGTCACCGTGGTGCCGATCCGGTAGAGGTCGTCGGGGCCGGGCTCGTCGACGCTCGGATCCCGCTGCAGCACGATGCCGAGCTTGTGGCCGTGCTGCACGGCTTCCTGCGCCGCGCGCATGGAAATGTCGCGGCCGAGCGCGACTTGCGTGACCGCGCCGGGGAACATCACGAGATTGCGGACCGGCACGAGCAGCAGCACGTCTTCCGGCAAGCTCGTTGCGGCCGACTCGTTCTCGGCTTGAGGTTCGCGGTTTTCGTCGTACATCGTGGCCTGATTCCTGTTTCGAGAGAGGATCCGATGTTGGTTATCTTGGGGCCGGGTTCCGGGTTTCAAGTGACACGCCCGCGCACTTGCGCACGGGAGTGGGCCGCATGGGGACGTCCCGTCGTCAGCGAGCCGCGAGCGCGCGGCTCAACGCCGCGTAATCGATACGCTCGTTGGTATAGACAGTTACCACGCGATCTCGTTCGTCGCTGTCAAACGGCTCGGCGTGCGCGAGCTGGTGATCGAGCACCTTCGCCGTGGCTTCGGAGGCGTCGCGGCCGGCCGCGCTGCGCTCGACGATACGGTCTCTGAGGACGGCTTCGGGCGCCGTGCAATCGAGGATTCGAAACGTGGCGCCGGCGTTCTCTGCCACGGTCTGGAATCGGTGTCGCAACGCGGATTCGAGAAACGCGGCATCGACGATGACGTTGAATTCGCTGCCAAGACCCGTCGCGCCGAGCTCGGCAAGTCGCGCATACGTTTGCGCCGTGATTTCGGCGGAGTACAAACCGCCGCCGACGGGCGAATCGGTGCGGGCGTCGGCCGCCAGGCCGTGCAGCCGTTTGCGCTCGACGTCCGACCGTAAGCGCACGGCCGGCAGCCGGCCGATGAGCTCGTCCGTCACGTGAGTTTTGCCGCTAGCCGAGAATCCATGCGCGATGGCGAGGAGGGGGCGGGCCGGCGCCGCAAGCTCGGCGGCGAGCCGTAAGTACGGCGCAGGGCCGTCACCCGATGTCGCCGTTTGGGAGGCGCGCAGTGCGCGAACTTTGGCACGGATCAGCGCTCGCTCGACGAGATAAAAACGCAGCACCGCGAGCCCTTCGTAGTCGCCCGTGACCTCGAGATATCGAGACAAGAAGCGATACGCGAACGCAGTATGCCCGTGTGCGAGCAAGTCCATGACGAGGAAGGCCATCTCGTTGATGACGTCGATCTCGCGCAGTTTCGGCTCGAATTCGAGCGCGTCGAAGGCCATCACTCTGCCGTCCTGGAGCAGGAGGTTCTCCAGGTGCAGGTCGCCGTGACACTCACGGTGAGCGCCGCCGGCGAGGCGCTGGGCGAAGCATTCCGCAAGCGCTTTGCCGGTTCGCTCGGTCCAGTCGCGAATGCCGGCCAGCGCGTCGAGCTGCTCGCGGTCGTGCAGGCAGGACTCGAGCTCTTGCAGGTTGTCCAAGGCCGCCGCTACGGCGTCCGGGCCGGCCGTGCCCGTGGCTTGCCGGGACAGGGGCGGTAGGTCCGCGTGAAATCGCGCGAGATCCTCCGCGAATCCCAGCACCGCATCGAGCGTCACGTGGCCTGCGGCAAGCTCGCGGTCCAGCCGCGCGTCGTGTGGAAACTGCCGCATCTTGACCGCATGCTCGAACGCCGGCTCTCGGCCGATGCGCGGCGCGTCGGGCGTCCCGCCGATCGGCACGACGCCGAGGTACAGTGTCGGCGCGAGGCGTTTATTGAGCCTGAGCTCCTCGTCGCAGAAGTGTTTGCGCCTTTGCGCGCTGCTGAAGTCGAGAAACGGCAGCTTGATGGGCTTCTTTACCTTGTAGGCAAATCGTCCCGTCAAGAACACCCAGGAAATGTGCGTCTCGACGACGCGCACGTCGGCGACCTCATGGTCGTAGCACGCCGGGTCGGTCAGGGCCTCGGCGAGAGTCGATTGCGGCTCGGAGCCCACGCGCGCTCAACCGGCCCTCGGCCTCATCCCGGCTCGCCTCCGAGCAGCTCGAGCAGCTCCGCAGTGCGCTCCTGCATGAGCTGCGTGTCGCCGCGGCTCTCCACGTTGAGTCTCAGCAGCGGCTCCGTATTCGAGGCGCGCAGATTGAAGCGCCAATCCGCGAACTCCATGCTGAGCCCATCCGTGTGATCCACGGCCACGGCTTTGTCCTTGTAGCGGGCCTCCGCGGCTTCGAGCCGCGAAGGCGCGTCGTCGACTTTCCGATTGATCTCTCCGCTGGCGGGAAACAGCCGCATGCGCTCGCCGACGAGCTGCGAAAGCGACTGATGCTTCTCGCTCATGACCTCCGCGACGAGTAGCCAAGGGATCATGCCGCTGTCGGCGTACGAGAAATCGCGGAAATAGTGGTGTGCGCTCATCTCGCCGCCGTAGATCGCGTCGACTTCGCGCATCTGTTTGCTTGATGAATGCGTGTCCCGACTTGCTCTGCACGGCGATGCCGCCGCTGGCGGCGATTACGTCGAGCGTGTTCCACGTAAGTCGTGGATCGTGAACGATCTTGGAGCCCGGGAACTTGGACAGGAAATTCTGCGCGAGCAGGCCGACCACGTAGTAGCCCTCGATGAATCGGCCGTGTTCGTCGAAGAAGAAGCAGCGATCGTAGTCGCCGTCCCACGCAATGCCGAGATCCGACTTCGTCGCGCGCACGCGCTCGGTCGTGATCGCGCGATTCTTCTCGATCATCGGGTTGGGTACGCCGTTCGGGAAAGACCCGTCCGGGTTGTGTTGGAGCTTGTCGAACTCGAACGGCAGGTGCGGCTCGAGCAGGTCGATGACGGGGCCTGCTCCCCCGTTGCCCGCGTTGCAGACGATTTTCAGTGGCGCGAGCGCCGCCGTGTTCACGTACGACAGCAGGTGATCGATGTAGTCGCCTTTGATGTCGATCGAGCGCACCGTACCGCGTGCCGCGACAGGCTTGAATTGGTTGCGCTCGGCGAGCCCGCGGATGTCCTGCAGCCCCGTATCGGCGCTGATCGGACGCGACTGCGCGCGCACGAACTTCATGCCGTTGTAGTTGGGCGGATTGTGACTCGCCGTGACCATGATGCCGCCGTCGAGGTGCTGATGAAACGTCGCGAAGTACACGAGCTCGGTGCCGCCGATGCCGATGTCGAGCACGTCGACGCCGGAGTCCGTGAGCCCCTTGATGAGCGCCTCCGTGATCGCCGGGCTCGAGGCGCGGATGTCCCGGCCGACGGCGACCGTCCGCGGCGCGACGAATTCGGCATAACCCCGTCCGATCCGGTACGCGATGTCCTCGTCGAGCTCTTCGGGCACGCGCCCGCGAACGTCATAGGCTTTGAAACAAGTGATGCTCTTCATTCTTTCGCAGGCGGTTGTGGCTCGGAAGATCAGTATACCCACGCTGTCGGCGAATTCTGCGGCCTCGACGGCGCGGCGCGGCTTTGACGTAGTATGGCCTCCGGTGAGTTTCGCGGAACCGACATGACCGCAGGCAATCTCTGGCTACCCTACAGTCAGATGCGCACTGCCCCCGAGCCGCTCGAGGCCGTGCGCACCGAGGGAGTGCACATACTGCTCGCGGACGGCCGCCCGCTCGTCGATGGCATTGCGTCGTGGTGGACGGCGTGTCACGGCTACAACCACCCGCATATCCGGGCCGCGGTTACGGCGCAGCTCGAACACATGCCGCACGTGATGCTCGGCGGCCTCGTGCATGCTCCCGCGAAGCGGCTTGCGCGCCGGCTTGCCGATCTGCTGCCGGACGGTCTCGAGCATGTGTTCTTCTCCGAATCGGGGTCGGTGGCGGTCGAGGTCGCCATGAAGATGGCGTTGCAGTACCGCTTCAACCGCGGCGAGGTGGGTAGGTCGCGCTTCGTGAGCTTTCGGCACGCCTATCACGGTGACACCTTCGCAGCGATGTCGGTTTGCGATCCCGAGGAGGGTATGCACCATCTGTTCGGCGGCGTGCTGCCAGAGCAGCTCGTGGTTCCCGTGCCGACGGACGGCGAGAGTGTCGCCGCATTCGAGCGCGCCGTTGCCGGACATGCGCGCGAGCTCACGGCGATCATCGTCGAGCCGCTCGTTCAGGCGGCCGGCGGAATGAAGTTCCACACCCCCGAGACGCTGGCCCTGATCGCCGAGACGGCGCATCGGCACGATCTGTTACTGATTCTCGACGAGATCGCGACGGGCTTCGGGCGAACCGGCACGTTGTTCGCCTGCGAGCAAGCCGGCGCCGTCCCCGATATCGTCACGTTGTCGAAGGCGCTCACGGGCGGCACGATGGCGCTTGCGGCCACGGTGGCCAGCGAGCGCGTTTACGCGGCGTTCCTGGCCGAGGACTTCGGGCACGCGCTCATGCACGGTCCGACCTTCGCCGGAAACCCTCTCGCGTGCGCTGCCGCGAACGCATCGCTCGATTTGTTCGGCTCGGAACCACGCCTCGAGCAAGTGGCCGCCATCTCGGCGCAGCTGAGCGCCGAGCTCGAGGAGTGCCGTGGCATGCGCGGTGTCCGCGACGTACGCGTGCTCGGTGCGATCGGAGTCGTGGAGCTCGACGCCGAGCCCGAGCACGATCGCTTGCGCCGTCAGCTCGTGGAGCGCGGCGTGTGGGTGAGGCCGTTCGGCAACGTCGTCTACCTGATGCCGCCGTTCGTGATCGGCCCCGAGGACCTTGCAACGCTCACGCGCGCGGTCATCGAGGTCGTGCGTGACGGCTCGGCGCTACGTTGAGTGCCAGCCGATCGCCCCGATCGCGATCAGAACATTTCGGATTGATCGGGCTCGGGCGAGGCGCCGAGCTCGTAGCGGTTCGGGATGAAGTCGCCCGTGATCATATCCCGGTACGGCAGTCCCGGTCCGACCATCGGATACACGCCGGCTTCGGGATCGATGAGCACCTCGAGGAAAGCGGGGCCTTCATGGCTCAAGAACTCCTCGAGCGTGGCCGCCACGTCGTCCTTGCGATCGAGCCGTTTGGCGTAGCCGAAACCGTCCGCTTGCGCGGTCTTCACGAAGTCCTTCTTGCGCAGCGACTTGTCGCTGGCAGACAGCCGGCCTTTGAAGAACAGACGCTGCCACTGCATGACCATGCCGTCGCCGAAGTTGTTGAGCACGACGATCTTGATCGGCAAGTCGTAAGTCGTGACGGTTTCGAGCTCGCCGAGGTTCATGCGAATGCTCGCGTCGCCGTCGACGTCGATCACGAGCTTGTCGGGGCGCGCTATTTGAGCGCCGATCGCAGCCGGTAAGCCGAAGCCCATGGTGCCCATGCTGCCGGACGTCATCCACAGGCGCGGCTCGCGAAAGTCGCAGTACTGAGCGGCCCACATTTGATGTTGGCCGACACCCGTGGAAATGATGGCCTCGCCACGCGTGATGCGATTCATCGTCTCGATCACGTACTGCGGCTGGATGAGCTCGCTCTTGCGGTCGTAGTTCAGGCCGTATGTGGCCTTGAGGTTCTCGACCTCGGCATGCCAGGTGCTGAAATCGCCTTTGAAGCCGTTGCGCCGGCCGTATGCCGAGAGCGCCGTGAGTGCCTCGGGAAGCAGGCCCACGTGGTGCCAATCGGCCTTCTTGACCTTGTGGATCTCGGAGGGGTCGATGTCGAAATGCAGCACGCGACGCGCGTTGGCGGCAAACTTGTCCGGCACGGCCGCGACGCGGTCGTCGAAGCGCGCGCCGAGCGTGATGAGCAGGTCGCAGTCGTCGACCGCATAGTTGGCGCTTGCCGTGCCGTGCATGCCGAGCATATGTAACGCCAAGGGATGCGTCGTGTCGAAGCTGCCCAGCCCCATGAGCGTCGTGACGACGGGAATCTTGTAGGTCTGCGCAAAGGAGCGCATGGCTGCACTCGCGTTGCCGTTGACGACACCGCCGCCCGCGTAGATGAGCGGCCGCCGGCTCTCGGCGAGCATCGCGAAGAATTGCTCGCAGTCGGCGTCCGCCAGCGTATTGGCCTCGACGTCGGCGAGTCTTTGGCGATAGCCGGGAATCGGCAGGTGCGATTCCCCCTGAAAAGCGCCCTGCCAGTTCTGGACGTCCTTGGGAACGTCGATGACGACCGGGCCGGGCCTGCCGGTTCGTGCGATCTCGAAGGCCGTTCGGACGGTGGCTTCGAGCCGCTGCGGATCGGTAACGAGGAACACATGCTTCGCCACGGAGCCCATGACCGCGCTCACCGGGGCTTCCTGGAACGCATCCGAGCCGATCGCCGCAGTCGGCACCTGGCCGCAGATGACGACGATCGGAATCGAATCGGCCATGCAGTCGCGCACGGGCGTCACGCAGTTGGTCGCTCCGGGGCCCGAGGTGACCATGACCACGCCGACTCGTCCGCTCGCACGTGCGTAGCCGGCGGCCATGAAGCCGGCGCCTTGCTCGTTGGCCGGGACGATCAAAGGCATCGGCTCTACGCCATTGGCGGTATGGGCCTTGTTGTAGCGAAAGACGGCGTCGTAGGTGGGCAGGATGGCGCCGCCGCTATAGCCGAAAATAGTGTCGACACCCTCGTCGGCCAGCACCTGGACAATGATGTCGGCTCCGCTCATCGCGGTTCCGGCAAGCGGATGCGCGCTCGGAAGTTTGGGTTGTATCTGCGTGTCCATGGCTGGCAGGATTCAAGCTGTCGGTGCACGAAAAAACCGCGTGCGCTGGGAGTTTTGACGAAAAAGTAGTGCATTGCAATAGCTGTAGTTGTGCGCCAACATTGACCGGCTAAGGCCCCTGAAGGCTTGCCGGGCGGACGATGCGACATATCATCTCGATCTTGCTGCAGAACGAAGCGGGCGCGCTCGCGCGCGTCGCGAATCTTTTCTCGTCGCGAGGCTATAACATCGAGAGCTTGAACGTCGCGCCCACCGCGGACGAAACCGTCTCGCGGCTCACACTCGTCACGACGGGCGCCGATCCCGTAATCGACCAAATCACGAAGCAGCTCGGCAAGCTCATCGACGTCGTGGACATCGTCGACATGACGAGCGCGGATCACATCGAGCGTGAGCTCGCGCTGTTCAAGCTCGAGGTCGCGAACGGTGGCCGCGACAAGCTCGACGCCGTCCTCGAACAGTTCGATGCCCGGGTTCTCAACGAGGCCGGCATTCATTACACCGTCGAGCTCGTCGGCGGCAGCCAAGAGATCGATCGATTTCTCAAGCGTGTGGCCGGCGCCGGTGACATCGTCACGCTCGTGCGCAGCGGGGCGATGGCCGTGACGCGCGGCGAGCCGACGCTCAAGTCGGCGTGACGCGACGAGCCCGCGCCGCGCGGGCAAGCGAGTGCGCATGAGCGAGCCCAAGTCCGGAGCCAACCCGACCCACAACGCGGAGCGCCTCGCTGCGGCGAAGCGCGTCGTCGTGAAGATCGGGTCCGCGTTGTTCGTCGATCAGCAGACGGGTGCGCTGGATCGCGCGTGGCTCGAAGGCGTGTGCACCGACGTAACCGAGCTGCGCGGGGCCGGCAAAGAAGTCGTCGTCGTCTCGTCGGGTGCCGTTGCGTTGGGGAGCCGGTTGCTCGAGCTCGACCCGCGCCGCGCACGACTCGAAGACAAGCAGGCGGCAGCCGCGGCTGGACAAATCCTGCTTGCACACGCGTACCAGGAAATACTCGGCAGCTTGGGGCTCACGGCGGCGCAAGTGCTGTTGACGCTCGACGACAGCGAAAGTCGGCGCCGCTACCTCAATGCTCGCAAGACGTTACTTACGTTGCTGGCCTATGGGGCCGTGCCCGTCGTGAACGAGAACGACACCGTGGCCACGCAAGAGCTCAGGTACGGCGACAACGACCGACTCGCGGCGCGCGTCGCGCAAATGGTCAGCGCGGAGTGTCTCGTGCTGCTGTCGGACGTCGACGGTCTCTATACGGCAGACCCGCGTGTCGACGACAACGCGTGCTACGTCGAGCAAGTCACGGAGCTGACGCGCGCGCACTTCGACATGGCCGGCGGTCCGGGCTCCAGCGTCGGTTCGGGCGGCATGCGCACGAAGCTCGACGCAGCCCGCATCGCGGTCGGTGCGGGCTGCTGCATGTGCATCGCTTCGGGGCGCGTCACTCGACCCTTGTCCGTGCTTGCCGAGGGCGGTCGCGCGACGTGGTTTTTGCCGCACGCGACGCCGGCGGCGGCGCGAAAACAGTGGATCGCCGGCACGCTCAAGCCGAGAGGCGCGTTGCACGTGGATCCGGGTGCCGAGCGTGCGTTGGCAGCGGGCCGGAGCCTGTTGCCGGCTGGGGTGACCGCCGTCGACGGGCAATTCGAGCGCGGCGATGCCGTGCGTGTGCTCGGCAGTGACGGCCGCGAGCTTGCTCGAGGTCTGATCGCCTACGCGGCCGACGAGGCGCGTATGATCGCCGGCAAACAGTCCCAGGGCATTGCCGACATCTTGGGTTATCGCGGCCGAGATGAGATCATCCATCGGGACGACTTGGTACTGATCGACACGAGATAGCCGCCGTGAGCATCGCGAAACGTGAGCTTCAGCAAGACCTCCACGAGCAGATGATCGGTCTCGGACGCGCTGCGCGCGCGGCGGCCGAGGCGCTCGCCCGCGTGCCGGCGGCCGTGAAGCGCCGGGCGCTCGAGGCGGCCGCCGCTGAGCTGCGCCGCTCCAAAGCGGACGTTCTCGCGGCCAACGCGGAGGATGTCGCGGCCGCGAAGAGTCACGGCCTTTCGGGCGCGATGATCGACCGGCTCGCGCTCGACGATGAACGGCTCGAAAGCACTGCCGCCGGTGTCGAGGCCATCGCGGCGAGCGAGGATCCCGTCGGTCAGGTTATCGCCGAATGGGAACGGCCGAACGGCCTCAAGATCGCGCGCGTGCGCGTGCCGCTCGGCGTGATCGGCATCATCTACGAGAGCCGTCCCAACGTGACGGCCGACGCCGCCGCGCTGTGCGTGAAAAGCGGTAATGCCGTGATTTTGCGCGGCGGGTCCGAGAGCGTCGCGGTCGAACGCGGCCATTCATGCATGTCTCGTGCGCGCGTTCGTGGCCAATGGCTTGCCCCAGGCTGCAGTACAGCTCGTGCCGACGCAAGACCGCGAAGCGGTCGGCATCATGCTGCGCGACATGGCGAAGTACATCGACGTGATCGTGCCGCGCGGCGGTAAAGGTTTGGTCGCGCGCGTCCAGCAGGACGCGCGCGTGCCGGTCATGAGTCATCTCGAAGGCATCTGCCACACGTATATTCATGCAGCCGCGGATCTCGAGATGGCGCGGCGCATCGCCGTCAACGCCAAGATGCGACGCACGGGAATTTGCGGTGCAACCGAGACGATTCTCGTCGATCGCGCCTGCGCAGCCACACACCTGAAGGCGATCGTCGGCGACCTCATCGACGGCGGGTTGCGAGGTGCGCGGTGACGACGCCGACGTCGCCGCCGACTCGCGCGTGCGTCACGCCGAAGAGTCCGATTGGGGCAAGGAGTTTCTCGATGCCGTCGTTGCCGTTCGAGTCGTCGACGGACTCGACGCGGCCATGGACCACATTCGCCGCTACGGTTCCGCGCATACGGAGGCGATCGTCACCGACGATGCGGTGGCGGCTGCACGATTCCTGAACGAGCTCGACAGCGCGATTCTCATCCACAACGCGTCTACGCAGTTCGCCGACGGTGGCGAGTTCGGTATGGGCGCGGAGATCGGCATCGCGACGGGCAAGATCCACGCACGCGGTCCGGTCGGCGCAACGGAGCTCACGAGCTACAAGTACCAAGTCCGCGGGAGCGGCCAGACTCGTCCTTAGCGCCGAGGTGTCCACGGCGGCGAGCTCGACGCGCACGGATTCTTCCTTCGTTGACGTCGTCGTCATCGGCGCCGGAATCAATGGCGCCGCGATCGCGCGCGAGGCCGCCGTCTCGGGCCTCGGCGTGTTACTCATCGACCGAGGCCGACATCGGTTCGGGCACGAGCAGCGCATCGTCGCGCTTGATTCACGGCGGCCTGCGATATCTAGAGCATGCCGAGCTCGGGCTCGTCTACGAATCGCTCGACGAGCGCGAGCGGCTGCTGACGGCGGCGCCGCATCTCGTCGAGCCACTCGAGCTGTTCATTCCGGTCTACGCGCGCGCCAAACGCAAGCTGTGGCAAATCGGCGTCGGCCTCACGCTCTACGATTGGCTTGCCATCGCCGCTCCGTTGCCGGGGCACTCGCGGCTGTCACGCGACGCGCTGCTTGCCGCCTGCCGGGCCTCGAGCGCGCCGAGCTTCTCGGTGGTGCAAATTACTTCGACGCGCAGGTTCGTTTTCCCGAGCGGCTCGTCGTCGAGAATGTCGTCGACGCGGTGGCCTGCGGCGCCGTGCGTTGCGACGTACGCCGACGTGCGCTCCGTGCGCGTGGAAGAGCGCCGAGTCGTCGGCGTCGAGTGGCGCGACGCGGCCGGAGCGGAAGTCTTCGCGCGTGCGGGTGCCGTCGTCAACGCGGCGGGGCCGTGGGTCGATCGCGTGCTCGGCTCGCTGCCGCACACGCGGCTCATCGGCGGCACGAAGGGCAGTCATTTGATCGTCGCGCCTTTCCCGGGGCGCCCGAGTGCGGCGATCTATGTCGGAAGCAGGCAGCGACGGCCGGCCGTTGTTCATTCTGCCGTGGAACGATCTTTATCTGATCGGCACGACGGACGAGCGCTTCGAAGGCGACCCGGCCGACGCGACGATCGAGCCGCACGAGATCGAGTACCTGGTGAACGAGACGGTCCGCGCGTTTCCCGGGGCCAAGGGTCTGCGGAGCGAGTGCTGTTCACGCAGACCGGCGTGCGCCCGCTGCCGTATCGAGCCGGGGGCCGACGAAGGCGCCGTGACCCGAAGTCACCTCGTGCGGCGTCACCGTGCGGCGCGAGGTCTTTATTCGATCGTAGGGGGCAAGCTCACGACGCATCGAGCGCTTGCGGAGGACGTGCTTCGCCGCTTGCGCCGCGATTTTCCCGCCTTGCCGCGGACGAGCCCGACGCGCGATCGGCCCTTGCCCGGTGCGCTGCCGCGAGCGGATCGTGCGCAGTTCTTGGCCGAGCTCGGTGCACGTTTCGGCACGCGACAGGCGGGCAGACTTTGGCGCGTCTATGGTCGGCGTGCGGCCGCGATTGCGACGCTGGCCCGCGACGCGGAGCTCGCTGCATCCGTGAACGAGCCGGATCGTTTGGTCGTCGCCGAGCTCGTGCATGCCGTGACGGAGGAGTGGGCCCGGACTCTAACCGACATTCTGCAGCGGCGCACCATGCGCGGGCTCGACGCCGACTTCGGCTGCGGGGCCGCGACCGATGCGGCCGACTGGCTCAGGCGGCTCGGTGTTTGGGATCGATGCGCGCGCCGAGTGGGAGGTCGTCGAATATCGCGACTACGCCGCACGCCACGTGCCACGTGCTTGAGCGCAGCCTCAGCGGCGGTCGGAGGTTGCGGGTCTCGTGGCGAGAAAAGGCGGGTCAGTCGTTCGTCCGCTCGACGGGCTCGAACAACGGCGTGGGCCGATCGCCGCGGCGGGAGTACAGATGCTCGCTAGCCATGTCCGCAAGCGCTTTGTCGCGCTCCTCGCGGGTCCTATACCAGTGCTCTCGCGTCCAGCTCTCACCCAGTAGACGCACGAAAGTGTCGCCGGCTCGCAACCGAACGCGGATGCCGAAAGGCTTCGGAACGTCGAGAGGTTGGAGCAGGTTGTGTGCGTGGCAGATGTCCATGACGTGTTCGTTCGTGGTCGGCGGAAGCGGGCCCAATGATATACCAGCCGCGGTCGGTATCCGCACGGCTGTGGGTCAATGGCGCCTTTCGGCCGCCCCGGGCCGCTCGGCTCGCCCGAGCAGTCGGCGAGTCGCCCATTGGTAAGGTGGCTTCCAAAGCGCTTTCCAGAGTCGTGCGCCGAACGAAGGACGCGCGAGAATGGCTCGCTGGCGTGCCGTGAGCCGGTCCGGAAGGTAGGTACGTTTGTGCTTGAGCCAATGGCGCAAGTCCTCGCGGGCGAGCACACGAAAGAGCTTGCCGCGCCGGCGCGAATACCAGGCGATCTGAAAGTCGACGATTGCCGCACGGCCGTCGGCCGTGCGAAGCCAGTTCGCTTCCTTGGCGAGATCGTTGTGCGCAACACGTTGGCGATGCATTGCGCGCAGCACGCGGAGCGCGTCGCGAAAATAGGCTGGTGACTGCGGTCGGGCCTCGTGCATGGGGTGACCGGGCAGATAGCTGCGCCGCAGCGCTACGCCGTCGAACATAAGCAGGGTCGGCAGCCCGTGAGTCCCGTCGAGGCGCCGTAGGATCGAAGCTTCGTGCGCCGCCAAGGCGCGTGCAAGCCAGCCGACACCGAACCGCGCAGCCCGCGTATCGCGCACGACGGCTGCGATGCAGGCGTCGTGCGTCGCGTAGATCGTGCCGAGACTGTCGCTCTTGAGAATACGTCGCATCACGTGTCGGAGTGGCCGGCGGCCCCGCTGCTACAATCCTAACGCATGCCGAAGCTCATCCAGGCCGCGGAATTTTTCGTCGTCGGTGGTCCGGTCCAACCGGATCGGCCTTGTTACGTCGAGCGTCCCGCCGAGCACATACTCGAGATCGCGATCCAATCGCAACGCTGCTGTTGCGTGCTCGGTCCTCGCGGCAGCGGCAAATCGAGCCTGATGGGCCGCGTCGCTCGCACGTTGCGTCAGCAGGGCGGACTTGCCGCAGTCGTGGATCTCGCGCAGATAGGCGCGCGCGGTGATGACGCCGAAGCGGACCGCTGGGCTTACAGCATCGCGCATAGAGTCATGCACGAGCTGCAGCTCACGATCGACTTGCGCGACTGGTGGAACGAGCGAGACACGCTCGCGAGCGAGGAGCGGCTCGCGGACTTCTTTTGGGAAGTCGTGCTGACGGACACGACGTCCGCGGTTACGGTATTCATCGACGAGATCGAGCAAGCATTGAAACTGCCTTTCGGCGGCGAGTTGCTTGCAGCGGTCGAAACTTGTTACGCGCGACGGGCGGCGGAGCCCGACTATGCGCGGCTGAATTTCGTCGTGCTAGGCACCGCGTCGCTTGCGCGACTCGCCAAAGACCCCGCCTCCGTGTTCGCGGGCGCAGCATCGATCGTGCTGCCGGATTTCTTGCCCGAGCAGGCCTATCAGCTGGCGATGGGGTTCGGCGGTGAGCCGTCGCATGCGCAGGCGCTCATGGATCGCGTTCTCGCTTGGACCGCGGGCCACCCGTACCTCACGCAGAAAGTCGCGCGCGGTGTCGCCCGTAAAGCCGGCCGACTCGAGGACGTCGAGCACGTCGTGCGGGAGCAATTATTGTCGCCGGCCGCGATGCAAGACGAGCCGTTACTCGCGCAAACGCGTACGTTGTTGACGCAACGTTCCGGACCCGCGCGTCAGGCGCTCAAGTGGCTGCGTGCGGTGGCTCGAGGCCGGCGGGTCGTCGTGTCCGCACGTTCCGCGGCGGCCGATGTGCTGCGACTGTCCGGTGTAGTCACGTTCGACGACGGTCGGGTCGAGTATCGCAATCGGGTGCTCAAAGAGGTTTTCGGTCGACGATGGGTGCGCTCGGTTCTGCCGATGGAGCTGGGTCGGCTGGGCGGCGGCGGCGGCCGGCGTTGCCGCGCTCGGCGTCGGCGGCTATTTCTGGTATGCGCAATACCTACCGCAGCCGTATATCCGCACTCTGACGAGTCCGACGTCTTCGCTTGCCGCGGCCGCGGGTGCGTACGGTAGGTTGCGTGGCTTGCCGGGCTTTGCCGACGAGGCCCAAAGGCTGTACTCGTCGATGCTTGCGCGTCGCGGCGCCGTGGCGGGAGACATGACGGCGTTTGAGCCCGTTGCGGCGGCGCTGCGTGCATTGCCGGGCGGTAAGGAAACGGCCGAGCGGCTCGAAGGCGATTTGTGGCTGCGGCGCTCTGCGCAGGCGGCAGGCGCCGAGCAGCGAGAGGCTGCGATCTTGTTGGCGCAACGAGCGGCAGCGCGCGATGCTCCGGCCTCGTCGGCGGCCGCTACAGCGGCGGTGGCCGAGCTCGTGGGCGACGACTTGCCATGGCTCGAGCAGACCCAGATGCTGCTGCCGGCGCCGGGAGAACTGGAGCGTGGACTTCGATCGCGACAGCGTCGTCGCACTCGACGCCGACGGGAGTGTCCGAGCTTCGCCCGCTGCGTCGGCCGGCGCCGACGGGGGCGTCGGGCGCGCCGGCACCGGTGCCTCTGACGGCCGTCGAGTACCATCCGCTGGTTCGCGAGCTCACGGTCGATCAGGGCGGATCGGCCGGTGCGTTCGAGCTCGAGCTCGATTTGTCGCATCCTGCGGCCGCAGAGCTCTTGGTTACGGTCACTGCTCCGAGCGGCGCGCAAGCGAATCTCGTTCTCCCGCAGGGCGGTGGCGGCGACTCGAAGTACGATCTCGTTGCCGGGAGCGGCTCGCCGCTTGCGCAACTGGCCGACGAGGATCGGCGCGGCACGTGGCATCTCGCGCTCGTCGATCGTCACGCCGACAATGCGGGTGCGTTTCTCGGCTGGCGGCTGAAGTTCGGCGAAGACGCCTTTACCGACGACTCGGATGAGGCCGTGCCGATCCCGGATCCGACGCGCACAAATCGCGTTGCCGTCGCCGTCCAGCCGTCCGGCTTGTTTGCGGTCGCGACGCCGCTTGCGCCGAGCGCGATCGGCGCCGTTGCGCTTTGGGATCTGGCCGAGCAACGACTGCGCAACGATTTCACGCTGCCGGCGCCTGCGCGCTTCGTTGCCGTGAACTCGACCGCCACGCGGCTCGCCGCCGTGAGCGGCAACGTGCTGACATTGTGGAACGCGACGAGCGGCTTACCCGTGGCTCGGCTCGCAACCCAGACGGAATTCGTGATGCCGCCGGCCTTCTCGACCGACGGCGATTACCTCGTCATGGCGGAGCAAGTCGACACGGCACCGCTCGTGAGCCTGTTGCAGGCCGAAGACGGCTCGCTGCTGACGAGCATCGAAGGCATCGACGACGTGAGCGATTGGTACCTCGGCTCGGGCGCACGCTATCTTGCGCTGCGTGTATCGCCGCGCGTGCTGCGCGTGATCGATCCGCGACGCGGTGCGGATCTCGCTACGCTGCGTCATGGTCGCGAGATCGAACGCGTGCTGCCGCTGCCGGCGAGTGCCGTGATGATCACGATCGATTCGGCCGGAGTGATTCGTGCATGGGACATTGCCACCGCGCGTGGCGGAGTCGTGGCGCCGCAAACGCTCGGCGTGACGGTCGACGCTGCGAGCGTGAGCCTTGCGGCGGACGGCTCGCATCTCGCCTACACGTCGGCCGACGGGGCCGTCGACGTTCTCGCTCTGCCGGAGGGTCGAGTGGTCCGCGACCTGCGGTTGCCGCGCAGTCTGCCCGTCACGCGTTCGAAGCTCTCTGCCGACGGTCTCGCTGTCGTGACGGCGAGCGGCAGCGTGTTTCGGCGCTGGCGTGTGCCGCCCCCCGCCGAGGCGCACTCGGCCGGGCAGGGCACGACGGTGGCGCAGGTGGGGGCGTTGGCGGTCACGCGGGCGTCGGCCGCTGTCTTCGTGGGGCTGAGCACCGGTCAGCTGCAAGTGCGGGCGACCTCCAACGGCGCCGCGTCGAGCTCCGGGCTCGACTATTTCGGTCATGCCGGACCGATAGACAGCGTGGCCGTGGATTCGGCGGGTGACTCGATCGCAACGGGAGGGGAGGATGGGGCCGTGCGGGCTATGGAGCGTCACGGGTTCGCCCACCGGGCTGCCGATGCGGCCCGCCGGCCAAAGGCCCGTGGCGGCCGTCGAAGCCGTCGCGCTGAGCGCCGACGGAACCTGGGTGGCAGGCGCGACGGGCTCGACGGTGCGTGTTTGGCAGGTCAGCGACGGCGTGCTCACGGCCGAGGTCGACGCGGGCAGTGCCGCGACCGCGATAGATTTCGCGCCCGACGGCCGGCGGCTCGTCATCGGCGACGCGGTCGGGTCGTTGAAGGTGGCCCCGCTCGGGGGCACGGTTGCGGAGGGGCGCTCAGCCGCCGGCGCGCCGATTCACGGGCTCGATTTCGCTCCGGACGGTGCCACGATCGCCACGGGCGACGACGCAGGCCACGTGCAGCTGTGGCGTGCCGCAACCGTGTCGCCGCTCGGGCCGCCGGCGACGGTGCCGGCGCCGGTCCGCTGGTTGGGTTTCAGTCCGGACGCCGGAACGCTGTTCGTCGCCACGGACCATTGGTTGCACCGGTACCGGGTCGGCGCGACAGGGTTGGAGGCGCTAGACGCGCGTTTGCCCGACCTGCGGCTGGCGAAGGCGGCGTTCGTGTCGCTCGACCAATCGCGCCTTCGAATGGCCGGTTTCGACGGCGAAGGCGGCTTGCGCCTGGAAGACGTCGATTTCTCGACGCGCCCGGCGGCTGCCGAGCCGGCGCGCGTGGGCTTGGACAGAAACTGGTCGGCCGTGTTCGGTGTGCGCGTCGACGAAGCAGGCAACGTGGTGGCGGTCGATCCCTGAGTTGCCGCTACGGCCGCACGATTTTTGTCCGATTCTGTGAACTGGCAGGCGGGGCGAGGCCGGTCGTTCGCGTTAAGGTGGCTGCGTTTGACGTAACAATTGCGCACCAGACTGAGCTGTGTCACACCGAATCAGAACTGCGGTCGGTACCCAGCTCGTGGTCGCAGTCCGAGCAGCGGGCTTGGTTTTGGTCTTCGGGGCGTTGGTTGCCGGCTGTAATCAGTCCGTGCCGCGCTCGTTCAACGACTTCATGGAAGACGCTATCGCCAGGGAAGGCGCCCTTGCCCGCTGCAACCAGGATCGCGACGCGACGCTGAACGACATCGAGTGTGCGAACGCGCGTCGTGCCGCCGCGGCCGTGGCGGTTCGAGACGAGCGCGAGCGTCACTCGCAGCTCGAGGGCGAATCGCAGCGGAAGCTGTTGGCGCTGCGCGCACGCGCGGCAGTCGAGCAAGAGGCCGCCGTCCAGGCCGCCGCCGACAAGCGCGCGGCCGCAGAAGCGGCCTACGAGGCGCGCTGGCGCGATGCGAGCAAACGTCCGGCCGCCGGCGCTGGCGCTGACGACGGCTCCGCCGTCGGTGTCGGCCAACCGTCGGCCGATGACGAGAACAGTGAAGTGCCGGCTTTCGGTGCGCCTCTCGGTGAGCCTTTACCCGCGATCGCCGGCAGCCACGTGTCCAATCCGTTCGAGCCTGTCGCTGTCCCAACCGGTAGCGGAGGGCGCTTCGGGCTCTGTTGCGGTCGAAAGCGCCGGTGAGCTCGGCGGTGCGCCGGGCCGCGACTCCACGGCGAGTGCCTCGGCCTCGGAATCGTCGGCCGAGTCGATCGGCTCCGACGACGTCCAACGAGCCCGCCACGGTGGACGGAGGCCCGAGTGCCGTCGCGGCAATCGAGCAGCCCCCGCAGCCCGCGCCCGCGATTCCGCGGCCGTTCCAGCAGCCGGCCGACAACGGCACGGCCGCGGCGCACTAGCCGCGAGCGCTCGCGTATTGACGGATGTTTACTGCGGGCCTTGGCCCAGCGGGTAGATGATTGCGCCTTCGTCTTGCCCGGAGCTGCGCGTAGTCGCGGGTGGGCCGAGCGGCGCGGCTGCGACACGCAGGGCGTCGAGAAAGCGCCGTGCGCTGTCGGGGATCGCGGTGCCCTGAGGATCGAGCGCCCGTGCCCCGCTGTCGGCATAAAAGCGCGCATCGTCCTGCTCGGAGACGTCCAGGCGAGCGCCTTCGAACGCGGCCCCTGCGAACAGTCCGCGATTGTGGGTATACACGTAGACCTCCGAACGAAGCGTGACCGCGCCCATCGAGCGCTTGCCGATGGGGCCGGCTTGCACGGAGGCGTCGCCCGCAAAGGTGAACTTGCCGTTTGCGATGTTCGCCACCGAGCGATCGTTTGCGAACACGAGGATGACGTCGGCCGCTTCGGCACCGAATTGCCAGCCGATGCTGCCGCCCGTGAGCGTGATGAAAGCCGGGTTGCTCCAGTCGCCGTCAGCCGAGCGCAGCGTCAAAACGCCGCGCCCGCGTCGCCCGCCGAGAAAGAAACCGGCGCGAATCAGATTCGGGATCACGGCGATGCCGCGCGCACGCTCGAGCAGCTCGATCGGTATTCCGTTGTTCTCGTCGCGCGTGAAGTCGTGCACCACGGCGATCGCTTGCGCGAGCTTGACGTCGTCGTCGTCGTTCGTCGCGGCCGTCGCGGCCGAGCCCAGCCCGATCGTGGCAATCGAGCATAAGAGGGCGGCACTGATCGCTTTGCGAGCACGCATGGATGTTCCGTCCGCTGGCAGAGGGTCGCATCTTAACCAATTGCGGCCTCGCTGCCACTCGGCCGTAAATCGATGCGGCCGCTCGGCGGCAGTGGGCAATCCAGTGTTGCGGCGATGGCTCGAAACAGTTCGGCTTCCTCGACTTCGATGCGGCCGTCGCGGCGGATGGTCGCGAGCACGGCTGTGAGTATGCGTAGCTTGTCGCGCGGCCGTAGCGTCGCGAGACGGCGCAAGGCGCGGTCGAGCTCCCCGAGATTGCGCGCGGCCGTTACGGGCTCGAACGGCGGCGGTTTTGCGGTGGGCGAACCGACGACCGTCATGCCGGCCACGAACGCGGCGCGTGCAGCCGTGGGGTCGTCGTGACCGAAAGCGGCGACATTGGCAATGAGCGCGGTCACGGCCTCGCGGATACCGAGCTTGCCGGACGCGTTGCCGGCTTGCTGCCCGCTGCCGAGAGACGGCGCGCTCGGCGCCGCACGTAGAAAGGCTTCGAGCACGCGAATGAGTACATAGTCGAACAGTCGCTGAGCGTCGTCGAGCTCGCCGATGCGGCTTACGAGCTCGAAAACGTAGCGCAGTTGCTCAGCAGGGCGTTGGCGCAGCGCCGGCAACGCGAGCTCGAGCACGGGCAGACGTAATTGCGGGTCGAGAGTGCGCAAGTCCTCGAACAGCCGCCGGGTCTGGGAGGCTCGTACGCCTCCGAGCTGGCTTTCGATCAACGTCAGCTGGTGCTCGCGCACAGTATCCGTGGCCGATAAAGCGAGCGCTAGGACCAGCAACAGACTGGAGTCGCGCGCGTGGGCGGCATGGTAAACCTCTTCGGGCAAGGCGGCGCGCAAGGCGCTGCCGACCTCGGGTGTTTCGATCTGACCGATGCGCCCGAGCAACGCCGTCGAATTGGGTGCACCGCCCGCAAGCGCTTGTATTGGCGCGGCCGCATCGGCCGCTGCGCCGGCGTGCTCGGCTTCGGGGACAGGAGTGCCCGGCGCCGGCAAGTCACGCGGATCGAAGGAAGGGTCGAGCGCCTTGATACGGTCGACGAGTGGCGGATGGGTCGCGAACCAGCCGGCGAACGACGGCGCTCCGCGCTCGAACAGCATGTGCGCGACTTCCTCGGTCTCGACGGACGTGAGCTGGCCCGTGTAGCCGGCGATCTTCTTGAGCGCACCGGCGAGGCCGGTCGGATCGCGAGTGAACTGTACGCCCGAGGCATCTGCGAGCGCCTCGCGCTGTCGCGAGACCGCGGCTTTGATGAGCCGGCTCAGCAACAAGCCGATCGCGCCGATGATCGTGAGCGCCAGGCCGATGGCGACGGCGGCTGCCAGGCCGCCGTTGTTGCGGCCACGGCCCGTGTAACGCGCGCTGCGCAGCAACCATCTGCCCGCAAGCGACAGCACCAAGATGCCGAAGCTCAGACCGATAAGCTGCTGGTTGAGGCGCATGTCGCCGTTGAGGATGTGGCTGAATTCGTGCGCGATCACGCCTTGGAGCTCGGTGCGCGTGAGCCGCTCGAGCGCTCCGCGAGTCACCGTGACGGCCGCGTTCGTGTGCGTGAGTCCGGCCGCGAACGCGTTGATGCCTTGCTCCTGCTCGAGCACGTAGACTTCGGGGACGGGCAGACCCGATGCAAGAGCCATCTCCTCGACGACGTTGAGCAGCCGGCGCTGCAGCGGATCGGAGCCTCCGCCCGTGACTTGCGTGGCCCCGAGCATGCGTGCGACCTGGCCGCCGCCGCGCGCCAGCGAGGCCGCTCGATAGAGGCTCGCAAGTCCCATGACGGCAAGCGTGCCGCCGGCCAATATCACGAGCAGGCCGAAGTGAGCCCCGACCCAGTCTTGCCAACGCTCGGTGCCGAGAAAGAGCGCGTTGTTGCGCATGTAGAGGCGCGCGCCGATCGCGACGACCGCGGTCGTGGCCGTGGCACAGACGAGGAACGACAGCATGAACAGCGCGACGAGAATGCGGCTCGTGCGACGCGACTGTTCCTGGCGCGTGAAGAAGTCCACGGCGCGAGCGGCCTGTCGGCGGACTAGGAGAACGACACTTTCGGCGCTTCGCGTTTCTCGGCCTGGCCGATCTCGAGGTACTCGGAAGTCTTGAAGCCGAAGTTGTTGGCGATCAGGCGGCTCGGAAAGTTCTGACAGGCGTTGTTGTAGCTCATGACGGAGTCGTTGAACGCCTGGCGCGCAAATGCCACTTTGTTCTCCGTCGTAGCGAGCTCTTCTTGGAATTGCTGCATGTTTTGGCTGGCCTTGAGGTCCGGGTACGCTTCGGCCAGCGCGAACAGGCGGCCGAGCGTACCGCCGAGGCTCGTTTCGGCCGCGGCGAGTGCCTTGATGGCTTCGCCGTCGGACGGGTCGGCAGCGGCCCGTTTCAATCCCGCCTGTGCCGCGTTGCGGGCTTCGACGACGGCCTCGAGGGTGCCGCGCTCGTGCGCCATATAGCCTTTTACGGCCTCGACGAGATTGGGGATCAGGTCGTAGCGGCGCGTGAGCTGAACGTCGATTTGCGAAAAACCATTACGTACGCGGTTGCGTAAGTTCACGAGGTTGTTGTACATCCCTATCGTCCAGAAGACGATTGCGGCAAGGATGACCAACGTGACGATCGTGCCCATATTGAAGCTCCTTCGCGGCGTTACGAGCCCGAGAATACGCCGCGCCGGCGGCGTGCGGCAATCGACGCGCTCCCACTTCTCGGTCGCCTGCATGTTCTTCGCGGCGGCTTTCGCTCGGCCGGCCTCTGCCGGCTGGGTCGGGCAAGCCATCGATCTGATGGGCACGCGCGTGTCCGTGGAGCTGTGGAGCGACGACGAGCAACGCGGCCACAAGCTCGTCGAGCAAGTGCTGGCCGAGTACCGGCGCATCGACGAATCGATGAGCACATACAAGCCGGACAGCGAGATATCGCACGTCAACGACCGCGCTGCGACGGAGCCCGTGCCGATAGATACGGAGCTGTTTGGGCTCATCGGTCGCGCGCTCGACTTATCCAGACTCAGTCACGGCGCATTCGACATCACCTACGAGAGCGTCGGTTATCTCTACGACTTTCATACGCACCAGCATCCGACCGAAGCCGAGATCGACTCGCGCTTACCGGAAATCGACTATCACCACGTCGTGCTCGACGACGCGCGGCACACGATTCGGTTCACGATGCCCGGTGTGCGCATCAATCTCGGCGGCATCGCGAAGGGCTACACGGTCGAGCATGCCGCAGCCATGTTGCGTGAGGCAGGCATCCACAACGCGCTGCTCAATGCAGGTGGCGATACGCGGGTCATCGGAGACCGGCGCGGCAAGCCTTGGATCGTCGGTATCCGCCATCCGCGGCTGGAGAATCAAGTGTTCACGCGGCTGCCGATCGTCGACGAGGCGATCTCGACATCCGGTGACTATGAGAGGTTCTTCGAGGAAGACGGCCACCGCTATCACCACATCATGAATCCGTCGACGGGCAAGCCCACGGAAGGCATTCTGAGCGTAACGGTCATCGGGCCCGATGCGACGATGACGGACGGGTTGTCGACGACGCTGTTCGTGCTCGGCGCGAAGAAGGGCTTGCAGCTCATCGAGACGCTCGACGGCTACGAAGCCGTCATCGTCGACGCGCAAGGGAAGCTGTCTTACTCGAGCGGTCTAGCGCCGCCGGGACAGTAGCGGTCCTAGGCGAGCTCGCGTCGCACGCGATCGATCGACGTGACCTTCGAGCTCGTCTCGCCGGCGAAGAAGCGGCGCATTTTCATGGCTGCCTTGAGCTTGGCCGTGCGCACGTAGCCTTGGTAGAGGAGGTCCTTGACGACCTCGATCAGCACGGCGGCCGCTTGCGCCTCGAGCTCTGGGGGCTCCTCGCCTGCGCCGAAAAGCACGGTCTCCAGAACGTTCGAGGTCGTCTCGTCGACCTCGCCGATTCGCAGTACCTCGGTCGCGATTTCCCGCCAGCGTGTCGGTGCGTTCGCATCGAGGTCGGCGAGCGCGGCCCGCACCGTGCGTCGAGACATGGATGCAAACGCGTTATAGAGCCCCGCGGTGTAACAATCGAGGGTCTCGCGCAGCATGCGCTCGATGGGCTCGGGCAAATAGCCGAACTGGAATCGCTCGCGCGGCCGCTCGATCTCGACGAGGTTGGACGACAGCTCGACGCGCTCGGGCTCGAACGCGCGCGCGGCTGCACGTACGAATCGCGGTTCGTTGCAGGCTGCGCAGCGATACGCGATGCCCACGTGACGCGGACGCGCGGCGGCGAGAGCTTCGTACGACGGTGTTGCGACCGGAATCAGCTGAGCGTGTGCGCCGCAGTGCGGGCATTCGCGAGTGACCGTTTCCGCCTGTTCGAAGCCATTGTTCTTATTTACATAAATCGACAAGGGTTTGGCCTCTATCTTGCAGTCTAACCGTTTCGTGTGGGGGTTTGCATTAGCTGGCGTTCGGCCGAGGACGCCGATTCGGTTGGGGGCAGCGACCTCCCGGGCGTCGCCATCGACAAGCGGTTGCGAAATCGTCGCGCGCATGGACGCGCGCGGCGAAGCCTCCAGGGAGGGATTCACGGCGGTTTCGCAACCGCTTGTCGATGGCAACGCCCGTGACGGGAGGCAGCCTCCGATCGCTTTGCCGCGGCACGGCGGCGCGACGATCGTTGGGTGGGGGTCAGGCGAGACGCTTGTAGCGCAGGCGGTGGGGCTGGTCCGCGTCCTCGCCCTTGCGGCGCTTGAGATCCGCGGCGTAGTCGGCGTAGTTACCCTGGAAGTAGACGACCTCGCTGTCGCCTTCGAACGCGAGGATATGCGTCGCGATGCGATCGAGGAACCAGCGATCGTGCGAGATCACGACCGCGCAGCCCGGAAAGCTCAACAGGGCCTCCTCTAGAGCGCGCGCAGGGTCTCGACGTCGAGATCGTTCGTCGGCTCGTCGAGCAGCAGCACGTTGCCGCCCGAGCGCAGCACTTTGGCCAGATGCACGCGGTTGCGCTCGCCGCCCGACAGCAGGCCGACCTTCTTCTGTTGGTCGGTGCCGCGGAAGTTGAACCGCCCCACGTAGGCGCGCGACGGAGTCTCGTAGTTGCCGACGCGCAGAATGTCCTGGCTCGTCGCTGATCTCTTCCCAGACGGTTTTCTCGGCGATCGAGCGAGTCGCGGCTCTGGTCGACGTACGCGAGCTGACGCTGTCGCCGACGCGGATCGTGCCGCTCGTCGGGCGGCTCTTGAGCCGCACAAGCATACGGAACAGCGTCGTCTTGCCCGCGCCGTTCGGTCCGATCACGCCGACGATGCCGCCGGGCGGCAGGCTGAACGACAGGTTCTCGAACAGCACGCGATCACCGAAAGCCTTGCCGACGTCGTCGGCCTCGATGACGAGGTCGCCGAGCCGGGGGCCCGGCGGGATGTAGATCTCGTTCGTCTCGTTGCGGCCTTGAAAGTCCTTGGAGTTGAGCTCGTCGAAGCGCTGCAGGCGGGCCTTGGACTTTGGCGCGCCGCGCGCTGCGGGTTCGTGCGGACCCACTCGAGCTCGGTCTTGATCGCGCGTTGCCGCGCGACTTCCTGCTTCTCCTCGAGCTCCAGGCGCTGCTCTTTCTGCTCGAGCCAGGAGCTGTAGTTGCCTTCCCACGGAATGCCGTGGCCGCGATCGAGCTCGAGAATCCAGCCGGCGACGTTGTCGAGGAAATAGCGATCGTGGGTCACGGCCATGACGGTGCCCGGATACTCGGCGAGGAATCGCTCGAGCCAGGCGACCGATTCGGCGTCGAGATGGTTCGTCGGCTCGTCGAGCAGCAGCATGTCGGGGTTGGAGAGCAGCAATCGGCACAGCGCGACTCGGCGCCGCTCGCCGCCCGACAGCGCTTTGATTTCGGCTTCCCACGGCGGCAGGCGCAGCGCGTCGGCCGCGATCTCGAGCTTGCGCTCGATCTCCCAGCCGCCGGCGGCGTCGATCGCGTCCTGGAGCTTGCCTTGCTCCTCGAGCAGCTTGTTCATCTCGTCGTCTTCGAGCGGCTCGGCGAACTTGTCGCTGATCTCGTTGAATCGATGCACGAGCTCGAGGGTGTCCGCGACGCCTTCCTCGACGGCTTGGCGCACGTTCTTGGTCGGATCGAGCTCGGGCTCCTGGGGCAGGAATCCGATCTTGATGCCGGGCTGCGGCCGCGCCTCGCCGTCGAACTCCTTGTCGACGCCGGCCATGATTCTGAGCAGCGTGGACTTGCCGGAGCCGTTCAGACCGAGCACGCCGATCTTGGCGCCCGGGAAGAAGCTCAAGCTGATGTCGCGCAGGATGAAGCGCTTCGGCGGCACGACTTTGGCGAGCCGGTTCGTGGTATAGATGTACTGCGCCATAAGCTCTGCGGATCCAAACGGGGCTCGGATTATCGGCGCCGTGCAAATCATCGGCAACTGAAAATGGCAGCTTCCGTCACCCTGATCGCCGGGCAAGAGCTTGCGAGCTACGGATTTCCGCAAGGTCATCCCTTCGGACCGGATCGCTATGACGCCTTCATGGCCCAGATGCAACGCTCCGCGGTGTTCGGCGGTCTCGCGCTGCATCGGCCGCGCCAGGCGACGCGCGCGGAGCTCGAGTACTTCCATGAGCCGCGCTACGTCGATTTCGTGCACGAGGCGTCCGCGAGAGGCAGCGGCATGCTCGACGGCGGCGACACGCCGGCATACCCCGGCGTTTTCGAAGCGGCAACGTTTCGTCGTCGGCGGCACGCTCGAAGCTCTCGAAGTCGTCATGCGCGGACCGACTTCGCGCGCCTTCATTCCGATCGGCGGACTGCACCATGCCGCGCGCGGCCAAGCAGCGGGCTTCTGCGTGTTCAACGATTGCGGGGTTGCCGTGGAAGCCGCTCGCCGCGTGTACGGTCTGAGCACGGTCGCCTACGTCGATATCGATGCGCACCACGGCGACGGCGTCTTCTACGCGTTCGAGGAGGATCCCGATCTCGCGTTCGCCGATCTGCACGAGGACGGCAGATTCCTGTACCCGGGCACCGGCAGCCGCAGCGAGACGGGCCGAGGCCCCGCGGTCGGGACCAAGCTCAACGTGCCGATGCCGCCGGGGGCCGGCGACGAGGCGTTCATGGCCGCCTGGCAAGAGGTCGAGCGCTACGTCGACGCGGCGCATCCGGAGCTCATCTTCTTGCAGTGCGGTGCCGATCAGTTTGGCCGGCGATCCGATCACGCACCTGCAATACACGGCCGCTGCGCACGCGCACGCGGCTCGCCGGCTCCGAGAGCTGGCCGATCGGCACGCAAAGGGACGGTTGGTCGCGATGGGAGGAGGCGGTTACAACCGCGCAAATCTTGCCGCGGCTTGGACCGGAGTCGTCGAAGCGCTCTCCGACTGACATGCATTGCCCGTTCTGCAACTTCGAGGACACGAAGGTCATCGATTCGCGGCTCGCAGGCGACGGCCGGCAAGTCCGTCGGCGTCGCGAGTGCTTGTCCTGCGGCGAGCGCTTCACGACGTTCGAGTCGCCCGAGCTCGTCATGCCTTACGTGACGAAGCGCGACGACAGGCGCGAGCCGTTCGACGTCGGCAAGCTGCGCAACGGATTCTTGAACGCCTTGCAGAAACGGCCCGTGCAGCGCGAGGAGATCGAACGCAGCATCGAGCACATCATTCACGAGCTGCAGACGCTCGGCGAGCGGGAGATCGAGAGCCGCCTCATCGGCGATCTCGTCATGGAGGAGTTGCGACGGCTCGACGAGGTCGCCTACGTGCGCTTCGCGTCCGTTTACCGAAGCTTCCAGGACGTCACGGAGTTTCAGCAAGAGATCGAGCGCCTGCGCGCCTTGCCGCGCGTGCGCGCGGACCGAGAGCAGATGTCGTTGCTGCCCGAAGACGACGAGCCGAAAAGCAAATGAGCGACGGTGAGCACAACGACGTGCCTGTCAGCGCGCGCGACTACGAGTACATGGCCGAAGCGCTGCGGTTCGCGGCTCGAGGGCTCTACGACACCGCACCGAATCCGACCGTGGGCTGCGTCCTCGTCAATGGCGAGCGGGTCGTCGGCTCGGGCTGGACCGCGCCGGTGGGTGGGCCGCACGCGGAGCGCGTCGCGCTCGCAGCAGCCGGCGAGCGACGCCCGCGGCGCGACCGTCTACGTGACGCTCGAGCCGTGCTGTCACCTCGGACGCACCGGGCCGTGCACGAAGGCGCTCATCGAGGCCGGTGTGGCCCGCGTGGTATTCGCCGGTGGCGATCCAAACCCCCGAGTCGGCGGTGGCGGCGCGCGGGAGCTCGCCGCCGCCGGCATCGCGGTCGAGGGCGGTGTGCTCGAGCAAGCGGCCGAGCCGCTGAATCGCGGCTTTTTCGCGCGCATGCGCAGGGGCACGCCGTGGGTGCGCAGCAAGATCGCGGCAAGCCTCGACGGTCGGACGGCCTTGGCCAACGGATCGAGCCAATGGATTACGGGTTCGCCGGCGCGGGCCGACGTGCAACGTTGGCGTGCGCTGTCGAGCGCGATCATGACCGGTAGCGGCACGATGCGGGCCGACAACCCGGCATTGACCGCGCGCCCGCAGGAGGCCGGCATCGATTCGAGCCTCGGCGTCGAGCAGCCGCTGCGCGTCATCGTGGACGCGCAGCTCAAAACGCCGCCGACGGCGCGAACATTGGCCCTGCCGGGCGACGTATTGATATTCACGACGCAAGAGGGCGGCTCGGCTGCCGCGGCCCTGCGCTCTGCCGGCGCGCGCATCGAGCGTGTCGCGGGCGAGCAGCACTGCGACCTGTCGGCCGTGCTGGCAAGACTCGGCGAGCTCGAGATCAACGACGTCTGGGTCGAGGCGGGCGCCGGTTTGAACGGTGCGTTGCTTGCCGCCGGGCTCATCGACGAGCTCGTGATCTACACGGCTCCCGTCGTGCTCGGCGCGTCGGCAGTGCGGCATGTTCGACGTGCCGTCGCTCACGTCCCTCGATCGCGCATGGACCTTCTCGTTCGAGGAGTTCAGGAAGCTCGGCGACGACTTGCGGATCGTCGCGCGGCCCAGTAGCGTGGCGGGCGCTTAGGCCCCCGGGGAAGGGCGGATGTTTTCAGGCATCGTCAAAGGCTTGGGCCGGATCGTCGAGCAGAGGCCGGTGGGTAGGACCGGCGGATCGTCGTCGCTTTCGAGCCCGGCTTGCTCGATTCACTCACGCTAGGTGCGAGCATCGCCGTCAACGGCGCGTGCCTGACGGCAACCGAGTGCTCGGCCGACCGATTCGCCGCCGACGTCTCTGCCGAGACCCTCGCGGTCACGACGCTCGGCGCGCTGGCCGTCGGCGCACGCGTGAATCTCGAGCCGCCGCTGCAGGTCGGCGACACGCTCGACGGGCATCTCGTGACCGGCCACGTCGACGGCGTCGGCCGTGTCGCGCGCTAGCGTGCCCGACGGCGCGGTCGGTGCGGCTGACGGTCGAGGTGCCCGGGCGGCTTGCGCGCTACGTTGCCCGCAAAGGCTCGATCGCCGATCGACGGCGTGAGCCTGACCGTCAACGCGGTCGGCCGGTCAGCGAGCTTCGAGGTCAACATCATGCCGCATACGCGCGGGCTGACGATGATCGGCGGGTACGAGCGCGGTGCGCGCTGTTAATATTGAGGTCGATCTCATCGCTCGGTACTCGAACGCCTCGATGCGGGCTGCGGCGACGGGTGCGGTGGATCATGAGAGGTTCTCGAAGACCATGGTTACGCGAACGCAACGACTGACCTGCCTGGTCCGGGCTCGAATCAGACCGAGGACATCATCGCGGCGCTGTCAGCGCCGGCCGAGATGGTCGTCATTCTCGACGACGAGGATCGCGAGAACGAAGGCGACCTCATCATGGCCGCGACCAAGGTCCGGCGCGAAGACATCAACTTCATGGCGCGCTACGGGCGCGGGCTGATTTGCCTGACGCTGACGCGGCAGCGCTGCGAGCAGCTGCGTCTGCCGCTCATGGTCAGCGACACCGATCGCGCGCAAGACGACTAATTTCACGGTGTCGATCGAGGCTGCCGAAGGCGTCACGACGGGCATCTCGGCGCACGATCGTGCGCGCACCGTGCTCGCCGCCGTCGCGCCCGATGCGCGGCCCGAGGACTTGCGCCAGCCGGGGCACATCTTTCCGCTGATGGCGCAGCCCGGCGGCGTGCTCACGCGCGCGGGACATACCGAGGCCGGATGCGATCTCGCGCGGCTCGCGGGTCTCGAGCCCGCGGCCGTGATCGTCGAGATCTTGAACGACGACGGCGCGATGGCGCGCCGCGACGACCTCGTGCGCTTCGCCCGCCGCCACGGGCTGAAGATCGGCACGATCGCCGATTTGATCGAGTACCGGCTCGCCAAGGAGGAGTCCGTCGAGACGATCGGCGAACTCGAGATCGACACGGCCTTCGGGCCGTTTCGCATGTTCTGCTTCGAGGATCACGTGCAATCGCACCGTGCATCTGGCGCTCGTGCGCGGCGAGATCGACCCGACGGCGCCCGACGCTCGTGCGCGTGCATCGGCAGGACACGCTCGGCGACGTCGTCGGCATTCGCGATCGAGCGATCTCGGCTGGCCGCTGCGCAGCGCGATGCGGGGGATCGCCGAGGACGAGCACGGCGTCGATCGTGATCTTGCGCCAGGAGGAATCGGCGCGCGGAACTCATGGGCGCCGTGCGCGGCCTGAGCCGCGCAGGAACGCCGGCGTCCGAGCGCGCGCGCAGGCCATGGAGCTCCGAACCTTCGGCACGGGCGCGCAGATCCTGCGCGCGCTCGGCGTGAGCGGATGCGCGTGCTGAGCGCGCCGAAGCAGATGCACGCGTTGTCCGGCTTCGGTCTCGAGGTCGTCGAGTACGTGTCGATTGCGACGCCGGAGCGGGTCGACACGCAATGGATGAGCGCATCAAGACGCCTCGAGGGCGACTTCAATGCGCGCGGCTTGCGCTTCGGCATCGTCGCGTCGCGATTCAACGATTTCATCGTCGACCGGCTGCTCGACGGCCGCGGTCGACACGCTCGTCAAGCACGGCGCGGAGGCCTGGCGACATCGAGGTCGTGCGCGTGCCCGGCGCTTTCGAGACGCCGCTCGCGATCAAGAAGATGGCCGCGAGCCGGCGCTACGATGCGCTGATCGCGCTCGGCTGCGTGATCCGCGGCGCGACGCCGCACTTCGACTACGTGGCGGGCGAGGCCAGCAGCGGGTTCGCGCCGAGCGCTCGGCTCACGGCATTCCGGTCGGCTTCGGCATCTTGACCGTCGATACGATCGAGCAGGCCATCGAGCGCGCCGGGACGAAGGCCGGGAACAAGGGCGCCGACGCGGCGCTCGCCGCGATCCAGATGGCGAGTCTGCTGCGCCAGCTGGAGCAATAGCATTTGGCTCGGAACGAAGCGCGTCGCGTTCGCGGCAGCGCGCTCGGGAGCTGCTGGTCAAGGCGCTGTATCAGCGGCAGCTCGCGGGTCACGTCCGTGGCGAGCTGATGCGCAATTCTCGTCGGAGCTCGGAGTATGCGCGCGTGCGACAAGGTCTACTTCAAACTGTTCGAGGGCGCGTTCTCGACGCGTGGGAAGCGCTCGATGCGCTCATCTGCGCAGCACGCCACGCGTGGCTCGATCAGCTCGACGCCGTCGGTCGCGCGATCCTGCTGGCTCGCGCTGGCCGAGCTCAAGCACCGGCGCGACATGCCGACCAAAGTCGTTATCAACGAGGCCGTCGAGCTGGCAAAGCGGTACGGCGCGGCCGAGGGTTTTCGCTTCGTGAATGCCGTGCTCGACAAGTCTGCGCGAGAGCTGCGACGAGCGCAAGCCGGTCCGGGGATGCGCCCGATGAGCTGGGCGAGTTCGAGATCATCGAGCACTATTTCACGGGCACGTGAAAGACCCCGCCGTGTTGCTCGGTATCGGCGACGATGCGGCGGTCGTCGATGTCGAAGGGGCCGCTCGCCGTTGCCGTCGACACGTTGGTTCGCCGGCGTGCATTTCCCGCGTCGATATGCCGCCCGCTGGCATCGGCTATCGGCTGCTGGCCGTCAATTTCAGCGACCTCGCGGCCATGGGCGCGCGCGCCGCGCTGGTGCACGCTCGCGCTGACTCTGCCGCAAGCCGACGCCGCCTGGCTCGAAGGCTTTCGCCGCGGGCTTTTCGAGCTCGCGGGCAGCGCTTCGGCGTCGAGCTGGTCGGCGGCGATCTCACGCGCGGGCCGCTGACGGTGACGTTGCAGCTCATCGGCACGGTGCCGGGAGGCCGCTGCTGACGCGCGGGGGCGGCAAGCTCGGCGACGACGTCTACGTGACCGGGCACGCTCGGCGACGGCGCGGCCGGGTTCGCGTTGCTCGGCGAGGACGCGAAGCGTCGAACGCAGCGCCGCCGCGCCGCGCTCGCCGAGCGCTTTTTATCTCCCACGCCGCGCGTGGCGGCGGGGCTCGCGCTCGCGCCGCTTGCGCACTGCGGCGATCGACGTTTCCGACGGGCTGCTCGCCGATCTCGGCCACATCTGCCGCGCCAGCGGCTGCGGTGCCGCCGTCGATGTCGAGCGCATGCCTCTCTCGGCGGAGTTGCTGTCGCTGTTTCCACCGCAGGTGGCGCTCGCGCACGCGCTCGGCGGCGGCGACGACTACGAGCTCTGCTTTACGGCGCCGCCGTCGCGTGCACAGAGGTCGAGGCCGCACTGGAGGCGTGTGGCACGCGCGGTCAGGCGTATCGGTGAGCTCGTCGCCGGCCAGGACGTCGTTTGCCGGCGCGAGGGTGAGCCGTTCAGTCCCGCAACGCGCGGATACCTGCACTTCTGACGCGGCATCGCGATGCAGCCGAGCATTCGATTGCTGCGCGACCCGGTTCATCTGCTCGCTCTGGGATTCGGCGCGGGCCTTGCGCCGCGGGCGCCGGGCACTGCCGGCAGCTTGCTCGCGCTCGTGCCCGCGTGGTTTAGCTCGACTTGCCGCTCGTGCCGCGGGTGGCCATCTGGCCGGCGCGTTCGCGGCCGGCATCTGCATCTGCGGCGCAAGCGCGCGGCGGCTCGGCAAACACGATCATCCCGGCGATCGTGTTGGACGAGATCGTCGCTATGCTCGCTGACAGTGCTTGCAATTCCGCGGCGCCGCGGCTGTGGTGGCTGGCATTAGCGTTTGTCTTGTTTCGAGTTTTCGATATCGCCAAGCCCTGGCCGATCCGCGATGTGGATCACAGATTGGGAGGCGGCCTCGGCATTATGCTTGACGACCTCATGGCTGCCGTCTACGCGGCCGTTTGCCTGGTGATTAGCTCAAGTTCATATTGCCGACGTCATAATTCATGGTGCAGGCCAAAGCCCAAACCCGAGCCCGCGGGAAAACGCCGCACTCGCGAGGTGCCGGATCGAATCGGCAAGTACGTACATCATCAACGAGGTCGGGCAGGGCAGCACCGGCCGCGTGTTCCTGTCGCACGATCCTTACTACGGCCGCGACGTCGCGATCAAGCTCTACAACATCGAGAGCGACGACGACGAGCAGAAGGCGCGCGTCACGCGCAAGATGTTCTTCAACGAAGCGCAGATGATGGGGAGGCTGCAGCACCCGAACATCCTGCCGATCTACGATGCCGGCGAGGAGAATGGCAGCTACTACGTCGTCACCGAGCACGTGCACGGCGCGCGCACGCTGGCCGCCTACTGCCAGCCCGAAATCTGCTGCGCATCGACGACGTCGTCGAGATCATTTTCAAGTGTGCGAAGGCGCTGCACTACGCGCACAACCGCGGCGTCATCCATCGCGACATCAAGCCGAGCAACATCATGCTCACGCTCGACAACGACGTCCGCATCATCGATTTCGGCATCGCGCTGGTCAAGGATTCCGACGTTTCGCGCATCGAGGGCATCGCGGGGTCGCCGAGTTACATGTCGCCCGAGCAGGTGCAATCGGCCGAGATTACGCCGCGCTCGGATATATATTCGCTCGGCGCGGTCATGTACGAGCTCTTGACGGGCTTTCGGCCGTTTCGCGCGAACAACTTGAGCAAGCTGCTGCATCAGATCGTCTACGCGACGCCGCCGCCGATTCACACGTTGCGCGACGGGATTCCCGAGGAGCTCGAGCAAGTCGTCGTCACTGCTTTGCAGAAGGATCCCGAGGATCGCTTCAAGAACGGCCTCGAGTTCGCCGCCGCGCTCACGCAGGCTCTACCAGACAGCTGCGCAACCAGAACGACCGGATCGACCGGCAGGAGCAATTCGATCTGCTGCGGAAGCTGCGGTTCTTCCACGATTTCTCGCACTCGGAGATCTGGGAGATTCTGCGCGCGAGCGAGTGGTGCGACCTATCAATCCGGCGACGAGATCATCCGCGAAGGCGAGATCGACGACCGCTTCTATATCATCGTCAACGGCACGGTCAGCGTGCAGTCGGGCCGCCGCCAGATCGGCGCGCTGAGCGACGGCGATTGCTTCGGCGAGACGAGCTACGTCCGCGGCGCCCGGCGCACTGCGACGATCAGTGCCACGAGCCCAGTGACGCTCGTGCGCGTGAGCTCGACGCTGCTCGAGCAGGCATCGTCGTCGGCGCAGCTGCGGTTCAACAAGGTGTTCTTGCGCTCGCTGATCGAGCGGCTGCAGGGCGTCGCGCCAAGCGCCACGTAAGCTCTAGCACTCACTCCGTAGTGGGACGTTGTGCGGGCACCTCGAGGTTGCGCTCGCCGGGACGCTCGCGCGCATGAATGCGCGCGGCAAGCCTCCAGGGAAGGATTCACGGCATTCGCGGCGAGCGCAACCTCGAGGTGCCCGCCGCACAACGCGTGCTTTTCTTCGCGTCGTGCTTGCATACACCTGCGTGCCCGCGGGGTGCTTTCAGATGTGAGGCAGTAGACCGCGCGCGCGTGGCCGAACATCGAACGGTGACGTGGTGGACCGACGTGTCGGACCTAGGCGTCGGAGGCGGTGGAGGGCTCGAACGGAACGGGCTCGGCCTGCTCCGTTTTCTTCAGCAGTATTTCGACCTTTTGCTCGGCCTCCGCGAGCGCGGTTTGGCATTGCCGCGTGAGCTTCACGCCTCGCTCGAATTCCTTGAGTGCTTGCTCGAGCGGCAGGTCGCCGCTTTCGAGGCGGGCAACGAGCGCTTCGAGCTCCTCGAGCGATTTCTCAAGCCGGCCGAGACTCGGGTCTTCTGTGCTCATGTGAACGGTAGTCGAGGCGAGGGCGCCACGGTACACAGGGCGCTCGGCTCGGTCAAACGATTCAGTGTTGACAGCCTCGAGCAGCAAGCATAGATTACCCGCTACTGAATTAGACCAAGTCTAAATAGGCGCGGCGCGATCTTGAGACGGTTGCGTAAGCGTTGCAACATGCTCGCTCTTTTTTCGGAGGATCTATGAAGCTCAAAGACAGCAAGACTGAACAACATCTCAAGGACGCTTTTGCGGGCGAATCTCAGGCGAATCGGCGGTACCTTTACTTTGCGGCCAAGGCGGACGTCGAGGGCTACAACGACGTGGCTGCCGTGTTTCGCTCCACGGCGGAAGGCGAGACCGGCCATGCGCACGGGCACCTCGAGTATCTCGAGGCCGTCGGCGATCCGGCGACCGGCCTGCCGATCGGAGCGACGAATGCCAATTTGAAAGCCGCCATCGCGGGCGAGACTCACGAATACACCGACATGTATCCGGGCATGGCCAAGGATGCGCGTACGGAAGGCTTCGAGGAAATCGCGGACTGGTTCGAGACGCTGGCAAAAGCCGAGCGCTCCCACGCCAACCGGTTCCAGAAGGCTCTCGACACCCTCGACGCCTAAGCGAGGCGCGAACAGACATCTGCCGTCGTCCGGACGTTGTCCGGGCGGGCGGCGGCGTCGATCCACACCATGGCCGATACCAAAGCTCCACGCGAGGGCAGCCTCGAGGCACCCACCCGTCACCCCATCGATTGGCGGTCGCCGGAATTCACCGATCAAGCTGCGCTCGAAGCGGAGCTCGAGCGTGTATTCGATATCTGTCACGGCTGCCGCCGCTGTTTCAGTCTCTGTCATTCGTTTCCGACCTTGTTCGATGCAGTCGATGCGACGGATACGGGTGAAGTCGCAGAGGTCCCGAAGACTGCGTACTGGGAAGTCGTCGATCACTGCTATCTGTGCGACATGTGCTACATGACGAAGTGCCCGTACGTGCCGCCGCATGAGTGGAACGTCGACTTTCCGCACCTGATGCTACGCGCCAAGGTCAAGCGCTTCGACGACGGCCGCGCGACCGTGCGCGACAAGTTCCTGAGCGCGACGGACACCGTGGGCAGCCTCGCAGGCATTCCGGTCGTGGCGGAAGCGGTCAACGCATTCAACCGATCGAAGCTCGGCAGGCGCGTGCTCGAGAGAGACCCTCGGCATCGACACGCAAGCGCCGGTGCCGAAGTATCACGCGCGCAGCGCGCAGGCAGCGGCTAGAGAGCCGAATCGGCCGTCCGGCCGAGCGCTGACCCGGCCGGCGTTACGCGCGGCGAGGTCGCCGTATTCGCAACCTGCTACGGCAATCGTAATCATCCGAACCTCGTCGAGGATCTCGTCGCCGTTTTCGAGCACAACGAGCATCGGCACGGCGCTGACGACTCGCGAGCGCTGCTGCGGCATGCCGAAGCTCGAGCTCGGCGATCTTGAAGTCGATCGACAGCGCTCAAAGAGACGAACATCGACGCGCTCGATCGAGTGGGTGCGCGACGGGCTGGGACCTCACGGCGGCGATTCCCTCCTGCGTGCTCATGTTCAAGCAGGAACTGCCGCTGCTGTTCCCGGACGACGCGAAGGTTCGACGCGTGGCCGAGGCGTTCTACGATCCGTTCGAGTACCTCATGCTTCGGCATCGCGAAGGCAAGCTCAAGACGGATTTCATGCGGCGCGCTCGGCACGATCAGCTACCAGGTGCCATGCCACCTCAGGGTTCAGAATATCGGTCTCAAGACGCGAGACATCCTCGAGCTCGTGCCGAACACGCAGGTGAAGCCGATCGAGCGCTGCTCGGGGCACGACGGGACCTACGCGGTCAAGAAGGAGTTCGGTCCGACGTCGCGAAAGATCGCGCGGCCGGTTGCCCGCCAAGTGGATGCCGCCGAGGCCGACCACTTCACGAGCGATTGCCCCATGGCCGCCGAGCAGATCGCAGCCGTGGCCGGTAACGCGGAGCCGACGCATCCGCTGGCGTTGCTGCGCCGCGCCTACGGTATCTGAGAGCGCCGCCAGGGGAGGTCATATGGAGAAGCTCAAACCGTCGGATCTGTATGTCGCTCGAGGAATACCACAAGCAGCGCGGGGAGTTCCGTACTCGCGTGCTCGCGCACAAGCGCCATCGTCAGGCGCCGATCGGCCCCCACGTGACGCTGTATTTCGAGGATCGGCTCACGATGCAGTATCAGGTGCAGGAGATGCTGCGAATCGAGCGAATCTTCGAGAGCGAGGCGATCGACGAGGAGCTGGCGGCCTACAACCCGCTGGTCCCGGACGGCACGAACCTCAAGGCCACGATGATGATCGAGTACTCCGACGTCGCGGAGCGGCGTGCAGCGCTCGAGCGACTCGGCGGAATCGAGGACGCCGTCTACGTGGAGATCGAACGTCTGGGCCGTGTGTTCGCCTACGCCGACGAGGATCTCGAGCGAGACCCAAGACCACAAGACGGCTGCCGTGCATTTCCTGCGGTTCGAGCTCGACGGTGACATGTGTCGCGGCGCTCAAGCGTGGCGGTGCATTGACGCTCGGCGTCGATCATGCGCAATACCGTCACGAGCTCAAAGCGTCGCCCGAGCTCACCGCATCGCTCGCCGCCGATCTCGACTGAGCCCACACGAACGCGCTGCGCTCTCGCGTCCGATCGCGCTACAATCCGCCCGCCTTGCTTGAGCTCGGTTAACGGTTTCCCGGGCGCAAGGCGCGATCAATGAGCACCAGTTATCGCGCTGCCGACATCGAAGTCTTAAGCGGCCTGGAGCCCGTGCGCCGCCGTCCCGGCATGTACACGGATACGACCCGGCCGAATCACTTGGCCCACGAGGTCATCGACAACAGCGTCGACGAGGCCATTGCCGGGCATGCCAAGAAGATCGACGTGACCTTGTTCCAGGACGGCTCGCTCGAGGTCGCCGACGACGGCCGCGGCATGCCGGTCGACATGCATCCGAAAGAGAAGATGCCCGGCGTCGAGCTGATCCTCACGAAACTGCACGCTGGCGGTAAGTTCTCGAACAAGAACTACCAGTTCTCGGGCGGGCTGCACGGCGTCGGCGTCTCGGTCGTCAATGCGCTGTCGAAGAATCTCGAAGTCTGGATTCGGCGCGACGGCAAGGAATACAACATGAGCTTTGCCGACGGTGTGCGCCGCGGCAAGCTCGACGTCGTCGGCAAGGTCGGCAAAGCCAATACCGGCACGACGCTGCGGTTCTGGCCGAACCCCAAGTATTTCGACAGCGCAGCTTTTTCGCTGTCGCGGCTCAAACACGTTCTGCGCGCAAAGGCCGTGCTGTGTCCGGGCCTCGAGGTCACGCTCGAGGTCGAGAAGCCGAAAGAGCAAGAGCGCTGGGTCTATACGGGCGGCCTCGAGCAGTATCTCAAGGAATCTCTCGGCGACGGCGACTGGTTGCCCGAGCAACCGTTCTCGGGGCGTCTGGAAGGCAAGCGCGAGGCTGTCGATTGGGCGCTCGTGTGGCGTCGCGACGGCGGCGAGGCCGTGCTCGAGAGCTACGTGAACCTGATGCCGACGCCGCAGGGCGGCACGCACGTGAATGGCTTGCGCGTCGGGTCTCACCGATGCGCTGCGCGAGTTCTGCGAGTTTCGGAACCTGCTGCCGCGCGGGATCAAGCTCGCGCCCGAAGACGTCTGGGAAGGCGTGAGCTTCGTGCTGTCGGTCAAGATCGAGGAGCCGCAGTTTTCCGGACAGACGAAGGAAAGGCTGTCGTCGCGCGAATGCGCCGGCTTCGTGCCGGCGTCATCAAGGATCAGCTTCGCGCTGTGGCTCAATCAGCATCCGGAGACCGGCGACGAGATCGCCGAGTTCGCCATCGAGCAATGCGCAGCACCGGCTCAAGGCGGCCAAGAAAGTCGTGCGCAAGCGCATCGTCGCCGGCCCCGCGCTGCCCGGCAAGCTCGCCGACTGCACGCATGCAAGAGCCGCGCCTCGCCGAGCTCTTCCTCGTGGAGGGCGATTCGGCCGGCGGCTCGGCAAAGCAGGCGCGTAATCGAGAGACGCAGGCGGTGATGCCGCTGCGCGGCAAGATTCTCAACACCTGGGAAGTCGATCCGGGCGAGCTGCTGGCCTCGCAGGAGGTCCACAACATCAGCATCGCGCATCGGCGTCGATCCGGGCTCCGACGACCTCGAGGGGCTGCGCTACCACAAGATCTGCATGCTCGCGGACGCCGATTCCGACGGTCAGCACATCGCGACGCTGCTGTGCGCGCTGTTCTTGAAGCACTTCCGGCCGCTCGTCGAGGCGGGTCACGTATTCATCGCGATGCCGCCGTTGTATCGGATCGACGTCGGCAAGGAAGTGTTCTACGCGCTCGACGATGCCGAGCGCGACATGATTCTCGACCGCATCGAAGCCGAGAAGAAATCGCGGCAAGGTCTCGGTCACGCGTTTCAAGGGTCTCGGCGAGATGGATCCGTCGCAGCTGCGCGAGACGACGATGGCGCGAACGCGGCGACTCGTGCGCGAGCGTCGTCGCAGTCATGGACATGCGCTCGCAAGGCAACGCGGATCGGCGAGTGGCTCCGAGAAGGATCATGCCGACGTTGATGCTGGCTCGCCGAACGCAAGCGCGCGTCCCGGACTCGCGCGCGCAACTGGCTACAGGGAGAAGAGGCAACCTCGCGAGAGGCTGCGCCGCTGAGACGCAGTCCGGGAGGGAGCATGCAGGAGCTCAACTTCGAGGGCATCGAGCGCGTGCCGCTCGCGGTGTTCACCGAGAAGGCATACCTCGACTACTCGATGTACGTGATTCTCGACCGCGCGCTGCCGCATATCGGCGACGGGTTGAAGCCCGTGCAGCGGCGCATCATCTACGCGATGAGCGACCTCGGCCTTTCGGCCGCTCGAAGCCGAAGAAGGCCGCGCGCACGGTCGGCGACGTGCTCGGCAAGTTTCATCCGCACGGCGATCGCGCCTGCTACGAAGCCATGGTCCACATGGCGCAGCCGTTCAGCTATCGCTATCCGATCGTCGACGGCCAAGGCAACTGGGGCTCGCAGGACGACCCGAAATCGTTTGCCGCGATGCGTTACACCGAGGCGCAGCTCTGACGCGCTACGCGCAGGTGCTGCTCGCCGAGCTCGAGCAAGGCACGGTCGACTGGGCGCCGAACTTCGACGGCACGCTGAACGAGCCGACGCTCCTGCCGGCGCAGCTGCCGAACTTGCTGTTGAACGGCACGAGCGGCATCGCGGTCGGCATGTCCACGGACGTGCCGCCGCACAATTTGCGCGAGGTCGCGGCGGCGCTGATCCGCCTGCTCGACGAGCCCGAACGCGACGCTCGGCCAGACTCATGCGAAACACATCAAGGGGCCGGATTTCCCGACCGGCGGCGAGCTCGTCTCGAGCCGCGAGGATATCGTCGCAGATCTACAAGACCGGCGCCGGCTACGCTGCGTCTGCGCGCGCGCTTCGAGATCGAGGACGGCGAGATCGTGATCAACGAGCTGCCGTTTCAGACCTCGGGCGCCAAGGTGCTCGAGCAGATCGCCGCGCAGATGCGCGCCAAGAAGCTGCCGATGATCGAGGATCTGCGCGACGAGTCGGATCACGAGAGCCCGACGCGGCTCGTGCTCGGCGCCGAGGCCGAACGCGTCGATCTCGATGCGCTCATGAGTCATCTGTTCGCGACGACCGATCTCGAGCGCAGCGATCCGCGTCAATATCAACGTGATCGGCCTCGACGGCCGGCCGCAGCGTCTTCGGCCTCAAGGCTGCTGCTCGAGCAATGGCTCGAGTTCCGCACGACGACGGTCAGACGGCGGCTCGCAGCACCGCCTCGAGCGCGTGACGCGGCGGCTGCACATTCTCGACGGTCTGCTGATCGCCTACCTGAACATCGACGCGGTCATCAAGATCATCCGGACCGAGGACGAGCCCAAGCCCGTGCTCATGAAGCGCTTCAAGCTCTCGCGACGACGCAGGCCGAAGCGATCCTCGAGCTGCAAGCTGCGCCATCTCGCCAAGCTCGAGGAAATGAAGATTCGCGGCGAGCAGGAGGAGCTCGCGACCGAGCAGGCCGATCTCGAGGCGACGCTGAAGTCCAAGGCGAGGCTCGCGAAGCTGATCAAGGGTGAGCTCACCGAGCTCGCCGAGCAGCACGGCGACGCGCGCCGCACGGCGATCGTCGAGCGCGAAGCCGGCGCAGGCCATCGCCGAGTCCGAGCTCGTCACGAGCGATCCCGTGACCGTCGATGCTGTCGGAGCGCGGCTGGGCGCGCGCGGCCAAGGGTCACGAGGTCGACGTCGAGTCGCTCTGTCGTATCGCTCGGGCGATCAGTTTCTGGCCGCGGCGCCGTGGCCGCAGCAATCAGCCTGCCGTGTTCGTCGACAGCACGGGCCGCGCCTATAGCGTCGGTGCGCACACGCTGCCGTCGGCGCGCGGCCAGGGCGAGCCGCTTGTCCGGGCATTTCAATCCGCCCGACGGCGCGAGCTTTCGCGCCGTGCTGATCGGCCAGCCCGAGGACCGCTGGGTCGTGGCCTCGTCCGCGGGCTACGGTTTCGTCGTCAAGCTCGAGGAGCTGTACTCGCGCAACAAGGCCGGCAAGGCGGTGCTGCGCGTGCCGCACGGGCAGCCTCGGTCGTGCCGGCCGCGGCCGTCGGCCCGGACGCAGCGCTGCATCGCGGCCGTGTCGAGCGACGGGCGCCTGCTCGTCTTCGAGCTCGAGGAGTTGCCCGAGCTCGCGCGCGGCAAGGGCAACAAGATCCTCGGGCTGCCCGAAGCAAGAGCGGCGAGGCGCTCGCGGCGATCGCGTGCTCGGTCCGGAGCAGGCGCTGAAGATCAGGCGCCGGCCAGCGGCAGATGGACGTGAAGCCCGGCGATCTCGAGCACTATCGCGGCGTGCGCGGTCGGCGCGGCAGCGGCGCTGCCGCGAGGCTGGCGCAAGGTCGAAAGCATCGCGGTGGAGTAGGCGCCGCGCGGGATCGGCGCGTCAGTGTGCTTCGGCCAGCACGACCTCCGGCTCGTGGACGTAGTGGCCCTGCATGTAGGCGGCGCCGAGCTGGAACAGCACGGCCATCGTGTTCGCGTCCTCGACGCGCTCGGCGATCGTCTCGATCTTGCGTTCTGGCCGCGGCCTTGACGAACTCGCGGACTTTCTCCTGCAGCTGCGCGGTTGGTCGATAGGCTTTGCATCAGCGAGCCGTCGATCTTCAGATAGTCCATCGGCGTTTGCGCGAGCACGCGCAGCGGAGTCGCGGCCGATGCCGAAGTGCTCGATCGGCGAAGTAGAGGCCCTGGCCGCTTAAGCTGCTCGGCCAAGGCGTTGGTCTGCTTGAGGTACTGCGTCGCGTCTTCCTCGCTGACCTGGAAGCAGAGCCGTCGCGGGCTGCGCCGTTGCCCTCGACGGCCTTGTCGAGCCAATGGATCGAGCGTCTTGTCGATGATCGATTCGCGCGACAGCTTGACGAATACGCAGGTCGAGGGCATGCGTTGCGCAGATACGAGAGGCTGCGCCGATGACCCAGCGGTCGATGGCTCGCAGCAGCGGTTGCGCGCGGCCGCGGGCATGAACTCGCGAGGCAGGCACCTCGTCGCCCTGGTGCGTCGATCATGCGGATGACCGTATCGAACATGCGTCCTCGGCTCGCCGCTGAGGTTCGCGATCGGCAGATGCGCGAGCCTGAAACGGTTCTCCACAGCGCGGACTTGATCTGCTGCACCCAGAGCTCGTCGAAGCGTTGCACGCGCGTGCTTTCGTCCGAGGTCTCCTCGAGCACGACGCTGATTGCCGCCGTGCTGGCGGCCGCGTTGATTGGCGCGCTCGGCGTCGGCGATCAGCTTCTCGACGCGGTCCGTGGCCGGGCCCGATCTCGGCGAGGCCGATCGTGCACGTGATCGATGAGCGTGTTCTGGGCGACCTCGAAGATGTGATCGGCGATGCGCGCCAGCGCGTTGCTCGGCCCAGGCTTCGACGTCGCGCAGCGTGCCGCGCTCGAGCAGGAACGTGAACACGGTGCCGCCGAATCGACCGCAAAGATCGTGCGGTTGGCGCAAGCGCGCTCAGAAGCTCGGCGAGCTGCATCGAGGATGTCTTCGCTCGCGATCGGTCCGACTTCGTCCTCGATCTCGGCGAAATTGTCCGGGCGAATGTAGGCGAGCGCGCGCACGCCGGCGCGGTGGCTCGCATCGAGCCTGTCGGTCAGAAGCTCGAGAAAGCGGCGTCGATGGTAGAAGCCCGTCACGGGATCCTTGTTGACCGCTTCCTCGACGAGTTGCTCCGGTTCTTGCGGCTCGGCCGTTCGGCGTTGCACGCAGAGCTTCACGGCCGGCTCGCCGTCGAACGTCGTCGCGTCGAGCTGGAGCTCGAGCGGCAGCGTCGAGCCGTCGCCGGCGCGCGCCGTGACCTTGAGCGACTCGGCCTCCCACTGTCCCTTGGCGCAGGCTACGAGCGCGCCCTTGAGCGCTGCCTGGCTGCCGGGCTCGAAGGGATCCATGAGCGGGCCGAGCACGGCGTCGGAGTCTCGGTGCCCGAAGAGCTCCGCCCACGCCGGTTGGCCTCGACGACGATGCCTTCCTGCACGTGCGCGATTGCGTCGACCGAGCCGGCCATGAAGGCCTTGAGCTGTCTTTTGTACTGGCTGGCCGACTGCAGCGTCTCGTTCAAGGCGCGCTCGAGCCGGATAGGCGCGCAACTCGCGCTCGGCGACGCTGCGCAGCCGCGTCCGTTTGGCTCGAGCGAGACGAGATCCTGTGCGCCGGCCTGCATGGCTTCGGCGATTTCGTTCTCGTCGGCGGCCTTGCGCACGACGACCAGCGGCACCATGGGGCCCGCCTGTTGACGGATCTTGGCAACGTCGCGGATCGGTGTCGGCAGGCTGTCCGGAAAGAACCAGAGCAATTGAGGTCCGTGGGCCTCGAAGGCGTCCGCGAGCGCGTCGATTTTGGTGACCCAGTGGCAGTGGACGGGATGGCCGCCGTCGCGTAGCGACCGGTTGATGAGCTCGACGTCGTCTTCTCGGCCGCTAAGGACGAGTAACGGCACTTGGGCCTGGGCTGGGGGCATCTTCGGGCGCGTGCGAATCCATGGGAGGTCAACTCAGTGTAGCTACCGGCGCCCGTGTCCAAACGGACGCGAGTCACAATCGCGCAACGGCGGTTAGCCGATCAGGGTTTTACTTAAACTGTTGGGGATCTCTTTGACTAGCCGTGGCACGAGGTATCCCGGCAAACGTGCCCGCATTTCGGCCACGAGCGCGACGGCTGTTTCGGCCTCGACTTCGAAATGCGCAGTGCCGTTCACGCGGTCCAGCAAGTGCAGGTAGTACGGCAGCACACCGCTCGCGAACAGCCGCTCGCTGAGCGCTGTCAGGGTCGCCGCGTCGTCATTGACGCCGCGCAGCAGCACGGCTTGGTTGAGCAAGGCGGCGACATACGGGCGCAAGCCGAGCAGCGCTGCGGCTGTGTTCGCGTCGATCTCGTTCGCGTGGTTGCAGTGGACGACGACGACGATACGTGGCTGGGCCGTGCGCAGGATCTCGATGAGCCCGGCATCGATTCTTTCGGGCACGACGATCGGAAAACGACTATGAATACGGACGGTCTGCACGCCGGCCGTCGCGAGCTTCTCGATCAAATGGCGGAGCCGGCGATTGCCGAGCGACAGCGGATCGCCGCCGCTCAAGATCGCCTCGTCCACGCCCCCGACGCGGGCGAGCTCGTCGAGCGCGTCACGCCAGTCGGCGCGCGCGGCGACCTGTGCTTGATAGGGAAACTCGCGCCTGAAGCAGTAGCGGCAGTGAATCGGGCAGGCGCCGCTTGCGATCAACAGCGCCCGCCGCGCGTATTTCTTCAGCACGCCATGCGCCGCAAGACCGTGTTCTTGCAACGGGTCCGACTCGAAACCCGGCGTTCGCAGCGCTTCGGCGCCGGCCGGCCAGACTTGCCGCAGCAACGGGTCCGAGACGTCGCCTTTACGCATGCGCGCGGCAAAGCCGCGCGGGACGAGCAGCGGAAACTCGGCGGTCTGCGCTGGGCGACCGAGTGCTTCGAGTGGCAGGTCGAGCAGCGCGGCGAGCTCGGCCGGGTCGCGGATCGCATGGCGCACGGCCGTCTGCCAGGAGGCCGATGCGTCGGGCTGCACGACGGCCCGCGAGTCATCGTCGGCGGCTGCGCTCGGGCGGGTTTCGGGAAGATTGGGGGAACGGATCGGCGGCTCCTTCAGTTCGTTTCCGTCGGGCTTGAGAGTATTATCCCGCGCTTCGCCCAACGTAGACTTCAGTGCATGGCAAGTTATAGCACCAACGAATTCAAGAGCGGGATGAAGATCCTGCTCGACAGCGATCCCTACGTGATCCTCGAGAACGAGTATGTCAAACCCGGCAAAGGCCAGGCGTTCAATCGCGTGAAGGTACGGAATCTCAAGACCGGTCGAGTCGTCGAGCGCACGTTCAAGTCGGGCGACTCGGCAGAAGCCGCGGACGTCGTCGATACCGACATGGATTATCTATACAACGACGGCGAGTTTTGGCATTTCATGGTGCCGGACACCTACGAGCAGTTCGCGGCCGGCAAAGAAGCCGTGCGCGATGCGGGGCAATGGCTCAAGGAGCAAGACAGCTGCATCGTGACGCTATGGAACAACGTGCCGTTGCTCGTCTCGCCGCCGAATTTCGTGGAGCTCGCGATCGTCGAGACGGATCCCGGCATTCGCGGCGATACGGCGCAGGGTGGCGTGAAACCGGCCAAGCTCGAGACCGGTGCCGTCGTCCGCGTTCCGTTGTTTCTCGAAGAAGGGGAAGTCATTCGCGTGGACACCCGCACGGGAGAATACGTCTCGCGCGTCAAGCAGTGATCGGCCTCGCCGTCGGTGCATGGCTCAGTCGAACGGCCGATGCTCGAAGGCCACGGTAGGACCGACTCCGTCGAGTCCGAGTGCGACGGCCACTAGGCGGTCGATGCCGACAGCCACTCCCGCGCAGTCCGGCAGACCTTGCTCGAGCGCCCCCAAGAAGGCTTCGTCCAGCGGTGGCACGTGGCGGCCCGCTCGGCGACGCGCCTCACGCTCGGCTTCGAAGCGCGCGCGTTGCTCGCGAGCGTCGGTGAGCTCCGCGAAGCCGTTCGCGATCTCGACGCCGCCGGCGAAAAGCTCGAATCGAGCCGCGACCGGAGGCGCGCCGGGTTTGAGCCGAGCGAGCGCCGCTTGGTCGGCCGGATAATCGCAAACGAAAGTCAGGTTGTCGGCCGGGAAGTGCGGTGCGACGGCAACGCCGAAGGCCAAGTCCGTGAGCGCCGAGCGGGCGAGCGCAGGTGGCACGTCGATCTCGAGGGCCGCCAGCGCCGCGCGGATGGCACGCTCATCGTCGAACGCGCAGCCGAGCCGCTCGGCAAAAGCGTCCATGTAGGCAATGCGGCACGCGCGCGGTGCGCCGGAGGCGACTGACGGCGAGCTGGCCGAGCGCATCGGCGGTAGCGAGCACGGCACGAACGAGCGCCTCGACCTCGTCCATGAGCCCGACGTCGTCCCAGCCGAGTCGGTACCACTCCAGCAACGTGAATTCGGGTTGGTGCCAGCGGCCGAGCTCGTCGTCGCGAAACACACGGCAGAGCTGATAGACGTCGCCCACACCGGCCGCGAGCAGGCGCTTCATCGCGTATTCGGGGGAAGTGTGCAGATAGAGTCGCGTGTCGCCGAAGCTGCGCGCACGGGCCGTCACGCTTTCGAGCGCGAGATCGGGCACCGCGGCCGCCGATAGAGCCGGTGTTTCCACCTCGAGCACATTGCGCGCGGCGAAGAACGCGCGAATCGTGGCAAGTAGCGCCGCTCGCCGGCGCAGCGTCTCGCGGGTCGCGCCGACGGCGTAAGTCAACGCGCGACCTCGGCCCTTGCCGCGCCTGCGAGCAAGCGGCCGAGGGCGTTGCCCATCTTGAGCGCTTGGCCGTCGGTCAAGGCGGCGTCCCATTCGAGTGCGCCGCGCGCGAACAACAATACGACCGTCGACCCCATGTTGAAGCGGGCGATTTCCTCGCCGCGCCTCGCGAGCCGCGGGCTGGCTTCGAGCCATTCGCGCCCCGCTCCGCTGTCGATCTCGCCGAGAGTGAAAGTGCTGATGCTCGAGACGTTGAGCGCCCCTACGAGCACGACGGCGAACGGTCCGTGTTCGGGGAGTCGAACCAACAGACGGCACGCTCGTTGCGGCAAAACAAGCCCTCGATGGAACCCGCCGTCGCGCGGCTCACGCTGTAGCGACTGCCGGGAATGTAACGCGTGCGCGTGAGGGTACCGTCCGTCGGTGCGTGCACGCGGTGGTAGTTGTGCGGCGCAAGATACACGGTGAGGAACTGGCCACCGTCGAGCGCCGCCGCAGCCATCGCCGTCTTCGCCGACCAGCTCGCGCAAGCCGTAAGCCATGCCTTTGGCCTGCAGCAACCGGCCGGCGTCGATCGTGCCGAATTCCGTCAGGACTCCATCGGCCGGCGACACGACGGTTCGGTCGTCGCCGTCGAGCGGCCGGCTGCCCGGCTTCAGAGCGCGCGTGAAGAAATCGTTGAAACAAGCGTAATCGCCGAGGGTGGGGACGGCCGCTTCGCTCATGTTTATACCGTAGTGGCGTGCGAACCAGCGCGTGAGCGGGATGCGCAGCCAAGCACGCCGCGATCGCGCGATTCGATAGATGCAGGCGGACAGCAGGTTCTTGGGCAGCAAGTGCTGCAGCCACGCCTGCGAGGCTATTCTCATCGCTGGTCTGCGCGATGCGTCGCGAAGTACGCGAGGCGGACCTTGAAATAGTCACCCGCCAAAGTTTTCGGCTCGTGGGGACCGGTCGACAGCGCGAGGACCTCGGCATCGGGTCCGACGAAATAGAGGCTCGTGCTGTGCACGACGGTGTAGGTGGCGTGACCCTCGGTGTCCTTGTGCACGGCGACGTCCAGAGAGTCGAGCAGTGGCCGCAGTTTCTTGTCGCCTCCCGTGACGCCGATGAACTCGTTGTCGAAGCCTTTGAGATACGTGCGTAACACGTCCGGTGTGTCGCGCTTCGCGTCGACGCTGACGAACACCACTTTCGGCGTCGCTCCCGGAGCGCGTTGCGCGATCTGTGCGCGCGCGGCGGAAAGCGTGCGCAACGTGAGCGGGCAGACGTCGGGGCAATGAGTGAAGCCGAAGTAAAGCAACGCGAACTCGCCGTGCAGGGTTTGCCAGTCGAAATGCCGGCCGTCCTGATCCACGAGATCGACGGCCGGAAGGCTGCGCGGAGGCTCGACGAGCTTGGCGACGACGGGCGTCTGGATCTTCGCGGTATGCGGAATCATGAACATGACCGCGATCAGCAGGACGAGCGCGATAACCAGAACCCTGAGCATTCCTCCCAGCACGCGCCGAATTATCGCACAGCGAGTATCATGCGCGCCGCATGAGCACCGACGAGCTCGAACGGCAACTGCACGACGCTGCGTCCTACGAGGCGTGGGTCGCTGCGCTCGCCGGGTTCTTCGAGGCGCATGGCCTCGTCTACGGTCATGGCACGGACAACGCCTCCGACGAGGCCTATTGGCTCGTGCGGCATGCGCAGGAATGGCGCGACGGCGTATGGGACGGTATGCCGGAGGCGCGCCTCGTGTCCGACGTCGTGGCGCTTGCCGCGCGGCGCGCGCGTGAGCGCAAGCCGCTCGCTTATCTGCTCGGCGACGCTTGGTTTGCGGGCTTGCGGTTCAAAGTCGACGAGCGCGTGCTCGTGCCGCGGTCGCCATTGGCGGAAGTCATCGAGCGTGGGTTCGCGCCGTGGTGCGAGGTCGGCGACGGCGACCGGGTGCTCGACATCGGCACGGGCAGCGGCTGCCTTGCGATCGCCGCGGCGCAGTATTGCCCGAATGTCGAGGTCGACGCGACGGACGTGTCGCCCGGCGCGCTCGAGGTCGCAGCCGACAATGTCGCGCGTTACGGCCTCGAGGCCCGTGTTCACCTTTACCATGCGGACCTTTTCCCGCCCGGCGACGGTCGTTATCGCGTTATCATGTCCAATCCGCCGTACGTGCCGGACGACGAGGTCGCGCAGCTGCCCGCGGAGTACCGCAACGAGCCCGCCGTGGGGCTTGCGGGCGGTCCGACCGGGTTGGCAATCGTGGAGCGTCTGTTGTCGGGCGCCCGTGACCGGCTCGAGCCCGGCGGCGTGCTGATCGTGGAAGTCGGCGGCGGCGAGGAGGCGTTTTCGGCCGCCCACCCCGAGCTGCCGATGATTTGGCTCACGTTCGAGCGCGGCGGGGACGGCGTGTTCGTGCTGGCGGCCGAACAGCTCGAAGAATTCAACCCACGAAGGTAGACGCGCTCTATTATTATTGGCGCGTGTTTTGGGCGACGTCGGGCGCCGCCCGGCACCCTAAGGTAGTTGCAGCAATGGCAGGCGATACTTACGGACGGTTGTTCACCGTCACGACTTTTGGCGAAAGCCACGGATTGGCGATGGGTTGTGTGGTCGACGGTTGCCCGCCGGGGCTCGCCCTGAGCGAGGCCGACATCCAAACCGATCTCGACCGGCGCCGACCCGGGCGCTCGCGCCACGTGACGCAACGGCAAGAGCCCGATCAAGTCAAGATTCTATCCGGCGTGTTCGAGGGACTCACGACGGGTACGGCTATCGGGCTGCTCGTCGAGAACGTCGATCAGCGCAGCGGCGACTACTCGAAAATCAAAGACAGCTTCCGTCCGGGCCACGCCGACTACACCTACCACCAGAAGTACGGTATCCGCGACTATCGCGGTGGGGGCCGCGCGTCAGCGCGCGAGACCGTCATGCGCGTTGCCGCCGGCGCAATCGCGCGCAAATATCTGCACGAGCAGCTCGGCGTGACGATTCGCGGCTACGTGGCGGAGATCGGCCCGCTGAAGCTGGGGGGTGTCGACCTCGATCGCGTTGGCGACAATCCGTTCTTCTGCGCCGACCCGCAGAGGCTGCCGGAGCTCGAGAAATTCATGGACGAGCTGCGTGCCGCCGGGGATTCGATCGGCGCGCGGATCAACATCGTGGCATCGGGCGTTCCGGCCGGGCTCGGTGAGCCCGTGTTCGACAAGCTGGAGGCCGAGCTCGCGCGCGGGCTCATGAGCATCAACGCAGTCAAAGGCGTGGAGTTCGGCGATGGATTCGAGTGCGTTCATCAGCGCGGCAGTCAGCATCGCGACGAGCTCACGCCCGACGGTTTCAAGAAGAATTCCTCGGGGGGTACGCTCGGCGGCATCTCGAGCGGGCAAGACATTCTCATGAGTATTGCCTTGAAACCCACGTCGAGCATTCAGGTCCCGGGACGTACGGTCGACAAGGAAGGACGCGCGGTCGACATCGTGACGACGGGCCGACACGACCCGTGCGTGGGCCTAAGAGCTACGCCGATCGCCGAGTCCATGGTGGCGTTGACTCTCATGGACCACTATTTGCGCCATAGAGCGCAAAACGCGGACGTCAGATCGTCGGTGCCCGCGCTCGGTCGCAAGCAGGGCGCTTGATCCGGGCGTCTCCTAGTCGACAGTCCTATTGCATCGAGGTTGAGTATGCCCAGCTCTTATAACGTTGCCGTGGTCGGTGCGACCGGCCTGGTCGGCGAAGTCATGATTCAAGTGCTCGAGGAGCGCAACTTCCCGGTCGCGCGCCTGTTTCCGCTCGCGAGCGAGCGCTCTGCGGGCCGCACCGTGAAGTTCCGCAACGAGACGATCCCCGTGCAAGTGCTCGACGGCTTCGACTTCGAGCAAGTGCAGATCGCGCTATTCTCTGCGGGTGGCTCGGTCTCCGCCGAATTCGCGCCGAAGGCGGCAAGCGCCGGCGCGGTCGTGATCGACAACACCTCGCATTTTCGCTACGAGGACGACATTCCGCTCGTCGTTCCCGAGGTCAACGCCCATCGCATCGCCGACTACACGAACCGCGGCATCATCGCGAATCCGAACTGCTCGACGATTCAGATGGTCGTAGCACTGAAGCCGATTCACGACGCCGCCGGCATCGAGCGCATCAACGTCGCAACGTATCAGGCAATCTCGGGTGCGGGGCGCGCGGCGCTCGAGCGGTTGACGGAGCATACTCGGCAGCTGCTCGCGGGTGTGGACCCCGTCGTCCGCGGCAAGGAGAAGTGGGTCGCCTTCAACGCCGTTCCGCAAATCGACGTCTTTCTCGACAACGGCTACACGAAAGAAGAGATGAAGATGGTCTGGGAAACTCGCAAGATCATGGAGGACCCGGATATTATGGTAAACGCGACGGCGGTTCGGGTTCCGGTGTACTTCGGCCATTCCGAGGCGGTGCATATCGAAACTCGAACGAAAATCACAGTTCCGGACGTCCAGAAATTGTTAAATTCCGCGCCTGGAGTGGTGGTGATCGACGGTCGGGAGCTCGGTGCCTACCCTACGGCGGGTACCGATGCGGCACACCGGGACGCTGTGTTCGTGGGTCGGATCCGAGAAGACGTCTCGCACCCTCGCGGGATCGATCTGTGGGTCGTGGCCGACAACGTTCGCAAGGGTGCGGCGACCAACAGCGTGCAGATCGCCGAGATTTTGGTAAATCAGTTTATGTAAGGTATCGTTCGAGCCGTCACCTGCGATTTCTGCTGTGGCAGCAACAGGTTGAGGCGGATCGCGCGGCCGAGGTAGCTAGGGAGATTGCATGAGAGCACTGGCACGTTGGGGCATGTTGCCTTTAATGGCCGCTCCCCTCGGGGCATGGGCACTCGGATTGGGCGACATCGAGCTGCAATCCGCACTCAATCAACCCTTTCAGGCTCAGATCCCCCTCACGGCGACCCCGGAAGAGCTCCAGGGTCTGAAGGTGTCGCTTGCGCCGTACGAAACGTTCGAGCGCTACGGACTCGAGCGGCCCGCATTCCTGTCGGGTTTCGATCTCCAGGTCGCGGCGGATCGCAACGGACGCCCGGTGATCCGAGTCACGTCGCGCGCCGCCGTCGGCGAGCCCTTCGTCACGATGCTCGTCGAAGTCACGACGCGGACTGGCCGCTCGCTCAAGGAATACACGGTTCTACTGGATCCGCCCGTCTTGTTGCCCGCTCCGACGACCACGTCGGTTCGGCCGGCGCAGACGCGGCCGACCGACGCCAACGTGCCCGGCGGTGCCATCAATCGCCCCGCGCCGGCTCCGGCGCGTTCGGCGCCGCAACCCGTCTCGCCGCCGGCGTCCGGCGCGCGTAGCGCGCGTGCGCAGCCGGCACCGGCTCCGGCCACGCGCAGCGCACCGGCTCCCGCGGGCGAGGGGTCCTATGGTCCCGTGCAACGCGCCGAGACGCTGTGGGCCATCGCCGAGCGCTTCAAGCCCGACGACGTCTCGATGAATCAGATGATGGTCGCGGTATTCCAAGCGAATCCGCAGGCCTTCGGCGGCAACATGAACGTCCTGCACGTCGGGGCGGTGCTGCGGATGCCGAGCAGTGGCGACATCACGTCGGTGACGGCGACCGCGGCAAACGCCGAGGTCCGGCGTCAGACGGCCGAATGGCAAAACGGCTCGCAGCCGGGTCGTTTGGTGCTCGTGCCGCCGGCCGAGCCCGCTCCGACCCGGCCCCGGCCCCAGCGCCGGCCGTCACGCCACCGCCCGCCACGGCCAACGCACCGCGCCCGTCGAGCGGCGACGGTGCGGCGCCCGTCGACGAGGCTGCCGTGGCGGCCGCCCAACGGCAGGCCGAGGAAAACCAGCGCTTGCTCGAGGTTCGAAACCAAGGTTTGCAGAACCTGCAAGACAATGTGACCGCGCCGGCACCGGCCGCGGAGCCGAATGCAGCGCCGGCCCCCGAGGCGGCGCCTGGTGTCGATCTCGAGACCGAGCGAGTTTTCACCGACGAGAATCAGCCCAAGCCCGAGGGAGCGCCTGCCGAGACCGAGTCCCCGCCGGCTCCGCCCCCCGTGACGGCCGTGCCGAGCCCGTCCGCCGGGCCGTCGCTCATGTCGCGCGTGCTCGATTGGGTTGCGAGTCCGATTCTCTGGATCGGGCTCGGCGTCGCTGCGCTGTTGTTCACCGCTCTGTGGTTCGTGCGCCGCCGCCGCCAGGAGCCCGAGGACGTCACGGGACGGTGGGAGGCACTCGAGGCCGAGGTCGACGAAGAGGTGCGCGAGGCGACTGCCCGGATGCGTGCGCAGATACCCGAGGAAAGCATCCTCGTCGAAGAGCAAGACGTTGCTCCGCGGCCGAAGCGGTCTGCGCCCGCTGCCCGAGTGCAAGCCGAGACCGACGCCGAAAGTCCTTTCGGCGAGCTGGAGCCGGCGGCTGACGAGACGCTCTCGAGCCAGACCGTCATCAATCTCGATCAGGCCGATCCCGTCGCAGAGGCCGACTTCCACATGGCCTACGGCCTCTACGACCAGGCGGCCGAGCTCATTACGAAGGCTCTCGAGGCGCAACCGAAACGGCGAGACCTCAAGCTCAAGCTGCTCGAGGTCTTCTTCGTGTGGGGCAACAAGGAAGCCTTCCTGTCCGCGGCGCAGGACTTGCGCTCGGAGATCGGTGCAAGGTCCGAATGCCGATTGGGACAAGGTCGTCATCATGGGCAAGCAGATTTGCCCCGACGAGCGGCTGTTCACGGAATCCGCCACGGCGCTGCCGCAGTCGACGTCGACCTCGAGGCCGGCGAATCGCCGCTCGATCTCGCGTTCGACGATGCGGCCGGTGGGATCGATCTCGATCTCAGCGAAGGCGACGAGGGCGATCTCGACTTCCAGCTCGAGGCTTCGGGCACGCATGCGAAGCCGGCCTCGCGGCCGGCCGCGAGCGCGCCCAAGGCGAAGGAGTCGGCGCACGACGACGATTCGCTCGATATCGGCGAACGCACGGCGGCGGGTCTCGAAGCGGCGCTGTTCATGGAGGAAGAGGATCAGGGCGCGCAGACGACGCCGGATCTGTCGGCGGACAGCTTGATCGACAGCCTCGCCGTCACGCAGGAATCGCCCACGGTGGAATCGCCGCAGGGCCGCACGGCGGAGAGCCTTACCGAAGAGTACGAATCGCTCGAAGGTCCGACGGTCGAGACCCCGACGATCGAAAGTCCGGCCGCCGACGCGCCGACGATGGAGACGCCCACGGTCGAGACCTCTTATCGGGACGCCGACGCGCCGACCATGGAAACGCCCACGGTGGAAACCCCGTACGTGAAACCGCGTCGCCGACGGTCGAGCGGGCGGCTCAATATTCCCGCGACCGATCGCACGGCCGAGATCGACCTCGACGATCTCGGGCCTCGACATCGAGGATCTCGAAGATCTTCCCGACGACCTCGGCGACTTGCCGGTTGCTGCCGACAGCGAGACGGACACGCGCGAGCAGCCGGGCCTCCAGGTCGAGGAGCGAGGACGACGAGTTGCTGTCCGCGACCGGCGTGACCCAAGTGCTGCACACCGAGGAAGACGAGGACCTTGCCGAATCGGACGACGAAGACTCGCTCGGCCAACGCAACACGGCCGTGCTGACGGACGACGATGCGACAATGCTCGCGCCGAGCTTCGACGACGGCACGATGACGGGTACCGAGGTGCTCGAGCATCGGTTCGAGTTCGACGACGAGTCCGGCGATACCTCGCTCGTCCAGCAACTGAACAAAGACAACGGTCTCGATCTGAATCTCGACGATTTGTCGGCCGCCTTGCACGGCGGCGATACGGTCGAGCAGCCGCGCTCGTCGTCCTTCGGTGACGACATTTTCGGCGAAGACGACGACACGCCGATCGATCTGGACGTCGGCAGCGACGTGGTCGGCGAGCGACGATCCGACGGGAACCGAGGGGGTCAGTCCGCTCGATCCGCAGACGATGACCGAAGTCGGCACGAAGCTCGATCTCGCTCGAGCCTATATCGACATGGGCGATCCCGAAGGTGCGCGCAGCATTCTCGAGGAGGTGCTCGACGAGGGTGATCCGACTCAGCGCCGCGAGGCGCAGAGCCTGATCGATGTTTTGAGCGCATAGCCGCGCCGCGCGTCTCGCGCGGGCCTCGGCAACCGCTCGGTCGTCGTGTCCGCGCCCGCTCCCGAGCTGAATCTGCATGCCGAGAATCGCGCTGGGGTTGGAATACGACGGGACGGATTTCGTCGGCTGGCAGAAGCAAAGGACGGGTCGCTCGGTCGAGGCGACTCTCGCAGAAGCAGTCGGCGCTGTCGCGAACGAGCCGATCAGCGTCTACGGCGCAGGCCGCACCGATGCGGGCGTGCACGCTGTGCAGCAGGTCGTACATTTCGATACCGACGCCGCGCGCACGCCGCGGCAATGGCTGCTCGGTCTCAACGCCAACCTGCCGCTCGACGTCGCCGTGCGCTGGGCGCGCCAGGTTCCCGTCGATTTCGACGCGCGTCGCTCCGCCACGAGCCGTCGCTATCGTTACTCGATCCTGCATCGGCCGGGCCGGCCCGCGCTCGCTCGCCGCCGGGTTTGGTGGCTGCGCGAGACGCTGGATTGCGCGGCAATGAGTGAAGCGGCGACGCATTGGCTCGGCGAGCACGACTTCTCGGCCTTCAGAGCCGCCGCGTGTCAAGCCAAGTCGCCGGTTCGGGAGCTTCGGGCGGTCCGCATCGAGCGGCGCGCGAATCAGGACTTCGCACTCGTGACGCTGGAGTTCACCGCGAATGCCTTTTTGCAACACATGGTCCGGAATTTCGTCGGCACGTTGGTCGAGATCGGCCGGGGCCGCCTGCCGGTCACGGCCGCGGCCGAGATCCTCGCGAGTCGCGATCGCACAACGGCCGGGATGACGGCGCCGGCGGCGGGGCTCACGTTGATCGAGGTGCTATACCCGCTGCACTATGCGCTTCCCGCGGCGCTCGAGGATCCGTGACGTGCGCGGCGGGCTTTCGGCTATCATTCGTGCCTTGATCGGGCGGCGGGGCTTATGAGCTGGTTTGACAAACTAATGCCTTCTCGGATCCGCACCGAGAGGCGCAAGCATTCGGTCCCCGAAGGGCTCTGGGTGAAGTGCTCGGGTTGCGCTGCGCAGCTGTATCGGGCCGAGCTCAGCCGCAATCTCCACGTATGTCCCAAGTGCAATCATCACTTGCGCATCGGTGCACGAGAACGCCTGGAGCTCTTTCTCGATCCGGGCACGGGCGAGGAGATCGCAGCGAATCTCGAGCCGCAGGATCCGTTGCGGTTCAAAGACAGCAAGCGCTATCGCGAGCGGCTCAATCAGGCGCAGCGGGAAACCGGCGAGCGCGATGCGCTCGTCGTGATGGCGGGTGCGCTCAAGGGCTTGCCGATAGTCGCGGCCGCGTTCGAGTTTCGTTTCATGGCCGGGTCCATGGGCTCCGTCGTCGGCGAACGGTTCGTGCGTGCAGTGAGGCACTGTATTGAAAACCGCAGGTCGCTCGTGTGCTTCGCCGCGAGCGGCGGTGCGCGAATGCAGGAAGCGCTGTACTCGTTGCTGCAAATGGCCAAGACGTCAGCGGCCCTTGCGGATCTTGCCGAGCAAAAGCTGCCTTACGTGTCTGTGATGACGGATCCTACGACCGGCGGCGTTTCGGCGAGTCTCGCGCTGCTCGGCGACATCAACATCGCCGAGCCCGGCGCTTTGATTTGCTTCGCGGGTCCTCGTGTCATCGAGCAGACCACGGGCGAAACGCTGCCGGAAGGATTTCAACGTTCGGAGTTTTTGCTCGAAAAAGGCGCAATAGACATGATTGTCGATAGACGCCACGCGCGCGACCAGATCGCCGCGCTTCTTGCCAAGCTTTCCCGTCAACCTCTCGCTTCGTGAGCTGCGGAGCTGCCAGTGGTCACGACGTCGCGGCGTCAGCGCAGTCTCGAGGAGTGGTTGACGTGGTTCGAGACGCTGCATCCCAAGAAGATCGACATGACGCTCGACCGGGTGCTGGCCGTGCTCGATCGCTTGGACTTGCGAAAGCCGCCGTACCACGTCGTCACCGTCGCCGGCACGAATGGCAAAGGTTCGTGCGTGGCGATGCTGGAAAGTATCTATTGGCACGCGGGCTATGACGTCGGTGCTTTTACCTCGCCGCATTTGTGGCGGTTCAACGAGCGCTTGCGCGTCAACGGCATGGACGCTTCCGACGAGGAGATCGTCGAGCTGTTCGAGATCATCGATGGGACGCTCGGCGAGATAACGCTGTCGTACTTCGAGTCCTCGACCATTGCGGCACTGCTGCATTTCGCGCGCCGCGAAGTCGATGTGGCCGTGCTCGAAGTCGGGCTCGGTGGACGACTCGATGCTTCGAACACAGTCGACGCAGATTGCGCGCTCATCGTGAGTGTCGATCTCGATCATCAGGAGTGGCTCGGCAACGATCGCGAGTCGATCGGCCGCGAGAAGGCCGGCATCATGCGAGCCGGCAAGCCCGTCGTCGTCGCCGACCGTAATCCGCCCTCGAGCGTGTTGGCGCACGCCGCGTCGGTCGGGGCGCCCGTGCGCTTGATCGGTCGCGACTTCGACTATCGGCGCGTCGGCGACCGTTGGCGTCCGCGCGACGCAGAGGCGACGGCGCCGGCTCTGCCGCGTCCCGTGTTCGGCGGCGACGAGCAGTATTCCAACGCGGCAGCATGCGCGGCCGTCGTCGAAGCGCTCGGCGAGCTGCTACCCGTACCGGCCTCTGCGCTTGCCGACGGTATCGACGATGCCGAGCTGCGCGGGCGCCTCGAGCGTCACGACATCGACGGCGTCGAATGGGTGTTCGACGTCGCTCACAATCCGGCTGCGGCTGCGGCGTTGCTCGCGTCGCTGAACCGGTTGCCCAGCCGGCCCCGGACGTTTGCGGTGTTTGCCGCGATGCAGGACAAAGACGTCGCGGGCGTGCTCGGGCTCTTCGTGGCGACCGTGGAGGGCTGGTTCGTGACCAAGGCCAGTGAGGACCGAGGGGCGACGGGTGCGCAGCTCGAGGCCGTTCTGAGGTCGGTGGGGGCCGACCGCGTGCAGGTCGCCGCCAACGTCGAAAGCGCGTGCGCTGCGGCGCGCGTGGCGGCTGCGCCGGGCGACCGCGTGATCGTGTTCGGATCTTTCCACACCGTAGGCGCCTCGACCGCGGCGCTTGGGCTATACTGCGCACCCTCGCGACTGGGTCATCAACCCGGGAAATGGACCAGGGCCTGAAGGAAAGACTCATCGGCGCGGCTGTGCTCGTCGCGCTTGGGGTATGGCTGATCCCGCTCGTACTCGACGGCCCGGCACAGCAAACCGAGGGCGAGTCGACGACGTTGCGGTTGCCGGCACCCGAGGAGTCGCAGCCCGTGAAGAGCGTGACGATCGAGCTCGACGAGCAGGAAAGCCCGCCCGGTACGGGTGCCGCCGCCGCGACTCCCGTGGCCGAGCGCGACGGGGACGAGGCGCCTGTGCCCACACCCGCGCCCGCTCCCGAGCGAAAAGCGGCCGACGTGCGGGCCGAGACGCAGCCGGCCCCGGCACAAGCGCAGCGTGCGGCCGGCGCGGTACGCAGCGAGCCGGCCGCGGTTGCACCTGCGGCTGCAGTGCAGCGTCCGGCGCCTGCTGCGGCGGCTCCGAAGGCCCAGCCGGCGGCCCAGGACGGCTTCATGATCCAGCTCGGGAGCTTCAGCGAAGAGGAAAACGCGCGGCGGCTCGCGCAACGCGTTGGTACCTACGGCTATAAGCCGACGGTATCGACGTTCAAGTCGAGCGGTCGAGTCATGTGGCGTGTGCGCATCGGTCCGAAGTCGACTCGAGCACAAGCCGAGGCCGAGGCGTCGTCGCTGTCGGCGCACGGTTTCGTGGCTCAAGTGGTCGCCCCGGACTGAGTCAAGGTCCGAATGACAGCGGTCGACTATGTGGTCGTGTTCGTCTGCGCGGTCTCGGCAGGCTTCGGCATTTGGCGCGGCTTCGCCAAAGAGGCCTTGTCGCTGCTGACGTTATTGGCGGCGATTTGGTTGGCATGGCGCTTCTCGTGGCTCGTGGAGCCGTATCTCGGCGAATGGGCCGGGGCGCAGGAGGCCAAGGTCTGGACGGCAAGGGTCGTCGTATTCTTGGTCGTGATTACGATCGGTGGGCTCGTGTCGTGGCTGACCCGCAAGCTCATCAAGCACTCAGGGTTGAGCGGCGTCGACCGCGTGCTCGGAGGCGCTTTCGGGTTATTGCGCGGCGGGGTGGTCATCGGGTTGGCGGCCATCGTGTTGCAATTTACGGGGATGGACCAAGATCCATGGTGGCAGCAAGCGCGTCTGCGTCCGTACGCGGAGCAGATCGCGGTCGCTGTGCGCTATTACGCGGAGCTCGGCAATCAGTACCTGCACGAGCGCAAGCTCGTGTGACGGCGGCGGCTCCGGCGGTCTCGAGGAACAGTGGGCTTTCTAACAGTGGGTGATTAGCACATGTGTGGAATCGTCGGAATCGTCGGGCAGGAGACGGTCGCTCAGTCGCTTTACGATGCGCTCACTGTGCTGCAACACAGGGGGCAGGATGCGGCGGGCATCATGACGGACGAGGGCGGCCGGCTGCGTGTTCGCAAGAGTAATGGGCTCGTTCGGGACGTGTTCCAGGAACGGCACATGCTCAAGCTGGGCGGCAAAGTCGGTCTCGGCCACGTGCGCTACCCGACGGCGGGCAGCGCCAGCATGTCGGAAGCGCAGCCGTTCTACGTCAACTCACCCTATGGCATCTGCCTCGGGCACAACGGCAACCTCGTCAACGCCGACGAGCTCAAACGGCTCGTCGAGCAACAGGATCGCAGGCACCTCAATACGAACTCCGACTCCGAGGTGCTGCTCAACGTGTTCGCTCACGAGCTCAGCGTGCACGCGAGCAACGGGCTCAAGCCGAAGGAAATCCTCGACGCCGTCGAGGCCGTCTACAAACGTTGCTCGGGCGGGTACGCCGTCGTCGTTATGATCATCGGCTACGGCATCGTCGCGTTCCGCGACCCGCACGGTATTCGGCCGCTCGTGCTCGGCATTCGTGAAACGAGCAAAGGCATCGAGCGCATGGTGGCTTCCGAAAGCGTGGCGCTCGATGCGGGCGGCTTCGAGCTCGAGCGCGACGTCATGCCGGGCGAGGCGGTTTTCATCGACAAGCAGGGCTTCCTGCACAGCCGGCAGTCGTCCGTGCGGGCCGGCTACACGCCGTGCGTCTTCGAGTTCGTCTATTTCGCGCGTCCCGACTCGATCATCGACAACCTGTCCGTGTACAAAGCGCGTTTGCGGATGGGCGAGAAGCTGGCGGAGAAGATTCTGCGCGTGCGGCCCGACCACGATATCGACGTCGTCATCCCGATTCCCGACACGTCACGCACGGCCGCGATGCAAGTCGCGCACGGCCTCGGCGTCAAATATCGCGAAGGGTTCATCAAGAATCGTTACATCGGCCGCACGTTCATCATGCCCGAGCAGTCGGAGCGGCGCGCGTCCGTACGGCGCAAGCTCAATGCGATCGGGCTCGAGTTCGCCGGCAAGAACGTGCTGCTCGTCGACGACTCGATCGTCCGCGGCACGACTTCGCAGCAGATCATCGAGATGGCCCGCGAGGCCGGCGCGCGCAAGGTCTACTTCGCTTCCGCGGCGCCCCCCGTGCGCTATCCGAACGTTTACGGCATCGACATGCCTGCCGCGGGGGAGCTCGTGGCCGCGGGGCGCACCGTCGAGCAGATCGAGCGCAAGATCGGCACCGATTGGCTCGTCTACCAGGACCTCGACGATCTCGTGCAGGCCGTTCAGCACGAGAACGCGGACATCGAAGGCTTCGACACGTCGTGCTTCTCGGGCGAGTACGTCACCGGTGACGTCAGCCGCTCATACCTCGACGAGCTCGAGGTCATGCGGTCCAACTCCGCCAAGGCCAAGCGCGATGCAATCGTCCGCCGCGAGGAGCTCGACGACGACACGATGCAGGCCGCCGGCGGGTTGTGAGCATTGCGATTTCTGATCATCGACGCTGATGCCGATTACCGGCAGCTGCTGCGCTATCACCTCGAGGTGGAGTGGCCCGACGCCACGATCGACGAGGTGGCAGCCCAACGGGGCGCTGGCCCTTCCGAGCGGCGTTCGTCTGGAAGAAACAGACCTAGTCTTGCTCGGTTACCCGCTCGCGCACGAGCGCGGGTTCGAGTGGCTTGCGCGCCTGCGGTCGAGCTTGGGCTGTCCGCCGGTGATCCTGTTTGCCGGTGAGAGCGACGAGTTTCTGGCCGTCGACGCGATCAAGGCCGGAGCGGCAAATTTCTTTCCGAAAGCGCGCGTGCGCCACAATCGGCTCGTCGACGCCGTGCGGGCCGAGCTGCGCGTTTTGCTTCCCGAGTCCACGGGCGAGCTGTTCGTGAACCATCGAGTGCTGAATGGCGAGAGCAAGCGCCGGCTGCTCTCGCGGGTTTATGCCGGCGACCTCGCCTCCGTGTATCTTGCCGAGACCGAGGACACGGGCGAGCGCGTGGCCTTCAAGGTGCTGCGCCACGTGCCCGACTCGGGCGGCGGCCGGCTCTTCGACCGCTTTCTGCAAGAGTACGAGGTCATCGCCCGTATAGAGCACCCGAACGTCGTGCGTATCTTCGATCTCGGCATCGCCGACGATCACGCTTACATCGTCATGGAGTACCTCGGGGCCGGCAGCCTCGCGGAGCGGTTGCAGGGGGCGCTCGCGCCGGAGACCGCGGTCGCTTACTTGCAGCAGATCGCGGGCGCGCTCGACGCCATCCACGCGGCCGGGGTGCTGCACCGGGACTTGAAGCCCGGCAACATCATGTTTCGCGAGGAGGGTACGCTCGCGCTCATCGATTTCGGTCTTGCCAAGCAGATGCGGCTGCAGGCCGCGATGACGGGCAAGGGGGAGATCTTCGGCACGCCGTACTACATGAGCCCGGAGCAGGGGCATGCCGAGCCGACCGACGAGCGTTCCGACCTTTACAGCTTGGGCTGCATCTTCTACGAGATGCTGACGGGCGAGCGGCCTTTCGGCGCAGGATCGCCGATGGGAGTGATCTACAAGCACGCGAACGCGCCGAGACCGAGGCTGCATCGTGCGCTGACGCACCTGCAGCCGCTGCTCGATCGCATGCTCGCGATCAGCCGCTACGAGCGCTACCAATCCGCGGCCGAGCTCTTGCCGATCTGCCGATCTCGCCGATCACGACGCGCGCACCCGCGAACCCGACGCCGCGACTGCGGCGTTGAAGGACGGCAGCCGGCCAGCGGAGAGGGCTCAGCGCGGGAGCGTGTCGAGGCGAAAGCCTTGGGCGTCCCAGCGCACGACGCTGCCTTGCTCGTACCAAGCACCGAGCACGATGCGAATCGCCTCGCGGCCGTCGAGATCGAATCGGTGCACGCCGGGACGATGCGTGTGGCCGTGCAGCAGCAGGTCCACGCCGAAGTTGCGCATGGTCTCGCACGACGGTGCGTTGATTGACGTCCATGATGTCGTCGGTTTTGGCCGCGATCTCGGACGCGCTCATGCGCCGCAAGTCGGCGGCGATCTGCCGCCGCTCTGCCAGCGGCTTGGCGAGGAAGTCCCGTCGCCACGCCGGGTCGCGCAGCGTTGCGCGCAGGCCCAGGTAGCGCGTGTCGTCCGTGCACAAGAGATCGCCATGCGTGAGCAGCACTTCGCGTCCATGGAGCTCGATCTTCTCGAAGTCGCCGAGCAGTCTGCAGCCCGTGGCGGCGCAAAATTGGTCGCCGAGCAAGAAATCGCGGTTGCCGTGCATGACGGCGCACGGCACGCCGGCCGAAGTCAGGCGCGCGAGCGCGTCGAGGATCGGAGCCAGATCGGGGTCGTCGTCGTCGTCGCCGACCCATGCCTCGAACAGATCGCCGAGGATGTATACGCTGTCGGCCGTCATGGCCTCGGCAGCGATGAAGTCGATGAATTGGCGCGTCGTCGCGGGCCGGCCGGCATCGAGATGCAGGTCGGAGACGAACAGCGTGGAGCCGGCCAAGGCTACTGGAGCACGCGCTCGATGCGCTGAATCACGATTGGCTCGACGGGCACGTTGCGATCGAACGGACCGCCGCCGCCGGTCGGCCGGTGGCCGATATCGTCGACGACGTCCATGCCTTCGACCACTTTGCCGAAGACGGCATACCCCCACCGAGTGGGGCGCGGATCGAGGTCGACGTTGTCGGCGAGGTTGACATAAAACTGAGTGGTGGCCGAGTGCGGATCGTTCGAGCGCGCGAGTCCCACCGTGCCGCGCAGGTTGCTGAGCCCGTTGCCGGACTCGTTCACAACGTTGCCTTCCACGGGCTTGAGCTTGAGGTCCTCGGTGTAGCCGCCGCCTTGGGCGATGAAGCCTTGCACGACGCGATGAAAGATCGTGCCCTCATAGAAGCCGCTGTCGACGAGCTTCAAGAACGTGGCGACCGTGATCGGCGAGCGGATTGGGTCGAGCTCGATCACGAAGCTGCCGGCCGTCGTGTACACGCGCACGCGCGGCGATGTCGCGATGCCCGAGCCTTCCTGCGCTTGCGCCTGTGCCAAAAAGGGCACGAGCACTAACGACAACAGCACGCTCACCAGCTTCATACGCTCCGTCCTCGTTGCGACCGCGGGTTATTCCTTCCCGCATGATAGCCAACAACGCCGGCGCGCCGCGGCATATCGTCAGCCGGCGCGCCGTTCCGCGGCCCGGACGGTGTTCGCCATGAGCATCGCGATCGTGAGCGGCCCGACTCCGCCCGGCACGGGCGTAAGCGCGCCGGCCTTCTCGGCCACGTCGGGGTGCACGTCGCCCACGAGCGCCGTGCCTTTGCGCTCGAACACCGCGAGGCGCTCGGGCTGGTTGGCAAAGATGCGCCGCGCCTCGTCGGGATCCGTGAGCGCGTTGATGCCGACGTCGACGACGACGGCCCCTTCCTTGACGAAGGCAGGCGTGACGAACGCGGCCCGGCCGATGGCCGCGACCAAAATGTCGGCCTGGCGCGCCATCGCGGGCAAATCGCGCGTTTTCGAGTGGCAGATCGTCACGGTCGCGTTCTTGTGGAGCAGCAGCGACGCCATCGGCTTGCCGACGATGTCGGAGCGACCGATGACGACGGCGTGCTGCCCGGCGATCGGAATCTTGCAGCGCTCGAGGAGCTCGATGACGCCCGAGGGCGTGCAGGGGGCGAAGCCGTCGCGGTTCTGCACGAGCAGGCCGGCGGACAGCGGGCTGAACCCGTCCACGTCCTTGTTCGGGTCGATTGCGTCGAAAACCCGTTGCTCGGCGTCGGGCCCCATGCCTTTGGGCAGCGGCGATTGGACGAGAATGCCGTCGACCGTGTCGTCCGTATTGAACCGTTTGACGACGGCCAGCGTCTCGGCCAGCGTGGCCGTGGCGGGTAGCCGCTCGTGCTGGATGCCGAGACCGGACTCTTCGGCGGTCTTGAGCTTGTTGCGGACATAGACGTGCGAGGCCGGATCGTCGCCTACGAGCACGATGGCGAGCGCGGGCGGGCGCCCGAGACGTTCGCGGACTTTGGCCACGCGGTCTTTGAGCTCGTCACGAATTTGCTGGGCGACGGCCTTGCCGTCGAGGATTCTGGCTGTCACTCGGGGTACCGTCGCTTGAGGCGGGACGCGAATTCTCGCACGAGCTTTCGCGGCCGCTCAAGGCTGGCGACGGATTCCAGTTTGACGGTCCTCGACGCGGCCCATAAGATTCGCGGGTCAAAACTAGCCGGGGCATGGCGCAGTCTGGTAGCGCATCTGCTTTGGGAGCAGAGGGTCGCAGGTTCAAATCCTGCTGCCCCGACCATTTCGAAGATTGCGCCCGTAGCTCAAGGGATAGAGCATCGGCCTTCTAAGCCGAGGGTTGCAGGTTCGAATCCTGCCGGGCGCGCCATGACTCACGCTACAATGACGAAAACGACGGTGGACGTAGCTCAGTTGGTAGAGCCCCGGATTGTGATTCCGGCCGTCGTGGGTTCGAGTCCCATCGTCCACCCCAATTTCCGAAACTCTGGTTCCGGGCCGTTAGCTCAATTGGTAGAGCAGTGGACTCTTAATCCATTGGTTGTGGGTTCGATTCCCTCACGGCCCACCATTCGATCCGCCGCCGATGCGTGCCCCGTCCGGGCGCGTTGAGGCGGGCAGTTGCTCCTTGCCGAGCCCGCAGCGTTCGTCGTCGCTGAGCCGATTCGGGCGCAATGACTATTTTGTTGTATCGCCGGAGCCTCGATTTGCGCAGTGGCACCGGCCGGCTCCTGCTCATGCAGGCGCGGGGTCTCGAGGCGCTCGGCGAGCGTGTGCGGCTGGTTTGCAGACGCGGCGGGCTCAAGTATTTCTTGCGCACCGGGCGTGCGGTGCGCTACGCGAGACCGGATGGCGTTCGACGGTCCGTCGCGCGGGGCGATGTGCTCGTCGATCATGAGTTGGAGTTCCCCGAGGCCGCCATCTCGTTCGTTCACAACGTCGCGGCAGAGGCGAGTGCCCATCTCGATCGGCCGGATTGGTTGCGGCAAGCCGAGCACGAGACGCGGTTTTTCGCTGAGCTCGACGAGCGAACGCCGATCGTCGCGAACTCGGAACTCGTCAAGTCGGCGCTCGTCGCGCGTTTCGGCCTCGCGGCCGAGCGTATCGCCGTCCACTATCCCGGCGTCGACACGACGAAGTTCAATCCGCGCGTCCGCTCCATGCTGCGCTCGCGTGCGCGGGCGGCGCTCGGCGTCGCGCCCGAATCGCCACTCGTCGGCTTCGTGACATCGGGCGACCTCGTGAAAAGAGGGCTCGACATTTTTCTGGCCGCAGCAGAGTCGATTGGGGCGGCGCTGCCCCGGGCACGATTCTTGGTTGTCGGCTCTAAACGGCTGCCTCGCGAGGCCATCGAGCACGCGTTGGTCGCCGATGGGCGGTTGATCTATCGGCGCAAGAGCGGGGACCCGGAGCGCTGGATGTCGGCGCTCGATCTATTCTTGTACCCGGCGCGCTTCGAGGAATTCGGCATGGTGCTCATGGAGGCGCAAGCGCTCGGTGTGCCGGCTCTGACGTCGCGCCGAGTCGGCGCGGCGGAGTGCTTGCCGCCGGAGTACGCCTCGTGGCTGCTCGATGCGCCGGAGCCCATGGAGCTGGCCGCGAAGTCATTGGAGCTGCTGGCCGCCGAGCCGGTGCGGGCGCAGCTCGCGGCCGCGGGCAGTGGCGCAGCCGCAGCGTTGGATCATCGCCGCTACGGCGAGGCGACGGCGCGTGCGATCATCGCTCAAAAGCGCCGGCTCAGATAAACGCTGATGCCGGTCAGGTCGTAGAAGTTGTCGGGGCTGCCGCCCTTCGGATCCGTGGGCAGTACGTTGTCGCGTGCCACCTTGTCGCCGATCCTCACGTCGATGCCGAGGTCCCACTTCGGGCGCAAGTCCTTCAGCTGCACGCCGGTGCCGAAGTAATAGCCGTAAGCGGGCGTTGCGAGCCCGAGTCGCGCCGCGCCGGCGAATACGCCGATCGAGAGCCGGTCCGTGCGATTGAATCGAAAATCGAGCGCGCGGATCGCCAACAGCAAATTCGAGTCCACGTCGTCGAGCTCCAACCGCACGCCGACGTCGTTGCCGCTCTCGAGCAAGCGCCGCGCCCCGATGCCGAGATGCAAGCCGGTTGTCGTCTTCGATGTCCGCGAGTCTTGGTTGGCGATCTCGGCCTGCACATTGGTTGCTTGCAGGCCGAGGTCGACGAAGGTATCGGCTTGAGCACGGCCGAGCAGCAAAGTCGAGCCGGCAAGCAAAACAAGGAGTCGAGTCGGCAATCTACTTGGGCTCATGCCACGGGGTCCTCAATAGCGTGCAAACACGCTGATTCTCGAATAGCTTCGATTGAACGAGTCGTGTCCGGCATTGAGCTCGGCGCCGACCAGCAGCTGCTTCCATGGGACGCTGTAACGCACGTCGATATCGTAGGCGGGCGAGTAGTCGGGGGCGGTATACGATTCGTTGCGCAAGAATCTGAGTGTGCCCTCGAAAAAACCGCCGAGCTTCGGTTGCCAGCCGACACGCGTCATAAAGCTGCGCGCGCCGACGCCGTCCCCCGGCTCACGCCAGTCGGCACCCCAGTGGCCGATCACGAAACCCTCGTTTGCGAGCCCATCGAGATAGATGTGGTGTACATACCACCCGTTCTGCCACTCGCTGAGCTCGAACGTCAGGTCGATGTTGTCGCCGACGCTCGGGAACTGCACGCCTGCCGACACCGCGACATTCCCCAAGCGCAGATTGTTGGTCTTGGAAGTGTCTTCCCCCGCGTACTCCATGTAGACGGCAAACGGCACGGCCGTCGGCATGAGGAAGCGCGTCGTGAAAGAAGCCGTCTGGTTGCCGAATTCTTCGTTCACGTTGCCGCCGCTCGGTAGGTTGTCGGAGGACGGCCGAAAGAACGCATTGAACAGGTCGTGCAGCGAGTCCGGCCGTCCACCGCCGCCGAATTGCAGCGCACGGTTGATTCCGAAGGACCAGCCGGCGAACGGCTCGATGGAAACATGAACTCCGGCTAGACGAGGTCTGCCGGTCTCGAGGCTGCCCTGGGTAAAGATTCGGCTCGATTCGCTCATCTCGGCGACGAAGGCTTCGTAGCGAAAGCCTAGCCGGCTGATCGGCGCGTAGTTGGAGATCGTGAGCGACGGCATCGTCGGCGCCTCGGTGCTGAGCACCATGGCGCTATCGGTCAACGGCGAGAGCCAGTGATCGCGATAGCCTATGTCGACTTGGATGTGCTCGTCGCCGAAGCTGATCAGCGTGCCGGTCGGCGTCGTGCGGTTCTCGTCTGCGATGGCCCCTGCCGTAATCAGGAATCGATCGCCGATCTGCCAATAGCCTTGCGCCGACACTTCATAGCGGCTGTCCGTCGTGAGGCCGTGGCGGTTCGGAATCGACGTCGGTTGGCCCGTGCCGGCGCCCAGTGCCAGGCTCGCGTGGCCGATGCCGGCGCGGTGCGTGTAGTTGTCGAGATAGCGTTTGACCTGCTCGCAAAGAACCGCGTCGCGCTCGCAGGCTTTGGGCAGAGCATCGAGCACGGTGGCCGCCGCGATCGGGCGGGTGAGAATCGGCACGTCCGCGAGAATGAGCAACCGCTCGATCTGCCGCTCGATCTCGGGCGATTGGTTCAGCGGCAAGTACGGACTTACACCGCGCGCCTGCGCCGAGCCGACGGCGAGCGCGGCGACTGCAAAACCGATACAACGCACGACCATGCGGTTATCCTTGTTGTCGATCACGGCGTGCGGCGAGCGGTCGCTCGCAGGCATGATCCAATTCTGGCCGAATGATATCGTCAACGCATAGGAAGCGCGATTCGCTGCTCTTCGTGTACGGCACGCTCAGGCCATTCGTGCCGATTCCGATGGCCCGATGGCTCGCGCACGACGGTCGGCACTTGGGAACGGCTCGGGCGCCGGGCCGTCTGCCGACGAAGGAGGCGCCCCGAGCATATCGCGCTCGGTTGATCTCGGCGCCGGGAATCCCCGATGTGTGCAACCTGCAAATAGCTCCCGGCCTGTCCTGATCTGGCTGACGTCGCTGATTCGCGACTGCTGCGTCATTGTGTTCAATGCGGCGCCAATCCTGGCTCGAAGGCAGGTTGGTCGACGGATCTCTCGCGGCAACTCGGAAACCTTCGGTGGCTTTGTCGCTGCCACGCGACTGAAAAGTACTTGATCCGCCGCGCCCGCCCGAATTCTTACCCGCTTTTGTCGGCAGGAGGAAACACTCGAAGGTGTCGCCATTCTGCGTCTATAGGGCACAACATCATGATTATAAATGTGTTTATTTTATGGCACGAAATTTGTAACTACTTCGTCATTCGTACCGCGGGACGGTTTCAAGGACGACGATGGGGTTCACTCACTCGCGCTGGGCGTTAGTCGGGCTGGCGGTCTTGGCCGCGGCTTGCGGCGAAGACACTGCAACGCAAACGACAACGACGGCCACCGGTCAAAACACGCCGCCGACGATCTCCGGCGTGCCGGGTAAGTCGGTCGACCAAAACTCGACCTACGCGTTCGTGCCGACGGCGTCCGACGCCGACGGCGACCCGATTGTCTTCGGCATCGACGCAAGACCCGCGTGGGCCTCGTTCGACACGGCCACGGGCCGCTTGAGCGGCACGCCGACGGCCAACGACGTTGGTGTCTACAAAGGAATCGTCATCTGGGTGTCCGACGGCAAGACGGAGACCCTCCTGCCGGCGTTCGATTTGACGGTCAATGCGACCGCCGGTGCCGTGAACCACGCGCCCGTCATTTCGGGCTCGGCCCCGGTTTCTGTCGTTGCCGGCGGCGCATACACGTTCACGCCGGTGGCCACGGACGCCGACGGCGACACTCTGACGTTCAGCATTCGCAACCGCCCTGCGTGGGCGACGTTCAGTCCCGTGAACGGCAGACTGCAGGGCACCCCGCAGATCGGCAGCGTGGGGTCGTTCAACAACATCGTGATCTCGGTCAGCGATGGCCAGAGCGTCGTGGCGATGAATGCCTTCAACATCGTCGTCACGGCACCCAGCGGTAACTCGCCGCCCGTGATCTCGGGTGCACCGATTACGGCGGTCGAGGCGGGTACTCCGTACGCGTTCGTGCCGACGGCGACCGACGCGGACAACGACACGCTGACTTTCGGCGTGACGGGACTGCCGTCGTGGGCCGCGTTCAACACGCAAAGTGGGCGCTTGGCGGGCACGCCGCCGGCGGGGACGACAGGGACTTTCGGCGGCATCGTAATCAGCGTGACGGATGGCATTGCGAGCGTCTCGCTGCCGGCCTTCTCGATCACCGTGACGGCGCCGACCACGAATACGCCGCCGACAATCACCGGTGCGCCATCGACGTCCGCTACGCAAGGGGTGCAATACTCCTTCCAGCCTGCGGCTTCGGATGCCGACGGCGATCCGATCACGTTCTCTATCGCGAACCGGCCGACGTGGGCGACCTTCAACCCGAGCACCGGGCGACTTCAAGGCACGCCGGCTGCGAGCAACGTGCGCACCTACAGCAACATCGTGATAAGCGCGAGTGACGGCAAGGCGTCGACGTCGCTGCCGGCTTTCGCGATTACGGTGACTGCCGCCAACAATCCGCCGACGATCACGGGCACGCCGGGAACGACGGCGACGGTCGGCACACAATACACGTTCACGCCGACGGCCAGCGATGCCGATGGCGATACGCTGACATTTTCGATCACGAACAAGCCCTCGTGGGCGACGTTCAGCACCTCGACGGGTCGGCTTCAAGGGACTCCGGCGTCGGGCGACGTCGGCACGACGAGCCAAATTCTGATCGGCGTGAGTGACGGGCAGGCGTCCGCGCAGCTCGCCACGTTTGCGATTGCGGTGAGCGCCGCGCCGAACAAGCCGCCGACGATCACGGGCACGCCGGGAACGACGGCGACGGTCGGCACGCAGTACACGTTCACGCCGACGGCCAACGACGCCGACGGCGATACGCTGACGTTTTCGATCGTCAACAAGCCCTCGTGGGCGACGTTCAGCACCACGACGGGCCGGCTGCGAGGAACGCCCGCGGCGGGCGACGTGGGTACGGCGGCGGGCATCGTCATCTCGGTCAGCGACGGGCAGGCCTCCGCTCAGCTGTCGAGTTTCTCCATTGCGGTGAGCGCCGCGCCCAATCAACCGCCGGTCATTTCGGGGACCCCATCCACGGCGGTCATGCAGGACACGCAGTATTCTTTCACGCCTACGGCTAGCGACCCTAACGGCGACTCGTTGACGTTCACCATCGGCAACAAGCCGTCGTGGGCGACTTTCAACGCGTCAACGGGGCGCCTGCAGGGGACTCCCACAGCCGTCGATGTGGGTACCACGGCGGGAATCGTAATCACTGTGTCCGATGGGCAAGCCAGCGTTGCTCTGGCTGCGTTCAGCATCACCGTGCAGGCGGTCGCGACCGGATCCGCGACTTTGAGCTGGAATCCGCCGACGCAAAACGACGACGGTTCGCCATTGACGGACCTGGCCGGGTTCAAGGTCTACTGGGGCACGTCACAGGGTAGCTACTCGAACTCCGTGACCCTGAGCAACCCCGGGCTGACGACCTACGTCGTGGACAACCTCACGTCCGGCACCTACTACTTCGTGACCACGGCTTTCAATTCAGCGGGCGGCGAGAGCAACTACTCCAACGTCGCCAGCAAAACCATCCCCTAGCGGTTTCCCGACCGATTCTCGCGGCCTCGCGGTCGGCGCTTCGGCGCCGGTCGCCCCTTTTCCACCGCCGGAGCTTGCACCACCGTTTATAATGCCCGCCTTGGGCCGCGGCGCAGGCGAGAGTGGCGGAATTGGTAGACGCGCTGGACTTAGAATCCAGTGGGGCAACCCGTGGGAGTTCGAGTCTCCCCTTTCGCACCAGCGGTCTGAGCACACGAAGTGTCGGGGAATGGATGAACGCAGTAACTGCAAAGAACTATGAAGTGTCCGTCGAGACCGGATCGGGGCTCGAGCGGAAAATGACGGTGCGCGTGCCGGCGGCCGAGATCGAGCGCGAAATCGACGCCCGGCTCAAGAAAGTCGGTCGAACCGCCAAGCTCAAGGGCTTCCGGCCGGGCAAGGTGCCGCAGCGCGTCGTGCGCCAATACTACGGCGGACAAGTCCGCGACGAGGTGCTCACCGAGGTGATCCGCGCGAGCTACGCGCGGGCGATCGCCGAGCAAAAACTCAACCCCGCCGGTGGTCCGCGAATCGAGCCGTTGACCGATGTGCACCTCGAGGGTGCCGAGCACTTCGCGTACAGCGCGACGTTCGAGGTCTTTCCGGAAGTCGAGCTCGCGCCGCTCTCGTCGCTGTCGTTCGAGGTGCCCAAGGTCACGATCGACGATGCGGCGGTGGACACGATGATCGAGAAGCTGCGTGCCCAGCGTTCGGAGTGGAAGGCCGTCGAGCGCAAGGCCGTCGAGAAAGATCGCGTCGTCGTCGACTTCCTCGGCATGATCGACGGGGAGCCTTTCCAAGGCGGTGAGAGCAAGGACGTCTCGATCGTCGTCGGCACGAATCAAGTGATCGAGGACTTCGACAAGGCCCTCATCGGGACGGCGGCCGGGGACAAGAAGACGGTCGACGTCAAGTTTCCGGAGAACTACCCGGCCGAGCATTTGGCCGGTAAGGACGCTCAATTCGAGATCGAAGTGCATCGCATCGAGGAAGAGGTGCTGCCCGAGCTCGACGATACTCTGGCTGCGGCCTTCGGCGTCGCCGAAGGCGGCGTCGAGGCGCTGCGCAAGGACGTGCGCAGCAACATGGAGCGCGAGCTTTCCGAACGGCTCAAGGCCGAGATCAAGACCCGGGCCTTCGACGCGATGATCGCCGGCAACCAGATGACCGTGCCGCGGGCGCTCGTCATGGAGGAGATCGAGAGCCTCCAAGCCGACACCATGCGCCAGATGGGCATCAAGGATCCGAAGCAGGCGCCGTCGCCCGAGCGATTCCAGAAGGTCGCCGAGCGCCGCGTCACGGTGGGGCTCCTCATTCAAGAACTAATCAAAGAGCACAAGATCAAACTCGATCAAGCTCGTGTCGATCAGCGGATCGCCGAGCTCAGCGCTCCGTACGAAAAACCGGAGGAGGCCGCACAGTTCTATCGCGGCAACCGTGCGATGATGGTTCAGATCGAGTCGGCCGTCTTGGAGGAGCAGGTCGTGAATCTTCTGCTCGAGCACGCGAACACGAAGGAAAATGCCGCGACGTTCCAAGAGTTCATGGGAACGGGAACGTGACCGGCGCCTCAGTTTTTCTCTTTAGGAGCGACCTGTGACAGTCAAAGCGTTGAACCTCATCCCGATGGTGGTGGAGCAGACGGCCCGCGGCGAGCGATCCTACGACATCTACTCGCGGCTGCTCAAAGACCGCATCGTGTTCATTGTCGGCGGTATCGACGACCACGTGGCCAATCTCGTGGTGGCACAGTTGCTGTTCCTCGAGTCCGAGAATCCCGAGAAGGACGTTCACCTGTACATCAACTCGCCGGGCGGCGTCGTCACGGCGGGGCTGTCGATCTACGACACGATGCAGTTCATCAAGCCCGACGTGAGCACGATCTGTGTCGGGCAGGCGGCCAGCATGGGCTCGTTACTGCTGGCCGGCGGAACGAAAGGCAAGCGTTACTGCCTGCCGCATGCGCGAATCATGATTCACCAGCCGAGTGGCGGCTTCCAGGGCCAGGCGTCGGATATCGACATCCATGCCCGCGAAGTGCTGAAGCTGCGCACGCGACTCAACGAAATCATGGCCCGTCATACGGGTCAAACCGTTGAGCGTGTCGAACGCGACAGCGATCGCGACAACTTCATGGATGCCGAAGCCGCAGTTGAGTACGGGCTCATCGACACGGTTCTCGAGAAGCGTACCGAGGCTGCGCCTAAAGGCTGATGAGTCAAACACTTAGAGCGAGATTATGTGACTGCGAATTTGCGATATCGCGCTTTGCAGCGACCGATTACAAATGCTATAAGGCCTTACATGCCCTCATTGGCAGCTGCGAGGGCGCAGAGGTACAGACGCTATGAGTGATGAGCGCGGCAAGGGAGACGACGGCAAGCTCTTGTACTGCTCGTTTTGCGGTAAGAGCCAGCATGAGGTCCGTAAGCTGATTGCCGGACCGTCCGTGTTCATTTGCGACGAGTGCGTCGAGCTTTGCAACGACATCATTCGTGAGGAGCTCGACGAGCGTGCGGAGCGCGGCAGGGACAAGCTGCCGAAACCGCACGAGATCAAAGCCGTGCTCGACGAGTACGTGATCGGTCAGCAGACGGCCAAGAAGGTCCTCGCGGTCGCCGTCTACAATCACTACAAGCGTCTCGAAAGCCGCGCCCGCGAAAAGGGCAAGCAGGATATCGAGCTGGCGAAAAGCAACATCTTGCTGATCGGCCCCACGGGCTGCGGCAAAACACTGCTGGCCGAAACGCTTGCGCGTCTGTTGAACGTGCCGTTCACGATTGCCGATGCCACGACGTTGACGGAAGCCGGCTATGTGGGCGAGGACGTCGAGAACATCATTCAGAAGCTCTTGCAGAAGTGCGAGTACGACGTCGAGAAAGCGCAAACCGGCATCGTCTACATCGACGAGATCGACAAGATTTCTCGCAAGTCCGACAACCCGTCGATCACGCGCGACGTCTCGGGCGAGGGCGTGCAGCAGGCGCTTTTGAAGCTCATCGAAGGCACGATTGCCTCGGTGCCGCCGCAAGGCGGCCGCAAGCACCCGCAGCAGGAGTTCCTGCAGGTCGACACCTCTAATATCTTGTTCATCTGCGGTGGCGCCTTCTCGGGGCTCGACAAGATCATCCTCAACCGTTCGCGCAAGAGCGGCATCGGTTTCGTCGCCGAAGTGCGCAGCACCGAAGCGGGAGAAGATTCGTCGAAGTTCCTGGCCGAGGTCGAGCCGGAAGATCTCATCAAGTACGGCTTGATTCCCGAGTTCGTGGGCCGGCTGCCGGTGGTCGCGACACTCGAGGAGCTCGACGAGGAAGCGCTCATCGAGATTCTGACCGAGCCGCGCAACGCGCTGACCAAGCAGTACCAAAAGCTCTTCGACATGGAAGGTGTCGAGCTCGAGTTTCGGGAGGACGCCCTCAGGGCCGTTGCGCGCAAAGCGATGCAGCGCAAGACGGGAGCCCGGGGCCTGCGCACGATTCTCGAGAACGTCCTGCTCGACATGATGTACGAATTGCCCTCCATGGCCAACGCCACCAAGGTCGTCGTCGACGATGCGGTGGTGACCGGCGAAACCAAGCCTTACGTCATCTACGAAGCCGACGAGCCCGCGGCCGTGGGAGACGATCGCCGCTGATCGGCGAGCTCAGGGGCTCCGCGCGACGCGGAGCCGTCGAGTCGCCGGCGTGCGGGTTCAGCTTGCTTCAGGCCCGCGGGTTACGGGAAGTACGAAATGCAAACAGAGACATCCGATAGCCCGGCCGTGCGCCGCTTGCCCGTCTTGCCGCTGCGCGACGTCGTCGTGTATCCGCACAATGTGACGCCGCTGTTCGTCGGCCGTGAGCGGTCGGTGGCGGCTCTCGATCAAGCCATGGCGGCCGACAAGGAAATCTTGCTCGTGGCGCAGACCCAGGCCGACATCGACGAGCCGGGTCCGAAGGACGTCTACGAGATCGGTACCGTTGCGACGATCTTGCAGCTGCTGAAGCTGCCCGACGGCACGGTCAAGGTGCTCGTCGAGGGTGTCAGACGTGCGCGCTTGAAGGACCTGGAGGTCGGGGATTCGTTCACGGCCGAGGCCGAGGACATGGCCGAAGGCAGCGAGGAAGATCCGCGCGAGATGGATGTGCTCATGCGCTCGGTCGTGTCGCGCTTCGAGCAATACGTGAAGCTCAACAAGAAGATCCCGCCCGAGATTCTCACGTCGCTGTCCGGGATCGACTCGCCGAGCCGCCTGGCCGATACCGTGGCCGGCAACATGACGCTCAAGCTCTCGGAGAAGCAGAAGGTGCTCGAGATCGCGATCGTCCGTCAACGTCTCGAGCACGTGCTCGGTCTCATCGACGCCGAGATCGACATGTTGCGGATCGAAAAGCGCATCCGCGGCCGCGTCAAACAGCAGATGGAGAAGAGTCAGCGCGAGTACTACCTGAATGAGCAGATGAAGGCCATTCAGAAAGAGCTCGGCGAAATGGAAGACGCGCCGAACGAGCTGGCCGAGCTCGAGCAGAAGATCAAAGCCGCGGGCATGCCGAAGGACGCCAAAGAGAAGGCCACCTCGGAGCTCAACAAGCTAAAGCTCATGTCGCCGATGTCGGCCGAAGCCACGGTCGTGCGCAACTACATCGATTGGCTCGTCAAGGTGCCGTGGAAGAAGCGCACCAAGGTTCACCAGGATCTGGCCGAGGCCGAGCGTGTGCTCGAGGAAGACCACTACGGGCTCGAGAAGGTCAAAGAGCGCATTCTCGAGTACCTGGCCGTCCAGCAGCGCGTCAAGGAGCTCAAAGGACCGATTCTGTGCCTCGTGGGCCCTCCGGGCGTCGGCAAGACCTCGCTCGGTCAGAGCATCGCGCGGGCCACGAACCGGAAGTTCGTGCGCATGTCGCTCGGCGGCGTGCGGGACGAGGCGGAGATTCGCGGCCACCGCCGCACCTACATCGGCTCGATGCCCGGCAAGATCGTCCAGAACTTGGGCAAGGTGAAAGTCCGCAATCCTCTATTCTTGCTCGACGAGGTCGACAAGATGTCGATGGATTTCCGCGGCGATCCTTCCTCGGCGCTGCTCGAGGTGCTGGATCCGGAGCAGAACTCGACGTTCGCCGATCACTATCTCGAAGTGGATTTCGATCTGTCGGAAGTGATGTTCGTCTGCACGGCGAACAGCTTGAATATTCCCGCGCCGCTGCTCGACCGAATGGAAGTCATTCGTCTGCCCGGCTACACCGAGGACGAAAAGCTCAACATCGCGCGCCGCTATCTCGCGCCGAAGCAGATGCGGCAAAACGGCATCGAAGAAGAGGAGCTGCGTGTCACCGACACCGCGATTCTCGACATCATTCGCTATTACACGCGCGAAGCCGGTGTGCGTAACCTCGAGCGCGAGCTCGCCAACATTTGCCGCAAGGTCGTTAAGCAGCTCTTGCTGCGGCCGCGCAAGCATACGGTGCGCGTCGACCATCGCAATCTGTCGAAGTTCCTCGGCGTGCGCAGGTTCCGCTACGGCCGTGCGGAGGAGAACGACCAGGTCGGTCAGGTGACCGGGCTCGCGTGGACCGAGGTCGGCGGCGAGCTCCTGACGATCGAGGCGGCAATCGTGCCGGGCAAAGGCAAGCTCATCCATACCGGTCAGCTCGGCGACGTCATGCAAGAGTCGATCCAAGCGGCGATGACCGTCGTGCGCAGCCGCGCGGCCGTGCTCGGTCTCGACGAGGGTTTCCATACCAAGTCCGACGTTCATATCCACGTGCCGGAGGGCGCAACGCCCAAAGACGGTCCCTCTGCCGGCATCGGAATGTGCGCGGCTTTGGTCTCCGCGCTCACCAAAATCCCCGCTCGATCGAGTGTGGCGATGACCGGGGAGATCACTCTGCGCGGGGAAATCTTGCCGATCGGCGGTCTCAAAGAGAAGTTGCTTGCCGCACACAGAGGTGGCATCGAGACCGTTCTGATTCCGGCAGACAATGAAAAGGACTTAGCTGAAATCCCGAAGAACATCAAAGACAAGTTGAATATTGTTCCTGTCAAGTGGATCGACGAGGTGTTCGAGTTGGCGTTACAACAGATGCCGCGGCCGAGAAGCAGCGAAGTCGGAGTGACGCCAGAAAGAGACACTGTCGAGGACGACGAGAAGAGCGAAGCCGCTCTTGCTCATTGAAGAAGTTTGTGTTCTGTTGACCACGAAAATGTGGCGCGGTATAAGGTTGCCTGTCTCGAGGCCGGGGCAGAACAACTCCGAGACAAAACTTCTCTGTGGGTAGACGCGAATTGCGCGTCTGGGGATCAACGTTCTTAAACAAGTTGCGTAAGGGATACGAATGAACAAAGCGGAACTCGTCGATGCGGTAGCGAATGCAGCTAACCTTTCGAAAGCCGATGCTGGTCGTGCAGTCGACGCAGTGGTCAACAGCATCACAAGCGCCCTCAAAAAGGGACAACAAGTTTCAGTGGTCGGATTCGGAACGTTCAGCGTGAAGCATCGCGCTGCGCGTAGCGGACGGAACCCGCGAACCGGTGACACGATCAAGATCGCCGCAAGTAACGTACCCGGGTTCAAAGCTGGCAAGGCATTGAAGGATGCCGTAAACTGACCGGCTCTGTCCCAGGGTGCTTAGCTCAGCTGGGAGAGCGTCGCCCTTACAAGGCGAAGGTCGGGGGTTCGATCCCCTCAGCACCCACCAGAAAAGAGCCGGAGTGGTAGTTCAGCTGGTTAGAATACCGGCCTGTCACGCCGGGGGTCGCGGGTTCGAGTCCCGTCCACTCCGCCATCTACTGTGACAACTAAGGACAGATCTGCTTTCCGGCGGTGCTCCTAGGAGCCCGAACGGGAAAAAGTCTGTCCTTTGTTTTTTTGCGGAGCGGTGCACAGCGTAAGCCATGCTGCAAAAGATCCACGATTCCTGGGCCCGCTGGGTCATCATCGTGCTGATGGGCTTCATCAGCCTCGGCTTCATCTTTTGGCGAGCCGACTTCAGCTCTTCCGCCTCGGCCACGTTCGCGGCCAAGGTCAACGGCGAGACGATTCCGCTCAGCGAGTTCGACCGTCAGCTGCAGTCGCGCCAGAACCAGTATCAGCAAACCTATCGCACCGAGCTTACGGAAGACATGCGCCGGCAGCTGCGTCGCAGCGTCATCGACAACCTGGTGAGCGCTACGGCGTTGCGCCAGCGTGTGGAAGATCGCGGCTATCGCGTGTCGAACGAGCGCCTCACGCAATCGATCCGGTCGATCCAGGCCTTTCAAGCCGATGGCCAGTTCTCCATCGACCAGTATCGAGCTTTGCTCGCGAACCAAAGTCTCACACCGACGGCTTTCGAGGCGCTGCAGCGTCAAGACCTCGAGGTCCAGGACCTGCAAAACGGCATCGCGAGCTCGACGTTCCTGACACCGGCCGAGTTTCGCCGTTACATCGAGCTTTATAACCAGACCCGGGAGCTCGGTTACGCGATGTTCGACGTCGGCTCGTTCACCGACAAAGTGCAGATCGACGACGACACCATCTCGATGCACTACGAAAGCAACAAGGCGAACTACCAGACCACCGAGACCGTGGATCTGCAGTACATCGAGCTGTCGTTGGCCGACATCGCCGCGAAGATCCAAGTGACCGACGAGGCGCTCAAGGAGTACTACGAGCAGGTCAAGGATCGGTACACGACGGCGGAAGAGCGTCATCCGCAGCACATTCTGATCGCGGTCAACGCCGATCGCACGGACGAGCAGGCCAAGGCGCTCGCCGAGCAGGTCATGCAGCGCCTCATGAAGGGCGAGGATTTCGCCAAAGTCGCGGCCGAGGTCTCCGACGACACGGGCACCAAGAACACGGGCGGCGACCTCGGCTGGATTGCGCGCGGCGCTTTCGATAACGAGCCTTTCGAGAACGCAGTCTTCGACATGAAGGAAGGTGAGCTCAAGGGGCCCGTCAAAACCGATTTCGGCTACCACGTGATTCGCTTGGAAGGCATCCGACCGGGTGGCGTAAAGCCGTTCGACGAAGTGCGCGAGGAGCTGCTGACGGACTACAAGAACGACAAAGCCGAGGATCAGTTCTACGACAAAGCGAACGAGCTCGAGCAGAAGGCCTTCGACGCCTACAACGAGCTTGCGTCGGTCGCAGCCGACTTGCAGCTGCCTTTGAAGACCGCGATGGGCTTCCCGCGCAACGGAGATCGGGCCGTGTTCGAAAACAGCGCGCCCGTCGTTCAGGCGGCGTTCTCGGACGATTTGCTCGAAAGCGGCAAGAACAGCGAGCTCGTGCAGCTCGCCGAGGACGACGTCGTGGTTTTGCGCGTGACGGCCCATCACACGCCGACGATCAAGCCGCTCGAGCAAGTGCACGATCAGATCAAGCAGGAGCTCACGCGCACGGGAGCCATCGAGCTCGCCGAGAAGGCGGCCGACGCGTTCCTGGCCGATGCCGACAAGGGAGGCGACCCGGCCAAGCTCGCGGAGACCCAAGGCGGCAAGTGGAATGCCCCGAAGTGGGTGCAGCGCACGGATGCGACGGTGCCGACCGAGGTGCTGGCCTCGGCTTTCGGTTTGCCCAAGCCGGCCGACGGCCAGACGGTGCGCAAGAAGGTCGCGCTGGCCAGCGGCAACTATGCCGTGCTCGCGCTCGACGGCGTTCGCCCGGGCGACCCGACGTCCGTGCCGCAGGCCGAGCGCGATCAGCGGCAGCGCCAGCTCGCCGATCAGGCCGCCTACGCGGAGCTCACGAGCTACGCGGGTGACGTGCGCAACGAAGCCAAGGTCCGCGTTCCCGAGGCGATCCTCGAGCCGCAGCTCTAGCATCGGTTGCGCGCCGGGTGCTGATGCACGTCGTCAGCCTGGAGCAACCTTCGGGCGTCGAGCTCCAATTCGCCGAGTTCGTCGACTGCGCGAGGCGGCGCCACCCCGAGTGGCTGCATGGCTGGATCAACCCGGCCGGCCCCGTGCACGACGCTCTCGCGCCACTGCTCAACCCCGCGTTAGCGGCGTCGATCGACGCCAAGCACCGTTGGGGGATCAAGCTGCCTTCCAAACCCGAGCTCGTTCGAACTTGGCACTGTAGACAAGCGTTGCGTCGAGCGCGTGCAACGGCCGTGGTGGTTTGGAATCGGACGGCGCGCACCGGGTTTTTGCTCGACGCGGCCGGAGCCGAGCGGTGCATCCACTGGGAGCACGGAGCCGCGTGGTTCGGCAAGCGGGAAGGGGAGAGGCGCCGCTACTTGCAGCGCATCCCGCTGGCGATCGCGAATTCGACCGCGGCCGCGCGAATCCTCGAGTCGTTCTGGGAGTTCCCCGGTGAAGTGAAGGTCGTGGCGAATGCGCTTCGGCCGAGCGTCGCACCCCAAGCGCCGGTCGTGAGAACGGCGCCGCCCCGTTCGTCCATTCGGCTCGGTGTCGCGGCGCGATTGGTGCCGGTCAAAGGGGTCGCGGTGGCGCTGCATGTGACGAAGCTCTTGGCTGCCGGGGGCATCCCGGTCGAGCTGCACATCGCCGGTGAGGGACCCGAGCGCGCGCCGTTGCAGGCGCTGGCGAAGCGCCTAGGCGTCGACTCTCGAGCTCACTTCCACGGCCGTGTAGACGACATGTCGCGTTTCTATGCCGACATCGATTGTCTGCTCCACCTCCCCCTGACGGAGGCTTTCGGGCTCGTGGCGATCGAGGCGGCGGCCTCGGGTTGCCCAGTGGTTGCCGCGGCTGTGGATGGGCTTACGGAGGCGGTGGCTTCCGGCATCACGGGATACTGCGTCGAGCCCACCTTGCCGTTGAGCGCCTATGTGGAGCTCGGCGGCTCGGTTGCCGGCATGCCGGTGTGCGTCTACGACCCGGCGGCGGATCGGCTGCGGGAGCCGCGCATCGTCGATCCCGCTGTCGCCGCCGAAGCCGTGCGCGATCTATTCTCGAGCGAGAGCCGCTACCTGCGGCTTGCGCATTCGTCGAGCGCGCACGTGCTTCGAGAATTCCGTTTCGACCGGCACGTCGACGAGGTGCTGCGTATCGTCGATGAGTTCGTCGGCGGGTGAGCCCGCCCGAGCAATAGACGCGTGCGGCCGGCCAGAGGCGCCGGACGAGAGCTACGGCGGAGAGCTACGGCGGAAAGCTACGGCGGAAAGCTACGGCGCGAGGAGTCTTAAGCCTGCCCGGACGTCTCGTCGGCCGCCGGAAACGCCATGCCGACGATGTTGTAGCCGGAGTCGACGTAGACGATCTGGCCCGTGATGCCCGCGGCGAGATCCGAGCACAGGAACGCTGCGGCGTTGCCCACGTCCTCGATCGTGACGTTGCGCTTGAGCGGTGACGCTTCGCCGACGGTCGCGAGCATCTGGCGGATGCCCTTCACGCCGGATGCGGCGAGCGTGCGAATCGGTCCCGCCGAGACCGCGTTCACGCGAATGCCCGACGCGCCCAAGTCGCCGGCGAGAAACCGCACGTTTGCCTCGAGGCTCGCCTTGGCAAGGCCCATCACGTTGTAGCTCGGCAGCGCGCGCACGGCGCCGAGATAGCTCAGCGTGAGCAGCGCGCCGGCCCGGCCCTGCATCATGGGCTCGGATTTTTTGGCCAGCGCGGCGAGGCTGTAGCTCGACACGTCGTGTGCGATCCGAAAGCCTTCGCGGGACACGGCGTCGAGATACCGTCCTTCGAGCTGATCGGCCGGCGCGAACGCCACGGAGTGCACGAGAATGTCGAAGCCGTCCCAGCGCGCCGCGAGACCGTCGAAGAAGCCGTCGATCTGCGCGTCGTCGGACACGTCGAGCGGTAGTGTGAAGTCGCTGCCGAGCTCGGCGGCCATCTTGCCGACGCGTGCCTGCAGCTTCTCCGTTTGGTAGCCGAAGGCGAGCTCGGCGCCTTCGCGGTGCATGGCCTGGGCGATGCCCCAAGCGATCGATCGATTGCTCGCGAGGCCGATGATCACGGCCCGCTTGCCGGCAAGAAACCCCATCAGCTGCTTTGCTCCGTCACGTTCACATACATAACGAGATGCTGACCGGGCTGCAAGTATTTTTGATTCGCCGACTTGTTCCACTCGAGCAGCTTCGGCACGGTCACGCGGAAGCGTCGTGCGATCGACGACAGCGAGTCGCCGCGGCGCACGACGTAGGTGACTTCGCGAATCTGCGGGTTCGTGAACGACGCGGGCCGCACCGTGGGGCGATTCGTTGGCACGACCGCCGCGTGCGTCGCGGTCGCGCTGGCGCTGCCGCCGTCCTTCGTCCAGACGACGAGATCGCGGCCGACGCTGAGCGTGTCGCCCGGCGCCATCGCGTTCCACTTTGCGAGCGCACGCATGTTCACGCCGTATTGCTGGGCGATCGACCACAGCGACTCGCCCGATGCCACCACGTGGGATACGCGCGTGCCGTCGCGCTCGACGTTCTGCTGGCGCTCGGCGCGCGCATCGGCCGTGAGCGTGTAGCGGTCGAGCGATTTGAGCGCGTGCGGAATCATGAGGTAGTGGCCGGCACGAATCAGATTGCTGTGCAACCCGTTCACCTGCCGCAGCACGCCCACGGTGGTGTGGTAGTGGTCCGCGATCTGGCCGATGGTCTCGCCCTCGGCCACCTTGTGCCGCGACCACTGCACGCGCTCGCGGTCGCCGAGCGCGGCGAGCTCGGACTCGAAATGATCCGCCTGCTCGGCGGGCACGAGCAGCCGGTGCGGACCGTTAGGATCCGTGGCCCAGCGGTTCACGCCGGGGTTCAACGCATAGAGCTCGTTCGTGTCCACGCCCGCGAGCTCCGCCGCGAGCGACATGTCGATCTGTCCACCCGTGTCGACGACGGCAAACTGCGGTGCGTTCGTGACCTCCGGCAGCGTGACCTCGTACTTCTCGGGCTCCGCCACGAGCTCGCGAATGGCCAGGAACCGCGGCACGTAAGTGCGCGTCTCGACCGGGAGATAGGGCCTGATGCCCCAGAAATCCGTCGGCTTGCCCGCGGCCTTGGCGCGCTTGATCGCGCGCTCGACGTTACCCTCGCCCGAGTTGTAGCCGGCGACGGCCAATAACCAATCGCCGTCGAACTGCTCGTGCATCTGTGCGAGATAGTCGAGCGCCGCGCGCGTGGATTCCACGATGTCGCGCCGGCCGTCGAACCACCAATTCTGCTCGAGACCGAGCCGCCGGCCCGTGCCCGGAATGATCTGCCACAGCCCGGCCGCGCGGCCGTGGCTGTAAGCGAACGGATCGAACGCACTCTCGACCACGGGCAGCAGGGCGAGGTCCACCGGCATGTGGCGGGCTTCGAGCTCCTGCGCGATGTAGTACAGATAACTGTCGGCCCGGCCGAACACGCGCTCCAGATATTGCGAATGACCCGCGAACCAATCGAGCTCGCGGCCGATCGCCGGGTCGTCGTTCACGGGCAGCTCGAACCGCATTCGCAGCTCGCCGAGCAGATCGTAATCCTCCGCCAGCGGCGCGAGGTAGGGGATCAGCTCGACCGTGATCGGCTGCAAGGCAGCGTCGGGGCCGTCGGCCGCGACGAGGGGCAGCGGGGACGGCGGTGCCGGTGTCGCGTCGGCGACGGCAACGGGGGGTTCCGTGCTCGAGCTCGCCTGCTCGGTCGGTGCGAACGATTGGCAGGCCGTGGCGGCCAGCGCGACGGCCACGGCCGCCGCGCTCCGGAGCCGAGGGAGGTCCAGGCCGGAATGCTTATTGTTCTTGTCCATAGGCGGCCCGGGCAATCAAGATGAATGTTGCGGGCTATCCTACCGATCGCCGCGGGGGGCGCAAGGGCACGTGTCTCAGCCCATGTGAGCCGCCGCGTTGAATTGTGATGGCGTTCTCAGGCACGATCTTCGGTGCCATGACTCGAGAATCGGCACCTGCCACGGACTGGTTGGCCACCCCGCTCGGACGACGCTGTCTCGCCAACGAGCAGCGTCTGATCAGGCAGGCGCTCGAGCGCGTTTTCGGCGAGCAATTCCTGCAAATCGGCGCGTGGGGCGCACGCAACTCCTTTCTGCGCCACGCGCGCACGCAGCGCCGTGCGCTCGTCGATTGGCGTCAGGGCGTGTCGGCCGATCTTCGTCAGCGATCCCGAGCAGCTCGCGATCGCGAGCGACTCCGTCGACGCGGTGCTGTTGCCTCACACGCTCGAGCGAACGGCCTCCGCCCACGCGCTGCTGCGCGAGGTAGACCGCATCTTGCGCGCGGACGGGCATCTGATCGTGTTGAGCTTCTCGCCGCACGGCCTCTGGGGGCTGCGCCATCTGCTCTCGGCGCGAGGCTACCCGGACGGGCGCGAGCGCATGATTCGCGAAGGGCGTCTGCGCGACTGGCTCGAGCTGCTGAGCTTCGACGTCGGCGCGACCACGCGCTACTGCCACACGCTGCCGCTGAACCGCTTCAAGCAGCTGCGCGTGCTGCCGCACGAGGAGCGCGCGCATCGCTGGCTGCCGATGCTCGGCGCCGGCTACATGCTGCGCGCACAAAAGCGCGTGCGCCCGCTCACGCCCGTGCGGCTTTGGCGTCGCCAACGGCTGCGCGTGGTCGGCAGCCTCGTCGAGCCCACGACGCGCTCCACGGTCGTGCCGATCACCCACGCGCCGGCCGAGCGCCGCGAGCGCTGATGATCCGATGATTCGATGATCTGATGGTCGAAGTCGAGGCATACACCGACGGGGCCTGTCGAGGCAACCCGGGCCCGGGCGGCTGGGGCGTGGTGCTGCGTTCCGGCGGCAGCACCAAAGAGCTGCACGGCGGCGAGCCGGCCACGACGAACAATCGCATGGAGCTCACGGCCGCCATCGAGGCGCTGCGCGCGCTCAAGAAGCCGTGCCGCGTGGCGCTTTACACGGATTCGACCTATGTCCGCAACGGCATCACGCAGTGGTTGCCCGCGTGGCGCGCGCGCGGTTGGCGCACGGCGGACCGCAAGCCCGTCAAGAATCAGGATTTGTGGATCGCGCTGTCCGATCAGGCCGACCGTCACGAGGTTGCGTGGCACTGGGTGAAAGGCCATGCCGGGCATCCCGAGAACGAGCGCGCCGATGCGCTCGCCAACGTGGGGCTCGATCACACGCTGGCGCGCGTGCGGCCGTGAGGGTTTGATTTCGCGATGGGGTACGGCAAGATAGCGATAGCCATGATCCACACCTCCCGCGCTACGCACTGATGCGACAAGTCGTGCTCGACACTGAGACCACGGGTCTCGAGCCCGAGGCGGGGCATCGAATCATCGAGATCGGCGGCGTCGAGCTCGTGAACCGCCGGCCGACCGGCAAGCACTTTCACCGCTACATCAACCCCGAGCGCGCGGTCGACAAAGGCGCGCTCGAGGTCCACGGCATCGGCGACGACTTCCTGGCCGAGCAGCCGAAGTTCGCCGCGATCGCGGCCGAGTTTCTCGAGTTCGTGAACGGCGCGGAGCTCGTCATTCACAATGCCGATTTCGACGTCAAGTTCATCAACCACGAGCTCGAGCGTCTGCCGGACGTGGTGCACGACATCCGCGATTGCTGCGGCGTGCACGATACGCTGATACGCGCGCGGCAGATGCATCCGGGTCAGCGCAACAGCTTGGATGCGCTCGCGAAGCGTTACAACGTGGACAATTCCAAGCGCGAGCTCCACGGCGCGCTGCTCGACGCGCAGATTCTGGCCGAAGTCTATCTGACGATGACGGGCGGCCAAGTGAGCCTGTCGCTCGACGGCGATCAGCCGGAGCTTGCGACCGCCGCCGGGCACGTTGCGCAGCAGATCGATCGCAGCGGCTTGCAGCTGGCCGTGCCGCCGGCCACGGCCGAGGAGCTCGCGGCGCACGAGGCCATGCTCGAGCACATGGCCAAGCGTGCCGGACGACCGACGCTTTGGCAGCTGGCCGAAGCGGGCGACGACGCCACGCAGGCCGCGGCCTAGGCGCTGCGCGCCGCCGTTGCCCACCACGCTCGCGCCCAAAGCCTCATGACCCCACAATCGATTTCCTCCGCGCTGCTGCACAATTTCCTGGGGCACTCGCCCGCTTGGTACAAGCGCACGATCGTTGCGTTTCTCGTCGTGAATCCCGTGCTGTTCGTCGTGAGCCCGTATGTCGCGGGCTGGGCGCTCGTGCTCGAGTTCATCTTCACGCTCGCCATGGCGCTGCGCTGCTACCCGTTGCAGCCGGGCGGCTTGCTCGCGCTCGAGGCCGTGGCCATCGGCATGGCCACGCCCGGCGTCCGTCTACGACGAAGCGGTGGGTGCCATCGAAGTGATTCTGCTGCTCGTCTTCATGGTGGCCGGCATCTATTTCCTGAAGAACTTGCTGCTGTTCACGTTCACGAAGCTGCTCATCAACGTTCGCTCGAAGGTCTGGCTGTCGCTGCTGTTCAGCGGCGTCGCCGCGCTGCTTTCGGCGTTTCTCGACGCGCTCACGGTGACGGCCGTGATCATCACGGTGGCCGGCGGGTTTTACGCCGTCTATCACAAGGTGGCTTCGGGCAAGCACTTTCACCACGCCGACCACGATTCGGCCGTCGACGACCACGTGCACGAGCTGCATCGCGAGGATCTCGAAACGTTTCGCGCGTTCCTGCGCAGCCTCGTCATGCACGCCGTGGTCGGCACCGCGCTCGGCGGCGTCACGACGCTGGTCGGCGAGCCGCAGAACCTCTTGATTGCCACGGTGGCCGGCTGGAACTTCGTGGAGTTCTTCACGAAGATGGCGCCCGTGTCGTTGCCCGTGCTCGCCGTGGGCTTGATCACGTGCGCGCTGCTGGAGAAATTTCGCTGGTTCGACTATGGCGCGCGCTTGCCCGAGCCCGTGCGGCACGTGCTCGGGGATTACGACAATGCCGAGACGGAGCAGCGCTCGGCGCGCGATCGCGCCATGCTGCTCGTCCAAGGCCTCGTGGCCGTGTTTCTCGTCGTTGCGCTCGCCTTGCATTGGGCGGCGGTGGGCTTGATCGGTCTTGCCGTGATCGTGCTCGCCACGGCGCTCAACGGCGTCACCGAGGAACACCAGCTCGGTCACGCGTTTCAGGAGGCGCTGCCGTTCACCGCGCTCTTGGTGGTGTTTTTCAGCGTCGTGGCCGTGATTCACGACCAGCATCTGTTTCAGCCCGTCGTGCACCACGTGCTCGAGCTGCCGTTCGACGTGCAGCCGGCCACGTTCTTCGCCGCGAACGGCGTCTTGTCGGCGATCAGCGACAACGTGTTCGTCGCGACCGTGTACATCGACGAGGTGAAGTCGGCTCTGGAGGCCGGAGCGATCAACCGCGAGCAGTTCGATCTGCTGGCGATCGCCATCAACACCGGCACGAATATCCCGAGCGTGGCCACTCCGAACGGCCAGGCGGCGTTTTTGTTCCTGCTGACGTCGGCGCTGGCGCCGTTGATTCGGCTTTCGTATCTGAAGATGGTAGTGATGGCGCTGCCCTACACCGTGACGATGACGGCCACGGGGCTCGGGGCCGTGGCGTTGTTTCTGTAGCAGCTGTCCGGTTGCCGGCCTCGACGGCCTTCGTTTGCCAAGGTTTCAGGCTGCGCTGTGACCGCGCTCTCTGCGCCGTAGCGCGCCTCAAGGTAAACTCCGCCTCTGAAATTCGGAGGGTCTGACCTTGAGATCTCACCAGGACGCCCGGATCGGCGTCATCGGCCTCGGCTACGTGGGGCTGCCCCTTGCGGTGGAATTCGGCAAGCGCTATCCGACCGTCGGCTTCGACATCAAGCCGCAGCGTGTCGCGGAGCTTTCGGCCGGCAAGGATTCCACGCTCGAGGCAACGGCCGAGGAGCTCGCGGGGGCCAAGCAGCTCACGTTCACGACCGACAAGCAAGCGCTTGCGGAGTGCAACACCTACATCGTCACGGTGCCGACGCCCGTCGGCAAGAACAACCGGCCCGTGCTCTCGCCGCTGCGCGGGGCCAGCGAGACCGTGGGCAGCGTGCTCAAGCGTGGGGACGTGGTCGTGTTACGAATCGACCGTCTATCCCGGCTGCACGGAAGAATATTGCGTGCCGATTCTCGAGAAAAGTTTCGGGTCTGAAGTTCAACGAGGACTTCTTTGCCGGCTACAGCCCCGAGCGCATCAATCCCGGCGACAAGGAGCACCGGCTTCCAACGATCCTGAAGGTCACCTCGGGCTCGACGCCCGAAGTGGCCGATTACGTCGATGCGCTGTACGGCAGCATCATCACGGCCGGCACGCACAAGGCGTCGAGCATCAAGGTCGCCGAAGCCGCCAAGGTCATCGAGAACACGCAACGCGACATCAACATCGCGCTGATCAACGAGCTCGCGCTGATCTTCAATCGACTCGGCATCGACACCGAGGAAGTCCTGCAAGCCGCCGGCACGAAGTGGAACTTCCTGAAGTTCAGGCCCGGTCTCGTCGGCGGCCACTGCATCGGTGTGGACCCTTACTACCTCACCTACAAGGCCGAGGAGATCGGCTATCACCCGGAGATCATACTGGCCGGGCGCCGCCTCAACGACGGCATGGCCGACTACGTGGCCTCGCGCGTGATCAAGCTCATGATCGGGCGCAACATCCAGCCTGCCGGCGCGCGCGTGCTCGTGCTCGGACTGACGTTCAAGGAGAACTGCCCCGACGTGCGCAACACCAAAGTGGCGGACATCGTGAAGGAGCTGCAGACGTTCCGCTGCGACGTCGACGTGTACGATCCGTGGGTGGACCCTGCGGAGGCGGAGCATGAGTATGGCATCAAGATGGTCGCGACGCCGGACAGCGGCAGCTACGAGCCATCGTGATCGCCGTGGCCCACCACCAATTCGTTGCGCTCGGAGCCGCAGGGCATTCGCAGGCTCGGCAGCCCGAATGTCGTCATCTACGACATAAAGCACGTCTTGCCGAAGAGCGAGACGGACGGGCGCTTGTAGTTCCGCAATGAAGATACTGGTTACCGGCGCCGCCGGGTTCATCGGCTTCCACACGGCCAAGCCTGCTCGAGCGCGGCGACGAGGTCGTCGGGCTCGACAATCTCAACGAGTACTACGACGTTACTTTGAAGCACGCGCGCCTCGCGAGTCTCGAAGCATTCCGCGGTTTCGCTTCGTCAAGCTCGATCTCGCCGACCGCGAGGCGATGGCGAGTCTCTTCGCCGCGGAGAAATTCCAACGAGTCGTGCACCTCGGCGCCCAGGCCGGCGTGCGCTACAGCATCGAGAATCCGTTCGCCTACATCGACAGCAACGTGTACGGCACGATCGACGGTGCTCGAGGGCTGCCGGCACAACGGCGTAGAGCACTTGGTGTTTGCGTCCACGAGCTCCGTGTACGGCGCGAACACGCGCATGCCGTTCTCCGTGCACCAGAACGTGGATCATCCGCTCTCGCTCTACGCGGCGACCAAGAAGGCGAACGAGCTGATGGCGCACACATACGCGAGCCTTTACGGTCTGCCGGTGACGGGTTTGCGGTTTTTCACGGTCTACGGGCCTTTCGGGCGGCCCGACATGGCGCTTTTCATGTTCACGAAGAACATCCTCGCGGGCAGGCCGATCGACGTCTTCAACTACGGCCACCACAAGCGCGATTTCACCTACGTGGGCGACATCGTCGAAGGCGTCGTGCGCACACTCGATCACGTGGCGACTCCGAACCCGGACTGGTCCAGCGATCGCCGGATCCCGGCACGAGCAAGGCGCCGTACCGGCTCTACAACATCGGCAATCAGCAGCCCGTGGAGCTCATGCGCTACATCGAGTTGCTCGAGGAGTGTCTCGGCCGCAAAGCCGAGAAGAATCTGCTGCCGCTGCAAGCCGGCGACGTGCCGGATACGTGGGCGGACGTCGAGGATCTCGTGGCAGACGTCGGCTATAGGCCGAGCACACCCGTGGAGCAGGGCGTAAGCAGTTTCGTCGATTGGTATCTCGACTACTACCAGGTGAAGCTCTAAGCGTCCGGCCCGCGTCTCGGGCCAAAGATCCGCCTTACACTTTCTCATGTCGCTGGGCTACAGTCGTCTTGTCACGAGTCCAATGCGCAGGGAAGATGAGCAACGAGACATACGGACCGCGCACTGCTGCTTGGCAGGCCCTTGACCGCCCATTCCGAGCATCTCAAACGCCGCACCATCAGTCCCTGTTCGACGAGGACGATCCGATCGGTTCGAGCGATTCTCGCGCGAGTCCTGTGGCCTGCTTTTCGATTTCAGTCGCCAGCTCATCGACGCTCGTGGTCTAGAGCTTCTGCTGCAGCTCGCCGAGCAGACGGAAGTTCGCCGGTGGATCGACCTGATGTTCTCGGGGCATCCGATCAACAACACCGAGGATCGCCCCGCGCTGCACGTGGCGCTGCGCCGCCCGGCCGATCAGCCCCTAAAAGCCTACGGTGAGGACGTGATGCCTCTCGTGGAGGCGGAGCGCGGCAAGATGCGCGCATTGGCAGATGCGCTGCATGCGGGCGAGCTCAAAGGCTACACGGGCAAGCCGATCACGGACGTGGTCAACATCGGCATCGGTGGCTCGGATCTCGGCATCGTCATGGCGGTTCAGGCGCTGGCCGAATTCACGCGGCCGGGCTTGAGCGCGCATTTCATATCGAACGTGGACGGGGTCGCCGTCGATCACGTCTTGCGCCGCGTCGATCCCGAAACGACGTTGTTCGTCATTTGCTCCAAGAGCTTTACGACGCTCGAGACGCTCGTGAACGCGCGCGCCGTGAGAGCTTGGTTGCTCGAGCACGGCGGAGCGGCGGCTGTTGCGGCGCAGTGCGTTGCCGTCTCCACCAACCACGAGGCCATGGACGAATTCGGCATTGCGCCGGATCGGCGGCTCGCGATGTGGGATTGGGTCGGTGGGCGGTATTCGGTGTGGTCTGCCGTCGGGCTCACCGTGGCGTTGATGGTTGGGTGGGAGAACTTCGACGCCATGCTGGCGGGTGGGCACGAGCTCGACGAGGCGTTCCGGACGCAGGCGTTGGAGAAGAACTTGCCGGTGCTGTTGGCGTTAATTGGCGTGTGGAACCGCAATTTTCTCGGCGCACCCACGCATGCGGTGCTGCCGTACGACGACCACCTTGCGCGATTTCCGGCGTATCTGCAGCAGCTCGAGATGGAGAGTAACGGCAAGTCCGTGCGGCGCGGCGGTGAGCCGGTCGAGTGCGAGACATGTCCGATCATTTGGGGTGAGCCTGGGTCGAACGCGCAGCATTCGTTCTATCAGTTGCTGCATCAGGGGACGGAGCGGGTGTCGATCGATTTTCTGTTGCCGGTGCGGTCGGGGGTTGGCAGGCAAGACCAGCAGGATCTTGCTACGGCGAATTGCCTTGCCCAGAGTTGGGCGCTTGCGGAAGGGGATTCCTCGGGCGCGCGCCAAACCCGCATCGGCGCTATCCGGCGAATCGGCCGAGCTCGTTGTTGCTGTTCGATGAGTTGAATCCGAGGAGCTTGGGTTCTTTGATCGCTCTGTACGAGCACAAGGTGTTCGTGCAGGGCGTGATCTGGGACGTGAACTCGTTCGATCAGTGGGGCGTTGAGCTTGGGAAGAAGTTGGCATCTGCAATGATAAATGCAGTGACTTCCGCTGTTGAGTCTCCACGTGCTCTGGCTGGTCCTTTGGCACGCGTACGGCGTAGGTAATAAGTTCCTCGCCTAGAGTAAGTCAATTTCGCCGGCCAGCCAGCTCTCTTGCCGCCGCTTCTGTGCGCCGATATGATCCCGTTTTTCCAAGGAATTGCGTCATGGTGAGTACGGCCAGCCACTCGTCCTGTGCTGCAGCTAGCTGCGGCCTTTCAACACGGTGATTCACGGATTGCGCGAATTGCTCGGTTTCCTCTCTGGCGTACTGTTCTTCTTACGCTGTACTGCTCTGTCACTGTTTTCGCGGTGTCGGCACAGGTGCCGATACCACTGCAGGAACAGATTACGCGCTTCGCATCTCTTCCGGCGGCGCAACAGCAAAGAGCAGTGTTTAAATCTTACCAGTACAGGCACAT
>CAWAYS010000003.1:0-521002 GCA_963786385.1 uncultured Gammaproteobacteria bacterium
CATGGGGGTGGAGACAGCACTAGATAGATGGCGCGCAGCGGAGGGTTGCGCAAGCACACCCGAAGTCAGCGAGATTTCCGCGGAAGTCGAGCTCCGCGTCTGGCCATCTTGCCGCAACGGCGCAGAAATCCGCATCTACGTCGACACGAACGATGACCACGTGTGGCCCGACGGCGCAAGTGAGCGCATCTGGGAGTTTTTCAAGCATCATTCACGCTGACGTCGCATACGTAGATCACGTCATTCTCTTGCTCCGATTTTGAGTTATCCTAGAGTCTCAGTGAACGATCAAGGAGGACGTCCCGCCCCGCGGGGTGAACGGTTCAGTTCGGCGCCGCGTGACTCGACGTTATTACACATGCTTCGACGCACGATAAGTAAACAGTGGTCCTTCATGGCTCTCGCGCTAGGCGCGTTGAGTCTGTCCGGAACGGCGCTCGCTCACCACTCGTTCTCGGCCGAGTTCAGCCGTGACTTGCCGGTGGAAGTCACAGGCGCGGTTTCCAAGGTCGAGTGGATGAACCCGCACGCACGGTTCTATGTCGACGTAAAAGACGACAAGGGCGAGACGGTGACCTGGAACTTCGAGCTCACGACGCCCAACCTGCTCATGCGCAAGGGATGGACGAGAAACTCGCTCAAAGTCGGCGACATGATCACCGTGAAAGGTTGGCGCGCCCGCAACGACCCGCACGTTGCAAACGCGAACAGCGTGAAACTCGCCAACGGCCGCGAGCTGTTCACGGGTTCCGCCGGCGCGGCGACCGACGGCTCGTAAAAAGGGAGCTTTCAGGCCATAGCGCCCGTAGATCCGTAGGGCCGGATGCCCTCGGCGACGGAATCGGCGACGTGCTCTTTGCTGATGACGCCGATCACGTCGTCGATGTGGGGCACACCGGAATCTTTTCGAACGACGACGGCCATCGTCGCGCCATGACGCCACATCCGCCGGATGACATCGAACATGATGTCGTCCTCGCGGGCAATCGTGAAGTTGCGCGCGGCCACGTCGCGCAACGCCGTCCCCATATATCCCGTCTCCAGCCCTCGGCGCAGACTCGTATTCACACGTAGCACGCCGGCGATTCGCTTGTTGTGCGCCACCACGAGATGGCGCAGGCCGCCCTCTTCCGAGGACTGACTCAAAAACTCACCGAGACTGCTGTTCGAGGACAGCGCGACGAAGTTGCTGTCGGCCACCTCCACCGCGCGCCGGACGAGAAACATGTTCGCGTGCAACGACTTCGGAATGAAGTGACGCCGGCTCACGAGCTTGATGGTGTAGATGTTTTCGCGCGACAACACGCGGCGAACGCCGATGCTGATCGCCACGGCAATGATCATGGGCAACACGATGTCGTAGTTGCGGGTCATCTCGAAGATCATCGTCACGGCCGTCATGGCCGCACCCGTGCCGCCGCCGACCACGGCCGCCATGCCCACCATGGCGAAGGCCGGGATGCTCAAGCCCGCCGACGGAAAGACGAGCGCCATGAGGGCCGCGAACGCCGCACCGAGCGTCGCACCGATGAATAGCGACGGTGAGAAGATGCCGCCCGAGGCGCCGGCGCCGAGACTGACGTTCGTGGCCACGAGCTTGGCGAGGCAAAGCAGCGCGAGCAACGGCAACGCGCTCATGCTGCCGAGCAGTATGCTCTGAATGGTCGCGTAGCCGACGCCTTCCACGAAGTAATGCCCCTGCCATTGAAAGAGGACGTACATCAGGGTGCCGAGAATCGCCATGCCGATCATATGGCGAAAATACGGATTGCGGATGCGCTCGAACGCATCCTCGCTCGCATGCAACCCGCGGATGAAAGCCGTGGCGGCAAGACCCGCCAACCCGCCGAGCACCGCATATAACAGCAGCGTGTAGATCGAAGTGTCCCGGCCCACGATGCTGAGTGCATCGGGCAGCAAGAACGCCGGATTCAAACCGAAGAAGATGTGCCCGATCCAGGTTGCCGTGCCCGTGGCCAGCGCCACCGGCAGAAACGTGCGCACGCTTACCTCCGGCAGCATGAGCTCCACGGCGAACAGCACGCCGCCGATGGGCGTGTTGAACGTCGCGGCAATACCCGCGCCGGCGCCGGCCGCGACGAGCGTGATGCGCTGCCACGGCTGCATGTGGATCCAAGTACCGACCGTGGATCCGATCGACGCCCCGATTTGAATGATCGGACCTTCGCGGCCCACCGATGCGCCGGTGCCGATAGAAAACGCCGAAGCCAACGACTTGATCGCAGCTACCGCGGTTCGAATACGACCCTCGTGGTAGAAGATGGCATCCATGACCTCGGGAACGCCGTGACCGCGAGTCTCGGGGGCAAACTTGGTCACGAGGAAGGTCACGATCACGGCGCCGACGACGGGCACCGCAATGACGCCGATGCCCCACGGGCTCGCGAGCGTATGGACGTTCGCATCGTAGGTCGCCGATAGCTGGCCCAGAAAGAAGAAGTCGTGCACGGCCGCAATCATTGCGCGAAACAGCACCGCCCCGAGGCCAGTGATCACGCCGATGAAAACGCCGACCAGGCATAACGGCAGCAGGCCGATACCCGGCGCGTAATGTTCTTTATTCGTCACGAATTGCCCGCCTCTGCCGAGGGGCCCACGACACACCCAGCGTCGCCCGAAGAATTTCTCTTTCGACGCCAAGGAGTTATTGACGGCATAACCGAATCGCGCACCCTTAACCCATCAATGATAGCGAATCCGGCTACTCGACGCTAAGCGAGCCGGGCGTCGAAATCCGCGTGCTCGGGGCCAAGATTAAGGAGAAACCGTGCCCGAGGGTTTCCCTCCACACATCGTCGGCATAGACTCGACCTGCCTACATTTCGCACGAGGAGAGCCTCATGCTCGATTCGATCGCGGCGAAAAGCCTTGGAACTTCACCCGCAGCGCGCCGGTCGGAGCCCTAGGGTGTCGCGACGGCGATACCGGGGGACCGAGGCCCGCGAGTGGCTCATACCCGCCGCACTTGGCCTGTCAGACAACGAACGGCTCGTGAGCCGCGTGAAAACCAATTTGGGAGCGCACGATGAAAACTGTCAGTAAGTACCTCTTTTCCCTCGCGATGCTGTCTGTCTTGGCGTTGACCGCCAATGCGCAGAGCAACGGCGATTTCATGTCCCGCATGCACAAGGCGATGATGGCTTCGGGACGACCCGCGGATGAGAAGGCCCTCGACGCGAAGCGCAAGCCCGAGGAGGTTCTGGCCTTCTTCGGCGTGAAGCCCGGCATGAAGGTCGTCGACATCGCCGCGGCCACCGGCTACTACAGCGAGTTGCTCGCCGCCGCCGTGGGTCCCACGGGTACGGTCTACGCGCAAAACGGCAAGCGCATGATGATGAACAAGGACGCAATGCAGGCGCTGCACGATCGTGTCGATCGCGTGGCTAACATCAAGATGACCGACGCCCCCGAGAACGATCTCGGCATGAACGGGCAACTCGACTTCGCGTTGCTGAGCTTGCATCTTCACGACGTCTACAACTTCGGCGGCAAGGATGCGGCGCTCGGACTGCTGCGTGGGATCTACGCGTCCTTGAAGCCGGGCGGCAAGCTGGGACTCATCGATCACATCGGCAACGACGGCGCCGACAACAAGATGCTGCATCGCATTCCGTTGGACACGGCCGAGGGCCTGCTCAAAGAGGCGGGCTTCAAGATCGAGGGACAATCGAACGTTCTTCACAACCCCAAAGACGACCACACGCTCGTGAGTCACGACGACAAGATCCGCAGAATGACCGACCGTATGGTCGTTCTCGCAATGAAACCTTGACGTAATTGACGTGCCCGGGCGGAGCCGAGAGCCTCCGTCCGGGCACGGCACCTGGCGCCCCGGGCCCCCTCGGACCGTCGCGTCCGGCCCTCGGGTACACTATCCCCGCTCGGTGACCAGCGGTCGCCGTGAGACGATTGGACGGCCTGCGCCGCGTCGCGGCTTAACCGACACGAGATCAATGAAGCTTCGTTCCAGCGACGATATCTTTCGTATCGCCAACCGCCGCCTGCCGCCGTTTCTGCGCGAGTACGTAAACGGCGGCTCGTATACCGAGCACACGCTGCGTCGCAACGTCGCCGACCTGAGGGCGATCGAGCTGCGCCAGCGCGTGCTCAACGATGTCTCGAGCATCGATCTCAAAGCCAGACTGTTCGGCACCGAATACGCCATGCCGGTGGGCCTCGGCCCGATCGGCATCTCGGGCATGCTCGCACGGCGCGGCGAGGTGCAAGCGGCCACGGCCGCCGAGAAGGCCGGCCTGCCGTTTTGCCTGTCCACGGTGTCGATCTGCAGCCTCGAGGAGGTCCAAGCCTCGCTCACGCGGCCGTTCTGGTTTCAGCTGTACGTGATTCGCGACCGCGCGTTCATGAACGACTTGCTCGAGCGCGCCAAGGCCGCCAACTGCTCCGCGCTGTTGTTCACTGTCGATATGCCGTTGCCCGGCATACGCTACCGCGACTTCCGCTCGGGCATGTCAGGCACCTCCGGCTTCCCGGCGCTCGTACGCCGAACTTGGCAGGCCGTGCGCAAACCGCAGTGGGCCTTCGACGTGGGCTTGCTCGGTCGGCCACACACGCTCGGCAACCTGGTACCGGTGCTCGGCAAAAACAGCGGGCTCGAGGACTACGTGGGCTGGCTCGGCCGCAACTTCGACCCCACGGTCACATGGAAAGACATCGAGTGGGTACGCTCGCGCTGGGACAAGCCGCTCATCATCAAAGGAATTCTCGATGTCGACGACGCGCGGGCGGCCGCCGATGCAGGCGCAGACGGCATCGTCGTGTCGAACCACGGCGGGCGTCAGTTCGACGGCGTGCGTTCGACGGTCCGCGCCCTCCCCCGCATTGCCGAGACGGTCGGATCGCGCATGAGCGTGCTCGTCGACGGCGGCGTGCGCAGCGGGCTCGACGTGCTGCGCATGCTCTGCCTCGGCGCGGACGGCGTGCTGCTCGGCCGAGCCTGGGCTTACGCGCTCGCGGCCGGCGGGCACGACTCGGTAGCGGCCATGCTCACCACGATGGCGAAGGAACTCTCGGCCGCCATGGCCATGGCCGGACGCCCGAACATCGCATCGCTCGACCGCTCGGTGCTCGATCTCGGCGACTAGAGGCCGATCTTTTGAAACGCGACGTCGCGCGCATAGTCCGGCGAGCCATGATTCGGCTTCTCATCGATGCTGAACGGTGAGAAGCCGCAGTCGTCGCTTTGACTCCGCGGGCTCGTCGCGCCCTAAAGGCGCTACTGCGTCTTCCCGACGATGTCGCGTACCTTTTCGTTGTTCATGAGCGCTTCGATCTTGGGGTTGCGCATGAGCGAGGTGAAGTCCCCCGCTGCGACGGCTTTCATGATCTGGGGGTCGGAGAGAATCGCGAGCACGTCCGGGTCGTTTTGCAATGCGAGCACGGCCTCGAGCAGATTCGGATCTTGCGCGATCCGCGATCGCACTGCGTCCAAAGCGCCGACATCGACCGAACCTTGGCCCAAGGACAGTCCGAGATCCGCCCCCGTGGGCGGTTGCGCCGAATGCCCGTTCTCGTCGATCGACCGGATATCCTCTTTGCGCACTCGGAGCTCGCCCGTGAGCGCGGTCTGTATGGTGTAGACACCGTCTTGCAGCGACTTCACTTCGCCTTGAATGACGGTGCCGTCCCTGAGCACGACCGTCGCCGCCGAAGCGGCCCCGCTGCCGAACGCGAGCAAACTCATCGTTACGAAGCAATACACGGCGAACGCTCGAACAAGTGCGAAACTGGGCATGGCGGTTCCACCGAATGGACCTTTGTCCGAGCTTACACCAGATGGCCGAAAACGTGCGACGTCGCAATCACCGTTCGGCGCGCACTACGGCGATACCCCGCGCACGCGGCGTTGGTCGCTTCACGGCGCCTCCAACGGCTCCACGACCAGCCCACGCCGCGCAGCAATCATGCACGAGAGCAACGCTAGCCCGAGCAACGACACGCCCACCGTGACATATGTAAAAGCGTCGATCGCGACCTTGCGCCCCTACTCCTCCCGGAGCACTTTGGCGGCGTCGATCCGACCGATTCGCATTGCCGGCATGATCGTGGCGAGCGTCGTGAGCGCGACGAGGCACACGACGACGGCGACCAGCGTGGGCGCGTCGTAGACGACGACTCCGTAGAGGACACTGCGCATCGCACGCAACACGCCGAGCGAGATGCACAACCCCACGATGCCTCCGAGCACCGAAGCCGCGGCACCGGATGCCGCCACATGGGCTACGGTCCTGCCGATAGTCGAACCGAGCGCCATTCGAATGCCGATCTCCCGCGCCCGCTGCGCCACGATGTTCATGACGAGGGCGGCGATGCCGACGGCGCTCAGCGCGAGCGCCAGTGCTGCCATCACGCCCAGCAGCGCCACTTCCACCCGCTGCATCGCAAGCGTCGCGCCCATGAGATCCGCCATCGAATGGAATCCCGAGAACGTAAGGCTGGAGTCGACGCCACCGAGAGCGCGTTGCATCGCGCCGGTGACTTCGGCGCCTGGCGCCGCGCGAACGACCCAGCTCGGCTGAAGGTATGTGTGCACGCGCGCGAGAAATCCGCCGTCGACGATTTGCGCGGCCGGCACGTACGCGGCTTCTTCGCTCACGAGAGGCGCGCTGCCCTCGTTGAGCTGCCCGGCCGACGACAGCAGTGTATCGCCCACAACGCCCACGATGCGCAAGCTCGGGCCGTTGAGTTGACCCAGCGATCGGCCCACCGGATCCAAGTCGCCGAAGAACTTTCGCGCGAACGTGCGATTCACGACGACCACGGGCTCGGCTTTCGGACCGTCCGCATCGGTGAACACTCGGCCTGCCAAGAGGGGAATCTCGAGCGTCGAGAAATACGTGGGCGTGACGTACATCCAATCGGTCGACACGACCTGTCCCGCCCTCGTGCCATCGGCGATCGTGACCGCGTTGATCATCGGCCGCTCATACGGCGGTGTCGATACAACTGCCGCGTCCTGCACTCCGGGGATTTGGTCCAGCGCCATGAGGCTCCTGCCGAGAAGCGTGCGAAACGCCTCGGGGTCGTGGTAGCGCACGTCGTCGAGCGACGCACGCGCCGCCGTTACGCCCTCCGTCTCGAACCCCGGAGGCAGCGTCTGCAAATAGATCAGGGAACGAATCAGCAGGCCCGCTGCGGCCAGCAACACGACGCTGAGCGCCACTTCGCCCGCGATCAAGGCCTGCCGCACGCGCACGCCGCGCCGACCGGCGGTGCTGCGACCGCCCATGGACGAATGCAGATTCATGTTGCGCAAAGCCAGCGCCGGCAACGCCCCGAATAGCAGACTCGTGAGCAGCGAGACACCGAAAGTGAATACCAGGACACGACGGTCGAGCGGCACGGCGGCCACGGGCAAAAACTCCGGCGGTAGCAGCCTTAGCAGCGCCTCGAGCAACAGCACGCCCACGCCGATGGCCGCTGCGCCGCCCAAGAGCGCAAGGAGCAGATTCTCGATCCACAGCTCACGCTGTATCCGCCAATTCGAAGCGCCAAGCGCGAGACGCGTCGCCATCTCGGCCGCGCGACGCAGCATACGCACGAGCGCGAGGCCCGCAAGGTTCGCGCAAGCGATGAGCAGGATGAAGCCCGCGGCCAGCATCAGAGAGAGCACCTGGGGCCGGAGCAGTCGCGTCTGCGCCTCTTGCAGCGCCACGAGGTGGTACTGAATGCCCTGACCGGCATTGTCCTGCGCGAACCGCTGTGTGCGAGTCGAGCGCCCGAGCGCACGATTCATCTCGGCCTCGGCCTCCTGCCAAGAGGCATCGCCACGAATACGAACCAAGCTCAAATAGTTTGCGGCTTGGCCCTCGCCCTCGCGACTCGGACGAAGCGGGGTGTAGACGTCGGCTCGAAGCGGTGTCGTCGCACCTTCCGGCAATACGCCGATCACGGTATACGGCTCGCCTTTGAGTCGTACGGTGCTGCCCAATACGCCGGGACCCGCGCCGAAAGCCGCATGCCAAAGCGCGAAGCTCAGCACTGCCACTTTAGCTGCGCCCGGGCGATCCTCGTCGACCGTGAACGCGCGCCCGACGGCAGGTGCAATGCCGAGCACATCGAGGTAGTGCGCCGAGACCCGCCCCTCGCGCACCTGCTGCACGTAGGCGCCCGCCTGAAGATTCGCGACCGACGCATTGAAGGCCGACACGGCGGCAACGAGCGACGGCACGCCGTCGCGCAGCAACTCCCATTGCTCGCCGTCGATCGAGCGGCGCGCCGACGGCGTCGTCTGTGTGCCGGCATACACCGTGGCGAGGTGCTCCGGACGGTCGTATGGAAGTTTTTCGATCAGCAGCGCGTTGACGACCGAAAAGATGGCCGTGTTTGCGCCGACAGCCAAAGCGAGCGTTAGGACGACGGTCAGCGTGAAGCCCGGTCCGTTCGATAGCTGACGAGCGGCATAGCAGACGTCTCGCCACACGGAATCGACGTTGATCCGGGCTGAAACGCCGTGGCGACTACGGTTCGAGCTCATGGTCAGGCGATCCCGGCAGGATGTGCGGAGGAATTAGCAACGACCGTGCCATGCGGCCTCCGCCGGCCTAACCGCCTGTTTTGTTTGGTTGTCCCGTGCGAGGGGATCAGCGACCGCGGTCGCGGTTGTCCCGAAACCGCACAGCCCGTCTCGACAACGCGAGATCACCCGCTCCGGCGCGAGGGCGTCAAATGCGGCGCGTCGACAGTGCCGTCACTCGCCGTCCCAGTAGTCCAAGCTGTCGCCCGGCCGCCCGATCGCTCGAAAGAAGCCCGGCTTGCCCTCCGCGTCCTTGCCCGACTCGGCGAACGTCGCGTACTTGTCGGAATCCGGGTATTCGCAGACCTCGGGCGACAGGCGCGTGCTGACGGCCAAGAATACGAGCTCCGCATCGCTCGGGTTCGAGATCTGGTGCGCCGTGTCGCGGCCGCCGGGCGGGCATGCAATGACGTCGCCTTTGCGGATCGGATGCGTTACGTCACCGATGCGGATCTCGCCCCTCCCCTCCAGCACGAAGAACATCTCCTCGTTCGCGAGATGACTATGAAACGGAAACGCCCGCTTGCCGGGCGGCACGGATGTGACGTTGTAGCCGAGTTTCTGCGCACCGAGCAACGGCGCGATCTGGCCCATACGCGCGTCGAAGCGCTCCGCAGCCTCACCCTTCGCGGCGAAATGCGCGGGCCGCGGCTGCAGCTGCACTTCGTCGATGTTCATGATGTTTTTCACTTACGTCGCCTCCCTATTCGTACACCCTTACCCGCGCACGAGTGTACTCGACGGCAGCAATCCAGCGGGCGGATTCGGCGACGCTGCCACGGTACCGCATCGAAAAACATGAGACTTCCCTCACGGCAGCGCCGCACGGGTCCGTCTACGATCTGTCGGAACGCAATTGCGGCCGCTTCGGCCGCGCTCCTGCGGACACCGAGACGCTCCGCAGCTACGAAACAGAGGCCGCCCGCAAGGGCGTTGGGAAGGTTGGAAGTGTCATCTGCTCCCGCGCTGCCCAGTCATTCTCCGGCCGCGGGTCCCGCGACGGCACAGAACGAGCAGCCGGAGCACTCCTCGCTGCCCGCGCGCAACCCGCGAGAGTTGCGCGACAGCCTGTCGAAAATGCGCCATCGCAGCGCCATCAAAATCGGCGAAGCGCTGCTCGCCCTCGGCCTCATCGACTCAACTCAGCTCGCGCGTGCGCGTGAAGCTCAAGCGGCCGACCCCGCGCAACCGTTGGGGGCAATCCTCAAGCAAACCGGTGCGGCGGATCAAGAAGCGATTCACGCCGGACTCGCCCTGCAGCTCGGGATTCCCTCGGTGGACCTACGCTGCTGGCCACTCGACCCGGCGACACTCGCGCAGCTACCGGCGCCGCTCGTGCGTTACCTGCGCGCGGTGCCGATACACCTCGAAGGCAACGTCGTCTTCGTCGCCATGAGCGACGTTCTCGATCACGAAGTGCTCGACGCGCTGCGCTTGAACACGGCGATGAGCGTGCAGCCCGTGTACGCGTCGGAAGCCGCGATCCAAAGCATCATCGACAAGCACTACGCCACCGAGCTCGCGCATCCGGTTAGCGACGAGGACCTCGAGCGCGACACTGGCCTGTACTCACCGGACGCGCACGCGGCGACGGGCGGCCACCTCGCCGCGAGTGACAACGTGATCGTCCGGCTTGCGGATCAAATCATCGCCGAAGCGCATCGGGAGCGCGCTTCCGACATCCATATCGAGCCGATGCCCGCACAGGGCAAGACCTTGATCCGCGTGCGGATCGACGGTCGGATGTTCGCGCGCCGTAGCATCCCGTGGGCTTACCGAGACGCCCTCGTCTCGCGCTACAAAGTCATGGCGAACCTCAACGTGGCCGAGCACCGAATACCGCAAGACGGCAAGATAGTGTTCCACCAAAGCAGCGGCACGCCGGTCGAGGTACGCGTGGCCGTGCTGCCGACGTCGGGCGGCGTCGAAGATGTCGTGCTGCGTCTGCTGGACACCAACTCTGCGTTGCCGATCGCCGCTCTCGGACTGTGCGAGAAGGATCAGGCGAAGTTGTCCGAGCTGATCGAACGGCCCTACGGGATCTTTCTCGTCTGCGGCCCGACCGGTTCCGGAAAAACCACAACGCTTCATGCGGCATTGCATCACCTCAACGACGGTTCGCGCAAGATCTGGACGGTCGAGAACCCCGTCGAGATCACGCAGCCGGGACTGCGGCAGCTCGAGGTCAATCCACGTGCCGGCCTCACGTTTGCCACGGCGCTGCGCGCGTTCTTGCGAGCCGATCCCGACGTGATCATGGTCGGCGAGATCCGCGACGAGGAAACCGCCAAGACGGCGCTCGAAGCGTCACTCACCGGACACTTGGTCATGAGCACGCTGCACACGAACAACGCACCCGAAAGTATAGTGCGGCTGCTCGAGATGGGAATGAACTCGTTCAACTTCGCCGACTCCCTGCTCGGCGTGCTGGCGCAGCGCCTAGTACCGACGCTATGCGCCAAGTGCAAGGAGCCGGTGGTCGCAACCGATGCCATGCTGAGCTCCCTCGCCCACGAGTGCGATCCTGGCCGGGATGCGGCCGAGACGGAGCGACTGATCGCGGCATGGCGCAGCGACTACGGTCGCGAGGGCGAGGTAGCTCTCTATCGCGCCCATGGCTGCACCGATTGCCGGGGGACGGGCTACAAAGGTCGCGTCGGGTTGTTCGAGCTCATGCCGGCCACCGCCGAGATCAAACGCTCGATCATTGAGCGCGCGTCCGCTGCCGAGCTCTTCGAGCTCGCCGTGCGGGAGGGGATGCAGACGATGCGCCAAGACGGTGTGCACAAGGTGCTCGAAGGCCGAACCGAGGCCGCGCTCGTCATGGCAGCAACTCAACGCTGAGTCGACGGGATCAGCGCCGCTTCGCCTCTGCCGCCACACCGACCGAAGACGCGGTATCCGTCTCGGTGTCGGCCAGCGCGGCGACGAAACGCTCGCGCCACGCGTCGATCGAGTTGCGCGACAGAACTCCCATCATCGCCTCGTGCCGCGCGCGACGTTCCTCGAGCGGCATCGTGAGCCCGCGGAGAATGCCCTCGACCACGGCATCGATGTCGTAAGGGTTCACGAGGACGGCGTCCTGGAGCTCCTGCGCGGCACCGGCCATCGTCGAGAGCACGAGCACACCGGGGTCCTCCGGATTCTGAGCGGCGACGAATTCCTTGGCCACGAGATTCATGCCGTCACGCATGGGTGTCACGAGACCGATCCGCGCGAGCCGGAACATCGCCATGAGCGTGCCTCGATCGATTGTCCGGTTCAAGTACCGCAACGGCACCCAGTCCGTCTCGGCGAACTCGCCGTTGATGTGCCCGGCGGACTGCTCGAGCTCGTGACGGATCTCTTGATAGGCCCGTATGCCGATGCGCGTCGGCGGCGCGATTTGCATGAAGACGACGTTGCGGCGAGTTTCCGGATACTGATCGAGCAGCCTTTGGTAGGCACGGAAGCGTTTGGGCAGCCCCTTGCTGTAATCGAGCCTGTCGACCCCGATCATGAGCTGACGCGCGTGGAGAGAGTTCGCTACACGCTGGAGCTGCCGCGAGCTCTCGTTGGCTTCCGCCATCGCGGCGCACGCGGCAACGTCGACGCCGATCGGAAACACTTCCGTGCGAACGGTGCGGTCTTGGCAACGCAACGACCCGTCCTGCATCAGCGTAGCGCCGATCTCGCTTTGCGTCATGCATTCTCGGAACGCGTCGAGATCTCGCTTCGTCTGGAAACCAACGACGTCGTAAGCGCAGAACTCGTGCAAGAGCTCCTTGTACACGGGCAGCGCGCGAAGCACCTCGAACGTCGGGAACGGCGTGTGAAGAAAGAAGCCGAGCGGTCGCGTGACGCCTGCGTCGCGAAGCCGCGCCGCGAGCGGAATCAGATGAAAGTCGTGCACCCAGATCAAGTCGTCGCGTTCCAGCAGCGGCTGGAGCCGGTGTGCAAACAGCGCGCTGACACCGCGATAGGTCTCGAACTGGGCTCGATCGTACTCGAGAAACCCGACGCTGTAGTGAAACAACGGCCAAAGCGTGTTGTTGCAAAAGCCATTGTAGTACTGGTCGAAACGGCGACGGTCCATGTCGATCGTCGCGTAGGTCACGCCGCGCCGCGTGCGCACGCGGGCGTCGTCCGGCTGCCCTTCCTTGATGTCGCCGCTCCAGCCGAACCACACACCGCCGCTCTTCTGTAGAGCACCGAGCACGCCCACGGCGAGGCCGCCCGTGGCAACCGTCTGATTCGGATCCGCGATGCGGTTGGAGACGACGACGATCCTGCTCAAAGCGCGTCCTCCCACGAGCGGCTGAGCCGCATCGCCGAGTTGATGATGCCCACCATGCTGTACGTCTGCGGAAAGTTGCCCCACAGCTCGTTGGTGACCGGATCGATGTCCTCCGAAAGCAATCCGAGCGGATTGCGGCAAGCCAACATGTGCTCGAAGATGTCGCGCGCTTCGTCCTCGCGCCCCATTGCGGCCAACGCATCGATGTACCAGAAGGTGCAGATGTTGAACGCGTTGTCGGGCCGACCGAAATCATCGCGGTAAGCGTAACGGCGCAAGTGTTGCCCTTGGGCGAGCGATTTGCCGATCGCATGCACGGTGCTCGCGAAGCGCGGGTCGTCGGGCGTCAAAAAGTGCAAGTTGTGCAGCAACAACGCGCTCGCGTCGATCTCGTCGCGCTCGAAGCTCTCCCTGAAGTAGCCCAGCTCCTCGCTCCAGGCGCGCTGATCGATTTCGGCGTGAATTGTCTTTGCGATGCCGTCCCAGTACCGGGCGCGATCGTCGGCCTTGAAGTGCGCGGCGATGCGCCCGAGCCGGTCGCACGCCGCCCAGCACATGACACTCGAGAACGTGTGCACGCGCCGATGGCCGCGGAATTCCCACAAGCCTGCGTCGGGCATGTTGTAGAGTTGTGCCGCGCGCTCGCCGAGTCGCTCGAGGCGATGAAACGTCGTGAGGTCGCCGCGCGATTCGTAGCGACGATCGAAGAACAGTCGCGTGGCGGCGAGCACGACTGACCCGTAGACGTCGTTCTGTTGCTGCTCGTACGCTTGGTTGCCGACGCGCACCGGCCCCATGCCGCGATAACCGGCCAGCGTCTCGACCGTGCGCTCCGGCAGACGCGCCTCGCCCGAGATCGAATACACCGGCTGCAGGTCCTTCCCGGCATCCTCGGTGGCCAGATTGACGATGTAACGCAGGTATTGCTCCATCGTCGTCGTGGCGCCGAGGCGGTTCAGCGCATGCACGACGAAATAGGCATCCCTGAGCCAGCAGTAGCGATAATCCCAATTGCGTCCCGTATCGGGCGCTTCGGGTATCGAGGTCGTGATCCCAGCGATGACGGCTCCGGTATCCTCGAACGTGCAAAGCTTCAACGTGATCGCCGCGCGAATCACGGCGTCCTGCCACTCGAAGGGAATCGACAGGCTATGTGTCCACTCTTCCCAATAGTTTTCCGTCTCGTTCAGGAAGTGGTGAGCGATGCTCGAAGGATTCCCCATCAAGGTCTCGTCGGGACCGAGCACGAGGGACACGGGATGATCGAGCACGAACTCTCGCTCCTCGAGCAGCGCGGTCACGGACGCATCCGTCGTCAGACGCAGCGTCACGTCGGGCAGCACGTAGCGAATGTGATTGCTGCCGTGCGTGGACGTCGGCTTAAGCGCACCGTAGTCCCCGAGCGGCCGCAAGCGGATACGCACACGCGGGTTGCCGGCGAGCGGCACGATCATGCGCACCAGCACCATCGGACGAAAGATGCGTCCGTGCTGTTTGAACCGCGGCGCGAAATCGACGATCTTCACCGTGCCGCCGTTGCCGTCGTGCAGCACCGTGTTCACGATGGCCGTGTTCGGCACGTAGCGCTGCTCGGCGCGCGTAAATCCAGCCAGCTGCACGTCGAAGAAGCCCCCATCGGGGTCATCCTTGCCCGACAGCAGCGAACAAAACGCCGGGTCTCCGTCGAAGCGCGGGAAACAGCCCCAGACGAGGCCCCCTTTCGCGTCGATCAGCGCCGCGATCTGGCAGTTGCCGACCACGGCGAGATTCAAATCAGCCATCGAGTTCGTCTCCCGCGCCTGCTTCGAGCCAGCGCAAGACTTCGGTCTCGTCGCCGAGGTGCCAACGCGCGCGCGTCTCGCGTCCCACACCCACGGCGATCGAGTGACCGCCGAGCTCATTCACTACTTCGAAGCCATCCTCGTCCGTCAAGTCGTCGCCGAGAAATACGGGCAGACGTCCCAAAAAAGGCGCTTCCGCCATGAACTGCGCGATCGCGCGTCCCTTGCCGACCGCATCGGCCTTGATCTCGAGAACCTTCTTACCGCCCTGCACATGAAACCCCGCGCCTGCCGCCGTCACGGCAGCGGCGACCGCGCGCTGCGCCGCCTCCTCGAGCTCGGGCACATTGCGGTAATGCAGCGCGAGCGCAGCGCCCTTGTCCTCGAGCAATGAGCCCGCGTGACCGGCGACCCAATCGGACAGTAAATGCCTTGCGGGAGCGAGGGCCGCACCGTAGTCCGGACCGTGCATGCGACCCTGCGCGTCGCGCCTTTCGGCGCCGTGCGTGCCGGCGACGGGCAGCTCGAGCGGGGCGAAAAGCGCGTCGAGGTCGGCGACGCGACGCCCCGAGACGAGCGAGAGCGCACCCGATAAACGCGCGCGCAGCCTGGCGAGCACATCGATCATATGTTTCGGCACGCTGACGGCTGCCGGCGTAGCAGCGATTTCGAGAAGCGTACCGTCGACATCCAGGAACAAGGCCCAGTCGTCGCGCCACTTGGGGAGCAGCGCCTGACTCATGCTCTAACCTTACGGGCGTCGGCGGATTCTGCCAAGTGCTCGCGCCACGACGTTTGCTCAACCGTGACTCGACGCACGCGCGACCGCGTCAAGGCGCGACTGCGCGCACAAGCGCCGCACCGATTGCCGCATGCACGGCACCGGTCGGATGCAGGTTGTCCCAGAAGGCGAACTCGGAAAACCGCGGCGGACCGTCGCCTTCGGGCGCGCAGCCCTGATTGAAAACACGCTCGGCATCCTTCGAATGTCGATAGGTATCGCTATCGAAGCACGCGTCGACGACATTCTTCCCTTGCTCGGCCGCCGCGGCATCCGCTTCGCGCCACGCGGCGCGCAAATCGAATCGCGTGACGGTCGGCGGCGCGGGCTCGGACCACCGTCCGCTCGCCGCAATCCGGTCGAGTTGCGCATCGAGCTCACCGTCGAACGCGTCCGAAACGGCGCTCGCGACACCGAGCACGGCTGCTTCGTCGCCGCTCGCGCGAGCCTTCGCACGCACGGCCGGCAAGGAGGCGAGATCGGGCGCGTTCGCGACGACGAGACGCAGCGCACCGGCGTCCAATAGGCGCTCGACGTTCGTGGCGATTGCATCCACCGCAGACTTCACGATCGCATCGCTCGCTTGGCGGGCATCGGGTGCACCGCCGAGCGTGGTTTGCAGAGCATCGATCGCATCGTTACTACCGATCATTACGACGTAGAGGGCGTCGGTCGGCAGTCGCCGCGAATGATCGGCCAGCAACATCTCGACCTGTCGTGACAGATCGCTTCGCCTTTGCTCGCGCGCCTTCGCGCCGGCCACCGCGTAATCCGTGCCTTTGACGGGCCGGCGCAACAAAAAGTACAACGCAGGCTCGAGCGCTCCGAGCCCATAGTGATCTGCGAGATATTCGACGGCCACGGGCCCATTGCTGACGCGGCTTTGCCGATAGAACAGGTCGTCGCACGAACGCTTGCGTGCGATCACGTCTTCCGGGTTGCACAGTCCGACCGTCGGCGGATACGGCGGAGCGAAGCTCAGCATGAAATCCGCTGCCGCGGCGGCGTTGCCGACATCCGAAAGGCTGTCACCGAGCACGAAGACGGCCGATGGGTTGGCTTGCGCGCCGGACGACGCGGGCGTCGTCGCCGACGATTCGCCGCTACCACTTCCTTTCGATGAGCACGCCACGAGCACGCTGGCCAACGCGAGCAGTAGCGCTGTGTTCCGGTAGCGCATACGACTCAACCTAGCAGAGTTGCTTGGGCGGGAACAGCGTGTGCGCGTCCGGCGACGCAGCGCGACTCAGCCCGGCAACGGGCCGCCGCGGTAGAACCAGTCCATCGCCGCGTCGTCTTGCAGGATCTCTCGGCCTAGGGCGGCAAGCTCGGCCGAGATCGCCGCCGTCATCCCGTCCTCGTGCGCACGGCCGGCCTTGCCCTTGCGCACCATCGCGCCGGGAATCAGGATCGGCACCTCGGCAGCCGCGTGGATCTCGAACTTTGCCTCGTTGGCCTTCATCCACTTGAACGACGTGCACTCGAGAACCGTGGGCCACTCTTCGGCCGAGGGCTCGAAGCCGAGGAAATCGGCGATCTTGCGCACCGAGCCCTCGTGATCGCGCTTCATGTCCGCAAAGTGCATGAGCAGCACGTTCGGTGCATGGCGAAGCGGCCACCATGCCGCCATGAAGCCGAACAGCCCGCCGGCCAGCATATCGCGCCCGATCTCCTCGAAGAACGCAGCGAAGTCGGAACGTACGAATGCCTCTCGCGGCGTCTGCCAAAGATCGAACCACTCGTCGGAGTGCGCGGCAATGAAAGGATACATCGACGCGACGGCCTCCTCTGGATTGCGCGCAACGACGACGTATTGCACGTCCTTGCCCGCGCCGGGCGTCTGATAAGGCAACGCGCCGGGGGCGGAGTGCGTCTTGAACGCGCGCCGGCGCTCGTGCGGCATGGCGGCGAATCGCGACAGCCGCTCCTCGCGCGTCACGTCCGGCCCGGGAACGAGCTCGAGCCAAGGCACCTCGAGGTAAAGATCGTCGAAATCGCGGATCGCCGCCTTCGCGCAACTGATGCACGATGTTCATCGTCCACGTCGTGCCGCTCTTGACGGGAACCGATACGACGATGTCCCCGTCGCGCCATTCGACGTGCTGCTGGATCTCGGCATCGATCCACCCGGGCCTCCCGTCGCCGTCGTGCGCCGCGATCGGCGTTTCGGTTTCTGTTTCGGTCATGGCCCGTAACTGTAGTGCGGCGGCCGCATCCCGACAATGGATTCTCGCGTGAGAAGTGGATGCACGGCGTACGGGTCGGCCCGCACGCCGTGCCGCTTCGTCACTCGACTGCGAAACAGTAGAACAAGCCGGCGCCGCCCGTCGCGACGAGGTCGGCTTGACCGCAGCCGCGGCTGCTGTGCACCGAATTCCACGATGCGCTCGGACCGCCGAGCCGATCGTGGTGGCCGAGCATTGCGCTGCCGGCGCCGTTGCTCGTCCAATTGCTGCAGGTCGTGTTCGCAGCGTTGCCCGGCACGAGCCGGCCCGAGGAGTCCGAGCCCGTGAGCATGTCGTGCGTGTTCGGCATGTCGCCGACGCCGTTGACCGGCTCGCCCTTCTCGTTGAGCGCCGTGGGCTTGCGGATGTTGTTACGGTCCTCGTGCAGGTCGTCGACGTTCCAGGCGATCGGCACACCCTTGGCGTTGTACCACGGGCCCTTGCCGATACGGTCGCGGGCGTTGACTTGTGCCTGGCCAGGAGCGGCCGCAGCGCTCAAGTACGCGTGCCACTCGACATTGCCACGGCCGGCCGCGGTCGCAAGCGCTTTGCAATGCGCATCGGCCCCGGCGAGGCCGCCCAAGTTGGCGCCGTCGCCTTTCCCCACACTCGTGACGAAAAAGCTCATCGGACCTTGCGGCGGCTGCGCCGGTGGCTGGCCCGAAACCGAGCTCGCGACGGCGACGAGCACGAGCGGCGCGGCGAGACGGCATGCGGTTCCAATCTTCATCGCGGATCCCCCCAAATGTTGCATCTATAGATTGCCGCGGGTCGTCCGCACCGCCCCCCTGAATCGCGACGGCGTACGACCGAAGCGGCGCTTCCCCGTGGCCCGAGCATAACGCACTTCACGATCGTGATCGTATGGCAGGAAGATATACACCGAGGCAATCGATTCGCCTCGAGCCCAGCGCCTTCTACACAACGGCTAGGAACGCCAGAGCTTGGCGGTGTCGAGCCAGAACCGCACGAACGAGGCCATGGCCCCGAAGAACTGATCCACCTCGACCGGCTTCTTGATGAAAGCGTTCGCGCCGAGCTCGTAGCTGCGCGCGATGTCCTCGTCGGCTTGCGACGTGGTCAAGACGACCACGGGAATGTGGCGCAACCGAGCGTCGCTTTTCATCTTCTCGAGCAGCTCGCGACCGTCCATGCGCGGAAGGTTGAGGTCGAGTAAGACAATGTCGGGCAATCCGGCTTCGCTTGCGGAGCGCTCGCCGAGCACGACCAGCGCCTCCGCTCCATCGTGAGCCACGCTGAGCCGCGTGAGAATGCCGGCGTCTTTGAAGGCCTCCACCGTCAAGCGAACGTCCGCCGGGTTGTCTTCCACGAGCAAGACTTCGATCGGCGTGACCGCGATCGTCATCCGAGCTCCGGAACGGCCGGCAGCGTGAAACGAAACGACGATCCTTCGCCCGGGCTCGACTCCACCCAAATCTTCCCACCGTGCCGCTCGACGATCTTTTTGCAAATAGCCAGACCGATTCCCGTACCGTCGTAATGATCTCGAGCATGTAAGCGCTTGAAGATGACGAAGATGCGCTCGAAGAACTGCGGGTCGATGCCGATGCCGTTATCGCGCACCGTGAACTCCCACAACCGCCCGGAAAGCCGAACGCCGATGTGAACGCGCGGCGTTTCCTCGCCGCAAAACTTCAGTGCATTGCCGATCAAATTGGCGAACACGTGCTCTAGCTGGCTGGCGTCCACGAGCACTCTCGGCATACTGTCGTGAGTAATGACGGCGGCGGACTCTGCAATCGACGCATGCAGGTCGTCGATGACGGATTTGAGCACGGCGTCCGCGTCGGTCAGTGTCGGCGCGTGTCGACCGGCACCGACCCGGGAAAAGGCGAGCAGATCCTCGATGAGCCGCTGCATACGTGACACACCCGCAACGGCGAAATCGATGAACTCGTTGGCGTCGGCGTCGAGCTCGTCTCGATAGCGTTTGGCGAGCAATTGCACATAGCTCGCCACCGTGCGCAGCGGCTCTTGTAAGTCGTGTGAAGCGACGTATGCGAAACGCTCGAGCTCCTCGTTCGACCGGTGCAACTCTTCTTCGGTCTTCTTTCGTGCGCTGATGTCGACTACGGACGCAAGCACGAACAGCCCTTCGTCGGTCCGGATCGGGTTCAAACCGATTTCGACCGGGATCTCGGTGCCGTCCTTGCGCAGACCATACAGGTCACGCCCAGCACCCATTGCGCGAGACTGAGGATTAGCGACGAAATTGGCGCGAAAACCCGGATGGCTGCCGCGAAAGCGCCCTGGGATCAACACCTCGATCGAGCGTCCGATCAATTCCTGACGCTCGTAGCCGAACATACGCTCGGTCTCGCGGTTCACGAGAGCGATCCGTGCTTCACGGTCCACCATGACAACCCCGTTCGGGGACGACTCGACGATCTCGCGAAACAGTTGCCCGTCGGTCCAGGCATTTTCCGATGGAACGGCTTCGGCAGCGGGGGAAAGGCGAACCGATCTCGACGTAGCCGCGGGCACTGACGCGGCCGAGTCTTGAGTGCTCGAGCTCGGCGTAGAGGTCAAAGGGCTTTTCCATGTCGCCGAAGACCAGCGACGAAGTATCCACTCATCGTGGGGCGTAAACAGTGAACCACGTCAAGTCATTGCCTTAGGTGTTTAGGGGGCACCCCCACCCATCGCCTGCTTCGATCTCGCAGAACATGCGAACTACTTCAAATAATGGAACGATAAATCTTCATCGATCTCAGGATGTTTGTCAGTGTGTCGTCATAGACCGACAAGGGATCGTCGACTCTCGCCTCATCGACCACGGCGATCGATCAACGGAGTACACATAACGTGAAAACGATATTGCTAGCGGAAGACGACAAGAAGATCGCGATGGCCATGACGGTCCGCTTGAAGGCCTCGGGTTTCTCGGTCGTGACGGCACAAGACGTGCCGTCGGCGCTCATGATGGCGCGAAAACACGACCCGGACCTCGCTCTGCTCGACATCGGCTTGCCGGGCGGCGATGGATTCCACATCGTCGAGTGTCTGCGCGAGCACGTGTCGTCGCGGCACGTCCCCGTCATCTTCATCACTGCCAGTAAGAAGGACGGTTTGCGCGACGAAGCCAAACGGCTCGGCGCGACGGCGTTCCTCGAGAAACCGTTCAAGGCCAGCGAGCTTCTGGCGGCCGTCGACTCGGCGCTGCTCTCGTCCTCCGCTTTGAAGACGCAAAAGCATTGATCCATGCGCGGCAGCAGCATGACGCGATCCAAGGCCAGGCCGCGCGCGATCAACGGCGAGGTGGAGGAACGATGGCGGCCGTGACCGTTCCTTCCGTCGCCGATTCGAGCTTGACGCCGCTCGTCGGAGACTGGCCACGTGCCAACGTTCTGATCGTCGACGACGATCCGGCCTTCCGCCGTCTTTGCATCGAGTATCTGCGTGACGAGTCAGGCGACCACTACGACGTCGTGGAAGCGAACACCGGAGCCGAGGCAGTCGGCAAGTGCGAAACGACGCAGTTCGATTGCTTGCTGATCGACTACCGTCTGCCGGACACGTCCGGAACGGCATTGGTCCAGGAGCTGCGTCACACGTGCGACCCGACTACGCCGATGATCCTTTTGACGGGTCTCGGCAGCGAGGAGCTCGCGATGGAGGCACTGCACATCGGTGCCGCGGATTACATCCCCAAAGAGCGTGTCTCCGACAAATCGCTCGACCGGGCGATCGCGAATGCAATCGAGCGCTCGCGCCTGCTGAAGTCGATCAGAGAGCGCAACGAGCGTTTGCAGCGCGCCAACGAGGAGCTCAAACGCAAGAACTATCAGATCCAACGCTTCTATCACGCCGTGTCGCATGAGATCAAAACACCGCTCACTGCGGCTATCGAGTTCATCTCGCTCGTCACGGATGGTATTTACGGTGACGTCACCACCGACCAAGCGGAAGCCCTCGGCTATGCCATGGAAAGCTGCGATCAAATCGCCGCGCACTTCAACGAGCTCATCGACAGCACGCGACTCGAGACGGGCAAGCTCAGAATCGAAAAGTCGCCGTGCAGCGTGCGTAAGCTCGTCACTCTCAGCGTCGCATCCGCACGGGCCGCGATCCAGGCGAAGGACGTCAAGCTCGATGAGTCGTTCGAGCCGGACCTTCCCGACGTCGAAGTGGATGGCTCCCGCATCGTTCAAGTATTGTCGAACCTGCTCGGCAATGCGGAAAAGTTCACCGAACCCGGCGGCACGATCACGGTTTCGGCGGAGCACTCGCGTGCGCACAAGGGCGGCGTCGTGATCGGCGTTCGGGACACGGGTTGCGGCATAGCGCCCGAGCATCTGCCGCGAATTTTCGATCGACTCTATCAAGCCAACTCGGACTCGTTGAACACGCGCGGACTCGGCCTCGGGTTGAGCATCGCGCGCGAGATCGTGCGGCTGCACGGCGGTCGCCTCGACGTCGAGTCGGAGCCGGGGCGCGGCAGCGTCTTTTGGGTTCACCTCCCGGGCGCCGGCTAGCACGAAACCTTCACCGACGGAGCATTCGGCGGTCTCGCGCCGCGCCACCCCCCAGGCGTCGGACCGCCCGGCGCGGGCTGACCGCACTTGTCGCATCGACACCGCGTGATTGACAACGCCCGCTGACATATCATGCCCGGGTCGCAGAACAGGCGGGAGCACCCGCCGTCGGCACGACACCACGGGAGGGATATACATGAGAAGGTTCTTGACCGGCCTCGTCGCAGTCTGCGCGATGGCCGCCATCGGCGCTGCAACCGCTGCCGAGCCCGAGTACGTCACCATCAAGATGCAAATCGACGTCGCAAAACCCGCCAAGCAGGTCTGGGCGAAAGTCGGGGGCTATTGCGACATCGCCGCATGGCTCAAGGTCGATTGCAAGATCACGTCGGGCGACGGCGGCATGGGCACCGTGCGCGTGCTCGCCGGCGGACGCGTGACCGAGATCCTGATCGGCAAAACCGACCTGTCTTACGGCTACACCCAACCCGTCAAAGAAGGGCAGTTCTACAATCTGTACCACGGGTTTCTCGAAGCGAAGCCCGTGACGGACAAAACCTCCAGGCTGCTCTACACGCTCGTCTACGACGTCTCCGACAAGCCGGACCAAGCTGCCAAGGACGCGGACGTGGCGCGCCGGCGCACGATGTTCGAGGGCGCGCTCAAGAACATGAAAGAGCTGGCCGAAGCGCCCTGACGCGGCGCAGGCAATATAATGTCGCGCGACGGGGCCGGCCGTGGGCCTTGTGAATGTCGAGCCTTGCGCGGCGACGCGGTATAGTCCTCTGACCTCACGGGGAGCGAGAAACAGATGATGATCGATCAACCAACAAGAAGCCCCGCCCTAGCGGCTGCGGCGACACTCATTACGGTATTGGGCCTTGCGGCCTGCTCGCAGGAAGCGCCGCCGGCGCCGCAAGCACCGAGCGCTCCGGCAGCGCAGCCCGCACAACCTGCACCGGCAGCCACTCAAGCGGCAGCGATGCAGCCCGTCCCCGACGGTACGACCCCGCTCGCGCACGGTCGTTACCTCGTCGAGACGGTCGCAGGCTGCGGTAACTGCCACACCCCTCATCTGCCCGATGGCACGCTCGATCCCGACAAAGCCTTCTCCGGCGCTTTCGTGATCGCCGAGCCCGTGTTCACGGCGTACGCCCGCAACATTACGCCTGACATGGAAACGGGGATCGGATCCTGGTCGCTCGACGATATCGTCAAGGCGATCCGCGAAGGCGTGCGACCCGACGGCCGCGTGCTCGGCCCACCGATGTCCTTCATCTGGTACAGGCACATGTCCGACACGGACGCCTACGCAATCGCCACGTATCTCAAGAGCGTGAAACCGATCCACAACGAGGTGCCACCGAGCGAGTACAAAATTCCCCTGCCCGGCTATGGGCCGCCCGTGGAGCACGTCGCCGACGTGCCGAAAGACGACCAGGTTAAATACGGCGAGTACCTGGCCGGCCCCATCGGCCACTGCATGGACTGCCACACGACCTACGTAAACGGCGTCATCGACATGAACCAGCTCGGCCGCGGCGGCAACGTGTATGCCAAGCCCTTCGGCTACACCTGGGCAGCCGTATCTGCCAACATCACTTCGGACAAGGAAGCAGGTCTCGGCAACTGGACGGACGAGGAGATCAAAACGGCGATTCAACACGGCGTGAGCCGCGACGGTCGCAAGCTCCTGCCGTTCATGCCTTACTCACTGTACGCGAAGATGCAGCCGAGCGATCTCGACGCGATTATTGCCTATCTGCGCTCGTTGCCGCCGCTCGGACCGGCAGCGGCACCGGCAACCGAATAGTCGAGCGTTCGAAGCCGACCGGCTCGACGAAGACGGCGCCGCGAGTCATCGCGGCGCCGTTTTTCGTTTTCTGCAGAGCAAAAGAGCGAGGAATGCGCCCCTCGCGTGATAACCGGCCGGACTAGCTCGAGGGCGTGAGCGCCGCAACGTCGCAGTCGGCTCGGGCGCCGCACAACGTCTTGAGCGTCTCGGCCGTGTCTTCGAACACTCGTGCGGATTGACCGCGTTCGTGACCGCCCGCGTGCCCGAGCGCCGCGTCGAGCGCGGTTCTATGCTCGGTGTCGGCCGCGTCGATCTTCGCACCTTCGGCAGCGAGGAATTTCACGACGTCGTTCCAGCCCCAGAATGCGGCACCGAACAACGCCGTTTGCCCCGGTCCGTGACCGCGACGGCCACCGGTCGTGACCGCATTGACGTCGGCTCCGGCACCGAGGAGCACCTGAATCGCGGCGATCGATTTTTCCTCGATGTCGTCGGCAACGTAGTGGTTACCGTAAGCACGGATATCGCACTCCACCGAGCCGTACCCGGCCGCTGCCATGAGCGGCGTGACCCCGGTATCGGTCGGCAAGTCGACTCGCGCGCCGTGAGCGATGAGCAGCTTGATGGCCGGCACGTCGAAGGTCTTCGCTGCGCGCAGCAGCGGCGTCGCGCCTGTCGTGAGCAATCCGTCGCACCCGCGATCGGGGCCGCGCGCCCGGTACGGCGGCGTGAGCTTGAGCTGCAAGTTGGGATTCGCGCCGGCGTCGAGCATCTGCTCGACGACTTGCAGCGCGGTCGTTCGATCGGTCGAGCGTCGGTCCGGCCGCCCGCCTTGCGGCAGCGTATCCATGTCGACTGCGACGTACAGCGGCGAACGCCCCCACCAATCCCACACATCGAGCGTCGCGCCGGCCTTGACGAGCGAAGCGGCGAAATCGAAGTGCAGATTCTCGAGCGCGATGACCAAAGCCGTCACGCCGCGAGGATCGGAAATGTCCATGTCCGCCCCACCGGCGACGAGCGCGTCGGCGCACTCGACGCACCCTTCGCGTGCAGCGTACATCAGCGCCGTCATACCGCCGTATGGTCGGTACATGCGCCGCTTCTCGGCCGAGACCTGTCGCTGCCACTCGTTGGCCGCCGACTGCACGTTCGGGTCGGCGCCATGCTCGAGCAGTAGCTTCACCATGCCGGGCTGGCTTTGCGCGGCCGCCCAAATCAGCGCCGTCTGGCCGCGCCACTGCTCCCGTGCATTGACGTTCGCACCGTGATCGATCAGGAGGCGAGCCGCCTCCACGCCGTTCCCGCGAGCCACGACCATGAGCGGCGTCTCTCCGTCGGGGCCCACCGCGTTCACCTGGGCGCCCGCGTCGAGCAGCTTGCGCACGATGGCCGGATTGCCGACCACGGCCGCCTCCCCGAGCGGCGTCGAGTCGTAGTCGTTACGCGCGTTGACATCGGCGCCCGCCGCGACCAGCCGAGCGACGAGATCCGCATCGCCGTTGTAGACGGCCCAATGCAGTGCCGTCGTGCCGTCCGGCGCATGAGCATTCACATCCGTGCCGCGCTCGAGCTGCGCGCGAACGGCTGCGGCATCGTTGATCTTGGCCGCCTCGACGATGCCCTCTGCCGACGCGAGCGTCCACGGGCCGGCCAGCCACATCGCAGCCGCGATCAGCGACAGACGCACCGAGCACACTCGCCGACGCCCTCGCCGCATCTCAAACCTCCGTCATCTCGCTCGTGCTGTCACCGACGGAGTCGACGGGCACGCCGGCACGCAGCAACAACGTGAACAGCAGATTCGCGATCGGCGTGTGATCGGGATACCGCAAGTGTTGATTGCCCTTGACCTTGCCGCTGCCGCCTCCGAACACGAGCGTGGGCAACGGAAACGAGTCGTGCTTGTTGCTGTTGCTCATGTTGCTGCCATACAGAAAAATCGAGTTGTCCAGCATCGTGCCCGCGTCTCCGTCCGGCGTGCTCCCGAGCTTGGCGAGAAATTTGGCGAACACGTCGCTGTGATACCGCTGAATCAGAGCGAGCTTTTCCATGGACTGCTTGTTCTCGGCGTGATGCGACAGCGGATGGAATGCGTCCGGCACGCCGATGTGGGCATACGACTGGTTACTGACCTCGGCCACCATCATGAACGTGGCCACGCGAGTCATGTTTGTTTGATACGCCACGGCGAGCAGATCGAACATGAGCTGCAAATGCTCCGGAAAGCTCGGTTGCGCTATCGGAATGTCCGGCAGGTCCACGCCCGTGAGATCGCGTTTCTTCAACAGATCCACGCGTCGCTCGATCTCGCGCACGCTGTCGAGGTAGTCGTTGACGACCACGCGATCGTCGGCGCCCAGCTTGCGGTTCAAGTCCTTGGCCTCGCCGCGGACCATGTCGAGCACGCTCGTGAAGTCGGAGGCGATATCAGCGCGCTCGGCGTCGGTTCGACCGCGGCCGAAGATCGCCTCGAAAACCTTGCCCGGATCGTTCTCCATCGGCAAAGGCGTCGTCGGCGTGCGGAACGAGATCGTGCGGCTGTAGCTGCACCCGTAAGTCGCGTCGCAGCCGGAGCTGCCCCCGCGCGTCTCGGTCGCGATCTCCAGCGACGGCAGCGGCGTCTGCTGGCCGATGTGTTGCGCGGCAATCTGGTCGACCGTGACGCCGCCGTAAGGAGACTGCGTGCGATGCGGCGGTACGCAACTCAACCATGTGCCGGGAATGATCGCGTGCACAGCCGGAGATTCGGCCGGCTTGTTGCCGAGACCGCTCACGACGGTCATGCAATGCTGATGCGGCGCGAAAGGCTCGAGGATCTGCTTCAAGTCGAAGTCGCGCCCTTCCTTCTTCGGCGTCCACTTGTCCATGGCCTCGCCGAAGTGCGTGTTGTTCATGATCGCGCCGTGCGGCAAGTAGAAAAAGCCCATGCGGGGCACCGGTGCGGCTGCCGTTTGCGACAGGGCCGTACGCGCCGGGATCATGGCACTCAACAGCGGCAGTCCGATCGTCACGCCGCCGGCGCGTAGAAACGTGCGCCGCGACAAGTGCTTCTTGGTGATAAACATCGGTCTCCTCCTTAGTCGCCGCCGTCCTCGCGTGCGACCGTTTCGGCGCCGCCGGCCTTCGGCAAGCTGCGCATCCTGAAAGCGGGGCTGTCGGCCACGCCTTTGACGATGGATTCGAATGTATCGTTGTCGCGCGCCACGTCGCGCACGATCGCCCGCACGGTCGGCATGTCGTTGTACCCGACGCGCCGGCCGAGCGCGTACGTCATGAGTTTTTCCACGACGGTTTGCACGAACTGCCCGGGATCGGTCGTGAGGGCCGCACGCAAGTCCTCGGGGCCCGCGACTTGCTGCCCGCTTGCGAGCTCGCCCGTGGCATCGATCGCGGCGCCGCTGTCGCGCTCGAACGTGCGCCATTCGCCGACCGCGTTGTAGTTCTCGAGCGCCTGACCGAGCGGGTCGATGACACCGTGGCAGTGATTGCACGACGAGCTCGTGCGGTGTAGCGCGAGTCGCTCACGAACCGACCGCGGCTGTTCGGTCGACACGGGCGCCAGATTGGTATTCACGTTCGGCGGCGGCGATTCGGGCGGCGTGCCGAGCAGATGATCCATGATCCACGCGCCGCGCAGCACCGGCGACGTGCGGTCGGGATACGACGTCGCAAGCAACACGTCACCCTTGCCGAAGATACCCCAGCGGTTCGGATCCGCGAGCTCGACGCGACGAAATCGATCGCCGCGCACGCCGTCTATTCCATAGTGTCTGGCGAGACGCTCGTTGACGAACGTATAGCGAGCCGTCAGCAAATCCACGATGCTGTGCTCGTTGTCGCGAAGAATACTGTCGAGAAAGAGCTCCATCTCCGTCGCAAAGGCTTTGCGCAGATCGGCGTCGAAGTTCGGATACAGCTTCGGATCCGGAACGATCGCGTCGGTATTGCTCAGGCCGAGCCATTGAAAGCCGAAATTCGTGACGAGCGCCTTCGAGCGCGGATCGGCCAGCATGCGCTCGATTTGCTGCGAGTACACGTCGGGCTGACTGAGCTTGTTGGCTTCGGCAAGCGACAGCAGCTGCTCGTCCGGCCCCTCGCTCCACAGGAAAAACGCGAGCCGGGAGGCGAGCTCGATGTCCGTGATCGGATACGCCTCACCGGGTTGCACGTTCGCCGGCTGCTCGGCCTCGACTCGATACAAGAAGTTCGTGCTCGCAAGGATCGCGAGCAATCCCTTCTGAATACCCGTCTCAAAGCCGCCCGACTCGTGCCCCCTCTCGTAGAACGCGAGTAACGTCGTGAGCTCCTGGTCGTCGACGGGGCGCCTGAACGCCAAACGTGCGAGGTGCGTCAAAATCCTTTTGGCACAAGGCGCCTCTTCTTGCGCGGTCTCCGGGTGGCAGATGAAGATTCTGCGCCGGCTCTCGGTCGGCTCGCCGATGCCCGAGGCGCCGTAAGGCCCTACGATCTCGACGCCGAGCATGCGCGGCACGTCGGGAATGCCTTCGCCGGGCACGAAGCTTTGCAGCTCGTAATCCGACTCGCCGTGGCTGCGCGCCAGGAACGTGGCGCCGATCTCGTGACGACCGGCCTTCACGGGCACTTTGATCTCGTGGAATCGCCCTCGGATCGCATTGACGGCAGAGATTTGCTGCTGATCCACGGCCTTGAGCTCCTGCTCGCCACCGAGCTCGCCCTCGTAGACGCGAACACCGTCGACGGTCAGGATCACTCGATGCCGGTACTCGAGCCACCCTTGCGGGTACGCCCGAAGCTCCGCGCCCGGCTCCGATGACACGTCGAGGCTGAAGACATAATCGCCGTCGGCAGGAAAATCGTGCGCGACGAGCATCCCGCCGCGCGTGCCGAGCGGCAGGCCGTCGACATGGATCGTGTGGTTTTCGACCGTCGAACGATACTCGGCACGATTGGGCGCGGCCGCGGGACTGCCTACGGCCTCGATGCTGACCTCCCGCGCCGCAGCGATGTATTGGTCGAGATAAGTCGGCGATACGCGCAGCACCTCGGCCACGTTGTCGAACCCGTCGCTCGTCACGTCGGCAGGCAGCATCTTTGCGGCATCGATGTGCACGCCGAGCAGGTCCTCGACAGCCGTTTCGTACTCGGTTCGGTTCAGCCGGTGCACGAGCACTCGGCCGGGCGCCGCACCTTTGGCCTTGGCGGACTCGTCCAGATCAGCCTCGAGGGCAGCGACGAACGAATGCACACGCTCGACCGACGGCCGCGGCTCACCGGGCGGCGGCATGAGGCTGCCGCGCAGCTTGCGCACGACATGCTCGAAGATCTCCGGATGCGCGGTTACCTCGGCAGGCGAGCGGTGCTCGAGCGTAAGCTCCCCCGCCGCCTCGGCATCATTGTGGCAGCCCGTGCAGTACTGCTTGAACAACCCCCACTGGTCTGCGACGGCCTCCTGCGGCGACGGCGCGCAGGCCGACAGGCACAAGGTCGCGGCGACCACCGGCAGCACAACGGTCGACACGGTTTTCACGAGCTTACGCAACGGCCCCCCTGAGTCGGCTACCCCACCAAAGCCCACGGTATATGTTGGCGATGAACAAAGCCTCGTCGCCGCTGTAGTGGGCGGCGAAATCCTTCGTGATATCCGCCGCAACGATGTCGTCGATACCCTTGCCTTGCAGCGCGAGATGCTCGACGCGCTCGCGAATCGTCGACAGCATGGAGTGCTGACGCTCGAGGTCGGAGCGACGCAGCACGGCCCCCGCGCACGGCACGATGAGCGTGTCGTCGTCGGACAAGTCGATGATCGCTCGAGTGGCATCGACGAGCCCGCCGATCCACCCGCCCGTCGAATAATCGAGGATCGGATAGTGCCCGGCGACGGCCGCACCGCCCGCGGCAATGACGTTGAGATCGGGGAACCGAACGTAGATGTCGCCGTCCGTGTGCGCGCCGGGCAGGAGGCCGTACTCCGCCGTCCGTTTATCGAAAGGCAGCTTCAGCGGCTGCGGATCGGACGAGAAGAACGTCTTGTTCGGCCGCGCCGCCGCCGCGCGCGGCGAGTAGCGGCGCTTCTGCCAATCGACATAGAACTTCGTGCTCATCCAAAGCCGCGTGTTCTCGTGCGCGACGATGGTCGGCTTGCTACGCGCCATGAGATCGTTGCCACCCGTGTGCTCCAGGTGCCAATGGGTGTTGAACAACACCCGAACGGGGGCATCGGCATATTGCTCGACAAGCAGCGATTGCAGGCGCTCGGCCCGATCCTGCGAGCCGCTGTCGACGAGCAGCAACCCGTCCGGACCGGGCAGCACGACCACGTTGCCGCCGGCACCCTCGATCAACGCTAGCTTCCCGCGCAACGGGCGCGCTGCGAGAGTATCACCGTCATCCTCGGCAAAGCCGTTTCGAACGAGGCTCCCGGCCACGGCAAGGCTTACCCCGGCGCCACCGATACGGCGCAAAACATCGCGACGATTGATGAGCGATCGAGCCATGGCTTACAAAAGACGCCCCGCGTCGGCGCTGAGCGCCCCCGGTCGATTTTAACGCCGGTACCCCCCGAGATCGTGTAATTATGATTTCTAACGATTGATGTAACGCAAGGTACCGACAAAAACGTCGGCCTGCCGCACCGTCCGCACCGGCGCCCCGTAGGGGAGCGGCTCGCCCGCGACGCTCACGCGAGCCACGCCGCAATCGCATAGCCGAGCGATGCCAGCACGGCGAGCGACACCGAGCTCGCGAGGCTGCGCTTCCAACCCGCAAAGCTTGCGGCATACACCGCCTTGAGCACGTTGTTGGACGAAGCGGCGATGAGCACGGCCACGGCAGCGTTTGCCTCACTGAGATGAGCGACGCCGCCCTGCGCGACACCGAGCACGAACGGGTCGATATCGGTCACGCCGACGACAGCCGCAAGCAGATAAACGCCCGCGCTGCCGAAAGTCGCGCCGGCCCAGGTGGTGACGATCGAGATGACGACGAACAACAGCGCGAACACGAGCGCCGAAGGCAGCTCGAGCGGGTTCGCGGGCTTCGGCACGACCACGACATTGCCGCCGGCCACCGTCCGGCCGAGACGCAAGCACAAGATCGCGGCCGCGCCCGCCGCCAGCGCGAGCACGAACAGCGGCGCCGCCAAACGAAACGCGAGCGGCAGATTGAAAATCGCTACGACAGCTTCGAGACGCAGATACATGAGCGCGGTCGCGAGCACGATCCCGGACTGAAACTCGTGTCGGTTCGCGGGATCTTGGGCCAACTTTCGCGCCAGCACGACCGTCGTCGCAGTCGACGAATACAGCCCGCCGAGCAACGCGGTGAATAACAAACTCTCGCGCGCCGACCAAAGCTTCTGCAGCAGGTAGCTGCCGTAAGACACGGACGAGACGACCACCACCGCGAGCCATACTTGAAACGGCGTGATCGGAGTCAGCGTCGTCACCGTCTCTTTCGGCAGCAGCGGCAAGACGACGCCGATCAACACGAGAAACTGAGCGAGCGTGATCACTTCCTGGCTCGGAATCGTCTTCGCAAGCCGGTGCAGGCGATCGCGGGCCTGAAGCAATACGACGGCCGTAACGGTCAACGCGATGGCGAGCCACGGCGGCCCCACGAGCGCCAGCGGCCCGAGCAAGTACGCGATGAGGTTGCAGATCGGCACCATGAGACCGTCTGGAGCCTCTTTGGTGCCGGAGCCGCGCGCGACCTCGGCTTGATAGTACGGATACAGCCACACGCCGAGAACGACTAGGCCGACGCAGAAAGCCGAGGCGAACTTGGGCTCCAACGCATAGAGCAATGCGCCGCTCAAGGACAGCAGAGGAAAAGTCCGAATTCCGCCGGGACGACTCTGCGCCGAGTTCCAGTAGAAACCCTCGAACGCGAGGCCGAAGAAGAACGACAGGCCGAGCACGAGCCCGAGCTTCTCGACGGTCAATATGTCCACGTTATTCGCGTCTCGCCGACCGACTCGTCCCGAACGGGTCTCAGCAAATCGTCACTGGGCGCTCTTGGCCGCGTGATATTCCTGGCGGACGTGATCGAGATCCACCGTGGGCTCCGGATAGCGCATGTTCCACTCCTCCAACTGCTCGACGATGATACGAGCGATGGCGAGGTTGCGGAACCACTTATGGTTGGCGGGGATGACGAACCACGGAGCGTGCTCCGTGCTACAAGACGACAGCGCGTCTTCATAGGCCAGCATGTAGTCGTCCCATCGCGGCCGTTCGGCGTAATCGGACTCGCTGATCTTCCATTGCTTGGTCGGATCGTCGAGCCGTTTCTTGAAGCGATCGAGCTGCTCGTCCGCCGAGATGTGTAAGTAGAATTTGAGAATCGTCGTGCCATGCTCGGAAAGGCCTTTCTCGAATGCGTTGATGCGCTCGTAGCGCCGGCTCCACACGTCTTTCGGCACCAAGTCGTGAACGCGCACGACCAGCACGTCCTCGTAGTGGGACCGGTTGAAGACAACCACTTCGCCGCGGGCCGGTGCCGCGCGGTGCGCCCGCCACAAGAAATCATGCGCAGCCTCCTCGGCCGACGGCTGACGAAATGCCGCCACGCGGCAACCTTGCGGATTCATCGCGGCCAACACGTGATTGATCGTCCCGTCCTTTCCTCCCGTATCCATTGCCTGCAGGCAAATCAACAACGACCGCCGACGCTGCGCGTATAAGAGATCTTGCAGCTCCCGCAGGCGCGCGCAATAGTGAGCGCTCTCCTTCGCCGCCTCGTCATGGCTCTCGTGCTTGTCCTTGAAGCCGGCATCGATGCCGGCAAGACCAACCTTCGTGCCCGGGCGCACGCGGAACCGTTCTCGATAATCCATCACGAGCCTCCTGAGATGTCGGCGCCGTTGCGCCTCGGGGATGTCGTCTGCGACTACGCGGAAACGACCGATTCTTGGCTTCGGGCGAGCAGCCGGTGCGTGAGCAGCTTGACGGCATCGTTTATCACGAACCAGACGAGCGCGTAACCCCAGATCGCCAGCGCGTAAGTCCAGCCGATCGGCGCGACGAGCCACCCATAGACCGCAATCACCGTGCCGAGAATCTCGGTGCCGAAAGTCGCCGTCAGGAGCAGTGGCGACGGCCACGGGCGCTGCCAGAACCAACCCTCTTGGCGCGTCACGTACAGCGTGCTGTGCCCCGCGACGATGAGCTTGAGAAACAGCAACGTCCTAATCGTCTCCTCGTCGAAGCCGCGCTCGCGCAAAACGAAGAACAGCACGAAAGACGCGATGACGCCCATGACGCCCAGCACGGTCGAGACGGTCAGCAACGTTTGCATGTTCCACCTGACCGGCAACCGATCGACGCGCGTGTTGTCCGAGGCGATCGCCAGAATCGGGATGTCGTTGAGCAGCGCCAGCAGAATGATCATGAGCGCCGTGATCGGGTAGAAATCGAACACGATGATGCTCAGCGTCATGAATAAGATGATGCGAATCGTCTCGGCGATTCGAAACGTGGCATAGCTTTTCATGCGCTCGAACGTGATCCGAGCGAGCTTCACGGCTTCGTTGATGACACCGAGGCCCGGCGCCGTAAGCACGACCGCCGCCGCCGCACGCGCCGCGTCGGTGGCATTCGACACGGCGATGCCGCAATCCGCCTTGTCGAGCGCCGGTGCGTCATTAACGCCGTCGCCCGTCATGCCGACGATGTGCCCGGCCCTTTGCAGCGAATCGACGATCCTGAACTTATCCTCGGGCACGACCTCGGCGAAGATGTCGACGTTCTCGATCAGGTCCACGATTGCCGATTCGTGGGTATGCAGAAACTCGCGCTCGAGAAGACGCGTGTCGAACACCGACTGAACCGAGCTCATGACGTCGCCCGCGAACTTGCGCGAGTCTTTGATCGAGACCTCCGGCTTCAAACGCTGGTAGATCGCCCCGGCCAGCACCTCCGCCAGCGCCAAAACCTCGTTGCCCGCCGCACCCGATAGTTGCGCCGATGACATCGTACGGCGCTTCAAGCCGAGCAGGCCGGCTATTTCACGCGCGATGGCCATGTTGTCGCCAGTCACCATCTTCACGTCGACACCGTGCGCGCGCATGTCGGCGATGACTTGTTTCGATTCCTCGCGCGGCGGGTCGTAGAACGGAATCAAGCCGATGAGCTCGAATGGCGATTGCGCTCGCCGCCTGCCCACCGCGAGCGTTCTGAAGCCGCGCGCAGCGAGATCGTCGATACGGCGATCGAGCGCCTGCTTCTCGGCATCGCCGAGATCCGCCATCGACAGCAGCACTTGCGCGGCTCCCTTCATCGCGACGAAGCGCTCGTCTCCATGCTCGATCTCGGCTTCGGTGCGTTTGCGGATCGGATCGAACGGCGTGAACGACGTTTGCTGGTAAGCACGCCAATCGAGGTCCGCAAAATGGGCCTCGATGTAGGCGAAGATCGGCAGCTCGATGGGATCGTTGTTCTCCGGCTTCGAGGCCAATGCCGCCACGAGGAACAGTGTCCGCTCGTCGAAACCCTCCTGCACGACGGGCTCGGAGACTTCCATTTTGTTTTGCGTCAGCGTGCCGGTCTTGTCGCAGCAAAACACATCGACACCCGCGAGTTCCTCCACCGCGGTCAATCGAGAGACAATGGCCTTGTGCCGCGCGAGATTCACGGCACCGACCGCGAGCGTGACCGAGAGAACTGCCGGCAGCGCGACGGGGATAGCGGCCACGGTCAGCACGAGCGCGAAGCGCACGATCTCGAGCAGACTTTCGTGCCGAAAGAGCGCAACCATCACGATGAGAACGACGAGCGCCACGGTGATCAGGATCAGAAAGTTGCCGATCCGAATCACCATTTTCTGGAAGTGGCTGCGCTGCTCGCGCGACGCTTCGGCCACGAGTGCCACGACGGAGTGAAAGTTCGTGCTCGCGCCGGTGTTGACGACTACGGCAAGCATCTCTCCCTGCCGCACGATCGTGCCGGCATAGGCGACCGCGCCGGCCGTCTTGCTGACGGGCAGCGACTCGCCCGTCAGCGCGGCCTCGTCGAGCAGCAGATAGTCGCCCGAGACGAGCTGCACGTCCGCAGGCACGACGTTGCCCATTCGCAGGCGCACGATGTCGCCGGGCACGATCTCCCTGGCCGCGACGGTTTTCGCTGCGCCGCCGCGAATCACGATAACGGCATTGGCGAGCTGGCTCTTGAGCGCCTGCAACGCGCTGAGCGCGCGCCGCTCCTGCAGAAAGTCGAGCGCGGCATTGATGAAGAGCATCACCAGAATGATGCCGAAGTCGTCCCACTTGCCGGCAACGCCGGACAGCACCGCGGCCGCTTCGATCATCCACGGAATCGGACCCCAGAAACGGCGGAACACGCGATGCCAGAGCGGCTCGGTCTTCTCTCGAGTTTCGTTATTGCCGTATCGCGCGCGGTTTTCGGCAACTGCGGCTTCGCTCAGCCCGCCCGCTGCATCGACCTCGAAAGATCGCAACGTGTCTTCTACGGGCCGCTTCGCGTAATCGTCGGTGCGCTGCATATGAACGCCGAGACCCTCCTCGTGACTCGAAGGTTCCTGCCATCAGTAGAAGCCGAAACCCTCGTAGGGTGCAATTGCGCGAGCATAGAACCAAAATACGTGCATGGGGATGGGAGGTATGGCTTCAGCTTACCGCTGCGTCGGCGCGCGTTGCCGGAGCGGTCGAAACGCGGCCCAGGAGGCCGTGCCGCGACACGAGCGCATGAGCCGCGCCACCTTCGAGTCGTGACGCCGGCATCGGCGAGGGCTGCGCGGATGTCCGCCGCGCACAGTGACGATTCGTCCCGGCGCTGCGCGGATGGCGCGCTGCCCCACCGCAAGATGACCCCGTGCGGACCGACGGCGCCGAGCCGAACGATCATCGTCGCGATACTGTCCGTCGTCTCCCTCTCTGCCTACGCACAGCCGGCCGACCAAGGTACCGGAGCGTCGGGCAGCTCTGCAGCGTCGGTGCAGGCCACGACGGGTGAACTGGACGCGACGGCCATCGCCGCCGCGGCATCCGACAAGAGCGTGCGAATCCGCCGAATCGCCACCGCCCCGGTCATCGACGGCGTCATGGACGAGGAAGTTTGGCTCCGCGCCCCGGTCATCGACGACCTGCACCAAGTCAATCCGGTCGAGTACGCCGAGCCCAGCGAGCGTACCGAGATTCGGCTCCTTTACGACCGCGACGCGCTGTACATCGGCGTACGGCTCTTCGACAAGGAGCCCAATCTCATCAACGCGCGCGTGCTGCGACAAAATCAACCCATCGGCTCCGACGATCGCTTCTTCGTGCACATCGACCCGTTCAACAGCCGCCGAAGCGGGTATCTGTTCGGCGTCAACCCGAACGGCGTGCGCTTCGACGGCGTGTTCGAGGGTGTCACGCAACGGCAATTCGACTGGAACGGCATCTGGCAGGCCGCGGCCACGATCGACGACAAAGGCTGGGTGGTCGAGATCGCCATCCCGTTCAAAACACTGTCGTTCGACCCGTCCACCGACACATGGCGCATGAATTTCGCGCGCAACATCGAGCGCCGCAACGAGACGATCGCGTGGGTATCCCGCGACCGCAACATGGATTTGAGCACCATGGGCGAAGTGCGCGGCATTTCGCAGATCGAGCAAGGCCGCGGCCTCGACATCGTGCCCTCGGCCAGCGTTCACGATCGGCGAGCGTTTCCGGGCGTGCCGGGCGATACGGGTCTGGAGCCCTCGCTCGAGGTGTTCTACAAGATCACGCCGCAGCTCAATGCCTCGCTCACGCTCAACACCGACTTCTCGGCCACCGAGGTCGACGATCGCCAGGTGAACCTCACGAGGTTCAGCCTGTTCTTCCCCGAGCGGCGCGCCTTCTTCTTGCAGGATCTCGACATCTTCCAGTTCGGCCGGCTCCAGCAAGACGGGCGGCCGTTCTTCTCGCGCCGGCTCGGCATCAACAACGACGGGCAGCAGGTACCGATCGACTTCGGCGGCAAGCTCAGCGGGCGCATCGGGCGTCTCGATCTCGGCATGCTCGCCGTGCGCCAGCAAGCCTTCGCCGGCGTCGATGCGACGACGGCCGTCGTCGCGCGCGTGGCCGCCAACGTGCTGGCCGAATCGAGCGTCGGCATGATCTTCACCGACGGCGATCCAAACTCGAACCTCTCCAACAGCGTGGCCGGCCTCGACTTCCGCTACCTCAACAGCCGCTTCGCGAACGGCCGTAGCATGGTCGGCGAAGCATGGGTACAGCAGTCGAAGACGGAAGGCCTCGTCGGCGACGACAGCGCTGCAGGACTCGGACTGCGCGTGCCGAGCAACACCGGAATCAACGGCAGCATCACGCTTACGCGCATCGGCGGCAACTTCAATCCCGCGCTCGGCTTCGTCACACGCCAAGGCGTCAAGGAAGGCAAGCTCGAGCTCGGCAACACCTGGCGTCCGAGGGGCGGCAACATAAGAACGATCGCATCGGGCGTGAATGTCGATCACATCGAGTACCTCGACGACGGCGACGTGCAGAGCGAGTCGATCGAGCTCAAGCTCCTCGACGTGAACTTCAACAGTCAAGACAGCTTCAACTTCAGCTACGTCAAGAACAAAGAAGGACTCCGCGATCCGTTCGAAATCTGGCCCGGCGTCACGATCCAGCCCGGCCTCTATTCATTCGACAATCTTCACTTCGGCGTGCGAACGGGCCAACAGCGCGCGATCGGCGGCGGCATCTTCATGGACAGCGGCGACTTCTACGACGGTGACAAGCTCGGCGTCGGCATGTTTGCCGGCTGGCGGCCGGGCAAGCACTTTCGCGCTCAAGTCAACTATCGGGTCAACGACATCAAGCTGCCGGCGGGCAGTTTCACGACCCGCGTCGTGCGGCTGTCGCTGGAGACCGCTTTCACGTCGACACTGTCGTGGATCAATCTCATCCAGTACGACAATGCGACTGAGACCGTCGGCGTCAACAGCCGTCTGCATTGGATACCGCAAGCAGGCCGCGAGGCGTTTCTGGTGCTGAACCACAACATCGACGATGCCGACCGCGACGGCTTCTACCATTCGAGCTTCTCGGAGCTCACGTTGAAATACAGCTACACATTCCGCTTTTGAACGGGAGAGAAAGCATGCACAAGCGTCACCCGATGAACTGGCTCTGGGCTCAGGCACTGGTCCTGCTCGTCGGACCGGCGGCCATCGCACGGGCGCAGACCATCGACGATGCCGCCGCTTACGCGCTCGCGAATCAGGTCGCCGACGAGCTCGAGCTCGTACGCGAGCGAATGGGGCGTCCGTACGACGACAGCCCGCGGCTTCCCGTCTCGGCAGTCACGCGTATCGAGCTGTACTTCATGACGCAGTCGGTGCTGCGCAAGGCCAATCAGCTTGCCCAAGAGCTCGCCGGCGCCGCACCGCGCCCACCGGGCCCCGTCCCGGCCGACATCACACCGGCCGACTACTATGCCGTGCTCCAGGACGCGCTCACGCAGATCAAGCTCGTCGCCGACGCAATCGGCATTACGGAATCCGTCAAGCTCTCGGATCGCTCCGTGCCCTTGTCGCCCACGGGCGTGTTCCTCGTCGTCATCGACATCAACCGCCAGCTCAATCAGATGCTGCAGGTGCCGATCAGCGACGCCGACGTGTTCGACGAGATTTCCCAGGCCGTGACGCTCGCCGCCTCGCTGCTGTCGAAATATCCGGACGTGCCGCGCGTGCCCCCTGCACCCGCGTTCGACGGCTACAAACGGCCCGCGGACGTTTATCGCCGCCTCACGGAATGCATCGACGCGCTGATCCGCGTGGCGGCGAAGGCCAATGTGCCGATGCTCGGCCTGAGCACGCGCCGCAACATTCCCGACGACATCCAGCCCGGACATGCTTACGATATTGCTCGCTTGCTCGTCGCCGACCTCACGGCCATCACCGCGGCCGAGCGAGCGCCGCGCGTGCGCGCCGAACTGCCCACGCCGAAACACATATTCTCGACCGAGGTCTACGCGCACGCCGGCATTTTGCTGCGTCAGCTCGAGGAGCTCGACGAGCAGATGTAGCTCGTGCACGGGGCCCATCGCGGTAGGGGCAGGGTCGTCGAGGCCGCGCAATGACGTCCGCCGGCGCGGCTAGTTGTCAGGAACCGCGCGCGGAGTTACGGTGCGGTTGGCGCGGAATCACACGACATGAACTACCTGCTCAACGTGCGAAGGCTCGTACGCTGCTTGGCGGCGGCCTGCTGCCTGGCAGGAATGGCCAGTCAGGCGGACGCCCATGGCGGCGTCGCCGTCGTCGAGGATCTTTGCGCCATCCAGATCGGCGTGTTTCAAGCGCACTTTAAAGCCTACCAACCTCGCATCCACGGTCACCGCGAGTTCTGCGAGGACCTACCCGACGTCGGCGAGACGGTCTTCGTCATGGAGTATCTGCACGGCGACCTCGGCAAAGTGCCGATCGACTTTCGCATCATCAAAGACGTCACGGGCCACGGCCGTTACGCGTCACTCGGCGACGTCGACGGTATCGGCGATCTCAGTAAGGCGACCGTGTTCTACGAGCCTGCAACGGTCAAGCGTAACGTCTACACGGTGCTCTACGATTTCACGCAGCCGGGCTGGTACATCGGGATCGTGCGAACGAGGCATCCGACGCTCGACAAGACCTACGTGGCCGTGTTTCCGTTCAAGGTCGGCTTCACGGGAATCGGCTGGTGGCCGCTGTTCGTCGGCGTCGCAGGTTTGGCCCAAGTCGGGTATTGGTTCGCGAGCGGACAGCTCGCGCGTTGGCGCCGGCAGTGGGCGACTGCAGGCATCTCGGGGGTTTTCGGCGCCCGCTCCGGCGAGGAGAAGACATCATGACGCAGAATACGGCCTACCGGCCGCTGGACGGTGTTCGCAACGCGGGATTCGCGGCCGTATTGCTCCTGGCCGCCTCGATGATCGCCGCGGGCACGCCGGCGGTCGCCGCAGACGCGAAAATGTGGCCGTCCAAGACCGGGCTCTACCTCGTGAGCTACAAGAGCGAGCTCGATCCGATCGAGATCAACAAAATTCACAATTGGGTGCTGCACGTCGAGACGGCCGACGGCAAACCGATAGCGGATGCGAAAATCGTGGTCAGCGGCGGCATGCCTGCACACAACCACGGCTTGCCGACACAACCGAGCGTCACCAAAAACTTAGGCAACGGCGACTATCTCGTAGAAGGCATGCGCTTTCACATGCTCGGCGACTGGGAAATCCGAGTGACAATCGACGCCGCGCTCGGCCAAGACGTGTGCACGATCCCATTGAAGCTGTGAGAACCGGCGCGCGAATCAGACTCGTAGCGATCGGCGCCCTCGCCTGTGCAGGCGTGGCGTCGGCATTCGCGTTCAGCGGCGGCGTATTCCGCCTGGGACCGCCCGCGCCCTGGACGACGGACGAGATCGGCGTGCTGCAGTCGCTGTGGATCGGCAGCTTGCCGCCGTTGCCTCCCGACCCGTCGGATCGCGTCGCCGACGACCCGAAAGCGGCGCGACTCGGACAACGCCTCTTCTTCGACGTGCGTTTGAGCGGCAACGGCGAAGTGTCGTGCGCGACGTGCCACAAACCCGAGCGCCGATTCACCGACGGACGACAAAGAGGCCACGGCATCGGCGTATCCAAGCGCAACACGCCCAGCCCGGTCGGCGCAGCCTACAGCCCGTGGCTGTACTGGGACGGACGCAAGGACAGTTTGTGGGCCCAAGCGTTGGCACCTGCCGAGGACCCGAACGAGCAAGGCGGCACACGCATGCAAATCGTGAGGCTCGTCGCCGGAGATCCGCTCTATCGCGATGCGTACGAAACGCTGTTCGGTCCGCTGCCGGATTTCTCGGACCGCGAGCGCTTTCCGGAAAAAGCCGCGCCCATTACCGATACGCCCGCCGGCGCGTCGTGGAACGCCATGGATCCGGCCGATAGAGAGCTCGTCACACGCGTCTTCGTCAATGTCGGCAAGTCGATAGAAGCGTACGAGCGGCGGCTCTTGCCTGGCCCCTCGCGCTTCGATACCTACGTGCAAGCCGTCATCGACGGCGACGAGACGGCCCAACGCACGAGCATGAGCGACGACGAGATTCGCGGCCTGCGGCTGTTCATCGGCCAGGCCAACTGCACGCGTTGCCATAACGGGCCGCTGCTGACGAACAACGAGTTCTCGAACACGGGCGTGCTGTCGCTTCCGGGCGAGCTGCCCGACGAAGGACGCATCGAAGGCGTGCGCACGGTCGAGGCGGATCCCTTCAATTGCCTGGGGCCCTATAGCGACGACCCGATGCCCAATTGCGCGGAGCTGCGTTTTGCGCGCGCCAACGACCCCGTGCTGCTCGGCGCCGTGCGCACGCCTTCGCTGCGCAATCTCGACGGCACGCAACCCTACATGGCAAAGGGGCAAATCGCGACGCTGCGCGAGGTGCTCGAGCACTACAACCGCGCGCTGCCCGCGATGATCGGTCATAACGAAGCCGTGCCGCTGAATTTGAGCGAGCGCGATATCTCCGAGCTCGAAGCTTTCCTCGACACACTGGCCGCACCGCTCGCCACACCGCCGGAATGGCTTCATGCACCGGCCGGTGAGCCGGTCGCAGCCACCGGCGATTGACCGTCTCCAAGCGCGTCGCCGCTCACTCGTCCCGCGCGAATTCCCACCGACTAGGTAGTGAAAACCCTGAGCACGATCGTCGACTCGACGTGTGGCACACTACGATGCAACCGTCGCACCCTCGGGTCCCGGCAAATGATGAGGACGACGTGGCCGCAGACCGCTCCGATGACCGCGCTGGCGTTGGTCGCCGTCGCATGCGTATGCAGCGTCCAAGCGCAGAACTCCACTTCGTCGTCGCGCGCGGACTCGCGCTCGAACGCGTCCACCGCGCCCGACGCCCACGACCGCAGTGTCCGACCACCGAAAACGTCGACCGACGTGCCGGCCATGAAGGATTTTCTCGACGCGGCGTCCCTCGACCGGACGCGCGCCGCCCGCGCGCGCGCGCGCCTCGCGGCAAGCTGGCGCAACGGCTACGCCGCGATGCTCATCGACCAGATCGACCTCATGCGCCGCACGGGCTTCGTGAGCCCGCAAGCTTGGCTGCAGCTTGCCGAGCTGGTGCAGTTTCTCGAAGGGCAAACCGGTCAATCCTTCGGCAGCGACTTGAACGCTTGGTACCGTTGGATTTGGAGCCAGCCGTACGACCCACATCCCGACTACGGACAGTTCAAAGGCCGGCTATACGGTCAGCTCGACCCCCGGTTCGTCGATTTCTTCCGGCCGCCCGTCAGAACGGACATCAGGCTCGACGAGATTCAGTGGGGCGGCGTCGGCGTCAACGGTATTCCGCCGCTCGATCACCCGAAAACGCTCGCGGCCGCCGCCGCCGGCTATCTGGCCGACGACGACATCGTCTTCGGCATCGACGTGGACGGCATCGCGCGCGCCTACCCGAAACGCATCCTGGCTTGGCACGAGCTCGCTCTCGATCGGGTCGGGGCCAGAGACATCACCGTCGTCTACTGCACGCTGTGCGGCACGGTGATTCCGTTCGAAAGCCGAGTCGGCGGCAAGGTGCGCAAGTTCGGCACGAGCGGGTTCCTTTACGAGTCGAACAAGCTCATGTTCGATGCGGGCACGAAGAGCCTTTGGTCGAGCATCAACGGCGAGCCTGTCGTCGGCCCGCTGGTGGGATCCGGGCTGCGCCTAACGGCCTTACCCGTTGTGACGACGACCTGGGGCGAGTGGCACCGCCGCCATCCGGCCACCACCGTGCTCTCGCTCGACACGGGTTTCGAGCGTGACTACTCGGAGGGCGCGGCCTATCGCGCGTATTTCTCGAACGACGCCCTCATGTTCGACGTCTCGCGGCACGATGCGCGCTTGCCGAACAAAGCCCAAGTGCTCGTGCTCCGATTGCGGGATACGGTCGGCGGCACGCCCGATCGTCCGCTCGCGATCAGCGCTCAATTCCTGCTCGATCATCGCGTGTTCGAGATCGACGACGTTAGGCCGCACCTCGTCGTCGTGACCGATCGCACGGGCGCGAACCGAGTCTACGAATCTCTAGGCCATCGATTCTCGAGCACCGACGGCGCCGATCGGGTGATCGACGACGACGGCCGGGCCTGGACGCTCACCGAAGACGCGTTGACGGCGACCTTCGACTCCTCGCTGCGGTTGCCGCGCGTTCCGGCGCATCGCTCGTTTTGGTTCGGCTGGTACGCTCAGCATCCCGACACGCGGCTCGTCAACTAGGCAGCTCCGCCGTCTCGGCAGGATGTACCTCGACAACGAGATGCACGATACCGAGACCGGCCGGCAACAGCTGCTTGTAGTGCTCCGGCGGCTGAGCGCTGTCGGTCGCGATGCCGACGATGGCCGAGTACAGCCGCGGACCGACGGCCCAGATGTGCAAGTCGGTGACGCGGGTTCCGTCCTCCGCTTCGATGCGCCGCTTGACGGCGTCACGCAAGTCGTCCGGCCCTTCGCGATCGAGAAGCACGACGGCGGTCGTTCGCAGTAACCCGATCGACCAGCGGCCGACCAGCACGGCCCCGACGATGCCCATGGCGGGATCAGCCCACACGAGCCCGAAGTACTTCGCCACCAGCAACGCGAAAATTGCGAGCAGCGACGTCAGCGCATCGGCCAGCACGTGCAAATAGGCCGACACGAGATTGTGGTCGTGGTGGTGATGGTAATGCTCGTCGTGATAATGCCCGTGCTCCTCGAGCTCCTCCACGAGGTCGTCGTGCGCCTCGGGATGCTTGTGCTCACCGAGGATAAACACGGAGACGCCGTTCACGACGAGACCGATCACTGCGACGAAGATGGCCTCGTTGAACGCGATCGGCGTCGGCGCGAAGAACCGCGCGACGCTCTCCCACACCATCACGAGGGCAAACCCTGCCAGCAGCACGGCGCCCGTGTAGCCGCCGAGCGTATTGACCTTGCCGGTGCCGAAGCTGTATCGCGCGTCGTAGGCGTGCTGCCGTGCGTAGATGTAAGCGAACGCATTGATGCCGAGTGCCACGGCGTGCGACGCCATGTGGAGACCGTCCGCGAGCAGCGCCATCGACCCGTACACGGTGCCCGCCGTCACCTCGACGACCATCATGACGGCCGTGAGGACGATGACGAAAATCGTGCGCGACTCGCCCGGCCGCCTCACGTCTTGCCCGAACGAATGCGAATGCTCCCAAGGCTTGGCCGCCACGTCGGTCGTTTTCCTCATGCAGGGGTACGGATATCGCGTCGACGTGCCTATATATCACACCCCGCGCACGCGAGGCGGCGCGACGAGAAGCCGTTCTACGTCGGTCACGATTGCCCGCCGCGTGTCGGCGTCGATCTCCTGCTGCGTGCGCAGCCGTTTGAAGCATCGCTCGAGACGCGCGCGCGCTGCCGAGTCGATGCGATCGGCGAGCCTCGCGCCCTCGGTCACGTCCATCACGAGCGTCTCGCGGCGCGCGTGATTGCGCTCCGCGACGACGCGCTCGTGAAGCAAGGCTCGACCGAGCAGCACCCACGGAAAGTTCGGCGCCGCAATCGGTCCCACGACGAGCTCCCGGCCGCCGAGCCGCTGGCCGAGCACGCGGACCTTGGCCAACTCCCGCGCGCCGAAGAGCACGCTCGCGCCGCCGAGGACGGCACCGGCCGCCGCCGCGAGGCCGAGCGAGGCGCCGCCCAGCAGCAGATCGACGCCGCCTGCAGCGACGGCCCCGGAAAGTGCGCCCGTCATCGCCAGCTGCGCATTCGACAAGCCGAAAACGCTGAAGGCCGTCGCCGAGAACACGTCCGCGTCGAGAAACGAGGCTTGCGCCTCCTCGCGCGCGACGCCGCGGTGCTGATAGATTTCTTGCACGCTCTCACGCGCACGCCGCTCGCGTTTTCGAACGCGATCCTCGAGTGCGCCCCGCAAACGACGGACCTCCTCAGGCTGCGGCTCCGCGTGCTCGGTGGCGGCGCGCTCGATCATCGTCAGCACGTCGCCGAGCAGATCGCCAATCTCCGCGGCCGCGCGCCCGCGCCGCCGCGTTCGCTCCTCGGAGAGCAAGTCGCTCGCGCGCCGCAGCGGCTGCGCCCACGACTCGTGAAGCTCGCCGAAGGCTCTGAGCAACTCGATGCGCTTGTCGAAATCGGCATGCACGGCGTCGAACACTCGGACGATCGCGAAGTATTGACCGAGCGCCGTCCGCCACTCAGCGACGTGATCGCCGGCCCCGATCAGATTGATCGAGCGCCATGCGCGGCTGCCCCGACCAGCGCAGTACCTCCATCTCGGCTTCGTACTCGCGGCTGTAGGGATGCGCGCCATCGACGACGTAGAGAATTCCGGCGCCGGCAAGGATCGGGGCGAGCAGCGCGCATTCGTCGTGAAACCTCGAATCGCCGCGATGCGCGGCGACGAACTCGGCAAGCACGGCCGGTCGCGCCTCGGCTCCGCGATCGTGCTGCTCGAGCCAACCGAGCACCTCGCGCGCGCGCTGAAAGCCCGGCGTGTCGATGAGCTCGTAAAGCGTTTGCCCGTCGACGCGCATCGGATACGTGCGCGCGTCGGTCGTCGTGCCGGGCAGCGGCGATATCCGCACCGCATCGTCCTCGGCAAGCGTGGCGACGATGCTGCTCTTGCCCTTGTTGGGGTGGCCGACGACGGCGAAACGCGGCAGGTCGCTCATACCGCAACCTCGACGTAGAGCTTTGGATCTCGCAGCGTCGCAAGCGTGCGGCGCCATGCATCGAGCTGCGCGGCCGTAACGGCGCGGCCGGGCTCCGGGCACGGACACACGATCACGGCAGCCGAGTCCCCGAGCCGCCGCCGCAGCAGCCCGATGAAGTCGAGTAAGTCCAAAAGCGGCGGCTCATACGCGCGCGTGAACACGACGACATGTCGCGGCTCGAGCGCGCCGACGCGCTCGACCGCCTCGCGGTCGTGCTCGAGCGACGCTCCGCCACCCGCGGGGAACGGTGCACTCGCAAGTCGCGCCGACAACAGCTCGATGACCGCGCCTTCGACGATACCGGCATCGACCGAGTCGCCCCAAACGACGGCGGCCGCCGTGCCGCCCTCGAGCGGCCCTGCCGCGGCCGGCACCTCGCCCACAGTTTCGCGCGCTCGTTCAGGTGTCTGCGCGCGCAAATGCAAGCTCGGCGACTGCATGCGATCGAGCAGCGCGGTGACGTGCGCATCGTCGAGCAACAGGCGCCGCGTCGCCGCACGCAGCTTCAGCAAAGCAACGAGTCCGAGCAGTAGGCGCGGCAGCAGGCCATAGGTCACGATGGAGGCGAGCAGGAACGGCCACCACCCCGTGAATGCTTCGGCCGCCCGCGGCGCGGCTGCGGCGTGCTCGAGACGGAAAACGCGCGAGCCTTCGATCAACGCATCGCTCGGCACGGCCGCGGGGAGCCACGCCGACCAAGGCGCGGCGACGGCATTCGTCACGGCTGCGGCGTCGCGCGGCGAAAGGTCGAGCGTCGTGCTCCAACCGAAAGCGAGATCGGTCGCGGCGACGAGCGCGAACGACGTGACGAGCACGCCGACGTTGAACGATACCGCCGCGAGCTGCGCCCAGAGCAGCACCTGCCATTTCGCGAAGCGATTGGCCGCGGATCGGCCCGCATGCCAAACGAACAGCCGCTCGACGGCCTCGGGCAACGACGCGAAACGGCGATAGACGGCCGCGGCGATGCCGGCGGGATTGAAAGCCACGAGTGAGCGTTGCAGAGCACCGAGACCGAAGCGGCCGCCCGGCAGCAACGCCAGTGTGAGTGACAATACGATGAGCTGCAGCCCGACGAGCAGGCCGAGCGCGCGCACGACATTGACGGGCGTCGTGCCGTCGTAGTGCAGCGCCGCGGCGGCAACGCCACTGCCTGCAACGAGGCCGAGTACGACGAGCGCGGCAGAGACGAGCCGCCGCCCGTGCACGAGCGTCGCGCCGAGACCGTCGCCGGGTCGCAGCGAAGCCCACCAGCTACGCACGCGCGCGACGTCGTCCGCCGCGCCAAGGTGGCGTGCGATCTCCCGGTCACGAGCGGCGCGGGTCGCGAGCGGCGCGTCGCGATCGGCCTCGAGCCAGAGCGGTATGTCGATCGCGTCCTCGAGCGCAGGACGATCGGCGTTCGGATTCGTCATTGCGTCAATGATAACTGCGTGGCGCGTTCAAACTAGCAACAGCAGAGCGCTCACGCAGAGGTCGAGGCCGATCAGAAAGGCCGCCCCGTAGAGAGATATCGGATGCACACGACCGAGTGAAAGCCGGTCATACACCGCGAGCGTGAACGCGAACAGGGCATAAACGGGCGTGTTGAACGCCTCGAGCCCGAAGTGGGGCAATAGGCGCCCGGTCGCCGGCGGCACGAGAATCACCGTCGCAAGCAGCATCCAACGCTTGTGGGCCGCGGGGACGTGCCGGCAGCGAATCCCGAGCGCCACGAAGGCAGCGAACACGCACAGCGGCGCAACGTTCGTGAATAGATGTGCGAACAGTGTCGGCGCCGGCTCGGGCGCATGACTGCGCTCGAGCGCCGATGTCACGGCCAATCCGGTCGCGAGCATCGTGGCCGCAACCACTGCGCCGGCCGCACCCAAGTACGCGTGCCATTGCCTGCGCCGTGCGACGATGAGCAGCGGCTGTGTCACGAACAGCACCACCCACGTCGTGAACGCGATTCCGTGTGCCACGCGGATCGGCCCGAGTGGCGGTAAGGAGCCGAACCTTCCGCGCGCGAAGAATGTCGGCGTGAATCCGGCGAAGATCACGACGGCGATCACGACGGCGAACGAGGCGAAAAAGATCCGGTCGGCTCGCGCCGAGATCTTGCCGGGCCCCTCGGCACCGAGCCGTGTGATTCGTTGTGTCGCCGCCACCCTCTCCGCCACGTTCCGAGCGCGGACATGAAGCTGCCACGGTGACTCGCACACCGCAAGCGCGGCGTGACCGCCGGATCACTACTCGATGAAGGTCAGAGGGGCACCGCGCCGCCCGAGTCAGACGTCCGCCCAGCGGCGAAGCAGATTGTGGTAGACGCCCGTAAGCGCTACGACTGAAGAGTCGTCGCCGACTTGGCCGCGCAGCCGAAGGATGGCCATGTCCATGTCGAATAGCAGCGACCGCTTTGCGTCGTCGCGCACGAGACTCTGGACCCAAAAGAACGAAGCGAGCCGCGCACCGCGGGTCACGGGCGTGACTCGATGTAGGCTCGTCGCCGGATACAGCACCATGTGCCCGGCCGGTAGCTTCACGATATGTGGCCCGTAGGTATCGTCCACGATGAGCTCGCCGCCGTCGTACTCGCCGGGATCGGCGAGAAACAGCGTCGCGGAAATATCCGTGCGTAGACGCAAAGCACCGCCGGGAACCTGCCGAATCGCGTTGTCGACGTGGCTGCCGAAAGACCGTCCGCACTCATAGCGGTTGAAAAGCGGCGGAAATACCTTGGAGGGCAAGGCCGCGGACATGAACAGCGCATTGTCGTCTAGCGCGTCGAGGATCGTCTCCGCGATCCGTCTCGCCACGGGCGACCCCTGCGGTAGCTGCTCGTTGTGCTTCACACGCGTCGATTGAAAGCCCGCCGTCACGGCGCCGTCTACCCACTCGGCCGACTCGAGCGCGGCACGCGCGGCGCGCACCTGCTCGGCGGACAAGACGTCGGGCACTTGCAACAGCATGAAACTACCCCGGGACTCTGTCGCGCAGCCAAACGCCGCGCCGAGCCGATCTGGTATGGCCCTTCAAAAGTCGATCGTCGCACTCAAAACCGCTGACCGCGCGGGCCCGATCGTCGCGTAGTGAGCGCGATACGGTCTGACGAAGTACACGGCGTCGGTCAAGTTTTGAACGTTGAGCTGCAGATTGACCTTCGCTCCGACCTTGAACGCAGCCATCGCGTCGTAACGCCAGAATGAAGGCACGAAGATCGTATTTTCCGTGTTGCCGAATCGTTCGTCGACGTAGTTCGCGCCTCCACCGATCGTCACTCGTGGCGCAACGGCGTATGTGGTCCACACGCTGAAGCTGTTGCGCGGCGTGTTCGGAAAAGCATTGCCATCGTCACTGTCGAGCGGCCCGTCGTCGACGATTTCACTGTCGAGGAACGCATAGCTACCAAACATTTGCCACCGAGCGGCGATCTTCCCGGACAACCCGATCTCGAAGCCTGTGACACGTTCGTCGCCGATGGTTTGATCTACGCCGCTCGTAACCGCCACCCGCGCATTCGTCGTTTCGGTACGGAACACGGCGCTCGTGAGCGACAGACGACCTCCGCGCAGCGCCCACTTCGTGCCGAGCTCGTACGTTCTGTCACGCTGCGGCGCGAGATCCTGATTGCTCGCCGCGAGATTTTCCGTGCCGTCACCGAGAGTATTGCCGGACGGCGTGGACGACGTGCCGGTCGACACATACAGGCTGCCGTCGGATCGCGGCTTGAAGACGACGCCGGCCTGGTGATTCCAGAATCCGGCTTGGTTCGTGAGATGCAGCGGCGTTCCGTCGCGGGCAAAGGAGTCTTGCATCGTGGAGTAGTCGTCGTACCGGAGTCCGAGATTGGCGGACCAGCGCTCGTTGAAGGCCAACGTGTCGAACGCGTATATCGAGCGGGTATCGGTCGCGGCCCGGGTCGCGCGATCCGAGGGCGCGATCGAGCCCGTCCACGGATCATCGGGATTCGGGTCTTCGAGCGTGGTGCAGTTGTAGCTCGACGCCGCGCCCGCGGCGCCGGGTGCGCTGCACGAGTTCGCGAAATCCGTCAGTGCGTTGCCCGTAAAGGAGGCATCGACGACGTAAGGACGATTGTTCATCTGCTCGCGGCTCGCTTCGACGCCGAAAGCGAATGTGTGGTGCACGCGCCCGGTCGCTCCCTCCCCGCTCACGTCCGTGAGGTTCGCCGTCGTAACGGAATGTGAGTTGCGGCTCTTCGTGCTTCGCAGCGCGAAGCCGTAAGGCACGTTGCCGCGGCCATCGTCGGGATTCGTCACGACGTAGTCGTTCGTCGTGCTGCCGTAACGAGTCGTGTTCGCCAGCGTCAAGCCGTTGGCAAAGTCGTGGGCCACTTGCACGGTGCGCACGTCCGCGCCGGTCTTTTGAAAGTCGCGGTCGAGCAAGCCGTAGAAATTCGTACGATCGACAGCGACGGGCACGCCTTCGGGCGCAGTGTTGTCGGCATTGCGCGCGTAGGGGATGCTGTAGTCGGGGACGTCATCGGTCTCGTAGCGATACCAATCGAGATTCACGCGAGTCGGCCGGCCCAGGCCGAAAGCCAGTGAGGGCGCCAGGCCCGAGTGCGACAGCGAGACACCGTTTCGGCCCGGCACGTCGGCTTCCTGACGCAGCACATTGAGCCGCAGAGCGGCGCTGTCACCGAACGCGTAGTTGGCGTCGACGGCCACGCGTCCGTAGTTGTCCGTTCCCGCGCCGAGCTGCGTCACGAGAAATGACTCGTCGCGCGGCTTCTTGGTGACGAGATTGACCGATCCGCCGCTCGAGCCGCGCCCTGAATAGGCGGAGCTGGGTCCTTTGACCACCTCGATTTGCTCGAGCGCGAAGATGTCCCGCGTTTGCGATCCCGCATCGCGGACGCCATCGATGAATACGTCCGCGCCTGCGTCGAACCCGCGAATCTTGAGATTGTCGCCGGCCGGTTGGCCGCCCTCGCCTGCATTGAACGTGATCCCGGGCACGGTGCGCAGAGCATCGACCAGCGATGTCGAGCCGGTTTCTTCGATCAACGCTTGCGGAATCACCGTGACGGACTTCGGGGTGTCGATCAGCGGTGCCGTGAACTTGCTCGAGGTGGCCTCGTTCGCCGGGCCGCGCCCTGTCACGAGGACTTCGTCGCGGTCCTGTGCGGTGGCGATACCCGAGGCAAGAGCCAGACCAATCGCGCTGGCGAGAAGACCGAGGGCTGGGCAATCCGGACGATTGCCGAGGGGTAGGTGGTTCATTGCGTCGCTGAATCCCTGGGAACAGAGTTGCGCGCAATGATAATCACTCTTATTTAGAATAGCAATGAGAATGATTCGCGTTTGTAATTGACCGCCGCCCTCCGGCCGCGCGCGGGCGTGACTCGAGGGTCGGACGGTTCAGCGCGTGACGTCGCGGGCGCGATCCGACATGCCGTCCGCCCAGGTGGCTTGCGGGTCGGCCACGAACGCGACAGCCGCCCCGCTGTTCGCACCGACTCGAGCGTCAGAGCATCGCAGAACCGAAGCGATCTCGGCTAGACGCCGAAAGCGATCATCAACATACGAATGTCGACGTCTCCGGCACGGATCAACCAGTCGAACGTGGGCTTGTCGAGGGCCAAGGAACCGAGAGGCGGCACCTTCGAATGAAAATCGTCGTCTTGGGTCGCAAGCTCGCTGTTCTCGGCCAAATAGTTGGCGAGCGCAACGATGTCCGTCAGCGTGGGCGGCTCGGGCGCTTCGAGGCCGCAGTTTTGATGATCTCCGACGGCGGCCGCGAGATCCGGAGAGAGCTCCCAACTTTCTATCACGGCCCTGCCGATACGCGGGTGCCAGTCGGCCAAGACGGATTGAAACGCCGCCTCCGACTCGAGCAGCTCCTTGTGGTTCTTCGACCTCGTCAAAATATAGAGCTTGCCGACCTCATGGAGCAGGCCCGCGAGAAACGCCTCGTCCGGATCGACGTTCGTGCGCACACGGGCCAGCATGTGCGCGAGCGCCGCGACGTGCACGCTGTGCTGCCACACGCTCGTTAGGTACGACCGAAGGTCCTGACTTCCGTAGCCGATGAACACTTGCTGCGCCGCATACGAGAGGGCGACGTTACGGACCATACGGTGACCGAGACGTGAGACGGCGGCGTGTAAGCTCGTAATAGGCTTCGTGCCGCGATAAAACAGGGCGCTGTTGGCCGTCTTGAGCAGGCGGGCGGCGAGAGCCGGGTCGGAGCCGATCAGCCGCGCGATTTCGCCCATGGACACCGATTCGTCCGCAAGGGCTTGGCGGATCTTGAGGGCGACCTCCGGTAGCGAGGGCAGCTCGAGACGATTGCTCGCCAACGATCGATCGAGCTCGGCCACGAGCTCGGCACCGACCGCACGCGCTTCGCCATAGCCGTCGCCGAGGATTACCGTGTCCGTTCCGTGCATGCGCCTTGCCTCCGAACGACTCGAGCGGCGCCCAATCAGGACCGGCCGCCCAAATGCCGCCTACAAGACGGGTTATCGGCAGTAGGTAGACGAGCTTGAATGCCGCCGACCGCGACGCGCGACAATGCGCCGGCCGTGGGTGGCCGGCAGCGGGGAACGAACGAGACTAGTTCGACTTGTCTTTCTTGAGCTTGTAGACGGAGCTACCGTAATAGTCGAGCATCGCCTTCTCGAGCGCGCGCATCTGCGGTGCCGAACGCTTGAAGGCGTCCTGGTCGATCTCGATGTGCTTCCTGCGGCGGTCTTTGGTGTCGGGCACGAGCTTCAATATGCCGCCCGGTTGCGCTTCCGAGGTCAGCGAATACACGATCCTCGAAACGGACGTGTACGGAATCCCGAGCTTGCTCGACAGCGACTTCATGGAGTGCGGCCGCCCATCGAGATTCGAGTCGATGACTTCGAGGGCGATCAAAACCTCGGCAATGGTGCCGTGCCGTCCAGTCTTGTACATTGCAGTCAGCAAAGCGATCGCTGCCTTGCGTGCGCCATTGGAATCGAATCGTCCCTTTGACGAACTGAGGCGTTGTTGCTGAGCCATCGACGTGCTTTCCCGTGCCACGCGTTCTCCTGGAAGAAAACGAATAACGAATATTGTATTGAACCGCGTGGATCATAATCGCGGCCGACCGACTCAACAACACCGCACGGTTCGGTCCGGGTTGAGGAATTGTCAACTGCACTGCGTTCTTATGGGTAGTAATGATCCCACCCACGCATCTAACGGAAAACACTTCGAATGTCGAAGTCGTTGTCACGTTTTACATGAGGATTGGTTATCCGGTCGGTACGCCTACCACGATATCGCTTGCCTCTCGGCCTGCGCGATTCGCGCAAACGGGCACCGGACGACGACTCGACGGGAGAACGACTGGTATCACGACGCTGCGCTTCTTACGCGTGGGGCAACGAAAGGACGGCGACATTTTTCAGCGCAGCGCATAGGACACTTCAACGAACAGACTCAGAGCCTTCTTTCCTTCCACGTCCGCATGCGTCAACGGCTTTGCGAGCTCGAGCGCCCCCGTCACCCGATTTCCCTGCTTCGCGAAGCCGAAGCCGGCAGTGGCCGCCGACTCGCGTCCCGGTGCGTCGTGTTTCCAAGCGGCGCCGATGTCGTAGTAGCCGTAGACCGAAGCGCGGCCGAGAGCGATTGGAGCAGCCGGCAGAAAACGCCGCAGCTCGACTTTGGCACCTAGCCCTTGATCCCCCGCGATCTCGGCAACCTCGAATCCGCGGCCGAGCCGATCGCCACCGATCTTGAAACGCTCGACGTACGGCAGGACATCCGGTGTCTGCTGCATGAACCCGTCCACCCGTATCGACCAATTCTCGCTCGGGCTCGCAAGGCGCGTAATCGTGAAACGCGAGAGCGAGAAGTCCGCACGACGCGGGTCGGCCGCAAGGTCGAGCGCGATCAATCGACTGCCCAGGGCATTCAATCCCATTGAGACTTCTACCAGGCTTGCGTACTCCACAGCGAGGCCGCGCTTCCAACTTCGACTCCAGCGGCCGCGAAGCATTCTGAGCCGTTCGTCGCGCAGCAGCGACCCGGAGCGATAGATCGTGAGATCGTCGAAATCGAGAGTGAGCGATAGGGACGCAGTCGAATCGGCAAGCGGGCGACGCGCAGTCGCGGAGATCCGGTCTCGCAGATAGCGATCGTCGCGATCGAGCGGCGCTTCGCGCGGATCCGATCGCGATCTATAGGCCATGAACGACGTCGATCCTCCCCGCTCGCCGAGGCCGACATTCGCGAGCACACCGAGGCCGTGGTACTCGTCGTAGTCCGTCGCAGTGCCGAATAGCCACCCGAGGCTCGTCTCGCCCTTGAGCAAGCCGTTTACGAGGAACTGCCCAAGCACGAAGTTGGGCCCGGCTTCATGGGTTCCACGGTTCGTAAAGCGGATGCCGCCGGATACCGGCCGAAACCGAGTGTCGAGATTCAGGCGATATGCATTGGGCTGCGCCGCATCGGATGTCGCGTTCGCCGCCAGCGTAAGGCCGGGCAATGAGCGCATCCGTCGCAGCACGGTCTGCATCTGCTGCTTGCGTACCGGCCCATCGCCGCGCAACTCGGCGCCGATCTGCTCGAGTCGTGCGAGGTGTGGACCCGGATCGCCGCTGATGACCACATCGGCGATCCGCGCCTCGAACACGTCGATTCTCAATACACCGGCGCTCACCAACGCAGTGTCGATGCGCAGCTGCGGTCGCGAGTAGCCATCGTGCTCGTACCGTGCGGCGACCGCTTGGGCGATTGCGTGTGCGCCCTCCTCATCGATCGGTTTGCCGAGCTGAGCACGATACAGATCGAACAGTTGCGGCGCCGTGTACACGCTGGCTCCGCGGATGACGACGGACGACAGAACTTGCGCCGCGCCGGCCGTGCCGGCAAGCAACGAGAAACCGAACGTGATTATGGCAAGCGCCTTTTTTGCCGAGACGCGTCGCGAGAAAGCATCGCGGGCGCATCTGACGAAGCGATGGCGATTCACCGGATGGACGCTCCGAGAACGGCAAAGTCGGCGGATTATGGACAATCTCGATGTCCATTGCCGTGATCGCAATCACACCCATTTGCAGCCGGCTCTGCCTATGATGTCGCCAACTGCCGACACGGAGAGTCGCTGTGCAACTGTTGCCCAAAACAAAACAAATCGGCGTTCACGCTCTCGTCACCGGCATCGCCGTACCTATTCTCGTATTCGCCACGGTGGCCACCTCGGCAACCTCGAACGTGCGAGCGACGAATCCCAATCGCGTGTTCGTTACGGCCGCCTCAGGCAAGTACTCGGTAACCATGGCCGGTGCTGCGGCGAACATCGCCGTCGATACCACGGTCCGGCTCCCCGCGAGAATAGTGACCGGAAGCGACGGCATGGTGGGCCTGTCTCAGGCGGGCACGTCCATCACCATTGCAGCCGATACGGATGTCGAAATTCCGGCGGAAGCGACGGACGGTCAATTGATCGCGCGGCTAATCCAACGCCGCGGCAACGTGTTTTACGACGTTGCGCACCGCGACGTCGGTCGACTTAGGGTGGAAACGCCGTTCCTGGTAGCGGTCGTGAAAGGCACTCAATTCAATGTGTCCGCACAACCGGACAGCACGACGATCTCGCTGTTCCGGGGACAACTCGAGATCCGCACACCGGACGACAGCGACGTCATCCAACTCGACGCCGGACAAATCGCGATCAGATCCAGCGTCGATGAGTCGATTCGCGTCCTCGGTATGGATCAAGCAAGCATCGACGTGCCTGGACCCGCAGCCGACCGTTCTGCGGGCGACGCGATTGGCGCGTCGGACTCGGTAGCGGCCGTCATGCCCACCGTCACCACACCGGCCGTCAGCACGGCATCTCCCGACCTGTCTCCCGATGTGTCGCTCGACATCTCTCGGGGTCTCGGCGCAGCGCCCCTGGATTCGCCGGCAGTCGATTTGCTCGGCTCAGCCAAAACCGTAGGCACGGCGACACTGGATCTAGCGCCGGTTGGCGGCAGCGTCGGCGCGGACGTAGGACTTGCGGGCACCACGATCGTCGACACCGGTGCAACATTGAGCGTCGGCGGCGCATCGGCGGACCTCGGCGTCTCCACCGGCGTCGATCTCGGCGGCGGGGGCGCAACGGTCGACGTGGGCGCGAGCTTGAGTCTCGGCGGCACGTCCGCCGACGTCGGCGCATCGGCGGGCATCGACCTCGGCAGTGGCAGTACGGCAGTCGACGTCGGCGCGAGCTTGACCGTCGGCGGCGCGTCGACGGACCTCGGCGTCTCCACCGGCGTCGACCTCGGTGGCACTACGACCATCGACGTCGGCGCAACCTCGAGCATCGGCAGCACGACCACGGACCTCGGCATCTCCACCGGCGTCGACCTCGGTGGCACTACGACCATCGACGTCGGCGCAACCTCGAGCATCGGCAGCACGACCACGGACCTCGGCGTCTCCACCGGCGTCGACCTCGGTGGCACCACGGGGACGAACGTGGGCGCAACGATCGATCTCGGCGGCACGAGCGTCGACTTGGGCCTCGGCACGAGTTCGGGCGCCGGGACGATCGACCTCGGCCTCGGCACCGACCCGAACAGCCCCACGACCACCACACCGACCACGTCCGACCCCAACCCCGTGACGGATACCACCTCGCCGACACCGTCGAGCGGCGGGCTCGGGGGATTGATCGGTCACATCCTCTGAGCATGGCAGCACGGCCGCAGCTTGCATGGCCTATATTGGCCGTGCCGATCGTTGCGATCGTCTGGCTGCTTCACTGGAGCGGCGCGCTCGCGCGGGTCGAGAGCGCCGTCGCCGAAGCGCGCGCCAAGGTCCTTGCCCACGAGCAAGACTCCGACATCGTGATCGTCGGCATCGACGCTCGGAGCCTGCGTGCGCTCAACGAGTGGCCCTGGCCGAGGCGTCATCACGCGCGGCTACTGCAACAACTACGTCGCGCCGCGCCGCGTGCCATCTTCTTGGACATCGACTTCAGCTCCGTCTCGAACGAAGAGGACGACGGCCTGTTCGAGCAAGCCCTCGAGGACTCCGGCGACACACCGATCTTTCTCGCCGCACATTTTCAGCCGGCGAGCGGCACCGACAACACGCTCTCGTGGACCAAGCCCTTGCCGAGATTCGCTCGACACGCGAGTCTCGTGTCGGTGGTGCTGCAACCGGGTCGCGACGGACTCGTCCGGCGGATGCGCAGCTCTTGGTCCGTGGACGGACAAACGCTGCCGTCGATCTTCGGCGCCAATGCGCGAGTGAGGCCGGGCGAGAACGTGCTGATCGACTTCTCGATCAAGGATTCGTCTTTCGGTTACGTCTCATACATCGACATTTTGAACGGCACCATCGACCCCAAGTCGCTGCGCGGCAAAACGTTGTACGTGGGACCCACGGCCGTCGAGCTGCGCGACGTCGTGCCGGTGCCAGTCTATCGGGCTCTGCCCGGCGTCATCGTCCAAGCGTTCGCGGCTGAGACCGCGCATGCCGGCGCTCTCACTTTGCCGCCCGACTGGATTTACTTCGTGCTGCTCGCGGCATGGGCAGCCGCTTGTGTGACGCTGTTCGGCAAGCGGTCGTGGCGCGCCAACGCAATCGTCGTCGGCGCCGGATTTGTGCTGCTTGCGGCCGCCACGCTCTATGCCTATGCGGAGCTCCGGCTCGCACTGGACATCGTGCCGCCGGCGTTGCTCTCCGTCGCACTGTTCGTGGCCGCAACGCTTCGCTCGCTCGACCAGCAGACGTGGCGCGCGTTGGCGTACGCGGTCGGCCTCAAACGGCGTGACGCGTTATTGAAAAGCGTCGTCGAATCGACCACGGACGCCATCGTGTGCGTCGACGAGCGTTGCACCATCCGGACCGCGAACCCCGCGACCGCGCGCCTTCTCGGACTCGCCACGAGCAGCCTGCTCGGACAAACACTCACCGACTATGTCGACGGTCTCTTTACCGACACGCGACGAAGCATTGCCGACCTCCCCGGCGCCGTCCTCGAGTGCACCGTTCGATCGGCCAGCGCCGGACTCATTCCCGTCGAGCTCTCGGTAAGCCGCATTGCCACCGAGGGCGGACATCTTTTCACGGCGATAGTGCGCGACATCAGCGAGCGAAAAGCCCAGCAGGTGGCACTGGAACATCAGGCCAAGCACGATCCGCTCACCGGGCTGCCGAACCGCCTCGCGCTGAGCGAGCACTTGGGCGCGGTGCTCGAACAGGCGGCATCGCGGCAACGCGTCGCGCTCCTGATGCTCGACCTATGCCGATTCAAGGAAGTGAACGACACGCTCGGACACGATGTGGGCGACGATGTACTTCGCGAGGTCGCCCGCCGTTTTACGGCAGACCTGCCCGAAGGCGGGTTCATCGCGCGAATCGGAGGCGACGAGTTCACGGTCGTGTTGAGCCGCGTCGAGAGCCGCGGCACCATCGACGATCTATGCCGCACGCTCGTGGCCAGCCTGCAATCGCCGATCGATGCGCGCGGGATCGCCATCGAAGTCGGTGTCAGCATCGGCATTGCAATCGCCCCGGAGCACGCCCAAGGCAGCAAGGAGCTGCTGCGTCATGCCGACGTGGCGATGTATGTGGCGAAACGCCAAGGCAGCGCGTTCGAGTATTACCAGCGAGAGGACGATCAGCACACCGTACGACGACTCAGCATGCTGAGTGAGCTGCGCGCGGCGATCGATCGCAGCGGCATCAGCCTGCACTATCAGCCGCAAGTGTCGCTGCGAACCGGCCATGCCGAGAGCGTCGAAGCGCTCGTGCGCTGGCACCATGCGGTGCACGGCTCCATCGGTCCCGCGGAGTTCGTTACGCTCGCCGAATCTACGGACCTCATACGACCGCTCACCGATTGGACCATCACTCAAGCACTGTCGGATATGACGAAATGGCGCAGCCGTATCGGCGACACGACAGTCGCGATCAACGTGTCGGCGCGAGTCCTGCAAGACAGCGACTTCCCGAGGCGCTTGCAGTCGCTTCTGGCGACCGCCGCCGTGAGACCGGATCACCTCGAGCTGGAAATCACCGAGAGCGCGATGCTCGTCGATCCTGAGCGTGCGCGCATCATCGTGCGGGACCTGCGCGCACTGGGCGTGACGATCTCCATCGACGACTACGGAACGGGTTTCTCGTCGCTCGGATATCTTCGCGACTTGCAGGTGCAAGCACTGAAGCTCGACAAATCCTTCGTCGTCGACCTCGAGACTCGCGAGCAAAACCGCGTGATCGTGGAATCGACCGTGCAGATGGCTCACGCACTCGGACTACGTGCCGTCGCCGAGGGCGTCGAGACTGCTTGGGTCAAGGACTACTTGCAATCCATCGGCTACGACTTGGGCCAGGGCTTTTGGTTTGCTCGCCCCATGGCTGCCGAGGAATGCGCCGCGTGGATCTCTCAGCACAACGGCGCGCTGGCCGAGCAACGCTGCGCGAGCTGACGGCGCGACGCGTGCAAGCGCGTTAAACAAGCGCTCTTTAGCGTTGATTTCGCTCCCGTTTGCGATCATTTCGCAGCATCGCCGTCACGGCACGCGGCGAACGACATGGCTTTATTGCATAATGATGCCTGCACTTGAAGAACCAGCGCGCGGATATCCGTATAATGGCGTGCTCGAAAAGGACGGAGGAATCGAGGCTTGCGAGCACTCGCTGCCATCTTCTTCAGCGTGCTCCTCGGCACGTGCTCGTCGCCACCCACTACGCTTCAACGGATCATGCAGACCGGCGAGCTCAGGGTGGTCACCCGCAATACGCCGACTGCTTTCTACTATGGCGCAGACGAGCCGCGCGGCATCGAGTACGAGCTCGTAAAAGGCTTTGCCGATCGACTCGGCGTCAATCTCCGGATCTATTTCGCTGACCAGGTATTCCCGGATCTCGAACGAGGCAAAGCAGAGATTGCGGCGGCCAGCCTCACGGTCAGCAATGCGCGTAAAGGGCTCGTGACTTTCGGTCCGGCCTACCAAGACATGCAGCCCGAGGTGATCTATCGTCGCGGCACCAAGCGCCCGCGAACGCTGGCGGACCTTCGCGGCAGCAGACTCGAAGTCGCCGCGGACTCGGCACACGCGGCACTGCTCAAACAGCTACGCTCGCAAGAGCCCTTGCTGAGCTGGATCGAGGAGCCGCACACGAGCGGCGACGACCTTCTGCGTAGACTCGCCAATGGCGAGATCGACTACACGATTGCCGATTCGCACGTCTTTGCAGTACTGCAGCACTTTTATCCCGACTTGCGGGTGGCGTTCAGCCTGGGGCCCGTGAGCCACGTGGCGTGGGCTTTGCCGAAGGGAGAGGACGATCTGCGCGAAAGCGTCGCGTCCTACTTCGCCGAGCTGCAGTCGACCGGCGCCCTCGATCAAATTCTGGACCGATACTATTTCGCCACGCGAGAGTTCGACTACGTCGGCTCGCGCGCCTTCGTGCGCCACTACAACAGCCGCCTGCCGAAATACCGCGACGACTTCCTGGCCGCCGAGCACGCCACGGGTATCGATTGGCGGTTGCTCGCCGCAATGGCCTACCAGGAATCGCACTGGAATCCGGCCGCGGTATCGCCAACGGGCGTCCGCGGCATCATGATGTTGACCGAGCACACGGCCGACATGCTCGACATCGACGACCGCAACGACGCTCGCGCGAGCATCATGGGCGGCGCCCGCTACTTCGCCCGGGTCCAGCGCAAGGTCCCCGCCCGCATCCCCGAGCCGGATCGCTCTTGGCTTGCGGTTGCCGCGTACAACTTGGGTTACGGTCACGTCGAAGATGCACGCATCCTGACTCAAACACAGGGCGCGAATCCCGACAGTTGGGAGCAAGTGCGCGAGCGACTTCCGCTGCTGACGGACGAGCAATGGTATCGCCGTGTTCAACGCGGCTACGCGCCGGGCGGGCAAGCCGTCACCTACGTCGACAACATCCGCCGATACTACGAGATTCTCATGTGGATGGAGAGCCGCGAGACGCTCACGCAGCAGACTGCGCCCCTCGAGTTCCCGGCGCCGGCCGGCTGATACTTCCCGTCAGCGCCGCGCCGCGAAGAAGTTCCGCAGCAGGCGCGCGCTCTCCTCTTCGAGCACTCCGCCGCTGATCGCGATGCGATGATTCATTCGCGAATCGGCGGCCAGATCGAACACCGACCCGCAAGCCCCCGCCTTCGGATCCGGCGCCGCGAACACGACTCGCGCCACGCGGGCATGCAGCAGCGCACCGATGCACATAGCACAGGGCTCGAGCGTGACGTAGAGGGTAACGCCCGGCAACCGGTAGTTGCCCACCGCATGAGCCGCTGCGCGCAGCGCGACGATCTCGGCGTGCGCCGTGGGATCGCAATCGCCGATCGGCGCATTCGCGCCGATCGCCAACACTCGACCGTCGCTGCCGGTCACGACCGCGCCGACCGGCACCTCCCCCCGCCGACCGGCCTCGCGGGCGGCGTCGAGCGCGCGCCGCATCGACGCGACATCGGCCTCCGTGTACGGCTGACTCGCACTCATAGATTCCCAGACTGCTCCTACGTTCTCGCGCCGACGGCGCTACCGCACCGTAATGCCAACGACGAACGGCGTGCAAGCTGCGACGCGCCCGTTCGTATTCGGTTCCGCGTCGCGGCAGATTGCGTCGGAAATGCTGGATTGGCACGAGCAGCCGTCGGACACTATCGTCTGGGCCGATCAACGCGAACCCATCGCACGGCTCGAAGCGGCCATCGCAGCCGCACGGCAATTCGATCCGTTGGGCCGGAACAAGGCGCAGCGGGTAACATGACTCTCCCCCAACACGACGGAAGATCACCTTGCTAAAACCCACACATTTCTGGACGCTCGCCGCGCTGTTCTCGGTCGTTACCACCGCCTCGGCAGACGAGGCCACATGGGCGCGCGAAGCCAACGACCGCGCCGAGATCGAAGCCGTCATGTGGCGCTGCGTGCGAGCGCTGGACACGTTCGACGCGGACGCTTTCGCCTCGGTCTTCACCGAGGATGGTCATCAGGGTGCCACGCAGGGACGCCGAGCGATCAAAGCGATGATCGCCGGTATGAAAGCCGCGCAGGAGAAAAACAAGGCCGAAGGCAAGCCTGTGCAGCCGCCGACCCAGCATCTGAGCACCAACGTGACCATCGACTTCCAGGACGAAACCCACGCGCGTTTTCAAGGGTATTGGACCGCCCTTGTCGTACCCGGCCAGCGGGGCATGCCGCCGCGCGTCGTCGTTGCCGGCCGGGAGGACACCCTATTTGTAAAGGTCGACGGCAAGTGGTTGATCGAGTCGCGTGATCTAGCGCCGAAGAACTAAGCGCTGCAGCGCGACTCGCTGCTCGACCGATCGATGCGGGACGGCGCTCACTCGGGCGCCGTCCACGCGATCACGTTGCCCCCCCACAGCTGGCGCCGAGTCGGCGCCTGACACTCGCGTCCCAGTCCGCGTACGGAGGCCTGCCGAAGCTTTATTTCGGGCGCGGCTTGGGAAGAATGGGCCAGCGATGGTACTCTCGCGCGAACGTGATGCCGTTCGGCACAAGGGGGAACGACCATGTCATTTGGAAAAGGCTCGACCGGAGCGGGTGTCTTCGCAACGGGCCTCGCAACGCTCTTCTCGGTGGTGGCGTACGCGCAGTTCGGCGGACCCCCGCCGAAGCTGTACACGCCGGCGAAAGACGCCAGGGACTTGAAGTCCGTGCTGTTCAACTGGCCGTGGCACATGGTCATGTTGCGTGGCATCGAGGAGCATGAGCTCGCGGTCACGCTCGAGTATCGCGGCGAGGGGACGATTCAAGTCAACGGTCAATCCTGCGCGATCACCCCCTATAAGAAGACCGAGCGCGAAGGCGAGCTCGGCACGTCGGGCTACCGCGTCAGCGACGCGTACCAATTTGCCGGCAGCCGCACGCAGATCGAGTGCACGCTGCCGAATGGTCAGAAGTATTCCAACATCGAGGTCGTCAGCGGCAAGTACGCCTGGGACGAAGACCGACCCGGCGCCGGTCTCGTGCCGGGCGAAGGCACGGCCAAGCCGATGCCCGACAAACGCGACGAGCGCCTGATTCGTCTTTGGGCCAGCCCTCAAGGCGCAGTCAAAGCCGCCTTGGCCGGCGCCGGAATCGATCTCATGAAGGTCTTCCGTAATCCGGGCGGATTGCTCGAAGCCGGGAAGGCGAAGATCGGCGAGACGTCGGTCCGCTGGGAAGGCAAAACGCCGCTCGTCACTTTCCCGATTCCGGGCGTCGCCGGCGCCACGGCCGTGGCCACGCTCGACGACAACTTCATGGCCAAATCCGTCGTCGTGAAGCACGGACGCGACACCTACGAGTTCACGTACAGCGACTACAACGACTACAACAATCCGCTCAATCGCATCGAAGCCCAGTACGCGGGCAAGATGGTGGAGCGCCTGAACGGCAAGGTCATGCGCGACTTGAAGACTGCCGTGACGGAAACGGGCAGCGTCTACGTCGTGGTGCCCGTGCCGCCGAACGTCGGCCCCACCGAGCCGCTGCCGATGTACGGCAGCGACCAGAAAGGACCGGAGCTCACCTCCACCGCGCCGACGCCGCGTTTGGCCGACGGCAAGCCCGACCTGACCGGCAGCTGGAGAAGTGGCAGCAAGTTTTTCATCTGGCGCTACGGCAACCGCCGCTGCTCACCGACGCAACTCGAGGGCTGCAGCGAGGCGTGGAACCAGACACTCGATTTCGAGTTCGAGGCGGCTTCGCGTTTCGGACCGAATCGCCCGCTTTACAAGCCCGAGAATTGGGACCAGGTCATCTATAACGACATGTGGACGAACCGTGACGACCCGGTCATGACGTGTAAGCCACTGGGCATTCCGAGACAGGGCGCGCCGGGGCGCATCTTTCACACGGCAAAGGACATCACCCTCCTCTATGGCTACGGCGGCGACGGCGGCGGCGGCTATTCGGATTTCCGCGTCATCGCAACCGACGGGCGCCCGTTCGACCCGAATGCAATCCTCCAAACGAAATACACAGGTCACTCGGTCGGCCATTGGGAAGGCGACACGCTCGTGATCGAGTCGGTCGGATTCGTGCCGGACACGTGGCTCGCGCGCGGGGGCTTCTTTCATTCGGAGGACATGAAGGTCTACGAGCGGTTTACGCGCAAGGGCGATCAGATGCTCTACGAGGTGACGGTCGAGGACCCGGACGTCCTGCTCATGCCGTGGAAGCAGAACCCGATGCTCATGACCCTGGCCGAAGGCGGAGGGGGAGAGGGTGGTTTCCGTGACCCGACACTGGTCGGTGCCGAGCGCGGCAACTGCGAGACCTCCTATGAGGCCGGCGACGTCGTCAATCAGATTCACCACTAGAACTCGCGCAGTCGGGCGCCGCGCGTCGACGACCAACGACCGCGGCGCGTGACCCGAGGAGCCCGGCGGCGACGCCGGGCGACCGCGGCGCAGATGAAGGTCGACGCCCGCACCTCTCGCCCGACGGCGCCCCGCGATTCACAATCCTGCCAACGGCGGGGCGTCGCGGCCCCTCGACGCGCCGATGGTAGATCTCGACATGACATCGAACGTTGCCGCCAAATCTGCCGCCGCAGGCCCTGTCGGGGCACCACCCGCCTACAGCATCCAACTCTCCGCCCGTAGCGCGTTCCTGCTCAACGCCGCGTTCGTCGTCGGCCTCTTCGTATTGAGCCAGCTGCCGGTGCTCGACTCGCGGCCGGACGTGCGCACCTCGATCGCCGAGGCCGCGGCGCTGCTCCTGCTGTGCAGCGCGCTGCTGTTCGGCCTGCTGCTTCGCGGGCAGCAGGTCACGCTCGAGATCGTGCTGCGCCCGCAGCATTATCTGCAAGCGTGCCTGCAAGGCAGCCTGATCGCGTACTGGGGCTACTACTGGCACGAGGTCTATCACGCGGCCCCCCTGATCCTCGCGCAGATCCTGTTCGCCTACGGCTTCGATAGCCTGCTTTCCTGGACCCACCGGCGCAAGTTCGCGCTCGGCTTCGGCCCGTTTCCCATCATCTTCAGCATCACGCTGTTCTTCTGGTTCAAGGACCCGTGGTTCCACTGGCAGTTCGTGATGGTGGCCGTGGGCCTCGCAGCCAAGGAATTCCTGCGCTGGAAGCGCGATGGCGTGAACACGCACATCTTCAACCCGTCGTCGTTTCCTTTGGCACTCGTGTCGATCGTGCTGCTGCTCGCGGATGCCACGAACTCGACGTGGGGCTTCTCGATCGCCGAGACGGAGTTCTACCCGCCGCAGATGTATCTCGCGGTCTTCCTGACTGCCCTGCCCGGACAAATACTGTTCGGCGTGGCGCCGATGACGCTGGCGGCGGTCACGACGACGTTCGTGTTCAGCGCGCTGTATCACGCCGCGACGGGCGGCTTCTACTTCGTCGACTCGCACGTGCCGATCGCGGTGTTTATCGGCATGAGTCTGCTGTTCACCGACCCTTCCACCGCGCCGCGCACGGAGCTCGGGCGGCTCATTTTCGGTGTTCTGTACGGGCTCACGACTGTCCTGCTGTACAACCTGCTACTCGCGATGAACACACCCGGCTTCTACGACAAGCTACTCCAGGTGCCGCTGCTGAACCTGTCCGTCATCGCGCTCGACAGGCTCGCGAGGTCGCCGCGGCTCGCGGTGCTCGATCTTTCGAGATGGTGGGGCCGCGCCCTAGTGCCCCGCAGGCGTCATCTGGCCTACGTGGGCGTGTGGGGGCTTGCGTTCGGCGCGATGAGCGCGTCGGGGTACGTGGGCGATGACCATCCCGGTCAATGGACGCCGTTCTGGGAGCCGGCATGCGCGGCCAACGACCGCGAGGCCTGCCTGAACCTGTACTTCCTGCAGGACACCTCCTGCGAGGCCGGCTCCGCCTGGGCGTGCAACGAGGCCGGCGTCATGCTCGCCGAGCACTACCGGAACCCCGTTCGCGCGGCCGCGGCCTTCGAACGCGCCTGCACGCTGCAATTCGCGGCCGCCTGCGACAATGCCAAAGCGCTCGGCACGGCCGGCACGCTACGCCACGATCCGCCGACGCTCGCCGACTACCGGATCATCCTGCGCGGCAGCAAGGGCCCGCTGAAAGACACCGATGCCGGGCGGCTGCTCGAGCGCGCGTGCGCGATCGGGTGGCCGAGCGCCTGCGGCCGCTCCTAAACGACGTCGCGCCCGATTCAGCGCCACGGCTACGTGAACAGGCATTCCGCTTCGCGACCGTGTTATTCCCACTCGATTATTTCCGAGGCACCTAACCAGCTTGGCTACAGGTTCTCATGCAGATGCGTGGGTTGCAGATCGCGACGGCGAACCGGCCTCTCACTCCGCGGCGTAGCCGCGTTTCGAGGCATCCGGCCGACCGACCCCCGGCGATTTGTCGGCACGGCGGCGACGGGCCCGTACAGCATCGCTCCAATTGTCTCCGGGACAGTCGCGAGCTCACGCATGAAGCTCGACGGCGCCGAGCCGACGAGCGCCTGACAATCTGCAATGAAATGCGCCTGATCGTAGTAGCCGGCCTCCAGACACACCTGCGTCCACGATCGTTCCGCGAAGATGCGCTTCAACGCGATCGCGTGGCGGAAGCGCAGCATTCGCGAGTAGCGTTTGGGAGTAGCGCCGATCTCGTTGGAGAAATGACGCCGCCACGAGCTGTCACTCAGACCTAACGAATCGGCCAAGGTGAACAGATCGGCTCTTCCTTTCGAATGCAGAAGCGCCTCCGCCGCCGAGTGAATACCCGACCGCGGTGCGGCTCTCTCGCAATGCTCGAGAAGCAGCTCCTCAACCGCCCGCACCATGGGCTTCGGGGAGGCCGCCTCACACAGACGCGTATGCAAACGAGCACTGTGCTCACCGAGCACGTCTGTGCAGTCGTACGCGCAGTTTCGGACTTCCCACGGCGAGATGCGAAACAGCCTAAAGAACCCTGTCGGCTGAAACACGACTGAGAAGTGCATCAAATGACCGACGTGCAAGACGTCCGCGACTCTGTGGTCGCACGGCCCGACCGCGATCGCTCGCGGCAACACGCGCGTCTGGCCCGGAGCATACTCGAAAACCCTGCACCGCTCCCGCAAATGGAAGCACAGCAAAGGGAAGACGGAGACGGCGAACGGGTACGCTCGAACATCGGCGGCCATGGACTCGGTATATTCGTAACAGCGCACGTACTGCGCCAAGGCCGGGGACGGCGGCAGCCTCCGATGCGTGTGAAACTCCGTGCCGGCGACCCGCTCAAGAGTCGCGGCCGTGCGCGCCCCCCCGACAACGGCGCGTTCGTTCGCGTTTCGTAAGGACGACACCCGACTGTCCACTACGCGCGTCCCCCCGGACCGACGGCGCTCGTGATCGAGCCCGCGACGCCTTTTTTCGGCGAGCGTCCTCTCACGCAGCGCCAGGCACCCCCCCGAGCGCGGACCGCCGTCGCCGGCCGACGGGGACGCCCTGGATTTGCGTCAAACCGGGGTCCCTACGACGCCACGATGCGGCAAGCCGCTACGAGCGTACGCCGGTCCGTGTCGGCCCGGCTTGCAGAAAACCGCCCCTGTTTACCAGATTCCTGACGTTAGCCCCGTGATAGTGGCGCCGTTAAACTCCGCGACAACGCGCCCGGCGCGCGGCGGGAAGCAGACACAGTTCGAACTTCTCCGTGACGAATTTTTCCAATTTTGAGCGCAACCCCGGGGGCATTCTCTGTCGTTGCCCCGGCGCGACGGTCACTCGATTTGTGGGCTGCGATGCGGGGCCACGTGCGCAACACGACAACGACTCGACCGGACGCGGCGCATCGAACAACCAGGGGGGCAAGCCGTGAAAAGACTTCCGCAGCGACCACTGCTCATTGTGGTCATCGGGTTCGTCACAGCCACGCCGTATCTCGCCGCGGCACAGGAGCTCGAGGAGATCGTCGTCACGGCCGAGCGCCGCGAGACGACCGAGCTGAAGACACCGATATCGGTCGAAGTCTTCACGGCGGATGCTTTGGCCGCGGATCAGCTCAAATCGGTGAAGGACCTCGAGAACGCGACGCCGAATCTGACAATCAACACCACCGGCTTCACGGTGCAATCCGTCAACATTCGCGGGATCGGCAACAGCGTCGTGAACCCGAATATCCAGCCCGGGGTCGCCGTGTTCCAGGACGGCCTCCTGATGGCGGAAACCGTGGTGCTGCAGCAAGGGTTCCTCGACGTTGCGACCATCGAGGTGCTTCGCGGTCCGCAGGGCACGTTCGTCGGCCAGTCCTCGACGGGCGGCGCCGTTCGCATCAACTCCGTGCGGCCTGACTTCGACGGCGTCAGCGGTTTCTTCGACGCGGCCTTCGGAACGAAGCACGATGCCAAGTTTACGGGCGCGGTGACGCTACCGCTCTCGGACAAGGTTTCGACGCGTTTCGCGTTCAATCGAGAGCATCGCGACAGCTATTACCGCAATGTCGCGAGCCCGTCGGGCCCCACCATATACGAGGGCGGGCGACAGCCGGGCAAAGTAGACGACTCGAATCTGCGAGCGAGCATCCTGTGGGAGCCGAACGATAAGCTCAGCGTTCTGGGGCGCATCGAGTTGAACACGTCCGACACGGACGCTTTGGCGCCCTATCAGCCGAACAGGGCCACATACGCCAATCCGAACGATCCAAGCGGAGTGGGCCAGGCTGCGTTTGCGCCCTTCGCCGTACCCGGCAACGACCCGTACTTGATCGCGTACGACGTTGCCAACACGCAAAACAGGAATCAGTCAGATCGCTATAGCCTGGACGTGCGTCGCACGTACGGCCGCGGCTTGGAGTTCCGCGCGCTGACGGGATACCAGCACAACAATCTGCAGACTGCCGACGATCCCGATTCAACTAACGTGAACGGCGGTCTGTTTCTCAACAATGTAGGGCCCACGAACGACTATTGGAGCCAAGAGTTCAACCTCTTGTCTCCGGACACGGGAAAATTCACCTGGATCATCGGCACCTCCTGGTTCCGTCGCACGACGCCCGTGAACATTCGCAGCGATACGAACCTCTGCGGCTACAATGGCGCTTCCGGAGTCGTCACGCCGTGCCTCCCGGTAGGAGCCCTCCCGATCCAGTCCGTGCTGCTGACCATCGACACGACTCAACAGCATGCGGGTCTGTTCGGCCAGCTGACATGGAAGGCTTCGGACAAATTCGAGTTCCAGTTCGGCGCGCGACAGTCGTGGGATCACAATAGCGACGAGCAGCACATTTTCGTGGCCTTGAATACCCAGATCGTCGGCGGCACACCGACGGACTGTCCGGACCCGAGATTTACGATCGTGCTGCCCGCGCAAGGCTTGTACAACTGCTTCCCCGTCTCGCCCGGCGACGTGGTCCCGTATAAGGATTCCACGCCTACGTACAAAGTGGACGTGAACTGGACGCCGACCGCCAACCAATTCATCTACGCGTTCTACGCGCGCGGCTACAAGTCGGGCGGAATCAACAACGGCCTGGCGTTCGATCCGGAGAGCGTGGACGACATCGAGATCGGCTGGAAAGGCGCGATCCTGGATCGGCGCCTCCAGGTTCAAGTCGGCGCATTCAACATGGATTACAAGGACATGCAGCAGCCGGCTTTCCTAGTGAGGCCCTTCGGCAGCGGCCTGTCGCAGGCCAACGCCATCCAAAACATCGGTTCCTCGACCGTCAACGGCGTCGAGGCGTCCATCAACGGCGGTTTCGGCGAGCTCAACTTTCAGTTCGGCGTGGGCTACGTGAACTCCGACCTCGGCGGCATTACGACAGTCGACCCGCGCTTGCTGGATCGGAGCCTGCTGGTCGGCAACAACCTCTACGTGCCGAGCTGCAACGCGGGCCAAACTCCGATCGTGACGGGCGGCGTGCCGGACTGCTTCGACTACGCGAGCAGCTCGGCGTTCCAGTCGCTGTCGGGCGCGTCTAATCTGTACTCGCCGAAGGTTTCGTACAACTTGAGCCTCAGCTACGGCTTTTCGTTGGCGAACGGCGCCAAATTGCGGCCGAGGTTGGCGCTTGCGCACGTGGGCGAGTCGTTTGCGAGCTTGTTCCAGACGGACAATTTCTTCCGCATCGACCCGCGCGACCTGACGAACTTCTCGTTGACCTACGAGACCGAAAGCTGGGAGTTGAGCGCCTACTGCAACAACTGCTCGAACGAGTACTACATTGCGGCCGTGGAAGGCGGCACGGGCAATCGAGTCGTGTACGGCGATCCGCAGTCGATCGGCGTTCGCTTCCACAAAAGGTTCTAGCGCGCCGGTGCCGTGCTGCGAGAGTTCGGCCACCGGCTGCGTGCTGCGGTCGCCGCACTCGCAATCCCGCACGACGGCGCGGGCGCCCTTAGTCCGGCCTGCCGAGGCCGCCGAAGAATCCCTCTTTCCTTCTGGCTCGGATTACGGGGCACGCTCAATCTGGCCCCGTGAACTCCTGCCACCATCGATGGCGGCATCTGGGCTTTTCGAAGCCCGTCACTCCCACTCGATGGTCAATGGGTTTGAGTTCGCATTGTAATTATTGGGCTTTCTGCCGATGATCCGAACCCATACCAACTGCGATACCACCAAGCCAAGGGAGCTGGATTCGCGGATTCTAAATGGCGGTCCTTCCCGCCATAAGCGGCGCGCCATCATAAACGAGGTCCGCGAGAGTGAAGACCAAAAGAGTCTGAGCTTCGGGGATGACGGAGGCGCTCACCCGTCCTGCTGAGGCAGCGTCACCGGATACCACTTCAGCAAGAACACCCACCGGCTATCTCTTCGTGCTCGCATCTTCGATGGCCTTCATCAGCGCAGCGTGCTCCCACTTCACAGACTTGCAACCGTTCTGCTGGAACGCCGGGGGGACATTGATCGGGGCCTTATCTCCCTTGTAAACGCCGATAACACCCTTGCCGCGCTTGATGCTTTCCTCGATCTCCCAGTTCACCCATTTGCTTGAAGCAGTCTTTTCCGAGAGATACACCATCGTTACCGAGCAACGGTCGATCTTCTCGCGGATTTGGCGCTTGATGTAATCGGCGTTGGCGCTGTCGAATGGCTCCTTGACGGAATGGTCGTCGAACTGCAAATCGACCTTGTCATTCTTCGCTTGACCACGAAGTAGGTTCGCTTCATCCAAATCTTCGTGATCGAAGCTGATGAAAACGTGCCTGCTGGTGTCACTTTTTGCCTCAGATAGCTTCTGTTTTGCCTGTTCTTCAAGGCGTTTGATGTCAGAACTAGAAAGACCACCGCCCGAGCCTCCACCCATGTCATTTCTCCTTATCAAATTGGAATTCCAAGCAAGCGATGCACCGCCCGCAAGGTTCTGAATTGCCGGTATGGCACGAGTAGGTGCCCGTGATGCCCTTGGCCTGCGCCAGCCTGACCACGTCTGCCTTGCCGAACTCGATCAGTGGCGTGAGCACCTTGATCTGCCGCCCCATTGCTGCGGAGATGGTGGTTTCGGCCTGAGCCACAAACTGCCGTTTCTGGTCGGGGAACAGACTGAATTCCTCTGCCAGCAGGCCAATAGTCACCGATGATGCGCCTTGCTGATACGCATACGCGCTGCCCATCAGCAAGAACATCAGGTTGCGGCCCGGCGTGAACGCATCGGCTTTGACATCGAGTTCTTGACGGGTCAGGCCAGATGCGATGACGCGCCCGAAGCCCGATAAATCCATCCGTGTCGGCGCCGGAAGACCCAACCCATAGCATCATATTGAAAAATCCGCCCTGAAAGCGGATTTTTAAGAACGATCCGATTATAGTATCATATTGAAAATTCCGCGCTAAGAGCGGATAATTGGATATGATCCGAGTCGAACGATCAGCCCTATCCTCCTACGCTTCCGGCCTACTTGCTGCGGGCCGGGGAGTCTTTTCTGCGGATGAAGCCCAGAAGGAGATCGGCATCAGCCGGGGCGCATTCCTCGACGCCGCTGAGCGTTTGCAGCGGCGCGGCCAACTCATCCGGCCCCGGCGCGGCTTCTACGTGATCGTGCCGCCCCAGCATTCCACGGCCGGAGCGCCGCCGCCTGAGTGGTACATCGACGCCCTGATGCGCCATGAAAAGCGGCCCTATTATGTAGGGTTGCTGGCGGCGGCGGCGGCCCACGGTGCCTCCCATCAGGCCGTCATGGAGCTTCAGGTCGTGACGGACAAACTCCTGCCCGACATCGAGGCAGGGCGGACGCGGATCGCCTTTTCCTACCGCAAGGACATGGCGGCGGTGGCGGCGGGGATCGAGGATCGCAAGACGCAATCGGGCTATATGAAGCTGTCCTCGCCGGACCTGACGGCGCTCGACTTGGTGCGCTATCCGCAATCCGGCGCGGGCCTGGACAACATTGCGACAGTGCTTTCCGAGCTTGCCGAGCGGCTGCAACCCAAAAGCTCGCCTCCCTGTCGGGCGCTTTCGAGAAAGCGGTCGTGCAGCGCCTCGGGCATCTGCTCGGAAGGCTGGGACATCCGCAGATAGCCGAAGCGATGCTCGCAGCACTGTCGGCGCGCGGGCCGCTGCCGTGGGTTGAACTCGATCCCAAACAGGCGGGCGATCCCGATTTGTCGCCGCCGCCATCCGAACGCGATGAACGCTGGCGTGTGATCGTTCGGCGACCGCCGGAGATCGACGAATGATCCCGCAGGACTACATCACCGCCTGGAGCCGCGTCGCGCCGTGGGCAAGCCAGCGGCAGGTCGAGCAAGACCTTATCATCAGCCGCGCGCTGGTCGCCATCTTCTCCGATCCGTTCCTGCGCGGCGAATTGCGCTTTCGTGGCGGCACGGCGCTCAACAAGCTGCATTTCCCGGCACCGCTGCGCTATTCGGAAGATATAGACCTCGTGCGGACGACCGCCGGCCCGATTGGGCCAGTCCTCGACGGCGTTCGCGCCGTGCTGGAACCGTGGCTTGGCGAGGCGAAGTCCGATGCAAGTCCCGTCGCCCCTAAACTTCGCTTTCGCGTCAATGCGGAAGGCGAGCCTGCCGATGTGCGGATCAGCCTCAAGGTCGAAATCAACACACGCGAACGGGAAGCCTACGATCCGCCCATCGCGATTCCGTTCGGCGTCGAAAACCCGTGGTTCACCGGCAAGGCTGCTATCCCGACTTTCTCGCGGGAGGAAATGCTGGCGACCAAGCTGCGGGCTTTGCTTCAACGCAACAAGGGCCGCGATCTGTTCGACCTCGATCACGCGCTCACTGTGTTCGAGGGGTTGAACACGGCCCGGATCGTCGAATGTTTCCGGCTCTACCTTGAAAAGTCGGAGGTGACGATTTCCAGGGCCGAGGCGCAGCAGCGCATGTTCCAGAAACTCGTCAATCCGACCTTCTTCACCGACATGCGCCCGTTGCTTCAGACAGATCGCGCCAGGGCACTGACCGACGAAACGCTCAAGGCCACCTTCGTCAGGGTGATGAAGGAACTGATCGACCGTATACCGGGCGACGAATGGGCGAAGGCCGGGGAAATGCGGGAGCGGTTCGGCGTCTAGAGCCCTGCCCGCTCAGGATGGATCGGCGGGACGGCTCCTCCCGCGCGTTGCGTTCATGGGCCATGCTCGACCCGATCTGGGAACGACACCTCGCCATCGATCGCTTGGCGGAGCAAGATTTCGGGCGTCTCGGCTTGTCAAGGACGCGCGAACGCGCGCCGCTGCGCGGTCGCCAAAGGCGATCCTTGAGAAACCGAACCGCCCGAAAAGAAAGAATGGCCTCCATGCGTTCGACGGCGGATTCTGAACGCGCCCGGACCATTGCCATGTCGGTAGGCAGCATGCGCCAACTTAGCCGGGCAGTGCTCTAGCCATCGTCGAACGCCTGCTTCCCCTTCGCGGCCCAGAGCGCCCGCGCGTGTTCGCCCTGATCGCTTTGGAGCTTGTCGGCCATCCAGAGCAGCGCGCCGTAGATCATGGCGCGATCATCGCCGGTCAGGTCCACGATCCCGGCCTTGACGACGAGGCCGCCGAGTTCGATCAGATGCCGCGTGCGCTTGCGGCGCTCGACCTGCCAGGTGCGCATGTCATGCCGCGCCCGCGCCGCCTGATGCCGGTTGCGCGCCGCCCGGTTGCGCCTGAGCGCCGCCAGTGTCGCGGTCAGGCGCCGATGCAGATCGCCGCGACCGGCCCTGAAAGAACGCGGCCCCGCGCTTCGCCCATGCCTCCCTCTTTCCGGCATCCTTCGTTTCGGCCAGCACGATCAGCGCGCCCGCCAGTTCGTCGGCGCTGAGCGCGTCGGCTCCGGTCGAGATGACCAGCTCGCCAAGCTGCTGCACCTTGCGGGCTTTCAGGTCCCGCGCCTTGTCTTCGAGCGACTTCAGTTCCGCATCGAAGTCCCGTGGCTTGCGCATCATGTCCTCCATAAGCTGTTGATGGAGCGATGATAGTTGAGCGCCTGCCGGAATGCTGTAAGGTTGCCGGGACGGGCTGGAACGGCGCGGGTCAGTCCCGAGAAATTAGTTTCGAGGGGCGCGCTTATACGTCGTTCCGACGTGCGCTTCGCCGTGGTGATGATCCGGATCGCGATGGCGATCTATCATCTTCACGTCAAGGTCATTGGCCGCAAGGCCGGCTCCAGCGCGGTGGCCTCCGCCGCCTACCGCTCGGCCTCGCGGCTGCGCGACGACCGGCTTGAGCGCAGCCACGACTTCTCCGACAAGCGCGGCGTCGTCCATTCCGAGGTCATGCTGCCGGAGGATGCGCCCGAAGCATGGAGCGACCGCGAACGGCTGTGGAACGATGTCGAGGCGTTCGAGGTCCGGAAGGACGCCCAGCTTGCCCGCGAGGTCGAGTTCGCCCTTCCGCGCGAGATGACGCAGGCGCAGGGCATCGAACTCGCCCGCGACTTCGTGCAGGCGGAGTTCGTCGATCAGGGCATGATCGCCGATCTCAATGTGCATTGGGATATGGCCGAGGACGGGATGCCCAAGCCCCATGCCCATGTCATGCTGACCATGCGCTCGGTGGACGAGAACGGCTTCGGCCAGAAGGTGCGGGACTGGAACCGCACCGAGATGGTCGAGCGCTGGCGCGAACGCTGGGCCGAGCTGGCCAACGAGCGCCTGGCCGAACTCGACATCGACGCGCGCATCGACCATCGCAGCCTGGAGGCGCAGGGCATCGCGCTGGAGCCGCAAAGCCAGATCGGCGCGCCCGCGCAGCGCATCGAGGGCGAAGGGATCGAGGCCGCCGACCGCGCGGAAATGCACCGCGAGATCGCCCGCAACAACGGCGCGCGCATCATCGCCGATCCCTCCATGGCGCTCGACGCGATCACGCATCAGCAATCGACCTTCACGCGGCGCGACATGGCGATGTTCGCGCACCGGCACAGCGACGGCATCGACCAGTTCAACGCGGTCATGGGCGCGATGCGCGGCGCGCCCGATCTGGTCGAACTCGGCAAGGACGGACGCGGCGAGGACCGCTTCACCACCCGCGAGATGATCGAGGCCGAACAGCGCCTGCACCGCGCCGCCGAACTCATGGCCGAGACGGGAACGCCATGAGGTCAGCGACAGGGACCGCGAAGCGGCGCTGGCGCGCGCGGAAGCAGCGCGGCCTTGTCCTTTCGGGCGAGCAGGCCGATGCGCTGGCGCATGTCACGGACGGGCGCGATCTCGGCATCGTCGTCGGCTATGCCGGGACGGGAAAGAGCGCGATGCTGGGCGTGGCGCGCGAAGCCTGGGAAGCGGCGGGCTACGAGGTCCGGGGCGTGGCGCTGTCCGGCATCGCCGCCGAGAATCTGGAAAGCGGATCGGGCATCGCGTCGCGCACCATCGCCAGCATGGAACATGGCTGGGGACAGGGCCGCGACATGCTCACCGCGCGCGATGTGCTGGTGATCGACGAGGCGGGCATGGTCGGCACGCGCCAGTTGGAGCGCGTGCTGTCCCATGCCGCCGAGGCCGGCGCCAAGGTGGTGCTGGTCGGCGATCCGCAGCAGTTGCAATCCATCGAGGCGGGCGCGGCGTTCCGCTCGATCCACGAACGCCACGGCGGCGCGGAGATCGGCGAGGTGCGCCGCCAGCGGGAGGACTGGCAGCGCGACGCCACGCGCGATCTGGCGACCGGCCGAACCGGCGATGCGATCCATGCCTATGACACGCATGGCATGGTGCATGCCGCCGCGACACGGGAACAGGCGCGCGACGATCTGATCGACCGCTGGGACCGCGACCGGCAGGCGTCGCCCGACCAGCAGCCGCATCATCCTCACCCACACCAATGACGAGGTGCGCGCGCTCAACGAGGCCGCGCGCGAGCGGATGCGGGACGCCGGCGATCTGGGCGAGGACGTGCGCCTGACGGTCGAACGCGGCGAGCGCAGCTTCGCCAGCGGGGATCGCGTCATGTTCCTGCAAAACGAACGCGGCCTTGGCGTGAAGAACGGCACGCTCGGGACCATCGAGCAGGTCAGCGCACAGATCCATGTCCGTGCGCACCGACGACGGGCGCAGCGTCTCGTTCGACCTCAAGGATTACGACCGCATCGACCACGGCTATGCCGCGACCATCCACAAGGCGCAGGGCATGACGGTGGACCGCACCCATGTTCTGGCGACGCCGGGCCTGGACGCCCACGGCAGCTATGTCGCCCTGTCGCGCCATCGCGACGGCATGGACCTGCATTATGGCCGCGACGACTTCGCCGACCAGGACCGGCTTGTCCGCACCCTGTCGCGCGACCGGGCCAAGGACATGGCGTCGGATTACGAGCGCGCCGATCCGGCGCAGGACTATGCCGAGCGGCGCGGCATCACCTTCCGCGAGCGCGTCGCCGAGATCGTGCGCAAGGTCGTGCCGGAGAAGGTGCGCGGCATGTTCGACGGCCTGCGCCTGCCCGCCGATGGCGGGCAGGCGCAGGAACGGGCGGCGCCGGAAAGGAAGGTGGCGGCAGACCCGGAGGCAGGCGTTGCGCCAGCGCCCGCACCAGAGCGCTCGTCCGCCATGCCCGCGCCGTGGATGCGATCTTCGAGGCGCAGGAGCAGGGCGGCAAGGCCAGCCCGGAGCAGGTGACGGAATTGCAGGACGCCCGCAAAGCCTTCGAGGAGGTGCGGCCCTACGGCTGGCACGATGCCGAAGCCGCCTACAAGAAGAACCCGGAACTTGCCTCGGAAGCGGCGACGGGCCAGGTCAACCGCGCCATCCGCGCCCTCCAGCTCGAAACCGAAATCCGCACCGATCCGCAGCGCCGCGCCGACCGCTTCGTGGAGCGCTGGCAGAAGCTCGACCGCGCCAGCCAGCACCAGTACCAGGCGGGCGACATGTCCGGCTACAAGGCCACGCGGTCGGCGATGGGCGACATGGCGAAGAGCCTCGAACGCGATCCGCAGCTGGAATCCATCCTCGCCAACCGCAAGCGAGAACTCGGCATCGAGATCGAAATCGGGCCGCCGACTCGGCGCGGAACTCGCCTTCAGCCACGGCATCGACCTCGGCAGGGGCCGGGGCATCGGACTTTAGAACTCATCCTATTTTCCGCCGCCTCTACGCCACACTACGACGACGCCTAAATACCTCTTGCACAACAACAAATCGCTTGCTCTGTCTGGTCTCAGCAACCGTCAGAAACAACCAGCAGGAGGCAGCGCAGCCATGCCCGAACCAGACCGTATCATCCGCCTGAAAACCGTTCTCGCCCGCACCGGCCTGTCCCGGTCCACCATCTACCGCAAGATCGCCGAGGGCACGTTCCCGCCCCAGATCAGGATCAGCATCAACGGCGCGGGCTGGCGGGAATCCGACATCAACCGCTGGATCGCCGATCCCGCTGGCTGGCGGCCACCAATGAACCGACAAAGGGTCGGAAGGAGGATGACAGAATGGACGCGAGCCACACGTAGTTCAGAGATCGTCGTCCAGTTCGTCGTCGTGGACCTCGGCGGCACGCTGCTTCGCGTCGGCGATCAGGTCTTTTGCGGATTCCCCCTTTACCCAAGCGTCGAGCATGTCAGCCCAGCACTGAAGCATGATCTTCCGCTCGGCGAGGTAGCGGTTCACGTTGTAGACGGCCGCGATCCGGTTCCGGGGCGCATGGGCCAAGCTCATCTCGATCCAGCGATCATCGAACTTGGCGCGGTTCAGGCCGGTCGAAAACGTGCGGCGCAGGTCGTGAACGCCGAAGCTCTGAAAGTCAGGATCATTCTCCCGGATACGCTCTACCACCGTGTCGATCACGCGGTTGAGCGTGGCGTTGCTGATCGGCGTATCGCCGTCGTACCGGCCAGGGTGCAGGTATCGGCTGGTGCCGAACATGGTGCGGAACGCCGTCAGAATGTCGAGCGCCTGATCGCTCAGCGGGACGACATGCGCCTTGCCGGCCTTCATGCGCTCGCCAGGGATCGTCCAACGCGCGGCGGCAAAATCGATTTCCTTCCATGTGGCGTCGATGAACTCCGACTTGCGGACGCCGGTCAGCAGGACAAACTTCACCGCTAAGCGCAGCGTGGGCGCCGCCGACACATGATCCAAGGCCGCCAGTGCCGCGCGGACCTCGGATGGCGACAGGGCGCGGTCGCGCGGCTCGAACGTGGCGATGGCGCTGGTGCGGATCGACTCGGCCGGGTTGCTCACATCCAGCCCGCTTCCCTGGGCATGGCGGAACACCAGCAACACGACCTCGCGGACATGCACGGCGACGGCCGGCCCGCGCTTCTCCTTAACCTCGTCGCACAGATGTTTGAGGCGTTGCGGCGTCACCTCCCCCAGCTTGAGCTTCGACAACTCTCCCGCGATGGCGCGATCATAGACGGATCGGCGCATCGCCAGGGTGCTGTCGGCCAGTTTCTCGGCCCCAGACTTGGGATCGGCTTTGTGCTTGAAGTAGGCTTCCGCCCACCCGCCGAACGTCAACGCCTCGGCTGACGCGGTGCGCTTCTCCACCTTGGCTTTCGACGGCGACTCGCCCCGCTCGACCTGACGCCGAGCCCGCGCCAGCAGCGACCTTGCCTCCGCAAGCGACACCTCCATGCCGTATTCCAGCGCGTCGGGCGCCCGTGTCAGCTTGCGCGCCGCCTCGGCGCTATATCGGCCGATGGTCAAGACCTCCTGCCGCCCGTTCACCCGGTACTGATACCGGAACGAAACGACCCCGGTCGGGGTGACGGCCGCGTACATCCCGTCGCGGTCCGTCACCTTGTAGAGCTTGGCCTTCGGCTTGAGATTTTTCAGTTCTTTATCAGTGAGTTCGCTCATAAATCCGCATCCGGTCGGGGGGCGAACGGATACCATCAGGAGGCGCTGTTGGTACCGGAAGCCCGTTTCTCGACCATCCTGCGCCATACCAACATCGGTACCAACAAAGTGGCTCGGCTGGGGTGACACGCAGCGATACGGGGTGGGAAAAATAATCCTTGTCAGTCAACGAGTTCGTGCGATTTCCGGCACGGAGCGGGATGGTCTGAAACCACCCTAATTCACTCCCACTCGATCGTGGCCGGCGGTTTGCCGGAGATGTCGTAAGTCACTCGCGAGACGCCCGGAATCTCGTTGATGATGCGCCGCGAGACATGATCGAGGAATTCGTACGGCAGCCGCGCCCACCGGGCCGTCATGAAATCGACGGTCTCCACGGCGCGCAACGCAACCACATAGTCGTAGCGCCGCCCGTCCCCCATGACACCGACGGACTTCACGGGAAGAAACACGGCAAACGCCTGGCTCACCGCGTCGTAAAGCCCTTGCGAGCGCAGCTCCGAAATGAAGACGTCGTCGGCCCGGCGCAGCAGATCCGCGTACTCCTTCTTGACGGCGCCGAGAATGCGAACGCCGAGCCCGGGGCCCGGGAACGGGTGCCGGTTGATGAGCTCCGCCGGCAAGCCGAGCTCCGTTCCGATCCTGCGCACCTCGTCCTTGAACAGGTCGCGCAACGGCTCGATGAGCTTCAAGTGCATGCGCTCGGGCAAACCGCCCACGTTGTGATGCGATTTGATCAGATGCGCTTTGCCCGTCGCCGCACCGGCCGACTCGATCACGTCGGGGTAGATCGTGCCTTGCGCCAGCCAGCGCACATCGGTGAGCCGTTTCGCTTGCTCCTCGAAAACCTCGACGAACAGGCGCCCGATGATCTTGCGCTTGTGCTCGGGGTCTGCCACTCCGGCAAGTCCGGCGAGGAAAGCGGCTTCCGCGTCGACCCGGATGACGTTCACGCCGAGATGCTGATCGAACACGCGCATCACTTGGTCGCCTTCGTTCAGACGCAGCAATCCCGTGTCGACGAACACGCAGATGAGCTGATCTCCGATCGCCGCATGCAGCAGTGCCGCAACGACCGATGAGTCGACGCCTCCGGACAGCCCGAGCAGCACGCGGTCGTTGCCGACACGCACCCGAATCCTCTCGATGTGCTCGGCGATGATGTTTTGCGGCGTCCAGGTCACGGGACAACGGCAAATGTCGCGAACGAAACGGCGGATGATCTCCAGGCCATGCTCGGTGTGCGTAACCTCGGGATGAAACTGCAGCCCGTAGATCCGGCGCTCGACGTTCGCCATGGCCGCAAGCGGCGCGTTCGACGACGCCGCGATTGCGCGAAAACCCTCCGGCAGCCGCTCCACGCGATCGCCGTGGCTCATCCATACTTTGAGCTGATTACCTGGTTTGATGAGCCCCGAGAGCAACGGATCGCCGCCCGTGAGGTCGACCTCCGCATAGCCGAACTCGCGGTGGTCGGCCGCCGCCACCTCGCCGCCGAACTTCTTCGCCAGCGCCTGCATGCCGTAGCAGATGCCGAGGAGCGGCACATCTTGCGAGACGACCGCGTCGCCGATCTGAGGGGAGCCCTCTTCGCCGACCGACTCGGGCCCGCCGGATAGAATGATGCCGGCCGGTGCGAACGCGGCGATCGCCTCCGGGCTCGCGTCGTGCGGCAGGATCTCGCTATAGACGCCGGCTTCGCGAACTCGGCGTGCGATGAGCTGCGTGTACTGCCCGCCGAAATCCAATACCAGGATGCGGTGGGTCTCGGCATCGGTCGACGCCGATGCGCTTGTTTCGATCGCTTTGGCCATTACTCGGAGCGGTAGTTCGGCGGTTCTTTGGTGATCGTGACGTCGTGCACGTGGCTCTCGCGCCGGCCCGCGCCCGTGATGCGTACGAAGCTCGGCCGCGTGCGCATCTCTTCGATATCCCGACAGCCCGTGTAACCCATCGCGGCGCGCAGGCCGCCGATGAGCTGGTGGATGATGGCAACGAGACTGCCTTTGTACGGCACTCGCCCTTCGATGCCCTCGGGCACGAGCTTCTCGATCTCGGCGCTCGGGTCCTGAAAATAGCGATCGGAAGACCCGTGGCGCTGCGCCATCGCGCCGAGCGACCCCATGCCGCGATAGGACTTGTAGGAGCGCCCCTGGTACAGCTCGACGTCGCCCGGCGACTCCTCGGTACCGGCGAACAGACTGCCGATCATGATCGAGTTCGCGCCGGCCGCAATGGCTTTGGCGATGTCGCCCGAGTAGCGGATGCCGCCGTCGGAGATGACGGGCACGCCCGTGCCGGCGAGGGCCGACGAGACCTCCGAGACGGCCGTGATCTGCGGAATGCCGACGCCCGCGACGATGCGCGTCGTGCAGATGGAGCCCGGCCCCACGCCGACTTTCACGCCGTCGGCCCCCGCGTCGACGAGCGCTCGCGAGGCCTCGGCCGTGACGACGTTGCCGGCGATGAGCTGCAGATCCGGATGCGCCTTCCTGACCGCGCGCACGCGATCGATGACGCCGATATGGTGACCGTGCGCCGTGTCGACGATCACGACGTCCACACCGGCTTCGACGAGCAGCGCCACGCGCTCTTCCGTGTCCGGCCCCGGTGCCGACCGCTGCGCCGACCCGCAAGGCGCCGCGCTCGTCTTTGCACGCATAAGGGTAATCGTGAGCTTTCTGGATGTCCTTGACGGTGATCATGCCGCGAAGCCTGAACGCCTTGTCGACGACGAGAACCTTCTCGATGCGGTGCTTGTGTAACAGACCCAGCACTTCGTCCTTGTCGGCGCCTTCGCGTACGGTCACGAGCCGGTCCTTCGGCGTCATTACCGACGAAACGGGTGCATCGCGTTGAGTTTCGAAACGCAAGTCGCGGTGGGTGACGATGCCGACGAGATCCTCGCCTTGCACGACGGGCACGCCCGAGATGTGCTTGTCGCGCGTGAGCGCGATGACTTCGCGGATCGTCGTGTCGGGCGTGACCGTGATCGGATCGTTGATGACGCCGCTTTCGAATTTCTTCACTTGGCGAACTTGGCGAGATTGCTCCTTCGCCGACATGTTCTTATGGATGATACCGAGGCCGCCTTCCTGAGCCAGCGTAATGGCCAGTCGCGATTCCGTGACTGTGTCCATCGCGGCGGAGATGATCGGGATATTGAGCGTAATTCCGCGCGTCAACTGAGTGTTGAGCTTGACTTCGCGCGGCAGGATCTCCGAATAGGCGGGCTGCAGGAGGACGTCGTCGAAGGTGAGCGCCTCGTGAATGATCCGCATAGGGAACTCCGGCGGGGGTATGGGCGCCGCAGTTTACTGCGCCGGCCGAGAGCGGTAAATGGCCGCCGCGACATCCGGAGGCTGCCGTATACTCGCTCCATGCGCAGCGGCGATTCGATGCAGCTCCCGTTCGAGGAGCGGAGGATTCTCTCGGTCACGGGTCTCAATCGCGAAGCGCGCGTCCTCATCGAGGGGAATCTCGGCGTCGCGTGGGTCGAGGGGGAAGTCTCGAACCTGTCGCGGCCTTCGTCCGGCCATATGTACTGGTCGCTCAAGGACGCGCAGGCCCAAGTCCGTTGCGCGATGTTCCGCCAGCACAACCGCTCGCTCGATTTCGAGCTGGCGAACGGCCGCCAGGTGCTGATCCGGGCCCGCGTGAGCCTGTACGAGGCCCGTGGCGAGTTCCAGCTCATCGTCGAGTACGTCGAGGAGGCCGGCGAAGGGCTGCTGCGGCGCCGGTTCGAAGCGCTCAAGCGGAGTTTGGCTGCCGAAGGACTGTTCGACACCGCGCGCAAGAAACCGCTGCCGCCGCTGCCGGCGCGCATCGGCGTGGTCACCTCGCCGACAGGCGCGGCGCTGCGCGACGTGCTGATCGCGCTGCGCCGGCGCTTTCCGGCCACTCGGGTGCTCGTCTACCCGACACCCGTCCAAGGCGAGGGTGCGGCGGAAGAAATTGCCCGTACGCTCAAGCTCGCGGACCGCCGCAACGAGTGCGATTTGCTCATCCTTACGCGCGGCGGCGGCTCGCTCGAAGACCTTTGGGCCTTCAACGAGGAAGTCGTGGCGCGCGCGATCGACGCGCTCGAGCTGCCGATCATCGTCGGCGTCGGCCACGAGATCGATTTCACGATCGCCGACTTCGTCGCCGACCTCAGAGCGCCGACGCCATCACAGGCCGCCGAGCTTGCCGTGCCGGACCAAGCCGATTGGCGGGCCAGGGTCACGCGCCTCGAGCAGCAGCTCGCGACCGCGCTGCGCCGGAAGCTCGCCGTGGCCACGCAGCACTTGAGCACGCTCGCCCACCGGCTCAACCGATGCCATCCGGGCGTGCCCGTACGCGAGCTCGGCCAGCGCCTCGACGAGCTCGAGATCCGGCTCGGGCGCGCCGTGGAGCGCACGATCAGCATCCGGCGGACCCGGCTTGCGCGGCTCGCCACAGCGGTCGCGGGCGCCAGCCCAGAGCGCAGCGTCGCGAAAGCGCGCGAGCGCTGGCGGTGGGCCTCGGCGGCGCTCGAACGAGCGCTGGCGCGCCGGTTCGAGCACACCAAGCAGCGCCTGGTGCTCGTCGAACGTTCGCTGAAGTCCTTGAGCCCGCTCGCCACGCTGGAGCGCGGCTACGCGATCGTCTCGCGCCGCGACGACGGCACCGTCGTGACCGACAGCGCACGGATCGCAAAAGGGACGGGGGTCGACGTTCGACTCGCGCGCGGCCGGCTCGGCGCAACGGTGGACGACGTCAGCGAACCCGAGCCCGACCGTTAGCGCGGCCGTTGCCGTTGGCGAAGAATTTCGCGATGAGCGGCCGGTAGCTGTCCATGTCGACGAGGAACGAGTCGTGGCCCTGCAACGAGTTCAGCGCCACGAATTCCACCTCGCGCTCGGGACTCGCAAGCCCTTCGGCGAGCTCGCGTTGCTGATGGATCGGGAAAAGGAAGTCCGTGGTCACACCGATGATGAGCGCGCGCTTGACCTGAATCTTGCTCAAGCCCGCCGCCACGGATGCGCCGTGCTCGGACACGTCGAATAGATCACTTGCGCGCGACAGATACAGATAGCAGTTCGGATCGAACTGGCCCGTGAACTTGTTGGCGTGGTGCTCGAGATACGCCTCGACCTCGAATACGATGCCGAAAGGATCGCCCGTCGTGTCCGTGCTCGCCGTGCGTTCGCGCCCGAAGCGCAGCCGCCATTCCTCGGCCGACCGATACGTGATCATGCCGAGCTTGCGCGCGAGCCGCATGCCCGTGAGCGGGACCGAGTCGCGCGGGTAGTTGCCGTCGTCCCAGGCCGGATCCTTACGAATCATCTCCCGTTGCAGCGAGCGCAACGCGATCGAGAACGGCAGAGACCGCGGCCCCGAGGACATGCTCACGAGCCCGTCGGACATCCCGGGATAGAGAATCTCGAACGCCAGCGCCGTCATACCGCCCATCGACGGCCCGACGGTCGCGCGTAGCCTCTCGACGCCCAGATGACGGATCACTTCGTAGCCGCCGCGAGCCACGTCCTCGAGCGACAGCACGGGAAAGCTCAGTCGATAGATCTCATTCGTGCGCGGATCGATCGACGCCGGCCCCGTCGAGCCGAAACAGCTGCCGAGAGAGTTCACGCAGATCACGAAGTAGCGGCGCGTGTCGATCGGCTTGCCGGGGCCGATCATGTCTTCCCACCAGCCCGGCGACGGATCCTCGGGAGATGAAGCGGCGTGCGCGGACGGCGAGAGCCCGGTGAAGATCAGGACCGCGTTCGTGCGGTCGCCATTGAGCTTGCCCCAAGTCTCGTAGGCAATCGTGGGCGTGAGCAGCGAGCCGCCCCGATGCATCGGGAACTCGCCTTCCACCGTGACGAATTGACGTGCTGCTGCCACCGGTTGACGTACCGCCGCCACCTGTCACCCCCAAGATCCCCTTCGAGAGCCGAGTTTAAGACCCGGGTCCAGACGGCTTTGTAACTTCTCGTTATGTCCTTGTGACAAGAAAGCCGCTGGCCGAACACTCGGGAAACGGGCTCATGGTCGCTGCCTAGAGCTTCGCGGCGTCCCGCCCCTCAGTCCTTCCTGGACAGCGTCCACTTCGGAATGACGCCGGCGTTGGACAGCAGGTGATCCCGGGCGCCGTCGAGACGATCGAGCAGTCTGGAGACGTCGACGCGCATCAGGCGGCCGTTGTGCTTGATGATCTTGCCGCCGACGATCACGGTATCGACGTTCGAGGTATCCGCCGAGATCACCACGGTCGCGACGGGATCCACCACAGGTGCGACGTTGACCTGGTCGGTGCGAATCAAAATGATGTCGGCTTGCTTGCCCGGCGTCAGGGTGCCGATCTTGTGGTCGAGCGCGCAGGCCTTGGCGCCGACGATCGTTGCAAACTCGAGCACGTCGCGGTGCGTGAGCGTCGGCGCGAACGCCACGTCGGGCGTTTCGGTAAACGCGAGAATGCGCTCCTGGACGAGCGCCGTGCGCATCTGCGTGAACATGTCGCCCGGCACGCTCGACACGACGTCGATCGACAGCGACGGGCGCACGCCGCGAGCGACGAGGCGCCCGGTGGGTGGAACGCCGTGGCCCATGAGCATCTCGACGTACGGCGCAACCGATGCCGTGCCACCCGTGCTCGCGATGAGGTCGAGCTCCTCGTTGGTGGAATCCGTGCAATGGATGTACGTCGTGTCCGGCCCCATGAGCCCGAGCTCGTTGAGCGTCAGCACGTGATTGACGTGCACGCCCGTGAGCCGCATGCCGACATGGACGCTGATGCGGATGTCGAGGTCGCGCGCCAGCGCCCAGTCGTGCTTGGCGACGTCCGGAGTGGTATTACCCGGGGCCCTGGCCGCCAGCGCCAGCGACAACAGCTGATCGTCCGACTGAAAATACTCTTTGCGGATACGACGAACGTCTTCGGGATGCTCTTTCGAGCTGTAGGACCACCAGTCGGCGCCAACCGGAACTCCGTGCGCATAGATCCCGCGTATGCCCGCCTCGGTCAGCCCGTGGATCGCCGCGTCGGCGTGCTCCGGCGTGTTGTTGACGTGCGACCAGTCGAGCAGCGTCGTGATACCGCCGTTGAGCGCCTCGAGCGCTCCCATGAGATTGGCGATGTACACATCCTCGGGCCGGTACTGCACGCCGATGTTGTCGAGCATGCCGGAGAAGTACTGATCGAGCGTGCAGCTCGGCAGCACTCCGCGCACGGGGGTCTGCCAAGTATGACGGTGCGTATCGACGAAGCCCGGCATCGCGATGCAACGGCGCGCGTCGATGACGTTGGCTCGGGGACTGGCCTCTAGGTTTTGGCCAACGGCGACGATCTTGTCTTTGTCGATCAGGATGTCCGCATTCGGCATGTCCCCGAGATCCGGATCCAGCGTCAGCAGGTAGCCGCCTCTGATGAGCGTCGTTTGGTCCGTATAGATTTGTCCACCGATCATCGTCGTCTCTCTTGTCGTTTACGGCTTCAACATCGCGGCAATCTTCCGGACCTCGTCCGGCGTGTGCTCGCCCGCGAGCGACGTGCCCGGCATCAAGTATTTCCCCATCGCGAGCCCGCCGACCAGCACGGGCTCATAGCCGAGATCGCGGATCAGCTGCGATGCGATCTCGATCGCTTGCGCGTCGTCGCCTGCGATCGGCATCCCGACGCGGCCGGGGTCCTGATACGCGCGGCCCATGCTGGCCGCGCCGATGGCGTTGAAGGCGCGCACGATGCGCGCCCCGCGCAGCAACTCCGACGACATGACGCCCGCACCCTTCTCACGTGCCTCGTTGGCAATCTCACCGTCGCGCTGCGGGAACGGATTGCAGGCATCGAGCACGACTTTCCCCTCGAGCGCATCGCCGAGGCTCTTGCCGAGGCCGGGGAGTGCCCCGTAAGGGACCGCAAATAGCAGCACGTCGCCGAAGGCCGCGGCCTCTTGTGGCGTGCCCGCACGAGCGCGCGCACCGACGTCGGCGGCGAGCTTGCGGTCGTCGTCGAGGCTGCGCGACGAGAACATCACCTCATAGCCGGCTCGCGCCCAGCTGCGCCCTAGCGCACTGCCGACGTTGCCGGAGCCGATCAAGCCGATCTTGGTCTTCTTGCTCTGCGCGAACGCGACGGGGGCGGCAAGCGGCAACGCGCCGAGCACGACGGCTCCGGCAACGCCGCGCAGAAGCGCACGACGGGACGGGACGATCTCACGTGTTTTCATCGACGACTCCCCTGCAATTCGTTCTGGTGCTCGATCATTCGTCGCGACGCGAGCGACTTCGGCTCAAAGACGCGTGCGACGGCTCACCTTCGGCGACCGAAGATGAGCAGCGCCAAGCCGGCGACGGCCGCCGCGGCGCCGCCGACAAGGTAGCGCATGGTTTCGTCGCTGTAATTGCCCGTCAACGTCTCGCGCGCGCGCTCGACCGGCGCATCGGTGGCTTGGAACCCGAAATACAGCAGGATGGCGCCCACGACGAGCAAGACGAGGCCGATCACTGTTTTGGTTGGCATTGCGCCCTCGATGTCGACACGGACTCCGGCCAAGCATACGCGAATGGGCCCGGTTCTTCAGAATCGAGCCGCGTCCGTCGAGCGCGACCCCGACAAGCACGCCGAGCGGCGCGCGGCCGCGATCTCAACGCTCGCGGCGCCGATTCCGCTGCAAACGCCGTTTGTGCTTGGCCTGGCGCGGCGTCAACGTGTTGCGCCGACCGGCGAACGGGTTCTCGCCGCTGCGAAGCTCCACGCGCACGGGCGTACCTCGCAGCTTGAACGCCTGCCGGAACGTGTTCTCGAGATACCGTCGATAGTGAGCCGGCAGTCGCTCGGCCTGACTGCCGTGCACGACGATCAGCGGGGGGTAGCGTCCACCCTGGTGCGCATAACGCAGGCGCACTTGCCGCCCGCGGATGACGGGCGGCGGGTTGTCCGTCAGCGCATCGCGCAGCACCTGGTTGAGCCTTGGCGTCGCAAGCTCCGTGCCCGCAGCGCGATGAGCTTTGAGCGCCGCGGCCACGAGCTCCGCGATGCCGCTGCCGTGCAGGGCGGAGACGTAGAGCACTGTCGCGTACTGGACGAAATCGAGCTTGCGATCCACCTGCCGTTCGACGTCGCGGCGCTGTCCGGCCGTGAGTCCGTCCCATTTATTTACGCCGATCACGAGCGCGCGGCCGCGCTCGGCGGCGAGGCCGATGAGGTGCAGGTCTTGATCCGTCACGCCTTCGCGCGCGTCGAGCATCACGATCACGGCGCCGGCATCCTCGATGGCCTGCAAACTCTGCACGACGCTGAATTTCTCGAAGGTCTCCTCGACGCGCGCCCGTCGCCTGATGCCGGCCGTGTCGATGAGCACGAACTTCTTGCCATCGCGCTCGCAAGGCACGAGCACGCTGTCGCGCGTCGTGCCGGGCTCGGGCGACGTGATGAGCCGATTCGAACCGATCAAGCGATTGATGAGCGTCGACTTGCCCACGTTCGGGCGCCCGATCACGGCGAGCTTCGGTCCCTCGGGCCCCGGCGCTCCTGCTTCGACCTCGTCCTCGGCAGCCTCGCGAAACGGACCCAAAACGCGCTCGAGCAGCCGCTCGATGCCGTGACCGTGGAGAGCGGCGATCCCGACAGGGTCGCCGAGGCCGAGACTGTGAAAATCGGCTTCCGCGAGCTCGCCCGGCACACCCTCGGCTTTGTTCACGGCCACGATCACGGGCTTCGCGGCACGGCGCAACCGCTCGGCGATGCCGATGTCCTCGGCCATGAGCCCGGTCCTATGATCCACGACGAGCACGATCGCGCCTGCCTCCTCGAGCGCGATGTCGACTTGCTCGGCAACGCGCGCGGCGATGTCGGCAGAGCCTTCGGCCGCAAGGCCGCCCGTGTCGATCACGAGGAAGCTGCGATCGGCAAACGTGCCGAACCCGTAACGTCGATCGCGAGTGAGCCCCGGGAAGTCCGCGACGAGCGCGGCGCGCGTTCGCGTCAGACGATTGAAAAGCGTCGATTTACCGACATTGGGGCGCCCGACCAGAGCGACTGCAGGCAGCATGTGCGCACCGCGGGCGGGCAGCCCCTAGGAATCCGTGTCGTTGCGCACGGTGTAGGCGGCCACCGTGCCGTCGTCGGCTTGCACGTAGACGTTGTCACCGACCACGAGCGGCGCGCCGCTGATGCGCGCCGAAGCCGCGTGCTCGCGCGCGACGAAATGACCGTCCACGGCATCGAGCCAGTGCACATAGCCCTCGTAGTCGCCGACGACGACCGCCATACCGAACCGCGTCGGCGCCGTGACATCGCGCAGACGCAGCGCTTCTTGCGTCCATACCGGCGCACCGCCGCGTCGGTCGAGTGCGACTACGGCGTCCACGTCGCTCGTCACGTAGACGTTGGCGAAGTCTGCGCCGAGACCGGAATAAGAAGAGATATCGTGCTGCCAAAGCACGAGCCCGGTCGTCATGTCGACACCGACCGCGCGCCCGTGGTAACCCACGACGTAGGCTTCGCTGCCGATGACCTGCAAGCCGCGGCTCACGTCGACGAGCCGCTCGAGCTCGCTGCGACCGGTCGGGTTCGCGACCGCAACCTCCCATTGGGCCTCGCCCGTCGTAACGTTGTAGGCACCGACGCGCCCGTTGTTGAAGCCGCACACCACGAGCGTACCCGCCACCTTGGGCGCCGTATTGCCGCGCAGAGTGAGCGGGGGCATGGTCTCTTCGACCGTCCACAAGGTGCTGCCGTCGGTAACCGAAAAACCGCGCAGCCGGCCGTCGACCGTGCGCAGCGCAATGACGTTCGAGCCAATCGCCGGCGCGGCCAAAATCTCGCTGCCGACCGCCTGTCGCCAGCGCTCCATGCCGGTTTCGGCATCGAGCGCAATGAGCTCACCGTCGCTCGTGCCGAAAGCGAGCACACCATCGCCGTATGCGGGTCCCGCAGACAAGGGCAGCTTGGTCTTGATCGACCAAACTTCTTTGCCTGTCATTGCGTCGTAGGCGGCCGCCTGACCGTCGTGCGCGCCGGCGAAAATGCGGGCGCCGTCCGTGGCCGGGACCAACCCGAGGCGCAGCCGCTCCGTGCCGCCACCGACCCTCGTGCTCCACACCTTGTGAACGTCGAGCGTGGATTTGAAGGAAACGAGCTCCGCGGGGGGCTCGGTGATGTCTTTGCTCTTACCGGCGCAGCCGGCGAGCAGCACCACGGCGATCAGGGCGAGACAGGAGGCGGACTGCTTCGATTTCACTCATTTTCTCCGGCGGCTCCGCCCGGTGGTCGGCTGGCGGCAGGCTCGCCGGAGTCAGACCCGGACTTCTGCGCGGAGTTCGATGCAGGCGGCTGCACGGGATTCGACGCTGGCGCCGGTGCAGGGGTCGCATCGGCAGCATCCGCCGCAGGCGTCGCCGCCGCGTTCGGCACGGATGTCTGCGCAGCATTCTGCGCAGCCGCCTGAGGCAGATCGTTGAGCTTCATCTGCAGAAAATTCCGATCGAGCAGCTCCGACCCGTCCGCCACCAACGCGGCGAGATATGCACTGCGCGCTTCGTCGACTTTTCCCTGAGCAGCGTAGATATCGCCTTTGACCTCGTTGAAACGACCGGCAAACGTGCCGGGGTCGTCGATCGAGAGCAGCGTGAGGGCTTCGTCGTACTTCTGCCGATAAGCCAACACACGCGCGAGACGCAGGCGCGCAATCATGCCCATCTCGGACTCGTTCGTGTGATCCATGACGTAGCGCAGCTCGTCGGCGGCACGGTCCGGCGCCGAGATAACGAGCGTGCGCGCGATTAAGAGCCCGGCCTGATCCGTGTAGGCGCTCTTCGGGAAGTCGCTGCGCAACCTCGCGAGCAGCGCGTCGGCGTCGGCCGGCTTGTTGGCGTCGGTCGCTTGCTCGATCTCCTGATAGAGAGCCGACGCTTGCTCGGCTTGCCGGGTACGGTAGTCCTGATATTGATGCCAGCCGAACAGCAACAAGCCACCGAGCACGGCGCCGCCGAGCAGGAACCAGCCGTTGTCGCGCCACCATTCCCTGATGCGCTCGACCTGCTCTTTTTCCGACAAATACTCGTCCACGCCACCCCTCCCGGTGCAGTTTGGCCCGCTATTCTAAGCCGACTCAGGCCGAGCGCGGCTGCCCGCCTATCAGGCGGGCGCATTCTTCGATCGTCAGCAGCTCCTGGGGCCGGTCTTCGCGCAGCGCCTTGACGGCCACCCGGCCCGCCTCGACCTCCGCATCGCCGATGATCAGCGCGAACCGCGCGCCGCTCCTGTCGGCCCGGCGAAGCTGGGCCTTGAAGCCCGCCGCCGGCGCGCCGAAGGCCACTTTGAGGCTCGGCAAACGGTCGCGCAGCTGCTCGGCCGTGGCAAAGCCGCTGCGGCGCGCTGCATCGCCGGCCGTCACGACAAAAACGTCGCACGCCGAATCCTCCCCTGCGGCCTCCTCGGCCCGCAGGAGCTCGACGATGCGCTCGATGCCGAGCGCCCAGCCGACCGCCGGCGTATCCCGGCCGCCGAGCTGCGCGACGAGGCCGTCGTAGCGACCGCCCGAGCACACCGCACTCTGCGCACCGAGCCGGTCGGTAAGCCACTCGAACACGGTGCGCGAGTAGTAGTCGAGGCCGCGCACGAGCCGCGGGTTCAGCGCGAACGTCACGCCGATGTCGCCCAGCAGTTGCTGAACGCGGTCGAAGTGGGCGCGCGACTCGGCGTCGAGATACCCCGACAGAACGGGCGCGTCGGCAATGAGCTCGCGCATCGTTGGATTCTTGCTGTCGAGAATCCGCAACGGATTACGCTCGAGTCGCCGCCGGCTGTCCTCGTCGAGCGCATCGAGATGCGCCGAAAAGTACTCGACGAGCGCGGCCTTATAGCCCGCCCGGGACTCCGGCGTGCCGAGGGAGTTCATCTCCAGCGTCACGCTGCCGATACCGAGCTGCTTCCAGAGCCTCGCCGACATCGCGATGAGCTCCGCATCGATCTCCGGCTCGGCGAAACCGAGCGCTTCGACACTGAGCTGGTGAAATTGCCGATAGCGGCCTTTCTGCGGCTTTTCGCGCCGAAACATCGGCCCGGCGCACCAGAGCTTCTGCTGCTGGTTGTGCAACAAACCGTTGCTCAGGCCTGCACGCACAACGCCCGCAGTCGCCTCGGGTCGCAGCGTCACGCTCTCGCCGTTGCGATCCTCGAACGTGTACATCTCCTTCTCGACGATGTCCGTGAGCTCGCCGATCGACCGGCTGAAAAGCTCCGTGCGCTCGAGCACTGGAATCCGAATTCGCTCATAGCCGTAGCTCGCGAAAACGTCCGCGGCGGTCGTCTCCAGACGCGCCCACAACGGCGCTTCGCCGGGCAAAACGTCGTTCATACCGCGAACGGGCTGGATCAGCTCGACCAATGGAATCTCACTCTTCGGGAACGGCGATCGTAAAGCGCACGCGCTGGTCGGCGCGGTTGCCGCCAGGAACCGTAAAGGGCTCGCCGCCGACGACGAGCCGCACGCCCGCGGCATTGCCGAGCAGCGTCGAGAACGGGGGCTCGCCGTGCAGCTGCAAGCTGCGGCCGGCTTGGCCCAAACCGTAGAACAGGCGTGTGCCGCGAGAGTCCTCGATCTCGGCCCAACTGTCCTCGTCGAACGTTACATCGAGCTCCGTGCCCGCCGCGTCGGTCGCGACACTCGAAGGCGGCGTCGCTGCGGAGGGGTCGGCCGTCGCGTCGGTCGGGACGCTGACGACAGCACTCGCGTCGACGCCGACGCCCAACGCGCTGGACTCTGGTCGGCGGCTGCCCTCGGGCCGCGACGCCGCACGGGCCGCACGGGCCGCAAACCCAGCGCCACTCGAGACGGCTCGCCCCGTCGGCGCCGAAGCGGGCTCCGCGACTCTGCCCGTGCCGCTCCCGGCGTTGGATTCCGGGGCACTGGTATCCGGGGCACTCGTATCCGCAGGCGCCGACTCATTTGCGCGCGACGGTCTCAATCCGCGCAAGCTGGGATCGTTGATCCACCAAACGAACAGGAAGGCCGCGAGCACGCCGAGCACGACCAATGCGAGCACCCAGACCGTTATCTGCCGCTCGTCGCGCAGCTTGATCGTACGACTCGGCTTCAGATCGACCTCCTGCGTGTCGACCTGGCGGTAGTACAGCGCGAGCAAGTCGTTGTAGTGGAGGCCGAGGCGCTGGCCGTATTGACGCAAATAGCCTTTGATGAAGACGGGCACGCCGATCTTGCCGAACTCGTCCTGCTCGAGCGCGAGCAGCTGCTTGGTCTCGATACGCAGCTCGGCCGACAAGTCCTCGAGCGACAACCCCTGGGAGAGTCTCGCTGCGCTCAGCGTCTGGCCGACGCTCGCCGCTGGCGACGCCTGCTCGTCCGCCGCAGCCACTCGTTCACCGTTATCGTCCATCGCTCTGCAGCGCCTGTTGTAGCTGCGCGACCTCCGGCGACCGAGGAAAGCGCGTGCGCAGCTGATCGGCACAGCGGTCGGCGGCGGCCTTGTTGTCGAGCTCCTGCTCGATGTTGAAACACATCCAAAGAAGCGGCGCGTCCGGCTGCTGCACGTCGAGATAACGCTGCATGAACGCGCGCGCCTGCAGATACTTTTTCTGGTCGTAAGACAATTCGATCATCCCGGCGAGCGCGTCGGGAAACGACGGATTGCGCGAGAGCGCCGCGCGAAAGTTCTCCTCGGCCTTATCGAGCTGACCCGCGCTGCGCGCACAGACGCCGGCGTTGGCATAGGCCACCTCGGGGGTCGCGTACGTCGGATTGTCCGCAGCGCGCTTGAAGTAAGGCTCGGCATCGGGCCATCGATTCTCACGGCAGAGGAATACGGCGTAGCTGTTCGCCGAGGCGGAGTTGTTCGGCTCGAGCTGAGTGGCGCGCTTGTAATGCTCCTCGGCGTCTTCCTTGCTGCCGAGTTGATCATAGGCGATCGCGATCGTGGTGTGGGCTTGCGCCAAGCGTGGATCTTGCTTCAGCGCGCGCTGCAGACGCGCGATTGCGAGATCGAGCCGTCCCTGGCGCAGATAACCCGCGCCGAGGTTCATGTTCGCGATGGCGGCATCCTCGCCCGACGTCAGACGGTCGCTGCTCGGCACCGACGCGCAGGCTTGCAGCAGCAAAACCGAGAGGGCCCAAACGATCGATTGTGCTGCCTTCATGGGCTGCCCGCTCCTATGTGTTTGTCGCCCAGTCGCACGCGCTGGCGGTCCCGCACGCGCCCCGCCAATTGGCCGCACGCGGCAGCGATGTCGTCCCCGCGCGGTCGCCGTATCGTAGCAACTATCCCGGCGTCCCGAAGCGTACGCCAAAACGCTTCGATCGCCTCGGGTTTCGAGCAACGGAAATCGGACTCCGGAAAGGCGTTGAAAGGTATCAGATTGACCTTGGCCGGGCGGTCGCGCAGCAATCGCAGCAGCTGCCGAGCTTGCGGCACGGAATCGTTGACGCCGTCGAGCAGCACGTACTCGAACGTGATCTGCCGACTCGCCTGCCCCTCGGCGTATTTCCAACAGGCATCGAGCAGCTCGGCAATAGGGTGGATCCGGTTGATCGGCACGAGCTCGTTGCGCAGCTCGTCGGTCGGCGCGTGCAGCGAAACGGCAAGAGCGACATTACACTCCTGCGCCAAGCGCTCGATCTGGGGCACGAGACCCGACGTGCTGATCGTGACACGCCGCCTCGACAAACCGTAACCCAAGTCATCGATCAACAACTTCACTACGGGCAGCACATTGCGATAGTTCGCGAGCGGTTCGCCCATGCCCATGAAGACGACGTTCGTAATTTTGGCGTCCGCGAGCTCGCGCGACGCGAGGACGACCTGCCCGAGAATTTCCGCTGCCGACAGATTTCGATTGAACCCCTGATGCCCGGTCGCGCAGAAAGCGCAATCGAGTGCACAGCCGGCTTGCGAGGAGATGCAAAGCGTGCCGCGATTCGGCTCCGGAATGAATACCGTTTCGATGGCTTGGCCGGCATTCATGTCGAGCAGCCATTTGCGCGTGCCGTCGGAGGAGTGCTCGCATTTGAGCACGCCGGGCAGATCGGCCCTGGCAATGGCAGAGAGCTGCTTGCGCAGCCCGGCGCTCAAATCGGTCATCGCACCGATGTCGACGACCCCCTGACCGTACATCCAGCGCATGAGCTGGCGCGCGCGGTAAGGCTTCTCGCCGAGCGACTCGAACAGCTCGACGAGGTCGTCTGCGCACAGACCGAGCAAGCCGAGCTTGCCCGGCTCGCTGGGCGTCAGGCTTAGCGCGTCCGTGGACAAATCTCCGCCTCGCTGAAGAAAAACGCGATCTCCGCGCTTGCGGTGGCCGAGCCGTCCGAGCCGTGCACGACGTTTTCCTCGATCGAGGACGCGAAGTCGGCACGAATCGTACCGGGCGCCGCCTTCTTCGGGTCCGTTGCGCCCATGAGGTCGCGATTGACCTGAATGGCGCTCTCGCCCTCGAGCACCTGCACGACGACGGGACCGGAGCACATATAGTGCACGAGGTCGGCAAAGAACGGTCGCTGCCTATGCACGGCGTAGAAACCTTCGGCTTGATCCTGCCGCAGGCGAAGCATCTTTGCGGCGACGATCTTCAGCCCCGCCTTCTCGAAACGACGGTAGACCTCGCCGATCAAATTCTTCTCGACACCGTCCGGCTTGATGATGGAAAGAGTACGCTCGAGCGCCATTGTTCACCCTAAACAAATTACGACTGAAAAACTTTCTCGATCGACGGCCTCAGACGCTGAAGCTCTCGCCGCAACCGCACTCGCCTTTGACGTTCGGGTTGCGGAACTTGAAAGCTTCGTTGAGGCCGTCCTTGACGAAATCCACTTCGGTGCCGTCGATGAGCCCCAAGGTTTTGTTGTCGACGATCACTTTTACGCCGCTCTCGTCGAACACTACGTCATCGGGCTCGACGGAGTCGGCGTAGTCGATGAGATAGGCATACCCGGAACAGCCCGTCCGACGCACGCCGATCCGAAGGCCGACTCCTCGGCCGCGTTTGGCGAGAAAATCGCGCACGCGCGTGGCCGCGCTTTGCGTCAAAGAAATTGCCATGTCTTCGTCACCTCATACATCCTTGTGACCGAGCTGGTTGAAGCAGCGTGCTAGCGCATCTTCGATTCTGAGTAGCTTACCGAGCTTCTCGACCGGCACACCGAGCTCCATACGCAATGCGTCGACGTCGATCACTCGAGCACTGTCCACGGCGCGCCCCGTGAGCCACTCGGCCACGCGGCTCGCGGCCGCAACCGTGTGCGGGCAGCCGAACACCCGGAAACGAACGCAGTGGATGATGCCGTCGGTCACGTGCAGCTGGAAGCGGACCCAGACCTGCAGCGTCCGGTCTTCGGCCTCGCCCGACACGAGACCCGGCGTACCCCGCGGCAGTTCCCCGGCTCCTTCGGGCGAATCGAACCGCCGAACGACCTCCGAGCTGTATTCCATAGACCAGTCAACAGTTTAGCGCAAATTCGGTCAGACCGAGCACCAGACCGGGGGCGCAGGCGCCAAATTGCGAAGCCGCGCAACCTCCGCGACGACCCGCGCGACGGCGCGATCGATCTCCCGCTCGGTCGTGAACCGCCCTACGCTGAAGCGCAACGAGCTCGCCGCGAGGGCCTCGCCGAGGCCCATGCCGACGAGCACGTGCGAGGCCTCGGGGCTCGCCGCCGCGCAGGCCGAGCCGGCCGACACGGCCAGGTCGCGCAGCGCGAACCGCAAACTCTCGCCTTCGACGCCCGGGAAGCTCACGTTCAGCAGGTGCGCGGCGCGGTGCGCCGGTGCGCCGTTCTGTCGGACCCCCTCGACCTGCCCGAGCCCCGCCCAGAGCCGGTCGCGCAGCCGGGCCAGCCGTGGCGCCTCCGTAGCGGGATCGGCCAGCTCGAAGGCTTTGCCCATGCCGACGATCTGGTGAGTGGCCTCGGTGCCTGCCCGCAGGCCCCATTCCTGCTCGCCGCCGTGCATCTGCGGCTCGAGCCGCTGGCCGGAGGCCACGATACAAGGCCCCCACCCCCTTCGGGCCGCAAAGCTTGTGAGCGCTGAGCGAGCACAGGTCGGCACCGAGCTCACGAACCGCCACGGGGACTTTGCCGACCGCTTGGGCGGCGTCGACGTGCAGGGCCACGTCACGGCCGCGGCACGCAGCGGCGATGGCGGCCACGTCCTGAATGCAACCGGTCTCGTTGTTGACGAGCTGGATGGAGACGAGCACGGTCTGCCGACCAATGGCCGCCGCCACCCGCTCGGGATCGACGCGCCCGTCGCGCTCGCAGTCGACATAAGTCACGGCGGCGCCGCGCGCCGCGAGGGCGCGGGCCGGATCGAGCACGGACCTGTGCTCGATCTTCGAGGTCACGAGATGCGGATGCTCGCGACGCGCAGCTCGCAGCACACCTTTGAGTGCGAGGTTGTTGGCCTCGGTTGCGCCGGAGGTGAACACGATCTCGCGCGGCGCCGCGCCGATACGCGCGGCCACGGCCGCACGAGCGGCCTCGACGGCCGCGCGCGCGCGCCGCCCCGGCGCGTGCAGCGACGAGGGATTCGCCACATCGCGCGCGAGCGACTCGCGCATGACCTCCACGACGGCCGGGTCGACGGGTGACGACGCTGCGTAATCGAGATAGATCTCGGCGCCACTCACGCTGCGCCCCCGCCCGACCGCTTGGCCGGATCGAGCGCGGTCAGCACACCGCGCAGAATGTTGATCTCGTTTTGGTCGAGCGAGGCGCGGTGGAAGATCCGGCGCAGCTTGAGCTTGAGCTGACGTTGATGGGTCGCGTGCAGAAAGCCGGCGTCGGTCAACAGCCGCTCGAGGTGCTCGTGAAAGCCCTCGAGCTCCGTGGCCGTTGCGAGCGGCGCATCGACTGCGGGACTCGGCGGCAACGCGCCGCCGACAGCGATCATTCTGAGCTCGTAACACAGCACCTGCGCCGCCATCGCGAGGTTCAACGAGCCGAACTCGGGCGACGTGGGAATGTGGACGAGGCGGCTGCACAGCGCCATGTGCTCGTTGGTCAGCCCGGATTGCTCGGGTCCGAGCACGAGCGCGGCCCGGTCGATACCGATTCGCCCCCAGATGTCGGCTGCGCAATCGCGCGGGTTCACGTTCGGTAGCGCAACGGTTCGAAGACGCGCGCTGGCGCCGTACACCAGCCCGCAGTCGGTCACGGCGTCGGCCAGCGTCCCGACCACGCGCGCACGCTCGAGCAGATCGTCCGCGCCCGCGGCTCGCGCGGTCGCCTCGGGGCTCGGGAAGTGCTTCGGCGACACGAGCACGAGATCGTCGAGTCCCATGGTCCGCATGGCCCGGGCGACGGCACCGATATTACCCGGATGAGAGGTTTCGACGAGAACGATGCGGACGGGAATGTTCACGACGGTCGTGCGCGGTCTCGAGCTCTGTTGAACGACGAAGGCCGGCGCGCTCGCGCGCGAGCTGCCCCGCCGCGACCGTGTTTGCCAGCCGCTACGGAGTATTCTACGCTGCGCGCCGAAATGCACGGCATGGTCAACATTGCGATTCGAGCAGCGCGGCGCGCGGGCGAGCTCATGATCCGCCACCTCAACCAGCTCGAGGCACTGCAAGTGGCCGAGAAGAGCCGCAACGAGTTCGTGACCCAAGTCGATCGCGCCGCCGAGGCCGCAATCATCGAAGTCATCCGCGATCACTATCCCGACCACGCGATCCTCGCCGAGGAAAGCGGCGCGAGCGGCGACAACGAGTACCAGTGGATCATCGACCCGCTCGACGGCACCACGAACTACGTGCACGGCTTTCCCGTGTTCTCCGTCTCGATCGCCGTCGCTCAGCGCGGCGAGCTCCAGCACGGCGTCGTCTACGATCCGCTGCGCCAGGAGATCTTCAGCGCAAGCCGCGGCCAAGGCGCACAACTCGACGGGCGCAAGATTCGTGTGAGCAAGCGCACAACCTTGCAGCCGAGCCTCATCGGCACGGGCTTCCCTTACCGGCTCAACCTGGAGCACATCGACCGATATCTCGACATGCTGCGCGCGGTAATGCTCGAAACCGCCGGCGTGCGCCGGCCCGGATCGGCCGCGCTCGACCTGTGTTACGTCGCCGCCGGGCGCATCGACGGATTCTGGGAGCTCGGCCTGAGCAAGTGGGACGTCGCCGCCGGCGCGCTCATCATTCGCGAGGCCGGCGGTCGGATCAGCGATTTTCGCGGCACGGACGCCTACATCGAGAGCGGCAACGTCGTTGCGGGCAATCCGAAAATCTACGCAGCGCTCTCGAAGCTACTCGCGCCGTTCACGGCCGGCATCGAATAAACCAACCGCCTAAGCGGGCAGCCGATAGCCGATCGACAGCCGCTTGAGCTGCCGGCCGCCATACGTGAAATTCACGAGCGCCCGCGTGACGGTGATCGCCGTGAACATCGACGTGCCGATGCCGATCGTGAGCGTCACTGCAAAGCCCCGGATCGGCCCCGTGCCGAACATCCACAGCACGAGCGCGGCGATCAACGTCGTGAGGTTCGCATCGACGATGGTCGAGTAGGCCTTGTCGAATCCGGCCCGGATACTGGCCTGCGGCGTGCTGCCGTTGGCGAGCTCCTCACGTATGCGCTCGAAGATCAGCACGTTCGCGTCGACAGCCATGCCGACCGTGAGCACGATACCCGCGATACCGGGCAGCGTGAGCACCGATTGGAACAACGACATCACCGCGACGAGCATCACCACGTTGCCGAGCAGCGCGATGTTGGCGAGGATGCCGAACATTCGGTAGTAGATGGCGATGAGCACCACCACGAGCAAATAGCCGAGCACCGTCGCGTCGATACCTCGATCGATGTTCTCCTGGCCGAGGCTCGGACCGATGGTCCGCTCCTCCACGGGTACGATCGGCGCGGCGAGCGATCCTGCGCGCAGCCCCAAAGCGAGGTTTTGGCCCTCGAACGGCGTGAGGCCCGTGATCTGGAACCGATCGGAGAACACGCCGTTGATCGTCGCGACGTTGATGACCGTCTCTTTGCGATCGGGCTCACCGACGACCTGCTGGCCGTTGCGCTCGACGAGCTTCGGCTTGTCTTCGATGAACAGCACGGCCATCGGCCGGCCGAGATTCTGCGTCGTCGTATCGAGCATCTTGCGCGCGGCCTGCGCGTTCAGCCGCACGTTCACGGCCGGCCGGCCCTGGCTGTAGGCGAAAGTCGCATCGATCAGCTGATCGCCCGACGCGATCACGTCGCGCTTCAACAGTCGCGGCGTGCCGTTTTTCTCGTGCTCGAGCTCCGAGCCGAGCGGCGCGCGGCCGCGCCGCTCCGCCTCGAACGGATCGTTCTCCGTATCGACGAGATGGAACTCGAGCGTGGCCGTCGACCCGAGCACGCGCTTCGCCTCGGCCGGATCCTGAACACCGGGCAGCTCGACGAGAATCCGGTCGAGCCCTTGGCGCTGCACGACGGCCTCCGAGACGCCGAGCTCGTTCACGCGATTGCGCAACGTCAATGTGTTTTGCTGAATCGCGAAGTCTTGTCGCTCCTTGAGCGCGGCCGGCGACAAACGCACCGTGAACTCGACTTTGCCGCCGACGTCCGCCCGATCGACGAGCAAACGGCTCGTCGCCTGGCCGAGCTGGATCAGCTGATTGCCGCTATCGAGCTTATTGATGATCTCTTCGGCCCGCATCGCATCGCTCGGCTCGAGGATCGTGACTCGCAACGCATCGTTCTCGACGCGCACGTCGTTGCGGATGCGTGCCGTACGCAACTGCGTTCTGACATCCGTCTCGTACGAGGTCAGGTATTGCCGAATCGCCGTCTCGAGGTCCACTTGGTACAAAAAGTGAACGCCGCCGCGCAGATCGAGCCCGAGCGCCATCGGTTTCAGGCCTAGCGCTCGAAGCCATCCCGGCATACGCGACGACAGAGTCAGCGCGACCACGTTATTGGGTAGCGCGGCTTTCAGCGCGTCGGCGCCGCGCAGCTGATCGTCGACGGTGTCGAAGCGAATCAGCGCGTGCTTGTCCTCCAGATCCGCCGCCATGTACTCGATGTTGGCTTTCGTCAACGTGTCGGTGATCGTATTGAGCGTCGACTGTTGAACGGGCTCGCCATCCGAGCGCGACACGAACAGCGCCTCGTCGTCGCCGAAGACGTTCGGCAAAGCGATGATCGTCGCCACGAAAACGACGCCGAAGACGAGCAAGTTCTTCCAGAGAGGATAGCGATTCATGCGTGATCGGCCGTCAAGAGCTCTTCATCGTGCCCTTGGGCAGCACCGCCGCAATCGTGTGCTTTTGCACTTTGATCGAGATGCCGTCGGCGACGTCCACCGTGACGAACTGCTCTCCGACCGCCGAGACCTTGCCGAGCACACCGCCACCCGTGACGATCTCGTCGCCGCTCGAGAGCGCGTCCACCATCTGGCGATGCTCCTTTTGCTTCTTCTGCTGCGGCCGGATCAACAGAAAGTAGAACAATACGAAGATTACGACCAGCGGTAGAAACCCGAGCAGCTGGCTCTGTCCGCCGGCTGCACCCGTGGCTTGCGCCGCTGCGTCGCTGATGAAGAAGCTCATGAAATCCATGCGTCGATCCGTTTGTTTCGATGAGTGTCGCCCCGGCGCAAACCGAGACCGCCGGCCATTATGACACAGCCGATGTAGGGGTCGAGGCTCGGCCGACCTCGGTCGCGAGCTCGTCGAGCCGGCCCGCCTCGATCGCCGCGCGGATCCGGGCCATGAGCCGTTGATAGAAATACAGATTATGCAAGGTGGCGAGGCGCGCGCCGAGGATCTCGTTGCACTGCTGGAGGTGGCGCAGATAGGACCGCGAGTAGTGACTGCACGTGTAGCAGTCGCATGCGGAGTCGATCGGGCCCGTATCGCGGACGAAGCGGCTATTGCGGACATTGAGCGTGCCTTCGCTCGTGAACAGCTGCCCATTACGGGCATGCCGCGTCGGAATCACGCAATCGAACATATCGACGCCGCGCACGACGGCCGCGACGAGATCGGCCGGCGTGCCGACCCCCATGAGATAGCGGGGCCGGTCCTGCGGCAGATGGGGCTCGAGCGCTTCGAGCACGGCCAGCCGCTCGGCCTCCGGCTCCCCGACCGCGAGCCCGCCGACGGCATAGCCCGAAAAGCCGATCTCGCGCAGACCCTCGAGCGACTCGCGCCGCAGCTCGGGGAATACGCCTCCTTGCACGATGCCGAACAACGCCGAGTCGTCGGCGGCGGCCGTCTCGAGCGCGTCGAACGCCGCACGGCTGCGCTTGGCCCAACGCAAGGACAGCTGCATGGACTCGCGCACGGCCGTGCGATCGGCCGGGTACGGCGTGCATTCGTCGAAGATCATGACGATGTCGCTGCCGAGCGCATGCTGCATCTCGATCGAACGCTCCGGCGTGAGCATGATGAGGTCGCCGTTGACGGGCGAGCGAAACTCGACGCCCGCCTCCGTAATCTTGCGCAGCGCCTGCAAGCTCAACACCTGAAAGCCACCCGAATCGGTCAGAATCGGCCGTTCCCAATGCATGAACCGATGCAATCCACCGTGCGCCCGAATCACGTCGATGCCCGGACGCAGCAGCAGATGAAACGTGTTGCCGAGCACGATCTGGCTGCCGATCGCTTCGAGCTCCTCGGGCGTCATGGCTTTCACGCTGCCGTAGGTGCCGACGGGCATGAAGGCCGGCGTATCGATCACGCCCCGCCTAAACGTGATGCGGCCGCGGCGCGCCGCACCGTCGCGCGCGAGCAAGTCAAACTGCATAACGGACTCCGCGCGCATGCTCGAGCCGGAGTCACGAACATCGCGTCACCGTAGCTGAAGAAGCGGTAGCGCTCGGCCACCGCATGGCGATACGCCGCCAGCGTCGCCTCGCGCCCGGCGAATGCTGCGACGAGCATCAGCAACGACGACTCCGGCAGATGGAAATTGGTGACCATGGCGTCGACGACCCGAAACTCGAATCCAGGATAGATGAACAGTCGGCTGTCGCCCTCGAAAGGCGCGAGCTCGCCGCCGCGAGCCGCCGTCTCGAGCGCACGAACGCTCGTCGTGCCGACCGCGATCACGCGCCCGCCACGCTCGCGACACCGTGCGACGGCTGCGCACACCTCGGCCGGCACGCGCAGCCATTCGGCATGGAGCTCGTGGTCCTCGACCCGCTCGGTGCGCACCGGCGCGAAGGTACCCGCGCCGACATGCAGCGTCAAAAACGCAAACTCGACGCCGCGACGCTCGAGAGCGTCGAGCATCGGCTCGTCGAAGTGCAGACCCGCCGTCGGCGCCGCGACCGCGCCTGGCGATCTGGCGAAAACGGTCTGATACCGCTCGCGGTCGCTCTCGTCGGCGTGCGCGCTCGATGTAGGGCGGCAGCGGCACTCCGCCGTGGGCCTCGAGCAGCGCCTCGAGATCCGTGCTGAACGTGAGCTCGAAGAACGCACCGTGACGCCCCTCGACGCGTGCGTGCGCACCGCCGGGCAGCTCGATCTGGCCCCCGGCTTGCGGCACGTGGCTCGCACGCAGTTGCGCGAGCGCACGTTGCGAGCCGAGGACACGATCGAGCAGTATTTCGACGCGCCCGCCCGTCGGCTTGCGGCCGAACAGGCGGGCGGGCAAGACGCGCGTGTCGTTGCAGACCATGAGATCGCCGGGTTGGACGAGCTCGCACAGATCCGCGAAACGCCGGTCCGTCACCGCACCCGTCGCGCCGTCGAGCACGAGCAAGCGGCTCGCGCCGCGCTCGGTGGGCGGCGCCTGCGCGATCAGCTCCGCAGGCAGCTCGTAGTTGAAGTCGCTCCGATTCATCGGAGCGCGATTCTAGCCCCTCCCGGCGGGATCGGCCGGCATCGTGATATCGAGCGTCTCGCGACGCTGCTTGCGCATGATCGTCATCTCGAGTGTCTCCCCAGGATCGAAGCTCGCGAGAATCCTGAGCGCATGCTCGGGTGAGCTCGGGGCCCGGCCGCCGATCTCGAGGATCACGTCGCCGTCGCGCAAGCCCGAGTGACGCGTCGTTCGGCGCGCGCACGACGAGCAGACCGGATTGAGTAGCGAAATAGGTGCCGAGCTCGGGCGTGAGCGTTACGAGCTGCATCCGGCGCCAGGGATCGTAGCCGACAAAGAACCGTTGCCACGTGTTCGGGCCCGGCAACGACAACGAGAAGCACGAGTCGTCGCCCGCGCGTCCCGCGCAGTTGCCGCGAGGCAGGCCGAAGAACTGTCCCGGCTCGAGCTCGCGCGTCGTGATGGTGACCGCCTGCGGCTTGCCGTCGCGCACGATGCCGAGCGCGATCTGCTTGCCGACGTCCACGTTGCGCATCTGCGCCAGCAGGACTTCCGAAGGCGACTGACCGGCCGCGCCGCCGACGAGGCTCGCGCCGTCGATCGACGTGATCACGTCGCCGACCTCGAGCCCGGCCTCGGCGGCCGGCCCGTTCGGACTCACGCCGTTGACGCGAGCGCCTTGGTCCGTATCGGCGACGTTGAGCCCGAGCATCGCGCGCTGGCCCGCGAAGTGGAAACGCTTCGTGACGTCCTTGACGATCGGCCCCGCGTACTCGGCCGACAGGCGCGCGACTTCGGCCGCCGCCTGCTCCATTTCGTCGCGGGCGCGGTCCAGCTCCTCTTGCACGCTCGCGCGGCGCGCCTCCTCGGAGGCCTGTGCCGACGCCTCGGCCGCACGCCGCGTCTCGCGGCCGGCACTTTCCTCGGCCTGCCGCTGCGCACCGGCGCGATCCTGGGCGACGGCAGGTGAGCCGGCAAAGGCCAGCGCAGCGACGGTGCTGCAAGCGATGAGTGTCGGGTAACGCATGACTGTATTCCTCTTTCGGATCCTCTCGTGGCGGCGCTCAAAAACCGGCGGGCTCCGCTTGCCCGAGCCGCACGTGCACGAGCGCATTCATGAGCTCGACTCGCTCCGACCAAAGCGCTTGTTGCTGGGGCGGGGACAACCCGCGCGCGACGCCGTAAGTGAGCTGCTCGTCGATATAGGCGATGCGATCCTCGAGCCCGACGATCATGCTGGCCGTTCGCCCACTCATGAGCGGGCGCTGATAAGGAATCTCGGCCAGCATGCGCTCGAGCCGCTCGGACTGTTGAACGAGCGAGACGAACGACGCGGGGACGGCAGGTGCCGCCGTTGCAGGCTGCACCACTGCGCTCGGCGTCGCAGCCAACGCCGGCGGGTCCGTAGGCCTCACCTGCCCAGCTCGCATGAGATAAGCCATGGCGCCGACCGCCACCGCGGCCGCGACCGCGCCGCGCAGGGCCCACGGCCACCACGCCCGCCGCCCGGGCGGACTGCTGTCGAGCGATTCGAGCACGCGTCCCCAACCGTCCTGGGGCGTGTCGAGCTCGGGCAGGTCATCGAGCGCCCGGCGCATGTGCACGAGCCGCTCGAGCTCGTGCGCGAAGTCGGGCGCGGCACGCGCCCTCTCGAGCGCAGTGGATTCCATCGGCTCGCCGTCGCGAATCGTCAGCAAGTCTTCAGTTCTGGGGTGCATAGCGGTGCTTCACTTTCTTCGGGGTCGCCTTCGAGCAAAGTGCGCAACCGTTCGTGCGCGCGCGCGAGCTGCGACTTCGAAAAGCTCGCGGTGTGACCCATCATTCGACCGATCTCCTGATGCGTGTGCCCTTCCACGTCGTGCAACCAAACGACGGCCCGCGCCGTGTCGGGCAGCGCGTCGAGCGCGTGCTCGAGCGCGATCCGCTCGTCGAGCAACTCGCGGCGCGCGACGCGCTGCTCGACATCGGGGCCCTCGGAGCGCCGCGCGACCCAACCCGAGCGCAGGTGCATCAGGCATTTGTTGATCGCGATACGCTTGACCCAATAGCCGAACTGCGCGTCGCCGCGGTAAGTGCCGATCTTGCGAATCACTTCGACGAACGTTTCCTGCAAGACATCCTCGGCAATGGCCGTCGATGCGAGCATTCGCCGCGCGAGCGTATACACGGCCGAGCCGAACAGCTCATAGAGCCTGGCGTGCGCGTCGCGCTCGCCGCGCTGGGCGCGGGCGAGCAAAGCGGCATCGATCTGTGGCAACGGCTTTGGCATGTCTCGACTAGCTTAGATGCAGGCGGACCGAAAACAGTCGCGCACCTGTGGCGGGGCGGTCGGCTTTTTTGGCACACTGTGCGCCGGCTGCGCTCCCGCGATCGTCAGATCGACCTGCCTCGGGGGCTCAACAAGGCCGGGATGGCGGAACTGGTAGACGCGCCGGACTCAAAATCCGGTTCTGGCAACAGAGTGTGGGTTCAAGTCCCTCTCCCGGCACCACTTAAGCACGAAAAGGGCGCACCGCCCGTCGCAATTTCAGTCGCTCCCATCACGCGCCGTCCACAGGCCCGTGACCGGCGCCGAGCACTGGCTGACAGGATTCGCTTCAGTCCGTACCATCACTCGATCGGGGTGACACCGCCCGGGGGCTCGAAACGCCTTGCAATCTCGATTCGTGATCGACGCCTTCAGCCAATTGCTGCGCGATCTATACCGAGCCGCTGCCGAAACGCCCGCGGGCCGATTTCGGCTCGACGCGCTGCAACGCGTTCGCTCGTTTCTCCCGTTCGACTCTGCGCTCTGGGCCTCCGGCAGCGTACGGCGCGACGGCCAGCACATCCATGCATTGGTCACGCTCGACCAGCCTCCCGAAATGATGGAGAACTACGAGAAGATCAAACAGCACGACGTCGTCTTCGCTCGCGCTTTTCAGTCGCTCGGCACCGTCATCAACGTGGACGTGCTGAACCCGGAGATGCAAGCGATCGTGCATCCCGACGCGCTGGCGCATTGCCGCAGGTTCGGCCTGACGTATGTTCTCGCTGTCGTCGACGCGGATCTCGTGGCCGGCTTGTTCTTTGCCGTGTCACTCTACCGGGCACAGAGCTCGGTACCGTTCTCGGCCGAGGAACGCGCGCTCACCCAAGCCTTGGTTGCGCATTTCCCCGAGCTCGTGGCGATCAATCATCTGCGCGCGCTGTCGGGCACTGACCGCGGCGCGCGAACGCACGCCGTTTGCGACCGGGAGGGATTTCTCTACCACGCCGAGCGCGACTTCCCGCGTCGACTGCAACTCGAGTGGCCGGATTGGCGCGGACCGCAGCTGCCGATCCCGTTGTGCGACAGCGTCGCAGCATCGGCCGAAGGCCGTTGGCGCAACGGCCGCGTTGTCGCTGCGGACTGGAAACCCTACGACGAATTTTGCTTGTTGTCGCTACGCGAGGTGGTCGAGTTCGATCGGCTATCCTCGCGCGAGGTCGAAATCGCGCGCGCGTTCGCAAGCGGCGCCGCCTACGGGGACATCGCGCGCGCGCTGCAAATAGCGCCGACGACAGTGCGCAATCATCTGAGCAACATCTACACGAAGCTCAACGTCCACAGCAAAGCCGAGCTCGTGAACGCGTTGCGCGACGCCGACCCCTAGATAGCACCCCCCTGGGGCGAAGCTAACGCACGAACGAGTCGTCGCCAATGATGCACCTGCATCATTAACAAGGTCGGCGCCTTGCGCCAGTCTGCGGGCACGTCCATTGGAGACAAGCCCATGACGACGAAGTTTCGTTTCGACTCGTTGGCCTTAGCGTTCGCCTCGACGTTCGCCCTCCACACCGTCTGCGCGGCGGACGCCGATCGTCTGGTGGCGCCCGTTTACACAGGCGCGGTGCCGGCCGTGCTTGCCGACGGGGTAAAGGCCGACTCCTTCTATGTCCGAACCTTCGGGGGCGTTAAAGCGCTCGACTGCGGCGCCCGCACGACGTCACGAGATCTCAACGGCAAAGAAATCACGGCCAAGGCGGCCGAGGCCGCCGGCGAAGCCGCAGGCCCTTGGTGCTTCTTGTCCCGCGACCCGATCGAGAAGGTGAAGGCGTTCTACGACAAGGCCGTCGGCCCGATGCATGCGATCCAAGGCGAGCACGGCGAGCACGGCTTCATCGTCCTCGCCGAGCACGCCTGGTTCCCCGGTGGCGATGAGGAGGCTCCGGGTTTTGGCTACAGCAGCGTCTCGGTTCACGCGCTGGCGCCACCCCGAGTCCTCGGCAACACGAAATCGCCGGAGCTACCGCAGGACGGGTTCGAGGGCCAGGAAGCCTACAAGTTCTATGCGCAATCGCAGCACTTCGGCATGTTCATCGAAGGCGTGGACTGGTTCGGCGATCCGAGCAAGCGCAAGCAGTCGGAGCTCGATGCGCTCTATAAGCAATACGGTCACCTCGAGTCCGCTTTGTTTCAGCGCAAAGGCCCGATGCTGGAAACCGCGGATACGCTGTTGCGCAAGCATTACGGTCAGATTCGTGAGGAGCGAGAGAAGGCGGCCACGACGGCGCCGATCAACGGCGTGCTGCAGCTCAACGCGGCCGCGGCCAAGAACGATGCCGGACCCACCGCAGCGGAGAATGCCAAGTTGAACAGCGTGATGCAGAACAACCCGCAGCTCGCGCAGCGGTACATGGCCCTCACCCAACAGGCCATGCAGTTGGTCGCCCAGGGCAAGGACGACGAGGCCGACGAAATCTTGGACCAGATCGACGAGCTCGAGCGGAGCAACCCAGAGCTTGCCGCGCTGAACACCGAGCAAGAGGCGCGACAGACCCAAATCGGCGCCGCGCAGAAGGCGCAGCAAGACGCGATCCAGGCCGCGGGCAACAAGCAGATGGACGAGGCCATCTGGGGCCCGGCGCTCGACTACCTCAAGGCGATCGATCAAGAGGACTACTACACGCTGATCGTGATCGACGACGCATTGCACGGCTACCAGAAGGACTACTCGAAAGACCGCGCGCTGCTCGACACCGAGACGGCAGGCTGGGTCGAGCAGGCGCCGCTCTCCGCCTGGAACATCAGCTACCGGCAGCCGACGGGCAGTGCGAGCGCGCCGGCGGGCCGTGCACCGGCCGCGGCGGCACCGGCCTCCGAGACCGCGCCCAAAGAAAGCCCGGACGACAACGCCGACGATGGCCCGGCCGACGACAGCCCGAAAGAAAAGGTCAAGAAAGGTTTGCGGGGCCTGTTCAAGGGCGTGCTGTAGCGCTGTCCGGCGGCAGCCGTCGACAACACAATCGGGCGTAACACGAGGCGACAAGGGGGGGTTCGCGATGGGAAACCGGCATATGAAGCGCGGGCGGTGGGCCGTCTGCTGCGCAGTGATCCTCGCGCTCTACGCCAACGGCGCCTCGGCACAGCTGCCGGCCGCAAACGTTCGAGCCAGAGCGCCCGCGACGAGCCTCCTGACGCCACTCGCGAAGGCTGGCCCCGGCGCGATCGTGATCCCGCGCGACAGCTGCGGCACACATTGGACCGAGTGGAGCGACGACCCGCAAGCGGATGCAAACCCTTGTCCGCCCGCCTGCGAGCGCGGCGAGCGGCAGGTGCTCGACAGCCGCAAGGTCGGCGACGAAACGCAGTACCAAGCTCGCTATGAATGCTATCTGCCGGAGCTCGTCGTCGATCAGCCACCCGACGTGCTACTGCCGGTCGCCGGGACGCCGGCGCCGCGAAGCTGCGGCACGGCGTGGACGAGCGCGCAGCCCGATCCCGACACCGACCTTAACCCGTGTCCGACCAACTGCGACCGCGGTGAGCTGCAGCTCGTGCGACGCAGCCTCGCTGGCGACGGCAAAGCTCGGTACGAGATGCGCTATCAGTGCTACGTGGCCCAGCCGGGCGGCGAGACCACGGCCCAGAGCCCCGTCACGGCCGCGGCTACGAGCCGGACGGCCGTGCGTGCCCGTGCGGGCGTATCGGCTTCCCCAGCGGCCTCGGCCATTGCGCCGGCCGACGGCGCGCCCGCAGGTGCGATCCTCGTCAACGGCACGACCGGCGGCAACGTGGTCCCGGGCAGCGGGCCGTGGCACACCTTCGTCCAGGTGCTCAGCGCCGAAGCCGGCACGGCCACGTCCGCGCGCGTCGTTTGGTATCCGAACGACGACGACGCGCAACCGATCGCAGGCATGCTGTCGGCGACCCTGCGCGGCACGACACCGAACGTCGGCGCACAGATCGAGATCCCCGACCAGGCCGGCGGGCCGAACGGCGGCACGATCCGCATCCAACTGTTCGTGCCCGGCGCGACCGAGCCGACCTTCGCGGGACGCTTCGACGTGACGACCGGTGCCGCCGCCGGCACCGGGGCGGCGCCGGCCGCACTGCCGCAAGCCCTCGCAGGCAATGACTTCGGGTCGCGCGCGATCGATACGAGCGCCGTCTCGCAGCCGGGACCGCAGCTCTCGGGTGTCACTCCGAACGGACCCGGCAGCATCACGGTCTCGTGGCTGCCCGCGGCAGGCGCGACGCGCTATGAAGCTCACGCGCTCGAGCGAGGCCGGGGCGATGGCCCGAAGATCGCCGTTGCGAGCGAGACGGGCAAGACCGCCTATTCGGCGACGTTCGACGGACTCGCACCGGGCCTCACGCACGACGTCTGGGTCGTCGCGTTCTACAGTCTGCCGACGAGCGCGCAGCGTGGCGCCGAAGCGAGCGGCGCGAGCGAGCTGCTGGCAGTGCAAACCCCGCCGCCCGTCAATCCCGCGAGCATGCAGGCCGAGCTCGTCGGTAACGACGGTGTGCATCTCAGCTGGGAACCGGTGGCCGGCGCGACGGCCTACCGACTCGAGGGGCAACATCTGCCGCAAACCGAAGTGACGGCCACGAGCCTCGACCTTCAGCAGGTGCCGATGGGCGCCTACGAATGGCAAGTGCGTGCGCTATTCAACGGCATCTTCATGCCCGAAAACCCCGGCGTCGCGCAGCTGACGATCGGCACGCGCGAGGCATGGGTCGCGCAAGCCTACGACGAAGGCCTAAGGCGCCATACGAGCGGCGCGCCCGACGCAACGCGGTGGAAGAACCTGGCCGCTAAGCTCTCGCTGCCCTACGACGAGCTCGTCGACGCCTTCGATGCGATCTGGATCGTCAATCACGCATATTGGTATCTGCTCCAGCGCGAAGCGACCGCCGAGGAAGCCGAGCCGCTGATCGCTGCATTGAGGTCCGGCGCAACTGCATGGACCGAGGTGTGGCGTCGCGTTGCGCAATCGAACGAGCGAATTCAGCTTCGTGGTGCCTGGGCACCGGCGCCGATGCCGAGCCTAGGCGAAGCCCGCAGCGTGTTCGGACAACCCGTTCTCGCGCACCCGGAGAACTGCTTCGGCGCGATAGGCTCGCACTGCGACGGCGGGCTCGAAGCCGAAAGCCGGTGGGTCGACCTGTTCACGATGCCCGATGGCACGCAAATGGGGAGCGTCGAGATCAACGTGAGCGTCGGCAGCATCTTTCACGACAATCTCTGCATCCACAACGCGTACGGCTTGCACTGCGGCGAAGGCAACGCCTGGGACTGGTACGTCGACGTCGCGACCTTCGACCCGTCGGCGATCATCGCGAAGATCGTGATTCCCGGCGCGCAAGAATGGAATAAAGCAGTTTGGAATACGCTCGACAAACGGCGCTGGCGACAGGTGTTCGGCCCCTACCCGACTGACAAGGACGTGCGCCGCGCAAGCTGGTACGACGATCTATACGACATGAACGCGCGCGAAGGCTGGATGGCACCCGTGCTCGGCGCCTTCACGATCCCGCTCCACACCGATCGCTACCCGGGCCGGGAATCGCGCGGAACGCGGACCTTGGCGGCCCCTGCGGGCGCCCTGCTCGACTATCGCGATGCGGCGTTTTGTCGCAGCGGCGGTTTTTCCGGAACCAAGCAAGAGTTCGGCAAAGCCGACGCGGGCATATGCCGGTAGCCGGCCGCAGCGCAAGGCTGCGCGGATCAGTGAGCCTGATAAGGCCTCGTAAGTAGCGCGTACACCGTTTCCGTGCCCGTCACGAGGTTGCCGATACGCAGATTCTCGTCGCGCGCATGCTGGTTATTGTCGCCGTTGACCGTCGGCACGAGGATGAACGGAACGCGCAGCGCGCCGACCAGCACGTCGGTCGGCACCGTGCCGCCCATCATTCGGATGCGAACCGGCGGCTCGTCGGGCTCGGCCGCCGCCGGCGACCGTAGGGCCGCCTCGGCCCAACGCGCGATCGTGGAATCGGCCGGCGTGCGCATCGCGGCCTGCACGGAATCGAGCCTGAAGCTTGCGAGCTTGTCGTAGCGCCTACGCTCTTCGTCGCTCGGCGCGCCTTCCACGAGGTGGTAGCCCTGCCGCTCGATGTGGCGGCGCACGAGCGCATAGAGTCTGCGCCCGTCGGTGGTCGGCGTCGTCCGCATATCGATCTCGGCAACGGCTTCGCTCGGAATCACGTTTGCGGCTTGCGCACCGACGTGCCCGGCGGCGAGCCCGCGGATGTTGAGCGACGGGAACTGCAGCGCTTCCTGATAGCTCTTGCCGACGGCCTCCGGGTGCGCAACGCCGATGCGGCGCAGCAAGGCGGCTTCGTCGTCATCGACGGCCTCGAGCATCGTGCGATCGGCGGCCGTGAGCTCGACGCCGTCGTAAAACCCCGGCACGCGCACGCGACCTTCGTCGTCTTTGAGGGTCGCAAGAAGCGCGGCCAACCGCTGGGCGGGATTCGGCGCATAGTTGCCGAAATGACCGCTGTGCAGCGGCGCCTTCGGACCGAATACCGTGAGAGTGACCTGAGTGATGCCGCGATTCCCGAAGACGAGCGTCGGGCGCCCCGAGGCGTGCTCGGGCCCGTCCAGCACGACGAGGGCGTCGGCGCGAAACGCGTCGGGCGCCGACTCGACCATCGCCCCGAGATTCGGCGAGCCGCTCTCTTCCTCACCGTCGAGCAACACTTTGACGTGAAAAGCGGGCCGCTCGCCGCGCGCCGCAAGCAGATCCATGGCGTCGAGCAACATGATGATCGGCGCCTTGTCGTCCGACGCCGATCGCGCGAAGACGCGCAGCTCCGGATCGAACGGGCGCGCCTGCACGGCCTCGGCGCCGACCTCTGTCCACACGCCATCTTTGCCGCGGCGCCGCACGACGGGCTCGAACGGATCAGGTTGAGACCACTCGTCGGCAGCGACGGGCTGTCCGTCGTAATGGATGTAGAACATGACGGTCGGCGCGCTCACGTCGCTGCCCGCGGCGTCCGCGACCAGAACCGGAGGCCCGGCAGCGTTCTCGATACGCCGTGTCGTGAAGCCGCGGCGCCCAAACGCGCGCTCGAGAAACTCGACGTTGGCACCCATATCGGTCCGCTCCTCGGGCACGTTGCGCACACGGAGCAGATCGAGGTATTCGGGGAAATTGGCACGCGCGACGGCTTCGACCTCGGCCCGCAGCGCACCGGCGTAGGCCGAGTGGCCGCAGGCACCGAGCAACCCGGCGACCAGCCAAGTGACGTGCACGCTCCGGCCGAAAGCTGCGTGCATCGCTAGGCCTGCAGCGCGACGACGAAGCAGCAGATTGCCCAAAAGAGCGGATACTCCGCGCCGCCGAAATTCCACATCCACTTGCCCTCGGACACGCGCCAGCTGGCCCACGAGGCGACGAGGAGGAACATGCCGGTCAGCACGGCCACGTAGTGCGTATACAGATCGAGCACGAGACCGATGGACGCCACGATCTCGATCGCGAACGAGCAATACAGCCACAAGATCGGCGGCCTCAGACCCGCCTTGTCCATGAACCCTTTGACGAAGTCCTGATTGCGAAACTTCACGAACAGATGCGGGATCAGAAACAGCCCGCAGACGATGCGCAGAACGTTGAAACCGTTCGTGAGATCGAAGCTCTGCGGATCGATGATCGTGCTCATGCATTCCCCCCTTTTTGTACGCCTCACCGGCCCGTTCGAAGACCGCGACGTGACAACTCGCCGCCGCGACGGCGGGCTCAGTTCGGTTCTTTCTTGTGCAGATGGACCGGCTGGCGGGCGCGGCGTATGCGCAGATTGAGCAACTCCACGACGACCGAGAACGCCATCGCGAAGTAGATGTAGCCTTTCGGGATGTGCAGATCGATGCCCTCGCCGATCAGCGCAACGCCGATCAGCACGAGAAAGCTCAAGCGCCAGCATCTTGATCGTCGGATGCTCGTCCACGAAACGGCCGATGGCGCCGGCCGAGAACATCATGACGCCGACGGCGAGCACGATCGCGATGAATCATCACCGCGACGATGCTCGGCCATGCCGACGGCCGTGATGACGGAGTCGAGCGAAAAGACGATGTCGATAATGCCGATCTGCACGATCACGCCGACGAAATCGCGCGCCCGCGACCGCATGCGACTCCGGCTCCACTGCGCCTTCGAGGCTCTCGTGAATCTCGAGCGTTGCTTTGGCGAGCAGGAACAAGCCCGCCGCCGATCAGGATCAGATCCCGACCTGAGATGCCCAACGTCGAGCACCGTGAACAGCGTCGCGTCGCAGCCGCATGACCCAGTGATCAAGAGCAGCAGCAGCAGGATCCGCGTGCCCATCGCGAAGCGGAGGCCGAGCACACGCGCGCGCGGACGCTCTGCTTCGGGCAACCGGCCGACGAGAATGCTGATGAAGATGATGTTGTCGATGCCGAGAACGATCTCGAGCAGCGTCAGCGTGACGAGCGCGACCCACGCTTCGGGCGAGGCAATCCATTCCATTCGACGACTCCGTGCAGGCACGGCCGAGCGAGGCCGCTGTCTACTGCGGCACGTTCGAGCCAACGCCGGGCGTGGCGGTGTCGTCTTCCTCGTCGAGACGCTTCGAGAGCGTCGCCGGCGGCAGGTAGCCGCCGAGATACTCGCCCGACTCGGAGAAGATCGCCGGCGTGCCGCGCACACCGACCTGCGTGACCGAGATCGTAGTGCGATGGCGACCGGGTTGTCCGTGCAATGCCTCGTCGGGCAAGCTGCCGCCGAGCTTGGCGCGCGTCAGCGCCGCTTTGCGGTCTTTCGCGCACCAGACCTTCTCGGCCTTGGTACCAGGAATCGGTGTCCGGGCCCGTGCGCGGATAGAACAGGTAGTGCACCTCGATGCCGAGCGCGTTGACCTTTGTCGATCTCGCGATGGAACTGCCGGCAATAGCCGCAATCGACATCGGTGAAGATCGTGACCGTGTGCTTGACGTTGCCGTCCTTCGGGCTGAACACGATCATGTGATCACGGTCGACGCTGCCAAGGAGGTCCACGCGCGCCGGTCGAGCGCGTTTCCTCGGTGAGGTTCTGGTGTGTCTCGAGGTCGTAAAGCTCGCCTTGCATGAATGTAGCGGCCGTCGGCCGTGACGTAGGCGACGCTCGAGCCGACCGCCACCTCGTAAACGCCCGGCACCGGCGAATCGGAGATGTCGGCCGGCTCGACACCGGCGAGCTTGGCGGCCAGCTCCTCGCGGCTCAGCTTAGCGACTTCCTGGGCCGCGAGCGTGCGCGAGCAGCAAGGCGGCGAGCAAGGCAGAATCGACTCCAGCAGGGTCCGGCTTTCCACGGCGGATCTCCTCAGTCTCGTGGGTCGAGCTTCAACGCCCGATTTCTGGCAAAAAGACAGCGACCGGTTCGAAACGCAAGTAATACCGCGCCGGGCAGCGCCGGTTCAGCCGCGCGGATGATGGCGGCTGTGCAGCTCCTTCATGCGCTCGCGCGCCACGTGGGTATAGATCTGCGTCGTCGAGACGTCGCTGTGGCCGAGCAGCAGCTGCACGACTCGCAGATCCGCGCCGTTGATTGAGCAGATGGGTCGCGAACGCGTGGCGAACCGTATGCGGCGAGAGCTTCTTCTTGACGCCGGCCTTCTTCGCATAGCGCTTGATGATGTGCCAGAAGGCCTGGCGCGTCATCCGATCGCCACGCCGCGTCGGGAACAGGTAGTCGGTCTGGCGCTCGAGCAGGATCTCGATGCGCGGGCCGTCGATGAACTCGCGGATCCAGTCCTGGGCCTCGTCGCCGAGCGGAATCAGCCGCTCGCGATCGCCCTTGCCGACGATCCGCAGCACGCCTTGGTTCAGATTGATCTGGCTCATCTTGAGGTTGATGAGCTCGGAGACCCGCACGCCTGTCGCATAGAGCACTTCGAGCATCGCGCGGTCGCGGTGGCCCGAGCGGCTCGGTGACGTTGCGGCGCGGCGAGCAGCGCATCGACTTCTTCCTCGGTCAGCGACTGCGGCAGCGCGCGGCCGATCTTCGGCATCGCGATGTTCGCGGTCGGGTCTTCGGTGATGCAGCCCTCGCGCAGCAGATAGCGATAGAAACCGGCGGAAGCTCGAGAGCTGGCGCGCGGTCGAGCGCGGCTTGGCGCCGCGCCTCGACGCGCCAGGCGATGTAATCCATGACGTCGGCGCGGCTCGCGGCGGCGAGATCGACGGACTGTGTCGGCGAGCCGGTGATTGCAGCGCGAGCAGATCCGCGCGATACGCGCCGAGCGTATTCTCGGAGAGTCCGCGCTCCATCCAAATCGCATCGAGAAACCGATCGATCAAAGCTTTGGGATCTTTGGGCAAGCCGTCACCCGGCTTCTGCCGGGTCTTTGTGCGAGAAAGTTATGCGCCATTGCGAGTGCTTATCCATTCCCTGCGCAAACCGGGCCGAAGGGGAGACCGCTGCCTTCGCCGCCGCGCGCCAATCCAGACGCGTCCTGATCATCGCGCAGAAACCAATAAAGTCAAATAAATTCAGTGCGTTGTGTCCCGGCCGAGTCCAAGCTCCCACGATCCGCAGGATCGAGTATGCGGTCGCGATGGTGGGTGGCTGCGTGACCAGCTTCACAAAACCCCTCAGGCGTTAACATAAAGAGAAATGTGTCACAGAAAACGCGACAGGAAATCGGTCGAGTGACGCCTCCGGCCGACCCGGCCTTTGACATAAACGCACCCCGGCCCGCAGCGGCGGAGTGATTGCGCAATACGGAGTGATGTCCGGACGTGGTTGAGACTGCCCGCTCCCTAACCTGCCTTTACGGTTGCTCAGCTCGTGGCTCGCGTTCGTCACGTGCGTGCTGCCGTGCTGCGCGCTGCTGGCCGTGACGCCCGGCGTGCATCGCCGCCGGCGAGTCGCCCGAACGTGGGCGCGCGCACTGTTCTTTCTTCTCGGTCGGCAGTCCCGTGCGGGTCAGGGACAGGCCTCGAGCCTCATTGTCCGTGCGTGGTCGTCGCCAATCATGCGAGCTATCTCGACGGATCGTTTTGACCGCCGCGCTGCCGCCGGTTTCACCTACCTCATCAAGCACGAGATGGCCACTGTCCCGGTCGCCGGGTTCTTGCTGCGCCGGCTGGGGTCCGCGTTCGTCAATCGAGCCGACAGTGCGCAGCATCGCAAGCGCACGGCCCGCCGCCTCGTCGAGCCGCGTCGCAATCCGGCGGCGCCCTCGGCGTCTTCCCCGAAGGCACGTTCGATGCGACGCCCGGGCTCAAAGCGGTTTCAGCAGCGGCGCATTCACCGCCGCCGCGCGCGCGGCCATGCCCGTCGTTCCGGTCGTGATTTCGGCGCGCGCGCGGAAACTGCCGGCCGGCGCGCTGCTGCCCGCTCCGGGGCCGTTGCGCGTGCGTGTTTGCGCGCCGATCTGACCCACCGACGCAGCTCGGCGAAGACGGTTGATGTGCGCGAACGCGCGGCGCCATTCTTGCCGAGCTCGGCGAGCCGGACCTGGCCCCTTCCGACACCGGCGCGCCCGACCCCGCTCTCGAGGCCACGCCCGAAGTCGCCCCCTCTACCTCGCTGCCGGGGACTGACCTCGACCGCGAATCACATGCCTACGTAGTTCGGGCCCGCCACCGCCCTCGGGCGGCACCCACGGATGTTCCCGGCCGGATCTTTGATATCGCAGGTTTTGCAGTGGACGCAGTTGGCCGCGTTGATCTGAAACCGGGGCGGCTGCTCGCCGCTCGCGTACGACCTCGTAGACGGCGGCAGGACAGTAACGCTGGGCCGGCTCCGCGTAGCGCGGCAGGTTCCGTCTCGATCGGCACATTCGCGTCGCGCAAGTGCAGATGGCACGGCTGGTTCTCTTCGTGTGCGGTGTTGGAGAGAAACACCGAGCTCGGCTTGTCGAACGAGATCACACCATCGGGCTTGGCATAGTCGATGCGACTGGACCTCTCCGCGGTGTCGAGACGCGCCCGATCCGGCACGCGGTTGTGCAGCGTGTACGGCACGCGGCCGCGTAAGAGATTTTGCTCGACGAACGCGAGCGCGCCGCCCACGAGCGTGCCGAGCCTGGCGAGGCCAGGGCTGAAGTTGCGCGTGCGATAAAGCTCTTTCCAAACCCACGAGCCGCGCACCCGATCCGGGTATCGAGCGATCTCGGCATCGGCTTGCGCCGGCGTGGCGCTGCCTAGCGCTGCGAACACGGTTTCCGCGGCGAGCATTCCGGTCTTCATCGCCGTATGCGATCCCTTGATTTTCGCCGCATTGAGAAAACCGGCCTCGCATCCAACCAGCAGCCCGCCCGGCACTGTAAGCTTCGGCAGCGACTGCAACCCGCCTTTGTTTACGGCGCGCGCGCCGTAGGCAACACGCTGCCCGCCGACGAGCAGCTCGCGAATGCGCGGATGCTGCTTCCAGCGTTGGAACTCGCGGAAGGGGTCGAGATAGGGATTGCGATAACTCAATGCGACGATGAGCCCGAGATACACCTGACCTGCCGCGGCGTGATAGACGAAGCCGCCGCCGTCGGTCGCATCGTCGAGCGGCCACCCCACGGTATGCAACACCGTCCCCGGACGGTGCTTGGCGGGATCGATCTGCCAGATCTCCTTCAACCCGATCCCGTAGTGCTGCGGGTCCGCGCCCACACGCAGGTCGAACCTGCGTTCGAGCTCGCGTCCGAGGCTGCCGCGACAACCTTCGGCGAAAACGACGTATTTCGCTCGCAGCTCGTACCCGGCCTGATACTCGGCTCGATGCGTGCCGTCGCGCGCAACCCCCATGTCGCCCGTGACCACACCCGCGACGCGATCGCCGTCGTAGAGCACTTCGGTCGCGGCAAAGCCCGGGAATACGTTGATGCCGAGCGCTTCTGCTTGGTCACCGAGCCAGCGGCACACGTCGCCGAGACTCGCGACGTAGTTACCGCGATTGTCGAGGGCCGACGGCACGAACGGTCCGGGAATACGCAGGCTCGAGCGCTCGCCGCGCAGCCATTCCAGCGAGTCTGCGGCTACCTCGACGGTCAACGGCGCCCCTCGCTCGCGCCAATCGGGGAAAAGCTCCTCGAGAGCCCGCGGCTCGACGACGGCGCCGGACATGATGTGGGCCCCGACAGACGCAGCCTTTCTCGACGACGCAGACGCTGCGCTGCACGCCGTCGCGTTGCGCGAGCTGCGCGAGCCGGCACGCTGCCGACAGCCCCGCAGGACCCGCGCCGACGATGACGACGTCGAATTCAAGCGTCTCTCTCGGCACGTCGCTGGGATCCTCGGGGCGGGCGCAAAGCGTGCGTGCATTGTAACATCGGCTCCCGACACCGCCCTGACGCACTCGACAGCGATTTTGTGAACGAACCCATCTGGCAACCGTCGACGCAGCGAGCCGCTGCAAGCAACCTTGCGCGCTTTATCGACGCGCAGCGAGCGAGCATCGCTCGACCCGATTACTCGGCGCTCTACGACTGGAGCATCGCGCAACCCGAAGAGTTCTGGGCGGAGGTTTGGCGCTTTTGCGCAATCCGCTCGACGACGCCCTACGACCGCGTCGTGGCCGACTTCGATCGCATGCCGGGCGCGAGATGGTTCGAGGGCGCGGCCCTGAACTATGCCGCCAATTTATTGGCCCCGGAGCGAGACGGCGCGGCGATTGTCTTTGCCAATGAGCGCGGCGAACGTATCGAGCTCGGCTGGGACGAGCTCCGCCGACAAGTTGCGAGTATCGCGGCGGCACTTCGCGAACGCGGCGTCGAGCGCGGCGATCGAGTCGCGGGACTCCTTGCCAACCGGCCCGAGACCGTCGTCGCCATGCTGGCCACGGCGAGCATCGGCGCCATCTGGACGTCGTGCTCGCCCGACTTCGGCGCCGACGCAGTGCTCGATCGCTTCGGCCAGATAGAGCCGAAAGTGCTGTTCGCGACGGACGGTTATTTCTACAACGGCAAGAGCATCGACTCGATGCCGACCGTGCGGGCCCTGGCCGCGCGCCTGCCGTCGCTGCGCAGCGTCGTCGTGGTGGCGTATCGCTCGCCGTCGCCCGACCTTCGAGATTTGCCGAACGCCGCGCGGTTCGACGCGCTGGCGGCCACCGACGCGGCCCCCGCCTACGCGCCGCTGCCGTTCGCGCATCCGCTTTACATTCTGTACTCGTCGGGCACGACCGGCGTACCGAAATGCATCGTCCACGGCGCGGGCGGAACGTTGCTGCAGCATCGCAAAGAGCACACGCTGCACTGCGACATTCGTCCGGGGGACGTCGTGTTCTACTTCACGACCTGTGGCTGGATGATGTGGAACTGGCTCGTCTCCGCGCTCGCCGCCGGCGCCACGATCGTCCTCTACGACGGCGCACCGCTCGCCCCCGATCCCGGCATCCTCTGGCGGCTCGTCGAGCGCGAGTCGATCAACGTGTTCGGCACGAGCGCCCGATATCTCGGCGCGCTCGAGAAGACCGGCTATGTGCCACGCGACAGCGTCGCGCTGGACTCGTTGCGCAGCATCTTGTCGACGGGCTCACCGCTCGCGCCCTCGAGCTTCGACTTCGCGTACCGCGAAATCAAAGCCGACATGCAGCTCGCGTCGATCTCCGGCGGCACCGACATCGTTTCGTGCTTTCGCGCTCGGCAACCCTCTGCTGCCCGTTTATCGCGGCGAGCTGCAGTGCCGCGGGCTCGGAATGAAGGTGGAAATCTTCGACTCGGAGGGACACGCAGTCATCGAGCGCAAGGGCGAGCTCGTTTGCACCGCGCCGTTCCCGTCGATGCCCGTCGCCTTTTGGAACGATCCGGACGGGCGTAAGTACCGCGCCGCATACTTCGAGCGGTTTCCGAACGCTTGGTGTCACGGCGACTACGCCGAGCTCACGGCGCGCGGCGGCATCGTGATCTACGGTCGCTCGGATGCCGTGCTCAATCCCGGCGGCGTGCGCATCGGCACGGCCGAGATCTACCGCATCGTCGAGCAGTTCGACGAGATCGCCGAGAGCGTCGTCGTCGGCCAAGAATGGGGCGACGACACGCGCGTCGTCTTATTCGTGCGTCTGCAGCCGGACCATGCGCTCGACGCCGATCTCGAGCGGCGGCTGCGCGAGGCCGTGCGCCGCAAGGCGAGCCCTCGCCATGTGCCGACAAAGATTCTCTCCGTCGCCGACATCCCGCGCACGTTGAGCGGAAAAATCGTCGAGCTCGCCGTGCGCGAGACGATCCACGGCCGCCCGATCGGCAACCGCGACGCGCTCGCAAACCCCGAAGCGCTTGAGTCATTTCCGCAACCGTCCCGAGCTCGCGACGTGAAGGGACCGCTCGATCTCTATCGGTGCCGCGTCGACAGCGGCGTGCTCAAGCCCGACGCGGCCCAGGCGGAGGCAGCCGCAGCGCTGCAGCGCCTGTACTCGAGACCTCGTGCGTTCCGGTCCGCCGCCACGCGGCTTGCGTCGCCGCGTCGCCGACTGATCGGCCGCAAGCCTACGCCGCAGCGCGGGCTGTATCTGTGGGGCAGCGTCGGTCGCGGCAAGACGTTTCTCATGGATCTCTTCTATTCGGCGCTGCCGTTCGAAGACAAGCTCCGGCAGCACTTTCATCGCTTCATGGCCGCAGTGCACGACGAGCTCAAGCAGCTGCGCGAGCGCGAGGATCCGCTCGATCTCGTGGCGGAACGAATCGCCGGGCGCACGCGCATCATCTGCTTCGACGAATTCGTCGTGAGCGACATCGCCGACGCCATGATTCTCGGCAATCTGTTCGCGGGACTGTTCGCGCGCGGCGTCACGCTTGCCGCAACGTCGAACATCGAGCCCGAAAATCTGTATCGCGAAGGACTTGCAGCGACAACGATTCGTGCCCACGATCGAGCTGCTGCGCGCGAACTGCGAGGTGCTCCACGTCGACGGCGCCGTGGACTATCGCTTGCGCGTGCTCGAACGCGCAGACGTCTACCAAGTTCCGGGGGACGACGGCCGCCGACGCGCGCTTGACCGAATACTTCGACGCCATCGCCCCCGACGAGGGCGATCAGGGCGGCAGCCTCGAGATCCTCGGCCGCAAGATCGACTATCGGCGCGCGGCGGACGGCGTCGTCTGGTTCGACTTTTCAGCCATCTGCGACGGGCCTCGGAGCCAGGACGACTACATCGAGCTCTCGCGTCTCTATCAGACGGTGATCGTCTCCGACGTGCCGCGGTTCGATTCGATGCTCGAAAACCAGGCTCGGCGCTTCATCGCCCTCGTCGACGAGTTCTATGACCGGCGCGTGAAGCTCATCCTGTCTGCGGCAGTGCCACTATCCGAGCTGTACGACGGGCGCAAGCTGCTGCACGATTTCGAGCGCACGAGAAGCCGGCTCCAGGAAATGCAAAGCCGCGACTACTTGGCCGCGTCGCACCGGGCCTGAGCTCAACCGATCTTGCTGCGAACCTCGATGAGCTCGGGGAAGAACGAGATGTCGAGCGCACGCTTGAGAAACTTCACGCCCGACGTGCCGCCCGAGCCGCGTCTTGCCGCCAATGATTCGCTCGACCGTCTTCATGTGGTGGAAACGCCAAGACTGGAAGTTGATCTCGATGTCGACGAGGCTCTCCGAGACTTCGTAGGCGGCCCAGTACTCGTCGGGATGCTCGTAGATAATCTTGAGCACGTCGACGACGCCCGGATGGTGCTCGTAGCGGCTCCGTCCAATCGCGTTCGACGCGCACTTCGGGCACGCGGTGCCCGACGCGATAGAGATACCGCAAAAACTCGTCGTACAAGCTCGGGCTCTCGAGCGCGTGCTTGAGCTGCCGGTAGTGCTCGAGATGGTGCCCGAAACGCGCCAGCAAGCCGCGCTCCTTATTGCCAAGCTTGAACTCGAGCAAACGATATTGCGGCGACTGAAACCCCGAGGCCGAGCCGAGCGCAGTCGCGAAATGCCGAGTACTCGGTCGGCGTGAGCGTCGCGAGCACCGACCATTGCGAGATGAGCTGATGCTGCACTTGCTTGACGCGGTTCAAGATCTTGATGCTGCGAGCGAGTTGATCTTCCTGCAGACACGCGATGGCCGCGTCGAGCTCGTGAAGCATGAGCTTGAACCACAGCTCGGCGACCTGATGCTGGATGATGAACAACATCTCGTCGTGCTCGGGCAGCATGCTGATGGGCTGCTGAGCACTCAAGAGTTTGTCGAGCTGCAGGTACGTCTCGTACCTGACTTGAGTGGCACTGCCTTGTGCCTCGGTCGCCAGGGGCGACTTTTCGTCCTGGCCCGGTTTTATCGTCATTTCGCGTGCCCTCGGCAACCGGAGGCCGCCGTCGAAGCACTATAACCCAAGTTCCGGCCGTTGCACTCCTGTTAGGATATCGAGGTCCGGGGCCGAGCCGAAGGCCGGTGTCGAGCTCTTGCGACAGATGCCGCCGGCCGCCGAGCCGCAAACAGGCAGGAGCGCATGACACGTCGAGATTCCGGCACCGAAGAAAAACGCCGGGCAAAGTGCGTCAGAGCCATTGCGGCGGCTGGCGAGAAGGTCGAGCTCGATCGCGCGTTGCCGATCGACCGCAAGCAGTTTCTCGATCACTACTATGCGCAAGCCGAGCTCGAAGAGATCGAGCGCGACCCCGCCATGCTCGCCGCCGCAGCGCTGACCCACTTGAGATGGGCTGCCATTCGCCGGCCGCACACCGCGAAAGTCCGAGTCTTCAATCCGACGCTCGAACGCGACGGCTGGGTGTCGGAGCACACGGTCGTGCAAACGGCGAACGACGACATGCCGTTCCTCGTCGACTCGCTCAGCATGGCGTTGAACAAGATGGGCCACGCCATTCACATCACCGTGCACCCCCAGCTGATCGTCGAACGATCGGCCAAAGGCGAGCTCATCGGCGTCCACGAGCTCGCGCGCGGTGAGCTGCCGGCGAGCGCCAAGACCGAATCGTTCATCCACTTCGAGATCGTCAAAGAGACCGACACGAAGCTGTTGGCCTCGATAGAGAACGCGCTGCACGACACGTTACGCGACGTGCGCGCAGCCGTGGACGATTGGCAGCTCATGCTGAGCAAGCTCCAAGAGGCCGTCGAGGAGCTACGTGCGAGCCAGGGACTCGGCATTGCACCGGACGTCCTCGAGGAATCGTGCGCTTTTCTCGAATGGTTGGCCGGAGACAATTTCACGCTGCTCGCCTACCGCGAGTACGAGCTCGTTCCGGGCGACAAGACCGACGAGATCGAATCGCGCCCGGGCACGGGGCTCGGTCTGTTACGCGACGATTCCGCAAACGACGAAGTCGTGCGCATCGGTGGCAGAGCGCGCGAAGCTGCGCGCTCGAAAGAGCCACTCGTGATTACCAAAGCCAATCGCCGCTCGACGATTCATCGCCCTGCGCGCCTCGACCATATCGGCGTGAAGGTCTTCGACTCCAAGGGCAAGCCGTACCTGGAGAGAAGGTTTCTCGGGCTGTTCACGTCGGTGGCCTACAACGCGAGCCCGCGCGACATACCGCTCCTGCGCCACAAGGTGCGCAAGCTCGTGACCGAGTCGGGCTTCGATCCGCGCGGGCATCGCGGCAAATCCTTGCAACACATTCTCGATACTTTTCCGCGCGACGATCTGTTTCAGGCGTCGATCGACGACTTGCGCGCGATCAGCCGCTCGATACTCGGCTTGCTCGAGCGGCACAAGCTCAAGCTCTTCTGCCGGCGCGACACGTTCGGACGATTCTTCTCGTGCCTCGTCTACCTGCCGCGCGACCAATACAACCACCGGGCACGGCGCGCGATCGAGCGCGTGTTGCTGGAAGGTCTCGGCGGGACGGAAGTCGAGAGCGAGCTCACGATCTCGGAGTCCGCGCTCGCGCGCCTCGCCATCACGGTCAAGACCGCGCCGGGACGTCAGCCGGACCCCGACGTCGAAGCGTTACAGCGCGCTCTCGAGGAAGCCGTGCGCACGTGGAGCGACCGGCTACGCGAGGCGCTGCTCGCCGAGCTTCCCGAGGACGACGCGCTCGAGCTGCTGCACCGATTCGGCGAGCACTTCTCCATCGCGTACCAGGAGGAGGCCGATGCCGCTCGCGCCAGCGACGACATTCGCCGGCTTGCGCGCATTCACGAAGGCGAAAGCGAGCTCGAAATGGCGCTCGCCGAATCGGGCAGCGCCCATCCGGATCGTCTACGTTTCACGACCTTCAAGCCCGACGAGCCGATCCAACTCTACGTTGCACTGCCCCTGCTCGAGAACATGGGCTTCAAGGTCATCAGCGAGCGCGTGTACCCGATCGACGTGCCGACGAGCCAGGTTTGGATTCAGGACTTCGAGCTCGCGCCGGCCGCGGGCGAGCCTCTCGACCCGGCCGCCATTGAAGCTCGGATGAAGGAGTGCTTCGCGGTCGTGCTGGCGGGCCAGGCCGACAACGACGGCTTCAACGGCTTCGTCGTGAGCGCGGGACTCGACTGGCGACAGGCGGCACTGCTACGCGCCTTGTGCAAGTACATCCTGCAGACCGGCATCCGCTTTAGCCAAAGCTACATGCAAGAAGTGCTCGCCCGTTATCCCGACTATAGCCGAGCGCTCGTCGCGAAATTCGAGAGCCTCTTCGACGTCGACTGCGATGCGAGCACGCGAGGCCAACGGCGGGCCGCCGCGGAGGAGGCCCTGCAACGCGACCTCGACCGCACCGTGAGCCTCGACGACGATCGTATTCTGCGCACGTTCGGCGCCGTCGTGAATGCGACGTTGCGGACCAACTACTACCAACACGTCGACGGGCGACCGAAGAGCTACCTGTCCTTCAAGCTCGATTCGAGCGCTCTGCCGGACTTGCCGAAACCGCGGCCGAAATTCGAGATCTTCGTGTATTCGCAGCGCGTAGAAGGCGTGCATCTGCGCTGCGCAAAGATCGCGCGCGGCGGCATTCGTTGGTCCGACCGCCGAGAAGACTTTCGCACCGAAGTCCTCGGGCTCATGAAGGCCCAGCAAGTCAAGAACACGGTGATCGTGCCGAGCGGTGCGAAAGGCGGCTTCGTCTGCAAGGCGCTGCCGAGCGGCGACCGCGACGCCGTCCAGCGCGAGGTCGTGGAGTGCTACAAGACCTTCATTCGCGGCTTGCTCGATCTGACCGACAACATCGTCGACGCACGAATCGTCGCGCCGAAGCGCGTGATCCGTCGCGACGACGACGACCCGTACCTCGTCGTAGCCGCCGACAAAGGCACGGCGAGCTTCTCGGACATCGCCAACGCGCTCGCCGCGGAATACGGCTTCTGGCTCGACGACGCATTCGCTTCGGGCGGCTCGGCCGGATACGACCACAAGAAGATGGGCATTACGGCGCGCGGAGCATGGGAGGCCGTCAAACGACACTTCCGCGAGCTCGGCCTCGATCCCGGCAAAGACGAGTTCACTGCGATCGGCGTGGGCGACATGAGCGGCGACGTGTTCGGCAACGGCATGCTGCTGTCGCAGCACACCAAGCTCATAGCGGCTTTCAACCATCTGCACATTTTCATCGATCCGGATCCGGACCCGGCACGCAGCTTCGCCGAGCGCCGCCGACTGTTCGACCTCCCTCGCTCCACCTGGGACGACTACGACCGCAAAGCGCTCTCGACCGGCGGCGGCATCTACTCTCGGCAAAGCAAATCCATCGAGCTGCACGCGGCCGCTCGAAAAGCGCTTGGCATCGATCGCGCCGTGGTGACGCCGCCGGAGCTCGTCAAGGCCGTGCTCGCGGCGCCTTGCGATCTGTTTTGGAACGGCGGCATCGGCACCTACGTGAAAGCCGCGACGGAGTCGCACACCGATGCGGGGGACCCGGCCAACGACGCCGTCCGCGTCAACGGCTCGGAGCTGCGCTGCCGCATCGTCGGCGAGGGCGGCAACCTCGGCTTCACGCAGCTCGGACGCGTGGAATACGCGCAGCACGGCGGCCGGATCAATACCGACTTCATCGACAACTCGGGCGGCGTGGACTCCTCGGACCGCGAGGTCAACATCAAGATCCTGCTCAACGACGCGATTAGGCGAAAGAAGCTCCAACCGAAACAACGCAACGGCCTGCTCGCACACATGACGGACGAGGTCGCCGCGCTCGTGCTCGCGAGCAATTACGCACAGACCCAAGCCTTGTCGATGATGGACTCGCGCGCCGCCGAGCGGCTCGGCGAGCACGCGAGGTTGATCCGCGTGCTCGAAACTCAAGGATTGCTCGACCGTGCCGTGGAATTCCTGCCGACCGACGACCAGATCGAAGAGCGCCGCGTGCAAGGCCGGGGTCTCACTCGACCGGAGCTCGCCGTCATCCTGAGCTACTCCAAGATCGAGCTCACCCACAGCCTGGAGCAGACGGACATTCCCGAGGACCCGTTCGTCGCGGTCGAGCTCGAGGCGTACTTTCCGCCGCAGCTCGTGAAGCGGTTCCGCCCGCTGTTGCGTGAGCACCGGCTCGAGCGCGAGATCATCGCCATGCTCGTCGCGGGCAGCATGATCAACCGGATGGGGCCCTTCTTCGTTCTGCGAGCCGAGGAGGAGACGGGGGCCAGCGTCGCACAAGTCGCGCGGGCTTACGCCATCGTGCGCGAGGTTTTCAGCGTGAGACGCCTGTGGCGCGACATCGAAGCACTCGACTACGCCGTCGACGCCAAAGTCCAATACGACACGATTTTCGGCATCAGCCGCATGGTTCGTCGCGGCGCCTATTGGTTCCTGCAAAACTACGCCAACGAGCTCGACGTCGAGCCGATGGTCGGGCGCTTCAAACCCGGGCTCACGGAGCTGTTAGGCTCGATTCCGAGTCTCGTGAGCGGCCGCTCCGAGCAGCGCTTCGAGCGCGACCTCGAGCACGGCGCCTCCCTCGGACTGCCGCGATCGATCGCCAAGCGCATCGCGGCACTCGAGCTCATGACCCAGGCGCTCGACGTCATCGAGCTCGCGCACGAATTTCGTCTGCCCGTCACGGAGATCGGCAAGCTGTATCTCGAGCTTGCGCGAGAGCTGCGCCTCGACTGGCTACGCGAGCACATCGACGGCTTGAAGGTCGACGGGCGTTGGCGCGCCATGGCTCGCGCCGCACTGCGCGAGACGCTCGCGCGAGAGCAACGCGCGTTGCTGCGCAGCGCACTGAGCAGCCGCCGAGGAGCCACCCCCGAGGCTGCGCTGCACCGTTGGCTCGATCGACACGAGCACGACATCGCGCGCGTGCTCACCGTCCTCGACGACATGCAAATGACGGGCACGCTCGATTTCGCGACGTTGTCCGTGGCCCTGAAGGAGGTCGGAAGCCTGGTCTGAATCCTCGGCCACACCCGGACTCGGAGCGTACCGCGCGGCGGCAGCCGCGCCCCCCGCCGGCCGCGCCAGTTGATCTCCGGCCCCGAACCCCGAACAATATTCCGCATGACGACAACAACGCGGCCGCGAGTCGGCCACCTCGTGCTGGTTCGGCACGGCCAAAGCGACTGGAACCAAAAGAATCTCTTCACGGGCTGGACCGACGTCGACCTGACCGAGCGAGGCCGCGAGGAAGCGCGCCAAGCGGGACGGACGATCGCCGACGCGGGATTGAGCTTCGACATGGCTTTCACGTCCGTGCTGATTCGGGCGATCCGCACGCTGTGGCTCGTGCTCGACGAGATGCAGCTCGGCTGGATCCCGGTCGAGAATCATTGGCGCCTCAACGAGCGCCACTACGGCGCGCTGCAAGGGCTCGACAAGGCGCAAACGGCTGCCAAGCACGGCGCGGACCAGGTCAAGATCTGGCGGCGCAGCTACGACATACCGCCGCCGCCGCTCGAGCCGAGCGACGCGCGCCACCCGTCGCACGACCCGCGCTATGCGGGCCTCGCGCCGAGCGCATTGCCGGCGACGGAGTCGCTCAAAACGACGCTCGCTCGCGTCAAGCCCTACTGGGAAGACCGCATCGCGCCCGAGCTCCTGCGCGGCCGCAACGTGCTCGTGGCCGCCCACGGCAACAGCCTACGCGCGCTCGTGAAGATGCTCGAAGGCATCTCCGACCGAGACATCGTCGAGCTCAACATTCCGACCGGGGCGCCGCGGGTTTACGAGCTCGATGCCTCGCTCACGCCGACACGCGCCGAGTATCTCGGCGACGCCGAGGCCGTTGCGGCCGCGGCGCAGGCCGTCGCAGACCAAGCCAAAGGCGTGAAGTAGCCGCAACGTGCTCTACGAGCTCGGCAAACATCGCGTTCAGACCGTCGACGGCGAGTGCTTCGTCGCCCCGAGCGCCGCCGTGATCGGCCGAGTGTTCCTCGGCCGCGACGTAAGCATCTGGTTCGGCACGGTGCTGCGCGGCGACACGAACGACATCCGGATAGGCGATCGCACCAACGTCCAAGACAATGCCGTGATCCACGTCGACGGCGACGCACCTGCGACGATCGGCGACGACGTCACGATCGGTCACGCCGCGACCGTGCACGGCTGCACGGTCGGCGACCGCACGCTGATCGGCATCGGCGCCGTAATTTTGAGCCACGCCGTCATCGGCAAAGACTCGATCGTCGGCGCCGGAGCACTGATCACGGAGCGCAAGCACTTTCCCGACCGCTCGCTGATCATCGGCGCACCGGCGCGCCGGCTGCGCGAGCTCACGGCGGCCGAAGTCGAGATGTTGAAAGAAAGCGCCGCGCATTACGTTGCGCTCGGTCAGCGATACCGACGGGAGCTCGCCGCGGACACCGGCTCGTAGCCCGCGACGACGCAACCATCGCCGCCAACGCGAACGTCGACATGCCGCGCATCCTCGTCTTCCAGCATGTTGCCGCCGAGCCGCTCGGCACGCTCGACCCGCTCGTCCGCGCACGTGGCCACCGCATTCGCTTCCACAACTTCGAGCGAGATCCCGACGCTCGGCCGACGCTCGATCGCTACCGCGGTCTGATCGTGCTCGGCGGCTCGATGAACGTGGAGGATCGAGAGCGGCGGCCGCATTTGAACACCGAGCTGCGAGCGATAGAACGCGCATTGGAGCAAGGCAAGCCCGTGCTCGGAATCTGCCTCGGGGCTCAGATGCTCGCGCACGTGCTCGGCGCGCGCGTTCGGCGCCACGTGCGGCCCGAACTGGGCTGGTACGACCTGCGGCCGACGGATGCGGGGCGCCAAGACGCCGTGCTCGGCTCGCTCGGCGAGCGCCTGCCCGTGTTTCAGTGGCACAGCTTCACGTACGATCTACCCGCTGGCGCCAAACATCTCGCGCGAACCGATACCTGCGAGCAGCAGGCGTTTTGTTGGAACGAGAACGCCTACGGCTTTCAATTCCACCTCGAAGCCGATGCGCCGATGATCGAGCGCTGGGTCGCTTCGCCGTCGTTTCGCGAGCAGCAAACCGCCGCCGGCCTTCGCCGCAACGAGCACGAGATTCGCGTTGCGACCACCGAGCTCGTCGAGGCGACGCGGCCCGAGGCCGAAGCCGTCTTCAACCGGTTTCTCGATTTGATCGGTCGTCCGAACCGCCGGATCCGGCTACCGTCGCGCGGCGCCGCCGACTTCGCCGACTAGCTCCAGATGCGGATCACGCCTTCCTGCGCCGTCGATGCGACCAGACGCCCGTCGGGCGTGAAGAATCGACCCAGCGCGAGCCCTCGTCCGCCCGACGCATTGGGACTCGACATCGAATACAGCAGCCATTCGTCGACGCGAAACGGGCGATGAAACCACATCGCATGATCGAGGCTCGCCATCTGCACGTTGCCCGCCGCGAAATGAATTCCGTGCGGCAGCGTCGCCGTGGCGACGAGCTGGTAATCGGACACATAGGCGAGCACGTTGCGATGCAAGTGCGGATCGTCCGGTAACGCTTCGACGGTCCTGATCCAAATGTGGCGCACGGGCGCCGCCGGCTTCGGCGAGAGCACCTGAATCGGCTCGACCGGGCGAAGCTCGAACGGCCGGTCGTGCGTGAGAAAGCGACGCATCTTCTCCGGCACTTTGCTCAAGATGTCCGCCGGAATCTCGCGCGCGTCGGCAAGCCCGTCCGGACCCGGCACTTGCGGCATCGCGGCTTGATGCTCGAGCCCTTGCTCCGGGACCTGGAACGACGCCGTCATATTGAAGATCGGCCGCCCATGCTGGATCGCGACGACGCGACGATTGCTGAAGCTGCGCCCATCGAGCGCAGCCTCGACCTGATAGACGATGTTGGCGTTGACGTCACCCGGACGCAGGAAATAGGCGTGCAGCGAATGCACTACACGGCCCTCGACCGTGTAGCTCGCCGCCGTGAGCGCTTGGCCGAGCACCTGGCCGCCGAACACGCGCTCCCCGCCGAGATCGCGGCTCTCGCCGCGAAAAATGTTGTCCTCGATGCGCTCGAGCTCGAGCAGGTGGAGTAGATCCGCCAGGATCGGCTGCACGTGTCCGCCCTACTTGTCGTGCCGATTCAGGCGGGCAATCAAGCTCGACGTATCCCAACGCTTGCCGCCCATGCCGACCACGTCCGCATAGAACTGATCGACGAGCGCTGCAACCGGCAGCTCGGCGCCGTTGTTGCGGGCCTCCTGCAAGCAAATACGTAGGTCTTTGCGCATCCACTCGACGGCGAAGCCGAAATCGAACTTGCCGTCGCTCATGGTTTTCCAGCGATTCTCCATCTGCCACGACTGCGCCGCGCCCTTGGAGATCACGTCGACGACGGCCGCGACATCGAGCCCGGCCCTGCTGCCGAAGTTCAAGGCTTCGGCGAGCCCCTGAACCGCACCGGCGATCGCAATCTGGTTGACCATCTTCGTGAGCTGACCCGAGCCGGCCGGTCCGAGCAACCGGACGTTGTGCGCGTAACAGCGGATCACGGGCTCGACGGTCGCAAACGGCTCCGAGTCCCCGCCGACCATGACCGTGAGCTTGCCGTTCTCGGCCCCCGCCTGACCGCCCGACACGGGCGCATCGAAGCAGTGAACCCCGCGCTCGCGGCCCGCGGCGGCGATCTCGCGCGCGACATCCGCGGAGGCCGTCGTGTGATCGACGAAGATGGCGCCGGCGCGCATGGCGCCGAGCACACCGTCGGCACCCAGCGCGATCTCGCGCAAATCGGGATCGTCCCCGACGCAACTGAAGACGATGTCCGCACCGGCGGCGGCTACCGGTGTTGCGGCCACGTTACCGCCGTATTCCTTGCGCCACCGCTCGGCCTTCTCTTGCGTGCGGTTGTAGACCGTGACGCTATGACCCTTGCGCGCCAGCCACCCCGCCATCGGAAAACCCATCACCCCGAGCCCCAAGAAAGCTACATTCGCCATCGCAATAACCCTATTTCAAACGTTCCAACATCTGCTCGGCAATCTGCGAGTGCGCCACCGGATCCACGGCCCGCGCCGCGCCTATGCGCGCCCAAAAGAGCGACATGAGCCGCAACATGCGCATGATCCGGACGAGATCCTCGGCCCTTTCGGGCGCGACGCAATCGCCGTAGTACGCTGCTAGCAACGCACTGCACTGCGCCGCCGAGTAGTCGTTCATCGCGGCCAACCCCGCGAGATCGAGCATCGGCGTGCCGAGCACAGCATACTCGAAGTCGACGAGCTTGAGACTCCCGTCGTCGAGCACATTGGCGGCGACGAGATCGTTATGGCACAGCGTCGACGGCGGATACCGGGCGTCGTAGCGATGCGCGAGCTCGAGCAGATCCGGAGCCCGGGCGACGGTATCGGCGTGGCCTGCGATCGCATCGTCTCGCACATAACTTTGTGCGATCGCCGTCGCAGCGTAGCGGTGCGTCACCACGTCGACACCGTGCAACGCGCGTAACGTCCGGGCGATTCGCTGGATGTTGCGCACATCGCGCGCCGCCGCCGGATCCCAAGGCCGCGCGCCGGCGAGATACTCCGTCGCGAGCAACTCGGAGTCCTCGTCGACGCCCACCACGGGCGGCGCGAGCCCCGCGGCGGCCGCGGCCGCCTGCACGCGCGCCTCGCCGGCCACGTCGAGCAAGCTCGAGGCTCCCTCATGCGAGAACCTGAGCACCCACTCGCGACCGGAGAACGACACGTGCGCGCTGCGCGCGTTCACACCTCCCGCGAGCAGCCGCCACTCCAACTCCCGAGGCACGTCGCGCGCCGGTAGCAGCCGCGCCAACGCCGCGCGCACGCGCTGTTCGTCGATGTTCACGCGGGCGCCGGCACCGCGCGCTCGCGCCAGTCGCGGCGCCAGCGGACGAAACCGAGCACCGCGAGCGCGACGTAAACCACCGACAGCAGCGCGTAGAGATACAAATCCCGCGCGACGTACAAGTAGACGCTGATCGAGTCGAGCACGATCCAGTAGAGCCAATTCTCGAGAATTTTCTTCGCGACCATATAGGTCGTCACGATCGCCGACACGCTCGTGAACGTGTCGAGATAGGGAAACGCGGCCTGTGTGTGGTGCGCCAGAAGCCAACCGATCGCGGCCGACGCCAGCACACTGACGCCGATGGCGAGCGCATGCCGCGGCACGGGCCATGTGCTCACGGGCAGCTCCGTCGTCTCCTCGGCCGTGCGGCGCCCGCCATAGCGCCACTCGTACCAGCCGTAGACGGCCATCGCGGCATAGAACAGCTGCAGGGCCGACTCGCTGTAGAGCCGCCGTTCGTAAAACAGCACGAGCGAAAGGAGCACGTTCACGAGCGCGGCGTGCCAGCAGAGAATGTTCTGCCGAATTGCGAGCACGAGATAGGCCACTCCAAACGCCACGGCTGTCGCTTCGAGGGGCGACATCGATGTCAGAATCTGCCATACGCTCATCGTCTCAGGCCGCCGCCCGCGCGAGCCCCTCGCGGCGCGACGTACCGCCGCGACGTTTCGATTCGGCGCTCACTGACCAGGCACCGACGAGTCGAGCACGGGCGGCTCACCGATCGGCAGATCCGCATTCAACACCTTGACGACGAGCGCCTGCGAGCCGCCGGCCGCGAACGAGCTCTCGAGCGCGCGCGTAATCGTGGCCATCACTCGATCGAGCTCGCCGCGCACTTGGGTGCTGAGCTGATTGACCACGACCTCGACGCCTTCGCTCGCATCGATCTGCGCGATGAAGCGCAGAATTCGCTCGAGCGCGTCGTCGGTCAGCGGATACAGACTCATCTCGGCAGTGACTCTCATCGACCTCTCCTACAACTGATACTTGACGGTGATGCCGTAATGGCGCGGGTCGCCGAGTCGCGTGTAGAGCGTATCCGGAAAATCCGGAGGCTCGTCGCCGAAGAAGAACCCGCGTACGAAGTAGCGCTCGTCGAGCACGTTGCGCACCCACAGCGATACCTCCCACGGCCCGAAATCGCGTCCGCCACTGAGGTCGAGCAAACCGTATGCCTTCGATCGTTGATCGTGACCGTAGTCGAAGTAGAACGCGTCCATGCCGCTCGCGTCGGCGCGGCCCCACCAGCCCGATGGCGCGCGGTACTCGGCGCCGAAGGAATACGTATAGTGCGGCGCGTGCGCCTGCTCGCGGCCCTCGAGCTCGGGATAGACGCTGAACTTCTCGATATCCGTGCGCAGCACACCCACGGCCGTCGAGATCCGGACTCGATCGAGCGGCCGCCAATTCAGCGTCGCTTCGAGACCGCGGTGCGCGCTGCGCTGGGCATTGAACGTCAGCAGGAGGAACGAAGACGGATCGCCCGGCGTGAGCTGCAGCGGAATCTTGACTTGCTGATCGCGGCGTCGCGTAACGAACGCGCTGATGTCCGCCGTCACGCGATCGTCTCGCGTTTGAAGCCGGATACCGGCTTCGAGGCTCGTGAGCGACTCGGGACCGAACTGGATTTGATCGGGCCGGATCGTATCGATCTGACTGAAGTCCACGCCGGCCAGCGCAATGTTGAAGCCGCCCGCCTTGTAGCCGCGCGCCAAACGTAAGTATGCCGAGCGCCGTTCGGCAAGCTGCCACTTGAGAGCGAGCTCGCCGCCGATCATGTCGTCGACGGGATCGAAACGGTTGCCGGCCGTGTCCGTATAGCGCGCGTCACGGCGCTCCCATCGCAATCCGCCCACGAAGTGCAGCCGATCGCCGAGACCGACGTCGAGCTGACCGAAAGCCGCGACGTTCGTTGCGTCGTAGCGGCTATGAACGGGACTGTCGAGCGTGCACGGCGTGCAGTCCACGCCGTCGTCGTAGACACCGACGTCGAGATGATCGTTGCTCTCGGTGAGATCGAGCAAGTAGACGCCCGCGAGCCAATCACCGCGGCCGCTCGCGATCGCTCCGGGCTTCGACAGGAAGCGCACTTCCTGGTTGTACGTCCGCCGCTCTCGTTGATTGCTCGTGAAGTAGTCGTAAACGTAGGGCGCCCAATACGCGTCGTTACCCCAATCGGCATCGAAGCTGTACGTCGCGTCCGTGTTCGCGGCGCCGGTAATGCTCACCAAATCGAATCGATCGAGGTGCGCGTGCAAACGCATGGAGGCCGCTTGCGAGCGCTGCGCGTCTCGACCCGGCTTGTCCGTGTAAGTCGTGAAGCCGTTGTCGACGGCCCAGGCGTCGTAGCCGTTGTCCACGTCCACGTACAGAGCTGCGAAATCGACGTCGAGCCGATCGCCCGGCGTCCACCGGAGCTTCCCGTGAACACTAAGCTCGTCGCGGCCGTTCGTATCGTCCCGGTCGAGATACGCGTTGTGCCGGAAGCCGTCGCTGCGGAAACGATACACCGAGGCACGCCCGCCTAGGCGCGATCCGAGCGGACCGCCGACGGCGGCGCCGAGCCCCTGCGCGTCGTCGGTCCCGCCTGTCGCCTCGAAGTCGGCCGCGAATCGATCGCCGGGCTCCGTGGAGCGCATGTAGACGAGTCCGCCGAGCGCATTGGCGCCGTAGCGTGTGCCTTGCGGCCCGCGCAACACCTCGACGCGACCGATGTCGAACAGCGTACCGATGCTGCCGAGCCCCGAGAAGTCGATGTCGTCGACGATGAACCCGATCGACGGATTCGGCGCGCCGTCGTATTGCTCGAGCTCACCGATGCCACGCAGCTGAAAGTAACGAGCGCGCGAGCCTTCACCCGAGAGGTTCAGGTTCGGGACTTCGCGAATGACTTCCTCGAAATGCTGCGCACCCGCGACTCGAAGCTGCGCGGGATCGAGCACGGTGACGCTGAGCGGCAGGTCGGCGACGCTCTGCTCGCGAAAGCTAGCGGTCACGACGATCTCTTCGAGACCTTCGGTCTGAGACCACGCGGCCGAAGCGCCACAAGCGAAACAGCCGGCAAGTAAGAAACGTTTCACGGCGGATCTCCTCTGTGAGCGAGATCCGGTCTTGTCTAGCGAGCGGGGAAGTATCGGTGGCTCCCGTCCCTTCGCCGGTACTAACCGGATCAGGTTCAAAGGGTTGATTGACGCTCTACGCCAATCTCTCAGGCCGTTGCCGGCCACCCCTCGGTCTAATTCACCGCCGATGATAGAGCAAAGACGCGCGAGCGTGAAGATTCGCCGCGGCGCTCACTCCTTCAGACGCGGCATGAGCTCGGCGAGATTGCACGGCCGGGTCCTGAAGTCGAGCTGCGTCGCGATGAGCTTGTCCCACCCCGTCGCGCACGCATTTGCCGACCCGGGAAGACAGAAGACGTAGGTGCCATTGGCAACGCCCGCGAGGCAGCGCGATTGCAAGCTTGACGCGCCGATCTCCTCGAAGGAGATCGTTCGGAACAGCTCGCCGAAACCTTCGATCAGCTTGTCGAGCAGCGGCGCGACGGCCTCCGGCGTGCCGTCGCGACCCGTGATGCCCGTACCGCCCGTCGTAATGACGACCTCGACCTTCGGATCGGCGATCCAGCGCGAAACGACCGCGCGAATCGCGTAGACGTCGTCGCGCACGATGGCTTTCTCGGCGAGTGTGTGGCCCGCGCCGCGCACGCGCTCGACGAGCAGCGCCCCGGATTTATCCGTGGCCTCCGTGCGCGTGTCCGACACGGTGAGCACGGCGACGTCGAGCGGCAAGAAGTCCCTCTGTGCGGCGCTCGTCATCGGTCACGCGCGCGAGGTCGGCGCGACCGCCAGGTCGTGACTCATGCGCAGCGCGTCCTCGCGCCCGCAGTAGTAGCCGCTCTTGACGCCGGTTTCGCGATACCCGAGCCGCTCGTAAAATCGACGAGCACTATCGTTCGTTGCGCGAAGCTCGAGGCGTATGTCGAAGATTCCCGCGGTGCGCGCCGACCCTTCGAGCCATTCGATGAGCGTGCGGCCAATGCCTTGGCGCTGGTAACCCGGGCGCACGGCCAGCAGACTCAGATGCGCGTGCTGATCGAAGAAATCCATGATGGCGAATCCCGCCACGTGGCGGCGATCCCGCGCGGCAACCACGGCGCACTCGCGATGGCCGATGCAGCGCAAGATGCGTTGCTCGGTCCACGACCACGGCAAACCGAACTCGATGAGCTGGCGCGACATGTTCGCGATGGCCGCCGCCTCGTCGGCGCGGGCGAGTCCTAGTCGGATCTGAGTCACCCGGCCAGTATAGTGGCAACATGGGCTCACGGGCAGCAGGTTCCCTTCGAGATCTGACGTGCATCGTGCTCGCGGCCGGCGGCTCGCGCCGACTCGGGCAGCCGAAGCAGTTACTGCGCCGTCGACTCCAGCCCTTGCTCATCGCGGCCGTTCGCGGCGCCGACCGTGTCGACGCGCGGCCCGTGATCGTCGTGCTGGGCGCCGAGGCGCTTCGGCTGCGCGCGCTGCTGCGTCGAGAGCGCACACCGACACGCGCGGTGCTCAACCCCCGCTGGCGAGACGGCCTCGCCGGCTCGCTGCAAGCGGGGCTCGCCGCCGCACCGCGCGACGCGCGCGCCGTGCTCGTGCTGCTCGTCGATCAACCGGACGTGACGGCGTCGGCACTGCGCCGCCTCGTCGCGGCGTGGCACAAGCGGCCCGGCGTTCCGGCCGCCGCCTGGTACGGCGGTCGCGCGGGCGTCCCGGCCATCCTGCCGCGTTCGACGTGGCGCGCCGTCCGCGAGCTCGAGGGCGACGCAGGCGCCCGTGCGATCCTTCGTGCCACCCCGCGCCTGACACTGGTCCCGATGCCCGAAGCCGCGCTCGACGTCGACACACCCGCCGACGCCGCGCGCCTTCGCTAACCCCCGCACCCACCTGCCGGATCTGGGCACGACACCAAACGCGTCGAACAGTGGATAGTTAGCTAGCGACGGGCTCGGGCGCGGCGGATTGGGTCGCGCAGTTCACCCAGCTCGATTCGCCGTCGCGGTAATGCTCTTTCTTCCAGATCGGCACGCGCCGCTTCGTCTCGTCGATGATATAGCGGCATGCATCGAACGCAGCGCCACGATGCGCGGAGCTCACGCCCACCCACACCGCGCAGTCGCCGATCGCAAGTTTGCCGATGCGGTGCTCGCAACGCGCCGACGTGACCGCGAACCGCTCGAGCGCCTCGCGCACGATCTTGTTGCCCTCGTCCTCGGCGATCGCGCGGTGAGCCTCGTACTCGAGCGCGGTGACGGCGCGCCCTTCGTTGTGATCGCGCACCCAACCTTCGAACGTCACGCACGCGCCCGCGGTGTCGATCGACAGAGCGGCCTTGAGCGCAACGGGCTCTATGACGTGGGCAGTGATCTCGAAGCTCATCGCGCCGTTCGCTCGGCTAGCCGCCCGCCACCGGCGGAAAGAAGAGAATCTCGTCGCCGTCGGCCAGGCTCGTGTTCCAATCCGCGAGGCGATCGTTGATTGCGACCTTGCAGCGCGTCACCGAATCGGCAAAGCCGTACCGGCCCGACAGCTCGCCATACAGCTCCGCGGCCGTGCGCGAGTCGGTCGAAACGGCCTCGGCGTCGCGTCCCGCGCGCTCGCGAAACGCGGCGAAGTAACGCGCCGTAACGGCAATGGTCATTTCAGCGCTCCGCGAGTCGCGGCCGGCGCCCCGTAATCGCGCTTACCGCCCGTCTTCGATACGAGCGCGATCTCGCGAATCGCGATTCCGTGCGTGAGCGCCTTGCACATGTCGTAGACCGTCAGCGCCGCGGTCGTCGCACCCGTGAGCGCCTCCATCTCGACACCCGTCTTGTGCGTAGCGCGCACCGAGCACTCTATGACGACCTCTTGGGGGCCGCCCCATTCCACCGAGATCTTGCAGTCCTCGAGCGGAATCGAGTGACAGAACGGAATGAGCTCGTAGGTACGTTTGGCGGCCATGACGCCCGCAATGATGGCGGTGTCGAACACCGGTCCCTTCTTGGTCCTGAGCGCCTCGCCCGAGCTCAGTGCGACATCCGCCGGAAACACGACCACGGCGCGCGCGGTGGCCGTTCGCGTCGTTACGGCTTTGTCGCCGACATCGACCATCGTCGGCCGATTCTGCGCGTCGACGTGGGTCAGCATCAGCCGCCCATCCGGTACATTTCGACGCGAGGCGGGGCCTCGCCGTCTTTCGTTTTGTGCTCGAGAAGCCGCCCTCGCAGCTCACTATAACGGTCCTCGCGGTTGCGCCAGACGTTTTGCAGCAGCCCGACGAGATCGGCGTCGCTGGCGCCGGCCCTGAGCGGCGTCCGCAAATCCACGCCCCGCACGGCGAAGAGGCAGGTGTACAACGTGCCGTCGGCCGACAAGCGCGCCCGATGACAATCACCGCAAAAAGGCTCACTCACCGACGAGATGAACCCGATCTCGCCGCCGCCGTCAGTAAAGCGATAGCGTTTCGCGACTTCACCCCGATAGTTGCTGTCGAGCGGCTCGAGCGGCCAACGCGCGTCGATGAGCGTGAGCAGATCGCGAGACGTCACGACGCGCTGCGGCTCCCAGCCGTTGACGGTGCCCACGTCCATGAACTCGATGAAACGAAGAATCACGCCCGTGCCGCGAAAGTGCTCGACGAGGTCGAGCACGGTATGGTCGTTGCGCCCGCGCTCGACGACCACGTTGACTTTGATCGGCGCGAACCCGGCCCGCCGCGCGGCCTCGATGCCGCCCAGCACGGTGCGCCACGTCGCCGCGGCCGCCGTTCATTTCCTTGAACACCGCTTCGTCGAGACTGTCGAGGCTCACGGTCACGCGCTGCAAACCCGCAGCGTGCAGTTCCGCCGCTCGATGCGCGAGCCTCGAGCCGTTCGTCGTGAGCGCAAGGTCCTCGAGACCGCCAAGGCTCGCGAGGCCCGCAACGATCTCCTCGATGTCGCGCCTAAGCAGCGGCTCGCCGCCCGTCAACCGCACCTTGCTCACTCCGAGTTGCAGAAACAGGCCGGCAATGCGCTTGATCTCGCCAGGTGTCAGCCAGTCGGCTCGTGGCAAGAAACGATGATCCTCGCCGTACAGCTCCGCGGGCATGCAGTACGGGCACCGGTAGTTGCACCGGTCGATGACCGATACACGCAAGTCCCTGAGCGGGCGCGACCAGCGGTCTTTCACCGCCGACTGCGACTGCCAATGTGCTACCGTTTGCGTCATTCCGTCCGCCTCTACCGGCCGATATAGTAACCTACGCAACGAGCCGATCCGAACCCGTAGCTCGGCCCCGGCGGGCGGCGCCCAAGAACGGCGCGGCCTGCGCGGGCTCGGAGCAGGCATTCAATACGGCAGTCGCGGCGCGACGCAGCGGGGAATTCACCCGCTTCGGCGCGCATGGCACAATATGGACCGCTCGCGGAGAAAAACAACTATGAGTAGAAGTCGCATAGAGCCGCTCGGCGTCCCGGAATCCGACTTTGGTTATTCCGAAGCCGAGGAGAAGCGTCCCGATCCGACCGCGCTCGATCGTTGGCTCGTCAATCAAATTACGCAAAGGCTCGGCGACCAATCGCCTGTGCGCATGGCGTTATGGAACGAGCCGGACATAACACCGCGCGACGGGGGCGCCGTGTTGCGAATCAAGAGCCGCCAGGCGCTGCTGCAGCTGCTGTACAACCCGGATCTATATTTCGGCGATCTATACAGCACGGGCCGCATCGAGGTCCGCGGCGACCTCGTGAGGCTGCTCGAAGAAGCCTATCGCTATACGACGGAAAATACCCCGCTCGGCTCGCTGCTCGCGCGCGGCCGGCGGCTCGCGCCTGATCTGTCGGAATCCAAGCGCAACATTCATCACCACTACGACATCGGCAACGAGTTCTACAAGCTCTGGCTCGATCGCGAGGCGTTGCAGTACACGTGCGCGTACTTCGCGGACCGCGCGATGACGATCGAGCAGGCCCAGCAGGCCAAGATGCACCACGTGTGCCGCAAGCTCCGCCTCAAACCGGGCGAGCTCGTCGTCGAGGCCGGCGGCGGCTGGGGCGGCTTCGCCATTTTCATGGCGAAGAACTATGGAGCGCAGGTACGCAGCTTCAACATCTCGCGCGAGCAAGTGGCCTACGCCAGAAGCTGGGCTGCTCGCGAGGGATTGCTCAAGCAGGTCGAGTTCGTCGAGGACGACTACCGCAACGTAACAGGGACGTACGACGTGTTCGTGTCGATCGGTATGCTCGAGCATGTCGGGGTCGGCAACTACCGGGAGCTCGGCGGCCTCGTGAGCCGTGCCTTGACGCCCACGGGCCGCGGGCTGGTGCATACGATCGGCCGCGACGTTCCGGCCTCGCTCAACGCGTGGATCAACAAGCGCATCTTCCCGGGCGCTTATCCTCCGACGCTGCGGGAGATGATGGATCTGTTCGAGCCGAACGGTCTGTCCGTGCTCGACGTCGAGAACATCAGACTCCATTACGCAAGGACGCTCGAAGCATGGCTCGCGCGATACGAGGAGAACGAAGACGGCGTGCGCACGTTGTTCGATGAGGCGTTCGTGCGAGCATGGCGGCTCTATCTCGCCGGCTCGATCGCCGCGTTCACGACCGGTAAGTTGCAACTGTTCCAAGTGCTGTTTGCTCGATCCGGCGTGAACGACGTGCCGTGGACGCGCGCGGATGTCTACGCCGAACACCCTTAGTTACGCGGAAAAGACGGCTCGACTGAGGAGCGCCTGGCAAAGCGGCTCGGGAAAGATCCGGCTCGCCAAGTCGACGATCTCGAACCTCTTCAGGTATCAGCCTCGCGGAGCAGCCGAGCGGCGAATCTCGCTCGGCGACTTCAATCACGTGCTCGCAATCGACACGGCCGCGCAAACGCTCGAGGTCGAAGGGCTCACCACCTACGAGCAGGCCGTGCGCTTTTCGCTCGCGCACGGGTTCCTCCCGCTCGTCGCACCCGAGCTCAAGCACATCACGGTCGGTGGCGCGACAGTCGGTATCGGGATCGAGTCGACCTGTTTCCGCTATGGATTCGTCCACGACGGTCTCGTCGAAGCCGATGTGCTGCTGCCGAGCGGAGAGATCGTCACGGCGCGGGCGGACAACGAGCATGCGGATCTCTTCGCGGCGCTGCCCAACTCCTACGGCACACTCGGCTACATCCTACGCGCCAAGATCGCGCTGCACCGGGCGGGCCCGTATGTGCATCTGCGCATGGAGCAGTTCGACGAACCCGCGAAATACCTCGAGGCCATGCGCGCGGCCACGCTTTCGGCAGACCTCGAATTCGTCGAAGGTCTATTCTTCGAGGACGGTCGATACTTTCTCATGACGGGCAGATTCGTCGACCGCGTCGCCGAGCGCGACGACATCGTCCGGCGCAATATCTTCTACCGGCTGGTCGAGCAGCGGCGCGACATCTATTTGAGCACGTTCGACTACATTTTTCGCTACGACCCGGACTGGTTCTGGAACGTGCCGGAAACCGCGTTCTATGATTTGTTTCGCCGCTTCGCGCCTGAAAGCTGGCGTAATTCGAGCTTCTATACGCGCTACGTCGCTGCCAAGAACCGCTGGCTCGGCGCCGTCGGCATCCACGACACGAGCCTCGAGCCGCTCATCCAGGACTGGGAAGTGCCGTGGGAGCACGGCGAGGAGCTCATTCGGTTTTGCGTCAAAGAAGTACCGCTCGACGGTCGCCCGTGGGCCGCCGTGCCGATCAAGACGCCTCGACGCGCGACGCTGTACCCGATCGAGCCCGAGCGGCTTTACTTCAATCTCGGCTGTTACTGCCAAGTTCGCCGGCCCGCGGGCAAAGAGTCCTACTACTACACGAAAATCATGGACCGCAAGTGTTTCGAGCTCGACGGCATAAAGATGCTCTACTCCTCGTCGTTCCTCGACGAGGCGCAGTTCGATGCGCTGTACAACGGCGCCGCTTACGCCGAGCTCAAGCGCAAGTACGACCGTGACGGCGACGCGCCGAGGTTGTACGACAAGGTCGCGATGCCGCCGTCGACATAACGGCCGCAGCCGGGTCGCATGGACGGGCGCGCTCGAATGCGGCGCCGTCGCTCAAGCCTCGCCGGCAGCCGCGAGCGCCTCCTGCTCGATCTTCGCCCACGAATCGCGCAAGGTCACCGTGCGGTTGAACACCGGGCGCCCCGGCTTCGACAGCACGGCGTCCACTGCGAAGTAGCCGAGCCGCTCGAACTGGAACCGCTCGTCACCAGACGCGTCGGCCAATGACGGCTCGAGCGCGCCTTCCACGACCTTGAGCGACTCGGGATTGAGCTCGCGGGCGAGGTCGTCGCCCGGAAACGCGGTCACGAACAGCCGATCGTAAAGACGCACCTCGGCTCGATGGGCGTGCCGAGCCGAAACCCAGTGAATCGTGCCTTTGACTTTGCGCCCCGCTTCCTCGGAGCCGCTGCGCGTGGCCGGATCGTAGCTACATCGCAGCTCGACGATTGCACCGGACGAGTCCTTGATGACCCGCTCGCACTTGATGATGTAGCCGTAACGCAGCCGCACTTCGCCGCCGGGCTTCAGCCGATGGAACTTGCCTGGCGGATTCTCCATGAAGTCGTCGCGCTCGATGAGGATCTCTCTCGAGAAGGGGATCTGGCGCGTGCCGAGCTCCGGCCGATTCGGGTGGTTGTGCGCATCGAGCCACTCCTCGGTCTCGGGATAATTCTCGAGCACGACCTTGAGCGGATCCAGCACAGCGAATCGCCGGGGCGTCGACTCGTTCAAGTCCTCGCGAATGCAGCCTTCGAGCAAGCCGAGCTCGGCCACTTTCTTCTTCTTCGTAACACCGATGCGGTGAATGAACTCGCGAATCGACGCCGGCGTATACCCGCGGCGCCGAATGCCTACGAGCGTCGGCATTCGCGGATCGTCCCAGCCGTCCACGTGCTTCTCGTCCACGAGCCGTTTCAAGATACGTTTGCTCGTCACGGTGAACATCACGTTGCCGCGCGAGAACTCGATCTGCCGCGGCCGGTGCGGCACGGGCAATTGGTCGAGAAACCAATCGTAAAGCGGTCGATGGTCCTCGAACTCGAGCGAGCAAAGTGAATGCGTAGTGCCCTCGAGTGCGTCCGAAAGCGTATGCGCGTAGTCGTACATCGGGTAAATACACCATTCGCCGCCCGTGCGCTGATGCTCGACCTTGCGTATGCGATACAACGTAGGATCGCGCAAATTGATGTTCGGCGAAGCCATGTCGATCTTCGCGCGCAGCACGCATTCGCCTTCTTCGAAGTCGCCGCGACGCATCCGTTCGACGAGCTCGAGGTTCTCCTCGACGGTTCGATCGCGATACGGACTGTTCTTGCCAGGCTCCGTGAGCGTGCCGCGATACTTGCGGATCTCCTCCGCACTCAGGTGATCGACGTACGCAAGCCCTTTCTCGATGAGCTCGATCGCGTAGTCATAGAGCTGCCGGAAGTAATCCGACGCGTGCGTGAGGTGATCGCCCCAGTCGAACCCGAGCCAGCGCACGTCGCGCTTGATACCTTCGACGAACTCGTCGTTCTCCCGCTCCGGATTCGTGTCGTCGAAGCGCAAATAGCAGACGCCGCCGAACTCCTCGGCGACGCCGAAGTCGATGCAGATGGCTTTGGCGTGGCCGATGTGCAGATAGCCGTTCGGCTCGGGAGGAAAGCGGGTTTGCACCCGGCCGCCGTGCTTACCGGCAGCCACCTCTTCGGCCACGATTTGCCGAATGAAATCTCGGCCGCGCGCCGATTCGGTATCGTTTTCCATGGGCGCGCATTGTCGTCCAATCGCGCCGGGAAAGACAGTTCGCCGCCGTGACGACGGGCTACCGGCAACCGCTCAAACCCGCGATCCATGCGCGCAACAAAGCAACGCCCGCAGCGTCGACAGATTTCGATACGAGCGGCGGCATCCCGCTCGCATCGCGCCGATCCGCGCGCGCAACCAGTATCGAGTTGTCGGGATCGCCCGGAGCGACGATGCGTGCCCCGGAGCCGAGCCCGAGGTCGCCGGCCTGCGGCACGGCGTCGCACGCGTTCGTATTCTCGAGGTTCACGTCGAAACGCAGGTCCAACGACACGGGCGTCGGCCCGTTCACGCGATGGCACTGGGAACAATTCGTATGCAGATAGGCTCTCGCGCGATCGGACATCGGAGCCGCAGCGTCGGCGGGGTCCACGAGCATCGGCTGCACCGTCGGGTCGCCGAGCGGCGAAGTGAACATACCGATGTCGTCGAGCGTGTGCAGTTGGTTCGCCGTGCGCCCCGTCGACGGATAAGCATAACTCTCGTTCAGCTGCGCAACCTCGAGACCCAGCGAATAGCCGGCTGCCGCCGTATGACACGTGAGGCAATCGTTGCCGCTCGGGAAGGTCCACTCCTGCGCGCCGATCGTCACCGTCTTACCGCCCTGGACGAGCATCGCATCCGTTTGCTGGGCGTCCCACTCGTAGGTATAGCCGGCCCATTCGCCGTCGGGATGCCGCATGAAAAGCCGTGTCTCGACGAGCTCACCGTTCAAGCGAAAGTGCTTCATGAGGACCGTCCCCGGTGGCAACAGAAAATCGCCGTCGGCGGCGACGTCGATCGTCGTGCCGTCGGGGATGGCGAGCCACCGCTCCTTGCTCGCACCGTCCGACCAAAACGGCGCCGCAACGTCATACGGCACGAGTCCCGCGGCTGGCTCCGCGGGTGCCTGCGGATCGACGCAACCCGTGGCGGAAAGTCGATCCGGCACGGGCGGACCCGGCGGCGCCGATCCGCCGCCGTCGACGATCCTCCACAATGCGCCGCCCGCGATGTCGACGACGTAGAGCTCGCCGTCGTTGCCCTGACCGAAAGAAGCGATCGACAACGCCGTGTCGAGCAACTCGTCGGCCGCGAGGCCTCCTTGGCCGTCGTCGACGAGCTGCCAAATCTTGCCGCTGCCATAGTCCGCGAACACGTAGTGGCCGACCAACCCCGGCAATGCGGTACCCCGATACACGAAGCCGCCCGTCACGGAATTCCCGTCGCTTCGATCGTAGTCGTGCACGGGCTCGACGAGCCCTGCCACGCTCGCACAGACCGCGGCCGGGCTGGTGTAGGCGTGCGTTCCTTCTCGACAATTCCAGCCGTAGTTACCACCGAGCCGAACCTGGTCGATCTCTTCGTAAAGGTTCTGTCCCACGTCGCCGGCCCACAGCGTCCCGGTTGCGGCGTCGAAGCTCCAGCGCCACGGATTGCGCAAGCCCCAAGCAAAGATCTCGGGGCAATTCGTGCTCGAAGTGTGGTCGGCGGGACACGGCGCGTTGCCGGCGAATGGGTTGCCGTTGGCGCCGCCCGGAATCGCATACGGCGTGCCTCCGTCGACGTCGAGACGCAGCATGGTGCCGAGCAAGTCCTTGGTGTTTTGCGCATGGCCTTGCGGGTCGCCGCCTGAGCCGCCGTCGCCGAAACCGGCGTAGAGATAGCCATCGGCCGGGCCGAAGACGATGTTGCCGCCGTCGTGGTTCTGATACGGCTGATCGAGTCGGACGATGTCCTGCCGGCTACCGGGGTCGAGCGTGAGACCGTTGTCGCGACTCGTGAAGCGCGCCACGACCGACGTCATGCCGCTGCTCGCGCCGCTCGGCTCCGTGAACGAGACGAACGCTTCCTGGTTCGTCGCGTACTGCGGATGAAACGCCAGACCCAGCAGACCGCCTTCGGAAGCGGCGTTCACGCCGACCGTGAGGAAATCGCTCGCGGCTGCCGCCGTCGGAACGTTGTCGAAAACCCGTATCGATCCCGTGCTCTTCTCGAGCACGAACCAACGCGAGTCGTCGCCGGGCGCCTGCAGCATGGCGAGCGGCTGGTTGAACGTGAGATTCGGAAACACGCGCTGCAGAGCAATCGTCGCGCTCCCGCCGCCGGTCTTCGACGGCGCCACACAGGTGAGGTTTACGGGACGCGCATCGAGGCCGCCCGCAGACGGATTCGTAGGATTGCCGCCGCCCGTCGATGAGCCGCCGTGGTGACACGCACAGACGAGCGCACCGAGACCGATAGCCAGGTAGCGAGTAATGTTTCCCACGACACTCTCTGCTGCCGCCTAGAAACGCATGCTGGCCAGTGCACGCGCGAAACTCAAGCGATTCTCTGTCGGCAATCGACGACATCCGCGTCGCGACAGTCGACCGGCTTGACGGTGAGCGGCACACCGTCAGAATGAATCGCATGACGAAAACGCCCGCATGTTGTCGCCACTTCGCAATCGTCGCCGCTCTGGCCTCGCTCACGAGCTGCACGATCAATCCGGTGACGGGCGAGCGCGAGCTCGCGCTCGTCTCGCCGCAAGACGAGATTACGATAGGCGAGCAGCAATACTTCCCATCGCAGCAAATGCAAGGCGGCGAGTACGTGCTCGACCCGATGCTCGAAGCCTACGTCGCAGGGGTCGGCCGCAAGCTCGCCGCCGTGAGCGATCGCGATCTGCCGTACGAGTTCGTCGTGCTCGACAACGGCGTGCCGAACGCATGGGCGCTGCCGGGCGGCAAGATCGCGGTGAACCGGGGCCTGCTGACGGAGCTCGACTCGGAAGCCGAGCTCGCGGCCGTGCTGGGCCATGAAATCGTGCACGCGGCCGCACGTCACGGTGCGCTCGCGATGCAGCGCGGCCTGCTGTTGCAAGGGGCCGTGCTCGCGGCCGCGGCGGTAACGCAACGCAGCTCGGGACTCGCCGTCGGAGCCGCGAGCCTCGGCGCTCAGCTCGTCACGCAGCGCAACAGCCGCGGCGCGGAGCTCGAAGCGGATCTTTACGGCATGCGCTACATGTCACGCGCAGGGTACGACCCGCGCGCGGCCGTCACGCTCCAGGAAACCTTCGTGCGGCTTTCGCAGAGCCAACCCGACGGCGGCCGGCTGGCCGCATTGTTCGCGAGCCACCCGCCATCCGAGGAACGCGTCGCCAAGAATCGCGCGACGGCGGCGAGCCTGCCGGCGGGTGGGGAGCTCGGCGAGCAACGATATCGGACGGCCACGGCCGCGCTGCGTGCGCGCCAGCCGGCCTACGACGCTTACGACAAAGCCCGCGCGGCACTGGCCGAAAAGCGCCTCGCCGACGCCGAGAAGCTCGGCCGAGAAGCCGTCGGCAAACTGCCGGCCGAGGCCCAGTTTCACGCCCTGCTCGGAGACATCGCCCTTGCGGCGAACCGCGACGCCGACGCGGTCATGCATTACGCAGATGCGCTGAACCGCAACGATCGATTCTTCTACTACCACCTGCAGAAAGGCTCCGCTCATCGCGCCCTCGAGCAGTGGGATGCCGCGGCGGCGGAGCTTCAGGCCAGCATCGACCTCCTCCCGACGGCGGAAGCCTTCTTCGGCTTAGGCGCGATCGCCGAGCATCGCGGCGATCGCGCCACCGCACTCGAGCAATACGCGCGCGCCGCGCAGTCCACGGGCGCGATCGGACAAGCGGCCGGGGATGCAATCGTGCGCCTCGATCTGCCGCAGAATCCCGGTAAGTATTTGTCCGCGGCCGCGAGGCTCGACGCCGACAGGCGTCTGGTCGTCGACATCGTCAATCCGACGCGCGTGTCGACCATGGACGTGACGGTCACCGTCCGCTATACGGATGCCGACGGCTCCGCTCACGAGCTGAGCCGCAAGTTCGCTGGACCGCTTGCGCCGGGCGGCACGGCCAGCTGGTCGTCGGGCCTTGGCCCGTTCGACCAGCCGGATGCGTTTCGAGTATCGATCGCGAGCGCGAAGACCGGCGGCTGAACGGCAGCAGCGTGACGTGGCGACGCAAACGTGGCGTCAGTTCAACGCGTCGAGCTTGAAGATGAAGCTACGGCAGCCGGGCCGTAGAACGCGTTGATCCTCCCAGCCTCGATAACGAGAGCGGCTCAGTGCCGTGAGAATCGGCGCGCGAAACACTTCGTCGGACAACTCGAGAATCTCGGGCTGCACGATGGCGCCGCTCGCATCGACGAAGAAGCAAGTCACGACTTTCCCTTGCTTCGCGTCGCGAATCGCCTGGATCGGATAGAGCGGGGTTGCCGTCATGGCGGGTTTGAGCGGCGGCAGCGGCTTGACGCGTTTCGCTGGATCGGGTGTCGCAATGAGCGACGGGTCCATCGCCGTGCACCACCAGCCTCCGAGCAATGTGAACGTACGCCAATCGCCGCCCAGCGTCGCGTGCGTCGTATCGGCATGAAACTCGCGGCCCGTGCGCGGGTCGCGAAACGTCATGTCGTCGCCTTCCGCATGCCACCCGGGCAACGGCTCCCAAGGGCGCATACCTTGTTCGGTTTGGCGTGCGAGCTGCGCGCCGCCGTCGGCCGTGAAGCTGACATACATCCGCTCGTCGCCGAAGGCCGGATGCCCGTATACCACGCAGTTCCATGTGCCGACCGGATCGAGCTCTGGGCCTCGATGGCGGCGCGCCGCGTGGACCGACGCACACAACGACAGCCCGAGGCCGCAAACCAGACCTTTCGCGAGCGCGTTTATTGATGCTCCTCCATGATCACGCTCGGCCGCAAGTTCCGCTCGTTGATCATGCCCCGGATGACTCTGACTTGACGCGCCTCTGGACTCAGCGAAGCGGCCACCTTCAAATCCTCCTGGGCTTCCCTATACATGCCCTTGAGCATGAAGGCATAGGATCGATTGCTGTAGGGCCGCCAGCTGTTCTCGTTGATCGAGATGGACTCGGTGCAAAATTTGATGGCGAGATCGGGCTCGCCCTTCGCGGCGTGCGCGGCACACAGGTTGGACAAGCCCGCAGCTTTCTCCTGCGGACGCGGGGACTGCCCCAAGCCTATGTTCGTGAGGCGGATTCCATCGTCATATTGTCCCGCTCGGATGGCTTCCGCGCCGGCGGCCAGATACTCGTTACCACCACCAAGCACCGTGCGGCTTTCGGGCTGACGTTGCTCGGTCTGCGCCGACGCAAAACCCGTCGCGAGACACATGGCGACTCCGCATAGGATCAAACGCGCCATGTTTGCCTCCTCGCCGCTAGTATAGTACTCGCCGCCGACCCAGAATAGCGACTCCGATCGCCGCCGTTTCTCCCTCCAGAAGCATGACCGAAGTCGCCGAAGCCGAAGCCATCATTCTCGAGCACATGGGCAAGCTCGGCGCCGAGCGGCTGGCGCTGGAGCGCTGCGTGGGCCGGGTGCTCGCCGAGGCCGTAACCGCCGAGCGCGACCAGCCGCCGTTCGACCGGGTCACGATGGACGGTATTGCCGTTGCGTACTCGGATTGGGCCCAAGGCGTGCGAGCTTTCGAGGTCGGGGGCACGCAGGCCGCCGGCGCGCCACCGCTGTCGCTGGGAAGCGAGGGCCGCTGCATCGAGGTCATGACGGGCACGATGCTGCCGCACGGCGCCGACACCGTCATTCCGGTCGAGCGTCTCGAGCGGCGCGGCTCGATCGCGACCGTGGCGGCCGACGCGACCGTGCGCGCCGGGCAGTTCGTCCATACACGCGGCGGCGATCGCACCGCCGGGTCCGTGCTGCTCGAAGCAGGCATGCGGATCGGTGCGCCCGAGATGGCCGTGCTCGCGGGCGCGGGACGGCCGACCGCAGCCGTTTCGATTCTGCCGAAGATCACCGTCATCTCGACCGGCGACGAGCTCGTCGACGTGGGCGAGCCGATCGCGGGCCACCAGATTCGCTCGAGCAACGACCGCGCGATCGCGGCGAGCCTGATCGGTCATGGGCTCGCCGACGTCGAGCGGCGGCATCTGCGCGACGACGCCGAAGCCCTCGAATCGGCCATCGCCGCGCTCGAGGAAAGCGCCGACGCGTTGATCTTGAGCGGCGGGGTCTCGATGGGCCAGTTCGACTTCGTTCCCGACGTGCTTGCGAGACTCGGCGCCCGCCGGCTGTTTCACCGGATTCGGCAGCGCCCCGGCAAGCCGTTCTGGTTCGGGCTCAGCGCCCGAGGGAAACCGATTTTCGCGCTGCCGGGCAACCCGGTCTCGACGCTCGTGTGCGTGACGCGCTACATCGTGCCGGCATTACGCGCGGCTGCCGGGGAAATCCCGCCGCGCACCGAGTACGTGGCCCTTGGCGCCGCGGCGGAGGTGTCGCCCGAGCTCACGTATTTCCTGCCCGTGAAGCTCGGCAGCACGCGAGAAGGCACGGCGCTCGCCGAGCCGCGGCCTACGAATACATCGGGGGACTTCATGGCGCTCGCAGCGACCGACGGCTTCGTGGAGCTCCCCGCGCACCGCGGGCCTTACCCGGCCGGCACCGTCGCAAAGCTTTTTCGCTGGTAGCGCCTATCCGGCGCGAGAAGTGTCAGAACCAGAACGACGCAAATAGCTGAAACACGTTCGCGTCGAAACCGTAGAGAGGCTCTTGTCCGACGACGCCGCCCGTCTCACGAAGGTCTCGGAAATCGGCGTAGTCGAATTGGATGTGATCGTAAATCAGATTCAACGTGCCGCGGTCGACGAACTTCCAGCCGCCGCGCAGAATGTCGTACGTCACGGCGACTCTGACCGACTGACTATCGAACGCGCTGAGCTCTTTGTCGCGCGCCATGAAGTTTTGATAGTCGGCCGTCGGGAACAGGTCGCTGAAGAAGCTCGCCTTCGACTGCGAATACGACCGCAGCTTCGTCTCCAGGAGCCAGCCGTCTTTGATCGGCTGTGTGTACCCGAGCTCGAACGTATCGGCCTTGACGTCCCAGGTGTCGCTGTACTTGCGGAACTCGCCCGAAATCGCCGCGCGCCAGGGCAGGTAGTAACGCAACCGGATAGCGGCGGCGTCACTGGTTTTCGTGCGCGGGTAGATCTCTCTCTCGTAGCTGTAGCCGAGCGGGCTAGTCGAATCCAGGTACCGCACGGATCGGTAAGGATTGTTCAAGAACCCTTCGTCGGTGATGGTCTCGAACGACAGGCCTAGCAGCAGGTTCTTGGTCAGGATTTGCGACAGCCCGAGCGAGTAGCTTTGCCGCCGCACCGTGTCGGAGAACGTCGGATCCCCACGCCGCCCAACCTTGTCGTCGCCCAGCGAGTAGCCAAGCGAGATCGTCGTCAAATCCCCGAACAGATCCTGACTGATGCCGAACGTGAACGTCTTGGCCGCGTAGTCGTTCTCCTCGCTGTTCACGAAGCCGATGCTCATGAGCCAGCGATCATGCAGATAGTCGAGGCCTACCGAGTATTGGGTGCGCTCTTCTTTGTAAGGGCTGGCCGTCGTGATGACGTCGATCGAGGCACTGCTGACCTTGTCGACGTAGTAGTTTGCCGACGCCGAGAACTTCTGCGCGAACTGCTTGCGCACGAGCAGCGAAGGACCCTGAATGGTCACTCCACCGCCGTCGTACGAGTGAAGAAGCAAGTCCGCTCGATCCTCGGGCAACACGCCGCCCGCAACACGACCGCAGACGGCCAGCGAAACGAGCACAACGGCGATCTTCTTGAACACGCGACGTCGATCCTTCAGTTACACCCGCAGCCGCCGCCGGAGCTACCGGTGGCGCCGCGCGCGCCTTCGCGCGCCTCGTAGACGTGATCGGTATACGCGCTCGACACCGGGTCCCTATCGAACGACATGATCGAGTCGGCGAGGTGATCGCGCTCGTAAGGCTTGACCCAAGGCTCGATGCTGCAGCCGCCGAGCGCCGCAGCCACGGCCAAGCCGAAGCAGACGCGACCAAAAACTCTTACGGCACTTGTCGATGCAAGGACGATCGTCATAGCCTCACTCACTCGCGCAGCAGCGCCCGAATCTGATCCTGGTAGTCGTTCTCGTAGCCGGCTTTGTAGCCGTGATGAATGAACCGCATCGTGCCGTCACGCCCGACCAGCACCGTGCTCGGCATGGCTTCGACATGATAAAGCTTGCTCGCCGTGCTCTTCGGATCGAACAAGATCGGGAAAGACACGGGCGTGTCCTTTAGGAACTTCGCAGCACCCGACGGGTTGTCCTCGACGTTGACACCGAGCAACGTGAAGCCGAGGTTGTTATAACGCTCGTAAATCGCCTCGAGCTTCGGCATTTCCTGCCGGCACGGACCGCACCAAGTAGCCCAGAAGTTGATCATGACGACCTGGCCCTTCAGGCTCGAGAGGGAGACTTCCTTTCCATCCCGCGATTTCAGCGTGAAGTCCGGAGCAGGCCCCGAAAGCGTGTCGGATGCGAAAGAGGCAAACGACGCGAGCACGCCGCTCAGAATCAGTACCTTGACCAGTCGCAACATTGGTGTCCTCCGTGTCGTTATCACTCAGAAGAAAAACGTCACCCCGACATGCGCTTCCAGGTTGTGGGCGGTCTTCTGCTGCCCGAGCAAATCGATGTCGAAAACGTGCTCGCGCAGATCCGCATGCACGGCCAGCCAGTCGAGCGGCATCAACCGCATACCGACCCCTAGATTGACCGTAAACCGGTCGTCGCCGGCGAAGGTCGTCTTTCCTACGCCTCCAATGACATACAAGTCGGTATTGAGAGCCCGATTCCTGCCGATGAAGCTCTCTCCCGGAAAAAAGTTGTAGCCGAGGGAGACGTTATAGTAGGAATAGTCGCGTTCGGAGTCTGTGAGCAATTGCGCAGCTCCGCTAAGGCGTTCGAAACTCGTCGGCTGCGTACCCGCTTGGCCTGCCGCGAGCTCGACGAAGAAGCCCTCGGTTATGTGATATGCGAAACGCGCGCCCTTGACCGTGTTGACGCCGAAGTCCTCGACGCTGATCTGGCCGGCGAATATCCCCGACCTCGAAGTCCTCGGTGTCGATCTTCGCGGTCTTGATCTCGCGGCGCTCGACGTCCGGCTGGATGACGGGCGGCTGCTCTGCGTCGGCAGCGGCATCGGGCTTGACGAGCCGATCGCGCCCGCAGCCCGTGAGCGACAACAGGGCCACGGCCTGCACTAGAAGAAGAACGAGAAACCTGCTTTCCATTCCCTTATTTCCTCATTATCGTCCCGACTCGTGAACACGACGTAAGTCTTGTACTCGGCACGGAAGACGAATCGGCGGGTCAAGTAAGTCCGCACACCGACCCCGGCATGCGCGAAGTTGTCTGTCCGATCGACGGTGCCGACCAGCGTCGCCTTCGGCTCCGTGTGGATGGTGCCCGCGCCGAGCGTGAAATACGGCGATACGCGCCAGTTCGGAAAGAACATGTGCACGATGTTGAGATTCGCGAGCTTGCTGTCGGAGAATCGGCCGAGCACTTCTTCGACCCACAGCTCGAGCGACAGATTCTGCGTGAGACTGAACGCGCCGTAGGTCGAGATGGCGTTGGCGCCGCCGAAGTCGCCGTACAACGCCCCGACCTCCCAGCGCCATCGCGCGTAGTCGCCGAGCGTGAGCCCGGCACGTCGAAAGGCTCGCCGTCGAGATCCGAGCGTGCTCGTGAGCTGCTCGCGGTGCACCCAGCCTTCCTCGCCGCGCGGCACCGCACCTTGAACCATTCGGTCCGCCGCTTGAGCAAGCTCGATCTGCTCGCCGCGCTCGGCGACGAAGAATACCGGATAGCCGCGGCCGGGCCCCGTGTGCAGCTCGATATACGGATCGCTCGATCACGACCTCGTGGTGCTCGCGTTCCTGCACTGCCCCGGTTGCTGCGATGAAGAGTTGGCAAAACGCAAGAACGGCGAGCACTCGGCGCATCTAGTTCACCGGAACGTCGAACGGGTTGTTGTAGTACTGCGCGCCGATATCGAGCCACTCGGCGATCAGCCGCAGCTCGTCCTGCGTGAGACAGCCGGCGTGGCTGCCGCCGGCATCGAACTTCGAGAAGAACCGATTCGACGCACGCGCGCCGGCGGCGCTCATGTAAGGACCGCACGGAGACGTTCACGAGCACGGGATTGCCCATCGCGTCCGGACCGATGTCGATCACCCGGTCCTGCAGCGCGCCGTTGACGACTTCCTGCTCGTCGTCGGCGAACAGCAGCTCGCGATAGGCGTTGAACTGATCCATCTGGTCCGGCGAAAGCCCGTCCGTCAGGTCGAGCTGCGCGGCGGGCACGGCGGTTTGGCTCATCGCATCGACGGGCGCGTGGCAACCGCCCTGCGTGCACGTGTGGTCGGCCAGAACATCGCCGTTGTTCGGATCGATGACCTGGCGCGGCAGGCTCCACAGCGGATGAATGTGCTTCTCGTAGTTGATGACGATGCGGCACTTGCTGTCCCAGCCCGTGAGACAGTCGAATGTCGACGGGCGCCGGCGTCGACAAGTTCGGCATAGCGGTACGCGAACGACGCATCGGGCGTTCGAACGATCGGATCCGTCCACACGTCGTCGTAGATCAGGTCCACGCTAGGCTCGAGCGCCGCGCAGTCGGTCTGGCAGCTTACGCGCGTGCGCGTCTCGGCCATCGTCTCGCCGATAGTCGGGCGACAGCGAGGCGACCGTGTTCGGGAACGCGCACGCCCGTGCTGGTCGCGCCGGCGTAGGCCGGCAGCGAACGAGTCGCTGCGGCCGTGCGACAAGCCGCTCTGCGGGCGAGTGGCAACCGTTGCACTTGAGCTCTTCGCCCGGCAGCACCTGCAGCCAGTTCTGATGACGCGCCGTGATGCGCCGGCCGTCCGCGTCGAGGACGCTGACCGCCAGCGCTACGTTGGCCGGCACTTTGACGCGCACGGAGCCGTCGGGCTCGATCGGTGCGTAGCCGACGATCTCGCGCATGCCTTGCTGGATGTTCGGGCCGAAAGCGGTGTTGTTGAGGTCGACGAGATCGCGATCCGGAATCGACACGGCCTTCTCGATGCGCAAAAAGCGCGCCGGGCGCTGCGCGGCGGTCGTTTGCAGCGGATCGGCGACAGCCGCAATGTCGCACCGATCTGTCGCACCGTCGACGTCGTAGACGCTGCGCACGTCGATGATGCCGACGCCCTCGGCGACGAGATCGGCATCGAGATCCACGCCTACGACCTTGTCACGGAATCGACTTCGGCACGGATCGCGGCTGAGCGGCGACGACGTCGCCGATCAGCACGCCCTCCTCACCGACGACGATCGGCAGCTGCGTCTGCGTGACGGGGTCGTACATCCAGATGCCGTACAGCGGCGGGGCCGTGACGGCATTCGGGTCCGCGAGCTTGTCCGGCGTGCACGGCACGATGATCGTCGCCGCCGGGTCGTTGGGGTCGGTCTCTTCGAGCCGGCAAATCGCCCAGCTCACGAGCACGCGGCCCGTGCCGTCCCACAGCGGGAAAGCCGAGGCGAATCGGCCACCCTGCGACGGCAAATTGTCCGTGCGCACCTCGTTCGGCGTCGCCGGCGTCTGCGCGGGCCCGGTCAGGCCGGCGTAGGCGGCGATCGGCTGCGTGTTCTCCACGTAGGTGCGGCGTGTCGATGACGACGATCTCGCCGCCGAGCTCCGGCTGATCGAACGGCCGCATGATCGCCATGATGTCGCCCGTCCATCATCTCGCGCGCGTCGACGAACTCGCACCTCACTGCCGTTCGTGCCGGTCAGATGGCTCTCCGCGCCGTACAGCAGCTCGAGCCCGTGCCGTCGGGATTCATCTGATAGAGGTTGATCCCGTTGACGTTGCCGGCATGGTCCCAGCGACTGAACAGCACTTTGCCGTTGTCGAGCACGCGTCGGGTCGAGATCGTGGCTTTGATTGAAGGAGATCTGATGTAGGTTGCTGCCGTCGTCGTCCATGACGTGCAGCACGAACGCCGGGTTCGTGCGATCCTCGTCCTGCGCCTCGAACTGCGGCTTGCCCTCGTCGAGCAGGATCGCCTTGGCCTGCCGCTGTCGCGTCGACGAGAACAGGATCCGTCCGTCGGGCAGATAGTGCGGCGAGATGTCCTGGCCGGCTTCGGCCGTGATGTCGGAAGCAATGATGCGGCGCAGCGTGTCGGTCGCGATCTCGTACTCCCAGATATTCCAGGTCGGCTGACTCGTCGGCGTTCAGGTTCGGGTCGAACGGGCCGCGCATCGCAAACAGGACTGCGTCGCCGTCGGCCGAGATCTCGACGCCCATGACGTCGCCCATGCCCTGCGTCTCGCGCAACGTGACGTTCTGCTCGACGGCCGTCGGCGACGCGCGGTCGAGCAGGTATAGATCCGTGCCCACGTTGAAGCGCAGCACGTCGCGCAGATCCGTGCTCGACTGCAGCTGCATCTGATCGTCGAACAGCGGGCCCTTCGTGTAGGCGATCGGGAAGTCGAGCGCGACCGGATCGGGGTCCTGCCCGCTGCCGACGCCGACGCTGCCGTCGCCGCCGCCGCAAGCGGCGAGCCGACAAGGCAGCCGAGATCACCAGCGCCCAGCGTGCGCAGCCCGAGCACGACCCCGATTCCACCGCTCCATGCGTTAATGCTCATCGGAATTCCCTCTCGCGTTATACTTCGTCCTGAAGCGCGGGTCGATCCGAAGCTCTGTGCGTACATCAGAAAGATGAGCTCCAACAGCAGCGCCGGCAGCACGCGAAAGCGCCGCCGATCGCTCTGCATAACGTCGTGAGGCCTCGACCGTCCAATTCGACGTAATCTCGCCGCCCCGTAATCATGGGCATCGCCAAATGCTCTTCCGTTAACGCGATCACAGAACTCATCCGGATCAAACCCGTATAAAAAGTGTGATCAGCGTTCTCCGTTCCATCCGGAGCAATCCCCCCGCGATCGCAAATGATTTCACTTAAGCGCCCGCGGACGGTGCCTCTTCATCGCAAACCTTGCGACGAATCACCGCAGCGAGCTTACACGCGCGGATACGCTGGCTCCAGAAACCGTCGCCGAAGGGAGACGTCTGCGAATTTCCACAACTTACGCAGCTAATTTTTTTTGTGGTCTATTGCGGTTCCACTCGGGACTGTGGCAACCAACCAACGGGACGATGGTGATGACTAGCAGGATGCATTGGACGCCGGCGCTCGGCACTCAACAGTCACCGCGTGACTGTGGCGGCTGTTCGTGGCGATGGCGTTGATCTTCGGCAGCGTTTCGGTCGCTCTGGCGGGTCCGCGCGAGCAAGCGGAGCGCATTCACGATCGGCTCGCAGGCGTGCCGCCGAGCGCAGACCGTGCTCGAGCAGATGCGCGTCGGACGATCGCGAGCAACGACCCGGTCGGCGCGGCGATGATCGCGATGGAGAACCCGAACTTCTACGCGGTCACGCTCAAGAACTTCGCGGCGCCGTGGACGAATCGCGACCGCTCGGTGTTCGTGCCGCTCAACGACTACATCACGCTCGTCATCGGCATGGTCAAGGACGACGAGCCGTTCAACCAGATTCTCTCGGGCGACTGCTCTACGTCGGCTCCGGCGTCTCGCCGGCGCCGTCGGCGACAGCAACGCCCACTACGAGGCGCTCGAGACGCGCATGCATGCAGCCGGAGCTTCGACCCGCAGACGCGAGCTCGTGCAGACGACCCAATCGGGCACCTACGGGCTGCCGCCCGCGGCGACGGCCGGCGCGATCACGACGCGCGCGGCGGCCGAGGCGTTCTTCATCGCCGGCACGAACCGCGCGATGTTCCGCTTCACGCTGATCAATCACATGTGCATGGACCTCGAGCAGGTCCACGACATCGACGATCGTGCCGGACCGATCCGGCAAGACGTCTCGCGCAGCCCGGGCGGCGACAGCCGCGTGTTCCTCAACAACTGCATCGGCTGCCATGCGGGCATGGACCCGATGGCGCAGGCGTTTGCCTACTACAACTTCGACGAACGTCACGGGCAGCATCGAGTACACGCCGGGCGTCGTGCAGGAGAAGTACTTCCACAACGACGACCACGTTCCCGGACGGCTTCGTGACGCCCGACGACTCGTGGCACAACTATTGGCGCGAAGGCCAAAACGCCGCTGCTCGGCTGGAGCTCGACCCTGCCCGGCGAGGGCAGCGGCGCGAAGTCGCTCGGCCAAGAGCTCGCGGCGACGCAGGCGTTCGCGCAGTGCCAGGTCAAGAAGGTATTCAAGGCCGTGTGCCTGCGCGACCCGGTCGATGCCCAGCCGATCGCAGCCAGGTCTCGACGATGGCCACGACTTCCGCGAACAACAACTACAACTTGCGGCAAGTCTTCGCCGAGTCCGCAGTGTATTGCATGGGCAATTGAGTCGACGGGTCTAGGGAGTCAGGACAATGCAAAACGCAATGATCATTGCCGGCGAGACTCGTCGACGGTCCGCAAGGGCCTCGCACAGGCTCGCCGCATCGGCACCGGGCTCGCGCTCGCCGCGGCTGTGACGCTCGCAGGATGCAGCGGCGGCAGCGGCGCGCCCGTCGTGCAGATTCCCGAGCAGCGGCGGCGGCGGTGGCGGCGGGTCGACGTACAACGGCCCCGCGCCGGCCACGGCCGACGTGCAGTCGTTCAAGATCAACCTGTGGGACAACATTCGCAGCTCGAACCGCTGCGGCGCGTGCCACAGCGAGGACGGCGGCCAGCAACCGGAGTTCGCCCGCAGCGACGACGTGAACCTGGCCTACGCCGCCGCCAACGGCGTCGTGACACTCAGCTCGCCGAAAGACTCGACGATGGTCCTCAAGGTCGGCGGCGGTCACAACTGCTGGCTCACGAGCGACGCGGCGTGCGCGGACATCTTGACGACCTGGATCACGAACTGGGCGGGTTCGCTCGCCACGGCCGGTGCACGCAAGATCGAGCTCGAGCCGCCGGTCCTGCGCGACCCGGGCGCGAGCAAGAACTTCCCCGACGATTCGTCGCAGTTCGCGACCACGGTCTATCCCGTGCTCGAGCAGTTCTGCTCGGGCTGCCACTCGTCGGGCTCGGCCGTGCAGCAGCAGCCGTTCTTCGCCGAAGGGCCGTCGACCGACATGAACGCGGTGGCGTCCGCATACGAGGCGGCCAAAGCCAAGATGGACCTCGACGACCCGGCGAACTCGCGTTTCGTGCTGCGTCTGCGCAACGAGTTCCACAACTGCTGGACGTCGAACTGCGCCAATGACGCCGACGACATGCAGGCGGCGATTCAGGCGTTCGCCGACGGCGTGCAACCGACTCAGGTCGATCCGAATCTCGTGACGAGCAAGGCGCTCACCCTTTACGAAGGCACGATCGCATCGGGCGGCAACCGCTACGAGGCCAACGTCATCGCTCTTTACGAGTTCAAGACCGGCCAGACGTGCGGCAAGTCGATCACGGGCGCCTGCGCGACCGCGTTCGACACGAGCGGCGTCGATCCGGCCATGGATCTCACGCTGTCGGGCAACGTCGAGTGGGTCGGCGGCTGGGGCCTCAACTTCTCGGGCGGCAAGGCGCAAGCCTCGACGGCGGCGAGCGCGAAGCTGCGCGATCTCATCGACGCGACCGGTGAGTACTCGATCGAAGCTTGGGTTGCGCCCGGCAACGTCGTGCAGGAAGACACGCGCATCGTGAGCTACTCCGCGGGCACGATGGCGCGCAACTTCAATCTCGGCCAGACGATGTACAACTACGACTTCTTCAATCGCAGCAGCAACTCCGACGCGAACGGCAATCCTCAGCTGTCGACGCCGGACGCAGCCGAAGTGCTGCAGGCGACGCTGCAGCACGTCGTCGCGACGTACGATCCGGTCGAAGGCCGCAAGATCTACGTCAACGGCGTGCTCGTTTCGCAGCAGGATCCGGCGCCGGGCGGCACGCTGACGGATTGGGACGATACGTTCGCCTTCGTGCTCGGCAACGAGGTCTCGAGCGATCGGGACTGGAGCGGCGTCATCCGGCTCGTCGCGATTCACAACCGCGCGCTGACGCCCGAGCAGATTCAGCAGAACTACGAGGCCGGCGTCGGCGAGAAGTTCTTCCTGATGTTCAGCGTCGAGCACCTGACCAACGTGCCGCAAAGCTACGTCGTGTTCGAGGGCGTCGCAGTTCGACAGCTACGCCTATCTCTTCCGCAAGCCGTTCTTCATCAGTCTCGACGGCACGGTCGCAGCCGGACGGCATCGACATCCAGGGCATGCGCATCGGCGTCAACGGCGCGGAGGCGCCGGTCGGCCAGGCGTTCGCGCAATCTCGACACGACGATCTCGAGCACGCTGTACACCGCCGAGACCGGCCAGCAGCTCGTCACTTCGGGCGCTCGGCGCCGTCGTGCCGCTCGAGAAGGGTCCCGACGCGGACGAGTTCTTCCTGACGTTCGACAAGCTCGGCACGCAACACCTACGTCGCGTCCGGCGCCGGTCACGCCGCCGGCGCCGACGCCGCAGGACCTGCCGCCGGCCTCCGATATCGGCGTGCGCACGTTCGACGAGATCAGTGCGACGATGTCGGCGATCACCGGCGTGAGCCAGCTCGACGCCGGCGTGCAGAACACGTTCGACACGGTTCGCCAGTCGCTGCCGGCGACCGAGACGCTCGAGGCGTTCCTGTCGTCGCACCAGGTGGCGATCGCGCAGCTCGCGATCGAGTACTGCAGCGCGCTGATCGACGACACGATCGCTGCGTGCCACGATGTTCCCGGGCTTCGCCGTTCAGCCTCGGACGTCGGCGACCGCATTTCCGGCCGCCGGTGAACGACGGAGGATCTGTACCTGGAGCCGCTGCTCGATCGCGTGCTCGGCGCGGCCGCAGCATCCATCGCCACACAGCCCGATCGCGCCGTCGGCCAAGACCGAGCTCCAGCACTTGATCCACGGCGTGCCTAGCGACGCAACGAGGCTCGGCCTCGCGAACGGCGGCGGCAACTCGTCGCGCACGCAGATCGATCGCGAAGGCCGCTTGCGCCGCCATGCTCGGCAGCGCAGCCATGCTCGTGCAGTAGACCGAAGATTCGAGGATAGAGGTCAAAGCCATGTTGATCAGAGTCAAACGCAAGCTGCGACATCCCGACGCTCCGCAGCGCCACGAGAGCCACCGCCGGCCGATGACGCGGCGCGAGCTCATCGCTCAGGGCTTCATGGCGCGGCTCGGCCACGGTGCTCACGCGGCGGTGTCTGGGCTTGTTCGCGAATCCGCGCGCCGCCTACGGTGCGCTCGCGCAGGACCTGCAGGCGCTGCAGTCGTCGTGCGGCATCAACGAATTCGGCGCGGGCAAGATCCCGTTCATCTGCTTCGATCTCGCGGGCGGCGCGCAACATCGCCGGCTCCAACGTGCTCGTCGGCAAAGAGGCAGGGCCAGCTCGACGTGCTGAGCACGGCCGGCTACAGCAAGCTCGGCCTGCCAGGCGACATGGTTCCCGGCGTCGCCGAGACGACGCCGACGGCCACGAGCAACGGCGATCACACGGACACGAGCTTGGGGCTGGCGTTTCACAGCGACAGCGCGTTCCTGCGCGGCATGCAGATGAGCCTCAAGACCGCCGGAATCGGCGCGAACGTCAACGGCGCCGTGATTCCCGCGCGCTCGGAGAACGACACGAGCAACAACCCGCACAACCCGCTGTACGGCATCCAGAAGGCCGGCGCGGACGGCTCGATCCTGACGCTGTGCGGTACGCAGAACACGCGAGTCGGGCGGCAACTCGATGGCGCCCGCGATGATGGTCGAACCCCGCGTTCCGGCCGACCAAGATCGACCGGCCGAGCGACGTCACGGGCCTCGTCGACACGGGACAGCTGCTGACGCTGCTCAGCCAGCGAAGATGCGGTGGCCGTCATGGAGTCGATCTATCGGCTCAGCGACCAGAAGATGGGCAAAGTCAGCACGGGCCTGAATTTCGCCGATCCGACCAAAGCGCCGATCACGCGCGATGCGGTCGTCAAGGATCTCGTGCGCTGCGGCTATCTGAGCGCCGCGGACGTCGCCGACCGCTTCGGCGACCCGTCGCAGCTCGATCCCGCGCTCGATCCGGACATCGTCGGCGGAAGCGGCATCTTCACGGACGCGGAGTTCAACGGCGGCGGCAGCGACGGCAGCGAGTTCCGCAAGACCGCCTCGGTCATGAAGATGGTCATCGACGGCTTCGCCGGTGCCGGCTGCATCACGATGGGCGGCTACGACTACCACGGCGGCATGCGCCAGGAAGGCGAAGTCAAGGACTTCCGCGCCGGCCGCTGCATGGGTGCGTGCCTCGAGTACGCCGCTCGCATGGGCGTGCCGCTCATGCTCTACGTGTTCAGCGACGGCTCGCTGTCGAGCAACGGCGTCATCGACAACTCCGTCGACGGCCGCGGCAAGGGCGAGTGGACGAGCGACAACCAGTCGACGGCCTCCGCGTTCTTCCTCGTCTACAACCCGCCCGGACGCGCGCAGCTTTCCGAGCGGTCCACGGGCTGACGGCCGAACAGCACCAGCAGATCGGCTATTTTTCGGCCACCGGCGACGTGCAACGTGCGGGCACACCCGGCGCCAACAACGTCAACCTTCTCGTCGAGATGGTGGTGTTGAACTACATGGCGCTGCACGGCGAGCAGAACTTGTTCGCTTCGACGTTCCCGAACCACGGACTCGGCGACGCGACGAACTTGGACCGCCTGACCGCGTTCGCGCCGATCGTCAACGGCACGATCTAGGCCTTCCTCGGTAGCTTTGTGTTTACGGTTCCTCTTCAGCGCATTCTCTCTACAACGGTTACTCGGCCACGGACGGCCGGGTAACCGTTGACCCTTTCCTCGTTTCACATAACGTGACAGATGCACGGGCGTCGACGCTCGCGCGCGACGAGCATGTCAGTCGATGAAACGCCCTCCGACACCGCACTGCGCGCCCGCCCCATGACGACGGTCGATCTCGACACGTTGCTCGCGTGCCCGCGCTGCGATCGGCCGCTCGCCGCCGGCGCCGACGGCTATCGCTGCGGCGGCTGCCGCGTCGATTTCCCGCGCGTCGGCGGGCTGCCGTGGCTATTCGCCGAGCCGAACGCGGCGTTGGCCGAGTGGCGCGGACGCTGGCGGCTCGCGCTGCAACGCAACGACCGCGATCTCGCGGAGCTCACGAGCGCGCTCGAGGACGAAACGCTGAAGCCTCCGACTCGAGACCGCCTGAGCGCACTGACCGCAGCGACCGAGGATCACGGCACGCGGCTGCGCGCCCTGCTCGCACCGCTCGACCTCGAGCGCGCCGACGGCGCCTACGAGACCTATCTCGCCCTGCGCACGCGGCTGCCGCCCGACCAAGGTCTCACGACCTACTACGCCAACGTTCACCGGGACTGGGCCTGGGGCGAGGCCGAGAATGCGGTGTCGCTCGACATTCTCGCCGGCTTGCTGCGTGGAGCCGAGCCGCGGCGCACGCTCGTTCTCGGCGCCGGCGCGGGCCGGCTCGCGTACGACCTTCACGAGCGCGCCGAGCCGGCCGTTACCGCGGCGCTCGATTTCAACCCGCTGCTCATGCTCATCGCGGCGCGCGTCGCGGCGGGCGAAACCCTGCAGCTGCACGAATTCCCGCTGGCGCCACGCACGGCGGCCGACCAGGCCACACTGCGCACGCTCGCCGCACCGTCACGCGCGCGACCCGGCCTGCAATACTTGGTCGCCGACGTCCATCGCCCGCCGTTCAAGCCGGCATCGTTCGAAGCCGTCGTCACACCGTGGCTCATCGACATCCTGCCGGAAGCCTTCGACACGTTTTGTGCGCGAGTGAATGGACTGCTCGCTGCCGGCGGCAGGTGGTTGAACTTCGGCTCGTTGAGCTTTCACGATCCCGATCCGCGACTACGCTACGGCCTCGACGAATGTCGTGCGGCACTGGCCGACCACGGATTCGGCGACGTCGAGGTCGAAGAGCACGAAATACCGTACATGTGCTCGCCCGCGAGCCGGCACGGCCGGCGCGAGCGCGTCGTCGCGTGGAGCGCCGTCAAGCACTCCAAGGCGAAGAAGCCGCCACGGCATCAGGCGCTGCCCGAATGGCTAGTGCGCGGCGCCGATCCCGTGCCGCTCACGGAGTCGTTCCGCGTTCAAGCCGTCGCGACGCGCATTCACGCCTTCATCATGTCGCTCATCGACGGACGGCGGTCGATCAAAGACATCGCGGCCGTCCTCGAACAGCAACGGCTCATGAGCCGCGAGGAAGCCGAGCCGGCGATTCGCGGCTTTCTGATCAAGATGTACGACGACAGCCGGCGCGGCAGCACTTATTGAGCGGCAGCCCGAGCTGCGGTGGTAAACGTGTGTTGCAGCTCGGCGAGAATCGACAGCGCGATCGACTCGGGCGAATCCGCGCCGATATCGAGACCGACCGGACCTTTGAGTAGTGCATCGAGCTCGGGCGCCGTCTCCTTCAACGAGGCCAGGAGGCGATCGCGACGCGCCCGCGGCCCGAGAACGCCGAGATAGCGCAACGGGCACCCGGCCAGCTCGGCGAGATACTTTCGATCGGTCTCCAGATGGTGGCTCATGACGATGACGGCATCGAACTCGTGCAGCGCAAGCGCCTGCCCGAGCTCGCCGGGCTCCACGAGCAACGTGCGCTCGGCGCGCTGGAAACCATCGCGGCTCACATACGCCGGGCGGTGATCGGCGACGGTCACGAACCAACCGAGCTCGGCGGCCATGCCGACGAGCGGCACGGCGTCGAGCCCCCCACCGAGCACGAGCAACTTCGGAATCGGTTGCACGCACGCATAGAGCACCGTGCGCCCCGCCTCGGTCGCAAGCTCGCGCCGCACCGGTTACGCACACATCGCGCGCATGACGGGACAGGGCCGCTGCGCCATCCCCTGGCGACGCGCCGAATCCGAAACGTCGCTCGCTCGAGGGTCTCGAGATCACGGTTGCGCCGACCGGCGCGTCCGCGGCTCCGCTCTCGATCACGGTCGCGATGCCGACCCGCTCGCGGCCGAGCAGACACTGCGCAATGCTTGCAAACGGCTCGTATCCGCCTGCGGCCGTGAGCGGCTGCAGAAACACTCTGATGAGACCGTTGCAGCCTACGCCGAGACCCCAGATTTCGTCGGCGTCGTCGCGCAGATCGTAAGTGACTGCCTCCGGCAGATTCGAAGCGATGGCCGCGCGCGCACGCTCGGCGAGATCGCCCTCGAGACAGCCCCCGCTCACGAGGCCCTGATAATCACCGTTGGCCGCGATCAGGATGCGCTGGCCGGCCTTGCTGTAGGTCGACCCCAGCGTTTGATAGACGGTGGCGAGCACTATCGGCTCACCCTGCGCGCGCCAAGCCTCGAAGGTCTGAACTATCTTGCGAACACTCATCTTGCCGACGTTTGGGAACCGGAAGCGGGCCAATATGCCAGCGCGGGACGCCGGTTGCACCCTTCGCGGGCCTCGACTTAGACTCCCGACCCTCGACGCGAACGGTCGTCCGGCCTAGCGTCGCAAAGGTGGACGATATCCAGTGAGCCGACGCAAGACGACCCGAGCGCCGAGCCGACGCGCTACCGCGCGGCCGAGCCGAGAAGAGGCCGAGCAGGCCGTTCGAACATTACTGAGATGGATCGGCGATGATCCCGATCGCGAAGGCTTGACGGGCACACCGGGCAGAGTCGTGCGCGCCTATGAGGACTGGTTCAGCGGTTATCAGGACGATCCGGTCGAGTTCCTACGACGCACGTTCCACGAGGTCGACGGCTACGACGAGATGATCGTGCTGCGCGACATCAGCTTCGAGTCGCACTGCGAACATCACTTGGCGCCGATCATCGGCAAAGTCCACGTCGGCTATCTCCCGGATCGCAAGGTCGTCGGCATCAGCAAGCTCGCCCGCGTGGTCGATACTTTCGCGCGGCGGCTGCAGGTTCAGGAGTCGCTGACGTCACAAATAGCGCACTGCATTCAGGACGTACTCAAGCCCCGCGGCGTCGGCGTCGTGATTCAAGGCGTGCACCAATGCATGACGACGCGCGGCATCCACAAGCAAGGGGTGTCGATGATCACGAGCCAGCTGCTCGGACACTTTCGCTCGGATCCACGCACGCGCGCCGAGTTCATGACGATGATCGGCCGCCCGACCGTTCTGTCTTCCTGACCGCCGCTCATTCGGCACCTGCCCGCCCACGCGCGTCCAGGGCGTACGCACTAACGGACCGACACCGGTCCGCTCTACACTAGCCGCATGAGCGACCCGACGAACGCCGCCTCGGTGCGGCACTGGGTCTTCGACCAAGCGCATCCTTCGCTCACCGCCGTGGATGCAGCCGTCGAGCGCCACTACCTCGCGGACGAGGCCGCGGCGGTACGGCAACTGCTCGCACAGGCAACCATCGAGCCGGAACGCTCGTCCCGAGCGCTCGCTCACGCGCGCACTCTCGTCGGCGCGATTCGGCAGCTGCAAGCGAAAGGCAGCGGGATCGACGCGTTGCTCGGCGAGTACGACCTTTCGTCCGCCGAGGGCATCGTGCTGATGTGCCTCGCCGAGGCGTTGTTACGCATACCGGATGCCGTCACGGCCGACCGGCTCATCGCCGACAAGCTCGGCTCCGGCCATTGGGAGACACATCTCGGCGCGAGCGACTCGCTATTCGTGAATGCATCGACCTGGGCTTTGCTGCTCACGGGACGATTCGTCCGTCCCGCCGACGTCGTCGAACCCGTGGAACCCTTCTTGAAGCGGCTCGCGGAACGCCTCGGTGACACTGTGGTGCGTTCGGCGCTGCGCCAAGCCATGCGCATCCTCGGCCAGCAGTTCGTCATGGGCGAGACGATCGACGCCGCACTCGCCAGAGCCGCGCGTGCACCGCAGTACGACTACTCCTTCGACATGCTCGGCGAGGCCGCGCTGACGGGCGCAGACGCCGAAACCTACTTTGCCGCGTATGCCTCGGCGATCGAGGCGACGGGCCGCGCTGCGGACAACGGCAGCGAGCTCGGCATCTCCGTCAAGCTGTCCGCACTGTGCCCGCGTTACGAAGTGTCACAGAGCGCGCGGGCCGTATCCGAGCTCACGGACCGACTGCTGCGACTCGCCGTGCGGGCGCGAGACGCCGGGATCGTGCTGACCGTCGATGCAGAGGAAGCGGATCGCCTGATGCCGTCGCTCGTCGTCTTCGAGCGCGTCTACCGCGCCCCTGCCCTTAGCGACTACGCAGGCCTCGGCCTTGCCGTGCAGGCCTATCAGAAGCGCGCCCCGTACGTGCTCGCATGGCTCGAGCGGCTCGCGAGCGGCACGACACCGGGCCGCCGCATCCCCGTGCGCCTCGTCAAGGGTGCGTACTGGGACACGGAGATCAAACGGGCTCAAGAGCAAGGACTCGACGGCTATCCCGTCTTCACGCTCAAGACCAACACGGACGTGTCCTACCTCGCCTGTGCGAAAGCCCTGTTGCTCGAGCACACGCATTTGTACCCGCAGTTCGCAACCCACAACGCCCACACGGTCGCCTGGATTCTCGAGGTCGGAGCGGGCCGGGAATTCGAGTTTCAGCGCTTGCACGGCATGGGCGAGGAGCTTTACTCGACGCTCATGGCATCCGTACCGTTCGATCACCGCTGCCGAGTCTACGCGCCCGTGGGCAGCCACGAGCATTTGCTGCCCTATCTCGTCCGCCGCTTGCTCGAGAACGGCGCGAACACCTCGTTCGTGAACCGGCTCGCACATGCGGAAGCTCCCGTGCAGACGGTCGTCGCCGACCCGATCGAGCAGACGCGCGGCGCTACCCGGCTCATGCACGAGAGAATTCCGCTGCCGAAGCAGCTGTTCGCACCGCAACGCACGAACTCGCGCGGCAGAAACCTCGCCGAAGCGCCGAGCTCCAGAGACTGCGCGGCGAGCTCGGAGCAACCTCTCCCGGCACGTGGTCGGCGGGGCCGCGGATCGGCGGGCGCAACGTGGCAGGCGACGCCCGCGAGTGCCGCGATCCGGCCGACCGCAGACGCATCGTCGGCACCGTCGATTTCGCTCGATCTTCCTCCGCGCTCGCCGCGCTCGATGCGGCCACCGAGTACTGGCCGCAGTGGAATCGCACGCCCGCGACTCGGCGCGCCGAGTTGCTGCGCCGCGCCGCCGAGCTCTTCGAGAATGACGCGGCCGAGCTCGTCGCACGCTGCATCGCCGAAGCCGGCAAGACCGTGGTCGACGGCTTGGCCGAGGTGCGCGAGGCCGTCGACTTCCTTCGCTACTACGCTGCCGAGTGCGAACGGCTGTTCGCCGCCCCGAGCGTACTGCGGGGACCGACCGGCGAACGCAACGAGCTGCGCGTCGAGGGCCGCGGCGTATTCTTGTGCATCAGCCCATGGAATTTCCCGGTCGGCGATTTTCACGGGTCAAATCGCCGCTGCGCTGGCGGCCGGCAACACGGTGCATCGCCAAACCGGCGGAGCAAGACCTCGCTCGTTGCCGGCCGGGCGCGTCGAGCTCTTGCAGCGCGCGGGCCTTCCGGCCGGGGCGCTGCAGTTTCTGCCCGGTGACGGCGCGACGATCGGCGCGGCGCTGTTGGCGACCCGCGCGTGGCCGGCGTCGCGTTCACGGGCTCCGTCGAAACGGCTGCGCGATCAACGGCGCCCTGGCCAGGCGACAAGGCCCGCTCGCCGCCCTGATCGCGGAGACGGGCGGCGTGAACGCGATGATCGTCGACAGCTCGGCACTCGCAGAGCAGGTAGTCCGCGATGTGGCGCAATCGGCCTTCGACAGCGCCGGACAGCGCTGCTCCGCGCTGCGGCTGCTGTGCCTACAGGACGACACGGCCGACGAGGTGCTGCGACTGCTGCGTGGCTGGCTGGACGAAATCGTCGTCGGCGACCCGGCACTTCTTTCGACGGACGTCGGTCCCGTCATCGACGAGGAGGCGCGCGCGCAGCTCCACGACTACATAGCGGCGCAGCGGAAAGTTCTGCACCGATGCCCGCTCGGAGCCACCCACGAGCACGGACTTTACGTTGCGCCCACCGTGATCGAGCTCGAGCGGCGGAAGAGCTCGCAACGGAAGTATTCGGCCCGGTTTTGCACGTGTCCGCTACCGCGCCGAGCGCGCAATGGAGGTCGTCGATGCGCTCAACGCGGGCGGATATCGGACTCACGCTCGGAATCCACACGCGCGTCGATTCGTTTGCCCGCGCGATCGCCGAACGTGCACGCGTGGGCAATATCTACGTCAACCGCAACATGATCGGCGCACAGGTCGGCGTGCAGCCTTTCGGCGGCATGGGCCTCTCGGGCACGGGACCGAAGGCCGGCGGCCCGAACTACTTGCCCCGATTCGCCATAGAGAAGACGGTGACGACCAACACGGCGGCCGTCGGTGGAAATGCGACGCTGCTCTCACTCGGTGGCGACGATCCGGCCGATAGTCCCGTGGGCGCTACATAATTCGCCTTGTCGGGCCATACCCGGAGGGCAGAAACTGACGTCGGCCGTCAGCACGACTGAACATAAACTCGGGAAAGGGCCCGAAACGGCCGGTTGCAGCTCAATGGCACGCGTCTTGCTGTTTCCCGGATAGCTACCGCTTGTGAGAGAGATGTGGAGGAGTCGGAATGAGTGTGCGAGTCGTGAAGGCACTGCCCTCGGCAAGTTGCTCGGAAGCAGACTACGTGCGCGTTTATACTTGCTCGGACCCGGGTGACGACACGGTCACTCTGGCAACGATCGAGCGAATCGTCGACAAGCCCAGCATCCCCGAGGATGAGTCTCCGACACTGACGAAGCGCGTGAAGACATTGATCATGCGCCAGCCCATGCCGGCGGATGTCGCTTTGGAGCTGGCCACGAGCTATGCGGAACGCAAGAAGATCCCGGTGGTCTATGCAGATCGGACCTGATCCGAATCGGGGGGCACGGGCCGGAACAGCGGAGGGTTCAAATGGACTTGGAAATGAGCGACGCACGACAGCAAAGCGGCTTTACATTGATCGAGCTCATGATCGTCGTCGCGATCATCGGCATCCTCGCCGCAATCGCGATTCCCGCTTACCAGGATTACACGATTCGTGCGCAGGTCGCCGAGGGCCTCAACATGGCCGCGCACGCGAAGGCGCCGATCATGGACGCCTTCTTGAACAACGGCGAAGCACCGGCAAACCGATTGCAGGCCGGCATGAGCGCGAATGCCAACGACACACAGGGCAAGTACGTACAGTCCGTGGAAGTCGACAACGGCACCGTCATCATTACTTTCGGCAACGACGCCAACGCGATCATAAATGGCTTGACGCTGACGCTGACGCCTTACGAGACCACTGGCCTAGGCGTCGTGTGGCGCTGCGGATCGGCCCCGGCGCCGGCTGGCGCTACCGGACTCATGGGCACATCGGGTGGCGGCAACGCGGCAACCTATCAGGCGCCGACATTGCCAAACCAATATCTGCCGGCGTCCTGCCGCACGTAGGCGAAGGCCGCTCGTACCACATGACTCACTCGTCGCTTGCGGACCGTTCGAGCCCCGACCAGCGCCTCACCAGCGGCGAATCGATGCCGACGAGACCGAGCACGCGCCCGACGGTCTGATCCACCATCGCCTCGACGCTTTCGAGCTTCGCATAGAACGCCGGCAGCGGCGGAAACACGATCCCGCCCATCTCGGTGACGGTGAGCATGTTCCGCAAATGAACGAGATTGAGCGGACGTCTCGCGCGCGAGCAGCACGAGCCGGCGCCGCTCCTTGAGCGCCACGTCGGCCGCACGCGCGACGAGAGTGTCGGCAACGCCGGTGGCGATCGACGCGAGGGTCTTCATCGAGCACGGCGCGATGATCATGCCGTCGGTACGAAACGAGCCGCTCGCGATGCTGGCGCCCACGTCACGATCGGAATGAACGACGTCGGCTAGCGCCTCCACGTCGCGCCGCGCTCGATCCAGCTCCGCGGCGAAATCGTCAGCGCGCCGGCGCGCGACACGACGAGATGAGTCTCGACGCCGCTGTTGCGCAACTCCTCGAGCAGCCTCACGCCATATACGGCGCCGGTGGCGCCCGTAATCGCAAGAATGATTTTACGTGGCACGATCCGTCCTTTGGGCACTTGCGCCGCCGCACCCGGTGCGCCGGCGCGCGAGACAATACCACGCGGACCGCAGCGCTACACGGCTCGCGCAATGGACAAGGACGGACTCGGCGCGTGGCTACATGGACAGACTCGTCGGCGGAATGACCGCATGATGGGGAATCGAGCTAGGGCCGGTATGGTTGAGCCTCGGCTCGCAGCCGTCACGGTCGCCGTCTTGTTGATTCTCGCAACACCGCTGGCCTGGTGGCTCGCCTTCACACGCGCACGCTCACGTGCCGTGATCGAATCGATCGTCGCGCTGCCACTCGTGCTGCCGCCCACCGTCCTCGGATTCTATTTGTTGATATTGCTCGGACCGGCCGGGGCCGATAGGGCGCTTCTGGGTCGAGGTGACCGATAGCACGCTGACGTTCTCGTTCGCGGGTCTCGTCGTCGCCTCGGTGATCTACTCGTTCCCGTTCGCCGTGCAGCCTCTCCAAGCGGCCTTCGAAAGCGTGGGCCGAGCGCCGCTCGAGGCCGCCGCGACGCTCGGTGCCGGCCCTGTCGACGCGTTCGCCCGAGTCGCCTCGCCGCTCGCCTTGCGTGGCTACATCTCGGCCATTGTGCTGAGCTTTGCGCACACGCTCGGCGAGTTCGGCGTCGTGCTCATGGTCGGCGGCAACATCCCGGGCCGCACGAAAGTCGTCTCGATAGCCGTCTACGAGCACGTCGAGCAGATCGACTACCTGCAAGCGCACGTACTCGCCGGCGGCCTACTCGTGTTCTCGTTCTTGGTGCTTCTGGCGGTATACGCACTGAATCGCCGGATGCCACTGGTTCGCGCATGAGCGCCGGGCACTGAGAAGCTTGGCTAAGCTCACCGTCAACGTCACTGTCGAGCGCCCCGGTTTCGCATTGTCGATGGACCAGGAAATCCCGCTCGACGGCGTTACGGCCGTGTTCGGACCGAGCGGATCGGGCAAAACCACGCTACTCAGGGCCGTTGCCGGGCTCGAGCGCGATGCGCAAGGCACGGTCGCGTTCGACGGCACGGTCTGGCAAAACGACGCGTGTTGGACCCGCCCCACCGGCGGCGCATCGGCTACGTATTCCAAGACGGTAGGCTCTTCGGTCACCTGACAGTCGAGAACAACCTGCGTTTTGCCTTCCGGCGCGCCGCCGCGAGAGCGCGCGCCGAGCCGCGCATCGGACTCGACGCCGCCGTCGCGGCTCTGGATCTCGACGATCTCCTGGCGCGGCATCCGATATCGTTGTCGGGTGGCGAGCAACAGCGGGTCGCGATCGCTCGAGCCCTGTTGACGAGCCCCGACCTCGTGCTCATGGACGAGCCCCTGTCGTCGCTCGACGCGGCTCGCAAACACGAGATCGTGCCGCACATCGAGTCGCTGCCCGCGCAATTCGGAATCCCCGTGCTCTATGTGACGCACAACGTCGACGAAGTCGCGCGACTTGCGAGCGACGTCGTCCTGTTGAGTCGCGGTCGCGTAGCGGCCTGCGGCCCCGTCGCCGACGTGCTCGAGCGCATCGACTTATGGACCCTCACCGGTGCCCGGGAAACCGGCACGGTGATGCGCGTCAAAGTCACCGACACGGCGCACGGCATTGCCACGCTGACCCTGCGCGAGCAGCGCCTACACGTGCCCATGGCTGCATTGCCCGTGGGCGCTGAACTACGCATTCGCATCAATGCGCGCGACGTCGCTGTCGCGACCGAAAGACCGAGGCGGATCAGCATTCGTAACGTGCTCACCGCGCGGATCTTACGTATCGACCTCGACGACGGCGGCGTTTATGTTGAAATCTTGCTGGACGTGGACGGACAGCACCTGCGGGCCCGAGTCACTCGCGATGCGCTCGACGAGCTCGACCTGAAGGTCGACCAATCGGTCTTCGCCTTGATCAAGAGCGTTGCGCTCGAAAGCACTCTGCTCGGCTGACGCTCCTCACCAAACATCACGAGAGCAACACCATGAATGTCACCAATTTCGAATCGGCCGTCTTCGGCGTCGACGACGTCGAGACATGCCGGCGCTTCTGGACGGACTTCGGCCTGCTCGAGTCCGAGCAAGAAGGAGTACCGTGCTTCAGCGCACAAGACGGATCGGGCGTCGTGCTGCGCCGCGTCGACGACCCCCGACTGCCGGCGTCCGTCGAGCCCGGCGCTACACTGCGAGAAGCCGTCTTCGGCGTGAGGTCGGGCGCCGATCTCGATGCGATCGCGGCCGAGCTCGACAAAGACCGCACCGTGAAAGTGGACTCGGACGGCACCGTGCACGCGATCGACCCGCTCGGCTTTCCGATCGCGTTTCGCGTGGCAAGGCGCAAACCCGTCGCCGCCGCGCGTCCCGTGTTCAACACGCCGGGAAACCCCGACCGCATCAACACGCGTGGCAAGTTCTACAAATCCGCCACGCCGCTGGAGATGACGCATACGGTGTTCATGATCGACAGCCCGGAGGTCATCGTCCCGTTTTACACGCAACGCCTCGGCTTCATCGTGAGCGACAGTTATCCGGGCCGCGGCTATTTCCTGCGCGGCGGCGCATCGAGCCACCATCACGATCTGTTTCTGCTCAACGTCGGCCGCAAACGCGGCTTCCACCATCTCGCGTTCGAGCTCGGCACCATCCACGAGCTGTTCGGCGGTGGCCTGAACATGACGCGGCGCGGTTGGCGCACGGCGCTCGGGCCCGGCCGGCACCCGATCTCGTCGTGCTATTTCTGGTATTTCCACTCCCCTTGCGGCGGCGCGGCCGAATACGACTTCGACTCCGACGTCGTGGACTCGAGCTGGGTACCGGGCGTGTTCGAGCAAACACCGGATGTCTTCGCCGAATGGTGTCTGGCCGAAGGCATGGCCGACTCCCTGCTGTACAAGGGCGTTCAGACCGGCGAGACGATCGAGAAGAAGACCGGCTGAGCGTACCGGTCCGAACAGCGCCGGCATGGCCGACTCGCACGTCGGGTTACAATGCCTAGACTGCGTCTTTTCGATCGACGAGCGAGGCGAAGGATGGTTTCGCGGCGAACACACTTCTTTCTCGCCTTCGTCGCGTCGCTCGCGGTCGCGCCCGCCGCGCATGCACAACGGCAATGGCGCGAATATCCGAGCATCGAGCACGGCTGGTCGATGACACCGCATGCGAGCCCCGACCAACCCGCCGAGTTCGTCGTGGGCCGTCTGATGTTTCCTCAATCGCGCCGGCGCTATGTGCTCGGCGCAGGCGGCGGAGATTGGCTGCGCGGCGGCACGGCGTGGACGGTCGATTATCCCGAAGCCGACCGAACGTTCGCGCGGCTACTCGCGCGCCTGACGAAAATCGACGTTCGCGCAGTCGAGCAGCCCGTGAATCTCGACGACGGCATCGACGCCTACTATTGGCCGTTCCTGATCTCGGGTCTCGTCGGCGCCTGGGATCTGACGGACGCCGAGGCGAAGAAGCTCCGGGAATATCTGCTGCGCGGCGGATTTCTGCTGTGCGACAGCTTCTACGGAACACCCGAGTGGAACGGCTTCCTCGAAGGCATCAAACGCGTCTTCCCCGATCGACCGATCGTCGAGCTGCCCGACGACCATCCGATCTTTCACCTCGTCTACGACCTTACGGACCGCCCGCAGATTCCGACCCTACAGCACTTGCCGCTCGGCTATCGCAACGACGGCGCCGTGCCGCATTGGCGCGCGATCCTCGACGACGACGGCCGCATCATGGTCATGATCACCTACAACAACGACATAGGCGATGGCTGGCAGTGGGCGGACGAGCCCGAGTACCCGGCCGACGCGGCCCATCTCGCGATCGAGCTCGGCGTGAATTTCGCCGTCTATGCTTTGACGCACTGAGCGGTCGGCTCAACCCTTCGATTGCGAAGTCCCGGGCGCACTCGATGCCGAGCGCTCGATCCACGACAACGCGTCGTCGAGATCCTGCAACAACCGATCGCGCCCACCCCAAAACATGTGGTTGCGCGCATCGACTTGGTACAGCCTGAGCGTCGGCGTATCGGGGCCGAGCAAGCGTCGCGATTCGCCAGACGGCACGTAGCCGTCGCCCGTCGCTTGGATCACCGCGAGCGGCGTGGACCCGATCAGCTTCAGCGCCGGATAGATGAGAACGCGATTTCTGCGGTCGACCTGGATCTCGGGTAAGCGCTGCGCGGGATTCGGCGCCCGCAGGTAATCGCTCTCGCGAGTGAGCCCGATCGCGACCGCGCCCGCGAGCCCGACGCGCAACGCCGGCATCACGGCCGTAAAGACGACGACCGACGCGCCGCGCGAGAAGCCGATCACGATCATGGCCTCGTCCGCCGGAACGCTCAGGTCGCGTCTCACGCGCGCGAACAGACCGGCAAGCCGCGCCGTCGCCGGCGCTATCCCGATGCGCTTGCCCGACCGCTTCAGGGACCGGAACGCTTCCGGAACGCTGAACCCCGCTATCGCGTAACCCTGTTCGGCCAGGTGCTCGAACACGAGCTCGCTCGTGCCGTGCCAGCCGCCGTCGCCGGTCGCGAAGACTACGAAGTAGCCCGCGTGGCGCGACGCCACCGGCCGGACGTAAGTGGCATGAATCCGTCGTCCCGCTATCGTAATCGGTGCCCGGTCGACATCGAACACGCCGGGCCGCGATGCGAGCTCCGCCGCCTGCGGCGAGCCGACGAGCACGAGGCATAACCCCACTGCGAGGACCGCCCTTCGGCACGCCCGAGAAAGACCGCTCATACGCTCATACCGAGAAGCAACTCGCATCACTTGCGGACACCGAGACGTATTCTATGCGTTGTTCATCCTTCCGGCTCAAAGACGAGGTGCCTTTCATGCTCGGAACGATTACGCGTTATGCGGTCGCGTTGACCGCATCGGCCATCATGTTGTCGGCGACCGCGGAAGACACGGCGCCACACAAGAGCGCTCTCTTCGAGCAAGCCAAGATCACCGTCAACGAGCGCGCGCAGGCCGAGGGATTTCTGCGCGTGCGGTTGCAGCCGGAAAACGGCGAAGCCCACGAAGCCACGATCGATATCCACAAGCGAATGAGCGAGAACGACATCGCCAAGACGCTTGCGGCCGCCTTGAAGGCCGAGGTGGAACCGGACTACGAGGTCGATCGCAACGCCGGTGAGCACGTCAAGATTCGCAAAGCCCACCGTAATACGCCGCGCTTCTCGCTCGAGATCACGTTCAGCGCACCGGGCTTCTCGATCGTCCTCGACAAGTAGCCTCCACCCGGCGGACCGGCTTTCTCCGACCTCGGCGCGCGCGCCGCGGCGTTAAGAAACTTTTAGGATCGCTTGAAGGATTTTTTAAGAGCGGGCGGCGTTCCTCCTCCCTAGACTGCTCGGCGTCAACTCACCGAGTCTCTAGGAGCACGATATGTCAATGGCAGCCCCACAAGCGTCTTCGCGTTTCGATATGTACCGGCCGATTCACAAGGCCCTGCGCGCCTTCATGAGCGACACGCTCGTGGCCGTCGGCCGCATGGACACCGACGACGACAGTGACGTTTCGATCACGTTGGAGCAAGCCCGCAGCTTGCTCGCCATGCTGAGAGTTCATCTCGATGACGAAAATCGGTTCGTGCATGCGGCCATGGAGGCACGCCGCCCCGGATCGGCCGCCCGCACGGCACACGACCACGTAGATCACGAGTGCGCGCTGGTCGAGCTCGAGCGCTTGATCGACGCCGTGGTCACGAGCGCTGGGGCGGACCGCGCATCCTCGGCCTTGACCTTCTACCGCCGCCTCGCGCTGTTCGTCGCCGAAAATCTCGAGCACATGAATATCGAGGAGCACGACAACACCGCGGTGCTGTGGGCCGAATACACCGACGAGGAGCTCATGGCGCTCGAAGCCTCGATCGTGGCGTCCGTGCCGCCGGCCGCGATGGCCGTCGCCATGCGTTGGATGATGTCGGCCCTGAATCACGACGAGCGCGTCCGCATGCTGAGCGGCATGCGCCACGGCGCACCGGCGGAAGTCTTCGAGGGCGTGCTCGCCATCGCTCGCGGCAATCTGAGTGCCCGGGACTGGAGCAAGCTCGCAGCGGCCTTGGCACTGCCGCCGGCGCGGGCCGCTTGACGCGTCAGCGACGCGGCAAGCCGGTCGAAACGTCCTCGAGCACCAGCGGCCGGTTCAGGCGCAAACGGAACCGGCCGCGCCCCGTCTTCTCGATTTGCACGCAGGCATCGCGCTCCGCGAGCCGCCGCTGCAATAGAATCAGGCGCGCTTCGAGATTGTCGCTGACGTCCGGCAGCCGAATCCGCGGATCGAGCCTGAGCTCCCGGTTGCTGAACGCAGTACGACGCTCATTTACGCAGTCGCCGACGAGCGCCCAAAAGATCGCGCCCGCGACCCCCTTGATGAGGTAATCGTCACCGAGGAAGACGCTGTCGTTCTCCGAATAGTGACGCACGACCACGGGCGGGCCGCTGACCTCGGCGGCTCTCTGACCGGCCGCCGGCGATTCGTCGGTCTCCGCAGTGGCTTGCAGCACGTGCATGAGCCCGCCGAGCTGACCCGCGACCGTAACGAGCGCGTCCTCATCGTCGTAGCTGAACCGTAGATCCCGGTCGCTCTCGACGAAGAGCACGCCGAGCAAGCGCTCCAACGCCACGATCGGCACGGCCAACTGGCTACGCGATGCGGGCAAGCCCGGCAGCGGAATCTCCGTCTCGAGCATTCCGGCCATGCCGCCCTGCTCGGCGCTCTCGCGAATCGCGCGGCCATAGGCGTACTCGGCGGTCATGTGGCCGATGCGGATAGGTGCGAGCTCGCGTGCGGCGACGCCGATCACGCCGTGCCCCAACGGAATCTCCGAGCCGATGCCCGAGGCGTCGTAACCGCGGCTGGCCACGGTGTAGAGCTTGCCGGCGGCGTCGAGCATGAGCACCATGGAGTGATGAATCTCCAACTGCATCTCGAGCACTTCGAGCGTGCGGTCGAGCAACTCGTCGAGCGCCTTTGCCGTGCGCATCGTCTCGGCCGTGACGCGCAGCGCCGAGAGCATGTTGCGCCTCGGCGGCGCGGGAGGCAGCGTGTCGCCCGGCACGGTCTCGACTTCGAGGACGTGATATACGTCCGCTCCGAGCAAGCGAAACACGCCGGACATCCCGGTTTGCGACGCAATGCCGGCAAGCTTCGCTTTCATCTTCTCGAACAGCGCCCCGCTCGTCTCGGTGCGCAGATAGCGCAGCTTCAAGCGGTAACGAGCAGCCGTCGCCGGATGGATGACGAGCACGGTTGCGCGCGGATCGTGGAGCACGTTCTGGCGCGTCTTGTTGAAGAACTGATACGACAGAGCAACGTGCTCGCTGTCGACGTACTGCACTTGAGAGAGGTTCGACACGTTCGGCGTGCCGTCCGCCGCGCAAGTGGCAATGACGGCCGGGATCGCACCTTCGAGACACTCTCGGATGGCATCGACGGTGACGTTCACGGGCGAGCCTGCAACGGCGCTCCCGCCGTCGGCCCGGGCGTCTGAATGTAAGCCGACGACGGAGTGAAAGCGATAGCCACGACGTCGCCCGAAGGCACGTTCAATACCGTCCGCACGAACGATTCGGAGAAACCGATGGGTTTCACCGCCGCAGCGAGGCGCGCACGGTAGGCGGCCCAGAGGTGCGGGTCCTCGGCCGTGGACGGCACGACCACCGCATCGGTGCCTTTCAACTGGATGGCGCGGTGGCTCGACGGCTGACTGAACACCACGGCGATCATGCCGTTCACGCGCACGTCCGAAAGCAATGCGCCCGACTGCACGGCCGACAGAAAGACCGTCACTTGCCGGCGGTCGGTCGAGACACGGCACCCGATGGCGCGCGTGACGGCGGTCTCGAAGTCCGCGCTCCGCGCGGCAACGATGATCGACACGCCGCCTTCGATGAAGGCCGCGTCCTCCGGACCAAGCGTAACCGCCCCGTCAGTCATCGCCGGATCATACCGGATCGGCCCCGCGAGACAGCGAGGACGCTCGGTCTCAGCCCGTGAAGCCGTAGAGCCTGTGCGGATTGTCGACGAGCACCTTGCGCTGTACCGCGGCGTCGAGCATGAACAGCGGAATCAGGTCGACGAGGTCGCCGTCGTTCGGCATGTGCTTTTTGATGTTCGGATGCGGCCAATCGGTGCCCCACAGAATCCGGTCTGGGCTTACGTCGAGCAGCGCCTGCGCGAACGGCACCGCATCGTGAAACGGCGGGCCGGCCGAGGACACTCGCTCGGCGCCGCAGATCTTGACCCAGCAGTTGTCCATGCGCGCCGCGTTGAGCAAGCGCTTGAACGGCTCCTGGTCGAGACCGTCGCGCGTCGGCACGCGCCCCATGTGATCGATGATGAACGGCACGGGCAACGTGCGCAGCATGTCGTCGAAGTCGAGCAAGTCCTTCGCGTCGAAGTGCAGCACGACGTGCCAATCGAAATTCGCCGCGCGCGCGACGAGACGCTGAAACTCGTCCATGTCCGGCGTGCCACCGAGATGTTGGACGAAGTTGAAACGGATGCCGCGAATGCCGCCCGCGTGCAACTCTTCGAAATCCTCGTCGGTGAACGACTCGTCGACGTTCGCCACACCGCGGTACCGGCCGCCGCTCTGTGCGATGGCATCGAGAATCACCGTGTTGTCCGTGCCGTGGCAGCTCGCATTGACGAGCACGGCGCGCGAGAGTCCGAGCGTCTTTTGCAGCTCGACGAAACGCTCGAGCGGCGCATCGGGCGGCGTGTAGCTGCGATCGGCCGCATACGGATACTTGGCGCCGGGCCCGAAGATGTGGCAATGCGCGTCGCAAGCGTTGGGCGGCGGCTTGTAGCGCGGGGTCCGAGTGTTCGGATCGGGCGCCATGCACATCGGGATGCTAGCCATCGAGGCATTTCTCCAGCCGATCGAGCACGCGCATGGCCGGCAGCACTGCCGCGACGCTCGATCTCGGCTCGCGCCCCGCGGCGATCGCCGAGGTGAACTCGCGATCTTGCAGCTCGATGCCGTTCATCGAGACGTCGACGCCGCTGACAGATCGATCGGCCGTTCCTTGCCGTCGACGAGATCGTCGTAGCGCGCGAGGTAAGTGCCGTTGTCGCAGATATACCGGAAGAACGTGCCCTGAGGCCCGTCGTTGTTGAACGACAGCGCGAGCGTGCAAGTCGCGCCGGACGGCGTACTGCATGCCGATGCTCATGTCCATCGCGATCTTGAGCTCAGGATGGATCGGGCCCTGCAACGCGAAGACGTCTTGCGCCGTCTCGCCGGTCTGGTGATGGAACAGATCCACCGTGTGGCACGCGTGGTGCCAGAGCAGATGATCTGTCCAGCTGCGCGGTTTGCCCTCGAGATTGATGTTCTGGCGCCGGAAGAAGAAGGTCTGCACGACGAGATGCTGCAGCTTGAGCTCGCCGGCCTCGATCCGGTTGTGCACCCATTGGTGCGAGGGATTGAACCGGCGCGTGTGGCCGGCCATCGCGATCTTGCCGGTTTCCTTCTGCGTGGCGAGCACTTGTTCGGCGTCGGCCAGCGAATCCGCGATCGGAATCTCGATCTCCACATGCTTGCCGGCGCGCATGACTTGCACCGCCTGCGACGTATGCATCTGCGTGGGCGACGTGAGGATCGCAGCCGTCGATGCCGGGCAACGCCAGCGCTTCATCGAGGCTCGTCGTCCAATGCGCGATGCCATATTGTTTCGCGACGGCCTCGGTGGACTCGGGACTGCCGCCGACGAGACTCGCGACCTCTACGCCCTCGATCTTCTTGAGCCCATCCAGGTGCTTGCGGCCAAATGCGCCTTGCCCAACCATGACGATCTTCATGTAACTCCTCCGACGGTCCAATCAGCCGTCGCAATCGGACGCCGAATCCGCTCCGCTGCGACTGACTGCAACCGAGAAACGTTTTCCCTTTCGGATTGAGAGGCCCGCGCCGAGCCCGCTTCGTTGTATTATCTGAGCCAATCAAGATTAGCACAGCGGCTATGCGTCGCGAACCCGAGAGCCACGCGCGCGACGCGGCACCGGCGCTGGCGAAAATGCCGCTATACCCTGGAGGCAGCACGATGGCGAAACGAGCCGAAAACATCTCGTTGCTCACGGACTTCTCACTTTTGATCGATGGCAAGCTCGAGGGTAGCGTCCAGTCGCTCGACGTCATCAATCCGGCCACGGGCCGCGTCTTCGCTCGCTGCCCGGCCGCCGGGCGTACCGAGCTCGATCGCGCCGTGGCCGCCGCAAGGCGCGCGTTTCCGGCCTGGCGAGACCAATCTTTCGCAGATCGAGCCGCGACGATCAAACGCATGACGGCGTTGTTGCGTGAGCGGCAAAACGAGCTTGCGCAGCTTCTCACACGCGAGCAGGGCAAACCGGTCGGCCAGGCCGTCGCCGAGATCGATCGCGGCGCGGCACAGGGCGACGGCATGGTCGGGATCGAGATTGGCATCGAGACCCTCGTCGACGACAAGGACCGTCACATCGAGCTGCGTTACCGGCCGCTCGGCGTGGTCGGCATCATCACGCCCTGGAATGCCCCCATGAGCCTCGCACTCGGACCGCTCGTCTCGGCGCTTTATACGGGCAACACCGTCGTGCTCAAACCCTCGCCTTACACACCGCTCACGACGCTCAAGCTCGGCGAGCTCATGAAGGAGATCTTCCCGGCGGGCGTCGTCAACGTGCTGGCGGGCGGCGACGAGCTCGGCCAATCGATGACCGAGCACGAGGACATCGACAAGATCTCGTTCACGGGCTCCGTGGCCACGGGCAAGAAGGTGCTCGCGAGCGCGGCCGGCACGCTCAAGCGCGTGACGCTCGAGCTCGGCGGCAACGATCCGGCCATCATCCTCGACGACGTCGACCCGAAGGCGATTGCCAAGAAGGTGTTCTTCGCCGCGTTCGTCAACAGCGGCCAGGTCTGCATGGCGATCAAGCGCATCTATGCGCACGAGAAGATCTACGACGCGCTGTGCGACGCACTCGTGGCCGAGGCCGAGCAGACCAAGGTCGGCGACGGCCTCGAGCCGGGCACCGTGCTCGGGCCGATCCAGAACAAGATGCAGTACGACAAGGTCGTCGGCATCATCAAGGACACGATTGCGAGCGGCGCGAAGATCCTCACGGGCGGAGAGATTCCGCAAGGGCCGGGTTACTTCCTGCCGCCGACGCTCGTCACGGGCGTAACCGAGGACAGCCGGCTCGTACGCGAGGAGCAATTCGGACCCGTCGTGCCGATTCTGAAGTTCAGCGACGTCGAAGACGCGCTGCGGCGCGCCAACGACACGCGCTACGGGCTCAGCGGCTCGGTCTGGACATCGAACGTCGAGCGCGGCAAAGAGCTCGCGGCCCGACTCGAGGTCGGCACCGCATGGGTGAACCAGCACCGCGCGACGTCGGCCTTCGTGCCTTTCGGCGGCGCCAAGGAGTCGGGGTACGGCCGGCAGTATTCGGCACTAGGGCTCAAAGGCTACATGGAGCCCGAGGTCGTCAGCGTCGCGAAGTGAGAGCGTGATAATCTGCCGACCGAGACGCTACCGAAGAGGGGACGATGAGGATTGGGGGGGTTGCTCGATGAGCAAAGGGCCTGAAGCTTACGAAGACATCCCGGGCACGTGGGTGTTCGATGCGCAGAGGGCGCGCAAGGGTTATCACCTGAACGCGTTTCTGTACTCGCTGATGAAAGCCGATAATCGCGCGGCGTTTTTGGCCAACGAGCGCGGATATCTGCAGCAGTTTCCGATGACGGACGAGCAACGCGAAGCCGTCATGAAGCGGCAGTGGAACCGGCTGCTCGACCTCGGCGGCGTGTCGTATGCGCTCGCGAAGCTCGCGTTCACGGACAAGAAATCCTACCAATTCATGGCGTCGCAGATGTGCGGCGTGACCGAGCAGGAATACGTGAAGATGATGCAGGCCGGCGGCCGCTCGCCGGACGGCTGGCGCTCGAAGTCCGAGAGGCCGGACTGATGGCGAAGATCGTTGCAGGTGTCGGCACTTCGCACACGCCGGCTATCGGTGCCGCGCTCGACAACGGGCGCGTCGGCGAGCCTTACTGGGTGCCGCTCTTCGAGGGCTACGAGCCGTCCAAGAAGTGGATGAGCGAAACCGCGCCCGACGTCGTAATCGTCGTCTACAACGACCATGTCAACGCGTTCGACTTCAAAATCATTCCGACTTTCGGGCTCGGCTGCGCAGCCGAGTTTCCGATCGCCGACGAAGGCTGGGGACCGCGGCCCGTGCCGCCCGTCGTGGGGTATCCCGAGCTCGCAGCGCACATGGTGCAGTCGCTCGTGCTCGACGAGTTCGACATGACGATCGTGAACGAGATGCAGGTCGACCATGGGTTGACCGTCCCGATGAGCCTCATGTTCGGTCAGCCCGAGGCCTGGCCCGTGCGCGTCATACCGCTCGCGGTCAACGTGATTCAGTATCCGGCGCCGACCGGACATCGTTGCTACATGCTCGGCCAGGCGATCAAAAAGGCCGTCGAGAGCTGGGACGAGGATCTCAAGGTCGTGATCTTCGGCACGGGCGGCATGTCGCATCAGATTCAGGGCCCGCGCGCAGGGCTCATCAACCCGGCGTTCGACAAGGCGTTTCTCGACGATCTCTCGCATGATCCGAAGCGGCTCGTGAACATTCCGCCGCTCGAGTATCTGCGCGAGGCCGGTGCCGAAGCCATCGAGCTCGTCATGTGGCTCATGATGCGCGGCGCGCTCGGCGAGAAGGTCAAAGAGGTCTACCGCTTCTACCACATCCCGGCGTCGTCGACGGCCGTCGGCAACATCATCCTCGAAGCGGGCTAGACGAACCTCGTCGGCACCTCGTCGCCGAGGATCATGGCGCCGAGATCTTCCAGCACACCGTCGTTGAACAGCAGGTGCTGATTGATGGTGACGGCGTCGCGCAGCAGCCGGTCGAGCGGCGAGCTCGCGTAAACGGCCGCGGGGCCCGCGGTCTCGAACATGAGGCGAGCGACTTCCGACGCCATGCGATGAGCATGGATGCGTGACAACCCCACGTCGCGACGCGCTTTCATCGACGCTTCGCCGATCGTCTCGATCTCCTCCCACAAACGCCCGACGGTGTCGTAGACATAGGCGCGAGCGGCACCGAGCAGCGTCTCGGCGCGCGCCACGGCCAGGCGCACGCGCGGCAACTTTCTCAACAGCACGGGCGGCGGCGGAATCGCGACGGTCTTGTGCTCGGCCAACGCACGAAGCTCGTCGATCGAGCGCCGCGCCAAGCCGAGCGGCACACCGGCCATCGGGATGGAGACGGATGCCGTGATCGGCAAACGATAAAGCGGCTCGTCGCGCCCCGATGCCGACATGAGATCGAGCACGTGCCCCTCGGGCACGAAGAGATCCTTGGCTGAATAATGATGACTGCCGCTGGCCGCAAGGCCCGTGGAGAACCACGTGTCCTCGTATTCGCCAATGGGCCGCAGGCGCAAGCACGTGAATGACCATCGGGACCGATCCTGCCCCGGGCGCCGGCTCGGCGTTCTCGACGAGGCAACCGCCGAGCATGACGTCCGCATGCGTGCAGCCGGAGCCGAAACCCCATCGACCGTTCACACGGTAGCCGCCCTCGACTTTCATCGCGCGACCGTTGGGCGGCGCCTGACCGGCCGTCACGAAGTCGATATCCGAGTACAACTGCCGCGCCGCGTCCTCATCGAGCCAAGCGGCGAAGAGTCCGCTGTCGCTGCCGATCTTCACGCACCAAGCCGTAGCGGTATCGGCATGCGCGAGAATCTCGGCGAGCTCGACTTGCGCGGGCAACGGCATCTCCGGCCCGCCCCAGCTCTTCGGGAACATCACCCGGAAGCAGCCGGCGGCTTTGAGCTTGTCGACGAGGTCGCGCGGCAACCGGCGCTCGGCGGCGGCCTCCCCGGCACGCGCGGCGATCTCGGGAGCAAGCGCGCGGGCGTTGGCCAAGATCTGGTCGGCGGACAGGAACTCGCTCACTTGCACTCTCCCTGGGGTCTTGGCGCCGCATGCCGCCGCCACGGTGCTCATCGCGGGACACACCTGGCTTCACCGGACGTTGCGGGCGGCACGCCTCAAAAGGAGCGAGGGTATCGCACCCCGAGCAAACCCGTCGACGAACACCTTTCGGCGCCTCGGGTGTAGAGTAGAAGGACCAAAGGGAGGGAAGCCCCATGAAACGCGTTGCATTCGCTGTGCCCATCCTCATCGCTCTGGCGTGCGTCGCCACGGCCGCGTACTCCGCTCAAGCCGGCGACGAGCTGGCCGTGCCCGGCTACCCCGTGGCCGTCGACGTCCCAGGCGCGCACGAGCTGCCGGATCCGACAATCGACTACAAGATCGCCTGGGGCATCGGCCAGGGAGCCGAAGACCCCACTACCCAGATCAACCCGGCCCTGCCGACGATCGCGCGCTACGTCAACACGCTGGCCAAGTGGGGCGTGCCGAAGTCCAAGCGTCACCTCATCGTGATCTTCCACCAGCGCAGTCCCGACTTCGACATCGTGATGACCAACGAGGCGTTCAAGGCGAAGTACGGCAAAGACAACCCGAACGTCGCGCTGATCACGGCCCTCACGAAGGCCGGCGTCCAGTTCAGGGCGTGCGGTCAAGCCGTGGTCGGCAGAAAGATCGAGCCGAAGGACGTCAACCCCGAGATCCAGATCGACTTGTGGGCCATGACGTCGTTCATGAACCTGCAGATGAAGGGCTTCGTTCGCGCGGGGAACTGACCGCGCCTAACCTGCAGAGAAGACTCTCTCGTGGTACGGTTGAACGGCGCAATACGGCCAGCAACCGAGGTGGGACGCCATGAGCGAATCGATCGGCATCGTCAGTCCCGGCAACATGGGCGTGTCCATTGCCGCGTCGGCCATCAACAACGGCCATCATGTCTATTGGGCGTCGCAGGGACGCAGCGCAGACACACGCCAACGCGCCGAAGAGCACCACTTGATCGACGCGGGCACCTTGGAAGCGTTGTGCAAAACCTGCTCCATCATGCTGAGCGTGGTCCCGCCCGGCGCGGCCGAGAACGTCGCGGACCAGGTCGCTACCCAGGGCTTCGAGGGCACGTTCGCCGACCTCAATGCCATCTCCCCGCAACGCGCGCAGCGCATCGGCCAACGCCTCGAAAGTGACGGCATCGAGTTCGTCGACGGCGGCATCATCGGGCCGCCGGCTTGGCGACCCCGGACCACGTGGCTGTGCCTGTCTGGCCGCAACTCCAACACGATCGCGGCTTGCTTCACGAACGGCCCCCTGCAAACGGAGACACTCAGCGACCGCGTGGGCGACGGGTCGGCATTGAAAATGTGTTACGGCGCCTACACCAAGGGCCACACCGCGCTGATTGCCGGCGTGCTGGGCACCGCCGGGAATTTGGGGGTGCGCGAGAGTTTGATGCGCCGCTGGGCGGACGACGGCTCGGGACTCGACAAGAGCGCCGCGCCCAGAGTCGTCCGCATTACCGACCGCGCCTGGCGGTGGGTGGCCGAGATGGAAGAGATTGCCGCAACGTTCGCAGCGGCGAACGAACCTCGCGGCTTTCACGAAGCCGCCGGTGACATCTATCGGCGCCTGGCCCAGTTCAAGGACGAGCCGACACCGAGCGTCGAGGCCGTGCTCGACGCGCTCGCGACGCCGGCGGCTCGCGACTAGGCGAGCGGAAACCCTCTAGTCGTCAATCGGACCTGTGTCCACCGGACTCACCGGTCGTTGCTATCAAAGCTGCCTCTAGTCATATCTGCGGTCTTCTAGTCTGGGCACCGACCGCAGGAAAGACCTCACCATGGCCTCAAAGCGATCAGGCTGGTCGTAGGGGATCGCGTGCCCAGCGTTTTCTATCTCTTCGACTCGCAGGCGATGGTTGAGACTCTGGAGCTCCCGCGCCGTTTCCAGCGAGACGACGCCGTTGGTCGCGACGACCAGCAGGATCGGGATGTGAATGGTGCTCACTAGCCGGTGATACTCGGGACTGGGCGGCGAAAGAACGTCGAACGCTGCTATCCGGGTTTTCAGCCTTGCCTCGGTTATGAGTTCGACGATCTCCGGTTTACGACGCGCGTGTCGGATCCGTGCCTGAGCCAGCACGTCTCCCCTATCTAAACCGAGAAGCTGGTGGTGTTGCTCGGCGACGTCACTCTCGTACACATCGCGTTGGCGCTCAGGACTCAAGAAAGTCGGGTCCGCCAAGATGACGCCTCGAAGAACCGTGCTCAATTGACTTGCGACCACCGCCGCGGTCATGCCACCCATCGAGTGACCCAGCAGAACCGGCGCGACAAGGCCGAGTCCCAGGACAAGTCCCGCCACATCGCTCGCGTGATCCTCGTACCGATACCCATCCAACGGCGTGCTCGAACTTCCGTGGCCCCTAGCGTCCGGCATCACCACGTCGTATTCACCTTCTAGAGCACGTGCCAAAGGGCTCCAGCAAGCGCCGCTCCCGGTCAATCCATGGAGCAACACCAACGGAGGCTTGGACCCTCCGGTTCTCAGGTAGTGGATGTCGATGCGATTGGCTTTGCAGACCCCGGTGATCCAGTTCGTCATCGCGCTCGAATCTACACTGCGTTTGCTCTTGCAACTCACCCTGCTAATGCGCGCTCCCAAATCTATCTGATTGCTGAGGGGGGCTACGTAACCGTCGGGCGCATACGGATTTTTCGTTTCGGCGGCCATATCTATACCCCCAATCGAACCTCTAGCGAGAGTAATAACTCATTGATGTCACGTATGTTTCAGGCTAGACTACTGGATATATAATCAGTTTTCTGGAGAGGCCCATGGAAGCCCCTTCGCACCCCGAATCCATGGCCGGCGGTCCCGCCTCCGCCGACCCGTTCCGCCCCCACTCCCCCGCCATCGCCCCGCACCTGCAAGCGCTCGAGCACCTCGGCGCCGAGATCACGGAGCTTGGGGCCACGTGAATGCCGCCACGTATCGCTTCCTCGCGCTCGTCGGCGAGTTCGATCGGCACGAAGGCTGGGCGCTCGACGGCGTGGCGAACTGCGCGCAGTGGTTGAACTGGCAATGCGGCATCGGTCCCGTGGCGGCCCGCGAGAAGGTTCGCGTCGCGCGTGCGCTCGAGTCGCTGCCGAAGCTCAGCGATGCGTTTCGCCGCGGCGTGCTCTCGTATTCGAAAGTCCGGGCCGTGACTCGGGTCGCCACTCCGCGAACGAGGACATCTTGCTCAACGTCGCCGAGCACGGCACGGCGTCGCACGTCGAGCGGCTCGTGCGCAAGTACCGCCGAGTCGAGCAGCTCGAGGATGCGGCTCGGGCGAACGATGCGCATCGGCGCCGTGCGCTCCACTATTTCTACGACGAGGACGGCTCGCTCGTGATTCGCGCCAAGCTGCCTCCGGAGGTCGGCGCGATCGTCAAAAAAGCCCTCGATGCCGCGCTCGCCGTGCTCGAGCGCGATGAGGCGGAAGGCGCGCACGGCGCAGAAGCGGCAGCGCGCGAGAACGGCGCAAATCAGGCACCCTCGTCCAACGGGAGCGAGCCTGAACAATCGGCCGCGGGCACGTTGACGCCGACGGCACGCCGGATCCCGCAAGATGTTTCCGCGGAAACCTCCGAAGCCGAGCACGAGCGCCGGCACTTCGACCACGATCCGTGCAGCGCCCGGCGCGCCGATGCGCTGCGGTTCGTGGCCGAAGCCTTTCTCACCCGCCAAGCCGATCGCTGCGGCTCGGCGGGGGATCGCTACCAGGTCGTCGTGCACGTCAATCAGGCCGTGCTCGCACGGGCGAGGGCCAGGCATCTCAAACGCTCCAGCGTTATGGCCCTCGCCCGATGATGGCGACCGGTACGGCATCCGATACTGCGGCCGTCACGGGCGGCGCCGCGCTATGCGAGCTCGAGGACGGCGCCGCGCTCGCCGCCGAGACTGCGCGGCGCTTGGCGTGCGACGGCTCGGTGATCGGCCTGATCGAGGCCGAGGACGGGGAGCCGCTGAGCATCGGGCGCAAATCCCGCTGCCTCCCGCCGGCGCTGCACCGCGCGCTCAAAGCCCGCGACGGCGGTTGCCGCTTCCCGGGCTGCGGGCGCACGCGGTTCACGGAAGGGCATCACGTGGTGCACTGGGCCGAGGGTGGGGAGACGAAGCTCTCGAACCTCGTGACGCTGTGCCGGTTTCACCACCGGCTCGTGCACGAGGGCGGTTTCGGCCTGCATGCAATCGACGACGGTGCGCGAGCGCGACAAGTTCGTGTTCACGCGACCCGACGGCACGCGCGTGGCGCCGAGCGGGCGCAATTGTTTCCGCGGAAACTACGGCGCGCCGAACGACCGCGTCGCGACGGATCCCGGCGAGCCGCCGCTGTTTGCGCTCAACCGCGAGGCCGGTCTCGACATCGACTGGCGCACGAGTCGCTCCAAATGGCTCGGTGAGACCATGGACTACAACCAGGCCGTGCAGGCGATGCTGCAACGCACGCCCCAAGGTCTGCGCTGAGCACTCTTCTCTCGTCCGCGACGCGCGAGGCCTGCAGCTGACGATTGCGTTTCCCGTTCGTGACCGCCGATGTTCGTGACCGGCGAGGCGCGCATCGACGAACGCCTTCCTTCAGCGCCCCATCGAACGGCGCAACAGACTATGCGTTTGCTCCGCGGCCTGCGCCAGCAGCGATTCCTGATCGATCGTCGTGAGCACGCGATCCTCGAGCAAGATTCGACCGTTCACGAGCACCGTGCACACGTCGGCCGCTTGAGCCGAGTAGACGAGCAATGCGATCGGATCGTGGCGCGGCGCCAAGTGCGGCTGAGCCGCATCGATCACGACGACGTCGGCTTGCTTGCCGACCTCGAGCGAGCCGATTTGCGCGTCGAGACCCAACGCTTGCGCACCTCGAATCGTCGCCATGCGCAGCACTTCGCGCGCGGGCAGCGCTTCGGCGTCGCGCCGCAGCCATTTCTGCAGCAACGCCGCCATATGCATTTCCTCGAACAGGTTCAGGTTGTTGTTGCTCGCCGCGCCGTCGGTGCCGAGGCTCACGTTGATGCCGTGCTCGAGCAGCGCCTGGACAGGTGCGATGCCGTTGGCGAGCTTGAGGTTGCTGCTCGGGTTGTGGGCCACGCTCGCGCCGCCGTCGCGCAAGAGGCGTCGATCGTCGGCGTCGACGTAGATGCCGTGCGCGGCCACCACCGGCACGCGAAAGCACCCGAGCTCGGCCAACAGCTGCACGGGGCTCAGGCCCTCGTTCTTCTCGCGGCTCTCGCGCAACCTCGCGCTCGGTCTCGGCCACGTGGATGTGCCATCCGCACCGAAGCCGCTCCGCTTCCTGCAGGATCTCGCGCAGATACGGCCGGCTGCAAAGATACGGCGAGTGCGGACCGAGGCCGACCGTGACGCGGCCCTCCGCGGCGCCGTGCCACCGCTCGTGCAGGCCCACGCCGGCTTCGAGCAACGCTTCGCCCTGCCCCGAGTTGTCGAACAGCGCACCGCAAAGACGCGCGCGCATGCCGCTGCGCTCGACCTCGTCCGCGACGTCGTCCATGAAAAAATACATGTCGTGAAAGCACGTCGTGCCGGCGCGGATGAGCTCGGCGAGACCGAGCCGCGCGCCGATACGCACGTCGTCGGCGACGAGATGATCTTCGAGCGGCTTGATGCGCTCGAGCAACCACGGCCAAAACGCGAGGTCGTCGGCGTAGTTGCGCATGAGCGTCATCGACAGATGCGTGTGCGTGTTGACGAGCCCCGGCAGCACGATACGGTCCGTGCCGTCGATGATGCGATCGGGCGCGAAGCCGGGCGGCGCCGCGCCCACGCCGACGATCTTGTCCGCGTCGATGGCGAGATCCGCCGACTCGATCACGTCGTCCTCGGCGTTGACGGTGACGAGCGTGGCCTGTCGGATCAGCAGCTTCACGATGCCTCACGCTTGCCAGTCAGCGAGATAGGCCTGCTGATCGGCTGTCAGCGTATCGATCGATACGCCGGCCGCGGCGAGCTTCAACCGCGCGACTTGCTCGTCGATAGCCACGGGCACGGGGTGACAGGCCGCCGCGAGCGACGCCGCGTGCTCGACGACGTGCCGCACGGCCAGCGCCTGCAGCGCGAAGCTCATGTCCATGATCTCGGCCGGATGACCGTCGGCACAGGCGATGTTGACGATGTGCCCGCCGCCAAGCAGGTTGAGCCAGCGGCCGTTCGACAGGCGAAAACCCTCCACGTTCGCGCGCAGCGGCTTACGCTCCACGGCGGCCTCGGCCAAGCTCGCGACGTCGATCTCCTCCCAGAAGTGACCGGCATTGGCGAGCAGCACGTTGTCCTTCAACAGCGCGAAATGCTCGGCGCGCAGCGTGTGCCGCACACCCGTCACGGTCAGCACGACGTCCGCGACCGCGCAAGCTTGCGCCAACGGCAGCACTCGGCAGCCGTGCATGAGTGCGTCGGCGGCTTTGATCGGATCGACTTCGCAAACGACCACGTTCGCGCCGAGTCCCTGGGCGCGTAGCGCGCAACCCTTACCGCACCAGCCGTAACCTGCGATCACGACCGTCTTGCCGGCCAGCACGAGGTTCGTCGCGCGCATGACGCCTTCCCAAGCCGACTGCCCCGTGCCGTGCACGTTGTCGAACAGATACTTGCAGCGCGCCTCGTTGACGAGCACGACGGGGAAGTCGAGTCGACCGGCCTCGGCCCGCGCTCGTGCGCGCAGCACGCCCGAAGTGGTCTCCTCGCACGCGCCGAGCATGTCGCCGGCGTAGGCCCGGTGCGATTCATGAAGCAGCTCGACGAGATCGCCGCCGTCGTCGATGACGACGTGCGGCGTAAGCTCGAGCGCAATGCCCATGTAGCGGCGCATCTCGTCGGGCGTCGCCCCGTGGCGCGCATAGACGTGCAAACCCTCGGCGGCCAGCGCCGCGACGACGTCGTCCTTCGTCGACTCGGGATTGCTGCCCGTGACGCACACCGTCGCGCCGCCCGCGCGCAGCACGAGCGCGAGGTACGCCGTCTTGGCCTCGAGGTGGATGCACACGCAGATGCGCTTGCCGTCGAACGGGCGCTCGGCCGCGAACCGCTCCTCGAGCCGGCGCAGTATCGGCATGTTACGCCGCACCCATTCGATCCTGCGCTGCCCCTCGGCGGCGAGCTGCGGCGCTGCGAGGATGCTCGGGATCAACGTCCGCCCGCCCAGATCGACGCGGGCACGCAAACTTCGCCGCGCATGATGAGCCGCGCCGTGCGCAGTAGACCGGCCTTGAGCACTTCGGGATGCTCGGCCGTGCCGCCAACCTCGAGCGTGACGGAGAACTCGCCGCTCGGATGCTCGACGGACATCTTCTTGGTCTTGCCGGGCGGCACGGTCGCGATGCCCTCCGCCACGGAGCCCGGCAGTATGCAGGCCGTCGCAACCGACACGGCCCCGAGCACGCCGATCGCGGCATGGCAGTCGTGAGGAATGAACGTGCGCGTCGACACATGTCCGCCCGCGCGCGCGGGCGCGATGAGACTCATCTTCGGCACCACTTTCGCCGTCACGTCGCCGAGATTCATGCGCGGACCGATCTGCAAACGAATCGACTCGATCTTGGCTTTGAGCGCCTCGTTCGCGTCGAGCTCTTGCGGCGTCTCGTAACCACTGATGCCGAGGTCGCTCGCGCGCAGCACGACGACGGGCATGCCATTGTCGATGCACGTGATCTCGATACCGTCGACGACGTCGCGCACGCTGCCCGTCGGCAGCAAGCTACCCGTGGCGGAGCCCGCAACGTCGAGGTAATTGCAGACGATCGGCGCCGACGTGCCCGGCACGCCGTCGATCTGCGCGTCGCCGTCGTAGCTCACGATGCCGCCCGGCGTCTGCACGCGCAGCTCGCAGAGGTTGTCGCTGTTGAGCATCCGCACGCGCACGGCCGTCTCGCCGTCGCTCGCCGGAACGAGCCCCGTCTCGATCGCGAAGGGTCCCACGCCCGCGAGCATGTTGCCGCAGTTCGGCGTCGTGTCGACGCGGCCCTCGCCGACGACTACCTGCACGAAAAGATAGTCGACGTCCGCGTCGGGCGACTCGGAGCGGCTCACGACCGCCACCTTGCTCGTAAGCGGATGCGCCCCGCCCGCGCCGTCGATCTGGCGCGGGTCGGAACCCATGGCCGCAACGAGCACGCGGTCGCGAACGGCCGCGTCGGCCGGCAAGTCCTCGGCGCGAAAGTACAGGCCCTTCGAGCTGCCGCCCCGCATCAAGAAAGCACGTATCTGTGTCTGCATCGGCGCATTTTACGGCTCCAGCCGACACCGACGCGACAACGGCGACCCGGCGCGTCGGCAGCCGCGCCTACGGCGCGTTCGCGACACCCGGTCTCGACCCTGTCGTAGGACGGCGACGGTCGGCGTTTCGCGCATCGCGCTGCTAGACTCCGAAAGATGCAGCGCACGCTCGGAAACTCGGGCTTTGCCGTCAATGCGATCGGCCTCGGCGCCATGCCGCTCTCGATCCAGGGTCGCCCGGACGAGCGCACGGCGCACGAGGTGATTGCGGCGTTCCTCGAGGCCGGCGGTAACCTCATCGACACGGCCAACACCTACTGCCTCGACGACCGCGAGCTGGGCCACAACGAGCGGCTCATCGCGAAAACCCTCGCGTCGCTCGGCCGTCGGGACGTCGTCGTCGCGACCAAAGGCGGGCTGCGCCGCCCCGGCGGACGCTGGGAAGTCGACGGCGACCCGGCGTGGCTTCGCCGCAGCTGCGAGCAAAGCGTGCGCGACCTGGGCGGCGAGCCGATCGCGCTGTACTACCTGCATGCCGTCGACTCGCAAGTCCCGTTCGAAGAGTCGCTCGGCGAGCTCGTGCGCCTCAAGGACGAAGGCAAAATCCGCAACATCGGACTGTCGAACGTGGGCGCGGCCCACCTCGACACGGCGCTCGGCATGACACCGATCGCGGCCGTGCAAAATCGCTGCAACGTCTACGAGCGCCGCGATGTCCAGGAGGGGCTCGTCGCACGATGCTCGCGCGACGGCATCGCCTACGTCGCCTATTCGCCCGTCGGCGGCCATTACGGTCACCGGCGGCTCGGCAAGGACACCACGCTCATGCGCATCGGGGCCAAGCATGCCGTCACGCCCTACCTGGTCGCCCTCGCGTGGCTGCTCGGTTGCGGGGAGCACGTCGTGCCGATCCCCGGCGCCAGCAGAATCGAGAGCGCGCGGGCCAGCCTCGAAGCCGTCGAGGTCGCGCTCGACGCCGACGACCGGCTCGAGCTGACCGAGGTCGTCTGAACGTCAAGCTTCGCCCGCGACGGGAGGGCGTAACGTTTCGGCGACGCAAAGCCCCATGAGCAAAGAGCCCGCGACGCCGATGCCTGCCACGGCCAAGCTCGCGGCCCCGAGGCTCACGGCGCCGACGAGCACGCCGCTCATGAGCGGTGCCACGCTGACTCCCACATCGCCGATGAGCCGCCAAAGACCGAGGAACTGCCCTTGCTGGCCGCTCGCGCGTGACAGGTCCGCGCCGATGATCATGACGACACCCGTGCCGATGCCGTTCGCGAAACCCAGCAACAGCGTCGCGGCGAGCAGCGTATAGAAGCCGCTTGCCAGCGGCAGCAGCGCGAGCCCGATCGAGTAAATCGTCATACTGGGCACGGCGCTCCACTTTCTGCCGAAGCGATCGGCGAGAATCCCTGACGGATAAAAGAGCGAAATGTCGACGACCGTGCCGAGCGAATAGACGGCGCCGATCGCCGCGACATCGAGACCCACGGCCTGGCCGAACAACGGCACGAGCAATTGCCGGGTCGCGCGCATGAGCTGGAGCACGAGCGCGCCGACACCGGCCGTCGCGAACACCTTGGCGTGCCGGCGCAGCACGCGGATCGTGCCCGACAGGCTCGAGTCGCCGGGCTCGTGATGCACGTCGACCACGCGCGCGAACGCGAGCACCGTGCCGGCCGCGACCACGGCGCTGGCGGCCCCGGCGAGAAATGCCGTCGGATAGTCGGCGAAGCTCGCGATCGCACCGCCGACGATGGGGCCGATCAACGCACCGCCGCGCTGCAGTCCGGCCATCGCGGCGATGGCGCGGCCGAGCTCTTGCGGCGCGCACGTGTCGGCGAGATACGACTGGCGGCCGAGCATCCACGCCGCGTTTCCGGAGCCGAGCGCGACCGCGGCAAGACCGAGCCAACGCAGATCGGTCGCGACACCCAGCGTGAGGAGCCCCGCGAGAATGAGCACGAGCCCGCCGAGCAGCACCGGTTTATCGCCGAAGCGCGCGACGAGCATGCCGGCCGGCACGTCGAACAGCAGCACACCGACACCGCGCAGGCCGACGATCACTGCAGCCAGTGCCGGGCTCGCACCGAGCTCTACGACGTAGAGCGGCAACAGAATCGTGAGTGCCTCTTGGCTGATGGCCATGAGCAACGACGGCACGTAAACCGGCACGAGCAAACGATCGTAGGGAGGCGGGAGTCGCATACGGCTCAATCGACGCAAGGGGCGGTAAAATCGGCGAACGAGCGCAGCTCCGCCTGTGAATCCGACGTACCGCCGCTCGACATGCGGCACATTCTAGCAAGCGGTTGAATTGCTGCCGGACAATGGCGATGCTTGCCGTTTAGAAATTCGAGCGCTGCAACTACCCATGGATCCGGAGCCAGTCGACCCGCAAACCTATCTGCAATCCGCGCCGACAGAGAACGAGCGCGAGCCGGACGGTGCGCCTAACGACGCGCCGGCCACGAGCGCCCCGGCATCGGCCGACGCCGACGCCGACGCCGTTCCGAGCAGCGACGCGAGCACCGACGACGCCGTCGACCCGGCAGATACGCTGAGCCCGGCCGTGCGCCGCCTCGTGAGGCAATACGATCTCGACATCACCGGCATCCATGGCACGGGGCCCGCGGGGCGCATTCGAGTCGGCGACGTAATCGGCATGCTCGGCGGGCGCACGGAAACGTCGCTCGACAGACTGGTCGCGTCGTCACCGGGCGTGGCCGTCGACGACGACGAGCCCGAGCAAGCAGCCATCGCGCCGCCGCCGTCGGCGGCGGCGGTGCCTTATCCGCCTCCCGGCGCAAGCGACGCAGGGCAGCCCGCAACCTCGCTCACGAGCACCGTGTTCGAATGCGATCTGAGCAAAGTGATCGCGCACAGGAAGCGCGCGCGGCAAAGCGGCAACGAGCTTTCGCTCACGAGCTACTACGTCACGGCTTGCGCCGAAGCGCTCAAAGCCGTGCCGGAAGTCTGCTCGACGGGCCCGGCCGGAGTGCTCGGCGTCGCTGTCGCTACGACGACGGGCGAAACGAGAAACGTCGTAATCGAGGTTTCGGGCGATGTAACCGGCGCGCTCAACGAGCAGCTTGCGACGATCGATCGCACCCTTCGCGCGCCAACGGCGCGAGCCGACGAAACGGCACTGTGGATTCATCACTACGGCCCGAGCGGCAGCCTGCTCGCAATGCCGACCCCCATCGCCCACGGCCATGCCGCAAGCCTCGGCATCGGCGCACTCAGACGACAGATCGTGCTGCGCATGACCGACGGCGAAGAGGCGCCACGTGTCGCGGCCGTGTGCTATTTGAGCCTGAGCTTTTTGCCCGGTAGCGTCACGCTCGAGCGCGCAAACGGCTTTCTAGCCCGCCTCGTGAGCACGCTCGAGCAGTGGCCCGCCTCGTCTACTTGAGCACCGCTGCGATCGAATCCGCCACGTAGTCGACATTGCCGTGATTGATGCCGGCAATGTTGATGCGGCTCGATTCGACCATGTAGACGTGAAACTCTTCGCGCAGCCGCACGACCTGCTCTTTCGTGATACCGAGGAACGAGAACATGCCGCGCTCCTCGGCGATGAACGAGAAGTCCACGGACGTTCGGCGCTCGGCCAGCTTGTCGACGAATAACCGACGCAGCCCATTCAACCGGTTGCGCATCGCATCGAGCTCATCGACCCAGAGCGCCCTCAGCGCGGGGTCGTGCAGGATCTGCGACACGATCGCCGCGCCGTGATCCGGCGGCATCGAGTAGATGCCGCGTGCGACGTTCGATGCGTTGGCGAACACGAGCTTGCTCTGCTCCGGGTTGGCCGAGACGAAGCTCGCGGCCCCGACGCGCTCACGGTAAAGCCCCAAATTCTTCGAGCAGGAGGTCACGACCACGACCTCCGGCAAGCGCTCGGCCATGAGGCGCACGCCGTAGGCGTCCTCTTCGAGGCCTTCAGCGAGCCCTTGGTAGGCGAGGTCGATGAACGGCACCAAACCGCGCTTCTCGCAAAGCGCCGCAAGCGCCTGCCACTGCTCCTTGGAAAGGTCGGCGCCGCAAGGGTTGTGGCAGCAGCCGTGGATGAGCACGAGCTCGCCGGCCTTCGCCGTCTCGAGCTTGGCCGTCATGCCTTCGAAGTCCACACGGTGCTCGGCGTGGCGATAGTAGGGATAACCGTCGAGCGCCAGACCCGCGAGCTTGAGCAGCGGAAAGTGATTCGGCCATGAAGGCTCGCTCAGATAGACACGCGCATCGGACGTCGCGCGCGCAAGCAAATGCCCCGCAACGCTCAAGCCGCCGCTGCCGCCCGGCGTTTGCACGGTCGCCACGCGACCGGCCTTGAGCGCGGGATGATCCTTGCCGTACAGCAGTTCCTCGACGCCGCGGTTGAAGCCCGCGTTGCCCGCAATGGCCACGTAGGTCTTGGAGTCCTCCGTCTCGAAGATCGTGCGCTCGGCACGCTTGACGCTGTCGAGAACGGGCGTGCGACCTTTCTCGTCCTGATACACGCCGACGCTCAAATCGATCTTGCCGGGGTGCGTGTCGGCGCGAAAGAGCGTCATGATGCCGAGAATCGCGTCGGGCGGGAGTGGCTTCAATGTCTCGAACACGGTTGGTCCTCCGGCTGAGGTGGACGGGCCCTTTTTTGGGCGGCGGTATAGTATGGTCATCGCCCCACCACAACAATAGGGACGCGCGCGGCGCGCCACAAATCCGATCGTGAAGGCAGTAGTGCTAGACGGCTTCGGCGGCCCCGAGGTCCTGAAGATCGGCGACCCCGAGGCGCCGATACCAAAGCGCGGCCAAGTCCTGATCGAGGTTGCGGCCACCACGGTCAACCGGCCCGACATTCTCCAGCGCCAAGGCCACTACCCGCCGCCGCCCGGGGAATCGCCGCTGCTCGGGCTCGAGGCGGCCGGCGTGGTCGCGGAGCTCGGTGCCGGCGTCACGGACTTGGCGGTCGGCGACCGCGTCGTCGCGCTGCTCGGCGGAGGCGGCTACGGCGAGCTGGCCGTCGCGCACGCCGGCCACGTCATGAGGATTCCGGAGGGCATGAGCTTCGCGGCGGCCGCCTGCATCCCGGAGACTTACATCACCGCGTACATGAACGTATTCCTCAACGCCGCGCTCAAAGACGGCGAAACGGTCCTGCTGCACGGCGGTGGCGGCGGTGTCACGACGGCCGCAATGCAGCTGTGCAAAGCACTCACGCCGCGCGCGCGCGTGATCGTGACGGCGTCGACGGGCAAGGTCGAGCGCGTCGCGGCACTCGGCGCAGATCTCGTCATCGACTACCAGCAGCGCGACTTTGCCGAAGCCGTGCTCGAGTACACGAACAAGCGCGGCGCCGACGTGATACTCGATCACATCGGCGGCCCCTACCTCGCGCCGAATCTCAAGTCGCTCGCCATCGGCGGCAGGCTCGCCGTCATCGCCGTGATGGGCGGCCGGCGCGCCGAACTCGATCTCGGCCGCGTGCTCGTGCAGCGCATCACGATCGTGGGCTCCGTGCTGCGCCCGCGGCCGATCGCGGAAAAGACCGCGTTGATCCGCAAGTTCGAGCGCACGGTGATGCCGCATTTCGCCGCAGGCGCGCTCGCCCCCATGATCCACCATGTGTACCCGATCGAGGAAGTCGCCGAGGCGCACCGGGCAATGGAAGCCAGCGCGAGCTTCGGCAAGCTCGTGTTGAGTTTCGGCCAAGGAACGACGCAATGACGATTCTCAGAAGCCTGCTTTTCGTGCCGGGCAACAAAACCAACATGCTCACGAAAGCACTCGCGCTGCGCCCGGACGCGTTCGTGCCCGATATGGAAGACTCCGTTCCGGCAGCAGAGAAAGCCAACGCGAGGCAAACCATCGCGACATTCCTGCCGCAGCTCGCCGCCGTCGGCGTGCCCGTGATACCGCGAGTGAACTCGCTCGACACGCCGTGGATCGAGGAAGATCTCGCCGCCGTCGTCGGAGCCGACATCTACGGCATCTCGGTCGGCAAAATCCGCACGGCCGGCGACATCGCCAACGATCTCGGCGCTGCTCACGAGCCTCGAGCGGCACCAGGATTTGCCGGCCGGGCGGCTCAAGCTGCTGCCTTGGATAGAGACGGCCGAAGCAATCGTCAACAGCGACGAGATCTGCAGCGCGAGCCGCCGGCTCGTCGGCGTCGCTTTCGGCGGCGAGGACTTCACGAACGACATGGGCGTGGAGCGGCTCGAGGACGAGACGCAGGTGCTCTACGCGCGCTCGAAACTGTGTATCAGCGCCCGCGCCGCCCGGTTGCTCGCGTTCGACACGCCCTACTTTCGGCTGCGCGACCCCGACGGCCTGCGGACGAACTCGGCCGCGGCCAAGAGCCTCGGCTTCAAGGGCAAGTTCGCGATTCATCCGGATCAAATCGACGCGATCAACGAATGCTTCTCCCCTTCGACGGCCGAGGTCGCCCACGCAAAGCGCATCGTCGAAGCCTACGAGGCAGCGGAGCGCCACGGCCGCGCGTCTACGTCGCTCGACGGCCGGGTCATCGACGTCCCGGTCGTCAAACGCGCACGCGCGCTGCTCGAGCTCGCGCAGCGCGCCGCAAGCCGATGACGCGCGACGGATGACGCGACAGATGACGCGATAGCGGCCGTTCCCATCGAAAGGGAACGTCGGCGGATCGTTGCGGCAATGAACGCCGACCCGAGGCCGTTGTCGAAGCACCGACAAGGACCCCGAGGGACGGGGTAACGGGCGCTCGCGCCATGACCTCGAGACTGAAAGCCGCTTGGCCGCCATTGCTTCCCGAAAGCATCAGCGGCTTGCGGCTCTTGACCTGCCTGTGTTTCGCGATGCTGCTGCTGACCCCGATCGTCGCCTATTGGCCGACGATCTCACACGAGTACGGTCTGCGCGACGACTACTCGAGGCTCCGCGAAGTCCGCGAGGAACCGAACAAGACCGTCGACATCATGGCTTCCGACGGCCGGCCGATCGGCGGATTTCTGCTAGAGCGCTCTCTGCGTTGGGTGTACGACGTCACCGACCTACCGTGGTTGCGGCTCGCCGGCGTGCTGCTGCTCACGGCAACCGGCGTCGCCCTGTGGTCGCTACTGCGCCGATCCGGCTGGCCGGAGCTCGATGCCGCGGCGGTCGGTCTCGGCATGACGCTTTTGCCCGGCTGCCAGGTGATTGCGGGCTGGGCAATCGCCTGGCCGATCGCGCTCGGTCTGCTGCTGGCGGTGGTCGGCTTCGGGGCCGTCGAAGCTTGGGTCTCGCGCGGGACGCGACGATCGGCGCTGATCTTCGGCTGCCTTTGCTACGTGGTCGCTGCGCTCACCTACCAATCGAGCGCGCTGTTCGCCGTCGTGCCGCTCGCCGCGGTGTTGCTCACGCGTCCTCCGGAGCGAAAACCAACCGTGCGAACGTGGACAATCGTGCACCTCGGAACGCTTCTCGCCTGTCTCGTGGCGGCGTTCGGGCTGCTGCACCTGCTGTTCGCGCTCGGTGTGTTCGAAGCGTCATCGCGATTGGAACTCGAGGCGGATCCGCTCGGCAAGCTCGTATGGTTCGTGTCGCAGCCACTCGCCAACGCGCTCGCGCTTTACGCCTTGCGCGACGACTTCGCGTTCGACCCGATCTTCTGGCTCACGGTCGCCGGCATATCGACCCTGATCGCGCTCGGCTGGAGGGCCGACACCCGGGCGCGTCCCACGCAAAGCTCGAAGTGGGCGCTTTGCATCTTCGTGCTGCCGCTGCTCGGTCACGGCGTGAGCCTGGCCGCAGCGGAGCGCGCGATCGGCTATCGAACGCTGATCGCCCTGAGCGGGCTCGCGTTGGTGCTGCTCGTGTTCTCGCTGCGCAGCATCGCCTCGGAGCGGCGCCTCAAGACGGTGGCGCGCTATTCGGTGCTGACTGCGCTGATCTTCGTGGCCGCCGGACTCGCCGACCACGACGCCTTCTCGCTCATCGCGGTACCGCAAGGCAACGAATGGACGATCGTCCGCAACGCGACTCATCGCCTCGTGCCGCAAACCGACACGCGCGTCTACATCGTCACGCCCACGCTCGACGACCGATCGACGACACGCGTGTTCGCCGATGAATTCGGCTCCCTGTCGGCCGACTCCGACTGGGCGCCCAAAGAGATGTTCAAAGCCGCGCTGCGGCAGCGGTTTCGTTCCGGACTGCCGGTCAAGGACATTTTCACGGTAACGCTAGGCCGCGTGGCGCCGGTCCCCACGAAACACTACAACCTCGTCATCGACATGCGGCAACTGAAGCGACTGCGCCACGGCTGAGCCGGACGTGATGCTCGGTCAGCCGAGCCACCCATCGAGCAACATTCCGAGCCCCACGAGCACGATCAGCGTCGCGAAAATCTTTTGCAGAGCGGGCCCCGCGAGCTTTGCGGCCAAACCCCGGCCGACGATCATCGCGGCGCCGCCGCCGATCGCGAACGGCACGAGCACCTGCCAATCGATGCGACCTTGCCACAGCGCTCCGGCCGCGCCCGTAAAGCCGATGACGGTGATGATGAGCAGCGACGTCGCGACGGCACGATGCACACCCATACGCGTCACGAGCACGAGTGCGGGCACGATCAGAAACCCGCCGCCGACACCGAACAGGCCACTGAGAAAACCCGTCGCCACACCTGCGACCGCGAGCACGAGTGCACAGGGTGCGGAGAAGCGCAGCTGACCGTCGGGCGCGAGCACGCAAATCGGCCCGCCGCCCGCCTCGTACGTGCGAGCTCGCACCGCCGAGCTTTGCGCAGGATGCCGGTGCGCAGCGCGCCACAGCAGCGTCCCGATCGTAACGGCCAAGGCTCCGAACCCGACCACGAGCACGTTGGATTCGAGCCGACCGGCGACCACGAGGCCGCCCGGCGCACCGAGCATGCCGCCGACCGCGAACAAGAGGGTCGGCTGCCACACGACGAGCCCCTGACGAATGGACCTGAGCCCGCCCACGGCCGCCGTCGTCGCGACCGCGACGAGCGACAGCGGCGCGGCCTCGGCGGGAGGCAACCCGAGCCCGTAGATCAGCAGAGGCACGGCGAATATCGACCCCCCGCCCCCCGTCAAGCCAAGCGCGAGACCGACGATACCGCCGAAGATCACGGCCAAGACGATCCCTATCACTGGCAGCGCCTTCGCGAGACGGGAAAAGTCTTCGAGATCACGGCCTCAATCCACACCTTCAGTGCGGATGTGTAGCTCGCGGCCACAGTGTTTGCAATGCACGGCATCGCGATCGTGACGCGTGAGGCCACAGACGGAACATTCGTACCGCACCTTGCTCGGCCGAAAGATCGTCTGCACGAGCCGAACGAACAGCGCAACGCCGATGATCATGATGACGACGGCCAGCAGCCGCCCCGTCGAGCCGACCAGCACGATGTCGCCGAAGCCCGTGGTCGTGAGCGTCGTGATCGTGAAGTAAAGCGCGTCGATGTAGTTGTTGATCTCGCGATTCGACTCCTGCTGCAGCACGAATACGAGCGCGGTCACGACGAAGATGAATACCAACAAGTTCAGCGCGCTGAAGATGACGTCCTCGTTTCGCGCGAAGAACCGGGAGACCTTTCTCAGCTCTTGCGTCACGAGGTACGAGCGCATGATCCGCATGGCCCGCACGACACGGAGAAACGCAAAGCTGCCGAAAGCCGCCGGCACGAACAGCGACAGAACGATCGTGATGTCGAGCAGCGTGAGCGGCTTCGTCAACAAACCGATACGGTCGTCGGCCGCGATGACGCGCGCAGCGAGCTCGGCGAGCAGCACGCCACCGATGATCATGTCGACGACCTGGATCGTAGCGTCTAGCGTCAGGAAGGTGCTCACGACGAAGTAGACCATCACGAGCAGATCGAGCACGAGCAGCACGTAGCGTCCCTGCACGGCCGTCTTGCCCGAGCCGTAGAAGAACTCGGCGCAATGCTCACGCGGCGATGGCATCTGCGGCGGGTCCGCTCTAGAGGCTTCCGGCGCGGCTGGTCACGCCGCCGCGCCGCTCTGCGGCGGGCCGCCGTCTATGTGCTCGGCGAAGGCTCGACAGGCATCCGTGGACGTGAACATCCCGGCCAGCTTGCTCTTGCGCGTGACGACCGCCGAGCCGAGTCGATGCTCGGCCATGTGCCTGAGCACGTCGGCGAGCGGTGTTGCGAGATCCACCACGTAGCTGTCGTCGACCATCACGTCACGCACCTTGAGCTTGTCTTTCTCCGGATATGCGAAATCCGGGCCCAGCATGAGCTTGATGTCCCGATCGGAAACGAGCCCCTTGAGCGCACCGTGCTCGGTGACCGGCAGATGCCTGATCTTTTGCTCGCGCATGAACCGCCTCGCTTCCTCGATGGGCGCGTCGATGTCGACCGAGTAGGGAAACGGCGTCATCACGTTTTTCAATTGCGGCACGGCTTTCATCGCGTGATCCCAAAGTGCTCGGATACCGAGACTCTGGCGCAGATCGCAGTACGCGGCCATACGGGGTTTCCGCACGTCGTGCGGGATATGCGGCCTGCCGCAGCGGGCGCTCTCGTCAGGCCGTATTGACCTGTAACGGCTTATGCGACTGCGGCCGCCCTGCGAGCGCATTGACGATCTGATCGGGCGTGACCGGTACGCGGTTGAAGTAGTGGCCGCCGAGCGCGTCGGAGATGGCACACAGCAACGCGGACGCACCCGCACCCATGACGGGCTCGCCGATGCCTTTCGTGCCGAGCGGGCTCTGCGGGTCGGGTTTGTCCACGGCATCCGTTTGCCAGGAGAGCGGCACGTCGAGATAGCTCGCGGGCTTCGTCTGGTAGAGGCCCACGTTGCCGGGCAGCCCGTTTTGCGGGTCGTAGATGTGCCGTTCGAGCGAGGCGAGGCCGAAGCCCATGACGGCGCCGCCTTTGATCTGATTCGAAAGATTCTGCGGATGGATGACCGTGCCGCAATCGGCGACGGCCAGATAATCGACGATGTCGAACTTGCCCGTCTCCGTGTCGAGCGAAATCTCGACGAAGCCCGCGACGAAGGCGGCCGGTTGGGCCGTAATCGGCAGGTTGTCCTTCGCGACCCCGATGAGGCCCGTGCCCGCGAGCATCGTCGCCGCACCTGCCGTCATCGGATTGATGTCGCTCGGGTTCTCGTGGCCGTCGAACTTGCCGCCGAGCTCGATGGCGCGCATCGCGGCTTGCGCATAGGTGAGACTCTTACCGGGATCCTTCTTCGAGAACACCTTCTCACCGCCGATGTCGTAGTCCACGGGCGCGCCGCCGAGATCCATAGCAGCGATCTCTTTGAGCTTCGCGACGGCGTCCATGGCGGCGACGTAATTCGTTCGCGCCATCGTAAACGACGTGTTGCTGCCGAATTGGCCGATGTTCCAAGGCAGCCCCTTGCGCGTGTCGCCGCGCTCGACGATGCAGTTGTCCCAGTTCGCCTTGAGCGCTTCGGCCGCGATACGTGCGGTGCCGGTATGAGAATACGTGCCCAAATTGCCCACGCCCGTGTGGATGTGCAGCTTACCGTCGGGGGTGATTCGCACGAGGCCGTCGAAACCCGAGAACCCCGCCGGATGGAAGGCCTGACCGATACCGACACCGGTCACCTTCGTGCCCTTGCGCTGCCCGCTGCGCGCTTTGCGCTCTTGCCAGTTGAACGTGGCCGCACCCTTCTCGAGCGCGTCTTGTAGATAGCAACTCGTCACGGGCCCTTGCTGCGCCCCGAACTTCGCGTCCATGCGCGGGCCGTTGATGCGGCGGATCTCGAGGCGGTCGATGCCGAGCTGCTTGGCCGCCTTGTCGATGAGCGGCTCGACGGCGGCGACCGTTTGGTTGTGACCCGGTCCGCGCTGCGCCGAGCGTGGTGGTGTATTGGTCATGACCGCGATGCCGCGAAAACGCATCGCGGGCGGCTGATAAAGGATGGACACCGTTTCCGGCGCCGAGGGCCAATCGGGGAAACCGGTAGTCGGGCCGTTTTCCTGCACGACGTACATGTCGGCTGCCGTGACCCGCCCCGCCTTGTCGAAACCGATCTTGAGCCGCCCTTGGAAGCCCGTGCGTGCGAAGCCGAGGTAGTACTCCTCGGCGCGGCTGATCCGCATGAGCACGGGACGCGAGATCTTCTTGGACATGTGCGCCGGAATGCTCATGATCGGATACGCCGAGCCTTTCGAACCGAAGCCGCCGCCGCAGGTCTCGGCGATGTAGACGAGATCCGTCGGGTCGATGCCGATATAGCCGGCGAGGCCCGGCACGACGTAGCTTTGGCTCTGGGTCGAGCCGTAGACGAAGCACTTCCCGTTCTCCCAGTACGCCATGCACGAGCGCGGCTCCATCGACTGATGCGACGTGCCTGCCGTCACAAACGTCTCGTCGAGCACGAGCGCAGCTTTCGCAAAGCCCGCGTCGACGTCGCCGTACGACCACTCGAGCACGGGATCGCCCATCGGCAGCTCGCCTTCCTTGGCCGCCGCGAACGCGGCCGCGCTCCACTTCGCCTTGGATAGCTTTGGCGGACCGATCAGACGGTTGTCGATGACGTTGCCGTCGAGGCGCGCGTCGTTGCCGCCGGGGAACAGGCTCTCGAGCGGATCGACCGTGAACGGCAGCTCCTCGAGATCGAGCTTGATCTTGTCGATCGCGTCCTGCGCCGTCGCCTCGTCGACGGCCGCAACGGCCAGGATCGGCTGACCGACGAACATCGGCTCGTTAGTCAAGATTTGGATCGCCCGGCTGCGGCTGCTCGGGCACGTCGTCGGCCGTGAGCACGCCGTACACGCCCGGCATCGCGAGCGCTTCCTCGGCGTCGATGTTGCGAACACGGGCATGCGGCATCGGGCTCAGCATGAGCCGGCAAAACGCCATGCCCTCGGCACGGAAATCCTCGGCGTACTTGGCCTTGCCCGTCACTTTGCCGTGGATGTCGGGCGGGACGAAGTTCTTACCCAAAAGATCGTATGCCATGGTGCAACCTCCGCTACCGCGTCGCGCCGCCCCACGTTCGCACGCTATCGGGGCCGAGAAGACTGCGCGGGCGACTGGACTCCTTGATAAACTTGCCGGCGATCAACGACCGGCCGATTGACTTTAAAGCTTTGACTCCGCGCCTACAACAACCCTGCCGGCGATAGTGAAATAAGCCCACGCACCGGACGCGGCGTGCGGCGCTCGAAGGAGACTGATCGAATGGCTCGAAAGAAAGATCCGTGGGGCAAGAACGTGCTCGTCGAGTTCGAGGACGGCATCGCCTGGGTGACGATGAACCGCCCCGAGAAGCGCAACGCCATGAGCCCGGCGCTGAACGAGGAAATGCTCGACACGGTCGAGCGCGCTCGCCACCGACGAGCGGTGCGGCGTTCTCGTGCTCACCGGCGCAGGGGAATCGTTCGCGGCCGGCATGGACTTGAAGGAATACTTTCGCGAGACCGACGGCTCTTCCGACACCGTGATATTGAACGTGCGCCGAGTGGCCGAAGAATGGCAGTGGCGGCGCCTCAGCGACTATCCGAAGCCGACGATCGCCATGGTCAACGGCTGGTGCTTCGGCGGCGCATTCACGCCGATGGTCGCTTGCGATCTTGCGATCGCCGCCAACGAAGCCGTGTTCGGCCTTTCCGAGATCAACTGGGGCATCATCCCGGCCGGCAACGTTACGAAAGCGACGGTCGAGACGATCGGCTACCGCAAGGCGCTGTATTACGCGATGACGGGCGAGACCTTCACGGGCACGCAAGCGGCCGAGATGGGACTCGTGAACGAGTCCGTGCCGCGCGCGACGGCTGCGCTCGCACACGCGCAAGCTCGCGAAAGTCCTGCTCGACCAAGAACCCGACCGTGCTGCGCGGCGTGAAAATCGCCATGAAGCGCGTCAAATACATGGATTGGGAAGTCGCGGCTGACTACCTCTATGCGAAAATGGGCGAAGCACTGAGCTTCGGTGCCGACAAGAACCGCGAGAACGCCATGAAGGCATTCCTCGACGACAAGAAGTTCCGGCCGGGGCTCGAGCACTTCAAAGGCACGAAGTAGCGCCGACGCGGCCACACGATTGGAAGGGGGAACGATGCGCACGACACGTGTGGGCGGAGTCGCCACGTGGACGTCGGTAACGAGCATCTTGGCCACGGCGGCCTTGGCCGTCGCCACGCTCGTTGCCGGCGCAGGCAATGTCGAGGCACAAACGGCTCGGCGCGCGCACGCCGCGGGCCGCTCGCTGGTCGCGCCGCCGACCAAGGATTGGCCGACGAACGGCGGCAACTGGTACAACCAGCGGTACTCGCCGCTCACGAGCATCAATCGCAGCAACGTCGCAAACCTCAAGGGCGTGTGGCACGCGCATCTGGACGGCTCTGGCGTCGGTCCGCAATATTCGGGCGAGGCGCAGCCGCTCGTGGCCGACGGTGTGATCTACATGTCGACCGGCGCAAACGACGTGTTCGCGCTCGATGCGGCCAGCGGACGCAGGCTGTGGACGCATCGCGCCAACCTCGATCCGAAGAACTCGACCGTGTGCTGCAGCTGGACGAGCCGCGGCGTCGGCCTCGGCGACGGCAAGGTGTTCTCGGGGCAACTCGACGGCAAGCTCGTCGCGCTCGACCAGCACACCGGCGAGGTGGTCTGGTCGGTGCAAGCCGAGCGTTGGCAGGAAGGCCTGACCATCACGAGCGCGCCGCTGTATTACGACGGTCTCGTGATCACGGGCTTCGCGGGCGCGGAGTTCGCCGTGCGCGGGCGCGTCAGAGCCTATGACGCGAAGAGCGGCAAGCTCGTGTGGACGTTCTACACGGTTCCGGGCCCCGGCGAGCCGGGGCACGAGACGTGGTCGCAGGACAACGAGATTTGGCGCTACGGCGGCGGCACGGTCTGGCAAACGCCGGCCGTGGACCCGGAGCTCGGCTTGATCTACTTCTCGACGGGCAACCCGGGACCGGACTTCAACGGCTCCGTGCGGCGCGGCGACAATCTCTATACGTCGTCGGTCGTCGCGCTCGAAGCGAAGACCGGCAAATACCGCTGGCACTACCAGCAGGTGCATCACGATTTATGGGATCTCGACAGCACGAATCCCGTCGTGCTGTTCGATCTCACGATCGACGGAACGCCGCGCAAAGGCCTCGCGCAGGCGAGCAAGAGCGGCTGGGTGTATCTGCTCGACCGCACGACGGGCAAGCCGCTGATCGGCATCGACGAGCGGCCCGTGCCGCAAGAGCCGCGCCAGCTGACATCCGCGACGCAACCCCACCCGCGCGGCGACGCGTTCGTGCCGCAATCGCTCGAGATCGCCCCCGAGGGCTACACGCTCGTCAACGGCGGCAAGATCTTCACGCCGTATTGGACCGACTACGTCGTCGCCAAGCCCGGCGTCACGGGCGGCGCGAACTGGCCGCCGAGCTCGTACGATGCGGCGACCGGGTATTTCTATGTGTGTGCCGGCGACAGACCCGGCTCGTTTCGCGCGTGGGAGATAGACGCAGCGCCCCCGCCCCAAGCCGAGCAATACATCGGCGGCAATTTCGGCAGCCAGACGATTCCGACGCTCGGCACGTTCACGGCGCTCGATCTGCACACGAACCGAATCGTGTGGCAGCAGCAATGGCCCGACAGCTGCTACAGCGGCTCGGTCACCACGGCCGGCGGGCTCGTATTCGTCGGCCACAACGACGGCCGGCTCACGGCGCTCGATTCCGCTAACGGCGCGAAACTCTGGGAGTTTCAAACGGGCGCGGGCATGAACTCGACCGCGAGCGTCTTCGAGCGCGACGGCAAAGAGTACGTCGTGGCCTATGCCGCCGGCAGCGTCTTCGCGCGCTCGAAGAAAGGCGACAATGTATGGCTGTTCGCGCTCGACGGCACGCTCGGCCCGGCCGGGCCCGGCAAATAACGGGGGAATCAGATCGACATGAGCCGATATCGCCTCGCGCTGTGCGCCGCAGCGTACCTGCTTGCCGTCAATCTTCACGCACAGTCCATCCGTCGCGCGCCGGCGTTCGCGGACGACGACCTCGTCGCGGCGCCGCACGGCGGCTGGCCGACGAACGGCGGCAACTGGTACAACCAGCGTTACTCGCCACTCACGGCCGTCAATCGCGACAACGTCGCAAAGCTCAAAGGTGTATGGCGCACGCACCTCGACGGCTCCGGTCTCGGCCCGCAGTACTCCGGCGAGGCGCAGCCGATCGTCTATGAAGGCGTGATCTACATCGTCACGGGCGCCGATGACGTGTTCGCAATCAGCGTCGCGAGCGGCGAGATTCTTTGGCGCTATCGCGCGAGGCTCGACCCCGAGAACACGGCCGTGTGCTGCGGCTGGACAAGCCGCGGCTTGGGGCTAGGGGCCGGCCGCGTCTACGTCGGCCAGCTCGACGGCAAGCTCGTCGCGCTCGATCAGCGCACCGGCAAGGTCGCTTGGTCCGTGCAAGCGGAGCGTTGGCAAGAGGGTTACTCGATCACGACCGCGCCGCTTTACTACGACGGGCTCGTGATCACGGGCTTCGCGGGCGGCGAGCGCGGCATCCGCGGGCGGGTCAAGGCATTCGACGCCAAGAACGGCAAGCTCGTGTGGACGTTCTATACGATCCCGGGCCCCGGCGAGATCGGCCACGACACTTGGCCCACGGACAACGAGATCTGGCAAGACGGCGGCGCGCCCGTCTGGAACACGCCGGCCGTGGACCCCGAGCTCGGGCTCATCTACTTCGGCACCGGCAATCCGGGGCCGGACTACAACGGCTCCGTGCGCCGCGGCGACAACTTGTTCTCGACGTCGATCGTTGCGCTCGACGCGAAAACCGGCAAGTACCGCTGGCATTTCCAGCAAGTGCATCACGACATCTGGGACTACGACGCCGCATCGCCCGTCGTGCTGTTCGACGTCACGATCGACGGCGTGATGCGCAAAGGCCTCGGCGAGGCAAGCAAGACGGGCTGGGTCTACGTGCTCGATCGCGAAACGGGCAAGCCGCTCATCGGCATCGACGAGCGGCCCGTGGCGCAGGAGCCGCGTCAAGCGACGGCCGCGACCCAGCCTTATCCGCGCGGCGATGCCTTCATACCGCAATCGATTCCGATCGCACCGGAAGGCACGACGCTCGTGAACCAGGGCCGAATCTTCACGCCGTTTTGGACGACGCCGACGCTCGTAAAACCCGGCCCACCGGGCGGGGCGAACTGGGCACCGAGCTCGTACGATCCCGCCGCGGGGCATCTGTTCGTTTGTGCAACCGATAGGATCTGGTCATACGTCTCGCAAGAGGTCTCGGCCGAGCGCCCCAAGGAAGGCGCGGGCTACATCGCGGGCGGCATCGGCGGCTTTCATCTGCACACGCTCGGCGTGCTCGCGGCACTCGACATGCGCACGAACGAGCTCGTGTGGCGACAGCAATGGGCCGAGCAATGCTACAGCGGCTCGACCGTCACGGCCGGCGGCGTGCTATTCGTCGGCCGCAACGACGGCCGGCTCACGGCACTCGACTCGGCAAACGGCATGAAGCTGTGGGAGTTTCAAACGGGCGCCGGCATGAACTCGACCGTGAGCGTATTCGAGCAGGACGGCCACGAGTACGTCTTGGCGTACTCGGCCGGCAATCTATTCGCAGGGTCCGCGCGTGGCGACAGCGTTTGGCTCTTCTCGCTGGACGGCACGCTGGAGCCTGCGCCGCCGGCCGGGACGCTCATGACGTTCGCGGCAGGCGGCCCACCGGGCAACGCCGACGCCGGCAAGACCGTTTACGACACGGCCTGCACGTTCTGTCACGGCGAGCAAGGCGAAGGCGGCCACGGCGGCGGCCCGAGCCTGGCCGAGATGCGCAGTGTCAACGCGGTGCTCCAAGTCGTGAGCGAAGGTCGCAACGACATGCCGGCTTTCGGCACCGGCGCGCTCACATCGCAACAGATACGTGACGTCGCGGCTTACGTGGCCGACAAGCTCGCGCATTGAGCGGCAGCTCGACGTCGCGCCCCGTTGCCGCGTTATTCGCCGTCGATGTATAAGTAGTCCCTGAGCGTCGGCGGCGACCGGCGGCCGAGTCACCCGTGGCTTTCGGCCGTCGCCACGGCGGGCGCCGGCGCGATGATCGCAACCGCAAGACGACGCTTGAACTGCCCTCGCATGAGCAGGTAGCTCACGCAACCTTGCAGCCAAACCGTTGCGACGGACAGATACCACACGCGCTCGAGCACGAAGTCGGCTTGCCCCGACATCCACACCGCGAACGGCACGAACACGGCCAGACGAACGGCCGAGCTCAGCATCGCGGGACGCGTATTGCCGAGCCCTTGAAACACACCCGAGCACGTGAACACCACGCCTTGCGCAATGAACGTCCACGAGATGATTGCGCAAGAACGTGGCGCCGACCGCCTGCGCATCCGTTTCGGACGTGAAGAATCCAACGAGCGCCTCGGGCCTCCACTGCAGCAGCACCGTCACGAACACCATGACGACCGTGTTGAGCAACACGGCTTTGAAGAACGTCTCGCGAACGCGAGCGCCGTGCCCAGCACCGAAGTTTTGGCCGGCGATCGGGCCCGCGGCGAATGCGATGGCCATCGCCGGCATGAAGATCGACTGCATGATCCGCGAGCCGATACCGAAACCCGCCTGCGCCGCGGACCCGAAATCGCGGATGACCCAGTAGATCACGCCCATGTAGATGAACATGAGCGCGAACTCCCCGCCGGCCGGGAGCCCAACGTCGAGCATGCGCCGCCACACGGCGATCTGCGGGCGCCACAGATCGCGGCGAAACGCCACGTACTTCTCGAGCTTGAGGAAATACAGTGCCAGCAGCCCCACGCCGATGGCGATCGCGATCGTGCTTGCGAGTCCCGCGCCGGCGACACCGAGCGGCCGACCCGTACCCCAACCGGCAATCAGCACCGGCGCGAGCAACGCGTTGAGAAGCACCGTAAACGCCTGAATCGCCATCGTCGGCTTCACGATCCCCGTCCCGCGCAGCGCCGAGCCCATCGTCACTTGAGCGAAACCGAGCGCGAGTCCGGGCAGGAACCAATACAGATAAGTGATGCCGGCCTTTTGCGTCGCGGCATCCGCGGCAATCGACGCGACGTAGCTGCCTGTCAGCGCGTAGCCGCCGAGCAACGTCGCGCCCGCACACACGAACGCGAGCAACACCGACTGGTTGAACACGAGGTTCGCGTCGTTCTGATCGCGGCGCCCGACGGCTTGAGCGATCAGAGCCACTGCGCCGACGCCGAGCACCTGCGTGAGCGCCATGACGATGAACATGAGCGTGCCGGCCGCACCGACGCCGGCCACGGCGGCATCGCCGATCGAGGCGACGAAGTACAGATCGACGAGAAAGTACAGCGTCTGAAACAACATGCCGGCCGCGATCGGTGCGGCCATCGCGAGAATGTTGCGCACGATCGAGTGCTGAGTCAGATCTTTCATCATCGCCTCGTGAAGCCGGGTGCCAAGAATACTCGCTCGGCCGAACGAAGGCGACGCCCGGTGAAGACCGCCATAGCCGCGGATTCCGGACTTGGGCTATGCTCGGCACGTGGACACCGAACCGGGCAAGGATCGCGGCTCTTCGAACGGCGGCTGGACGCTGCGGCGCGTGGGAGCAGTCGCGCTGATCGCGTTATGTTTGGCCGGCATGGCTTGGGGCGCGCCCATGCCCTTTCGCGAGTACTCGGGGGTGGAGCACGACCACGACGTCGCGCTGCCGACCGACTACATGGTCCCGGCCGAGTGGACATTCGCCAGGCTCATGTACCCCTCGATCGACGGCCGTTGGGGCAACGATTGGAAGAACGGCGACTCGAACTGGACGATCGATTACCCGGCCGCCGACCGCCACGTCGCGCAAATGGTGCGCCGCCTCACGGTCCTCGACGCACGCTCGGTGGAGCAACCCGTGGACCTCGACGACGACGACGACGTTTTCTATTGGCCGTGGCTGTATGCCGTCGAGGTCGGTCATTGGAACTTGACGGATGCACAGGCCGCAAAGCTGCGGGAGTATCTACTGCGCGGCGGATTCCTGATGGTGGACGATTTTCACGGCTCCCAGGAATGGTCCGTGTTCCGTGCCAGCATGGACCGTGTCTTCCCGGATCGCCCGATCGTGGACATCCCCGACTCCGACCAGATCTTCCACACGTTCTGGGATCTCGTGAACCGGCAGCAAATCCCCGGCGCCCAGTTCCTCTATAGCGGCAGCACTTACGAGAAAGACGGTTACACGCCGCACTGGCGCGCGATTTACGACGACAAGGGCCGGATCATGGTCGCCATTTGCCACGACATGGATCTCGGCGACTCGGTCGAGCACTCCAACAATCCGCTCTACCCCGAAGAGTACTCAGCGCAAGGCATGCGCACGTTCATCAACTACATCCTGTACGCGATGACGCACTGAGCGTCGCGCTCACCGCCACTCGCGAACGACTCAATGCGGTGCCGGCCGCGATGCGGCGCACGAACTCGAGCACGGGATTGGAGAGCGAGCGGTCGCCTGTCCCGACGGCGAACGTCTCCGACAAATGCGAATGCCCCGGCAGGTGCACGCGGCCGACCGGCCTGCCCGCGCGCGCGAGCGCGGCCGCGAGCTCGTCGGTTTGCTGCTGGAACATCTCCGGGTCGAGCCCCGCGTCCGTCACGAGCAAAGGCGTGTGCCCCTCGATCAGACCGGGTAACGAGGAGCGCTCCGCGTACGTCGACACGTCGTCGCCGTAATAGGCCTTCCAGATCGACACTTCCTTGCCGAGATCGTAGAAGCCCGACGTGAGGATGGCGCCCGCTACGCGCGCGTCGTCACCCTGCCTCGCCATGCTCGCGAGGTAGTCGGCGACGTGCGCCGCACCGGCCGAGTGCCCCCAGAGAAAGATCTTGCGCGGGTCTCCGCCGAAACGCTCGACGTTGTCCGTGAGCCACGCGACAGCGGCCGCAAGATCCTCGACGCCCGACGGCCACGTATTCTCGGGTGCGAGCCGATACTCGACGTTGACGCCCACGAGACCGTAGCCGACGGTCCACAGCCCGATGTTGTCGTAGAACGACGTGCCCTCGGCGTGCTTGGATCCGCGTGCAAACCCACCGCCGTGGACGAACACGACCACGGGCTTGCCGCTGCCGACGTCCGGCGCCGTGAAAACGTCGAGCAAGTTGCGCTGCGCCGGCCCGTACTTCAGATCGCGGGACACTTTGAGCCATGGGTACGGCGCCTTGGGCTGCAACGCCGAGTACAGCGCCGTGGTCTTTTGCGCTTCGATGCGGGGCCCGATGGCACCGATCTCGGCCGCGACATCGGGCGGCATTCCGAAATCGTGCGGCAATCCTTTCGAGTCACCCAGCGCCTCGTCCACGGCCTCCGTGCCAACCGGGGGCGCACGGCCGCTCACGGGATTCGCGTAGTGAAACGGTATCTCGTAAACGGTCGGGAACATGTCGAACGCAAAGGTCGGCGGCACGTCGGGCGGATAGGTCTTGCTCGGCCCCGGCACGCGGCGCCCGGGGCTGTTGGCCCAGCCGCCGTCGTAGCTTGCGGTCCATGTGTTGTAAGCATGGTCGACCTTGAGCTTCCAGACACCGCTCTCCTTGACGGCCTCGTTCTCGTACACGGCTGCGCCGAGGGACGCGCGCGCCCCGAAAGCGAGCTGCTGCATCATGCTCGAGCGAATCTTCGCGGTGCTGCCGTCGGCCGCGACGTGAATGACGGGTTGCCATTGGATGTGATTGCCGAGACGATTCGCTACGGGGCCTTCCGGCCCGAAGGCATTGAACAGGAATCCGCGCACACGCTCGCGGCCGATGTACGCGCCGCGTTGCGCGAGCTCCATGACGCCGTCGACCGAGAACAGATCCGCGAGGTCGTTCCACAAATTCTTGTCGAGGTAGTAGCCGTAGGCGCTCTCCAAATTCTCGAGCTCGTCGTAATCCTTAACGCGTCCGATCCGGCTCTCGGTCTGCGCCACGAGCGCCGCGACATCACTCACTTGACTCCGTTTGGCTCGGCCGCCGGCCGGCACTACCGGCGCGAGAATGGCCGCGATGGCTGCCTCACTCGGCCGGCCGCGCGCCTCAGGGTAGCGCGGCGGCTTACCGCTCACGGGGTTCACATAGTGGTAGGGAGGGATGTGGGCCTTCGGATAGATCGCGTACGTGCTCGTCGGCGGGTGATCCGGCGGCAGCTCGGCGCTCGGCTTCGGCACGGACTTGGCGTCCTTGGCCCAACCGGCGTCGTAGTCGGAAATGAACGTCGGAAAATAGTGCAGTGACTCGAACTTCCATAGGCCGTTTTCTTTGACGAACGTGTTTTCGTATACGCCCTCGCTCCACTCGCCGTGGCTCTCGTACACGCCCGTCATGTTGAGCTCGCGACTGCGCGCCTTTGCCGTGCGCCCGTCCGGCGCCACGTCGACGAGGATCTGCAGCTGCACGTGGTCGTTGAGATCGCCGTCCTCGAGACCCGCGGGACCGAGCAGGTTCAAGAACTGCCTGACGCGGGACTTGCCGACGTAAACGCCGCGCAGGCCCATCTCGATCGTGCCGTCGTCGGCAAATAGATCCGCAACGTCGTCCCACATGCGGCGGTTGTAGTAGTAGCCATAGATGCGCTGCAGATTCTCGACGGCTTGCTGATCCTCGAGGCGCTGGGCTCGGCGCGCGAGATCGGCCGCGCGATCACGGTCGTTGCCGCGCTTGGTAGCGGCCGGCAAATCGACGGTCGTCCAAGCGAGCCCGCCGGCAGGCGTTCCTGGATTCGCATAGTGGAACGGCGCGATGCATGCGGCCGGGAAACCTTCGCAGGCCGCCTCGCGGGGCCGATCGGGCGGATGCGCCAGCGTGCGAAACCGGCCGCCGCCCGGCGTACGCGGCTGCTGCGGAGGCACCCAACCCGTTGCATACGAAGCACCGAAGCCCGAGTAGTAGTCGAGCGTCTCGATCTTCCAAACCCCTGCGTCTTTCACGTAGGTCATCTCGTAAACGCCTTCGGCCCACGTGGCGCCGCCGCCGAAGCCGCCGAACATGGCGAAAGCGCGCCAACGCCCTTTGGCCGTCCGGCCGCCGGGATTCAGATGCACGACGGGCTGGATGTTCATGTGGTTGTAGATGCGCCCGTCGGGAAGGCCGTTCTCGCCGATCTTGCCGCCGCCGACGTTCATGTATAGATGCGCGCGAATGCTGTCCTTGCCGATGTATACGCCGGCGGGATAGTTCGCGACGGCATCGTCGGCATACAGATCCGCCACGTCTTCCCACATGCCCTTGTCGACATAGAAGCCGTAAGCGCGCTGCAGGCGCTTGATCGCGCTGATGTCCTCGGCGGCCGTGACGTCGGCCTCGAGGCGGTCGAGGCGGTCGCCGAGCCCGGGCGCGTCTTGGGCGCGCGCGTTTGCGGTGACAGCGGTCGAGATGACGAACGCGCAGCCGAGCGCGATGCATCGAAGCGTCATGACCAACTCCCCCCCGGACGTTGTTCCGGTCAGTCTGCCTGATCGGCTCGAACGACTGAAGGGGGACGGAAGCTGCGGACTGGAGAAAACGCCGAGCCGCCGCGACGAGCGCCTCTGCGCACACATCGGGGCGCCCCGCAGTCTCTGCCGGCACGTTGATAACGAGGCCCGCCAGCGAGCCGGACTTGCGTCGCGAAAGGACTCCTACGGACCCAGGTTCGCCAACGATTCGCCTCCCTCGGGCACCGCCATGGTGCGATCCGGCGTTACATAAGCCTCTCGATACATTTCGTGATCTGGAACATTCCTTTCCGATCGCGAGAACGGTAGGCTTTTCCCCGACAGCCGACCGATGGCAGTTCCCAACGAGTGACGAGAAAGCTGTTCTCACTGCGAATGTCTTCACCACCCGCAAGCGAACGAGCGGGCAGAGCCTTTTACGCCGTGGAGATCTGCTGCACTTCGCAGAGCTGTGCCGCTGCGCACAGCTTGCGCGGCCAGCGCTACTTGTGCGCCGACGCGCCGATCTTGCCGCTCCACCAGTGCGACCGATCGGCCGAGTGCCAGTGCCACTACCGGCACCTCAAAGACCGGCGGCAAACGGCCCGCAGAGCCGAGGAAGCCGGTGCACCCCCGCCGATCAGGCAGCGAGCCGTGGACGAGCGCAAGCGAGCCGGACGGCGCGCCGAGGATCACCACGACGAGGCAGATGAGCCGTCGCTGCTCGACGATACGTACTACGACTACGTCGCAGACAAGTAGCGTAACTGACCTTCACTCGGTCCCGACGCACGGCACTCAACGTCCACTCGCGTCGGCCATCAATCGTTGCAGCGCGGCGGCGGTATCCGGATGCTTCTCGCCGGTCGGGTTGCGCCCGCGACCCCGCATCTTGCCCATGGCCGCGTCGAGCGGCGTGACACCGTCCTCGTCTTTGGCATCGAGGCTCGCGCCGTGCGCGGCGAGGTACGTCACCAGATCCGTGTAGCCCAGCGATGCCGCCCCGTGCAACGCGCTGCGGCCGCGCTGATCTTGCGCGTTCACGTCGGCGCCGGCCTCGATCAGAAGCTCGGCCGCCGCAAGCGCCTCGGGCGCGGTTCTGAACTTGCCGCGCGTATCGATCGGGCTGGCACCGACGCCCGAAGCTGCCATGAGCGGCGTCACACCGCCGACTTGCGGCAAATCGACCAACGCGCCGTGCTCGATAAGCAGTTTCATCGCGGCCAAATCCGAGCCGCGCGCCGCACGCAGCAACGGCGTCGTGCCGATATCGAGGATTCCGTCGGCCCCGCGATCCATTCTGAGACTACGGTATGGCGGGAACAGCTTCAGCTGCGCATTCACGTTCGCGCCGGCGGCAACGAGAACCTCGACCATCCCGAAGCTCGTCGTCTCGTCGAGCGACAAATGATCGGGGCGCCCGCCGTGCGGCAGCGTGTTGTAATCGACGGCCGCGTACAGCGGCGTTCGGCCCCACCAATCCCACTTGTTCGGATTCGCGCCGGCCTCGAGCAGGTATCTGGCCGTGTCGAAATGGGCGTTGAGAAGCGACGACAACAGCGGCGTGATGCCGTCCGGATCCTCGAGATCGACCTTGGCCCCGGCGCCGATCAGCAAGCGCGCACACTCGAGACAGCCTTGCCGTGCGGCATAAAGCAGCGGCGTGAAACCGCCGGACGGCATGTTCTTCATGCGCGGCTCGGCCGTGACGCGGCGCTGCCACTCGTGCGCCGTCGAGCGCGCGTCGACCTCGGCGCCGTGCTCGAGCAGCGTCTTCACGATGGCCGGTTGGCTTTGCGCCGTCGCCCACATGAGCGCGGTCTGCCCTTTGCGCGTCTCGTGTGCGTTCACGTTCGCGCCGTGACGGATCAACGCTTCGGCGGCTTCGACGTTGTTGCCGCGAGCCACGAGCATGAGCGCGGTTTGACCGTCCTCGTTGGGCGAATCGGGGTCCGCACCGGCGGCAAGCAACCGCTCGATGATCTCGGCATTGCCGATCGTCGCGGCCTCGGACATCGGCGTCGCGCCGTAAGCGTTGACGGCCTTGGCATCGGCGCCGGCGGCGAGCAACCGCTCGACGAGCTCCACGTCGTCGTTGTGCACGGCCCAAAGCAACGCCGTGGCACCGTCCGGCGCCCGCGCATCGACGGCGGCGCCTTGCTCGATCAGCTCGAGCGCATGCGCGGTGTCCTTGCCCTTCGCCGCATCGACGAGCGACTCGGCGATACCGGCGCGCGGCGCTGCGAAGGCAATCGCCGCCGCAACGCACGAGGTGATGGTCGCGCCGAGCTTCGCTCTCATTCAGATCTCCGCGATCTCGCCCGTGCTGTCGCCGAGCGTCTCCACGCGGGCGCCGGCGCGATCGAGCACGGTCAGCACGAGGTTCGCCACGGGCGTGCGATCCGGATAACGCACGTGCTGACCGCCTTTGAGCTTGCCGCAACCGCCGCCGAGCACGGCCACCGGCAGCGGAAAGTGATCGTGCGCGTTGCTGTTGCTCATGTTGCTGCCGTACAGCAGGATCGAATGATCGAGCATCGAGCCGTCGCCGTCGGGCGTTTCGGCGAGCTGCTTCACGAACCTGGCGAAGACCTGCGAGTGATAGGTCTGCACACGCTGCAAGCGTTGCAGCTTCGCGCCGTTGTTCTGGTGATGCGACAGCGCGTGGAAAGCATCGGACACGCCGATGTGGTTGTAGGTCATGTTGCTGACCTCGGCGGCCATCATGAACGTCGCGACGCTCGTGAGGTTCGCGCGCCACGCCAGCGCGATGAGATCGAACATGCGTATTGAGCTGCTCGTCGAAGCTGTTCGGAATGCCGACCGGCGCATCGGGCAGCTCGATGTGCGACAAGTCGCTCGCCTCCATCTTCTGCACGCGGCGCTCGATCTCGCGCACGCTGTCGAGATAGTCGTCGAGCATCACACGATCCGACGGCCCGACGCGCTTTTGCAGCGCCGACGCCTTGTCGGCCACGACGTCGAGAATGCTCGCGTACTGGACGGCGAGCGCTTTGCGCTCGTCGGGCGTATCGCCCTTGACCGAACAGCCTTTGGAAAAGCTTGCGCGGGTTGAACTCCATCGGCAGCGGGGTCGACGGCGTGCGGAACGAGATCGTCGCGCCGTAGCTGCAGCCGTAGTTGCGATCGCACGCGCCACCGCTGACGGGCTCCTCGGACGACACTTCGAGCGACGGCAGCGGCGTGTCTTGGCCGATGTGCTTTGCTGCGACCTGATCGGCGGTGACGCCGCCGTAAGGATCGTGGCTCACGCGCGGCGAAACGCTCGACAGCCAGGTGCCGGGCGTAATCGCATGTGTCGGGCCCACGGCGTGTTTGTTCTCGAGACCGCTCACGACCGTGAGCCGACTCTTGAAAGGCTCGAGCGGGCCGAGAATTCCCGGAAGATCGAAGTCGCGGCCCTCGGCCTCGGGCGTCCACTTGCTCATGACGGCGCCATGCGGAAAGTAGACGAAGCCCAAACGCGGCAAGGGCTTCGCCGCAGTCTGCGCGAGCGCCGTGCCGGCCGGGATCATGGCATCGAGCAGCGGCAGCGCGATCGTCGCGCCGACACCGCGCAGCACGGTTCTTCGGGACAGGCATTTCTTCGTGACGAACATTCGTCTCTCCTTGCATCTGCACCCGCCGGAGCGGACGCTTGCGTCATCGCGCGGCGCTCAATCGGTCGCGGCGTGTGTTTCCAGCTCCGTATCCTGATTCGGCTTCTTGCCGAACATGAACGGCTCGCTCGTGACGATCCCGGCCAAGATCGTCGAGAATCGATAGTCGTCGCGCGCGGCGTCGCGCACGATCCTTCTGCACGGCCGGCATGTCGTAATATTCGATACCGCGGCCCAGAGCGAAAGTCATGAGCTTCTCGGTCAACGTCTGCACGAATTGATCGGGCTTCTCGAGCAGCGCCTTGCGCAGGCCGACCGGGCCTTGCACCGCCGTGCCGTCGGCGAATTGGCCGGAGGAGTCGATCGGACCGTCCCGGTCTCTCGATCCTTGGTGCGCCAAGCACCGACGGCATCGAAGTTCTCCAGCGCAAAGCCGAGCGGGTCCATGACGCCATGACAGCCCTTACAGGTCGGATTTTCGCGGTGCCTCTCGAGCCGCTCGCGCACGGTGCGCGGCTCCTCTCCCTCTTGATTCTCGGGGAACGCCTGGCACGTTGGCGGGCGGCGACGCGGGCGGCGTGCCCATGATCGACTCGAGGATCCATGCGCCGCGCAGCACCGGTGCCGTGCGATTCGGATAGGAGGTGGCCATGAGGACCGCGCCCTTGCCGAACAGCCCCCAACGATTCTCGTCGTCGAGCCTCACACGCCGGAACGCGTCGCCGCGCACGCTGCCGATACCGTAGTGCAGCGCGAGACGCTCGTTCACGAACGAGTAATCGGCGTCGAGCAGATCGAGCACGCTGTGGTCCTCGAGCAGCACGCTCGAGAGAAACAGATTGAGCTCCTTCACGAACGACTGCGCGAGATCGGGATTGAAGCCCGGGAACAGCACGGGGTCCGGCGTGATGTTCGGCACGTCGCGCACGTCGAGCCACTGCGCCGCAAAGTTCGTGACGAGCGACTCGGCGCGCGGGTCGGCCAGCATGCGCCCGACCTCTTTGCGCAGGACGTCGGGATTCGACAAACGTCCCTGCTCGGCAAGCGACAGCAGTTCCTCGTCCGGCAAGCGGCTCCAAAGGAAGAACGACAACCGCGAGGCCAGCGCGACGTCGCTCACCGGATATACCGCGCCCGGCGCCGTGTCGTCGGGCACGGGCTCGATGCGATACAAGAACTCGGGGCTCGCGAGCACGATCGTGAGCGCGCTGCGAATGCCCGTCTCGAAGTTTCCGTTCGCCCGCCCGTTCTCGAAAAACTCGAGCGGCACCGCGAGGTCGGCGTCGGTCACGGGCCGGCGAAACGCTTGCCGCACGAGCTTGCCCAGAATCTTCCTTGCGCACGGCAGCTCGTCCTCGGCCGTTTCTGGCCGGCACACGAAGATTCTTTTCCGGCTCGGCGTATCGCTCACGCCGCTCGGATCGAAAGGCCCATCGACCTGCGAGCCGCGTGATCTTCAGCGGGCTCTCCTCGCCCTCGATGATGCCGACTTCGCCGCCGCCGGGCACGAGCGGTTGAAGCATGGCATCGGACTCCGAGATCGTGCGCGCGACGAACGTCGCGCCGACGACGTGCCGGCCCGCCGTCACGGGCACGGCGGATGTTCTCGAAGCGCGAGTTGATCGCGGCGACGGCCGACGCTTGCTCGAGGTCGACGTCGGCAAGGTCCTCGGGGCCGCCGATCTCGTTCTCGAACACCTTTACGCCGTCGATCGTGAGGATCAGCTCGTGCCGATATTCGAGCCCTTCGACGTACCGCGCGCGTGCGAGGCCGCCGAGATCGAACTCGTATTCGCCGTCGGCCGGGAAGTAATGTTCGACGCGCATGCCGCCGCGCGTGCCGAGCGGCATCCCCTCGACGTGGAAGTTCTGATTCGCATTCGCCGGCGCATAAAAGACGCGGCTGTCGAGCTTCGCCGCCGGATCGCCGACGGCCATGCTGGCCACGACGCGGGCCGCGGCCAAGTACTGCTCGAGAAACGACGGCGACACTTTGAGCACGCTCGCCGCGTTGTCGAAGCCGTCGCTCTCGTCGTCTCTAGGCAGTAGCGCGGCAGCGTCCACTTGGAGGCCGAACAAGTCGTCGATCGCGTTCGCGTACTCCGTGCGATTCAGCCGGTGCAACGCGACACGGCCGGGGTTCGGCGCTTGACCGCCGCAGCGTCGAGCGTCGTCTCGAGCCAGCTGACGAGGGACTCGCGCCGGTCGGCCTGCGGCTGCGGCCAGCCGGGCGGCGGCATCATGGCACCGCGCAGCTTGCGCACGACGGCCTCGAAGACTTGCGGCTCCTTGGCGACGGAATCCTTCGACATCTTGTCGAAAGCGATGTTGGCCGTCAGATCGTCGCGGTTGTGGCATTCGACGCAGTACTTGCCGAACACGGCCCATTGCCGGTCCGCGCCCAATCGCGGCGAGTGCAGAAACGCCAAATAAGCGACCGCCGCGGCGGCGATGCCGACGACCGAGCCCACTGCAATGACGCCACGGCGCATGACTTTCTGCTCGACCTCGCTCTAGATGATGCCCCCGAGCTCGCGCACGTGAGCCCAGGCGCCTTTGTAAACCAGCTTTAGAAACAAGCCCGGATCGCCGCGTGACGCATCGAACTCGCGCGTCGGCGACGAAGCCGCGAAATCCTCGAAGCTCATACCGTGGCGAAACGCGTCGGCGACGCGCTCGCGCATGGTCGTGCACAGCGCCAGCTGCGCCTCGAGATCGGCGCGGCTGCAAACGGGCCCGTCGGCGGGCACGATGCGCGTCGCCGCGTTCGTGGCCTCGAGCAGCGTGCGCGTGGCCTGCTCGAGACCGCCGATCCATCCGCCCGTCGCATAATCGATGAGCGGATAGCGGCCGACCGCGACGACGTCGCTGGCCGCGAGCACGTTGGCTTCGGGAAAGAGCACGCAGACATCGCCGTCCGTGCTCGCACGCGGCGTGTACAGATAATCGACTCGTCGGCCGCGGAAGCTCGTCGTGCCGGACGTGTAGAACGTGTCGGTCGGCAACGCGGCTGCCGGCTGCGGCGTGTAACGCCGGTCCTGCCACTCGACGCGAAAATCGCCGCCGAGCCAAAGCTTCGTGTTCACGTGCGCCATGATCTTGACACCGGCCGCGCCGAGCGCCGCATTCGAGCCCGTGTGCTCGGGCCGCCAGTTCGTGTCGAGCAGGAGCGCGATGGGTTTGCCGGGCCAACGCTCGGCGACGAGCGCAAGGAGGTCGGCCGAGCGCTCGGGCGAGCCGCCGTCGACGAGCATGACGGCATCGGCGCCGGCCGCCACGACGACGTTGGCTCCCGCGCCGCGAATCACGGTGAGCCCGTTGCCGAGATCGGTCGTCTCGAGCGTCGGAGCCGAAGGCTCCGCGAGCGCGCTCCGCGGCAGCGTGCCGGCAACGAGCGCCCCGCCGATAGCAGTCAGTAGTTGTCGGCGGTCCAGCGACGACGTGTCCATGGTAGTTGGCGGTTCCCCTTCGGCGGTCGGCGGCGCCGTGGCCGGCGCAACTCGTCTACGATACATAGACAATGGCCAGGGCGGAAACCTCCCAGCCCTCAAGAAATCTTTCCGGCCCCCGGCTTCGGGGGGCGCGGAATGTCAAATCAGGCCGAAGGCCCAGAGCACGCAGACGGTGGCGAACGAGACGAGCCCGCCGACGAGCGTCGCGCCGCCGTAGCCGAGGATCGCCTCGTTCGACGGGCAAACGCGCACAGCGACGTGCAGACCCAGAAGTAGCTGCTGTTCACGTATTTGATGATGACCGAGCCGCTCGCGCCGGCCAGCATCGCGGCCTCGGGCGAGAGGCCGAGATTCTGAGCATCGGCGCGACGAGCGAAGCCGCCGTGATCACGCCGACCGTCGTCGAGCCCGTGATCATGTTGCCGATGATGCCGAGCACGAACGGCAGCAGGATCGCCGGCAGCCCGTAGCTCGCAAAGAAACCGACTGATCGTCTCGACGGCAGGCGTGCCCTTGAGGATCTCGCTCAGCGCTGCCGCCGAGGCCGGTCACGACGAGGATCATCGCCGAGACGCGCAGAGCCTCCTCGACCCACCGGTTCGTCGACGCTTTGCGGTGCTCGGGCTCGCGGATGTTGCGAAACGACGAGCCATACGCCCACCGCGAGCGCCGCGACGGGCCAGCCGATGTAGGCGAGCAGCGGCGCGCAGCGATGTGCCCTTCGGGCAGAAACAGACGCGACACGCTCTGCGCCGAGATCAACACGATCGGCACGACGATCGGCGCATAGGACGCCAGACGCCCGGCAACACTCGATCACCGCCGGTTCGAGCAGATCCGCGCCCGCATACTCGTCCGACGGCAGGCGTCTTCGGATGCGCGGCCCGACGATGTACTGACCCCATATCCAGCTCGCGAGCGAGCCGAAAAGACACGCGATGCCGCCGAAAATAATCGTCTTGCCGATGTCGGCGCCGACGAGCGCCGCGGCCGCGAGCGGCCCGGGTGTCGGCGGCACGATCGCATGCGTGAGCTGCAGCGCACCCACGAGCCCGATCGACATGACACCGACACCTACATCCATGAGCTGCGCGGCCGAGTGCACGAGCGGATTCAGGATCACGTAGGCCACGTCGGAAAAAATCGCGATGCCGAGCACGAAGCCCGTGAGCGTGAGGGCGAGAGGCATTCGCCGCCGGCCCACGGCGTTGACCATCGACCGTGTGATCGTCTGAATCGCGCCCGTGTGCCGAAGCGCCTCGGCGATGATCGAGCCCAGCACGATCACGACACCGATCGAGCCGAGCGTCTTGCCGAAACCGGACTCGAAAGCCGCGATGAAGTTGTTGGTCTTCACGCCCGGCAGCACGCCGAAGATCAGCAGCGGCACGAGCAGCGCGAGAAACACGTGCCAGCGCCATTTGGCGATCAGAAACAGCAGCAACACGATGACGCCGATGAAAGCCACGAGCGCAAGCACGGGGCTCGATGGCGACGGCGTTGGCGGGATTCATCGTCGGCGCGCGGCGTCAACGCACGGATCGAGCGAGCGAGGTCGAGCGCCGCTCGAACGCCGCCGGCGTCGGTGCGGCACGCCCGCGAGCTCGAGCCCCATCTCGACCCCGCACAGCGTGCCGGCCAGATGAGGTCGTTGAAATGCCCGAGGTGACCGATGCGAAACACCTTACCGGCGAGCTTGCCGAGGCCGGTGCCGAGCGACATGTCGAAAGCGTCGAGGATCACTTGCCGCAGCGCGATCCGCGTCGTGCCCCTCGGGCACGAGCACGGCCGTCAGCGAGCCGCTGTATTCGGCCGGATTTCTGCAAACGACCTCGAGCCCCCAGGCCTCGACGGCGGCTCGAGCCGCCTCGCCGTGCCGTGCGTGGCGAGCGAATACGTTCTCGAGACCCTCTTCGAGCAGCATGCGAAGGGCTTCGCGCAAGCCGTACAGAAGATTCGTCGCCGGGGTATACGGAAAGTAGCCTTTCTCGTTCGCTGCAAGCATCTCGTCCCAGCCCCAATATTGGCGCGCGAGCTTCGCCGTCTTACTCGCGGCGAGCGCTTTCGGCGAGACGGCGTTGAACGCGAGCCCGGGCGGCAGCATGAGCCCCTTCTGAGATCCCGCGACGGTGACGTCGACGCCCCATTCGTCCATACGAAAGTCGATCGAGCCCAGCGACGAGATCGTATCGACGAGCAGCAACGCCGGATGGCCGGCGGCATCGATGGCCTTGCGCAGGTCGCCGATGCGGCTCACGACGCCCGTCGACGTCTCGTTGTGCACGACGCAAACGGCTTTGATCTCGTGCAACGTGTCGGCACGCAGAGCGGGCTTCGATCGCTGCGGGGTCCGCGCCTTGCCGCCAGTCGGTCGGCAAGATCTCGGGCGCCAGCCCGAGCTTCAAAGCCATTTGCTGCCAGAGCTTGGCGAACTAGCCCGTCTCGCTCATGAGCACGCGGTCGTCGGGCGACAACGTATTGACGAGCGCGGCTTCCCACGCACCGGTGCCCGAAGAGGGATAAATGATCACGGGCGACTCGGTCTTGAAGACTTTCCTGACCTCGGTCAATACCTCGCGGCCGAGCGCACCGAACTCCGGGCCGCGATGATCGATCGTGGGTGCGGCAATCGCGCGCAGCACACGATCCGGGACGTTGGTCGGCCCCGGAATTTGCAGAAAGTGGCGACCGCTCGCGTAGCTCATAACCCCTTGCCCTGTCGTTGTCGTTGTCGTTGTTCGGTGGCGCCGACAACCTCCCTCCGGCATCGGCGGCAGGCAAGGACTATAGCGTAACGAGCCGATGCGAGGCAGCCGGCGGGCCCACGGCAACGTCGGGACCGGCTGTAATGGCACCCGTCGGAGGACCGACGCCGTGGCGCACGCGCCGACCGTCAGCCGGTACCGCTCAGCGCTCGACGCAAAGATTGCGGCCTTGCTGCTTGGCCTCGTAGAGCGCTTCGTCGGCGCGATTGTAGACCGTGAGCGGCGTGTCGCCGTCGCGAAATTCCGTGATCCCGCACGAGATCGTGACTCGCTCGGGTTTGCCGCGGTGGTGAAAACGAGTCGATTCGACGATGTGTCTGAGCTTGTCGGCCACTTGCCGCCCCGCCGCGAGATCCGTCATCGGCAACAGCAGCACGAACTCCTCGCCGCCGACGCGGGCCAGGAAGTCTTCCGACCGTTTGTGCTGGCTGAGCAGCGACGCGATCATCTGCAGCAGTCGATCGCCGGCGTCGTGCCCGTAACTGTCATTGACGTTCTTGAACCGGTCGATGTCCCAGATCGAATACACCAGGGGCTGCTTGTAGCGCAGCCAGCGCTGATACTCCTCTTCCAAACGCAGCTCGTATGCGTAGCGGCTGTGCACTTGGGTCAGGACGTCGAGCATGAGCCGCGTCTCTTGATCGTCGACGAGCTGCGCGAGCTCGTCGGTTCGCAACTTGAGCTTCACGACCTCGTTGCGCAGCTCGCTCGTTCGCGACTCCTCCTCCTCGCGCCGGCGTTCCTCGCTGTCGCGAAAGGACTTGAGCTGCGTCGCAATGGAGTCCAAACGCGACTGGATCTTCGATTTGATGACCGCGAGCTCGCGGCCCTCCTCGACGTCGCGGTTCATTCCGAGCATCTGCTGCTGCACCGAATGCTCGAAATCCAAGCTGTCGTGCTGGCGGCTTTTCGCCGCACCGTCCTGCCACTCGGTCCAGGCTTCGAATTGGGCCAGCTGGGTCGTGACGTGAGAGAGGAAGTGCTCGAGCTCGCTGCGCTGCGCCTGGAGTGCCGCAATGACCTGCGCGACCGCGTCCGCGACACCACCCAGGAGGCGCCCCCACTCGACGCTTTCGGCGCCGCGGCCGAACTTGCGGCGCAGCTCGGCAACGGCCGAGCGCAGCGGACGGATGGCCTCCAAACGATCGATGAACGTCTCGAGCGCCGCGGCGGAGGCATCCGGCGCGAGCGTCGCGCCGGAGCGCGCTTGTGCCGGCAGCGGCCCGTTCTGCGGAGGGCCTGGCTGCTGCAGATCCGGCCCGGGGCCGAGTCTTGCCACGGCCGCCGCGAGCGCCGTGAGCACGTTGCCGAGATCCTCGGCGGGCGCCCTGGTCTTCACGGCCTCCAAAACAGCCTCGAGCTTGGCGTCGACGGCGGGGTCACGCCCCAGAGCCGCGGCGCCGAGCGACACGGCCGCATGGCGCAACGCGACCTCCAAGGAAGCCCACGTGCGCTCCTTGGCCTCGATCTCCGTGACGAGGTCTCGGTATCGGTCTTTCCAGTGTTCGGGGGTTGCAACGCTGTGCATCGGCCCGGAATTCCATGTCCGTATCAGAATTCTTTATCGGCACGAAGGCCGAAAGGTGAAGGGCCGCGGTCGCTCGCGGGCCCTGGCCGAACTTCGGCAGCCTAGGCGAGGAAGGGCAGATCGACGGGATCGGCCGCCGCCGTGCGGTCGAGCTCTGCCTGGGGCCGCGCGAAACCGATCGGCTCGGCGTACCGCGGGTAGCCGCTCCACATGTCGTCGATCGACCAGTCCGCAAACGGTCGATCGGCTGCCGGCTCGGCCGCGAGCGCCCGGCGCACCGATGCCGCGAGCGGAGTCACGACGACCATCGCGCCGGCCGCGCCGACGATGAACTCGCGGCGATCTACGCGGCCGCCGCGTCGTGTCGGGCCGCTCATGTCGAAGCCTCCTGGCTCGCGAGATCGTCGGCCGAGAACCAATTGACGTGCGTGCCGCTGCGCAAGCGGAAGGGCAGCTTGACGGTTGCGACGGCGCCTTCCTCCATACGCTGCGCATCGACGATGACGAGCTCCGACGCCATCTCCGCGTAGTTGCTCGCGACGCCCATGATGTAGCCGTCGCCTTCGCCTTTGCTGCCCTTGCGCGGAATGAACCCGCTCTCCTGGAGGCTTTGCGTCGGCGCCGACGAAGAACGTGGACGCCTTGCCGCCGCTCAGGTCGAAGCGTTGATAGGTATTCGTCACGCGCCCCGCCCGGTTACCACCGGCCGCGGTGTCGTACGGCCGACTCGGGGTCGGCGTTGCCGACGTAGCCGTAGCGATAATCCAGAGACAGGAAACGATCGTCCATACGCGCGAGCACGCCGTTGGCGCGCGAGATCACTTCCTCGCCGAAGCCATCGCTCTTCGAGCTCAAGTCGAACGTCCAGCGCTTGACGTGCGACGGCGAGCGCTCCTCGTCCGAGACCGGCAGCTCCATCGTGACCTTGTTGCCGCGATCGGTCGCATTGAGGAAATGCAGCGTGTTGCGCGCGGGCCCCTTGAACCAACGTACGTCCTTCGCATCACCGTCGCGCGGCAGCACGCCCACCATCGTCGGCAGGCTGCCGTCCCACTCCCACATCGGCTCGCCGGATTTCAAGCGCTCGAGGCTCGTCGTGCGCGCCACGACCGGGAATGACGAATGTGTTTTTGCGTGATCGCGATATCGTGAATGATCCCGAGATACGGCGACTGCAGCCAAACCTCGTTGACGATATGCCCTTGCGGGTTGATCGTGTACACGGCGATGTCTTTCGTAAGATCGCCTTTCGCCTGATAGCTGTACGCGATCATATAGCCGCTCACGGGATCGATCTTCGGATGCGCCGACATGCTCGTCGCTTTCCACTTGCCGTAGAAGTCCCACTCGCCGAGCGTCTCGAGCGAGAACGGATCGATGTGAAACGGCAGCGAGTCTTCCTTGAGCACGAGCATCTTGCCGCCGTGCCAATAGATGTGGGTATTGGCCGCGCTGCGATTGATATTGGCCACGGACGGGTCGTCGGTGAACTTGTTGCGATAGACCCCGAACAGCCGCCGCCGCGCGTGGCGCTCCGCCATGAGCCGCTCGGTCTTGACATACCGCGACTTGAAATCGACGTGGCCGTCGGCGAACCGAAATGCACTGACGTGGCCGTCGCCGTTGAAACCCGTGAGCCATTCGTTCTTGGGCGGGCGATATGCAAAATCGCACTGCATCCGATAGAACGTGCCTTCGATATCGGACGGGATCTCTCCCCAAACCTCGCAATCGTAGATGTCTGCCTCGAAACGCGTGGGGCTGTTGAACCCCGGCGGAAATAGCGGATGACCTCGAAAATCGACGTCCATAGCCAACCCTCCTCGCATCTACGTCTTACGGCGTGCGCACCCGTTGCAATCGACCCGGGCGCGAGACTGCCCCGGCCGGACGAATAGTCTACTGCCGTTTGCCCGCCAGCTCCTCGACGATATACGTCGCGACGTCGCGCAGATCGGCCGGCGAGTACACGGCGCCGAAGGCCGGCATCGTGTTGCGGCCCGCCGTCGCAACCGCCGAAATCGTCTCGGCGGGCAACCCCTCGACGAGCGTCGGGCCGCCGCCGTGCCCGCCGTCACCGGCTTCGCCGTGACACGCGATGCATGCCTCGGCGTAGATCGTCCGCCCGTGCATGACGTCGACGGGCCGATCGGCAGCGGCGACTTGCGGCCGTCCGAAAGCGCCTGCGGCCCGCCCGGGAACGACCGCAGCTGCCGGCAGCGACTTCATCGTGCCGCTCAGCGAAAACATCCAGATACCGTCGCCGCGCTTCGCGCCCGCGAACACGCCGCCGCCCGCGTGTACGACGACTCGCTGATCACCATTGCGCTCGAACGTCGTCACCGTCGTATTGACGCCGGCGTCGGTCATGAATTCCCAGAGCTTCTCGCCGTTGCGCTTGTCGAGCGCCATGAGCCGACCGTCGCTGCGACCGACGAACAGCAATCCGCCCGCGGTCACGACCGAGCCGCTGTAGCAGATCTCGCGCCACTGTTGGCGCCAGGCGATCCGATTCGTCGTGAGATCGAGCGCCGCCAGGATGCCGCGGTCATCGGCCTGCGCCTGCGTGAAGCGCCCGCCCATGTAAACGTCGTTCGCGGCGGGGTCTTTGAGCTCCGGGTCGACGCCGAAAGCGTTGATTCGGTCGCTTGCGCAAACATAGAGCCAATGGCTCTCGGGATCGTACGAGCTCGGCGGCCAGTTCGCCCCGCCCATCGTGCCGGGCTTCATCGTGATCGGCCGCGTCCAAAACGGCGTGAAGATCTTGCCGCCGTTGACGAGCGAGGCGCCGTCGGGCGTGATGCTCGCGCCTTCTGGCGGAATGTCGATCGACTGCGGCACGATCGCGTCGCCGAGCGGATACGGCTGAGTTGCGGACGTTGCCTGCCGCGGCTCCTGCATCACGGGCCGCTCTTCGATGCCGATCAGGGGCTTGCCCGTTTCGCGATCGAGTATGTAAGCCCAGCCGGTCTTCGACACCTCGACGAGCGCTTTGCGCATCCTGCCGCCATATGGTGCATCGAACAGCACGATCGGGTTCGGCGAGTCGTAATCCCAGATGTCGTGATGGACTTGCTGAAAGTGCCACCGGTACTCGCCCGTGTGCGCATCCAAGGCAACGATCGACACACTGAAGAGGTTGTCCCCGGGCCGCACGCCGCCGTGTAGATCGGGGCCGGGATTGCCGGTGGAAAAGTAGACGAGACCGAGCTCGGGGTCGACGGCCGGCGTCTGCCACACGGGCGCCCCGCCGAACTTCCATGCGTCGTTGTCGGCCGGCCACGTGTCATGCCCGAGCTCGCCCGGGCCGGGCACCGTGTTGAAAGTCCAAAGCAGCTTGCCGTCCTTCGCCGAGAACGCCTTGACGCGACCGCGGCTCGCCAGCTCGCCGCCCGAGAATCCCGTGATGAGCATGCCGTCGTAATACACCGGCGCGCTCGTGATGCTGAACCCGTTCTGCCAGCGCTCCGCATCGATGGCCCAGTCGACTTTGCCCGTACGCTGATCGAGCGCGACGAGCTTCGCGTCCAGCTGGCCGACGAAGATCTTGCCGTCGCCCATCGCAACCCCACGGCTGGACTTGCCCATCGGCACACCGGCTTTCGGGTCCGGGTTGCCGTGATACGTCCAGCGAATCTCGCCGGTATCGACATCCATCGCGAACACGTCGTTCGCGCCGTTGATCACGTAGAGCGTATCGCCGTAGACCAGGATCTGCGCTTGACCGGAGTTGTTCTGCGCGGCACCGGAGCCCATGCTCGTGCGCCAAAGCGCTTTGAGTCCCGCGACATTGTCGCGGTTGAGCAGAGTCAGAGGAGAGTAGCGTTGGTTGTAGATCGTGCCGCCGTTCGTGACCCACTGGGTGCGCGGAGGCGCCACGAGCTGGCGCGCCGCGAACGCGGGCGCGGGATCGATCTTGCGTTGGGCTGCGGCCGAAAAATTCGGCTGCGCAACGATTCCGGCCGCGACGAGCAAAGACGTGGCTGCCGCGCCGAACTTCTGCCACCGACGACGCATGCGATCTCCCCCACCAGTCGTGGGCCAGAGTAGCCGAGCGTCACTGGGCGGGCAACCACCTACGGGAGCGTCGAATGCTCTCCTGCCCCAGCGCGAGCGGACTCGGCCTTCTCGCGCGCACCGGGAACGTGATCGAGCAGCCACTTGAGCTTGAGACCACTGAAGTAGGTCGCCAGCGGCAAGCCCGTGGTCGCCCGAAAACGATCCTGACCGCCGTCGCGCGCGAAGCTCGCGACGAGCCGATCCACGCGCGTGTCCTGCCAGACGAGATGTAGCCGCTCATCGCTCACAGGAAACGAAAGTAAATATATGACAAGGACGCTGCCGTAAGGATGGCACAACCGCAAGCACTCCAGGCGCGCAGCCAGGGTGGCGGACGATCGCCCGGCGCGACGGCATCCGACGATATGACCCTGTGGTTGAGCACGGCGATGACGGGCGCGCTGACGAAGCCTGCGGTCGTCGCGAAATCGATGAACACGCCGAAGCTCGAGAGCAGGTAGCGAAGCAACACGAACGCGACGACGCCCTGAACCAGCAGGAAGACGAGATACAAAGATCCTTCCGCAACCGTGGTGACGTCTCCGAGCAAACGTTTCGTCGTGTCCGCGTACACGCGCGGAAATCCGTCGATGACCGTGAGCACCGTGGAGAACATCACGGCGAGCGCCGCTATGCCGATGACGGGCTCGATCCACGCGCCCACGGAACGCGCGAACAGCCCCACGAGATCGGCCGCAAACGTCCCGGAGTTCGAGGCGAGCGTCATCCCCCGGCCGAACATGAGCGCCGTGCCCATGAGCAGAAAGCACAGCGCGAGCAACGTCGTTACCACGTATGCCAGATTGAAATCGAACCTCGCCTCGCGGACGGTGAGGGACCTGCCGAGCATCTCGGCCTTCGCGCGCACCCAAAGCGATATGAAAACTGCCCCGCCCATGCCGACCGGCATCCAGCCCGCCACGGCCACGGCAAAGAACAGGTTATTGCGATTGAACGCGAACGGAGCGGCCGTGCGATCCGCATCGAGCAAGCCGATCGACGCGAGCGTCGCGATGACCGTCAGCACGGCGAACAGCACGACGAACACCGCGCTCACACGCTCGAGCAGCTTGTAGCGGCCGAAAACGAGGCCCAGCGAGCATGCAACGATGATCGCCATCGTCACGAGCACGTCGTCGACGTGCAGACCCAGCAAATTCATGGCGAGACCCGCCGTCACGAGGCTCACGGCCGGAATCACGGCAAGCCCTTCGACCGCGAGCGCGACGAGAAAGATCACGAGCAGCCAGCGCCCCTCGCGGGCATAGGCCGCCACCACCGACTCTTTCGCCGACGCCGCATACTCGGCGCCGAAGCGAAACGTCGGATACTTGATCGAGCAGGCGAGAACGATCAAAACGGCCATGGTGAAGCCGAAGTCCGCCCCTGCGCGGGTCGATTGCACGAGATGCGACACGCCGACGGCGGACGCCGCAAAGAGCAGGCCCGGGCCGAGTCTCTGGGCCCAACGCGTGACGACGGAACCGCCGCCCGCCAAACCAGCGGTTTTCGTGAGCGTGGTCAAGCGCGCACACACTAGCACGAGCCCTGGTAGCGCGCTTGTGCGAGGCCTAAGATGAGCTCAGGTCCGAACCCTACCAACCTCGGGAGAGCCTCCATGAGCGATAACACGGTGCGCGGCCGCTTCGTTTGGCACGAACTCGTCACACCGAGCAACGCCGGTGCCCACGAGTTCTATTCCAAAGCCGTCGGCTGGACACAGCAGAGCTGGGAGCACGACCCTGCCTATCTGATGTTCGTCGCACCGAAAGGCGCGATCGGAGCCTCCGTCGAGACGCGCGACCAAGTTCCGCAATGGGTGCCTTACATCGGCACGCCGGACGTCGACGCGACCGTCGCCGAGGCACAACGCCTGGGCGCCAAAGTCAAGACACCGCCGACGGAGCTGCCGCAAGCCGGCAAGCACGCCGTGCTCACGGACCCGCACGGGGCCGATTTCGGCGTCCACGGATCACCGAGCGAGTTACCGGCCGAGCAGCCCGCGGATTACGGCGAATTCTCGTGGCACGAGCTCGCTACCACGACCGACCCCGTCGCCGCATTTCGTTTCTATGCGGAGCTTTTCGGCTGGGACGACATGCAGCAGATGGACATGGGCCCGATGGGCACTTACTTGATATTCGGCCGCAACGGCATGCAGTTAGGCGGCATGTTCAACAAGGGGGACATGGGCAAGCCCGGATCCGGCTACTGGGTCGGCTACGTGCGCGTGCGCGACTTGGACGGCGCGGTCGCCAAGGCCAAAGGCGCCCACGGCACGCTGCTGACTGGGCCGATGGACGTGCCGGGCGGCGATCGTATCGCCCAGCTCATGGACCCGCACGGCGCGTTCTTCGCGGTGCACACGGTCGCGGCCGACGTGGGCGCGGCACCGGCACGGCTGGCCGCAAAGCGTAAGAAGAAGGCGGCTGCGCGGCCGGGCGAAAAAACCGCGGCGAAAATCGGCCAGAAAAAGGGCCCGAAGAAAGCCAAGAAGAAAGCCACCAAAAAAGCCGCCAAGAAATCGACGAAAAAGTCGGCGAAGAAAGCGGCCAAGAAGGCGGTCAAGAAAGCGGTCAAGAAAGCGGCGAAGAAAATCGCGAAAAAAGTCGCAAAGAAGGCTGCCAAGAAAACCGGCAAGAAGGCGGCAAAGAAACGCACGAAACGAGCAGCCCACAAGAGCGCGAAAAAGCGCGCCAAGAAGACCGCGGCCAAGGCGGCTGGCAAGCGCAGCAAGCCCGCGAAACACCGGGGCCGCAAGAAGGCCGCGCGGCACCGCTGAGGCTGCGCCGCCGAGACGGCCCGCACGCAGGAGCGCCGGCAAAAGCAGCGGAGCGTCGGGCGTCGCGACCCCGCGCCCGAGGGAGTACACTGGGGCGGAACACGGGAGGAACGGCGGTGATACGAGCCATATTCCTTTCGGTCTTGCTCCTCGCCGTCGCCGAGGGCACAACGGCCGGCCCTCGCCGGATCGCACACGACGAGGCGGATCTACTTTCGGGGGTTCCTTTCGGCTTGCCGCGAGGAGTCCCCCCTCCGCTACAACCGTCAGCCGTCGTCGCACTCGACGACGATATGCGCGCGTTCATCGCCGAGACCGCGCGCGGCGGCGATGCGCTGTCCAAGCTCAACGGACTCATCGCGGGCATGAGAGAGCGCGGCCTATTCACCCTCGACTACACGGTCGACGAAACACTGCCGGCGCGCGAAAGTTTTCACAGTCACCGCGGCAACTGTCTATCGTTCACTCTGCTCTTCGTCGCGCTCGCACGCGAAGCCGGCCTCGATGTGAGCTTCCAAACCATGGACGTGCCCCCGACGTGGCAGGGAGACGAATCGGATCTCGTGGTCGTGAGTCGCCACGTCAACGCGCTCGTCGACATCCCGCACGGCAGCCAGTACGTGGTCGATTTCAACAGCGGCGATTTCCGAGCGCACTACGCGCGCCGGGCCGTCAGCGACGCTCGCGCACTCGCCTTGTTCTACAACAATCTCGGCGCGGAGGCGCTCATCGCCAAGCAGTACTCGCAAAGCTTTCGGTACCTGCGTGCGTCGTTGGCCGCGGACTCGAAGATCTCGAGCACCTGGGCGAACCTGGGGCTGCTCTACTGGCGAACCGCGCACAGCGAGCTGGCCGAATCGGCTTATCGCCAAGCGCTCGAAGTCGACCCCGATGACGGCACGGCACTGACCAATCTCGCGAACCTCTACTCGGCGCTCGGCCGCAGCGAGGTCGCTGCCGAGTACCGTCGGCGCGTGCGCAACTACCAGGCGGCGAACCCGTATTATCACTATGCCCTCGCGCAGCGAGCCTTCGACGCAGAGCAATTCGAAGCTGCGCTGCGCGCCGTGCACGACGCGATTCGCCGCAAGCGCGACGAGCCGCGCTTCTACGAGCTACAGGGGCGCGCGTACCTCGAGCTCGGTCGCAGGCGCAATGCCGAGAGAAGCTTCGAGCGTGCCCGTGACTATGCCGTGCGCGCGACGACGCCTCGTTACGACACTCGGACGGCCGCGCTCGGAACCGACGTGCCGACGCAGCCCTAGTCGGCCGGCTACGGACATTGCGATGAAGGAACACTGGCGCACCGAGCTCATCCAACGGCCGCTGGTCATCGACGGCGGCACGGGCGCGGAGCTGCGCAGGCGCGGGTTCCCGATGCACGAAGACGCGTGGAGCGCACTCGCGCCGGTGACTCACTACGAGCTGCTGCGGGCCGTGCACGCCGACTATATCGCCGCCGGCGCCGACGTCGTCACGACCAATACGTTCGCAACGACGCGCTTCGTGCTCGACGCCGCCGGGTGCGCCGCGGACTTCGAATCGATCAACCGTCGGGCCGTGGATGCGGCCAGCGAGGCGCGCGAGGCGAGCGGCCGAGCGGTGACGATCGCCGGCTCCATCTCGTGCTTGCCGCCCAGATTTCGGCCCGACGCTTATCCGCCGGCCGCAGAGGAAAGCGCCGCGTACCGCGAGCAGGCCGAACTGCTCGCCGAGTGCGGCGTCGACGTCATCGCGCTCGAGATGCTCGAGGACGAGGATCACGCCAGGCTCGCATGCGCGGCCGCGCGCGCCACGGGACTGCCGATCTGGGCGGGGCTGAGCTGCAGGCTCACCGGCGAACGGCTCGTCGCGTTCGATTTTCCCGACGTCACGCTCGAGCGCTGCCTCGATGCCGTGCTGGCCTTCGGCCCCGACGTCGTCAGCGTCATGCACACCCCGTTGGCGGCCGTCGGGCCCGCGCTCGATGCCGTCCGCAAGGACTGGACGGGCTGGCTCGGCGCCTACCCTGCCGTGCCGGGGAACGGCGCGCGGGGCCGAGAGCTCGGCGCACCGGTGGCCGCGTCCGAGATCGCGGCGCACGCACGACAATGGCTCGCCGCCGGCGCGCGGTTGATCGGCGGGTGCTGCGGCGCGACGCCCGAGCACATCGTGGCCATCGCCGAAGCGGCCGCGATCAGTCCGGCAACGGGATAGGGTTCACGGCTTTCGGCACATCGTAACCGCGCTGCACGGCAGGCCGCGCCGCAATGGCGAGATACCAGCGCCGCAAGTTCGGAAACGCCGCCCAATCGATACCCTGCCACTCGTAGCGCGAAATCCACGGCCATGTCGCGATGTCGGCGATCGAATACTCGCCTGCGAGATAGGCGACCTCGCCGAGCCTTCGATCGAGCACGCCGTAGATTCGTTTGGCCTCCTCGACGTAGCGCCGCTCGGCGTAGTCCGACTTTCCGGGGTGGAAGTGATGGAAGTGATGCGCTTGGCCGAGCATCGGCCCGACACTGCCCATTTGCATCATGAGCCACTCGAGCATCTGCCACCTGGCCGGGCCCGGCGGCGGCATCAAGCGACCCGATTTTTCCGCCAGATAGACGAGGATTGCTCCCGACTCCATCATGGCGATACCCGTGTCGTGATCGACGATCGCAGGGATCTTGTTGTTCGGGCTGATCTTGAGAAAGGCCGGGTCGAATTGAGCGCCGTTGCCGATATCGACGGCGACCGCCCGATACGCGAGGCCGATCTCCTCGAGCATGATCGAGACCTTGCGGCCGTTCGGTGTGGTCCAGGTGTAAAGGTCGATCATCTGCGAAATCCGAGAGTGGCCGAAAACGCCGATTCTAAATCCTGGTAAGCCCTCGTCGCCCCCACGCGCTCAACCGTGCCCGCCGTAGACGAGCTCGAACGCCCAGCGCGCCGCAAGGAACACGGCCGCAAGCTCGCCGACGGTCAGTACGATGCCGATGCCGTGGATCAACCGGCCGCCGAGCCCGGCCGGCAGCCGCGACAGGCTATCGACGAACACGTGCACGACGAGCCGCTGCAGCCAATAGCCCGCGTTGCCGAACACCAGCGTGGCCGCCAGCGTGCCGAGCACGACGAAAGCCAGCGTCCGAACCGACCACACTTCAACCGCCTCCGCGGTCACGTAGAGAAAGAGCGAAGAGCCGACCCACGCAAACGCGGCGAGCTTGCCGTGCATACGTCTGAGCTCTGCGTCTTGATCGGCGGCAACACGCTGTTTTGGTACTTCGTCCAACCGAAATTCCTCGCCGTGGCCGGGCCAGCACGATGCCGCGCCGGCGGCGGCGGCGCAAGCGAGCAGCAATCACGCCCCGCTGCGTCCGAACCTGAGCCGGAGCGCCGGCCCCCCGTGTGGAATCGCCGCTCCGGCCCTAGAATGCTCCGAATGCAGGACTTGATTGCAACGCTCAAGCGCGCGCTCGGGGAAACGGCGGTGCTCACGGGCGACGATATCGGCGCCCGCTACCGCGTCGACTTCAGCCACGAGGATCCGTGCTCGCCGGCCGCCGTCGTGCGCCCCGCCTCGACGGACGAAGTCGCCGCAGTGCTCGCAGCCTGCCACCGCGCGCGCCGACCCGTCGTCGTGCAGGGCGGGCTCACGGGGCTTGCGGGCGGCGCAACGCCGCAGCAGGGCGAGATCTCCTTGTCTCTCGAACGAATGAACGGCGTGGAGAAGCTCGACGCCGCCTCTCAGACTGCAACGGTGCTCGCGGGCACGCCGCTCGCCGCCGTGCAACAAGCCGCCGCCGATGCCGGCTATCTATTCCCGCTCGACCTCGGGGCACGCGGCTCGTGCACGATCGGCGGCAACATCGCGACGAACGCGGGCGGTAATCAAGTCATCCGGTTCGGCATGATGCGCAGTCTCGTGCTCGGGCTCGAAGCCGTGCTCGCGGACGGCACGGTCGTGAGCTCGATGAACGGGCTGATCAAGAACAATGCCGGCTACGACCTCAAGCAGCTTTTCATCGGGACCGAAGGGACGCTCGGCGTCGTGACGCGAGCGGTGCTGCGTATCTTTCCGAAGTTGCCGGCTCGAGTGTCCGCACTGTGTGCGGTACGAGGATTCGACGACGCTGTGGCGTTGCTCCGGTTGCTGCAGGCACGCGCGGGCGGCTCCCTCAGCGCATTCGAGGTGATGTGGGCCGGCTACTTCCACTACGTGCTCGGCCACGTGGCCGCCCTGCGATCGCCCTTCGACGAGCGCTTCCCGCTCTACGCCCTGATCGAGATCGAGGGCACGGATCAAACGGCGGAGCGAGAGCGCCTCGAAGAAGTGCTGAGCACCGCGCTGCAGTCGGCGATCATTGCCGATGCCGCCGTTGCGCAATCCGATCGCGAGGCCAAGCAGTTTTGGGCGATCCGCGACGGTATCGGCGACGTTACGCCGACGCTCCAACCGCTCGACGCGTTCGACGTGAGCTTGAGCCTCGAGGCGATGCCGCAATTTCTCGCGCACGTTACGACCGAGCTCGAGCGGTTGCCGCGCGCGGTCACGAACCTCGTCTTCGGCCACATCGGCGACAACAACTTGCACCTTGCGGTGACGACCCACGACGCGCGCGATCGCGAACGCCTTTGCGACATCGTGTACGCCGCCATCGGCGAGCACGGCGGCTCGATCTCGGCCGAGCACGGCATCGGAATGCTGCGGCGCAGCTACTTGCACTACTCGCGCGACCCGACCGAGATCGACCTCATGCGGCGCCTGAAGTCCGCACTGGATCCGCACGGCATCTTGAATCCGAACCGCGTGCTGCTGCCGCATTGAGGGGGCGCACCCCTAGAGCAGCGCGAGACTGATCGCCGGAAACGCCATGAGCAAGATCGTCACGGCGAGCGTGATGAGCACGAACGGCAGACGCGCCCGCGAAAATCGTGCCGAGACCGATGCGCGGATCGTCGATGCTCGATTTGATCACGTAGACGCTGAGCCCGAAAGGCGGTGTGAGTAAGCCGATCTCGACACCGATCGTCGTGATGACACCGAACCAAATCAGATTCGCGCCGAGGGCGCGCGCGACGGGCAGCGCGAGCGGTAACATGATCAGCATGATCGACGTCGAATCGAGCACCATGCCGAGCACGATCAGCAGCACGAGGTAGGCCGCCAGAAAGCCGGGCAAACCGAGACCGCTGGTGCCGCCAAGAAACGCCGCCATGTCCTGCGGCAGCTCGGTCAGCGTGAGCATGCGGCTGAACGTGCTCGCCGCGATGATGAGGAACAGGATCGTCACCGACACTTGGCCCGTCTCGCGGATGACTTCCCATAGACGTCGCCAAATCGAGCCGCCGCCTGATGAGCGTCAGCAGCATCGCACCGAAAGCACCGGCGGCGCCGGCCTCGGTCGGCGTGAACACGCCGCCGTAGATTCCGCCGAGCACGAGCACGATCAGGACAAGCACGGGCACCATGCCGAGAAACACGTGAGCACCGCCATCGGCCGACGCGGCCGCAGCTGCACGTGCTTCACGTTCCCGACGAAGCCTGGCAGCAGCCACGCCATCAGCACGACGCCGATCGCGAATGCGGCCGCCAGCAGGATGCCCCGGGCACGATCGCGGCGACAAAGAGCCCGCCGATCGAGACCTCGGCGATGCACGCCGTAGATGATCAGCAGCAGGCTCGGCGGAATCAGCATGCCGAGCAGCGACGAGCCCGCCGTGAGCCCGACGGCGAACTTCGCCGTGTAGCCCTGGCGCACCATCTCCGGAACGGCGATCTTCGTGAAGATCGCCGCCGACTGCGATCGAGATGCCCGTGATGGCCGCGAACACCGCGTTCGCGGCAACGGTCGCGACGCCGAGCCCGCCGTAGATGCGGCCGAAAATCCGCTGCGCGGCGCGAAACGCGTCGCGCCCGATGTCCGAGACGTTGACGAAAAGCCCCATGAGCACGAACAGCGGCACGGTCGCGAACACGTAGTCGGAGATCGTGCCCTCGGCCGCCAGCGCAAGCGTCTTCGTCGCGATCCGTGAAGTCGTGCTTGATGAGCGCGAGACCGAGAAAGCCGGCGACCGAGTAACGCAACCGCAATCGGCATACCCGAGCGCGATCAGAGCAGCACGAGCGCGATCATCGCGATGCCGATCGTGCGCGGCTCGGCGTTGCCGACCCAAAGCGCAACGATCACGGCCGCAACGCGGCGACGGCGACGAGCGCCGAGCCAGCGCCCGGGCTCGGCCGCACCGCGCATGGCGCGCCCGAGCGCGACGACGACTTGGCGCAGCCGACTCGAGCGCGGCTGCCGCGGCTCCGATCACGACCAGCAGCTTGATGGGCCAGACTCGGATCGATGAAGATCCCCTCGACGCCGGCGAACTCGGCCGTGCGAACGCGCGCAAGAAGTCGGGCCAAGCGCCGACCGCGGTCAGCGCGAACAGCACGCGGCCGACCGCGGCGAGCACGGCCCGCCAATCGTTGGCGAGCCGCGGGCGCTTGCGCGGCTCGAGCGGCTCGATCAGCGATGCTCGACGCGCGTGAGGCGACCGCCGATGCATGGCGTAGGCGAGCTGCAGAAACACGCAGGCCACGAGCGACAGCGACACCATCTCCGTGACGCCGCGAATCGGGCGAGTCGAACACGGTGCGGCCCGTGATGTCGGCGCAAATCAGGAACATCAGCGCAAACACCCAGACGACGCCGGCCGCCGTTCAGCCAGCGACGACGCGTGCAAACGCACGCTCCGTTCGGGTCGTCGGCGAGGTCATTGGCAGCGCCACCGATACAGCCTGGATCGCGGCGTCAGTTCGGCCGATCCCAGTCGCGCAGCGGCTGACCGCCGCGCGCGCGGACGGCGTCCATGTAGGCGCGCAGCACCTCGCTGCGCCGGAATGCCGCGCGCCTCGGTCGCGTCGGCCCAGCGCGTCGCGATATTCGGGCATCGCCGTCGAGCCATTTGCGCTTCTCCTCGATGGGCAGCGTCGTGACGATCGCGCCGTCGGCCTGCATTTGCTTCAGGCCCGCTCGTAACGGGCCGTCCGAGCTCGTCTGCCACGGCTTTGCTGTACTCGCGGCCCGAGCTTCGCCAACACGTCGCGCACCTCGGGCGGCAAGCGATTCCAAGTGTCGAGGTTGATCGACAGGCCGCCCGTGAACTTGACGCTCCGAGTCCCACGAGCGTGATGTACGGGGCGACCTCGTGGATGCGATATGGCGCCGCACCCGTGAGGATCGTGAGCACGCCGTCGGCGACGCCGGTCTGGATCTGCGTGTAGTACGTCGTGAGCCCGCCGTCGACGCGCACCGCGCCCGTGCCTTCGAGCCAAGCGGCCGACGGGCCCGGCGCGAGAATCTTGTGGCCGCGCAGATCCTCGACGCTGTGCACCGGGAAAGTTCGTCATCAGGTGATACGTATCGAGCGCGCTGCCGCCGAGGAACTTTTGGTTCTGCGCCGTCCAAGCGTTCGCCATCGCGGGCAGCGTCGTTGTTCAGCTCGTTGAAGATCTCGTAGATCATGTGGTAGTCGTCGGTCGTGAACGGCGCGTAGTACGTGACGTTCTGCAGCGGCATCTTCGACAGCTCCCACAGCGTGCCGACCCAGCCCATGTCGGTCAGGCCGATCTCGATGGCCTCGAGCGTGTTCTGATACTTGTACAGCGAGCCGCCGTAGGCCTCCGTCCAGCGGATCCGATACGGGCTGCCTTCGGCTGCGAGCCGGCGATTGGTCTCGGGCACCACGAGCGTGTGCATCACGCCGACCCAAGCGAGACTCGTCGAGTGGCTCGATGCGATCGTAAGGTCTATCGTCTTGCCGGTGTCCGCAGCGCGTGCACCGGTACAGGCGACGATCGCGGCGAAGGCCAGTATCCGCAGGATTCGTATCGATGTTCGCATCGCGTGCCCCACCAAGCGCCCGTTGTTGTCGATGTTTTCGTCCCGGCCGTTCGTTTTGAGCCGGGCGGCGTCACGCGGTACGGTATCATGCTCGGCCGCAAAGGAGGTAGACGCGATGGGAATGCTGGTGGACGGAAAATGGCACGACGTCTGGTACGACACGAAAGCCTCCAAAGGCCGCTTCGTCCGCAGCGAATCGCAGTTTCGCAACTGGGTCACGCCCGACGGCAGCGCGGGACCGAGCGGCGAGAGCGGCTTTCAAAGCCGAGCCCGGCCGCTACCATCTGTATGTGTCGTTCGCCTGCCCGTGGGCGCACCGGACGCTGATCGTCCGCAAGCTCAAAGGATTGGAGCCGCTCATCGATATTTCCGCGGTACACACCTACATGGGCGCGGAAGGTTGGACGTTCGCCCCCGGTCCGGGCGTGATTCCCGACAGCGTCAACGGCGTGCAACGGCTTTACGAGCTCTACACGATCGCCGATCCCGAATATTCGGGCCGCGCGACCGTGCCCGTGCTATGGGACAAAAAGCAAAAGACGATCGTCTCGAACGAATCGTCCGAGATCCTACGGATGTTCAACAGCGGATTCGACGAGGTCGGCGCCAACGATCTGGATTTCTATCCCGAGCCGCTGCGCGCGCAAATCGACGAGCTCAACGCGTTCGTCTACCCGAACGTCAATAACGGCGTCTACCGAGCCGGCTTCGCGACGACACAAGAAGCCTACGAAGAGGCCGCCGTCGCACTCTTCGATGCGCTCGACTCGCTCGAGAGCCGCCTCGCCGAACGCCGCTATCTGACCGGCGATGCGATCACGGAAGCCGACTGGCGGCTGTTCACGACGTTGATTCGGTTCGATCCCGTCTACGTGACTCACTTCAAGTGCAACAAACGGCGTATCGTCGACTATCCGAACTTGTGGGGCTATCTACGCGATCTCTACCAAGTGCCCGGCGTCGCCGACACGGTGCACGTCGATTTGATCAAGGCCCACTACTTCGGTAGCCACGCGAACATCAATCCGAGCGGCATCGTTCCGATCGGACCATTGCTCGACTACTCGACCGCTCACGGCCGCCAACGGCTCGCCGGCTGACCTCCCGCTTCAGAGCTTGCCGGCGCGGTAGTCGGCAAACGCCTGATGGATTTCCTCGGCCGTGTTCATCACGAACGGGCCGTAACGCGCCACGGGCTCGTTGAGCGGTCGACCGGCCACGAGAATGAGGTTCGCGTCGCTGTCGCCCGCCGCTAGCGGCACGCTCGTGCCGTGCGTGAGCATTGCAAGCTCGCCGCGCGCGATGGGCATCGCGCTCGCACCGACTTTAGCCTGGCCTTGATACGAATACACGAACGCGTTGTGCCCTGCTGGTAGCTCGGCCGTATACGAAGCTCCGGGCGCCAGGCGAATGTCGAGATAGACGGGCTCCGTCGCCACCGCGCTGACAGGACCCACGGCTCCGCCGACGGTGCCTGCGATCACGCGCACCGTCACGCCGTCGCCGAGGTCGACCTCCGGGATGCGATCGGCCTGAATGTCTTGGTAGCGCGGCGCCGTCATTTTGTCGCGCGCAGGCAAGTTGACCCAAAGTTGAAAGCCCCACATGAGGCCTTCCTCCTGCTCCGGAAACTCAGAGTGCACGATGCCACGACCCGCCGTCATCCATTGCACGCTGCCGGGCCCGAGAAGACCCGTATTGCCCTGGTTGTCGCCGTGGCGCATGCGGCCAGCGAGCATGTAGGTCACGGTCTCGAAGCCGCGATGCGGGTGATCGGGAAATCCCGCAATGTAGTCGTTCGGATCGTCGGAGCGAAACTCGTCGAGCAACAGGAACGGATCGAAAGAATCGAGCACGGGAGTGCCCATGACGCGCGTCATACGCACGCCGGCGCCGTCGCTCGTGGGCTGACCGCGAACTCTGCGCGCAACCTCGCGCACGCCGCCCTTCGGTGTAGTGAGCTCGCTTGCCGTTGCCATGTATCTGCTCCTTAGCTGAAGACTCTCGGTTCTGCCGGTTATGATATCTGGCGGCTGCGGCCCGCGTTTTCAACGCATTGTGCCACTCCGCGCCGTTCGGATTTCGGCCATCGACCGGCATCGGCGCCGACGTCGCGCGAGTCCTGTCGGCAACGAGGCTGGCACCCGCTGTCGAAGCGGCGATATGATTACGCGCTTACGCGGGCGAATCACGACGGTTACGGGGGGTATCGGTGTGAGGAACGAAAGCTTCATCAAGTCTCTGTGCACGGCGGCGGCCGTGCTATTGGCCTCCCCGGCCCTCGCCCAGCAAGACTTCTCGACCGTCAAGATCGAAACCATCCCGGTCGCCGACGGCCTGTACATGCTCATGGGCTCCGGCGGCAACATGGCCCTGTCGACCGGACCGGACGGCTCGGTGCTCGTCGACACCGAGTACGCGCCGCTCAACGAAAAGATCAAGGCTGCCATCCACGCGGCCGGCGGCACCGACGTCAAGTTCGTGATCAATACGCACTGGCATGGGGATCACACGGGCGGCAACGAGCTCTTCGGCAAAGCAGGCGCCGTGATCATCGCCCACAACAACGTCCGCGCGAGGATGAGCACCGAGCAGTTCATGGCTGCTTTCAATCAGAAGACCCCGCCATCGCCCGCGGCGGCATTGCCGACGATCACATTCCCCGATCGCGCGACGTTTCATTGGAACGGCAACACCGTCAACATCCAGCACGTCGACAACGCCCACACCGACGGCGATTCCGTCGTGCACTTTACGAATCTCAACGTCTTCCATACCGGTGATACGTTCGTGAACGGCCAATATCCGTTCATCGACTTGAGCAGCAACGGCGCCTTCGACGGTTTCATCAAGTCCGCCGAGAATGTCCTCGCGCGCAGCGATTCGAGCACGAAGATCATTCCGGGACACGGCCCCCTCGCCACGCGCGCCGATCTGCAAGCCTTCCACGACATGCTCGTCGGTGTTCGCGAGCGCCTCGAGTCGCTGATTCAGCAAGGACGAACCGAAGACGAGGTGGTAGCCGCGAAGCCCACCGCGGACTGGGACGCACAGTGGGGCGGAGGCTTCATGAACCCGGAAAACTTCACACGGTTCGCCTACCGCAGCTTGAGCCATTAACCCGTCTCGGCCAACCTCTCCGGTTTCACCTGCTCGAAGCCCTCAAGGATGACGGAACTGCTTGAAGAGGGTGTCGTGCTGATGGCCATCGGCATGGGCACCGTGTTCTTGTTGCTCACACTCCTCGTCTTCGTCGTGCGCGCGATGTCGCGGATCAGTCGCGCGCTGGCACCGGCGACGGGCCTAGCCGCCCCGGACACGCCGAGTCCACGGTCCGACACGGACGAAGAGATCGTGAGCGTCGTGAGCGCCGCGATTCGGATGCACCGTCGCCGCCGTGGCGACAAGTCCTAGCCGCACGCTTTGGGCTCCACCGCTTTCATTCCCGTGCCGACATGAAGAAACCACTGAAGATCACCGAACTCGTGTACCGCGACGCGCATCAATCGCTCCTCGCGACGCGCCTGCGCATCGAAGACATGCTGCCGATCGCCGCAAAGCTCGACGCCGTCGGCTATCTGGTCGATGGAGAGCTGGGGAGGCGCGACGTTCGACGCTTGCATTCGCTATCTCGGCGAAGACCCTTGGGAACGGTTGCGCCGCATCAAGGCGGCAATGCCGAACACGCCGCAGCAGATGTTGCTGCGCGGACAGAACTTACTCGGCTATCGGCACTATGCCGACGACGTCGTCGAAGCCTTCGTCGAGCGCGCCGCAGCCAACGGCGTCGACGTTTTCCGAATCTTCGATGCGATGAACGATCTTCGCAACCTCGAGACGGCGATCAAAGCCACGCTCAAGAGCGGCAAGCACGCTCAGGGCACGATGTCGTACACGGTGAGCCCCGTGCACACCGTGGATCGATACGTGGACATGGGCAAGCAGCTCGAGGATCATCGGCTGCCACTCGATCTGCATCAAGGACATGGCGGGATTGCTCAAGCCCTACGTCGCTTTCGAGCTCGTGTCGCGCCTCAAGGAGACCTGCTCGGTGCCGATCGCGATGCAGTCGCACGCCACCACCGGCATGAGCACCGTCACGAACATCAAGGCGGCAGAGGCCGGCATCGACATGCTCGATACGGCGATCTCGTCGATGAGCATGACCTACGGCCACTCTGCAACCGAATCGGTCGTCGCAATCCTCCAGGGCACGGATCGGGACACGGGCCTCGACTTGAAGCTGCTCGACGAGATCGCGTCCTACTTTCGCGGCGTGCGCAAGAAGTACGCCGAGTTCGAAGGCAGCTTGAAGGGCGTCGATGCCCGGATTCTGCTCGCTCAGGTGCCGGGCGGAATGCTCACGAACATGGAGAAACAGCTCCGCGACCAGGGCGCCGCGGATGCGTTCGACAAGGTGCTCGAAGAGATTCCGCGCGTGCGCAAGGATCTCGGCTACATTCCGCTCGTGACGCCGACCTCGCAGATCGTCGGCACGCAGGCCGTGCATGAACGTCGTGCTCGGCGAGCGCTACAAGAACATCACGAAGGAAACGCGCGGCGATTCTGAGTCGGCGAATACGGCGCTACGCCGATGCCCGTCGACCAGCGACCTGCAAAATCGCGTGCTCGACGGCAAACGGCCGATCACGTGCAGGCCGGCCGATCTGCTTTCGCCGGAGATCGACAAGCTCACCGGCGAGTCTGGACGGACTCGCCAAGAAGAAACGCTTCGAGGTCCAGGGTCGCGATGACGTGCTCACCTACGCGCTCTTCCCCGAGATCGGACTGCGCTTCCTCGAGCACCGCGGCGACCCGAGCGCATTCGAGCCGCCTCCGGGGGCCGGCAACGCCGGCCAAGGTCTCGGCACCGCAGCCGGCCGCGGCGGCACCGAGCGCCGCGGAGCGCTACACCGTGACCGTCAACGGCCGCGCCTACGACGTCAGGTCTCGAGCGGCGGCACCGTCGAGCATGTCGCGCCGGCGGCCGTCCCTGCCACGCAACAGCAGCCGCAACAGGCCGCGCAACCTGCACCGAAAGCGGCCGCAAATGGGTCCGGCGTCAACCGCACCGCTCGCGGGCACGATCCTGCGTATTCTCGTGGCCCCCGGACAGCAAGTGGAGTCCGGTCAAGTGCTCGTCGTGCTCGAAGCCATGAAGATGGAAGTCGAAGTGCGCGCGGCGCAGGCCGGCACCGTTGCCCAACTCGCCGTCAAGGAAGGCGAGGCGGTCGACGTCGGCCGAACACTCGTACAACTCGTCCTGAGGATCGCAATGGAAAGCCTGCTAGGAGCTTTGGCACGCGACCGGTGTCGCGAACATCAGCGTCGGTCAGATCCTCATGATGGGGGTCGGCGCCTTGCTCATCTATCTCGCGATACGCCGCGGCTTCGAGCCGCTGCTGCTGATCCCGATCGGCTTCGGCGCGATTCTGAGCAACATACCGGTCGCCGGCATCGCAGGGCCTACGGGGCTCATCGGCTACGTCACGCACGTCGGCATCGAAACCGGCGTGTTCCCGCTGCTGATCTTTCTCGGCGTCGGCGCGCTCACGGACTTCGGTCCGTTGATCGCGAACCCTGCGACGATCCTGCTCGGCGCGGCCGCACAGTTCGGCATCTTCCTGACGCTGCTCGGAGCACTCGCGCTCAACGCCGTTCCGGGCTTCGACTTCAGCCTAGCGGACGCCTCGTCCATCGGCATCATCGGCGGCGCGGACGGCCCGACCGCAATCTTTCTGACGTCGAGGCTCGCACCGGACCTGCTGGGCGCGATCGCGGTTTCCGCCTACTCCTACATGGCCCTCGTGCCGATCATCCAACCGCCGATCATGCGGTTGCTCACGACGGAGCGCGAGCGCGGCATCGTGATGCAGCAGCTCGACCCGTTTCGCGTCTCGAGCGAATCCTGTTTTCGCTCAGCGTGCTCACGGTCGGTCATGCTGTTTCTGCCCGACGCAGCCCCGCTGATCGGCATGTTGATGTTCGGCAACTTGCTGCGCGAAGCAGGCGTCGTCGAGCGACTCAACAAAGCCGCGCAGAACGAGCTCATCAACATCGTGACGATCTTCCTCGGCCTCGCCGTCGGCTCGAAGCTCAGCGCCGACGAGTTCTTGCGACTCGAGACGCTCGGCATCCTCGCGCTCGGCGCGTTCGCTTTCGGCGTCAGCACGGCCGCTGGGGTCCTCATGGGCAAGCTCATGTGCTGGTGGACGGGCGGCAAGATCAACCCGCTGATCGGTGCGGCCGGCGTGTCGGCCGTGCCGATGGCCGCGCGCGTGGTCAACCGCGTGGGACTCGAGACGAATTCGAACAACTACCTGCTCATGCACGCCATGGGGCCCAACGTGGCGGGCGTGATCGGCTCGGCCGTGGCCGCCGGCGTGCTTCTCGCCCTCGTGGGTTGAGCCGCAGCGCGCCGACCGGCGGCGGCGCTCTTGCACGCCGCCGGCCCACGTGGTCACGGCAGGTTCCGGCTCAGTACGGGTTGGCGATCGGCAGTTCTTCGGCCGGATACAGCGTGATGATCTTCGCGCCGTCGGGCGTGAGCACGACCTCTTCCTCGATACGCGCGGCCGAGACACCGTCCGTCGCCGGACAGTAGGTCTCCACGGCGAACACCATGCCGACCTTGAGCTCGATCGGCTCGCGGAACGACGTGACTCGCGAGATCAGCGGGCGCTCGTGCAAACCGAGACCGAGACCGTGGCAGAAGTTCAAGCCGAAGGCGTCGATCTCGGTTGCGAAGCCGATTTCATCGGCCGTCGGCAACGCGTGCGCGACCTCGTCGCTGCCCATGCCGGGCTTCAGCAGCTCGATCGTGCGATCCATCCACTCGCGGGCCTTGCGGTAGGCGGTGCGCTGCGGGCTCGTGGCACGGCCGACGGAGAACGTGCGGTAGTAGCACGTGCGATAGCCGATGAACGAGTGAATGATGTCGAAGAACGCTTGGTCGCCGGGCCTGATCAGTCGATCCGTGAAGTTGTGCGGATGCGGCGAGCAGCGTTCGCCCGCGATCGAGTTGATGGCCTCGACGCAGTCCGAGCCCATCTCGTACAAGCGTCCCGTGGCGAGCGCGACGATCTCCGATTCCTTGACACCGGCCTTGAGCGACTCGGCGATGTCTTGGTACACACCGTCGACCATCGCGGCTGCCATGTTGAGCAGCGTGATCTCGTCGTGGCTCTTGATCTCTCGCGCGTGCAGCATCGTCTGCTGTCCGTCACGCACCTCGATGCCGGCTTTCTGCAGCTCGAACAGCATCGGCGGCTCGACGACGTCGACGCCAACCGGCATGTCGCCGACACCTTCGGCATCGAGAATCGCCTTGATCTCCTGGGCCGCGTCGCGAAACAGCGTTCGGTCGCTGCCGACGGCGCCACGCATACCGAGCATGCCCGCGCGGCAGTGGTCGCTGTGCAGCCACGGCGCATGGAGCTTGTGATGCTTGGCAGCCGAGCCGAAGTCCCAGATGTACGGATCGCCGTTGCCCGTGATTAGCGAATAGCGCAGCAGCTTGTCGCGGGCCCATTCGCCGATGACGGTGCTCGTCGTATAACGGATATTGTGCTGATCGAACGACAGCAGCGCGCCGAGGCCCGACCCAGCAAGGGCCTGGCGGACGCGTGCAACGCGGTACTTGTGCAAGCGACGGAAGTCGACGCGCTCCTCGAAGTCGACCTGGGTATGGCCCGGCGCTTGAAGCGGCCGGTGCCACTGGTGATGCGGATCGATATCGTCGCCCTGCACCACTTGCGGCTCGACGAGCTTGACTCGGTCGCCCTTCCTGATGCGCGACGCCTTGGCCGCCTTCTTGGTGCTCGAAACCGCGGTCTTCTTGGAGCCCTTCTTCGGCGTGCCCGCCCTTGCCTTGACCTTTTTCTTTGCCATGTCGTCCTCTGTCAGTGAGCGCTCGTTTCGAACCGCGCGGTTCGCGTCGACCCCTTGTGCGCGGCTCGAGCCATGGCTCGAGCAGGTCGCAGGCGATGCCTTCATGCAGTCCGGTACTTTGTCGATTGTACGCGCCGACGCTCGGGTCAGACAGTCCTCGGCCTGGCCGGGCTCCCGAGCGCTGTCGCGCTCCGTCGTCGGGGTCGGCACGCAAGGCACGCGACGGCACGCGAGCAAACCGATAACATCCCTCGGAACTCGTCGAACCTCGTGCGCACGCGGCACACGGCCCGCGGCCTCGCGGGCCGACGTGCCTGCACGATCGTAGCAAGACGATTGGAGTCGACCATCTGCAACAGGGGGAACCAATGCGCACTCATTTCATGATCTCCACACTCGCGCCGCTCGCCGTGGCATTCATGGGCGTCACGGCGCTCGCTCCGCGGCCTGTGCAGGCCGCCGATCTCGAGTCGCTCGCTGCACGCGTTCAGGTACTCGAGGACCGCGAAGCGATACGGGCTCTGATCCTCGCCTACGGGACCGCACACGACCATCGCGACTACCGCACCTTCGCAAGCCTGTTCGCGACGAACGGAGAATGGGTCGGCGGGCTCGGATCAGCCAAAGGACCCGAGGCGATCTTCAAGCTCATGGACGAAAAGATCGGGCACAACCCCCAACCGAACGGGTCCGGCACGTATCACGTTCTAACGAACGATGACATCAAGCTCGATGGCGATTTGGCCGCCGCAACGACCAAGTGGATCTACATCACGCCCGGAGACAACGGCTCCCCGAAACTCGTATTCCTCGGCCACTACGACGACAAGTTCATCCGCGAGAACGGCGTTTGGAAGTTCTTGCGCCGCGAGGCGCCGGTCGATATCCCGGTCCAAAAATAGCTCGACTGAGGAGCGACCGCGCTCGAAGCGGCGCTCGCTGCAGTGCACGCACCATGATCGCGGAGGATCGACCATGCAGCAACGCCATCCCTCGATGACACGCCGAGGCCTACTCGAAACCGCCGTGCGGCTCGGCGGCCTCGGCCTCGCGGGGCGCACCGTCTGGCCGCTCGCGGCAGGGCTCGCGGCCGGTGCCGCGCAGGCCCAATCCGATGTTCTGCACGCGCCCGGCACACACTTGCTGCTGCTCGGCACGCAGGGCGGACCCAACTTCAACCCGACGCGCAACGAAACGGCGAGCGCGCTCGTCGTCGACGATCGCGCTTACCTCGTCGATTGCGGGTACGGCGCACTCGGCGCACTGCGCAAGGCCGGCGTCAACTACCGCGACATTGCCCACGTGTTTCTCACTCACTTGCACGACGACCATACTGCGGATCTTGCCGCTTTCCTGAGCCATCAGTGGACCGACGGGCGTGTCTCGCCGACCGTCGTCGTCGGACCCTACGGCACGAAGCACATGGTCGAGGCGGCGCTCGATTTCTCGAGCGCGAACACCGCGATACGACTCGTCGACGAAAGTCGCAGCGTCAAACCGGGCGATATCTTCCGCGGCGAGGACATCAAAGCCACGGCGACACCGCTCGAAGTTTTCACCGACGACAAGGTCCGCGTGTCGTCCATCGAGAACACGCACTTCCCGGCAAGCTCGAAACGTCGCATGCCGTACCGGTCCGTTGCCTATCGTTTCGACACGACCGGACGCTCGGTCGTGTTCTCGGGCGACACGACTTACTCGGCGGGGCTCGTGCAACTCGCCAAGGCAGCCGACGTGCTCGTCTGCGAAGTCATCGACGTCGCCAGCGAGCGCCGGGAATTCGACCGCCGGGTCGGCAACGGCGCCTATGCCGACAACGCCGAGGGCATCTGGAACCACATCGTGAGCACGCATGCGAGCACGGAGAACGTGGGCCGTATGGCGACCGACGCCGGGGTCGGCAAGCTCGTGCTGACCCACCTGTTGCCGGGCGCCTTGCTGGACGTCGCCGACTCGCTCTATGTCGACGGCATCCGCAAGCACTACGCCGGCGAGGTGGTCGTCGGCGCGGACCTCATGGTTCTCTGAAACCGCGAAGCCTCGGCGAAGCTATTTCGGCGGCGGCGCACCGATGAGCACGACGAACAGGTTGTCGGGCTCGCGCACGATCGCCACTTTGATGGCCGAGCCCGGCACGGGCAGCTCGAGCGGCTTGCCGCCCGTCGAGACAACGGCGCCGCCGAATCGCTCGAACGCCGCCACGGCCGCGTCGACGTCGCGAACACGCAGTTGGATGCGCGTCGAGCCGGGATCCTCGAGGTCGCCGCGCACTTTGCGCCGATCGATCCCTTTGAAATCGATGATCTCGAACGTCAAACCCGTCGTGGGCACTTGCATGATTCCAGCCCGGTACTGCGCACCGCTCACGCCGAGCGCCGCGCTGACGACGGGATCGTCTCGCCACGTCGGCTCGCTGACGACCTTGAGTCCGAGCTCGTCGCGGTAAAGGCGCATCGACCGCTCCGCGTCGGCCACCGTCAAACGTACACGCACATCGACGACATTCGCCGACGCAGGTGCCTGTGTGGCCGGCAGCTCGTCCGGCTGCACGAGCTCGACGAAGTGTCCGTCGGGATCTTGCACCATGACCATCTTGGCCTTTTGATTGCCGGTGTACGGCAGCGTGGCGGGCACTGCCCCGCCCGACACGACGGGCGCACCGAGCCCTTTGACGCGCGCCAACGTCGCGTCGATGTCGCGCACGAACACGATCAGCGTGAAAGCCCCCGAATCTTGCATGTGCCGCTCGAGCGGCTTGCCGCCGGCTTTCGATATCTCCACGATCTCGACACCGCTCATCGAGCCGGGCAAACGCGCGACGGTCCAGCGAATATGAGCATCGGGCAACCCGAACATGTTGCGCAGCGGTGCATTTGCGTCCGCGTTGCCCGGCTGCCCCTGCACCTCGAAGCCGAGCCCGTCGCGGTAAAACGCGACGGCCTTGTCGAGATCGTGCACGATCGGGCTGAAAAAATTGCCCGATCCGACGACGAGACCGGCAGGTGCCGGGCCGGTCGATGCCGGCGTCTGCGCGTGTGCCATGGAACCCGCCAGACACACGGCAAGTACGATCGCGGAAACTTTCATGCAACCCCCCTCGGTGAATCTTGTTGCCGGGCAGCCCTCCCTCGAGCGGCAGCGCCCCCCGGCGCGACGACGCGGACCCGCCGAGTCTGGAGTCGCCGCCGGCACGGCGTCAAATGCTTGCCTACCGGGCACCGCAAACACTATCGTCGCGCGAGGAGAATTCGATGGACGAGATCGCCAAATTCAAAGCGGCTGCCAGGCAGGGCTGGGAGTCGTTTGCGCCGACCGAGACGGCCACCGGCGCCGTGGCGCCGCGGTTGGTGCAGTTCGCCGGCGTCACGAGCCACACGAACGTGCTCGACGTCGGTTGCGGCACCGGCGTCGTCGCATTGACGGCGGCGCGCACCGGCGCAAGAACCACGGGGCTGGACCTCACGCCGAAGCTTCTCGAGCGAGCACGAGAGAATGCGACGATCATGGGCCTGGAAGTCGAGTGGGACGAAGGCGACGCGGAAGCACTGCCCTACGCCGACGCGCGATTCGATGTCGTGCTGAGTCAATTCGGGCACATGTTTGCGCCGCGCCCCGATGTCGCGGTCCGGGAGATGCTGCGCGTGCTGAAGCCCGGCGGCACACTCGCGTTCTCCACATGGCCGCCGGAGCTGCTCGTCGGCAAGATGTTCGCGCTGATCGGCACCTACGCTCCTGCGCCACCTGCCGGCGCGTCTGCGCCGCACTTGTGGGGCGACCCGACGGTCGTACGTGAACGGCTCGGCAACGCCGTCACGGATCTGATCTTCGATCGCGACGTCATGGTGTTTCAGACGCTCAGCGTTGCCCACCAACGCTTGTTTCTCGAAGCGAACGTCGGCCCCGTCGCCAAGCTCGTCGAGAACCTCAGTGCCGCGGACCCCCAGAAGCTGCAAAGGTTTCGCATCGAGCTCGAGCGCGTGCTCGAGCCCTACTTCGCCGACAACGTGTTGCGGCAGGACTATCTGCTGACGCGCGCGCGCAAGATTTGAGCTTGGATGCGCGCCACGACCAGCCCGAGAACGAGGCACGGGCGCTCCGACCGAGCTTGGGCTCGACGGGTCGGCTGTAGTAATGTCCGAGACTCCCACCGCAACCATCTTCCAACATGACCACGCTTCCGAAATTCCGCCCCGCGCCTCTCCGCAGAGGCGTGGCTTGGCGCGCGGCGCTCGCCGCCTCCCTCGGTCTTTCGGCGCTGCTCGCCGCAGGCTCGGCCGCGGCCCACCACTCCGCCGCCATGTTCGATGCAGCCACGAAAGTGACGCTCACGGGCACGGTCAAAGCATTTCAATGGACGAGCCCGCATTGTTGGATTCAGATCCTCGTGCCCGATCCCGCGCATCCGGACACCGCGCCGGCGGAATGGGGCATAGAGATGGACAACCCGCTGGGTTTGTCGCGCCACGGCTGGAAGCCGAGCAGTCTCAAGCCGGGCGACAAGATCGTGGTGGTCGCCCATCCGCTGCGCGGCGGCGGACACGGCGGGCAAATCGTGTCGGTCACGATGGCGAACGGCGCGGCCGTCGGCACGCCTTGAGCGAAACCAGGCGATCGAAGCCCGGAGAGTCGACGATGAGAACCCGGACGAAAGGCGCTTTCGCACTCGTGCTGCTCGTCGGCTACACGAGCTTCGCTCACGCGCAGACGTCGTCGAAGCAGCGCATCGAGGCCTTTGCGAAACTGCCGGACTGGTCCGGCATTTGGGAGCCGGACGTCTTCGTGGGCGAAGGCATCGGCCAGGGACTCAGCGCAGAGGGCCTCCAGGCCGGCGCCGCGGTCATGGGCGCCGAGCTGCCTTTCAATGCCGAGTGGCAAGCCAAGTTCGAGGCGGCCAAGAAGACGCAGGAAGCGGCCGCAGCGGCGGATCCGGCACATCCTCCCGCGCCTCCTTATCCACCATGCTCGTCGCCGCCTTTCATTCTCGGCATCATCTCGCCGGCCCTGTTTCAGTGGCGCGTGACGCCGGAGGAAACGACGATCGTCAACACGGTGGGCGAGATTCGCCACTTGTATACCGACGGCCGTTCTCACCCGGCCGCCGACGAGCTGTGGCCTACGCGCGTCGGCGACTCGGTCGGTCACTGGGAAGGCGACACGCTCGTCGTCGACACCGTGGCGATCAAACCGGACATTCTGTTGCTGAACTTCCTGCCCATACGCATGGGCGATCAAATGCGCTTCGTCGAGCGCATGCGAATGGTCGGGCACGACGAGCTGCACGATCAGCTCACGATCGACGACCCCGTCGCGCTGACCAAACCGTTCACGATCACGTTCAAATACAAGCGCGTGACGGACACCAATCGCATGGTCGACGAGGCCGAGTGCGACTCCACGAGCGACCGCAACCCAATCGTCAACGGCCGGTTCACGTTCGAGGCCACACAGTAGGCGCGTCTCGGCGATTCTTCGGCCGGCCGCGAACCGCCGGCCCTGCGCCGTGTCTATAACCATCCGTACGGTTCACCATGAGGCGATAAGCGAATGACCTGCGTGCTCAATGCTCGAAAGGCGTCACTGCTCTGCGCGGTGGAATTGTTATTGGCGGCGGGCGCGCTTTTCGCGACGGCCTTCTCGGCACGCGCGGCGGACTCCGACGTGCTGCGGGCGCAGCTCGACAATGGGCTGCGCGTCGTGATCGTGCGCAACACGCTGGCGCCGGTCGTGGCGACCTCCGTCAACTATCTGGCCGGCTCCGATGAAACGCCGGCAGGCTTCCCAGGCACCGCGCATGCTCAAGAGCACATGATGTTTCGCGGCAGCCCCGGACTCTCGGCAGATCAGCTTGCCGCGCTCGGCAGCGCGATGGGCGGTGCATTCAACGCCAACACGCGCGAAAGCCTCACCCAATACCTATACACGGTGCCGGCCGAGGACCTCGACGTCGCGCTGCACATCGAAGCCATACGCATGGGTGGCGTGCTCGATTCGGCAGCCGATTGGGAGCACGAACGCGGCGCCATCGAGCAAGAAGTGGCACAGGACCTGTCCAGCCCGCAGTACGTGCTCTACGCGAAGCTGCGTGCGGCGCTGTTTTCCGGCACCCCTTACGAGCACGATGCGCTCGGCACGCGCGAGTCTTTCGACAAGACCGACGCGCAAGCGCTCAAACACTTCTACGACACCTGGTACGCGCCCAACAACGCGATACTCGTGATCGTCGGCAACGTCGATCCATCCAAAACGCTCGTCACCGTCAAAGAGCTCTTCGGCGAGATACCGCGCAAGAAGCTGCCCGCGCGGCCGGCCGTGAAGCTCGAGCCCGTGCACGCCGACCGCATCAGCGTCGACACGGATCGCCCGAATGGCACGCAAATGCTCGCGATACGACTGCCGGGGCTCGACAGTCCCGACTTCCCGGCCCTCGAGTTACTGGCCGACGTTCTCGACAGCCAGCGTTTCGCTCTGTACGGCCTCGTGCCGCAAGGCAAGGCCATCGCGGCCGGTTTCTCGCTCGACCCGCTGCCCCGTGCCGGGATGGCGTATGCGGCCGTGAGCTTCACGTCCGGCACGGACCCCGAGGCGCTGGACCACGACATCCGCGATATTCTGGCCGCGGTCGTCAAGAACGGCGTCCCGGAGGAGCTCGTCGCGGCGGCCAAACGCGAAGAGCGCCGCCAAGCCGAGTTTCAAAAGAACTCCGTCGACGGGTTGGCCTCCGTGTGGGCCGACGCGATTGCACTTTACGGCCTGGATTCGCCCGACGAGGACTTGGCGAGAATCGAGAAAGTCACCGTGGCCGACATCAATCGCGTAGCACGTAAGTACCTCGACCTCGAGCACGCAATCTCCGCCACGATGTTGCCGCACGGCTCGGGCAGGCCCGTGCGCTCGGCGGCGGGCTTCGGCGGCCAAGAGACCATCGCGCTCGGCGAGGCCACCAACGTTGCGCTGCCGGCATGGGCCGAAACGGCAGTGACACGGCTGTCAGTGCCGACGTCGACCGTGCGACCGACCGTCACTATGCTGCCGAACGGCATGAAGCTCATCGTGCAGACGGAGAATGTGAGCGATACCGTCAGTGTCTACGGACACATCAAGAACCGTCCGGACGTCGAGGTTGCTCCCGGCAAGGAAGGCGTGGCCGAAATCCTCGATCAGCTGTTCGAATACGGCAGCGAGCATTTGGACCGCTTGGCACTGCAGCAAGCCCTGGACGATATCGGCGCCCGCGAGCAAGCGGGCACGGATTTCGGTATCGAAGTGCTGTCCCCCGATTTCGAGCGCGGGATAGAGCTCGTCGCCGACAACGAGCTGCATCCTGCGCTGCCGCAGCAAGCCTTCGATATTCTCAAATCCCAATACGGACGACTCGTCGCAGCACGCGACGCGAGCCCGGGCTATCTGGCAGGACGGTCGCTGCGCGCCGCGCTCTTTCCCGCCACGCGACCCGAGCTTGCGGGATTCCACGGCAGCGAGCGTCGGCGCACTCACGCTCGACGACGTTCGCAACTACTACGATCTCGCATTCAGGCCGGATCTCGCCACGATCGTCGTGATCGGGAACGTGACGCCGGATCGCGCACGGGCCGTGATCGAGAAGCACTTCGGGAGCTGGAAGGGCACCGGCCCCATACCGGCCACCGACTTGCCGTCGGCACCGAACAATTCCGCGAGCGCGGTCGCCGTGCCCGATGCGAGCCGGGTCCAAGCCGCCGTGACTCTCGCCGAGACGCTGGGGTTGACCCGGACGAACGCCGACTACTATGCCGTGCAATTGGCCAATGCGGTCCTAGGCGGCGGCTTTTACTCGAGCCGGCTCAGCGTCGATCTGCGCAAGAACTCGGGCTTGGTTTATTCGGTCGGCAGCACGCTGCAAGCCGGGAAGAACCGCTCGGTGTATTTCGTCCAGTACGCGTGCGATCCGGACAATATCGTCAAGGCGCAAAATATGATCGCGCGCGAGCTCGAAAACATGCGTAACGATCTCGTACCCGCCGAAGAGCTCAAGCGCGTCAAAGCGCTGCTACTGAGACAAATTCCGTTGAGCGAAGACAGCATCGGCGAAATCGCGCAAGCGCTGATCGGCCGAACCGATCTCGGCTTGCCGCTCGACGAGCCGTCGAATGCCGCACGCCAGTTCATTGCCCTCGAGCCGGCCGATGTACGCGCGGCATTCCAGAAGTGGATTCGACCGGCCGACCTCGTCCGCGTAAGTCAAGGCCCGACCCCGCAGTAAGCGGGGCCTAAGGCGCGCATGAACTATCTGCCGCTTCCGCCGCTGTTCTTGTTCGCGCTGCTGCTACTGTTCGCATTCGTCGTCATCTCGCTCGAGCTGCGGATCGTCCAGTTTGCCTACGAGCGCGTGGGGGTGAGTCGTCGAGCGTTGCTCGCGCTGTTGTTGCTGTCGTTTCTCGGCAGCTACGTCAACATCCCGGTGGCGACGCTGCCCGCAGAGCCCGTCTATTCGGAAGGCATCGTAAGCTTCTTCGGCATGCGCTATGTCATTCCGCTCGTCACGCAAGCACAGGCGACGACGGTCGCCGTCAACGTGGGCGGGGCTGTCGTGCCGACGCTGCTGTCGCTTTACTTGATCGTGCGCAACCGCCTCTACGTGGAAGCGGCAATCGCAACGGCGATCGTGACCGTGATCGTGCACCTCGTCGCCTATCCCGTGCCGGGGCTCGGTATCGCCGAGCCCGTGCTCGTGCCGCCGATTGCGGCAGCGATCACCGCGTTGGCGATCTCGCGCGCCCGAGCAACGCCGCTCGCCTATGTCGCAGGCGCGCTAGGCACGTTGATCGGCGCCGACTTACTCAATCTCGACAAGATTCCGGGGCTCGGCGCGCCGGTCGCAGCGATCGGCGGCGCAGGCAAATTCGACGGAATCTTCGTCACGGGACTCGTGGCAGTGCTGCTCACGAGCCTATTTCACCGTCATCCTCGGCAACCCTTGCCCCGCTCCGAAGGTCGAACCGATTGACGCAGCGATGCGTCGCGTTGCGTATCTCGAATACGCAGATGTACTTACGGGCGCGCGCTTGAGCATTGAACGTCCAGCGATATAGTTGGGACATTGATGACGGATCCCGCGCGGAGCTGCCGATGAGGCACGCGCGAGCACAGACCAAAGGCAGGAAGACATGCAACCCAGCTCCGCAATGCGAATCGTTCTCTTTGCAACTATTTGTTTGTCGGGCGTCGCGTACGCACAGAAGCCCGCGGCGACCGACGGCCCCGGCTGGACCGGGCTAACCGATCCGAAAGCCATCATCGATGCGCGCGAATCGCTCATGGTGGCGATTGAGCGAATCATGGAGCCCATCGACAACGTGGAGGTGGAACCGCCCAAGGACGCCAAGGACAGAGCGAAAGTCACGTCCGCGGCAGCCAGAATCGCCGAGCTCCTGCCGGCGCTGCCGCATCTGTTTCCGCCCACGACGAACCTCTACGATGCATCGGCGAAGCAGCCCGAGACGTTGGCACTGCCCGGAATCTGGAAGAACTGGCAAAACTTCTACCAGCTCGCCGGCGCCGCGGCCGCGGCTGCCGAGAGACTTTCGCAGACGAGCGGCAGCCTCGAGCAGCTCGACGAGGCCGGTGACGCGCTGCGCGCCACATGCGACGCGTGCCACGCTCTGTACCTGCGCCCGTATGTCCCGTCCAAGGTCGGCGAGGACGACCTGGATTTCGACTTCGACTCGGTGTTGAAGAAGAACTAAAACGGGGCTGAGAGGCACTAAGACTGCCGGGACAGCGGGTACGGCGGCCGCTATTAACGGGCGTCCGAGGCAAAATCTACCCGGCTCGTCGTATAGTACCGCCCCAATTGCGGCACCATCCTCGAGCCTCGGGGCACAGACGGTCATGAAACAGGCGATTTTGACGGGATCCACGCTGGCGGCAGCCATTCTCATGGCGGCCCCCGCCATGGCTCAGCACGTCGCCGATCCGGGATTCAAAAGCGCTGGCCGAGGGTGGCCGCTTGCCGCCGATCTGCGAGATTACGAAGTCGTCGGGGCTGCTATTCCGGTCACGTTCACGGACGACGGCCCCAAATTCGACGCCAAGGACTTCATCGGCGACGCGCGAGACGGCGCCGTGCCCAAGGGAATCAAGGCGCTCCCGGTCGATCTTTACACAACTAAAGACTTCTACAAGGACAAGGCGCTTTGGAGCGACAAGCGCTATTTCCGCTGCAATAGCCCCGTGGCGATCGAGGAGCAATGGGGTGCCAACGGCGTTCGTCTCATCGGTGACGTGGGCGCATCGACCGCCGCCTGGGGACGCTGCGACCGCGACTATCCGCGCGAAGCCATCGTCAGCCCCTATCCGTTCAAGACCGCGCAAGAGCACTACGAGGCGTTGCTCGCAGAAACCAAACAGCGCGGCGGCCCCACGCAGTACACGTACGCGACGGTGCCGGGTGAGTGGACGGGCCGCTATCAACACCCCGGCCAAACACCGGGAAATGCTTACTGGTACCGCATGCGGCACAACCAAATGACGACGATCCTGTCGCTGCTCACACCCGAGTACCAACAACGCATGGTTCAGCAGGCCTACCATGAAGGCGTCGACGACCGCGCGCAGTGGCCATCCCAGTACTGCTGGCCGGAGGGCTTCATGCGCCGCTGGCACGAGTTCGCGACCTGGGAGTGGGACGTCATGGTCACTCCGAAGCTCGTGCAGATTCTCACGGGCGTGGCGGACAACTTCATCACCAACATCCACATCGGGCGGTCGTTCGACATGGACGGAGCCGTGCCGCATCTGGGCGCCGAGGTGCCGCGTTGGTACGGCGACACGGTCGGCTTCTGGGACAAAGGCACGCTGATCACGTGGACGTCGAACATCCAGGGTTGGTATGTTCACGGCGCGTTCGAGTACTCGAACAAGATGCAGTCGATCGAGATCTACTCGCCGAACCACGACGAGAACGGCAAGTTCGTCGGGCTCAATCACGAGGCGATCTTCTACGATCCCGAGGCGCTCGTGCAGCCGGTCCGCATCATTCGAAATTATGTGAAGCTGAGCGACTTCGACGAGGGCGAGCCGTACGCTTTCAAGGAATGCATTCAGACGATCTACCCCATCAACGGCAAGGCAACCCCGGTCTCCCCGGGAACCGTGATCCAATACGAAGTGCCTGATATGTACGGCCGGCCTTGGGCGCAGATGTGGGAAGAGTACTTGGAGAAAGGCATGCAGAAACCGCAATCGGAGGACATATTCAAGTTCGATTAAGGTTCGGTGCCGCACAATGGCAGCCATCGTCGGGTTTACCCGCACGACGGTCAGGTCACGCGACCTGTGGCATGCCTAATGAAGGGGACGTGCCGAGGGCCGCAGAGGCTTGGGCATGTATTAGGAGAGTAAGGAGCAGAGCTGTGAAGACGAAATATTCGAGCAAAATCGGCCGCTTGGTGGGCGCCGCGATCATCGCGGGCGCGGTCGTCGCCGGTCCGGCGCGAGCGCACCACTCGTTCGCGATCTACAACGCCGACGAGACCAAAGTATTTACAGGCGTCGTCACCCGTGTGAATCCCGATGCGAATCACTTGCAAATCTTCTTCGCTCCGATGACGCAAGACCGCAGAGGCGTCGAGCGAAACAACGACGGCAAGCCGATCATTTGGGCCGTCGAGATGGGTGGATCGGCGCAATCGGCGAAGGAAGGCATCTCCGTCTCGAGCTTCCCGCCGGGAACGATCTTCAGCGTGGGCCTGCATCCGCTGCGTAGCGGCGACCCTGCTGGCAGCCGGCGAGAGACGGGCGCGTTGTTCAAGTGCCCGCCGAAGACCCCTCCGGCAGCCGGCATGAACTGCGATTCCGTCGCGGGACACGAGCAGCTCGGCGACGGCGGAGCGCTCCCGACGCCAACGGAGTAACTCCCCGTGCACGACTTCGCGCTTTGGCTCCAGGACACGCCGGTCAGCCTGACGATCCAGTCCGTTGCCTGGATCATCCCGCTGCTTCAGTCGATTCACATCGTGATGATCGGCGTCGTCTTCATTTCGAGCCTCATGATCTCGCTGCGCGTGCTGGGCCGTGCTCGCACGGACCAGCCGTTCAGCGAGGTCTGGCACCGGTTCGCACCGTGGATGTGGACCGCGCTCGTCGTCATGGCTCTTACGGGCTTAACGCTCGTAGTAGGCGAGCCCGAGCGCGAGTTCACGGCCTTGTCGTTCTGGCTCAAGATGGCTTTGATCGTGATCGGGGTCGCGACCTCACTCGTCTTCGGCCGCGCGCTGAGCGGCGCCGCGACGGCGGGCACTCCGCGCGCGACGGCGGGTGTTGCGGAGTTTTCCGGGGGCAGCAAGGCCATTGCCATCGGCACGGTGGTCGTGTGGCTCGTCATCATTTTTCTCGGCCGCGCGATCGCCTACGACGTCGAAGTCTGGGGCTCGATGTCGCTGCACGGCTGAACTCCTTCCGACTGACAGAACCAAAACAAAGTGGATACACCTAGCTTCGTACAAGCCATTGGCAACTCGGCCATAGGCGACTGGATGCGCACTTCGGTGAAGGCCATGCCGTTCGTCGAGGCCACACACGTTCTGACCGCAAGCATCGTGTTCGGGACGATCCTCATCGTCGACCTGCGATTGCTCGGCTTTCCGAACACTCGCCGGCCGTTTACTCGGCTCGAGCACGAGCTCTTGAGCCATGACCTGGGTAGCGTTCTCGGTGTCCGTAATCACGGGCGTGATGATGTTCGCCGCGAATGCCGCAACGTACTACGGCAACTGGCCGTTTCGGCTCAAGATGCTCGCGTTGCTCGGGGCCGGTATCAACATGCTGTTCTTCCAGCGTGTCACGTTCAGATCCGTTGCGAGCTGGGACACGGGACCGACGCCGGGCGCGGCCCGATTCGCAGGCGCGGCGTCCATTCTGATCTGGACGGCGGTGATCTTTCTCGCGCGCTGGATCGGCTTCACGAAGGGTTACAACTTCGCAATTCCCGACAACGTCGATCTGAACTTCAATTTCGGGCAATGACCGACTCCGCCGGTGAAGCGCCGCTCGCGCCCGTGCAACGCAGCCACGAAGCGTCATATGGCCTCGGCACGGGCGATCGTCGAACCCTGCGCCTACTTCGCCGCCGCCCCGATCGACTTTGTCCGCCTGCGGCGCTATGCCCCGGCAACCGCGTCACGCTCGCAGTTCTGTTGTTCGCCTGCTCCAGCGGCAGCAGCCGAGACAGATCTCACACTCGTCCTTGGCCGTCGAGTCGACGCGTGAACCAGCGCCATGACATCGGCATGCTTGACGAGATCCAAGTCGGCGTAACTCACTGTCCGGCTGAGCGTGACCAACTCGATCTTCCCCCGAAAGCCGTGTGGCCGACGACCTGCTTCTCACGACTCCATCTGCGGGCGAGCCCACGACAGTGATCTCGTGCACGGCCGGGGCTGCTCGGACACCGGTGCGGACCACCCAGCACGTGCGCGGCATGAGGGCTCCGGCCGCCGCACAGCAGCCCCCATTTGGACAAACGACGAGTTTGCGAAACCATAACATTCTCCTTACCGGGTGATTGATCAGGCAGTCTCCGCTGCGCCAAACGGCTCGTTCGAAACTCTGTAGCCACTGCATGTGCTGCCGTTGAAGGCTCAAGGGCCTCTTCCTCGTGCCTTCGGATCGCGCCGCCGGCTACCTCCGGCGGAGCGGGCCAACGTGCTGCGCAGCCGCTCTACCGTCCCGAGATCCGTCCACCCACACGGCGGGACGCGCATGACGCTCAGCAGCGATTCGTTTCCGCAAGCGACTTGATGAGAGAAATCGAGCCCCGAGAGCTCGTCGTAGAGCCTGGCCATGGCAAGCTCCCCGCTGCGCTCGGCCTCCCGGAGACGCGGAACGAGCCGGGGATCGGACCTCGAAAGCGCCGACGCAAGAACGCTCGCGTCGCGCGACGAGCACGAACACGTTCCACAGTGCACCGCGCTCGATGAGGAGCTCCGCTTCTCGCACTGGAGGCTTCTCGACGAACTGCTCGATCGGGGACACGCCGGCGCCGAGCCGGCGCGGGACGATATAGCCAAGCTCCGGGTCGGCCCTTTCGGGCGCGATTCCGAGCAACACGATTTTCGACGCGTCTTCGCCGAGCGCGGTCACGGCCCGCGCGAGCGCTCCCCGCAGCACCGCTTCCTCACGATGTAGTGATCCGAAGGCAGAACCACGACGAGCGCGTTCGGATCCCGATCGAGAATGCTGACGAGCGGCAGCAATATGCCAATCGCCGTGCCGCGATTACGGGGTTGCACGAAGACATTATCTTCCGCCAACCCCTTGAGCGGTCGACGCCACCAGCGTGCATGCTGCCGCGCAACGACTGCGCAGATATGCCTCGATTGTGCGACCGACGTTGCCCGTTCCAGCGTTTCGCTCAGTAGGGACGGTCCGTCGCGCAAGGAACAGAATTGCTTCGGAACCGCGACTCCGGAGGAAGTCGTCGTAATCGCATGCAAGCGAGTGCCGTCGCCTCCGGCCAATACCACTGCCCACGTGGCGCCCCCTGCGTCCTTGCCCGACCGAACTGTGCCTTGATCCATTTTCTGCTCCGCACTGGTGATACGCAGCATCAATAGTGCCGCACTAGGCTGACATGACTCTGACGTTCGCTACGCGTCGATGTCCTCGACCAACGATGCGGGTAGGTGCCCCCGAGCGGGAATAACGATGCGGACCGACGTGCCGATACCCTGCTGTCCGTCGCCGATCAGCAACCTGCCGCCGTGGAGCTCGGCCACCTCCTTGGCGATCGCAAGGCCGAGCCCGCTGCCGGTTCCGCGTGCATTGCTCGCTCGGTAGAAACGCTCGAGCACGCGCTCGCGCTCCGCTGCAGGAATCCCGATACCGTTGTCGACGACCTCGAGGTAGGTTAAATGCTCTTGCGCACCGCAAGCCACAGTAACGCTGCCGCCGGCCGGCGTATGCGCGATCGCATTGCCGACCAAACTGCGCAATGCTTCCGCCAGCAACCAGCCCACACCGCCGACCCTGGAGCCGGCGCAATCGCCGCGTCCGAGGTCGACGCCCGCTTGCTCGGCCGTGGATAATGAATCGGCCACCACTGATTCGACCACGGATGTCAAATCCACGTCTTCGAAAGTCCAGTTCCCGGCGGCCGACTCGTCGGCGCGTGCAAGCGTCAGCAATTGTCGCGCCGTATGACCGAGTCGTCGACGACTTCGAGAATCCGCTCCAGCCGCTCTCGTCGCGCCGGCACTTGCTCATCCGTGCACATCAGCTCCAACTGCGCCTGAATGCCGGCCAACGGCGTGCGCAGCTGGTGGGCCGCGTTATCGAGGAATTGACGCTGCCTCGCCGCGCTGTCAGCCACGAGCGATGAAAAGCCGATTGAGGGCACGAACCACTCGTTGGATCTCGGCCGGGACACTCTCTCGACGGACAGCGGCGTGAGGTCGCGCGCCGAGCGCTGTGCGATTTGCTGCTCGACGTCGCGCAGAGGTCGCAGCGAAAAACTCGCGCCCGATCAGAATCAGGCTCAGAATCACACCGAGAATGATCGAGGTCGGTGGCGACGGCTGTCGTGAAGATTCGGTCACGCGTCTCGCTGCGCTTGTTCGTGGTCTCGCCCATCGTGACGGTCAGCGTCGAATCGCCGGCAAACGTCGTATAGCTCATCGAGGCGAACGGGAACTCCGCGATAGAGTGAGTCCATTTGCGCCGGATTGTTCTAGGCGGTATTCAACGTCGGCAGATCGGCATCTCCGGCCACGAACGTCCCGTCGGACAAACTCACTCGAAAGTAGATTGCGTCACGCGAGTCGGCACGAACCACATCCAGCGCATCCGAAGGCAAAGTCAAGACCAGACGGCCGTCTTGGCTGCTTGCGGACGTTGGCGGCGATCACGAGCGCGGAGTCGAGCAAAGCCTGATCATAAGCTGCCGTCAATGGCGACAACGCAGTCAGATAGTCGCTCACGGTCCCGGCCACGAGCACGACGGCGGCCGGCAGGAACAGCGTCAACAGCAGCTGGCGATGAATCGAGGTGCCGTTAACCCTCCGCGCTTTCATCGAGCCGATATCCCATGCCGCGCACGACACGAATCGTGGCTGCTGCGCCGAGCTTGGCGCGCAGCCGGGAAACGTACTGCTCCACCGCATTCGGGGTCAGGTCGGTGCTCCAATCGGCGATGGCACTCATCAGCTTGTCTTTCGCACCACACGCCCCGCATTGAGAGCGAGGCACTCCAGAATCGCCCATTCCCGCTGTGTCACGCTCAGCTCTTACCCTCCGCGATGACTTCTCTGTGCGCCAGGTCGATTTGCAGCTTGCCGAAAGTCACGCATGCGCTCGCGACGGCGTTGGCGCGACGAATCAAAGCCCGGCAGCGAGCGACGAGCTCGGGCACCTCGAAGGGCTTGGTCACATAGTCATCGGCGCCGAGGTCCAATGCCGTCACACGATCGGACACGCCGTCACGCGCCGTGAGCATGAGCACGGGCAGCGTCTGACCTTTGCTGCGCAGACCTTGCAGTAATCGGATACCGCTTTCCTCTGGGCAACCCAACGTCGAGCACGGCGAGATCGAAGGACTCGGCCATCAACGCAGTCTTCGCCGCTTCGGCGGAACCGACCAAGTCCGCCGCAAATCCGGCCGCGATCAGTGCACGACGCACGGCGTCGCCCACGAGCACGTCGTCCTCTACGACGAGCACTCTCACGGCCGGATACCTCGGGTGCCCGCCGGCCGCCGGGCGAGGGGCGCTCTGACGCGATGATGTCTCCTCACGCACCCGTCGATTCTGTCGCGCCGCGTCTGACGAATGGCTGACGGTCGCTCGACGGATGAGGGCTTGCCGCTCACCAATGGCTCCGGCTACGTGTCAGTGTCGAGTCAGCTTCGAAGCGCAGCATGGATCCCATGAGCAATGCATGTCCGTCCGGATGGACGCGAAGACATCGAAGTGCAATTGCACAAGGAGGACTCATGAACACCCCAATCCTGACACTCGCGCTCCTGGCTGCAACGGCGGGTCTCGGTAGCGCCGCCGTTCGCGCGAGCACGGCACCCGACCGCGACGCGGGCGACTCCGTCACGAGCCACGACATCGTAAGGTACCGAGATCTCAACTTGAGCTCCGATACGGGCGCTGAGCGATTATATCGGCGCCTAGACCGAGCTGCGGCGCGGGTTTGCGGCGACAATCCGTTCGACCCCGCGTACATGCGGCTCTGGCAGAGCGTCCGCTCGTGCGAAACCGGCGCACTGGGCCGCGCTGTGGCCCAAGTCGATAGCCCCAAGCTCACTGCCATCTACGATCAGCATGCCGGTGGCGCAGCCGCGGGCAGAGCGGCTCGAGTGGGCCCGGTGGAAGGATCCGCCACCCCAGGCTGATCGGAGCCGAGCCGACTTCGGTCGGCACCGCGAGCCGCGGATTACCGGTTCGGCACAGAGAGCTCTGCCTCCCAAAGGTCGCGCTCTCTGTGGACCTTGCGGTCCACCCGCCAGCTCGTCCTTCCCCCCATTCGAGCTGGCGGGAGCCCCTTCTTCGCAACTCTGTCGGCTCTCTCACGACCCGAGAATCGCGTGGCGCGCGATGGCGTCGCAAGCAGGCAGCACGCGCTAATTTAACCCTCCGTTCAGCGGCGCTTCATGCTGAGCAGCCTATGCTGAATGAGAAGGGGCGGAAGACGAACGAAGTACCGTTCGCCACCCCAAGAGGAGTGACTATGAAGACTCTAGCGTTGCTTCTTTCCGGCATGCTCGCGATGGCGAGCCTACCGGCGCAGGCGCACGGTTCGTTTCATCCGCACGTGAGGCTCGGCATCGGAGTCGGCGCGCCGTTCTACGATCCGTATTGGTACGACCCCTGGTTCTACCCGTATTGGTACGGACCCTATCCGACACGCGTCGCTCCAGCGACCGAGAAACCCTCCACGGACCTATTCGCGTACCCGTCGGGCGGCCAAACCGCGGAGCAGACCAAGCAAGATCGCGCTGCATGTCACGATTGGGCAGTCGACCAGATCGGCGCCGATCCAACGGCGAAGAAACGCCCGAAGACCAAGCAGGTCCTAGATTACAACCGTGCTTTCACGGCCTGCATGGAAGGCAGGAACTACACGGTCGAGTAATCGCGGAGCGAGTGCGCGTCGCTGCGACACGCGGCGCTCGGGACGTTGCTCTTCGAGAGCGGTGCCGAGGCGCCGCGGTAGACTTGGGCAAGGCCCAGCGCTTGTGGCACAGTGTCCGGATTTGCCGGGGGCCACAATGTCGCGCATCAAATCCGCCATCGATTGGTCATGGCGGGCAACCGCTGCTGCGCTCGTGGCTGCAACTTGGCTGCTCGCAAAATCCGTTGCCGCACAGCAGCTGCCCGACATCGGCTTCAAGAGCGTCGGGCGCGCCGCGCCGCTCGCCGTCGTGCTGCCGCCGCACGAGGACCCAGATCCCGAGGCTCTGCCGCCTGCCGAGATCCCCGGCTTGCCGGAGAAGTATTGGATGGTGGGTCCGTTCAGACAAAACGTGCCGGGACCGAAAGGCACCACGGTGCAGTATCTCGGCGGGTCGGCTTGGAACGGCGCGGCTCCCAAGGGCGTGAAGCCGCTGGCCGTGGATCTGTTCACGTCGAAAGACTTCTACAAGGATCGGGCCCTGTGGAGCGACCCGCGATACTTCCGCTGCAACAGCAACGCGGCTCTCGAAGGACAATGGGCTGCGCGCGGCGACACGAAAGCGATCATCGGCGACGATCCGCCGCGCACCGCCGCGTGGGGCTACTGCGATCGCGGCTATCCGCGAGAAGCCATCGTGAGCCCCTACTCGTTCAAGACCGCACAGGAGCACTACAACGCCCTACTCGAGGAGACCCGCCGGCGCGGCGGGCCGACCGTGCACACGTATGCGACCGTGCCCGGGGACGTGAGCGGGCGCTATGTTTGGCCGCGCGGTCAAAATTGGTACGCGGAGCTGCTCTGGACGCAAGTGCCCACGGTTCTCTCGCTGCTCACGCCCGAATATCAGAAGCGCATGGTGCAGGAGCTTTATCACGACGGGAACACCAATGCGCCCGAGTGGCCGGCTCAATATTGCTGGCCGGAAGGATTCATGCGCCGCTGGCACTATCACGCGGTCACGAACCAGCCGCATCAGATTCTCGTCACGCCGAAGCTCGTGCAGGTACTCGCCGGCGACGCGGACAACTTCATCACGAACATCCACGTCGGCCGCACGTTCGACATGAGCGGCGCCATACCGCATCTCGGCGCCGAGGTGCCGCGCTGGTATGGCGACACGATCGGCTTCTGGGACAAGGACACGCTCATCACGTGGACATCGAACGTCCAAGGCTGGAAGGTTCATGGCAACTTCGAGTTCTCGAACAAGCTGCAAACGGTCGAAATCTACACGCCTTTGCGCGACGCGACGGGCAAGGTCATCGGCCTGAACCAAGAGGGCATCTTCTACGATCCCGATTCGCTCGTGCAGCCGATCCGCATGATTCGCAACTTGCGCAAGGTCAGCGAAGTCGAGGCCGGGGACCCCTACCAGTTCATCGAATGCGTGCCGTCGATTTATCCGATCAAAGGCCGCGCCACGCCCGTATCTCCGGGCACGACGTTCGAGTACGAAGTTCCCGACATGTACGGCCGGCCGTGGGCCGCGCTTTGGGAAGAGTATTTCGAGCAGGGTATGCAGCGCCCCGCCGACGAGGACATCTTCAACTTCAACAACTGAGCCGATCGTTGCGCGGGCGGCGCACCACACCGCCCGCGCGGCCGGCCGTCTAGCGCGCGGCGTTTACGGAACGATCGGGCTGCTGCGATCCACGCTCGAGTGCTGACCGACCATGAGCTCGGCCGCGTAGTTGGCTTGCTGGCATACGTACTCGAACAACTCCGTGCCCCGGTCGAATTGCAAATTGAATCCGCCGGTCTACGATTGGGTGTAGGCGCCGGGATCATACACCATGCTCGCGTAGTCGATCGTGATGCGCGCAGCAGCGGGGCGACGAGCTCGGGATCTCTACGGCGCGGGGAAGATCGCGATGCGATTGCCGCGGAAAGAGCCGACCCAGAGCTTGCTGCCGACCTCGAGCACCGTCGGTGCCGGCATTGAATGCCGGCGTATCGGCGCGGCTCAGCACCTCGTGCACGGCGAGGGTCTTCGGGTCTATCTTCACGGCCGTCCAGCTGCTGTCGCCCTGGCCTACGGCCCACAACGTTCCGTCGCGCGCCCAGTGAATGTTGTCGACGCGAAACCCGAGGTCGATGTCGTCGCGCTTGACTGGATCGGCGCCGCGCGACAAGCGCGCAAACGACTGACTGCCCCACTCGGCCATATAGAGCGTCTTCCCATCGTCCGACAGCTCGACGCCGTTGGCGCCTGCAGCCTCGCTGCCGGGAACTTTGGCCCAGCCGCTCGCCGTGTGCCATTCCCAAAGCTCGCCGTTGTGCTCGCCGGCCATCATCTTCTGCCTCGCCTCTTGCGTGCCGCCGCGCGGCAAGAAGTTCGTCGTCACGAAGCCGCCGTCCGGCAAACCACGCACCGAGTTCAGACCGATCGGATCGGGCGCGATCACGCAGCCGACCCAAGTGGCGACCGGCGTCGCCGGGCGCGTGTCGACCTCGAACACTTCGATCGCTTCGCGCGCCCCGTGGCCGACGACCATGAGCTTGTAGACCGGTCCGGTGCCGGGCGCGACGTACACACCGTGGGTGAGAAACCGATCCGTATCGGGCGGCCCCGGGCACATCGGGTATGTCTTCTTGTCCGGCCGGTCTTTTGCCGCCGCCGAAGGATACGCCGTGAACGACGTTCGATCGCTCGTGCGGATCAGCGCGACACCGCCCGTGCCCGAATACGCCGACGCCACGACCCAGTTCGGGCCGACGGCGACCAAGTCCTCGGGGGCCTGCTGACCGCAAACGACGTCGGCAGCCGGCGTGCACGGCGGCGGCGGCGGGGCCGGAGGCGGTTGAGCGGAAAGCGACAGAGATCCGACAGTGGCGACCACGGCCAACAGCAGCGTTATTGACTTCACGACACCCCCCGGCACGTGCGCGCTTTTCGAGCGCGGCTCGACGCAATGTGGAAACCCGGGGGGCGTCGACTTCGCGACGCGCCCCAGGCCACGGGTTTATTTGACGCTGATGAAAAGCCCCCATAGAGAAGCGAACACGACCAAGGCGACGCCTGCCCCGATGACGGCCAGAAAGGCGATCACTACGATCTTGAGGGCCATGTTGCCCCCCGAACTGTTGCTAGAGGTATTCACGGTCCGACCCTCCGGTCCCTGCATCGCACTTTCTGCCTCATGACTATCGTCTCCTTTTTTCAAAAGCGTCGGTGATACGGCCCACTCTGCAATGTCTCGGGCTTCGGGTTCAAGTGTGTATTGCCGCAAGGGTCGCGCACAAGCCGTCCCGACGTGCGCGAGGCGCCGGCTCGTGCATCGCAAACCGGGCAGTCCGTTGCGTCCGCTATACTGCCAACCGCCTCAGCAGAGCGAGACTCATGTCGCACGACGCGCCCTCCACCGCCGCCAGAGCACTCGCTGCCGCAGGTGATCTCGACTCGGCCCGCGACGTCGGCGCCCTCGATCACGCGACACAGGCCGTCGGTCGCAAGCTCGCCGCGAAACGTCAAGGGCTCGTGGAACGGCTGATGTACGGCCCGGCCCCGACGGCCGCGGAGCTGCGCTCGGGCGCCGAGCTCGCGGCAAACGTCGCGGGCACGGAGCGCGCCGTCGTCGAAGCCGCGCTCGGCTCGCTCGCACGCGGCGAAGCCTTCACGGCGGATGGCCGGCTGTCGAGCGCGCTGCGCGAGGCAGTCGCCGCGGAACAGGCTTTCGGTTACACGGTCAGCGCCGCTTTCGGCGGCGCCGGCGCATCTTACGGTCAGCTCGCGGCTCTCGAGGAGGCACTCGCCGCGAACGGCTTGGGACCGCTCGCCGTCGAGATCTCCGGGCAGTTGACCATCGGCGCCGGTTCCGTGCTCGCGTACGGAGACGACCGGCAACGGCACACGTTCCTGCCGTTGATTGCCGAGGGACGACCGATGGCTTTCGGCCTCACCGAGGTCGGTGTCGGCGTGAACGCGAAGAAGGTGCAGGCCTATGTCGAGGAGAGCGACGACGGCACCTACCGATTGTTCGCCGAAGGCGCGGCCAACAAGCTTTGGATCACGAACGCGGTTCACGGCGGGCTCATCGGCATCGTCGCGAGGCTCGGGCGCAACGGCTCGAGCATCGGTTTGTTCATCGTCGAGTTGCCGAAGCATGACGTCGACGCACGCGACGGGCTCGGCTACGAGTTCCGTTGCGAGCCGTCGCGAGTCGCCGCGTTTCTCGCGAACTTCAACTCGCGCCTGCACTTTCGCAACTTTCCGATCCCGAGAGACAACCGAATCCCGGCCGACGGCGTCGAGGTCTTGTTCTACTGCCTGCGCATGGGCCGCTGCATGCTCGCGGCAATGGCGTCCGGTTACCAGCGCATGCTTGCGCGCGATGCAAGCCACTACGCGATGCAACGACTCGGTGTCGGCGGCCCCGTGATTCGCCATGAGGTACCGCGCCTGAATCTCGGACGAATTCTCGGCGGCGCGCTTCAAGCGAGAGCACTCGCCTACCTCGCGTTGCAGCAAGACGCCGACGGCGTCGATCTTGCCGGCCTGCGAGACCTCACGAAATCGGCGGCGGCCGGCGCGGGCGTCGAATCCATGATAGCGGCAGAGCATGTGCTGGGCGGACGCAGCTTTCACGGCGGCAGCCGAGTCAACGAGGCGCGCGTGAATCTGCACCTTTTCGGTGTCGTGGAGGGCGAGGACGATTTGATCTTGATGGGCATGGTGCGCGACGTCACGCAGCCGTTCGTCGAACGCTATCTGAGCGGACTCCTCGGCGTGATCGAATCGGCCAACGTCACGCGCAACGGCGACAAAGCACCGTCCGAGCAGCGGATTCTGCGACTCGGCCCACGCTCGCTGGCTCATCACCCGGCCCGCAGTCTCGCGGCGTGTGCGCGGCTGATCGGGCGCGGGCAGCTTTGGCGTCTCGTCGCGTGGGTCGCATTCAACGCCGTCGCCGACGGTGTGCGCTGCCCGTTGCAGCTCGTGCCCGCAGCTTGTTTCGCCCGCTACCGACGGTTGCCGGCGCCGCTTCGCCGCCACGCCCGCTTCGCGGAGCGCAAGCTGCGGATGCTGCGTTGGAGCTACCTGGGCCTGAGCATGTTCTTCCAGCTCGAGCTCACGCGCGCGCAAATTCCACTGCAGCGGCTCGGCAAGTGCATCGAGCACCTCGTATCCATGCTCGCGATCTGCCATCACGCCGCGCTCGGCGACGAGAGCATGCGGCAGGTGGGCGCGTTGCAAGCGGAGATTCTGCGCGACAAGTATCGTGCGATCCGGCTGCTATCGGGGCTTTTCGCCTTGCAACGCACGCGCCGGTCGGTGGCAGCGGTTGCAGCGAGCATCGAATCGGGCCGGTGCTCGCTGATCGACGACGTGGAGCCGCAGTCCTTCGGCCACCATTGGTCACCCGACGATAACGGCAACGAACCGACGCCGCGCTCCTAGCACGCGCTTCGTGTCAGATCACGGCTGCACGCTGTCGGGCACGGCTGCGGCGCCAGGCAGCCGCGCGACTCGCTGCTTCGCGCTGATCAGCGGCAGCAAGGCCAGCGATACGACGCCCACCGCGGCATCGATCGCCAGCGTGACGGGATAGCCCCATCGTTCGATGGATAGACCTTGCCACTGTGCGCTGTAGGCAATGACGGCGTTCAATATCGCCATGTAGGCCGTGAACTGAGTGGCCGCGACTTTGGGATCGGTCACATCCATGAACAACGCCGTACGCACGCCATACATCAAGCCGTTGAACAGCGCGTAGACCAGCGTCGCGGCCCAGAACGCGACGACCAGCGCCGCGGCGGGAACGGGCCGGTTCGCCATGCTCGGGTCGATCGCGTGAATCCACCCGGCCCGCTGCATCGTTACGGCCAGATAAGCCGTCGGCACGGACATGGCGAGCGTGAACAACGCGAGCATTCGGCGCCGCCCGACACGATCGGAGAACCATCCGCCCGCGACACAGCCGAGCGCCGAGATGACCGTCGACCACAGGTTCAGCTCGGCGATTCGGCTGTCGTCGAGACCGAGCTCCACGGCGAGATTGGATTGCAGCGCGAGACCGAGCCCCATGGCGCCCGCCGGCAGCGCGGCAAAGAGCACGGCAACCAACGCGCCGCGGCTGCCGACGAACGCGCGAATGGCGCCCTTGACGAACTTGCCGATCTCCGCGCCGGCCGCCGCAACCCGCGACTCCCCGATCTGCGGCCGGGGCAGACTTCGCTTTTCGCGCAACGGCAGCGCCACGAAGACGGTTATGCAACCGAGCATCGCGGCGACGAAAAAAAACGTGTTGTTGAAACCGATATAGGGCGCAAGAAAGAGCACTCCGGCGCCACCGACGGCCTGCCCTAGATAAGCGCCGCCGAACATCAATCCATTGGCCACGCCACGCTCGTTCTCCTCGAGCACGTTCACGGCGAGCGCGTCGATGGCCACGTCCTGCGTCGCACCGAAAGCGTTGTGCAACAAGATGATCGCCGTGAAGAGCTTCAGCTCGGTCGTGAAGTTCACGGGCAGCGCCGCCATGAGCGTCGCGATCATCATCACCTGCGTGAGGACGATCCACGTTCGGCGCCTGCCGAAACGCTCGGAGTAGATCGTGTCGACGAAGGGTCCAACGACCCACTTAAAGGCCCAGGGCAGGTAGAGCGTGCCGACGAACGTGCCGATCGCGGCGGGGCCCAGCCCCTGCCGCCGCATCTGCGTCGCAACAGCGATCGCCGCGAACCCGAGGGGAATCCCTTCCGAGACGTAAAGCGCGAAAAACGCCGTGAGCCGCCCGGTCCGGGTGGCCAGCAGATTCGGCAATGTTATTCGCGGCAGCCGCAGGCCGCGGCTCATGCCGTCATAGCGCCTCCCGCGCAAGGCTGGATGTGCCGCGAGACATCTTACGCCTGCGCGTGGTGGACCGACGAGCCGTGCCGCGACCCTGCCGGAAACGTCAACTCACTTCGTTGTACGCGTGAATCTGCGTGATGGCTTTCTGTGGATCCATCGACTGACGCGGCGACATCGCCGTCACCCATTGACCCGGTTTCAACGCAGCGATCTTGGCGACCGCCGCCGCCGGAATCGGCAGGCGATAGACGACGTAGCGATCGTCCAATTCCGTGCCGACGAACTCCGCCGGCAAGATCAACGTCTCGGCCGGCGCGGAGCGCTCGTGGCCCTGCGTGATATCACGAACACCCGCACCCCAAGATCTGCCGGTCCACGTGAGCGTGACGGCGTCGCCCTTCTCGAGGTGGTCTAGACCCTTGACCTCAGCAGCGTCCTCGATGCGCGACTTCAGCGTGAGCATCCTCGATGCCTTGTCGAAAGACACGAGCTCCGCCGACCACGAAAACTGCTGCGCGATCTTCGGTGAATCGGCGGCCGGCGCCGGCCGAGTCAACATCGCACCGACCACCAGTAGCGCGACGAAGATGAGCGCTCGTTCGAGCCCGTTGTTGGCGTTTTTCAAGCTGCTCGTCATGGCGATCTCCTTAACATTGGTTTGTCTGCGCGCCGGCAGCGCGCGCGTGCCGATGCACGTCGTTACGGACCATGCGAGCGTACGGAAAGTTTCCGGCAGCCGACTGGGCCGGGACGGCGAATGCCGCGTTGGGACGTGAGACGCCTGCACCAGGGCGGCGCGCTAGGGCAACGCGAACGTGAACAGCGCGCTACCGGCTGCGATTGCGACGTATTGCTTACCGTCTACGGCGTACGTCATGGGGCCGGCGTTGACCTGCCCGCCGACGGCGGCCTTCCAGAGCAGCTTGCCCGTACTGGCGTCGAGCGCGAAGAAATAGCCTTCCTTGCCGCCGCCGAACACGAGATCGCCGGCCGTGCTGAGGACACCGGCCCAGGTGATGTCGGCGAGCCGGTATTCCCAGTTGGGCTCGAGGGTGTTCGGATCGTAGGCACGCACGACGCCGTAAGCTTCGTCGTCGTCGTTGAAGAACGGTTGCAGGTCCGTCTGACCCATGGCCGTCTGCCGAGGGTTCACGCCCACACCGCGCGGGAACTCACCCTCGATCGCCATGATGCCCGAGTGCTCCCAATGCGCGACATAGAAAAGCCCCGTCTTGGGACTGAACGACGGCGGTGCCCAGTTGTCGCTCCATGCACGTGCGGCCGGATCAGCGTGCCTTTCGGCGACGGCGCAATGCCGGGGACTCGATGCGGTCGCCCGTTCGCATCGAAGCCGTCCATCCAGTTGACCTCGACGTACGGCTTGCCGAACAGGAACTTGCCCGGTCGATGCGATCGAGCACGTACATGAGCCCATTGCGATTCGCCCAGAGCATCACCTTGCGCGGCGTGCCGCGCCAATCGATGTCGGCGAGCACAGGCACCTGCGTCGAGTCGTAGTCGAGTCTCGTCGTGCGGCGTGAACTGGTAGTGCCACGCGAGCTTGCCCGTATCCGCGTCGAGCGCGACGACGCTGTTGCTGTACAGGTTGTCGCCGATGCGGTCTCGTCCGTCCCAATCGGGCGCCGGGTTGCCGGTGCCGAAGAACACGAGGTTGGTGTCGGGGTCATACGCACCGGCGTTCCAGACGGCCGCGCCGCCCGTCTTCCAAGAGTCGCCGGACCAAGTGTCGTGCCCGGCGCCGCCGGGCCCGGAATGGTGTCGAAACGCCACGACTTGCTTGCCCGTCTTCGCATCGAAGGCCGCGATCAGACCGCGAATGCCCAAGTCGCCGCCGGCCGTGCCGATCAGGACCTTGTCCTTCACGACCACGGGCGCCATCGTGATCGAGAAGCTCTCGGCGGCGATTCGCGACCTTCACGTCCCACACGAGCTTGCCGCTTTGCGCATCGATCGCGAGCAGATGCGCGTCGATCGTGCCCATGAACAACGTATCGCCCAAGATCGCCACGCCGCGATTCACGCGTCCGCAGCACGTACGCGCGTCGGGCGACGGCTCGTGCGTGATACGTCCAAAACGGCCGCCCGGTCTTGGCATCGAGCGCCACGACGACGTTCGGCGCCTGAACCGTATAAAGCACGCCGTCGACGACGAGCGGCGTCGCCTCGAATTTCTCGAGCGAGCGCGCCTGCCATACCCAGTGGAGCTTCAAGTCTTTGACGTTCGCCGCAGTGATTTGATCGAGCCGGCTGTAGCGCTGGTTCGCCGGGGTGCCCGAGTAGCTCAACCAGTTCGCGGGCTCGCGCTCGGCGTGCAAGATACGATCGAACGACACCTGCGCTCGAAGCGGCACGGCCACCGCGAGCCCCAACGCGACGAGCAGCACTCTGGCCGTCATGGCTCACCACCCCGCAACGAAACGAGATAGCTCACGAGATCCGTGATCTCCCGAGCGCTGAGCTTCTTGTCATACGACGGCATCGGCGTCTCCTCGAAGCCGTACTCCCGTAAATCCGTCTTGCTGAACGACCGCAAACGCTCGTTCTCGTCGATCATCTGCACGGTATAGGTGTCGTGATTGAGCAAGCGCCCCTCGACTTTCGTTCCGTTCGCCGTGACCACTCGATACGAGCGATTCTCGGGCTGCACCTCGGCCTTCGGATCGAGCAGCGAATCGCGAATCTGCGCAGCTCGACGCAGCCGTCCCAAGTCGCTCAAGTCCGGCGCCACGCGCGAGCCCACGCCGTTGACCCGATGGCAGTCCGCGCACTTGCCCTTACCTTCGAATAGGGCTTTGCCGCGCACCGGGTCCCCGCCCGCGGCCGCGCTTTCGGCTGCCTGCGCGTTGGATCGCAGGTACGCGACGAGGCGCCGCGCACCGTCCTCGCCGAGCCGCGGCGTGGCGGGCATGGCCGTATTGGGAATGCCGCTCATAATGATGCCCGCGATCTCGTCGTCCGTGAGCGGACGGCGGAACTGGCCGTGACCGAGGTCGATGCCGGGAATCAGATTGCCGTCGGGCCCATGGCAAGCAGCGCAGTAGCTTGCGAACGAGCGCGCGCCGTCCTCCACGTCGAAAGCCGTCGCGTGCTGCGCCGCGGCCGTCTTCGCGACGCAGCCCGTCAACACTGCAAGAACGAAGGCCGCGGCAGATCGGTTCACGCGTTCACTTGAATCACCGGCGTTTCACGCCCCCCGGTGGCGGATGGTCGCTGCTTTCCGGAGCCCCCGCAAGACCGTCCCCCGGCGGACCTCAGAGCGCATGGGCGAGCACGGTTCCGCCTCTCGCGGCCCGGTCGGCCCACCGAGAGCGAATACTCATCCCGTTTTCGTCTACATCATCCTTCTTTTGTGATCGTAGCTTTATGATCATCCCGATGTTGCGTATATACGGCGCGCGGTGCTAGTCTGAAATCGCCATAGTGCTGGCGCATGGAAGCTGGTCAACCGGCATGTGGATTTCTTGCAACGGGGCGGACGCGCTGCTTCATTGGAGGAATCGACGCGTCTTAGGTCAACTGGCCCACGGGGGGTCCAATGAAACCGAGACGTCGTCTTTGGGACGCGTTCACGCGTCCGTATTCACCGTCCGAACAGTCCACGACATTCCTTCGTACCGGGCCGTGCAGTTTGCGGCCACACTCCAAAGCTTCGATCCTCGCATTGTCAGGCAGCGCTTTATTGGCGACGATGTTAGTCATCGCGCCTGGTACGCGGGCGCTGGCACAACAGCCACCTCCCCAAGGGCAAGGGCTCGAGGAGATCACGGTCACGGGCTCGCGCATTCAGCGCCGTGACAACTCGTCGAACAGCCCGATCGTCACGATCGAGGCCGACGCATTCCAAGCCCAGAACGGGCTGAACTTCGAGGCCTATCTGAATCAGCTGCCCGAATACAATCCGGCCGCTTCCCCGACGACGAGCCAATCCGACGTGCAAATCACCCCGGTCAACTCGGTCGGTATCGCCTCGATCTCGTTGCGCGGCTTCGGCCCGAACCGAAATCTCGTCCTCGTCGACGGCAAACGGACGGTCCCGATCAATGCGTTGATGGTGACCGACGTCAACTCGATTCCTTCGGCGTTGATCCAACGCGTGGAGACGATCACGGGCGGCGCGTCCGCCGTGTACGGCGCGGATGCCGTCGGCGGCGTGACCAACTTCATTCTGCGTGACAACTTCGAGGGACTCGAGGTCGACTCCCAGTACGGCTCCTCGGAAAACGGCGACGGCGCGGAGCGGCGCGTGTCCGCCGTGTTCGGCGCGAACCTGTCCGACGGCAAAGGCAACATCTCGGTCGGTGTCGAGCATTACAACCGCGACGCCGTCTACGCGGCGAATCTCGATGCCTACAAGGATCTCTACAACGACCCGCTTGCGCCCGGCTACTTCCTCTTCTTGCAGGGAACGACGCACTTCAACTGTTTGTTCAACTGCCCCGGGACAGGCACCGTGAACGGTGTCTTCCAGCCCCAGGCTGGAGAAAACGTGTTCAACCCGAATTCGGGCAACGTCTTCCGTCAGTTCGTTTTCAACGGCGACGGCACCGTCTTCGTGCCGAATAGTCAGGCCGGCATACGCCCCTATACGGGTGCCGCGAACTTCAATTTCTATCCGCAGACGATCTTCGATGCATCCGTGCCCGGCAACACGACGACGATGCAAGGCTTGAAGTGGGAGAACCCGCAGCAGCTCGTGAGCGCACCTCAACAGAGATACTCGCTGTTCCTGACCAGTCACTACGACATGAGCGATAGGCTCACGTTGTACGCGCGTGCCAACCTCGCGGAAAGTGAGACTCGCACGTCACTGTTCGGCACGAACGCGATTTTCGGCTGGGAAGGCACGGTGCCGTTCGACCCAACCACGGACAGCCCGCTCAATCCCGCACTGGACTATACCGATCCGGCCGTCGTGGCGGCCGCTCTCGCCGACCCGACCAACCCGGCCTACGTCAACACGGGATTCATCCCGAGCGGCGCAGCTGGCGCCCAACATCCGGTTCCGGCCCAACTGGCCGCCCTGCTGCTCGGCCGCCCCGACCCCATGGGCGACTGGCTACCCGGTTGGAGCCCGGACAGCAGCCTGCCGCCGCGCAGCACGGTGAACACCAATACCGTGTGGCAGGTGGAGGCCGGGCTCGACTTCAAGCTCGGCAATGACTGGAGCGGCGAGTTCTATCTTTCTCACGGGCAGTCGTCCACGTACAACAACGCGAACGGCAACATGTCGCTCACGCGCTATCGTCAGTTGATTCGCACGCCCGACTACGGACGCAATGCCGTAATTCAAGGGAACGCGAACGGCGCGTCTCCCGGTTTCGGCGCGGCGAGAGTCACGTGCACGAGCGGCTTCTACGATACGTTTTTCGCCGGCGACCAACCGCTGTCGCAAGATTGCTTCGATGCGGTCAATGCCGTACTGCAGACACGCGCGCAAAACAAGCAAGACATTGCCGAGCTGAACTTCGAGGGTCCGCTAGCGCAGCTCAAAGCCGGTGAGATCCGCGGCGCATTCGGCTATCAGAAGCGCAACAACAGTGCGGCGTTCGTGCCCGATATCCTGCAATCGACGGTGTCGTTCACCGACCAGGTGATCGGCGTGTACCCGACGGGGTATCTCGATGCATCGACGTCGGCCGACGACATCTATTTCGAGACGCTGATACCCCTCGTTGCGGACAAGAAAGCCGCGCGGCGGTTCGAGCTCGAGATCGGTGCCCGCTCGTCGAAATACGAGCACACCGACAGCGAGAACACGTGGAAAACTCTGTTCCGGTGGGAGATCAACGACTGGTTCAGCCTGCGCGGCGGCTTCAATCGTGCAACGCGTGCGCCGAACCTCGGCGAGCTGTTCTTGAATCCGCAGCAGGTCTTCACGATCGGCGGCAACAACTACGGCGATCCTTGCGGACTGCGCTCGACGGCACCTTTCGGCGCGGGCGGCACAGGAAACGACCCACAGCTCGATCCCGGCGAGACGCAGCCGACGTTGGCGGCAGGCCAAACCGCGGCGGGCGCGATGAGCGCACGGATGATCTGCGAGGCATTGATGGGCCCCACGGCCGCAAACCAGTTCTACAACGTGGCCAATGCCCCGGCCGGCGGCGGCTCGGCGTTCAACTGGGTGCTGCAGCAGGGCAACCCGGATCTGCACTCGGAAACGGCGGACACTTGGACCTTCGGTTTCGTTACGAACCTGCCGTTCAAGAAGCCGCTGCTGTCGAACATCAACTTGACGTTCGACGCCTACCAGATCGACATCAAGGACGCGATCATGTTGTTCTCGGTGGACTATGCGAACTACCGCTGCTACGGCTCGGTGCTCGTGACGACACCCGCCGAAGCCGCAGATCAGGCCGCATCGCCCGCGTGTCAGCTGGTGCCGAGAAACCAAGCGCTCGGCGGACCGCTGACCACCAATGTGTCGTATGACAACCAGGCGACGATCAACACAGCCGGTGCCGACATCGCGTTGAACTGGCGCGTTCAGTTCTCGGACTTCGGCTCGAAGCTCAAGGGCGGTCTGGCGTTCAACATGCAAGCCAACGTGCTCGACTACTACCGCACGAAGCAATCGCCCGCCGATTTCGACGTCGAAACCGATTGGAAGGGCTCGCTCGGCCCGAACCTCACGGGTACCAACCCTGGCGCATACGACTATCGGCTATTCAGCACGTTGACGTACTTCCGGGACACTTGGAGTGTGAGCCTGCGGTGGCGGGGCCTGCCCTCCGTGTGGACCGACGACTACGCGAGCCAACGGGCGATCATCCAAAACAACGAGCGTGTCGCCGCCGGCGCGCCCGGCCTCATCCTAAGCTATGTGCCGGGGACCGGCGGAACGGGCACCAATCCCGCGAGCCCGGAGATCAAGACGGACAGTTACAGAGTGTTCGACCTGTCCTTCACGTACGATCTCGCGTCCCGAGTGTCGCTGCGCGGCGGTATCACCAACCTGCTCGACGAGAAGCCGCCGCTGAGCGGAGCGACCATGGGCTATACGGCCGCCGATCTCGCCTCTGCATGCGGCGGAGTGCCGGGTTGCGTGCCACCGCAGTTGCCCGCGTTGCCGAACGACATCGGCTCGTTCAGCGCATACAACGGTGGGTTCTACGATACCGTCGGTCGCCGCTACTTCCTGGGCGTCGACATCAAGTTCTAAAGTCGAACTCGAACGTTTCTGCATTTCGCGGCGGGCCGTCGGCCCGCCGTTTCTCTTGCGCACGGAACACGTGCGCCCCCCCGACATTCGACCACACGATCGGCTATCCTCAGGATTCATTCCAACCGACCGGCACCGCACATGCTCGAGCTCTACTTCTGGCCCACGCCGAACGGCAAGAAAGTCACGATCCTCCTCGAGGAGTGTGCGCTGCCGTATGTCGTCAAGCCCGTGCACATCGGGCGCGGCGATCAGTTCGATCCGGACTTTTTGCGGATCTCGCCGAACAATCGCATGCCGGCGCTCGTCGATACGGCGCCCGCAGACGGCGGCGCACCGATTGCGATCTTCGAGTCAGCGGCGATCATGATGTACGTGGCCGAGAAAGCCGGACGGTTCTATCCGCAGGACACACGCACCAAATACGAAGTCGCGCAGTGGCTCATGTGGCAGATGGCCAATCAGGGCCCGAAGATGGGCGAGCAGGGGCATTTCCGCCGCGCGAGCGAGGACCCTGCAAACGGCGATCAGTCTTACGCCATTCGGCGTTTCGACAACGAAGTCCATCGCCTTTTCGGCGTGCTCAATCTGGGCCTGCATCGAAAGACCTGGCTCGCGGCCGGCGAGTACACGATCGCCGATATGATCTGCTATCCGTGGGCGAGCTACTGGCAGCCGCGCGGCATCGACCTCGGCGAGTTCCCGAACGTCGCGCGTTGGCTGGACGCAATCGCGGCACGCCCTGGCGTCGCACGCGGCATGGCCGTCGGCGCGAACCTGGCGGAGGATCTCGGCAGCCTCGGCGCCGAAGAGAAGGCACGCCGGGCGAAGATTCTGTCGAATCAGCGCGCCGTACCCATCCCACAAGCCTGGCTTACCGACTCGCCCCGCTCAGGCAACTGACTGCGCCACGCACCGAAACTGGCGGCTCGAGAACAGGCGTTTCGCCTCTACGAAGTTCTCCTAGACCGCCGATACGTACTCTCCCCCAAAGGCATGCCGCCGCGCCTGTGACATACTGCGACGCCTGATGAAGGGACTCATTCGCAGAGCACTTCGCCGATCGTGGCGCGCCTGCTGGCGCGGGATCGCAGCAACTGCGGTCATCGCGAAGCTGCTCGTGCCGGTCGGCTACATGCCCGCGGCACTTGCCGAGGGCGGTTTCAGACTCTGCGACGGCTACCTGCCGCAGATCGGCGCGCGAATCGGCATCGCGCCGACCGACACGGGCGACGTTCCCGCTCACTCCATGCCTCACGAGATGCATGGCTCCATGTCGACCGGCGACGACGTTTCCGGCGGCTTGGCGAGCGGCCACGCACGGCACGACGGCCACAGCCAGCACGATCATTGGGACCACTGCCCGCTCGGCGCACTCGCAACGCTCGCCGCGCTCGCCCCCGCCGCCTGGCACATTACGCTCTTCACGGCACCGGGCGACTCGATCGCGACGATCGAGCGCGAGCTCTTCGTCCCGCGCACCGTCGTTCCGTTTCTCTCTCGCGCACCGCCATTCGTCCACTCCTGACGTGACTATCGTTTCGCGCTCCGCTCGGCTCGGCCGAGCAAGCGCCGTTTCCATCGTCTTTGGAGTGGATCATGAGATTTCATTCAGCGACTCTTGGCAGACGCCGCAGGCGGCCTGCCCAACTTTGTCTTCTGACAGCTGCCGTGCTCGCGGCAGCGAGCCTCGCCGCGCAGGAGTCTTCCATCGAGGCCCCCGAGCAAGTCGTGGTGGTCGGAGAACGTGTCTATCCGGTCGTGGACAGCGTCGCGCCGAGCACGGAGGACGCCGTCGATTCGGCGGCGCTTCTCAAGCAACTACCGGGAGCGAATCTCAACGCAAACGGTATGATTGCAGGCATCGCTCAGTATCGCGGGCTGTACGGCGACCGCGTGGCCGTTAGCATCGACGGCTTGCGCACGACGACGGGCGGGCCGAACGCCATGGACGCGCCGCTCTCTTACGCCTCACCGTTGCTGCTCGACGAGCTCAAGCTCGAGCGCGGTATCGCGAGCGTGTCGAGCGCCGTGGAATCCTTGGGTGGGCACGTCGCAGTCGGGTTCGACCGCGGCCAATATCGCGACGACCCGGCTTTCGCCTTCGACGGCAAGGCCCAAGCACGTTATTCGAGCAACGGCGATCTCGGTAGCGTGGCCGCCAGGCTCGTAGCGGCCAACGAAACCCACAAAGTCGCATTGCTCGGCCAGCACGACCAAGCGAACGACTTCGCCTTCCCGGGCGGCAAGCTCATACCGACGCAGCTCGATCGCGATCGCTACGACCTCAGTTACGGCTACCGGCACGACGCCACGCAACTGCTCGTCTACGCGGGCCGCCTCGACACCAACGACACGGGCACGCCCGCGCTGCCGATGGATATTCGCTACATCGCGAGCGACCTCTACGGCACGCGAATTAGGACTGCCCTCGGGGCACGGTCGGCACTCGACGTCGCGCTCGGTTACTCGAAGATCGACCACGTCATGGACAACTACGAGTTGCGAACGCCGCCCACGAGCCCGATGAGCTTCCGCGCCAATCACGCCACCGGCGACGGTTATCACTGGCGGATCGGCGCGCAGACGAAGCTCGACCACGGCGAGTGGCGCTTAGGTCTCGACGGCGAGACCGGCGAGCACGATGCGACGATCACGAATCCCAACGTCGCACCGTTTCGCGTCGACAACTTCAACGCGGCGACGAGGAATGTCACAGGACTCTACGCGCAGTGGAACGGCGACCATGGCCCCATCGACCTTGAAGCCGGTGTGCGCCTCAACCGCGTCGAGACGAGCTCCGGCACAGTCGGCGCCAATATTCCGGCCATGAATCCGATGATGCAGATGATGGCGATAAACGCGGGACTTCTCGCCACCGCGTTCAACGCCAGTGATCTCGATCGCAGCTATGACGATGTGGATGCAGTGTTCAAGATCGGCCGAATCGTCGGCAAAACGCGCAGCATCTATCTAGAGATCGGCCGCAAAACGCGTGCTCCGTCATATCAGGAGCTTTACTTGTGGCTGCCGCTCGAAGCGACCGGTGGGCTTGCCGACGGCCGCAGCTACATCGGCGACCCGCTACTCAAGCCCGAAGTCTCGCGCGAGATCAATCTGGGCTCGAATTGGCAAGGCGCCAAGGCGTGGTTTGCACCGCAAATCTTCTACAAGGACATCGCCGATTACATCCAAGGCACACCGTCGACGAACGCGGTTGCGAACATGGTGGCCACCATGATGACGGGAATCGCGGCGCTGCAATTCTCCAACACCGATGCCGAAATCTATGGCATCGACTTGGGGTGGGGCTATCGCCTGTCGTCGCACCTCGTGCTCGATGGCGTGCTGACCTACGTGCGCGGCCGTCGAACCGACGTCGAAGACAACCTCTACCGCCTCGCGCCGCTCAACAGCCGTGTAAGCGTCCGTTACCAAGCAAAACGTTGGCTCGCAGACGTCGAGGCCATTGCCTATGCCAAGCAGACGAAGGTCTCGAGCTTCAACGGCGAGATTCCGACGTCCGGTTACGCCATCGTCAACGCGACGGCGCAGTGGCAGGTCGGCCGAAACCTTCGACTCTCGTCCGGTATCGAGAACTTGCTCGACAAGCGCTATCAGGATCACCTCGACGGCATCAACCGCGTCGCCGGCGTCGACGTGCCGGTGGGCGGGCGGCTCTACGGCCTCGGCCGTAGCTACGAGCTCGGCCTGACATTCACGTTCTGAGTCTTTGCCAACGCGCCGTGCCTTCGTACACTTGGTCCGAATTCGGGAACTTGCCGGAGGGGGTCTCGATGAACGGCGCAATCAGGTTGTTGCTCACCTGCCTCTTGGTATCCGGTGCCGCCCGCGCGGCGGCACCGACGTGCTGGCAGCCGTGACCCGCAACCGATTGCTGCTCAAGACGCCGGCGGGAGACGAGGTCACGGCCAAGATCGTGCGCCGCGAGAAACAGGATCCGCCGGGCTCCGGCCGGCAAGGACGCCACCGAAACTGAGACAAGCCACGAGCCGCTTCGATTGAACCGTCCTCACCCGCGTGCTACAACAGGTGCGGGTACTTGTCGGCCAGCGTGCACTCGGTCTCTTGCAGGGCGATGACTCGGCCGTGGCTGCGCACAGGTAGGAGCACAACAGGTCGGGCCGCCTGTCGATAGAGTGTGCCCCATGAGCGACCCAACCCCCGAACCGACGTCCGACGGTGCCGATCTCGACGCGATCGGCACGCCGAGGCTGTTCCGGCCTCTCGAAAGGTTCCTCCACATCGAAGCGGCGAGCGGCATCGTATTGCTGAGCGCGGTCGTGGTGGCGCTCGTATGGGCCAACTGGCCCGGATCGCACTCGTACCACGCTGTGTGGCACTCGGCGCTCGGCTTTCACTTCGGCGACTGGTCCGTCTCCGAGCCGGTTCACTTCTACATCAACGATGTGTTGATGACGGTGTTCTTCCTCGTCGTGGGGCTCGAGATTCGCCGCGAGATTCACCAAGGGGCACTGGCCAATTTCCGGCTTGCCGCGTTGCCGTTGGCCGCCGCCGTGGGCGGCATTGTCGTGCCCGCGATCGTCTACGTGTGGCTCGACTCCGACGCCGCCCTACGGCGAGGATGGGCAATTCCGACGGCCACGGACATCGCCTTCGCCGTCGGGATGCTCGCGTTGCTCGGCAAGCGCGTGCCGACGCAACTGCGAGTCCTGCTGCTCGCGATCGCCATCATCGACGATATCGGGGCCATCCTCGTGATCGCGTTCTTCTACTCGAGCGGCATCAAGGTCGCCGGCTTGGTCGTGGCAATCGCGGGCATCGGGCTCGTGCGGCTGTATCACTGGCTCGGCGTGAGAACCGCGTTGCCGTACGTCGTACCGGGCGCCGTCGTTTGGGTCGGGATCCTCTATGCCGGGGTTCATCCGACCATCGCCGGCGTCGTCTTGGGTCTGCTCACGCCCGTAACGACGCCTGTCGACCGCAAGCGCTTGCTTGCGGTGGCCACAGGACTATTGGGCCGCGTCCGCGAGCGTTTCTCGGACCCGATGAATGCACCGCATGCGATGGTAAGCCCTCTGCACCAGCTCAAGACGATGCAGCGCGAAATGATCCCGCCCGTTGTCCGCGTCGAGGCTGCGCTGCATCCTTGGGTCGCGTTCGCCATCATGCCGTTGTTCGCCGTCGCCAACGCCGGCGTCGTATTCGACGAAGGTCACTTGCAGATGCTCACGAGCCCGCTCAGCGTCGGCATCGTCGCGGGCTTGGTCCTCGGCAAGCCGCTCGGCATCGTCGCGGCGAGCTTCGCCGTGACTCGCTTGCGGCTCGCTTCGCTGCCCGACGGGGTCACGATGCGCGGCGTTTGCGTGATCGGCTGCTTGGCCGGCATCGGGTTCACGATGTCGATCTTCATCTCGCAATTGGCGTTCGCGGACGAGCAACTGCTCGACACGGCGAAACTCGCCGTGTTGATCGCATCCTCGCTGGCGGCAATGATCGGACTATTGCTCGGCGCCTGGCTGCTGCACAAACCCGAAACGGCCCCTGCAGCTCCGGCGGCGGAGCGCGCATCGCCTTAGATGCGTCGCCTGCCTCAAAGCCCTAGCCAAGCCGGCAACGCGAGCGACACGGCCGGCACGTAAGTCACCACGGCGAGCACGGCAATCAGCACGAACAGCCATGGGGCGGCGGCGTGCACGACGCGCGTCACGGGCAGCTCGGCCATGCCCGACGTCACGAACAGATTCAGGCCCACGGGCGGCGTGATCATGCCGATCTCCATGTTGAGCGTCATGATGATGCCCAGATGCACGGGATTGACACCGAGCCGTGTCGCGATCGGCAACATGATCGGCGCGAATATGAGGATGACGGACGTCGCCTCCATGAAGCTGCCCGCGGCGAGCAGCAAAAGGTTCAGCATGAGCAGAAAGCCCCACGGCGGCAGGCCGAGCTCGGCGATCCAGGTGGAGGCGGCTTGCGGAATCTGCTCGGTCGTGAGCACGAACGCGAACAGCATCGCATTGCCGATGATGAACATGAGCATCGCAGTCACTTTCGCGCTCTCGGCAAGCACGCCCGGCACATCGCGCAGCTTCAGATCCTTGTAGACGAACAGCGCGATGGCGAGCGCATAGACCGCCGAGACGGCGGCCGCCTCCGTCGGCGTAAACACCCCGAGGTAGATGCCGCCCAGGATGATCACGATCAGCAGCAAGCCCCAAACGGCCTCTCGCCCCGTCTCGAGCACCGTGCGCCAATCGGCCGCGGGTTGGCGCGGCAGACCCTTGCGCCTTGCGAGCACGGCGACGGCCGTCATGAGCGCGCCGGCCAGCAAAATACCGGGCACGACGCCCGCGATGAACAGCGCCCCGACCGAGGTCTCGGTGGCGGCACCATAGACGACGAGCACGATCGAAGGCGGAATCAGGATGCCGAGCGTGCCCGCGTTGCAGATCAATCCCGCAGCAAACTCTTTGGAATACCCCGAGCGCGCCATGCCGCCGATCATGATGCTGCCGACCGCGACGACGGTGGCCGGAGACGAGCCCGAGACCGCCGCGAACAACGCGCACGCCAGCAGCGCGGCCATTGCCAGCCCGCCGTGAAAACGGCCGACGAGCGCGTTCGCGAACGCGATCATGCGTTTTGCGACCCCACCCGTGGTCATGAAGGTGCCGGCCAGCACGAAAAACGGAATCGCGAGCAGCCCCGGCGTTTGCACGGCGCTGAAAAACCTCTGCGCGAGCACGACGAGCGACTGATCGGCGAACAGCATGAGCGTCACGATGCTCGCGACACCGAGCGCCACGGCGATCGGCACGCCGGCAATGAGCCCGAGCAGCAAGGCGATGGCCAGAAACGCAGCGCTCATCGCAGCGACATCCGGTAGGCTTGCACGAGCCGCACGGCAAGCAGCACGAAGCCGAGCGGCATCACCGACGTGAGCAGCCAGCGCGGCAGCGGGATGTCGTGCGCATCGGTGCCGAGTGCCATGAGCCGATCGATGAACACGATGCTGCCGTAGGTCATGAGCGCGCAGTAGGTCAGCGCCAAAGCGAGCGCCACGAGCGCGACGCCGCGCGACGCACGCGGCGGCAATCGGCTCGTCACTAGATCGACCGCGATATGCGCTTGCGTGCGCGCGCCGTAGGACATGCCGAGCAGCACGAGCCAAGCAAACAGGTAACTCACTGCCTCGAGCGACCAAACGAGGCCCGTGCCGAACACGTAGCGCAGCACGACCTGCACGAACGTCAACAGCGTCATGCAGGCGAGCGCGACTACCATGAACGCTTCTTCGAGGCGGTCGGCGGCATCGCGAAGACGCGCAAGCATCGTTCCGACTCCGGCAGGCTAAGGCGCTTGCCGCGAGCTCGCGAGCGCAGCGTCGACGAGGTCGGGACCGATCGCTCCGCGGAACTTGTCCCACACCGGCTTCATCGCGGCCTGCCATTCGCCGAGCTGCTCCGGCGTGAGCGTGATGATCTTGGATTTGCCGGAATCGGCGATCTTCTGCCGATCCTCGATGTTGATGTCGTGGGCACGTGCGTTGCCCCACTCCGTCACCTCGGCCAGCGTCTGCTCGAGCCCGGTGCGTAAGTCGTCGGGCAGCGACTCCCAGAACGGCTTGTTCACGGCGACGAAATAGCCGATGTAGCCGTGATTGCTTTCGGTGATGTAAGGCTGCACCTCGTAGAACTTCGAGGAGTAGGTGTTCGACCACGTGTTCTCTTGGGCATCGACGGTGCCCGTTTGCAGCGCCTGGTACACCTCGCCGAAGGCCATCTTCTGGGGCGTGCCACCGATGGCCTCGATCTCGGCCTGCAGAAGATCCGACTCCATGACGCGAAACTTGAGCCCCGCTGCATCGCTCGGATGCACGAGCGGCCGAGGCCCGCCGAGCTGCTTCATGCCGTTATGCCAAAACTGCAGACCCAGCATGTTGTGATCCTCGAGCGCACCGAGCAGCGCACGACCCTGCGGGCTCTTTTGGAACCGCTCGACGGCCTCGAGATCCTTGAACAGAAACGGCAGGTCGAACACCTGGAACTTCGGTGTGAGCCGGTCGAACAGCGACAGCGAAGGGGCGATCATCTGGACCTCGCCGAAGGCCAGCGCCTCGATCGCCTCGCTGTCCTCCATGAGCTGGGCCGAGGGGTAGATCTCGACGCGAACCCGGCCCGGAAATCGCTGCTCGGCGAGCATCTTGAAGCGTTCCGCCGTTTGCCCTTTCGGCGTGCCCGGCGCGGTCACATGCGGGAACTTGATGACGTACACCTTGCCGGTATCGCTCGTCCCGGCTCCGTCGCCCGAGCCGCTGCATCCCACGCACAGCACAAGCAAACAGGCGAGCGACAACCGCCAAATACGCACCGCACTGCTCATTCCTCGCCCCCGTGCACCTCGTCTATTTCGTTAACAACAGTCTGGCCGACCCGCGGCCATCTTGCTAGGCTATTCGGGCTCCTGTCGCTCGCCATCGCCCGAATCCTCGCGATTCGCCACCGTGCCTGCCGGCTGGAGTACTATTGAGCCCAAACTCAAACAGAAGGCAAAGCGCAGTGGATCCACAACCCTTTACGCCGGTCCCCGCGGCCCGGGGGTCGCAGACTTCGATCGGCCCGGAGACGCGTCTGAAGCTGTACCGCACCATGCTCGAGTGCCGGGCCCTCGAGAAGCGCGCGTACGATTTGTTCATGCAGAACCTCATCAAGGGCACGAGCCACCTCGCGCTCGGGCAAGAGGCCATCGCCTCCGGATTCGGCACGGCCATGCGGTCCGACGATTACACGTTCTGCACGTACCGCGGTCACAACCACACGCTCGTTCGCGGCGTGTCGATGACGGCCATTCTCGGCGAGCTCATGGGCAATTCGTCGGGCCTCATGCGAGGCAAGGGCGGCTCGATGCACTTGACGAGCGTGAAGCACAACATGCTCGGCTCCTATGCCATCATCGGCGCCCATTTGACGATCGCCAACGGCGCCGCCTGGTCTTCGCAGTATCGCGGCACCGGCCAAGTGGCGGTGTGCTTCTTCGGCGACGGCACGACCAATATCGGCGCGTTCCACGAGGCGCTGAACTTCGCCGTGATCTGGAAGCTGCCGATCGTGTTCGTTTGCGAGAACAACCTCTATATGGAGTACACGTCGATCCACGACGTGACGGCCGTCGAGCATCCGGCAGCCGACCGGGCGAGCGCTTACGGCCTCGAGCCGATTCTCATCGACGGCAACGATGTCGACGTCGTCTATCGCACGGCCCTGCGTGCCCTCGATGTCGCGCGCAACGGCGGCGGCCCGAGCTTGATCGAGGCCGAGACATACCGGCATGGCGGCCACTCCCGCGCCGACCCGGGCAAGTATCGCCCCGACGAGGAGGTCAAGGCGTGGCTCGCCAAAGACCCGCTGCCGCGTTATCGGGCACGGCTCGTTCAAATGGGCGTCGAGGAAAGCGCGCTCGGCAAGATCGAGAACGAGACACAAGCCGCAATCGACGAGGCAACGGAGACGGCGCGCAATGCACCGCCACCCCCGGTCGAGATTGCAAGCATTGACGTTTGGGCCGATGGAGGCTCTGCATGGCGCAACTGACTTATCGTGAGGCCGTCGCGGCCGGAATGGCGCAGGAAATGCGCCGGGATCCCAATGTCGTGTTCCTCGGCGAGGATGTCGCTGCCGCAGGCGGCGTGTTCAAGACGACCGTTGGACTGCTCGACGAGTTCGGCGCCAAGCGCGTCAGGGACACACCGATATCCGAGCAAGCGATTTTGGGCGCGGCCATGGGCGCGGCCATGACGGGCCTGCGCCCGGTCGCCGAAATCATGTTCTCGGACTTCTTCGCGGTCTGCTGGGACATCGTCGTCAACGAGATCGCCAAAGCGCGTTATATGACCGACGGTCAAGTCACGCTGCCGCTCGTGATCAAGTCCGGCAACGGCGGCGGCGCGCGTTTCGGCGCGCAGCATTCGCAAAGCGTCGAGAATTGGGCAATGGCGATCCCGGGCCTCAAGATCGTGGCGCCGGCCTTTCCGGCCGACGTGAAAGGCCTCATGGCCGCCGCGATTCGCGAGAACGACCCCGTGTTGTTCTTCGAGCAAAAGTCACTGTACGCGACGAAGGGCGAAGTGCCCGAAGGCGAGCACATCGTCGAGCTCGGCAAGGCCAACGTCGTGCGCGAAGGCACGGACGTGACGATCGTCGCGCTCGCGCTCATGGTGCCGCGCGCTTTGAAGGCCGCGGAAATCCTGCAAGCCGAGCACGGCATCAACGCGACCGTAGTGGATTTGCGCTGTCTCGTGCCGCTCGATACGCAGACGATTCTGCGCGAGGTCGCCAAGACTGGACGCCTCGTAACGGTCGAGGAAAACCCTCGGCTTTGCGGCTGGGGTGCGGAGATCTCGTCTATCGTCTCGGAAGAGCTGTTCTGGGATCTCGACGGGCCGATCGTGCGCGTCACGACGCCGCACATACCGCTCGCGGCCGCAAACAACCTCGAGGACGTGCAACTGCCGAACCCCGAGCGCATCGTCGCGAGCGTTCGCCAGCTCGTCGATTAGGCACGCTACGCTCACCGAAAAACAAAAGAGGGGCCGATGGATGTATTGATGCCGCAGCTCGGCGAAACGGTTGCCGAGGGCACTGTAGCCAACTGGCACAAGAAGGTCGGCGATAAAGTCGCCGTGGACGAAGTGCTGCTCGACGTCGAGACGGACAAAGTCTCGATGGAAATCCCGGCGCCCATGGCCGGCGTGATCACGAAGATTCTCGTGGAAGCCGGCACGACGGTGGATGTAGGCACCGTGCTCGCGGTTATCGAGGACGGCGCAACGGCGTCGGCCGGCAGCCCGAGCACGCAAAGCACCTCCGCCCCCCCGCCGGCACCGGCCGTGCAGACACCGAGCGCCGGCGCCGCACCGGCGGCATCGGCCACGGCTCAGCCCGCGGCACCCGCCGCCGCGGCCGAGCAACCGCCTGCGCAGCATTCGGCCGGCGATGCCGCCGCCGAGGCCGCCCCGGTCGGGCGCAACGACCAGATGCGGCTCTCGCCGGCCGTGCGTCGTTTGGCCGCCGAGTATCGAATCAATCTCGCCGCCGTCTCGGGATCCGGACGCAACGGCAGGATCACGCGCCGCAACGTGGTCGAATTCATCGAGGCGCAAAAGGCAGCGCCCGCTCAAGCCGTCGCGACTGCGGCGGCCCCGGCGCCTTCCGCGCCGCCGAGCGTGCCGACCTCGCCAGCCAGCGCTCCGCGCCCGGTGTCCGCGGCACCTGCACCGACCGTGGCGGCCGGCGACGTGAAGCAGCCGTTCACGCGCGTGCGCCGACTCACTGCCGAGCACATGGTTCGCTCGAAAGCCACGAGCCCGCATGTGCTGCAAGCCGTGGAGGTCAATTACCATCGCGTCGATCAAGTGCGTAACACGATCCGCGACGCATGGAAATCCAAGCGCGGGTACTCGTTGACTTACCTACCCTTCATCGGCCACGCGGTATGCCAAGCGCTGCAGGAGTTTCCGAACCTGAACTCGAGCGTGCAGGACGACGGTCTCGTGCTGCACAAGCACGTGAACCTCGCGATCGCAATCGACTTGGGCCCGGAAGGCCTGGTCGCGCCCGTCATCAAGTCGGCCGAGCAGATGTCGGTCGGTCAACTCGCCGCGGCGATCTACGATCTGTCGCAACGCGCACGCAGCAGTCGCTTGAGGCCCGACGACTTCTCGGGCGGCACGTACACGCTGTCGAATTCCGGCACCTTCGGCACGCTGATCACGGCGCCCGTGATCAACCAGCCGCAAGTCGCCATCTTGTCGACCGACGGCGTGCGCAAAAAGCCGGTCGTCATCGAAAGCTCGGAAGGGGATTCGATCGCGATCCGCCCGGTCGGCATTCTCGCGCAGTCGTTCGATCACCGCGCCGTCGACGGTGCGTACTCGGCCGCATTCCTCGACAAGGTCAGAAAACTGCTCGAGAACAGCAACTGGGTCGTGGAGATCTGACGTGCCGCACACGCTCGGTTGGATCGGCGCCGGCGGGCGCATGGGCTTTGCCATGGCCAAACGACTGCTCGCGGCCGGCTACGACGTCAGCGTCTATAACCGTACGCGGAGCAAAGTGGAGCCGCTCGCCGAGCTCGGCGCGAAGCTCGTCGACTCACCGCGAGACTTGCGCGATCGTGACATCGTGTTCAGCACGGTCTCGGCGTCCGACGACCTCGTCGCGGTCTCGACCGGCCCAGACGGCGTGCTCGGCGCCGACAGGGCACCGCAGCTTCTGATCGACTGCTCGAGCGTGTCGGAGGAAGCTTCGGCCGAGGTACGCGCCGCGGCCGAGAAGCTCGGCACCGCCATGCTCGCGGCACCCGTGAGCGGCAATGCCAAGGTCGTTACCTCGGGCACGCTCACGATCGTCGCATCGGGTCCGCGCGCCGCGTTCGACACGGCGAAACCTTATCTCGAGGCGCTCGGCTCGGGCGTCACCTACGTCGGGGAAGGCGAGCTCGCGCGCATGGTGAAGATTTGTCATAACCTGCTGCTCGGCGTCGTTGCTCAAACGCTCGCGGAGATCACGGTGCTGGCCGAGAAAGGCGGCGTGCAGCGTCACGCATTCCTCGAGTTCATCAACAACAGCGTGATGGGCTCGCGGTTTTCCCGCTACAAGACACCGGCATTCGTGAATCTGGACTTCACGCCGACGTTCACGCCCGTGCTGCTCAGGAAGGACCTGGATCTCGGTCTCAAGGCGGCGCACGAGCTCGGCGTGCCGCTGCCGGTCACGAAGCTCACGCGTGACATCGTCGATCGCGCCGTGCAGGCGGGTCACACCGATTGCGACTTCGCGATCCTGCTCGAGCAGCAGGCCGGTGACTCGGGGCTCACGCTCGAGCCCGAGAATGTCACCGTCGACGACGGCCTGAAAAAGAAGACGGCTGCGTCCGGCTGATCGACACTCCCGCCGCCGCGCGCGTTCGCCCCAACGCGCCGCCGCACGACAGCTTCTCGCCCGGCCTTAGATCCAACGCCGAACGCGCGCCTTGTACTGCGCGTAGGCGGGCCCGAAAGCCGTATCGAGCAAGCGCTCCTCCAGCGGAATGATGGCGGTATTCACAGCGATCACGGGCAACGGTAGCAACAGCACCGCCCAGACAGCCGACGTCAGCAGCGAAACGCCGAGGTAGATCAGCACGAGCCCCACGTACATAGGGTTACGTGTCCACCTGTACACGCCCGTCGTCACGAGACTGACCGAGACGTGATGCGGCGCGAGTGTCGTGCGTCTGAGCGCGAACAGTCCGAGGGCCCAAAGCGCGTGCATGGCACCGAGCGCGATCAGTGCAATGCCCGCCCAATTCGACGCCTGAGCCAACCCTGCGCGACTGTCGAGCAGCGGGAAACGCCGTTCGAGAAATATGCCGACGATCAGCGGGACGGCAAAAAGAAGCGGTGGCGGAATCAACTGCAAGACGCTCGGGCGCTGGGACACATCACTCATGATCGGCCTCCTTCACGTCACCGCAGGTGCATCTCGGCGTCGATCTTGTGATCCTTGGTCTCGCGGATGAACAGTACGCTCACGACGATGCTCACGAGACACACTCCCATCGGGTACAGCAAGCCCGTGTAGATCGAGTTCGCACCGAAATTCGCGGACGCCCACGTCGAGGCAGTCACCGCCGTGGCAATGAACGGCAGAAAACCGCCGAACCAGCCGATGCCGAAATGATAAGGGATGGACAGCGACGTATAGCGTATCCGTGTGGGGAAAAGCTCCACGAGGAAGGCTGCCATCGGCGCATAGATCATGCAGACGTAGACCATCTGCAAGCACAGCAGCAACTCGATCATGAGCCAGTTGAACTGCGCGGGGTCGGGGACCGCGAGCCCCTCCGGGTTCACGAAGTGTTTGAGTCCGATGTAGATCGGGATATAGGTGACGAGCGCGAGCACGAGAGCACCGAGCATGAGGTTCTTGCGTCCGATGCGATCGGACAAGTGCCCGAAGACGAGAAACAGCGGCGTCATGAGAACGAGCGCGATCGAGATCATGACGTAGGCATACTGCCACGGGACATGCAACGCGCTTTGCAAAAAGGTCAACGCGTAGAACTGCCCCGTGTACCAGATCACGCCCTGCCCCGCCGTCACACCGAACATCGCGACGAGCACGTACTTGAGGTTGACGGGATTCGTGAGGCTCTCCTTGAGCGGGTTGCGCGACACCGCCCCGGCTTTCTTGATCTTCTGGAAAACGGGCGACTCCCCCATCCGGATTCGGATGTACAAAGACACCGCGAGCAGGATGAAAGAGAGCAAGAACGGGATACGCCAACCGTACGCGCGAAACTCCTCTTCGCCGAGACCGATCCGCGTTGCGCCGATCACGATCATGCTGACCAAGAAACCGACCGTTGCCGTGGTTTGCACGAAGCTCGTGTAATAGCCGCGTCGGCTGTCCGGGACATGCTCCGCGAGATACGTGACCGCGCCGCCGTATTCGCCGCCGAGCGCGAGCCCTTGCGCGAGTCTGAGCAGCACGAGCAGGATCGTGGCCACGATGCCCGCGGACGCATACGACGGCAGGAAGCCCACGAGCGCCGTGCCGAAACCCATCGTCGCCATGGTGATCAGGAACGTGTACTTGCGCCCGACGATGTCCCCCAGATAACCGAACACGATGGCGCCGAGCGGCCGCACGCCGAACCCGGCCCCGAAAGTCGCGAGGCTGGCAAGCAGCTGTGCCGTGGGATTGCTCGGGGGGAAGAACAGCCCGCCGAAAAATATCGCCAGGCTCCCATACAGGTAGAAATCATACCATTCGAACAAGGTGCCAACGGACGAGGCGACGATCACGCGCCGCAGTGTTTTGGCGTCCGCCAAAGGCTCGGCAGCATCCAATACGCTGCCCGCGGTCGTGTCGATTGCCATTCGCCGTCCCCTCCTCGTTCAACCTGACCCGGATTGTGCTACGGCTCGCGCGTGAGCGCGAGCCGCGCGCCGGCGAATCGGACCTCGAGCCTCGTCCATGCCTATCCGTGCCACTCAAAGATCGAGCTTGTACAGCGTGACCTCGACCGTCTTGTCGTCGAACTTCAGCACGCGCTGCTCGGAACGGTACGTGTTGGCGCTGACGCGCAGCTTCACGACGTCCGATTGCCGCTCGCAGAACGGACTCTTGCTCTTGAGGGAAAACCGCCCGTCGAGCCCCGTTCGGGTCATCATGTGCTGATCGAGGTAAGCAACGTCGACGAACGCGAATCGCACGGGTGCATGCTCTTGGTCGTGCACGACGCCGCTGAGCTCGTAATCGGCACACGTCGCGCGCACGATCCAACGCTCGATCAAATCCGTGCCGAGCTCGAAGTGCGGCCCGATCGCGAGGCTGAGCGCATAGAAGATCACGATGGCGACCATCACGGCCCCGGCCGCGAACGCAATGAACCGGACCGGCGAGTACTCCTTCACGCCGTACTCCGGCCGAGCACGACACCCGCTGCGGCACCCACGCTTTGCAACATGCGGTGTAGATTCACGCGTCGATCTTCAATAGCTTCACGAGATTGCCGCCGAGTATCGCCGCTTTGTCGTCGGCGCTCAAAAACGGCGCATCGGCGATGATGTCGAGCGTGTCCGGCCAGAAATACGGCAGGTCCGAGCCATAGACGACCTGAGTCACGCCGGTTTCGGCCACGAGATGTCGCAGCCCCTCCGAGGAAAACACCATCGAGTCAACGATGATTTGGTCCTTGAGGTAGTCGCTCGGGTTACGCTTGTTCGCGCAGTTCGGGTTGTTGTGAGCCGTGCAAGCGAACTCCGTGCGGCCGAGATACGACGGCAAATACCCTCCGCCGTGCGCAGCACACAGTTTTAGCCGCGGGAACCTGTCGAGCGTCCCCTCGAACATCATATGGCTCAGAAAAACCGTGGTCTCGAGCGGATTGCCGATGATATTAGGTAGCCCGCCACGGCCGTCGAGACCGCCCTCCCGAACCACGTTCATGGCGTTGTTGGGATGCATGAACACGGGCACGCCGAGCTGCTCGGCCTTGGCCCAGAACGGGTCGTACTTCGGTGCCGACGGCGGCGCGCCGAGCACGTGCCCGCCGATCGAGGCGCCCCGGTGCCCGAGCTCCTTGACGGCGTACTCGAGCTGCTCGGCGGCAAGATCGGGGTATTGCAGCGCAACCGAGCTCAACGCTACGAACCGGTCGGGGTGCGCACGACACCACTTCGCCAGCCCCTCGTCGTGAACGCGCACGACTTCGCGTGCTACGCCCCGGTCTCGCTCGTACCACCAGTATTGATTGACCGACAGCGCCTGTACGTCGATGCCGCGCTCGTCCATGGCCGCGATCGTGTGCGGCCCGAGCGTGAGCTGGTCGGGCAGCGGCGCTCGGGGCGGGTTGGCATTCGCTACGCGCTCGACCTCGGGAAAAATGCAATGCGCATGGATGTCGACGACTTTGACGCGCCGGCCGCCGACACGAATTTCCTTCCGGCGCGCCTGCGCGCGGGTGCCGCGCCCGGCACCGAAAGCAATCGCGCCGGCTACGACTCCCAAGGCACGCAAAAACGCCCTACGACTATTCATGCTCCCCCTCCTGCGGCACCGCATAGACCGCGGTGTCCGCTCCTCATTGCCGTATCGTCGTATGCGCCGCGAAGCTCGTTCGGTTTTCGGCCGCATGCCGCAGCCTGAGTTTTGGTTTGCTCGAACGAGGCGGCGCTCGGTGTCGTTCTACCCGGAACGCAGGCGAGCCGCAACAGCGGCTGTGGTTCGCCGATGATCGGACTATACGCCGAGCACGCGATATAGCTGCGCGAGATCCTGTGTGACGCCCTCAACGACGGATCGCCATGTGTCGTCGGTCAATTCGACAGCCTCGCACCGAGGAAACCATGCGGGCGGCTCGGGTTGATTGGCTTCGATCTCGTCGGCCAGCCGATCGGCGAGATGCACAATCGTCGTCAATGTCACCGGCCCGGCAACCGACGCGTCGTAGGAATCGTAATCCTTGACCGCATAGGCGATGTCGATCGCGAGCCCCCAGTTCGTGAGCAGAGCGAAGCCCAGCGTATGTTGCCACGCGGTCATCACCTGCGAGAGCGCATCGCCGCGGAGCAGCTCCGGGTATTCCTTCGCCCGACGCAAGACGTAGAGCCGCCCGACACCGTGCAGCAAGCCGGCCAGAAACGCCTCGTCGGGGCTCACCGAGCCGAAATGGGCCAGCCGCTGCGCGATCGCTGCGACGAGCACGCTGCGCTCCCACTCCGACTTCAAGCGCGGCCGCAGCGCGTCGGGCAGTTGCGAATGCAGCACCTGCTCGAGCGCCGTGGACATCGTGAGGCTGTAGACGATCTCCAAACCCAGCCGCACGACGGCCGTACGCAGATCGCTGACCGGCCTCGAGCTGTGCGCGAAATACGCGGCGTTCGCAGCCCTGATGATGCGCGCCGCTATCACGGGCTCGCCGCCGATGACGCGCGCCACGTGACCGGGATTGCCATGCTCCTCGGAGAGCGCATGCCTGATCTTGATGACGACTTCGGGCGGCGAAGGCAGCCGCAGCGTGCCGCTGTCGAGCTCGTGTGCCAACGCTTGCATGAAGTTGAGAGCCACGGGATCGACGCCCGGCAGCGCTTTGTCGCCCGGTCGTGGCAACTCGGCGCTCAGGCGGCCTCCGACGTGGCGCTCGTTCAGAATCAAAGTGCGTGTGGAATCGCCGGGCAAAATCGTCTCGAAGCGAACATGAGGATCGACCCGCCCTTTGTAAGTGTATTGTCAAACAAAGTCGGTGATAGCCGTCACAGCACCCGGCACGATATCCCGCGCGAGCGCGTAGCCGCGCAAAGTGGCAACCGAGGTGTACCGAGTCGACCACATTCGAACGGCCGCGCTCGGCCGAGAGCGATCATCAGGACGAAACCCGATAGCGACATAGCGCCGGCGGAAAGCCGGAAACATCGGTTGGGTTCAGCCGGCTGGATCCCGGTGAGTCGCGAACTAGACGGTAGCCGTAAGCGGCGCCGAAGGCGGTACCGGACGCGCGACCCACATGAGGTGCAGGATCACCGCCGCCGGCAGCCATGCGAATAGGAATGTGAATGTGAGCGGAACGTGGAAGTCCGGGGGTCCCCAGAACTTGGCCGCAACCGTGCCGAGAAGATTCGCAGCCACCGGTACGCCAGTCAGAACCCATCCGAGCGTGCGACCTTCGATTCCTCGGCCGGTGAGTACGTAGCGCAAGCCGAGGAACAGTCCGATGGGCCCTAGCCAGCCGACCACGCCGTTCACGAACATCATGACGAGAATGTAGCTGCCACCGGGATACGCGAGGAAGTACTTGTCGATGATTGCGCCGCTGAGGCGCACGAGGCCCGATGCGCCGAATACGATTTCGAACCATGCCAATGTCAGCGGGCCGAATGCGCCGATGGCTTCGACTAGCATCACCCCGCGTGAAACCCGATAGTCGCCGGTATTCATAGGATCAAACCTCAGCTTAAGGGCCGTCCAGACACAGCCGAGCGCCCAGCACAGTCGCTCGCCTTGGGAAACGTAATCGGCTTCCGCCCGCATCGCATCCGCCCAGTCGCGGCGCTCCGGCGGCAGAAGCCATCGCGCCATATCGAGCAGCACCTCCGTAAGCCTGTGACGGCGACGGATTCTCATGCGCGATTCACCGAACTGCTCGGCTTCGCACCCGCTGCCCCACACAGCGCGAACTGCTCTTTGGCGTGCGCAATACCCTTCGCCGTCAGGCGGTACGCATGACGTGGCGGTACACCGGCATCCGGCGACTCCATCCACTTGTGATCGAGGTATCCGCGGTCTGCAAACCGCATCAGGATCGGATACAGGGTGCCCGAGAGCAGCCCCGTGTCCTTCGATAATTCGTAGCCGTGATGCCACTTGCGCGGTTCGTCCATGAGGGCACCGAGCAGGTTTAGGGTCTGACCGGAAGAACGGCGTATGCGCTGCATGGCTAATAAGTCTACATATGTTGATTTATGAGTCAAGTGACCTAGCGCGTTTTCGGCTCACCTCTCTCGGAGAGCGTCCGATACAACGTCTCGCGGGAGAGTCCCGTTTCGGCGAGTGCCGTCATTCGTCTGCCACTGTACGCAGTGCGACGGGAACGGCCCGCTCATCGCCGTCGGCCAGCATCGCTTCCAGGTACTCTGCGATCTCGACATCCGCAGCGCCCGGCCACTCGTCAGCCCATCGGTCTCGATGGGTCGCGCCCGCCAACGCCCAGCCACGGATACCGAGCGGTATCGAGACCCGCATAATCCGGATCGAGATAAATGAAACAACGCTGAATCAGAAAATCTCGAATTTCGAATACGTCGCACCACCGCCCCGCGTGGGTGACACCTGCACGCCAGGACCCGTCGACATGCTCGCCGGCGCTCGTACCCTCACAGGCGAACACATCCGTGCCGGTCATGATCCAGTTGAACAACGCATAGTCGTGCAGTATCGAATTGAGCAGCGCGCCGAAGTCCGTGAACAGCTGACCGATCTGTTCCTTGCCGGTCGCAAGTCCCCACTTCGGAAAGTACACCTGCGCATCATCGGCAAACAGATCGAGAATACTGCCGCCACTCGACGTGACGCCCTTGTTGTCGAACGCTTTCAGGTATTCGAGCGCCACAGACTTGCGTTGCTCGTCCGTCATCGTCTGACGCGTGACTGCCATGGCAGAACCTCCCCCCGACTCGTTATTGGCCGATTAGCCGGAACCTCCGGCACCCGCTGGCGGGCAGTAGTGATTGTCATTCATCGTGAATCGACCAGGCAAACGATTGGGCGCGACGAGTGCGCCTTCTCCGTCCTCGAACGAGTGCTCAAGGATTACGGGCTCCCCGTGGTAGCACCGCGTGGGACCAGAAGTCGCCGAACCCGAGCACGCCCGCGGCTTGCCCGCCGAGGTTGTTGACGAGCCGCAGCAGGCCGCCACGTGCTGTCGTGAAATGAATGGTGTCGGCATGCGCCGGTTCTCGGCGCTGAGGCCTATCCTCGGTAAGCGTAGGTCGGCGCGCCGCGCACGCCGGGCTCGACCTCGAACAGGCCGCCGGCGCCCGGTTCGCGCTCGCATCCGATCGACGCCGTGGTCACGAACATTCGATCCAATGCAGCGCCGGCAAAGCAGCAACTCGTGACCTGTAAGACCGGCATCGCAAGCACGCGATCGAGACGCCCGTTCGGCAAGAACCGGCTGAGCCGGGCGCCACCCCAATGCGCAACCCAAACGCCGCCGTGCATGTCCGTCGCCATGCCATCCGGCCATCCCCAGTCCTCGGGAAAGACGACGAACACCTCGCGCGCACCGAGACTGCCGTCCGGTGCCAGCGGAAACTGGTAGATCGTCCGTCGCGTAGTGTCGGTGTGATACAGGACGTCGTGACCAGGGCTGAACGTCGGGCCATTGCTGACGACGTAGCCCGTGTCGTGCCTCGTGCAGTGACCATCGGCGTCGAGACGGTATAGACAACCCGTCGACGCCGTCTCCGCATCGTCCATCGTGCCGGCCCAGATCCGACCGGCCCAATCGACGGCGGCGTCATTCATCCGACTGGCGGGCAAGTGAGCCTCCGGCGCGCAAATCGACTCGATCCGCAGCGGGTCCACGGACAATCGCGCGAAGCCGCTCTTGAAGCCCGCAATGAACCCCGGCTCGTCCTGCCGCTCGAGGACCCACCCCAGCATTTCCGGCATGGTCCAGCTCGTGTGCGCCCCGTCGCGCAGAGCGAGCCGGTGCAACGCCTTGCCCTTGATATCCACCCAGTACACGGCGTTCTCGCGGGCTACCCATAACGGGCCTTCACCGAGCACGGCGCGCGAGCGGATAGTGCGTATAACGGCCATTATGTCAGCAACGGAATCCGTCGTGCCGGGTTGAAACCAGGCGGATGGGCAGATCGAGGTTTCCATCCTGGCGGAGCAGGTCCGGCTCCTGTTAGGGACGCGGGGCGTTGCGGGATGAAATCCCGCTGGAAGGGGGTGTGGTGAAAATCCCCCGGCAGGGGAGTTGAGCCCAGGGGGAATTCCTTCCCCCAGAATAAATACAATAAAACAAAGACTTATGAATTAGTACATACTAAGTCGGCACCGACTTTCGCACAATAGGCTAGTTTTCGATAGGCACAATAAGCTAGTTGTGATACAACAGAACAAGCTAGTTATCGCGCAGCACGATAAGCTAGTTTGAGCAACAGCCAGCAAGGATAGCAGGAACGGTTGATGGCAAGCCCGCAGGAAAAACTGGCGGATTCACTGCAAGCCCTCGAAGCCTTGCAGGCGAAGGGCATCGTCGCCATCCGCTCATCGGATTTGAGCCGGACGGACCGCGAACGGCTGCTCAGCAGCGGCTTCTTGCAGGAAGTGATGAAGGGCTGGTACATCCCGGCCCGGCCGGGCGAGCGCACCGGCGAGAGCACGGCATGGTATGCGTCCTTCTGGGATTTCTGCGCCGCCTATCTTGAAGAGCGCTTCGCAGATCAGTGGTGCCTGTCCGCCGAGCAATCGCTGTTCCTGCATGTCGGTCAGCGCACCGTGCCAAGACAGCTGCTGGTCCGCGCACCCAAGGGCCGCAACAAACCAACATCCCTGCCCCACGATACCTCGCTCTTCGAGCTGCGCGCCGACCCGCCGCCGGAGCCCAGCCGCGAAACTCTCCAGAGGCTTCGCGTCTACACGCTGCCCGCCTCACTGGTGCATAGCGGCGCGCCGCTCTTCGCGGAGAACGCCGCCGAGGCAAGGGCGGCGCTCGCGATGATCCGGGATTCATCGGACGTGCTCGCGATCTTGCTGGGTGGCGGTCACTCAACGATCGCCGGAAGGCTGGCGGGCGCGTTCCGCAATATCGGGCGCGACCGGATCGCCGATGAGATTCTGAGCACGATGAAAAGCGCCGGGTACACCGTGCGCGAAACCGATCCGTTCGAAAAACCCGCGCCGTTCGCGCTCACGGCGCGCGAACCCTCTCCCTACGTCACGCGCACGCGCCTGATGTGGCACGAGATGCGCGAGAAGATCATCCCGCTCTTTCCTGCGCCGCCGAAAACACCGGGCGATATCAAGCCCTATATGCAACGCGTCGAAGACGCGTATGTGACCGATGCCTATCACTCGCTCTCGATCGAAGGCTACCGGGTAAGCCGGGAACTGATCGAACGAGTGCGCGCGGGCAACTGGGACCCGGAAAACATCCAGGAAGACCGCGAGCAACGCAATGCTCTCGCCGCGCGCGGTTATTACGATGCGTTCCAGGCCGTCAAGCAAAGCGTCGAGAAGGTTCTCAGTAAACAAAACGCAGGCACGGTTGCCGATAGCGATCACGCCGACTGGTATCGCGCGCTCTTTGCTTCCAGCATAACGGCAGGTCTCATCAAGGCGGCTGATCTCGCCGGTTACCGCAGCGGCCCGGTCTTTATCCGGAATTCACATCACGTGCCGCCCTCACGCGAGGCGGTACGCGACATGATGCCGCTGCTGTTCGAGCTCCTGGAGAACGAGCCCGAACCCGCCGTGCGCATCGTGCTCGGGCATTTTGTGTTCGTTTACATCCATCCGTATTTCGACGGCAACGGACGCATGGGAAGATTTCTGATGAATGTGATGCTGGCCTCCGGCGGCTATCCGTGGACGGTCATCCCCGTGCAGCGCCGCAACGAGTACATGGACGCGCTCGAAGCCGCCAGCGTCAACGGCAACATCGAACCGTTCGCCACATTCCTCGGCACCCTCGTACGTGACAATCTCGAAGGCAAACCGGGGCCCAAGGTTCCGGGGGGATAGCGCCGCGGATAGTGCGTATAAGCGGCCATTATGCCAGCCGGAATCCGTCGTGCCGGGTTGAAACCAGGCGGATGGGCAGATCGAGGTTTCCATCCTGGCGGAGCAGGTCCGGCTCCTTGGCGTTCGGGCGCGTGAATCTGCCCTCTGAGGCTGGAAATACTGATGCTCGCGGACGACGCATGATCGCAGACCAAGAGCAAGAGCAAGAGCAAGAGCAAGGTGTTGATTTGCATTTAAAACTGACCCACCTGACCTAGGTATTTGCATCTAATTTTGACCCACGTGTAACCCTGATCCTGCTCAAGGAGAGCAGGAGATTGAAGGAGTGATCGACGTGGCGTTAGTCAGTGTGATTAGGCGTTGGTATCTGCGCGATGGAGTGAAGATTCGCGAGATAGCCCGACGCACGAAGCTCTCCCGGAACACGATTCGCAAGTACCTGGCGAGCAACGAGCTCGAGCCCCGGTATCCGAAGCGCCTGAGCCCGAGCAAGCTCGACCCGTATGCCGAGATCTTGGCGTCGTGGCTGCTGCGCGAGGCGACGCGAGGCCGCAAGCAGCGGCGCAACTGGCGGCAGTTGTATGGCGACCTGGTCGCCCTCGGGTATCCGGGGTCCTACGATCGGGTCGCGGCGTTTGCCCGCGCCTGGGAACGGCAACGACAGGAAGCGGAGCGCACGAGCCGCGGGACGTTCGTGCCGCTGATCTTCGCTCCGGGTGAAGCGTTCCAGTTCGACTGGAGCGAGGACTGGGCGGTCGTCGGCGGCGAACGGCAGAAGCTCGCGGTCGCGCACTTCAAGCTCTGCCATAGTCGCGCATTCATGCTGCGCGCGTATCCGCTGCAGACGCACGAGATGCTGTTCGACGCGCACAACCGGGCGCTCTCGGCACTGGGCGGCATCCCCAAGCGCGGCATCTACGACAACATGAAGACGGCGGTCGACAAGGTCGGCCGCGGCAAGGCACGGGTCGTCAACGCGCGCTTTCGGGCGATGACGGGGCACTTCCTGTTCGAAGCGGACTTCTGCAACCCGGCCGCAGGCTGGGAGAAGGGCCAGATCGAGAAGAACGTGCAGGATGCCCGGCCGCGCATCTGGCACGACGTGCCGAAGTTCGCCGACCTTCAGGCGCTCAACGTCTGGCTCGAGCACCGCTGCATCGCGCAGTGGAGTGAGATCCGCCACCCCGAGCAACCGCACCGCACGGTCGCCGAAGTCTGGGCGGACGAGCGAGAGCACCTGATGAGGATGCCGCCGCCATTCGACGGCTTTGTCGAGGACACCAAGCGCGTCTCACCGACGTGCCTCGTGGCGTTTGAGCGTAATCGCTACAGCGTGCCCGCCTCGTTCGCGAACCGGCCCGTGAGTCTTAGGGCCTACGCCGAGCGCATCGTGGTCGTGGCTGAGGGCCAAGTGATCGCCGAACACGCGCGCGTGCTCTCGCGCGGCCACGACCGGCCTGCACGCACGATCTACGACTGGCGCCACTATCTGGCCGTCATCCAACGCAAGCCCGGGGCTTTAAGGAACGGTGCACCGTTCCTCGAGTTGCCAGAAGGCTTCCGCCGGTTGCAGACCGCGCTGCTCAAGCGCCCCGGCGGGGATCGGGAGATCGTCGAGATCCTCTCCCTCGTGCTGCATCACGATGAGCAAGCGGTGCTGTGCGCGGTTGAGCTCGCGCTGGAGTCCGGCGTCGTGTCGAAGGAACACGTGCTGAACTTGCTGAGCCGGCTCCTCGAGACGGACGCTCCGGCACCGATCGACACCCCCACGGCATTAACCCTGCTCGAGGAACCGAAGGCGAACGTCAACCGCTACGATCACCTGCGCGGAGACGCCCATGCACTCTGACGCGATGGTGAGCACGATGAAGTCGCTGAAGCTCCACGGCATGGCGCAGGCGGTGGCGGAACTGGCTCAGCAACAAGGCCCAGCGTTCAAGCAGGCGCAGCCCGTGCTCGACGATCTGCTCAAGGCCGAGGTCGCCGAACGCGAAGTCCGTTCGATCAGCTACCAGCTCAAGACCGCCCGGTTCCCGGCCTACCGCGACCTCGCCGGCTTCAAGTTCGAGGACAGTGCCGTCGACGTCGCGCTCGTAAAGGCACTACACGGCTGCGACTTCGTCGCCGACTCCCACAACGTCGTCTTCATCGGCGGGCCCGGCACTGGCAAGACGCATCTCGCCACCGCGATCGGTGTGCAGGCCATCATGCACCATCACCTTCGCGTCCGGTTCTTCTCCACCATCGAGCTCGTCAATCAGCTCGAGAGCGAGAAGACGAGCGGCCGAGCCGGCCAACTCGCCAACCGGCTCGTCCACGCTGATCTCGTCATCCTTGATGAGCTCGGCTACTTGCCGTTCTCCCAGGCGGGCGGTGCGCTGCTGTTCCATCTGCTGAGCAAGCTCTATGAGCGCACCAGCGTGATGATCACGACCAACTTGAGCTTCTCGGAGTGGGCCACAGTGTTCGGCGATCCGAAGATGACGACCGCACTGCTCGATCGCTTCACGCATCACTGTCACATCGTCGAGACCGGCAACGACAGCTACCGCTTCAAGAACAGCTCCACCCACACCCGGAGGGAACGAAAGACTAGAAAACCCGAAAAGCCCTGAGCCATACTCTGGCTCACCGAGACGGGTCAATATTCAATGCAAAACCCGGGTCAGTTTTCGGTGCAAAACAACAGTGCCGCATATCAATCAGATGCAGCGGACGTTCGCCACGCCGCTGATCTGAGTCAGAAATCGTCCTGAAACCGTACCCTAAACCGCAATCATGCGTCTGCTAGTGGCCGAACAACGTCGAACAAATGTCGGGCGCTCGCCGATGACTCAGCGTCGCGTTTGGCGCTATTCCGGCCACTCGACCGCCGCGAGGCCATGGACGTGCGCGCCGCCGAGGGCTTCCGTGGATGCTGGCCATCACCGCGCTCCCGCGTTTGGTCCTCTGCAGATAGCAAGTAAGGAGTAGTCCTTACATCGTCTACCCAAACCCGAGGGGCATCCCCTCCGCAGTGGTCACCTCCAGCGCGGGGGGACTCTGGCAAGGGCCAAAGGGCCGAGCAAGGGTAAGGGGAGTCAAGGGGAACGGCCCTACCCGGCAAAAGGCGCTCTGCTCGAGTGCGCGCTTCAGGTGCGCGCCATGCCTCCTTCGAGTCTCGCTTGCGGCACGGCGATGAAATCGGTTGCTGCCACGATCCGTTTGTCGATGGCCGAGGCTGCGCTCGGCACGGAAGGTCACGATATCCAGCCGGAGTCGTGAACCTTGCCCGCATCGCCACCGCGAGACACTGAAGCCGTCGCGCCCGTCGGAGACCCCTCGCTCCAGGAGCGCCGCTTCTCGATCTCGAGCGGTATCGGGAACACCTGAAGGGCCTCGACCTTTCGGACGCTCAAGCGGCCGAACTGCTCGAAACGCTGCGGTCGATCCTCTCGGCTTTCGTCGATCAGGCGTTTGGGGTAGATTCAGTCCTTCTCGCACGACCGCAGCACCAGGACGGCCCTGCCGAAACGGACGCCGCTGCGCAGAGATCCCCATCCGCCCAATAGCCGGGCAACCTGCGTTCACACTGCTGTGGAGGAGTTCTGTCATGACGCATACGGCTAACCAGAGGGCCATCATCTACTGCCGGGTTTCCGACAAGAAGCAGAGGCACGACGGCGACGGGCTGCAGAGCCAGGAGCATCGTTGCCGGGACTACGCCGCTGCCCGCGGCTACGAGGTCGAAGCGGTCTTTCACGACGATGTCTCCGGCGGCGGCGACTTCATGCAGCGCCCCGGCATGGTCGCGATGCTCCGGTTCATGGAGACCCAGTCACACGACGGCTACGTCGTCATTTTCGACGACCTGAAGCGCTTCGCTCGGGACACGATCTTCCACCTGAAGCTCCGGCAGGAGCTGGCAGCGTACGGCGCGACTGTCGAATGCCTGAACTTCAAGTTCGAGGACACGCCCGAGGGCCAGTTCGTCGAGACCGTCATCGCAGCGCAAGGGCAGCTCGAGCGCCTGCAGAACCGGCGTCAGACCCTGCAGAAGATGAAGGCCAGGCTCGAACGCGGCTATTACGTGTTCGCGGCGCCGGTCGGCTACCGCTACGAGAAACTGGAGGGTCACGGCCGGATGCTGGTCCGCGACGAGCCGCTGGCCTCGATCATCACAGAAGCGCTCGAAGGCTACGCCTCGGGCCGATTCGAGCTACAGGCGGAAGTGAAGCGGTTCCTGGCGTCTCACCCGGAATATCCGCGCGATCAGACGCGGCGAGCTGCGCGCGCAGCGGGTCACCAACCTGCTGAAGCGGCCGGTCTACGCCGGCTACGTCGAAGCGCCGGATTGGGGCGTGACGCTGCGCAAGGGCCATCATGAGCCGCTGATCAGCTTCGAGACCTTCAGAGCCATCCAGGACCGCCTGGCCGGCAATGCCAAGACACCGGCGCGCAAGGACCTGAGCGCGGATTTTCCGCTACGCGGCGCTGTTGTCTGCGGTCACTGCGGCACACCGCTCACGGCCTGCTGGACCAAGGGCAAGTACTCACGCTATCCGTACTATCTCTGCCCCAGGAAGGGCTGCGAGAGCTACGGCAAGTCGATCCGCCGCGCGGCCATCGAGGGCGAGTTCGAGACGTTGCTCCATGAGCTTCGGCCGGCGCCCGAGCTGTTCTCGGCGGCGCGGGCGATGTTCGAGGATCTCTGGAACCACCGGCTTGCGACGGCAGAGGCCAGAAGAAGCAGCCTCAAAACCGAGCTGGCGAAGGTCGAGCGCGACATCGAGCGGTTCCTCGACCGGATCGCGCAGGCGGAGCTACCGTCGGTCATCACGGCCTACGAGAACCGCATCCGCCGGCTCGAAGAGCGGAAGATCGAGATCAGCGAGAAAATCGCCAATTGCGGCCGTCCGCTGCGCAGCTTCGACGAGACACTTAGAACTTCGCTCGATTTCCTCGCAAACCCCTGCAATCTCTGGGCTTCGGAGCGCCTGGAGCACAAGAAGGCCGTGCTGAAGCTCGCGTTCGCGCGACCGGCTGACCTACGTCCGAAACGAGGGGTTTAGAACTCCGGATCTCGCCTTACCCTTCAAGGTGTTAGCGGATCTCAAAAGCACCAAAAGCAAGATGGCGCGCCCGGAGAGATTCGAACTCCCGACTTCCGGCTTCGTAGGCCGGCGTTCTATCCAGCTGAACTACGGGCGCGTATGAGAATCAACGAGTTGGCGGTCGGAGCGTTGATCTTTGTCAGTCTCGCTCCGGCGCGTATTCTACCGTAACCGAGTGCCCGCACTTCAAGTTTCCTGCCGAGATGCCGCATGCCCCACGGGATTTGCCGACGATCGGCGCCGTCCGTTCAAAACAGGCTCAGATCCGAGTGCTCGCGCAGATACCCGGCGACGTACTCCTTGTAGTAGCCGGCCACGCGCCGCGTCACCTCACCGCCGCCCGCAGGGAACTGCACATAGCGGCCGTCTTGCTTGCGAATCGACACGACGGGCATGACCTCCCGCGTGGCGCTCGTCAGAAAGCACTCGCTCGCGGCGTCGAGCTCGGCCTCCTCGATGTCGCGTTCGCGCGTCGGAAAACCGTGCGCCTTGCACGCTTCGTGCAGCGCGGCCTTCGTGAGTCCGCGCAGATTCGCGGCCGTTTGCGAAGGTGTCACGAGCTCGCCGCCGATCACGAAAAACACGTTGCTGTTGGAAGCCTCGGTGATGCGACCCGTCGCATCGAGCATGACGCAGTCGTCGGCGCCAACGGCGCGTGCGTCCATCACACCGAGCACGTTGTTCAAGTAATTGCCGCCTTTGATGTTCGGATCGAGCGCCGCGGAAGGGTTACGCCGCGTGCCGGCGATCGCGACTTTGACTCCCTGCGAATAGTAAAGCGGGTTCCACGTGGGCACTTCGCGCACGATGATCACGTATCGTGTCTTGAGCTCCGGCGACGGAAAAAGATCAACCGGTCCTTCCCCGCGCGTGACCACGTAGCGAACGTAGACGTCGCAACCGAGCTCCGTCGCGCCGCTCGCTTCGATCGTTGCACGAATCGCTTCAGTCATCTCGGCCTTGCTCAGGCCGATTCGCATGCGGATCAGTGCGGCGGAATTCTCGAACCGCGACCAATGCTCGTCGTAGAACAGCGGCACGCCGCCGTAGGTCCGGAAAACCTCGTAGATCGAATCGCCGTAGAGAAATCCGCGATCGAGCACAGGCACTCGCGCTTCCGACGTCGGCGCGATCGTCCCGTCGACGTTCGTCATGCTTCGAAACTTCGTCACGATGATCGCTCCAGATAACGGCGCTCCAGGCGAGCGCCGAGTCCCGTCAGTATTTCATAGTTGATCGTGCCGGCCAGGCTGGCGACCTCTTCGAGCGGCACGTGGGGACCTATGAGCTCGACCCATTGGCCTGCACTCACCGGCGTTTCGTCGAGCCCGGAGACATCCACACACATGAGGTCCATCGACACGCGCCCGACCACGGGCACGCGACGACCGGCAACCGCAGCCGCACCGACGTTGCCGAGACATCTCGGATAACCATCCGCATAACCGAGCCCGATCACCGCCAGCCGGGCGGACGCGTCAGCCGCGTACGTCGCGCCGTAACCCACGGTGACTGGCCTATCCGCCACGCGCACCTGCACGACACGGCCTTCGAGGGTCACGACCGGCTCCATCGGATTGTCGCGCGCCGCAAACGGATTCCCGCCGTAAAGCGCGATGCCGGGACGTACGACGTCGCCGCGCCGTGCAACCCCCGTCAGCGCACCGGCCGAGTTGCCGATCGACGTCGGCGCGGGCGGAAGCTCGGCACGCAACTCGTCGAAGCGCCGCAGTTGGGAATCGTTGAGCGGGTGATCGGGTTCGTCCGCGCAAGCGAGATGCGTCATCACGAGCTCGATCTCGAGCCGCGCGAGCCAGTCGCGGCGACCGGAAAGAGTGCGCACCTCGACCGGCGTCATGCCGAGCCGGGTCATGCCGGTATCGAGGTGCAACGCAGCCGGACGGCTCGCCGCAGGGTACGCGGCGACCCAACGCTCGACCTGCTCCAACGAGTTCAGCACCGGCGTGAGACGGGCTTCCGCGAGCACTGTCACGCTTTGAGCCGTCACGGCACCTTCGAAGACGAATATCGACGCCTCGGGCAGCAGAGCCCGAAGCGCGCGTCCCTCGGCGCACGTCGCAACGAAGAATCGCCTGCACCCTTCGCGGTGGAGCCGGCTCGCGACCCGCGCCATGCCGACACCGTAGGCGTCGGCCTTGACCACGGCCGCGCACTCGGCCGGCGCGACGGCGGCCGCGACCTTGCAGTAATTGCGACTCAGCGCGTCGAGATCGACCGTGAGCCGGCCCGTGACGAGGTCGTCACTCATCGATCGGCAGCCCAACCTTCACGAGTGTCGCCGATTCGTTCTCGGTCGCAATCCGATAGGCACCGACACCGAGCGGAACGATGGCGGAGCTGCCTCGTCCCAGCCGACCCACGCAGGTGCCGTCGGTGGCGTATACGCCGACCTCACCTTCGATCACGTGCAGGCAATGGGGCGGCTCGACAGGCACGGACACTGCACCGATTCGCGTCGGCTGTAGATGCTCGAGACGAAACTGCTCGGTGTCGACCGAGACGCTCACACCGGGGCGCCCGGGAACGGGACGCGTCTGCACGAGAAACTCCTCGGGCCGCGTCCGCCGCAGATTGAGCGCAGCGATCGCACTCGCGGCATCGACGTCGCGCAGCGGGAAGCGCACGTTGTCCCAGGCGCGGAACGTTGGACCCGGCCGACGAATCTCGAGCGCGAGCAGCTCCCGGCCTTCCGGGTTGCCGAGAGCGTGGACCTCGGCCGATGCGGCGCGCCCCGCCGCCGTGACGATGCGCGCGGGATTCGCGTTGAAGATCACTTGGCCGGCGGCCACCGGAATGGCGTTCATGAGATCGAGCACTTCCCAATACAGACGGTGCAAAGCCGCTAGCGTCTCGGCTGCGCCGGACCACGCACGAGCTTTCGTCAACATCGGCCGAACGGCCTGCTCGACGTCGGCCACGTCGCCGGTGCGGGTAGCCAGCCACGGCTGCAGCGCATTTTGCAACTCGCGCGCGGAGCCTGCCCGACACAAGTCGAGCAACCGCCGCTGAGCGGCACGACCCGTCGTGAGTTGCCGCTCGAGCGCAGCCGCGTCGACGTCGACCGCGAAACCCAACCGGATCGTTGCGCCTTCGTCGGCGGCGATGACGACATAAACCTCGGTGTTGCCTTCGGGATGCCCCTGGACGGACAACAGCTCCGCCACGTCGAGAATCTTTGGCAACAACGGAAACGTTCGCCCGTAGCGGGCCACGAAATCGGCGCCGAGCAGCAACTCGGCATGAGCCTCGAGCAATTCCGGCAAACCGATCTCGGAGCCGTCGCCCAACGGCAAGACGCTCGGATGCTCGCGGGCTTCGGTGTCGGTGTCGTCGGCAGCGATTTCGAAAGATTCACCTATCGGCAGGCCCCGAGCCTCCGACACGCTGCCGGCGAGCCCCTTGAACTCATGCATGCGGCGTCCGCCCCAAGGACGCGCGACGAAGTTGTCTTTGCGTGGAACGATCAGTCTCGATGCAAGCTCTCGAGCGCGGGCTCGATCGCCTTCCAGCAAGGCTTGAGCCTCGGTACGAACGCGTGACACTGCTGGTTCCTCTCAAGCAGGCATGGCAGTATGCCATGATCTGTTTATGTCAAAACGTGACTGAGTACCGCGTTCGCGGTCTCGAACCAGGGTAGTCTTCGGAACTAATTCTGTGCAGTGAATCGAGCGTTGCAGTCGAACGATGGCTAACCCCCGGGAATTAGCCCAACAGGCTTTCACACTCTTGCAGAACGCGCTGCGGGCTTCCGAAGCCCGTGCCGAAGATCTCGACGCCCAGCTCAAGCGCAAGAAGGCGCCGAAGAACCGGATCGAGGAGCAGTTGGATGTGCTCACTCACCGGCTCGAGATGGTCGAGGCGGAACGCGCGCGCTGGCAGCAGGAAGCCGGGCATTTGGAAGAGATTGCCGAAGCCGAGCGCGCCAAGGTCGCTCAGCTGAAGAAGCGACTGCAGATCGCCGAGTCCGGCCCCGAGAAGCTCACCAAGAAGGAAATCAACTTCTGGCGGGCGAAGGCCGAGGATATCGATACCGAGACGAAGGACTACAAATCTCGTCTCGCGACGTTGCGCAAAGAGATCATGGAGCGCGACGCTCTGATCGAGAAGTTGCACGGCCGCCAAAGCGCACCGCCCCCGGCCGAGCCCGCCGAGGCATTCGAAGCCGAGCCTCCTGCCGAGTTCGTCGACGCGTCACCTGTCGACGATACCGCCCTCAACGAGCTGCGCGACCGGCTGGCCGAACGCGACCGCGAGCTCGAGGCACTGCAATCGGAGCTCGCAGAGCTCAAGATCCAGCCACCGCCGAGCAACCCGGACCCGAATGTCCCGTTCGACGCACAAGTCGAAATCGACGGACTCAAGCAACAGAATGCGAGCTACGAGCAGGCACTCAACGAAGCGCACACGGCCCGCGTCGCGCTGAAGACCGAGCTTGCACGTATTCAAACGGTTCTCGAGGAAGCACAGCGGACCAGTCAGGAAGCACAGACGAATAATGCTCATGTGCGCGCCACGCTCGGGGAGCGCGAACAGCGCGTCGCCCAGCTTTCCGCAGAGCTTGCCGAGATCCGCGCAGAGCATTCTTCGGCGCAGGACGAGTTCTCGAGCGTCCGGGCCGCACTCACGGACGTCCAGACACGACTCCAACAGGCCCAGTCGGAGCTGGCGGCCAGGCAGAATGAATCCGCCGAAGCCCGCAACGATTTATCCCAGGCCCGCGACGCGCTCGCGAGCGCGCAAACCGAGCTGACCCGCTGGCAGGCCGATTTGTCCGAGGCCCAGGCCGAGCTCGCACAAGCACGCGAAGCGCTCGAGGCTGCTCGCTCGGAGGCCGAGCAGAAACGCAACGAGCACGCATTGCTCGAGCAGTCGCGCGACGAAAACGCGGCACGGCTCGAGCGGCTTCAATCAACGATCGAGGAGCGCGAGCATCGCATCGTCGAGCTGTCCGCGACACTCGAGCAGCTACGCGCGAGCGCGGCTCAATCCGGTGACGTCGAGCAACAGCTCAGAAGCGAGATTTCGGCCAACGCGGCGCGCGAGGAAGAGCTGCACGAAATCATTGTGCGTAACGAGCAACAAGTGGCCGCGTTGCAAGCGGACGTCGACGCCCTTCGCGCCGAGAACGAGCAAGTATCGCTGCGAGCCGGCCATGCCCAGGCGGAAACCGAGCAGCTGCGCGAAGCACTCGACCAGGCGCGCGACGAGCTCAACGACAGCGGCCGGCGAACTCAAGAGCTCGCGGCGGAGATCGACTCCCTACGCGAGACGGCCGCAGAACGTTTGCAGAAGACTCAGCAGGCAGACGCGGCGCTGCAGAACCTGCACGCGACACTGGCAGAGCGCGATCAGGAGCTCGAAAAGCGCGAACAACGGATGAGCTCGCTGACTGCCGAGCTCGAGCAAGCACGCGCGACGCTCGAAGCCAACGACCGCGAGCTCGCGAGCATGCGCGATACGCTGCTCGGCTCGAATCGCGATATCGAGCAGCTGCGCTTCCAGAAACAAAGGCTCGAGACCGAAGTCTCCGAGATCGTCGCGCGGGCCGACGAAGCGGCGGCCGCGGCCGGCCTCAAGGACCAGCAACTCGCGCAGCTCGCCGAGCAAAACGCGACGCTGGAACGAGAGCGCACGGAAGCCTACGAGCAAATCGCGGGCCTCGAAGCGGAGCTCAAGGAAGAAAAAGACAACGCCGAGAATCTCGGCGAGCTGGCCAACGAGCGGCGAGAGCAGCTCACGAAGCTGCAGGAGCAGCTCGAGGAGGCCCACGAGCGATACGAGGAAGCCAAGTGGCGCCTCGGCAAAGCACAGCATTTCGAGCGCATCGTGAAGCGTCGAAAAGGCCTGGTGTCCGCCTTGATCGTGACGCTGCGGACCAAGATGAAAGCGAACACGGCACTCAAGGCCGGACTCGACAGTCTACGCACTCACAAAGCGGCAGCGGAGGCTCAGCACCAGAAGCTTCTCCAGCGCATCGACAAGCTCAAGGCGGAGCTTCAAGAGGCCCAGGAAGCCGTCACCCGCCACCAGGGCGCAACGCTGACGAAGGATCAACTCGCGGACAGCGAGTTGCGCGTGCAATCGCTCGAGGAGCGCCTAAACACGCAGGCAGAGCTCATTCAGTCGCTGGAATCGGATCTCAAAGTCGCGCGAGCAAGTCAAAAGTCCGGCGACGAGAAGAACCAAGAAATCGAGCGTTTGCAAAAGGAGCTCGAAACGAGGAACGAGGTCATCGCCAAGCTGCAAACCGACGCGGACGACCAGCAGCGCAAACTTTCGAAGCTGCGCGGCAGCGAGTCGGAGACCCTGCGTTTGAAGGCCCTGACCGAGAAGGATCGTGGCACGATCGATGCGCTCGAGCGCGAGGTGGCGCAACTGCGTGACGCGCTGAACCGGCAGCCGCAGGCGAATGGCGGCGACGACGGACGAGTGGAGATCGAAGCGAAGCTCAAGGAGCGGGACAACTCCGTAACGCGTCTGATGGGCACCGTCAAAGAGCACGAAGCGACGATCAAGAAGCTGTCGGAATCCGTCGACTCCTGGAAGCGCAAGTACGAATTCCTCGCGACCGAAGCGCCGGACGCGTACAAAACCGCGGCCGAGAAGTAACCCGCTTCGTCACGGCCATGGAACCGCTGGCCAGCTCACACGATCTCCTCGGAACGTTGCACAGTCGCGGCGTGGATTTGGCCACGCTCGGCGCAGCTTATCTCGCGTTGCTCGGTAACGCGATCATCACGCTCGTAGGCTTCCTCGTAGCTCGCACTCATCTCGTCGTCTCACCGAATCGGGCGACGCGCGATTACGCCGTCTATGTGTCGGCCGTGCTCGCGACGCTGCTCGTTGCGACCGTGCTAGAGAACACGCTCATCTCGCGGCCGTCCGTTACGCTCCAATACGTCGCGATCCCACAGCTCGTGATCCTGATGTCGATCCACCTTTCGATCTGCTACCGGCAAACCCCGTGGCTGATCACACTCGGCGCAGCATCGGTCGCCGGCGTGATCGGCGTCATTGCGATCGCGGGTGTCACGACCGAGCAAATCAGAATTGCGCATTGGCTCACGCTGGTCGTTCTCGCCGGGCTGCTCGTGTTTCTGTGGGTCAAGTCGATCTCGACCAAGCGCGGTTTCACCAGCGCCAAATCGATTTACGTCGGCTCGAAGGAGTCGTTCGACACCGCCGCGTCGCCGCAAAGGCCTTGGTTGGGTTTGCCGCATTGGGTCGCGCTGATCGTCGCGAGCGCGCTGCTTGCGACATTGAATTCGGTACTACGCGGCCAGGGAATCGCGGACATCCCGGCCGTCAACGTCGCGCTGGAAACCGGGCTGCTGATCGTCGTCACGGCCGCCGTAACCGCCGTGCCTGCCATCGGCTACTGGGTCGCGCGCAAGTCCTGGATGCCCGAGCTCACGCGGTTCGTGTGGCTCGTCTGGATCGTCGTCGGCTTCGCGTTCACGTACGGCAACTATCTGCGCAGCTTCAACCGCGCCTGAAACCCAGGTGTCCGAGCAGGTGCGGCGTAAAGTCTGCCTGCACGCGCGACAGGTCGTCGATGCCCGCCAGATCCGCGAGTTGAGTGGGCTCGAGCCCCGCATAGCCGCAAGGATTGATCCGTGCGTAGGGCGCGAGATCCATCGCGACGTTGAGCGCGAGACCGTGATACGAGCAGTGCCGGCGCACGCGTAGGCCGACGGCAGCAAGCTTCTTCCCGTCCACGTACACGCCGGGGGCCTCGCGACGCGCGACGGCCGTGACGCCATACCCGGCCACCGTGTCGATCACGGCGTTCTCGAGCGCCTGAACCAGCGCACGGATATTGAGTCCCAGGCGACCGACGTCGAGCAGCACGTAGACGACCAACTGTCCCGGGCCATGGTATGTCACCTGCCCACCACGATCGATTTGCACGACGGGAATGTCGCCCGGCGCGAGCAGATGCGCGCGGTCGGCGCGCAATCCGAGCGTGAAGACGGGAGGATGCTCGACGAGCCAGATCTCGTCCGCGGTGCGTGCGTCGCGCTCGGCCGTGAAGGCTTGCATGCTGGCCCACACTTCCGGCAGCGCCCGGCGTCCGAGAGCTCGAATCACGGGCGCGCCGATCGAGCCCCGGCCCGGCTCGTTCGCGGCGAATTGAAGCGGAGTGCTCACAGGACCATCAATACATGCTCGTTGGCTACTAGCGCATGATATACCGCATCGATCTCGGCCCTGCTGGCCGCGCGGACCGTAATCGTAAGACTCACGTAGGTGCCTTGCCCGCTCGGCTGCTCACTGACTCGATGGGCGTCTCCATAGCGCTCGCGCACGATACCGATTGCCGCCGAGCGAAAGACGTCGTCGTTACGTCCGAACACTTTGATCGGCAGATCGCACGGAAACGTGAGCAGCGAGTCGTCGCTCATGAGCCGACTTTCACTCGAGCCACAAGTCGATCTGGTCGACGACCTTCGTCCAAAGACCGCCTTCCACGACGTGGCTGAGCACGACGAGCGGCACGTTCGAGAGCGGGTCGCCGGCTAGCCGGACCTCGATCTCCCCGACCGTTGCGCCCTCGTCGAGCGGCGCAACGAGCTGCGTGTCGAGATCCATGCTGGCGGACAGTTGCCCGTAGCGGCCGCGCGGAATAGTCACGAACAGATCGCGCGCGAGCCCAAGGGGCGTGACCTCGGGCTGTCCGCCCCACACGCGCGCCACGCTGATTTGCTCGCCGGCCGAGTAAAGTTTGCGTGTCTCGTAGGCATCGAACCCGTAGTCGAGCAACCGCTCGCCCCCCTCGGTGCGGGCCCTGGGCGAGTCGGCCCCCATCACGACGGCGATGAGCCGCATGCCGTCGCGGCGAGCCGACGTGACCAAGCAATAGCCGGCCGCCTCCGTGTGCCCGGTCTTCATGCCGTCGACACTCGGATCTCGCCACAGCAGCGCGTTACGGTTGTGCTGGCGAATACCGTTGTAGGTGTACTCCCGCTGACTATAGAGACCGTAGTAGTCGGGGAACTCGCGAATCAACGCCGCGGCGAGCGTCGCGAGATCGTGCGCCGTGCTCACGTGCCCCTTCGCCGGCAGCCCCGTCGGATTACGAAACGAGCTGCCGCTCATGCCGAGCGCCGCAGCCTTCGCGTTCATGAGATCGACGAATGCGTCGACGGAGCCCGCCACGTGCTCGGCCAGCGCCACGCTGGCGTCGTTGCCGGACTGGATCAGCATGCCGTGGATCAAGTCCTCCACTTTCACATGCGAGCCGACCTCGACGAACATTCGCGTGCCGCCCGTCCGCCAGGCCTTCTCACTGATCGGCGCTTCGTCGTCGAGCCGTATGCGGCCATCGCGCAGGGCCGAGAACACAACGTAAGCAGTCATGAGCTTCGTCAGGCTCGCGGGCGGCAACGACTCATCCGCGTCGGACTGGGCAAGGACCGTACCGGTGTCGAAATCCACGAGGTAATGGCTCTTGAACCCGAGCTTGGGCGGGTCGGGCACCGAGACTTGTGCGTGTAACGTGCCGCACGCGAGTGCGGCAACCGTGAACAACCACGATCGCAGCATCAACCCTCCCCCAAAACGAGATTCTTCGAGTCGTTCGTTCAACGTTCGACGACGAGTCGAGATTCACCCACGCCGAGATGTCGCAGGCGGCCGCTGAGCGCGTCGAACTCCCGCGCGTCCTCGAGCGGACCGAGTCGCACACGGTGCAGCGTGCGCGATCCATCGTGATCCGTGACGATGAAAGAGTTGCCGAATCCATGCGAGCGCAAGCGGCCTAAGAGCTTCAGTGCATTGTCGCGCTGCGTAAACGCGCCCACTTGCACGAACAGCTGTTCCGCGGGCGGCGCAGGTACGGCTGCCGGCGACGAGTCGCTGCTCACGGTACCGCCCGAAGCCGTCGCCGGTGCCGCCACCGCGACGGGAACGACGGTCGCCCGGGACACCGGCGCCGCGACCGCGGTAACTGTCGTGCTGTCGGCCGGCACGACCGGCGTGCCGAGCGCACGCACTTCGACACGCGCCGTGCCGTTTCGCACCATGTCGAGGGCTTGCGCGGCCGCGTACGATAAATCGATGAGCCGGTTGTCGACGAACGGCCCGCGGTCGTTGACCTTCACGACGACACGCTTGCCGTTGTCGAGATTAGTGACCTCGACCCAGGTCGGAATCGGCAACGTGGTATGGGCGGCCGTCATCGCGTGCATGTTGTAGGGTTCGCCGCTCGACGTCGCGAGACCGTGAAACTCGCGACCGTACCAAGACGCGATGCCGGTTTGACGATAGCCCTGGCTGGTCTTGAGCACGTAGTAGCGCTTACCGAGCACGTCGTAGAAGGGCGGATTGCCGCGGTCCGCGCGCGGCACCTCGTTCGCCGCCACGGGCGCCGGCCGTCCGCCGCCATCCACGCGCGCAGCATCCCGATAAGGAGCGCAGCCCGACATCAAGGCCGTCGACACGAGCACCGCGTATAGACCGTGGCGTCCGAGACGCCCCATCACTGCGCTTCGCTCCTGGCGATCGAGGTCGATGCTTGCACGCGAGCGAGAATCTCCCGCCCGAGCTCGTACGCGGCGAGCGCATACTTGGGGCTGGAGTTGTAGCGCGTGATTACACGGAAATTTTCGTAACCGACCCAATACTCGGAGCCCCCGCCTTGCGCCTCGAGAGCGAACACGCCCGCGGGCGTTTCACTCGGCACGTCGGCCTGAAACACATAGCCTCGCTTACTGAGCGACCCGACGGTCGCGTCGATGGCGAGCCGATCCTTCGGCTCGGCACCTTTGAAGCGCGGCGAGCGCGTGGCCCGCTCGGCCACGGGCTGACCGGGCTGCCAGCCGTTCCTCTTGAAATAGTTCGCGACGCTGCCTAGCACATCGTCCCAGTCGCTCCACAGATCGCGCTTGCCGTCGTCGTTGCCGTCGACGGCGTATGCGCGATAACTCGAAGGAATGAACTGGCCGGCGCCCATCGCGCCCGCATAGGAACCGAGCGCGGACGAGACGTCGACGTCTTCCTCGCGCGCGAGCAGCAGAAACGATTCGAGCTCGGAAGCGAAGAACTTCGCTCGCGGCGGATAAGCGAAAGCAAGCGTGGAGAGCGAATCGAGCACGCGGTAGCGGCCCATGCGCTGGCCGAAAAACGTCTCCACACCGATGATCGCGACGAGCATCTCGGGAGGGACGCCGTAGCGGCCGGACTCCCGCGACAACGCTTCGGAGTGATCACGCCAAAATTGCACGCCGGCGTCGATACGCTGATCCGTCACGAAAATCTTCCGATACTCGTACCAAGGCACGACCCGTTCCGCAGGCCGTGAGATGGCGTCGAGAATCTTTTGGTCGATGACGGCGCTGGCCAACAAAGCCTCGAGCGCATCGCGGTCGAAACCGTGTGTCTTGACCATGCGCGCCACGAAATCCTCGCGCGCGCGCGCGATCGTGTCCTGGTTGTCGGCATGCGCCGAGCCGCTCAGCGCGACTATCGCGACAGTGGCGGCCACGACGCGCCCGAGGATGCGTCCTGCCGGGCGAAAGCTCATGGCGCGAGCAACTTCCTGTGCTTGTGAATCGCTGCGAGCATACCGAAACCGGCCATGAGGGTCACCATCGAGGTGCCGCCGGCGCTCACGAGCGGTAACGGCACGCCGACGATCGGCAGCAAGCCCGAAACCATGCCTGCGTTGACGAACACGTAGAAGAAGAAGGTGAGACTCAACGCGCCGGCCAACAGCCGTGTGTACGTCTCTTGAGCTTGTCCCGCGATGTAGAGCCCGCGGCCGACCAGCGACACGTAGAGTGTCAGCAGCAGCAGCAGCCCGAGCAAGCCGAACTCTTCGGCCATGACCGCAAAGATGAAGTCGGTCGAGCGTTCCGGCAAAAACTCCAGATGCGCTTGCGTACCCTTGAGCCAGCCCTTGCCGAACAAGCCGCCGGAGCCGATGGCGATCTTCGATTGGATGATGTTGTAGCCGGTTCCGAGAGGATCGGATTCAGGATTCAGGAACGTCAACACTCGCGCGCGCTGATAGTCGCGCATGTACGCCCACACTATCGGTATCGTTCCGAGGGCGAGCAAGCCGAGCGCCGTGATCATCCGCAGGCTGACGCCGGCCAGCAGAATCGTGAGCCCGCCGGCCGCGATGACCAGCATGGCCGTGCCGAGATCGGGCTGCTCGGCAATCAGCAGCGCCGGCACGATCACGATGAGCGCTGTCGCGACGAGATGCACGAACGTCGGCGGCAAGCGCCGGTCGTGCATGAACCAGGCGACCATCATCGGTGCCGCGAGCTTCATGAGCTCGGACGGCTGGAACCGCACGATGCCGAGGTCGAGCCAGCGTTGGGCGCCCTTGCCGATTTCCCCTTCCACCATGACGGCGATCAGCAAGCCCAACCCGAGAAAGAAGGCCCACGGCGTCCACATCCTCAGGTAGCGCGGCGGCACCTGCGAAAGCACGAGAAACGCGGCGAGCCCGACCGTGAAGCGCAGCACTTGGCGCAACAGCAACCCCGTATCCGCGGCGACGCGCGCTGTAGAGCACGACGAACCCGATCGCGGTGATGGCGAGCACGAGCACGAGCAGAGGCAGGTCCACGACGAGCCCGAAGAAACTCGAGGACCTACGGCCGGAGCCGCTCGTCCGACCCCACTCAAGGCTCGCCGAGCGACATACTCTTGCGATGCGAAGTAAGCGTCCAAGATCTTACGCGCTACGGGCGCTGCGGCCCGACTGCCACCACCGCCGTTCTCGACGATGACGGCGACCGCGATACTCGGCGCGTCGGCCGGCGCGTACGCCACGAACAAACCGTGATCGCGCAACCGCTCGTCGACGTCTTCCTCGTGGTACTTCTCGTCTTGCGCGACGGTGAACACCTGCGCCGTACCCGTCTTGCCCGCCACCGTATAATTCGTGCCCTTCATCGGTAGCCGTGCCGTGCCATGCAGCTCCGTCGTCACGCCGACCATGGCGTCATGCACTGTCTGCCAGTGATCGGGATCCGAATCGTCGACACCGGGCAAGACTTTCGGGTCCGCCCAACGCGTCTCGCGGGTCACGGCGTCCTCGGTGCCGATGAGCAGCCGCGGCTGATGCCGCACACCGTTCGCCGCCAAGGTCGCTTCCGCATGCGCCAGCTGCAGCGGCGTCACGAGCATGAAGCCTTGGCCGATGCCCGTGATGACGGTCTCTCCCGGGAACCAGACTTGGTCCTCGCGCCGCGAAAACTGCCTCTTCTTCCATTCCGGCGACGGCACGACGCCGGCATTCTCGCCGCATGATATCGAGGCCCGTCGGCGTGCCGAAACCGAACGACTTCAGACCGGACGCCATGTCGTCGATACCGACGGCAAGCGCGAGCTGATAGAAATACACGTCGCAAGAACGGACGATCGCCTCGTGCAAGTCCACGGCGCCGTGCCCACCGCCGCGCCCCTCGCGATAGCGGTGCGTTTGACCCGGCAGACGGAACTCGCCCGGGCAAAACACTTGCTCATTGGGATCCACGCTCTCGTGCTGCAGCGCGGTGAGCGCCGATGAATGGCTTGATCGTGGAGCCGGGCGGATAAGTGCCGGCCAGCGCGCGATTGAACAGCGGCTTGTTGGGGTCCTGGTTTAGCGCCACGAAATCCGGGCGGCTCAAGCCCGCAGCAAATCGATTCGGATCGAACGACGGCGTGCTCACGAGCGCCAACACGTCGCCGTTGCGAGGGTCGATCGCAACGACGGCGCCGCGCACGTCGGCCATGGCCTCCTGCGCGGCGAGCTGCAAATGCATGTCGAGCGAGAGCACGACGTTGTCGCCCGGTACGGGCCACTTCGTCTCGAGGCCGCCGACCGCATTCGCGGACGAGCTCGCTTGCGTGTCGGCCGGATCGAACAGCACGCGGCCTTGCGCGTTGACGACTTGCTGACGATAACCGACGTGGCCGTGCAGCACGTCCTCGTAGGCTCGCTCGACACCGGTCTTGCCGATCTGCGACGTGGCCGCGTAGTCGCTGCGATCGATGCGCTCGAGATCGGCCAGGCTGATGCTGCCGACGTAGCCGACGGCATGCGCGCTGGCTTCGCCGAACGGATAGTAGCGGGCGAGGCCTTCTTGAATATCGATGCCCGGGAAGCGGAGACGGCGAACCGCGAAGCGTCGCGGCCTGCTCCTCGGTCAGGTTGCTGAGCTTGACGCGCTCGAACCCGCGATGCGAGCGCACGAGGTCGACGCAGGTTGTTGTGCTCGGCCGGATCCACCAGCCCCAGGTCCTCGAGCGAATGCAACGTGTCGTCGAGATTCTCGATCTCCTCGGCCACTGCCACGAGCTGCCAGTTCGGCAGGTTCTCGGCGATGACGAGGCCGTTACGGTCGTAGATCAAACCGCGGTTCGGCGGCAACGGCTCGATGCGTAGACGGTTGCCCTGCGAAAGCTCGCTGAAGCGCTGATAGTCGACGATTTGCAGCTGCACGAGTCGCGCGATCAATACGGCCGTCAGCAACACGACGATGATGGCCGCCGCAATGATCCGCGACAGAAAGAGCCGTTGCTCCTGCCAGTGATCCTTGAGTGGTTGCGAGCGTGCCATGCCTTAGAGCCTCGCGCGCGCTTCGGTCCGCGGATGAGCGAGCAAAGCGTGCATGACGAGCCAAACGATCACGCCAGTCACGGGAGGACCCCAACGCGCCTCGAGCGGCACGGTGCGACCCGCGACGCCGTCGACCCAAAACAGCACGAACTGATACAGAGCGAGCAACACGAACACCGTGATCGCAAGCTGCGAAATCGGAAAGACCCTCAGACGCAAGTGGAAGCGCTCGGCGAGATAGACGATTACGAGCATCGCGAGCGCGTGCTGCCCGAGCAACGAGCCGGACAGCGTATCGAGCGCGAGTCCCATCCAAAACGCGGTCAACAGGCTGAACCGGCGCGGCGCGATCAAAGACCAATACACGAGCACGACGGCGACGAAGTCGGGCCGAAAGGCCGAAACCGAATCCGGCAGCGGGACGGCCGCGAGCGCCAGCGTGAGCACAAGACTCGCCGCCGGACCCAGCCAACCGCGTTGCGTCCGATTCATCAGTGCGCTTCCGCCACTTTGGCCGCTTCCGAGGCCCGAGGCACCTCGTCCGCGGCGTTCCAGACCAAGCAGTACCTCCCGGTCGCGGTCGAGCGCCGAGGCAGGCGTCGGCAATGACGTCGGCGAACGACTGGTCCGGCCGGACGCGGACTTCGATCACACGTCCAACCGGATAGCCGGCCGGAAACACGCCGCCGAGCCCCGAGGACACCAGCAGATCGCCGACCTCGATGTCGGCGTTGTTCGTCAGATACGGCAACCGCAGCAGATTGCTGTCGCCCGTGCCGACCGCGATGGTTCGCAAGCCGTTGCGGTTGATGCTGACCGGCAGCGCGTGATCGGCATCCGTGATCAGCACGGCTTCCGAGGTCAGCGGACCCACGCGCGACGACTTGCCCGACGACGCCGTTGGGCATCGAGCAGCGCCTGACCGACATAGACGCCGTCGACGAGCCCACGGTTGAGGTCGAACCGCTGGCGATAGGGATCGAGGTCGACGGCAAGAATCTCGGCGATCAGCACACGGCTGCCGACGCGTGCCGTGGAATCGAGCAGCTCGCGCAGCCGCGCGTTCTCCGATCTCGAGCGCGGCAAGACGCTGCAGGCGCAAACTCGGCGTTGAGCTGATCGCGCTTGAGCTGCTCGTTCTCGGCGAGCAGTGCCTCGCGCTCGGCAAACGACGTGCGCGCCGACGACCAAGCGCGAAACGGCAAGTCGACGAGCACGCGGACGGGATAGATCGACGAGGGAGAGCCCCTGCCGGACCCGGGCGAGATGCTCGATCACGATGATCGAGCAACATCAACGACAGACAGACAAGCGCGAGCAGCAGGAAACGGGCGCCCATGGAAATCCCACCTCGCCCGAAGCCGTTGGTGGTTCGTCCTGGCGCGCTCATCCGTTGCTCCTGCAATACGGCTCCCGGCGTTAGCTCACTCCACCGAGAACGCCGCAGGCCCGTACTCGTCGAGCAACTCGAGCACGCGTCCGCCGCCTCGAGCCACGCACGTCAGCGGCTCGTCGGCGATCACGACGGGCAAGCCCGGTTTCCTCAGTCAGCAGCTTGTCGATGTCGGTGAGCAAAGCGCCGCCGCCGGTCAACACGATGCCGCGCTCGGCGACGTCGGCGCCGAGCTCGGGCGGCGTTTGCTCGAGCGCAACCTTGACGGCCCCAACGATGCCTTGCAGCGGCTCCTGCAACGCTTCGAGAATCTCGTTGCTGTTGAGCGTGAAGCTGCGCGGCACGCCTTCGGACAGGTTGCGGCCTTTGACCGAGATCTCCCTGCACGTCCTGCCCGGGATACGCGGAACCGATCTCGTGCTTGATACGCTCGGCCGTGGCCTCGCCGATCAAGATGCCGTAGTTGCGACGCACGTAGTTCGTGATCGCTTCGTCGAAACGATCGCCGCCGATGCGCACCGACGCGGCGTAGACGATGCCGTTCAGCGAGATGACGGCGACCTCCGAGGTGCCGCCGCCGATATCGAGCACCATCGAGCCGCGCGCTTCGTGCACGGGCATGCCGGCGCCGATCGCCGCGGCCATCGGCTCCTCGACCAGATAGACTTTACGCGCGCCGGCGCCTTCGGCCGACTCGCGGATCGCCCGCCGCTCGACCTGCGTCGAGCCGTAGGGCACGCAAACGAGCACGCGCGGGCTCGGCCGAAAATAGCGCGAGCCGTGCGCTTTCTTGATGAAATACTGGAGCATCTTCTCCGTGACGCTGAAATCGGCGATCACGCCGTCTTTGAGCGGCCGGATCGCGGTAATATGGCCCGGCGTCCGGCCGAGCATGTTCTTCGCTTCGACGCCGACGGCCTCGAGAACTTTGCCGCCGCGGCCCGGCTCCTCGCGGATCGCGACGACCGACGGCTCGTTGAGCACGATGCCACGTCCCCGAACGTAAATCAGGGTGTTGGCCGTGCCCAGATCGATGGATAAATCGTTGGAGAAATATCCGAGAAAGCTCTTTAACATTGAGGCCCAAGGCCGCTAAGGGAAACCAAACGGCGACTTTAGCAACGGGTAGGACAATCAGCAAGCGACGTGTATAGTTTAATGAGAATTGCATCACTCGAGATAGTCACCCAATTTGAACGTCAGACGCGTGCTCAAACCCGAAGACATTCGCAAGCTCGGCCGAGCTCGCCCGGCTCGAGATCACCGGCCGGCGAAATCGCCGACGTCTCGGCGAAGCTCTCGAGCATCGTCGGCCTCGTGGACCAGCTCCAAGCCGTCGATACGAGCGGTGTCGAGCCCATGGCGCATCCGCTCGACCGGCCGCAGCGCCTGCGCGACGATCGCGTGACCGAGCAGGATCGCCACGAGCTCTACCAGCGCAACGCGCCGCTCGTAGAACGTGATCTATATCTCGTTCCCAAGGTCATCGAGTAGGCGGCAACCGCCTGCTCCGGCGCCGAGACGGCCGCCGGCGGGACACCGACCGGCTGTCCCAAGACCACACCGCACCGACGATGCACTCCCGGACCTCGCTGAACTCGCCGCAGGATCTCAAAGCACGGCGTTTCTCGGCTATCGAGCTCGCCAAGCACTTCCTCGAGCGCATCGAGCGCCTCGACGGGCGCTGAACGCTTCTTCGGTCACCGGACGGCCGAGGCGCGCTCGCGCAGGCGCGCTGCAGCCGACCGGCGCATCGCCGCCGGCGACGCGGCGCCGCTGACCGGCATTCCGATCGCCCACAAGGACATCTTCTGCACGGCCGGCGTCAAGACGCTCATGCGGCTCGCGCATGCTCGACAACTTCATCTCGCCGTACGATGCGACCGTCGTCGAGCGCCTCGGCCGCGGCCGGCACCGTCATGCTCGGCAAGACGAACATGGACGAGTTCGCGATGGGCTCGTCGAACGAGACGAGCTACTACGGCCCCGTTCACAACCCATGGGATCACGACCTGGTGCCGGGCGGCTCTTCGGGCGGCTCCGCAGCCGCGGTCGCCGCGCGGCTCGCCGCCGGGGCGACGGGCACCGACACGGGCGGCTCGATCCGCCAGCCCGCGGCACTGGTCGGGCTGACCGGCCTCAAGCCGACCTACGGACGCGTCTCGCGCTACGGCATGATCGCCTTCGCCTCGAGCCTCGACCAGGCCGGCACGCTCACGCGAACGGCGCAGGACTGCGGCGCTGATGCTCGAGGCCATGGCGGGCTTCGACCCGCGCGATTCGACGTCGCTCGACGAGCCCGTGCCGCGCTACTCGGCCAGCCCTCGCCGAGCCTTGCGGACGGCTTGACGATCGGCGTGCCCGAGAATTTCTTCGATGCCGGGCTCGACGCGGACTGCGGGGCCGCCGTCCGAGCCGCGCTCTGCGGAGTTCGAGCAGCTCGGCGCCCGCTTCAAGAGCATCCGGCTGGACAACATCCGTCTGTCGGTGCCCGCCTACTACGTCGTGGCGCCCGCCGAAGCCTCGTCGAACCTTTCGCGCTTCGACGGCGTGCGTTTCGGCCATCGCTGCGCGGACGCCGAGGACCTCGACTTGCTCGAGTTCTACATGCGCAACCGCGGCGAAGGGTTCGGCGCCGAGGTCAAGCGCCGCATCTTGACCGGCACCTACGTGCTGTCGGCCGGCTACTACGATGCGTACTACCTGCAGGCCCAAAAAGTTCGCCAGCTCATCAGCGACGACTTCGCGCGGGCGTTCGCCGAGGTGGACCTGATCGCCGGCCCGACGACGCCGACGCCGGCTTTCGGGATCGGCCAAAAGACCGACGATCCCGTGCAGATGTATTTCAACGACATCTACACGATCGGAGCGAACTTGGCCGGCGTGCCCGCGATGTCGATTCCGTGCGGCTTCGTCGACGAGGCTGCCGGTCGGCCTGCAGCTCGTCGCCCCGCCGCTGCAGGAGGCGCGCTTGCTCAAGGCCGCGCACCACTTCCAGCGCGCGACGGACTGGCACACTCGCGTGCCGCCGGCGCTACGCCTGAGCTCGAGAAGATCATGGAATGGGAAGTCGTCATCGGCCTCGAAATTCACACGCAGCTCGCGACGGAGAGCAAAATCTTCTCGGGCACGTCTACGGCGCTACGGCGCGCCGCCGAATCAGCCAGGCGAATCTCGTCGATCTCGGCTACCCGGGCGTGCTGCCCGTGCTCAACGGCGAGGCCGTCCGCATGGCCGTCAAGTTCGGCCTCGCGACGGATTGCACGATCGCACGCGCGCTCCGTCTTCGCACGCAAGAACTACTTCTATCCCGACTTGCCGAAAGGCTATCAGATCAGCCAATACGAGCTGCCGATCGTGCACGGCGGCCACATCGACATCGTGCTCGAGAACGGGTCGAGCAAGACGCATCGGCATCACGCGAGCGCACCTCGAGGAAGACGCCGGCAAGTCGCTGCACGAGGATTTCCGGGGCTGTCCGGCATCGATTTGAATCGTGCCGGCACGCCGCTGCTCGAGATCGTCTCGGAGCCCGACATGCGCTCCGCGGCCGAGGCCGGCGCCTACATGCGCAAGATCCACACGCTCGTGCGCTACCTCGACATTTCCGACGGCAACATGCAGGAAGGCTCGTTCCGCTGCGATGCCAACGTCTCGGTGCGACCGCCGGCAGCGACAAGCTCGGCACGCGCACGGAGCTCAAGAACCTGAACTCGTTCCGATTCGTCGAGAAGGCCATCGAGATCGAGGTCGAACGGCAAATCGACGTGCTCGAATCCGGCGGGAAGATCGTCCAGGAGACCCGGCTCTACGATCCCGACCGCAACGAGACGCGCTCGATGCGCAGCAAAGAGGAAGCCAACGACTACCGCTACTTCCCCGATCCCGATCTATTGCCCGTTTTCGTCGACGCCAAATGGGTCGACGAGCTCGCCAAGACGCTGCCCGAGCTGCCGGACGCCAAGCGCGAACGCTTCAGCCGCGACTACGAGCTCTCCGTCCTACGATGCCGGACGTGCTGACGCGCAGCACGCGCTCGCCGACTACTTCGAGTCGCTGTCGCGACGCGCAACGAGCGCGGCACCGAAGCTCGCGGCGAACTGGGTCATGGGCGAGCTCACGGCGGCACTCAACCGCGACGGAATCGAGATCGGCGCGAGCCGGATCGGCGCAACCGACGCTCGCGGCGCTGCTCGATAAGATCGCCGACGGCACGATCTCGGGCAAGATCGCCAAGCAAGTGTTCGAGGCGCTGTGGAACGGCGAAGGCGGCGTGGCCGAGATCATCGAGAAGCACGGCCTGGTGCAGATCTCCGATGCGGCAAGCATCGACGCGATCGTCGCCGACGTGTTCGCCGCGAATGCGGCGCAGGTCGAGCAATATCGGGCCGGCAAGACTCAGGTGCTCGGTTTTCTCGTCGGCCAAGTCATGAAGGCCTCGCGCGGCAAGGCCAACCCCCAGCAGGTCAACGAAGCCCTGCGCCGCAAGCTCGGCGGCTGAGCCGAAGCGACATGAACGAAGTTCAAGGCTTCCTGCTCGAGAACAGCGGCATGCGCGGCGCGCTCGTCCGGCTCGAGGAAACCTGGCGGCAAGTGATCGCCGAGCACGACTACGCTCCCGAGGTCCGCGACCTGCTCGGCGAAGGCGTCGCCGCGACCGTGCTGCTCGCGAGCGGGCTCAAGGCGCAGCCGAGCGTCTCGATGCAGCTGCAGGGCGAGGGACCGCTCAAGCTGCTGCTGATTCAGTGCTCGAGGATGCTCAAAGTGCGCGGCATGGCGCAGTCCTCGAGCGCCGCGCGAGCCGTGCCGCTGCTCGGCGCCGGACGGCTCGTGGTCAACGTCGACACGGGCGGACCGAACGGCTTCTTTCAAGGCATCGTGCCGCTCGAAGGCCATCGGCTCGACCGCTGTCTCGAAGCGTACTTCCGGCAGTCGGAGCAGTTGCCGACGCGGCTCGTGCTCAGCTGCACCGAGCAACGCGTGGCGGGCCTGCTGCTCCAAGTGCTGCCCGGCAGCGACGAGCCAATCGCACACGAGGAATTTGCGGCTGCGGCGGCCGCGGCCCAAGCAGTCGCCGCCGGCGATCTTGCGGCACTGCCGGCCGCCGAGCTCCTGCCCAAGATCTTCGCGGGCCACCTGATACGCCTGTTCGACGCGAACCCCGTCGAGCACGACTGCCGCTGCACCCCGGACAGGCTGGCCGGCGTGCTGCGCATGCTGGGCGCGGACGAGCTCACGTCGCTGCTCGCCGAGCAAGGGCACGTCGAGCTCAACTGCGAGTTCTGCAATCGCTCGTTCCGCTATCACGAGCGAGACATCGATACGATTCTTCAGGGCGGCGCCGTGCCGAGCTCGCTCGTGCATTGAGGCTCGCGTGACGCGCAAGCGTGTTCTCGTTTGGACCGGCGGCAGCGACTTCGGCGTTGCCGACGCCGTCGCGGCGGTCGCGGGCGCCGAGGTCGTCCGGGCCGAGGATCGCGCGAGCGCCCTCGCGCGGATGTCCGACGTCGATGCGTTCGTGACGTCCGTCGTTCCATGGAACACCGAATTCGCGGCGGCCCTTACGGTCTCGACGACGCTACGCTGGGTGCAGCTCTTGAACGCGGGCTTCGACAACATGGAGCGACTCGGCGTACCGCCGCGAGTCGTCGTGACCAACCTCGGCGCCGTGAACTCGACGGTCGTCGCAGAGCATGCCTTGCTCTTGCTGCTCGCGTTGATCAGACGGTTGCCGGCGATGGTCGCGGCGCAACAGCGGCGCGAATGGACGTTTCGCTCCGTCGCGCCGACGCTCACGACGCTTCGCGGGAAAGAGGTCGCCGTGCTCGGCTTCGGTCACATCGGGCGACGATTCGCCGAGCTCGCGCGCGCTTTCGGTGCGCACGTGACGGGTGTCGCCAGCCGCGCGCGCGTCGAGCCGAACGGTTTTCGCGTCGCAGCCCTGACCGAGCTCGTGAACGTGCTCGCGACAAGCGAGGTGCTCGTGGTCACGCTGCCGCTCACGGCCGCTACCGAGGCGCTGCTCGACGCCGGCGCATTTCGCGCACTGAAACCCGGCGCCCTCCTCGTAAACGTCTCGCGCGGCCCGCTCGTTGCAACGGATGCTTTGCTCGCCGCGCTCCAAGACGGCACGGTTGCCGGTGCTGCACTCGACGTCACCGATCCCGAGCCGTTGCCGGCCGAGCATCCGCTTTGGCGACATCCGAAAGTCCTAGTGACGCCGCACGTCGCCGGCATCGGCGGCGGCGAGATCGTGCGCCGCGAGATGCAGGAGCTCGTCGTCGACAACGTGCGCCGGTTCGTCGCAGACGAGCCGCTGCGCAATGTCACGGCGATTCACGCTACCTGACCGCGGAACAGCCGCCGCTCGAACCCGAGCCGCCGTTCGACCTCACGGCGTCAGTCCGGCAGCGCGAACACATAAAGATTGTTGCCCGAGCTCGGATGCAAGTCGGGCGTCAACGCGAGCGTTCCCATCGCCGTCAAGGACGAGCCCGTGCTCACCGCCACGTATTGCTTACCGCCGACCGCGAACGTGACGGGGTAGCCCGAGACCGGTGAGCCGAGATTGATTTCCCACAACACTTTGCCCGTGTTCTGATCGAGCGCGCGGAACCGGCCGTTCGCGTCGCCGCCGAACACGAGGCCGCCGGCCGTCGACATGAGCGAGAGGACGCCGGCGCGTTGGTCGAAAGTCCAAAGTGTCTTGCCCGTCTCGACCGAGATGGCGCGAACGCTGCCGACGTTGGTGCCGCCGGGTGCGATTTGGTTGCTGCTGCGAACCCCGTACAGCGAATCGAGGCTCGGCCGGCTCAAGGTCGGCGAAATCTTCATACAGGTGTTCTGCAGCGGGAAGAACATGACGTTGCCGAGCGGGCTGTACGTGCCCGACGGCCAGTTCTTGCCGCCGAGCGCGGTCGGACAAACGAAGCGCTCTTGACCGATCTCCACGAACGTCGTCTCGGGATTGACCGTGACCTCGCCCGTGAGGCCGTCGATGTTCTCGATGACGTTTTGCCGGACGGTAGGCGTCGCCCAGAGGAATTCGCCGGTCTCTCTGTCGAGCGTGTAGACGACGCCGGTCTTGCCCGGAATGCCCGTGACGACCTTGCGCCGCTCACCGGGCTTCAAGCGCGGATTGATCCAGCGCACGGCGTCCGGATCGGGCGCGACGACCGTGTCGACGAGCAACCGCTCGAACGGATGATCGAGATCCCAATGATCGACGAGATGCTGGTAGTACCAAACGATTTCGCCGGTATCCGCATTCAGCGCGAGGGTCGAGTTGTGATAAAGATACTTCAGATCGTTGCCGGCGAGCGCGAACTTCGGGGCCGGCGACGTGACCGACGTACCGGCGTAAATCAGATTCAGCGCCGGGTCGAAGCTCGGCACGAGCCAGCTGCCGACGTGCCAGCGCGCGTCGTCCGGCAGATCGCCCCACGAGTCACCGTTCGGCTCGCCGGGCGCCGCAATCGTTCGCCGGCGCCACAGCTCCTTGCCCGTCCGCGCGTCGTGCGCCGTAATCACGCACGCGGCAGGGCCGCCTTCAGGCTCACAGCCACGGCCCGAGATGATTTTTCCGTTCGCAATGATCGGCCCCGACGTTTGCTGAGCCCCGTGGTGGTAGTCGAGGATCTTCGTCTCCCACTTCAGCTTGCCGGTGCGCGCATCGAGGGCGAACACGTAGTCGTCGGCGCTCGTGTCGATGATCGAATCGTCGTAGATCGCGAGATTGCGATTGATCGACGGCACGGGCATGTAGTCGGTCAAGTCGCTCGGCAGCGTGCGCCGGTACTCCCAAAGCAGGTCTCCCGTGGCCGCATCGAACGCCTGGTCGAGGTCGGACGGATTCGGAAAGTACATCACGCCGTCGTGGACGAGCGGCGTGCCCTCTTGGATGCCGGGACCGAGCGCGCGCGTCCAGACGAGACGCAGGTTGTGCACGTTGTCACGGTCTATCTGATCGAGCGGGCTGAAGCCCCACGTATCGAGCGTGCGCCGCCACATGAGCCAATCGGCCGGATCGGGTTTCTGCAACATCGCATCCGTGACCGGAACGAACGCTTGCTGCGCCGCTGCACTGCCGACGGCGGCAAGACACAAAGCGGCCACGGCCGCCGAACGCAAGTTAGACATCGAACACCTCCCCTTCGTCGAAACCTGCCGACCCAACGCGTGTACGAGATCTCGCTCGGCAGCCGGTTGCCGTCGGCGACTCAGCGGTTGCGGCAAACGATGCAATCCGGATCGCGCGCGAGGGTCACCCCTTGCCAATCACCGCGGCGCGCATCCCAGAGCAGCAAACGGTTGCGCAACGCCGACTCGTGCCCGAGCAACAGCTTGAGCGTCTCGAGCGCCATGAGCGTCCCGATGACACCCGGCACGGGCGCGAGCACGCCGTTGCCTTGACAGTCGCCGAGCCACTCGTCCTCGTCATTATAAAGACAGTTGTAGCACGGCTCGCCGGGGCGATTGGGAAACACCGCAATCTGTCCTTCGAAGCGCACCGCGGCGCCCGAGACGAGCGGCATCGAACGTGCAACGCACGCACGATTGACGGCGAACCGCGCCGCGAAGTTGTCCGTGCAGTCGAGCACTACGTCGACACCGGCCATGGCGCTCTCGAGCCCGGCCGCGTCGAGACGCTCGGCCAAACACTCGATCACGACGTCGGGATTCGACGCCGAGAGCCGCTCGCGCGCCGCCTCGACCTTGAGTTTGCCGACGTCGGTCGGGTCGAACAGAATCTGCCGCGGCAAATTGCTCGTATCGACGCGATCGAAGTCGTTGAGCACGAGCCGGCCGACGCCGGCCGTCGCGAGATACAGCGCGGCCGGGCATCCCAAGCCGCCGAGGCCGACGATCAAAGCGCCCGAGCGGCCGAATCGTTCCTGTCCGGCGGGGCCGACGCCGTCGAGCACGATTTGCCGCGCGTACCGGTCGCTCACCGGACGTTGCCCTCGAGCACGAGCACACGCGGCCTGCCCGCCAGATCGTCGCGCGCGGCGAGCACCTCGAAACCGTTGATCGCGGCAAGCTCCGCAAGCGCGGCCCGCTGGTCCGCTCCGTGCTCGAGCAAGAACAGACCGCCGGCCGTCAGGTGCCGGGGCACCGCAGCAAAGAGATGCCGGATCGCCGCCAACCCGTCACGCCCGCCGTCGAGCGCGGCGCGCGGCTCGAACTGCAAGGCGCCGGCGAGCGCAGGGTCGTCGCTGCGGACGTAGGGAGGATTGCACACGATCGCGTCGAAACGCGCATCGTCGAGCGTCTCGAGCCAATCCGACTCGCGCCACGCGACTGCAAGCCCCAGCCGTTCGCCGTTGGCGCGTGCGACGGCCAAGGCCGCTGCGCTTCGATCGACGCCCGTGACTTGCGCGTCGGGACACTCGTGCTTGATCGCCAGCGCGATTGCGCCGCTGCCGGTGCCGAGATCCAGCACATTGGCGCCCGCGCCGACCGGCACATGCTCGAGGAATGTCTCGACGAGCAGCTCCGTCTCCGGTCGCGGCACGAGCACGGCGGGCGTCACGTCGAGCGTGAGCGAGAAGAACTCCTTGGCCCCGAGCACGTAAGCCAACGGCTCGCCGCGCGCGCGCCGCGCGAGCGATGCACGAAACGTCTCGGCCGTCGCCGCCGGCACGGCGCGCTCGGGAAACGCGATCACCGAGCTGCGTGGCCGTCCGAGGACCGCGGCGACGATGAGCTCCGCATCGAGGCGCGGCGTCTCGCTCGTGCTCGCAAGAGCCGCGACGCCGGCGGCGACGAGCTCGCCCGTCGTCATAACGTCGTCAGCCACGTGTCGGCTGCCGGTCATGACGGCGTCAACTCGCGATGCCGAGCGCTGCGAGCTGATCGGCGCGGTATTCGTTGCTGAGCGGTCCGATGACGTCGCCGAGGTCGCCCTCGATGATCTCGTCGAGCTTATAGAGCGTGAGGTTGATGCGGTGATCCGTGAGTCGGCCTTGCGGGAAGTTGTACGTGCGAATTCGCTCCGAGCGATCGCCCGTGCCCACGAGGCTACGACGACGTTCGGCCGTCTCGGTCTGCCGCTTGGTTTCCTCCGCGTTACGCAGCTTCGCTTGGAGCAGGCTCATCGCGCGCGCGCGATTCTTGTGCTGCGAGCGCTCGTCTTGGCATTCGACGACGATACCGGTCGGTAGATGCGTGATCCGGATCGCCGAATCGGTCTTGTTCACGTGCTGTCCGCCGGCGCCCGAGGCGCGGTACGTGTCGACCTGCAGATCGCTCTTGTTGATCTCGATATCGCCGACATCCTCGGGCTCCGGGAACACGGCCACGGTGCACGTGGAAGTGTGGATGCGCCCCTGCGCCTCCGTCTCCGGCACGCGCTGAACACGGTGCACGCCGGACTCGAACTTCAACTTCGCGTACGCGCCCTTGCCGACCACGCGGCTGATGATCTCCTTGTACCCGCCGTGCTCCCCGTCACTCTCGCTCAAGATCTCGACGCTCCAGCCTTGCCGCTCCGCGTACCGGCTGTACATGCGAAAGAGATCGCCCGCGAAGATCGCGGCCTCGTCGCCGCCTGCGCCGGCACGTATCTCGAGAAACAGATTCGCGTCGTCGTCGGGATCGCGCGGCACGAGGTGCAAGGACAGCTGCTGCTCGCGCACGACTCGTTGCTCGTTCAAGCTGCGCAACTCCTCCTCTGCCAGCTTGCGCATCTCTGGATCCTCGCCCGCGCCGAGCTCCTCGGAAGCCGCGATGTCGCTCTCGAGCCGTCGATAGGCATTGAAGTCGCGCGCGACGTTCTCGAGGCGTGCGTATTCCCTGGACAGGTCACGGAATCGGTCTTTGTCGGAAATCGTCGCGGGATCGCTCAACATGTGAGCGATCTCTTCGTAGCGCTCCACCAAGCTGGTCAACTTCTCGCGCAGCGACTCCTTCACTGTCCGGTAGCCGGCTGACCGACGATGTGCAGATCCCGCTGCGGGAACGGAATCGACAACCCATTGTCTTCAAGAGTGCGCTTGATGCGTTCCAGGAGATCGCTACGCACGGCCCAGTAATTCGACGTGGCGACCCATGGGCGAACCGCAATGTTGACGCTGCTGTCGGCGAGTTCGAGCAACAACAGCGCGGGCGCGGGCTCCGCGAGCACGCGCTCGTCGGCGGCGAGGACATCGCCGATCAGCGCCTTGGCCTTGGCAACATCGTCCTCGTAGCTGATGCCGATGACGAGATCGATTCGGCGCGTCGGCTCGGCCGTGTAGTTCGTGATCGTGCCTGCGTACACGAGGCTGTTCGGGATCGTGATCACGCGATTGTCCGGCGTTTTGACGACGGTGTTGAAAATGCCGATCGTTTCGACGGTGCCGCCCACGCCGGCCGCCTCCACATAGTCACCGACCTTGAACGGCCGGAAGAAAACGAGCATTACGCCCGAGGAGAAGTTCGACAACGAGTCCTTGACCGCGAGACCGATCGCCAGGCCCGCCGCGCCGATCATCGCAAGGAAGTTCGTCGTCGGCACGCCGAGAATGGCCACGGCGGTCAGCGCCACGAACGTCAAGAGGATGACGTAGACGACACTGCCGAAAAAGTGGGTCAGCGTGTCGTCCATGCCGACGCGGCCGACCGCCCGGCGGAACCACAGCGTCAGCGTGCGAGCGATGATGCGGCCGATCAGGAATACGACCAGCGCTGCAGCGAGGCGGCCGCCCCACGCAAGCGCAATGTCGCCGATCGTCTTCGTGTCGACGTAGCTCGACAATGTTTCGATGAATCCGTCCATGCGGCAAATTGTCGAGGAATCAACGAGTCTTCACAAGCAAGGCCGGAGGTGCGCAACGTGATCCGCAGGGCATTATTCGGCGGTTGGCTGGGGTATATTGCACGCATGAAGCGCTTGCAGCTCGTAGTTCTGGTCGCCGTCCTGGGCGGCTGCGCCTCCGCACCGACGACGGACGAGACGGCCGACCGCCAGGTCGCGATCGACACGCATGCTCTGCTCGCCGAGGTCGCGTTCGAGCGCCAGCAGGTCGAGACGGCCGCGAACGAGTTCTTCGCAGCGGCCACCATTTCCGACGACCCGTCGTTCGCGGAGCGTGCGACGCGACTCGCGCATCAAGCCGAGATCAACGATCTCGGCCTCAAGGCCGCCGCGCGCTGGCACGAATTGGCACCGGACGACGAGCGCCCGCTCTGGTTTTCCGGTGTCTTCGAAACGCGGGCCAACCGGCTCGACGCGGCGGTGGCGGCATTCGACGATTTCGTGAACCGGCTCGGTGATCCGGGCTCCGGGCTCGCGCTCGTGCTCGAAGCTTTGTCCGCGGAGCCTTACACCGACGAGGCCACTGCAATCATGCAGGCCTTGATCCAGAAATTTCCCGGCACGCCGTCCGGCCAGTACGCGCTCGCCAGGCTTGCATTGCGCTCGGGCGACTTTCAGCTCGCGCTCGACAACGCAAAAGCCGCGGCCGACTCGGATCCCACCTGGGTCGACGCACAGCTCCTATACGCGCGCAGCCTGCTCGTGGCCGGACGCACCGACCACAGTCTCGAGATCGGTGCGCGTGTGGCGGGGCAACACGCCGACGACGTCGACGTGCAACTCCAATACGCGGAGCTGTTGCTCTCGGCCGGCAAATCGAGTGATGCCGAAACGAGGCTCAACAAGATACTCGACACCAGCCCGGGCATGCCGGAAGCGATCCGCGCGCTCGCGTTCCTCGAGATGACGCAGCAAAATCTCGACGCCGCCAAGCAGCATTTCAACGACTTGCGCGGCGACGAGCACTACCAAGCGGAAGCGTTCTACTACCTCGGCCGTATAGCCGAAACGGAGAAGGACTACCTCCAAGCCACGCGCAATTACTCGCGCGTGACGGACGGCACACACGCCGTCGAAGCGCAATTGCGAACCGCGCGAATCTTGTTCAGCGAGCTCGGCGACCGCGACGGCGCCGTGCGGCACCTGCGCAAGTTCGGCGAATGCCAATCCACGCTTCGCATCGAACATGCTCGTCGCCGAGAGCCAGCTGTTGCTGCAGATGCAGCAGCCGGACGAGGCGATGAAGCTGTTCGACGATGCGCTCGCCGCATCGCCCAACGACCCGACTTTGCATGCGGCGCATGTCCAGCTGTACGTCATCTTGGCGCAGGACGCGGCCAATCACGGCGAACTACGAAAAGGCCGAGAAGCTACTCGACGAAGGGCTCCAACGCTATGCGGGAAATACGTCTCTGCGCTATTCGCAGGCGCTGCTGCTGCGAGGAGCAAGGCCGCAAGCGCAAGGCCGTGGACGTGCTTCAGCGGCTCGTGGACGACAGCCCCGAGGACTCTGGCGCTGCTCAACGCGCTCGGGTACTTGCTGACCGATCAGTTCGACCGTCATGCCGAGGCACGCGGCTACATTCAGAAAGCCCTCGCCATGGATCCGGACAGCCCGGCAATCATCGACAGCATGGGCTGGGTGCTGTTCAAGCTCGGCGAATACAAGTCGCGCTCGACTATCTCGAGCGCGCCTACCGGCTCGAAGCCGACCCCGAGATCGCCGCTCACCTCGTCGACGCACGTTGGGCGGCCGGACAACACGACCAAGCGCTCGAGCTGCTGAAAACGGCCCTGGCCGATCACCCCGACGACCGTCACCTCAAGGAACTCAGCGAGCGACTCGGCCAATGAGTTCGGCGGTTCCTGCCGCTCGCGGCGGCAACGCTGATCTCGGCTTGCGCCCATCTGCCCCTCGGCAACGACGGCCTCGAGCTTCGACCAACGTCGCGCGGCGCTCGAGGCCGTCGACGGGCTGGGAAATGCGCGGCCGCCTTGCCGTCGACACTGGCGAACGCGGCTTCCAGGGCAGCTTCAGCTGGCAGCAGCTCGGCGAGGATCTGGACTCACGGTGCGCGGACCGCTCGGCGCCGGCAGCCTCGAGGATCGACGGCACACCACAATCGTTGACACTGACGGCCCGTGGCGAGCGCCGCGTGCTCGCGGACCCCGAGGCCGACCTATCGTCGCTGCTCGGCTGGTGGCTGCCGGTCGCGAGCCTGCACTCGTGGCTGCTCGGTTTGCCCGATCCGGGGTTCCGGCGCCGTGACTCGGCCGGGACCCGACGGCACGTTGGCGGCCTTCGAGCAGCGCCTCTGGCAAGTCGACTACGCGAGCTATCAGCTCGGACCGGCCCCCGCGCCAAACGCGCGGCCGCTGCTGATCCCGCGCAGGATCGACATGACCCACGGCGAGCTCAGGCTGCGCGTGACGATCGACGACTGGCACGCCGCCGCGGCTTTGCCCGAAGCCTTGAAACCAGTCGCTTGCGATGAGCACAATAGCGCCGCGACGGGCCCGACGGATCGGGTTTTCTCAAAGCTGCTGGGGTGTAGCCAAGTGGTAAGGCAACGGGTTTTGATCCCGTCATGCGCAGGTTCGAATCCTGCCACCCCAGCCACTTTGCCTACGCCTGAAGGAGCGGTACTTGGACCCGATTTCGACGACGATTTTCTCGGGCAATGCGCACCCGGCCCTCGCACGCAGACATCGCCTATCACCTGGGTCTGCCGCTCGGACGCATCAGCGTCGGCCGCTTCAGCGACGGCGAGGTCAGCGTCGAGATCATGGAGAACGTGCGCGGCAGCGACGTCGTTCATCGTCCAGCCCACCTGCCCGCCCGTCAACGAGAACCTCATGGAGCTGCTCGATCATGGCCGACGCGTGCCAGCGGGCGTCGGCCAGCCGCATCACGGCGTTGATGCCCTACCTCGGCTACGCGCCGGCAGGACCGGCGCCGCGCGCGGCCCGCGTGCCGATCACGGCCAAGCTCGTAGCGAACCTGATCGCGACCGCCGGCATCGACCGCGTCCTCACCGTCGACGTGCATGCCGACCAGATCCAAGGCTTCTTCGACATCCCCGTCGACAACGTCTACGCCTCGCCCGTGCTGCTCGGCGACGTCTGGAAGCAGGAATACCCGAACATGGTGGTCGTCTCGCCCGACGTCGGCGGCGTCGTGCGCGCCCGCGCGCTCGCGAAACGGCTCGACGACGCGGAACTCGCGATCATCGACAAACGCCGCCCGCAGCCGAACATGGCCGAGGTCATGAACATAATCGGCGAGGTCGTCGGGCAAGACCTGCGTGCTCGATGGACGACATGGTCGACACGGCCGGCACGCTCTGCCAGGCGGCCGCGGTGCTCAAACAGCGCGGCGCCGTGCGGGTCGTGGCCTATATCACGCATCCGGTCCTGTCCGGCCCTGCCGTCGAGCGGATCGGCAATTCCGAGCCTCGACGAGATCGTCGTCGACCGATACGATCCCGCTGAGCCCGGCCGCTCGGGACTGCGGCACGATCCGCCAGCTCAGCGTCGCGGAGCTCCTGGCCGAGACGCTGCGCCGCATCAGCGAGGCGGAGTCGGTGAGCTCGCTGTACCTCGACTAGCCGCCCCTGGTATCATGCGCGCCCTTCCTGGAGGTACCAACCCGTGAGAAGCCGCATTCGAACTGAGCCGCCGAGCCGCGCGCGCAACTCGGCCGCAGCCGATAGCCGCCGCCTGCGCAGGCGAGGGCAAGGTCCCGGCGATCATATACGGCGGCGGCCAGGACCCGAATCCCGATCGTCGCTCGATCACAACTCTGCTGTCCATCAGATGGAGCGCGAGGCGTTCTACACCAGCATTCTGACCGTCAAGCATGGGCGCGCGAGACGCAACGGTCGTCGTCAAGGACGTGCAGCGCCACCCGGCCGAAGCCGCAGCATCATGCATCTCGACTTTCCAGCGCGTCGTCGAGGACGAGGAAATCACGCTGCACGTGCCCATCCACTTCATCGGCGAGGCGGCCGCCAAGGGCGTCAAGGAGCAAGGCGGCGTCATCGAGCATATGCTGACCGACGTCGAGGTCATCTGCTTGCCGCGCCACCTGCCCGAATACCTCGAGCTCGACGTCAGCAACCTCGAGCTCAACGACATCTATCACCTGTCCGACATCCAGCTGCCCGAAGGCGTATCGCTCGTCGCGCTCGCGCACGGCCAGGACCACGCCGTCGTCGCGATCAACCCGCCGCGTCGCGAGGAAGAGGAGCAGCTCCGACGGAAGCCGCGGCAGCTGCCGGCGAGGTCCCTGCCACCGGCGCAGGCCGAGCCGACCGAAGACTCGAGCGCGCGGCTGCAGCCGTTCCGAGGCCGCTCGCGGGCGGCCTGACGCGAGCACCGGTGAGGAGGCACCCTATGGGCACGCCACTCGACCTGATCGCCGGGCTCGGCAACCCGGGTGCCGAAATACCAAGCGACGCGCCATAACGCGGGTTTCTGGTTCGTCGATCTGCTCGCTCGCGCGCTACGGCGGGCACTTCTCGCCGCGAAAGCAAGCTGGCCGGCGAGAGCGCCGAGATCCACGATCGCGGGCCAGCGCATGCGCCTGCTGAAGCCGATGACTTTCATGAATCAGAGCGGCCGATCCGTCAGCGCCAGCCATGCGCTACTACAAGATGCCCGCTCGAGCACGTGCTCGTCGTCTACGACGAGCTCGATCTGCCGCCGGGCCGGGCACAAGCTCAAGTTCGGCGGCGGATCGGCGCGGGCCACAACGGCGTGCGCAGCGTCATCGAGCACGTCGGACACGGCGTTCTGGCGCTTGCGCTATCGGCGTGGGACATCCGGGAGCCCGGGCACGGGCCGCGAGGAAGTCATCGGTCACGTGCTGCAAGCGCGCCGGCCGCGACGAGGAGGACAGCTCATCCTCGACGCGATCGGCGCCGCGCTCGACGGCGGTGCCCGTGCATGCTCGAGCTCGGCGCCGGAACGCGCGACAGAACCGGCTGCACCGCGCAAGCCCGCCGCGGCGACGATGGCAAGGACTCGACCGACGGAGCGCTGACATGGGCATCAATGCGGCATCGTCGGCCTGCCCAATGTCGGCAAGTCGACGCTGTTCAACGCGCTCACGGCAGCCGAGATTCCGGCCGAGAACTATCCGTTCTGCACGATCGATCCCAACGTCGGCGTCGTGCACGTGCCCGACCCGCGCCTCGACGACGATCGCCGCGATCGTCGAGCCCGAGAAGATCGTGCCGACCGTCGTCGAGTTCGTCGATATCGCTGGGCTCGTCGAGGGCGCCTCGCAAAGGCGAAGGTCTCGGCAACCAGTTTCTCGCACACATCCGCGAGACCGACGCGATCGCGCATCTCGTGCGCTGCTTCGAGGACGACGACATCACGCACGTCTCCGGGACGCGTCGACCCGATGCACGACATCGAGATCATCGAGACCGAGCTCATGCTCGCGGACCTCGAGACGGTCCAGAAGAGCCTGCAGCGCGCCGAGCGCGCCGCGAAGACGAACGAGAAAACCGCCGTCGCGCGCCGCGACCTGCTCGCGAAGCTGCTGGCGGTGCTCGAGGCGGCCGGCCCGCTCGCAGCGCTCGAGCTCGAGCCCGCGAAGCGCGGAGACTGCGCGAGCTGCATCTGATCACGGCGAAGCCGCGTCATGTATATCGCCAACGTCGCCGAAGGCGCATCCGAGGACAACCCGCTCGTCGCGCCGCGTCGAGGCGCTCGCCGCCGCGCAAGGCGCCGAGGTCGTCGTGATCTCGGCCGCGATCGAAGCCGAGATCGCGCAGCTCGCCGAGACCGAGGAGCAGCCGAGTATCTCGCAGCGCTCGGGCTTGCGGAGCCGGGGTTGAACCGCGTCATCCGAGTCCGCGTACCGTTTGCTCGGGGCTCAAGACCTTCTACACGGCGGGTCCCAAAGAAGTCGCGCGCCTGGACGGTGCGGCGCGACGCCACGGCCCCCGAAGCCGCCGGCGCGATTCATACCGACTTTCAGCGCGGCTTCATCCGCGCCGAAGTCATCGGCTACGACGAGTTCATCGCGCGCGGCGGCGAGCACGGCGCTCGCGAGGCCGGCGAGCTGCGCCTGGAAGGCAAAACTACGTCGTCAAGGAAGGCGACGTCATCCACTTTCGTTTCAACGTATGAGGGGAAAGGTCATGAACCTGTCGAAACTGGCCGCGACGCGGCCGCGCATCGCCTGCGCGATCGCGGCGTGCGGTGCCGATCGAAGCAACCCATCGACCGCGACCTCGTCTGCGCCGGCGCCGGCCGCCTCAGACGAAACGTGCACCGACCGACTCGAGCATCGAGCTGCCGGCAGGCTTCACGGCCACGATTTTCGCCGACCGGCTCGACCGACCTCGGCATATCGCCGTGCGTGACAACGGCGACGTCTACGTCACGCTGCGCAGCAACGGCCAGCAGGCCGCCGACGGGCAGCGGCGAGGGCGGCGTCGCGGCGCTGCGCGACACCGACGGCGACGGCGCCGCCGATTTGATCGAGCGTTTCGGCCGCAACGACGTCGACACGGGGCTCGCGATTCACGACGGCTATCTGTATTACTCCTCGGCCACGGCCATTTATGCCGTGCCGCTCACGAACGCGCTCGTCCCGAGCGGGGAGTCCGAGCTCGTGGCCGGCGGCTTCGCCAACTCCGGCGGCGGCCACACGGCCAAGCCCATCACGTTCGACGGCGAAGGTCATTTGTATACGCAAGCAGGCACGCCGTCGAACGCGTGCCAATCCCAAGACCGCACACCGGAATCCGAGGGCATGAAGCCGTGTCCGCAGCTCGAGCGTTTCGGCGGTACGTGGCAGTTCAGCGCCACGGCGCGCAATCAGGATCAGATGAAGGACGGCGTTCACTACTCCACGGGCAGCCGGAACATCGTCGCGCTCGAATGGAATGCACAGGCTGATCAGCTGTATTTCGTCATGCACGGCCGGGATCAGCTCGACACGCTCTGGCCGAAGTACTACACGGCCGCGCAGCGCAGCGAATTGCCGGCCGAAGAATTCCAGGCCGTGAGCAAGGGCGACAATTTCGGCTGGCCGTATACGTACTACGATCAGATCAAGGGCCAGCGCATGGTCGCGCCCGAGTACGGCGGCGACGGCGAGAAGATGCCCGAGCCCGGCAAGTACAAAGACCCGCTCGTCGGCTTTCCGGGCCACTGGGCGCCCAACGATCTGATCTTCTACACGGGCACTCAATTCCCCGAGAAGTACCGAGGCGGGGCCTTCATCGCTTTCCACGGCTCGTGGAATCGCGATACGCAGGACGGCTACTGCATCGTGTTCGTGCCGATGGCCGACGGCAAGCCCTCGGGACAGTGGGAGATCTTTGCCGACGACTTCGAAGGCCCGAGCCGGATCGCGAGCCCGGCGGATGCAGCGCACCGGCCGAGCGGACTCGCGCAAGGTCCCGACGGCTCGCTATACGTTACGGACGACGTGGGCGGGCGAATCTGGAAAATCACCTACGCGAACTGACGCGTGGTGAGCTACTGATCGACGAGCAAACGCACCGGACGAATTTCGAGCGCGCCGCAAAGACCGGCCGCGCGCCGCGGCCCGGCCAGGCGGTGCACGGCTTCGACGGCCTCCTCGAGCGTGTCGCAGTCGAGGATGTAGAAGCCGAGGAGCTGCTCCTTGGTCTCGGCGAACGGCCCGTCGACGACGAGCGGCTCGTCGCCGTGACGAACGGTCGTCGCCGTGGTCGTGTTCATGAGGCGTGCGGCCGGACCGAATTTGCCTTCGGCGGCGAGGTGCTCATGCACCATCGCGAGCTCGTTCATCATGGCATCGTCCTGCTCGGGCGTAAGTGCATCCACGTCGGCTTCCGAGCTGTAGCACAGCACTGCATAGCGCATCTTTGATCTCCCTACTGGCGTGCGACGCGCTAGGCGAAGCCGCATGCGCCGATCATTCGCCGGCGTTGATATCGAAAACCTCCGAGCCGTCCTTCGGCGCGCGGTAAATGCTCATGCCGCTCGAACGCGGGGGAATCGGCAGACCCTTGGCTTTCGCGTCGGCCACTTCCTTCTCGTAGGCGCGCTCGCCGCGCAACCCCCCTTCGACGGCGCTATTGCCTTCGTGACACGAATACTCGTAGACCTCGTAGTTCGGCTGGGTCGTGATCATGACCCTATAAGTAAAAGGCCTCGAGTAAGTTTCGGGGTCGTCGATCGTTGCGGTATAGAGAATCATGTCGGGATCGACGCGGCGGTAGGTCTCGCGAACCTTGAGCTTATCGCTGGCCGGACCGCGACCGCCGACACTGGTCTTGTCCGTGAAGTTCGTCGCATCGACGACGAGTGTATCGCCTTCCCAGTGGCCTCGCGAGACGCCCATGTACTGATGCACGTTGCTCGGCACGTGATCGCGGCCGTCGAGCCAGATAATGCGCGTGTCATGGATCATTTCGTACGTTACGGACACTGCGTCTGGGCTCTGCTCGATGCGGATGCCGTTCCCGTAAATCGACGGCAACACCGAGCCGAAGATTCCACGCGTGATGCAGCGGTCGTACAGGGTGAAATCGTCGAAATCGTCGAATGGGCCGTTGCCGAAAGTGCCGACGCCGGCGACGGCCTTCGCGCGCGCCTGGCCTCGTGCCGTCATCTCGGGCATCCGGCCGTCGGGCGGATCGACGATGAGCGACGCATAGGCGAAAGTCCGGATGCCCCACTCGTTGCGCAGAAAAGTCTCGGTGTCCGCGGCGCGGTTTCGCCCGCCTTGGTCGCGACCGGCCCGTTCCGAGAACTCCTCCTGGTCGAGCGTATCGCGCGTGCCGAAACTCTCGGGCCGATCGCGCGGGATGCCGCGCATGTCGTCCACGCTCCAAACGCCGGCCAGACTCGGATCGCCCCAAGAGGTGCGAGGCGCCTTCCATTTCGGATTTTTGAATGCGGCTGCCGTCGCTTCGGCCGGCACGGACCGAAGCGCACTCGGCGGGGCACTCGGACCCGCCCCTATCTGTTGGGCCCATGCGGGCGCGGCGACGAAAGCAGCCAGGCCGATCAGCGGGTTGCCAAACCGTTTGCCGAGAGTGCTCATGTGCTTGCTCCAAGGACGTCGCACGGGCGCGTTCGCATCTGCGGCGCGACAAGTTAGTCCCGTTCTTGCAACGATACCTTAGTCAATGCGCCGCGAAAGGGTCAAGCGGACTCGAGCGGCTAGGCGCCCCGGCGCGCGCAGGCGTGCGCCGCGCTGCATTGGAGCTCAGAGAGAATCCGACCCCGCGGCAGCCCCGGGAATCAGCGAAAGCACCTGCTTGGCAAGCGCGCGATAATCGCCGTCGAAATGGTGCCCCCCGTCGATCTCTACCTTCGCGGCAGTGGCCGGCAGCAGCGGGCACAGCGATTGATCCTCGTCCGAGCCGTAAACGCAGATGACCGGCCGGTCGATCTTGTTGGCGTCGGGCAAAACGTCCACTGAGTCGCTGCGCCGCTTGTTGCTGACGTAGTCCGTCATGTGAATAACGAACGTCGTATACGGCGAAGGGCCGAGCAGCACGACCGACTGCACCTTCTCGCGTAGCTCGGGATCCAGACGCGGCACCACGAAAGGCAGCACGTCGGCGCCGCGCGAATAACCGAATAGCAGCAGGTGATCCGTGTTCCACGTCTTCACGAAGTGCTCGCCGATGAGCGCGACGTCGGCCGCCAGCTGCTCGGGGGTCTTGAGAGACCCGAAGTACTTGTTGGCGTTGAGCCCGACGACGCCGTAGCCGGCCGCGAGGAGCTCGGCCGTCATCTCGGCATCGATCTTGGCCCACCCGCCGTCGCCGCTGATGAACACGACAACCGCGCGTGCCTGGCCCGTCGGATTCTCGACGACGAGCGGCAATTCCTCGAGACGGCCGGCGCTGGCCGTGCCCGCGGCCACCATGCTCGCCAACGCCAACAGCCCCGACACCCAGTTTCGTGCCATGCTCATGAGCCTACGGGGTAAATTCCCGCTCCGTTTCGGATCTCAGCCTCGATTATCAGGATATTCCCCTACTCGGATCCTGACCATGGAGCGCGGATTACTTTTGAGTCACCCTGGCCGCCCGACCGTTTCGGACTTCCACGATTGGTGGCGGCTGCGAAATGGTGTACAACGGGCGCCTCGCTTTGCGGGTTGGAAGTCCTCGCATGTTGTCGAACGCGGCGGCGATAAAACCGCGATGGCCCTCCCAGGAGGCCAATGGCTTCGACCGATCTCCAGGATCGAGATCTCATGGCAACCGAAACCGCACCCTCGCAGGCGCAACCTGACGCCGGACCGGCCGGCGGTTACGGTCCGGCCATCGGCGCCGCGCTCGGTCTCGCCGTCTTCGCACTTGCCGCCTGGTTCCTGCATCGTGAGCTCGCGAACATCCACTTCGCGGAGGTCGTCGAGCGTGCGCACAACATCGCGCTCGGCCGCATTACGCTCGCGGTGCTGTTCGCCTGCGGCAGCTATCTCATTCTCACCGGCTACGATGCGCTCGGCGTGCGGTACGCGGGACGGCGGCTGCCGTATCGGCGCACCGCTCTCACGTCCTTCATGGCTTATGCCGTCGGCCACAACGTAGGCATCGCCGCCCTTTCGGGCGGATCCATCCGCTATCGCGTCTATTCGGCACTGGGTCTGTCCGCCGTAGAAGTGACCAAAGTCATCGCGTTTTGCACGGTGACGTTTGCGCTCGGCACGGCTTTCCTGCTCGGCATCTCGCTCGACGCGATGCCGGCCCCCGAGCTCGGCGTGCTCGGGCTGCCGACCCCGCTGCTGCGGGCTCTCGGGGGGTTGCTCGTTGCCAGCGTGGCCGTGTACTTGATCGGCAGCTCGCTGCGCCGCGGACCGCTGCAGATCGGCAGCTGGCGCATAGGCATACCGGCCACGCGCATCGCCTGGCTGCAGCTCGTCCTGTCGATCGGCGATCTGATCTGCGCTTCGAGCACACTCTATGTGCTGCTCGCGCCCGCACTGGGCATCGACTACTGGACGTTTCTCGGCCTCTATTTGATTGCCATCGCCGCCGGCGTGTTGAGCAGCCTGCCCGGCGGCATCGGCGTCTTCGAGGCGGTGTTGCTGCTCACGCTGCCGAACGTCGACCGCGAGGCGTTGCTCAGCACGGTAATCGTGTACCGGCTCATCTATTACGTAGCGCCGCTCACACTCGCGCTGATCTTCCTCGCCGCCCACGAGATTCGCCTGCATCGCTCGAAGCTCTTCCAAGCCGGCGACGTCGCTTCGGACTGGCTGTCGAAGATCGCACCGCAGCTACTCGGCACGACCGTCTTTCTGGCCGGCATCGTGCTGCTCGTCTCGGGCGCGAGCCCCGGGATCGCCTCGCGCTTGCGTATCATCGCGCGTCTCATTCCTCTGCCGGTGCTGGAGCTCTCACACCTGCTCGGCAGCGTCTTCGGCTTCGGCCTGCTGATCGTCGCGCGCGGGTTACAGCGGCGACTGCGCAGCGCCTACCGGATCACGACCATCCTGCTCGTCGCCGGCGTCGTTGCCTCACTGCTCAAAGGCCTCGACTACGAGGAAGCGCTGATCCTGTCGGTGATTCTCGTGTTTCTGAGGCTGACCGAGGACCAGTTCTACCGCCACGGCTCGCTGCTCGATCAACGCTTCACGCCGGCCTGGGTCGCGATGATTCTCATGGCGCTCGCGGCCTCGATCTGGGTCGGCATCTTCAGCTACCGAAATGTCGAGTACTCCGATCAACTGTGGTGGCAATTCTCGCTGAACGGCAATGCACCGCGCATGCTCCGAGCGAGCCTGATCGCCACGATCGCGGCCGCGGGGTTCACGCTTTGGAAGCTGATGCGGCCGGCGCCGCCCGCCGAGCGACTGCCGTCCGCGGACGAGCTGGCCCAAGCCCGACGCATCGTCGCCCACGCCATCGACACTTCGGCCAACGCGGCGCTCACGGGCGACAAACGCCTGTTGTTCAATCACGACCGCACGGCGTTCATCATGTATCAGGTGAGCGGTCGCAGCTGGATTGCGCTCGGCGACCCCGTCGGGCCGCCCGCCGAGCGCGCCGAGCTCGTCTGGGATTTTCGCGAGCTATGCGATCGCTATGACGGCCGCCCGGTGTTCTATCAAGTGACGGACGAAGATTTGCCGCTGTACGTCGACATGGGGCTCACGCTGTCGAAGCTCGGCGAAGACGGCCGCGTGCCGCTGGACTCCTTCACGCTGGAAGGCAGCCAGCGCGCGGAGCTCCGCCAGGCATGGAACCGCGGCAAACGCGAGGGGCTCACGTTCGAAATCGCCTCGCGCGAAGAGCTGCCGAAGGTCTTCCCTCGCTTGAAGGAAGTCTCCGATACGTGGCTCGAGGAACGATCGACCGCCGAGAAGAGCTTCTCGATAGGCGCGTACAGCGAACAGTACCTCGCCAACTTCGATTGCGCGCTCGTGCGCGTGCACGGAGAGATCGTCGCGTTTGCGAACCTTTGGCCTGCGCCGGCCGGCGGCGAGCTGTCGGTGGACCTCATGCGCTACACCTCCGCGGCGCCGAAGCAAGTCATGGACTATTTGTTCATCGAGCTCATGCTCTGGGGCAAAGCGCAAGGCTACCAGTGGTTCAGCATGGGCATGGCGCCGCTCGCAGGCCTCGAGCAGCACACGCTCGCCACGATCTGGCACAAGACCGGAAATCTCATCTTTCGTTATGGCGACGCGTTCTATAACTTCGAAGGCTTGAGGCATTACAAAACGAAGTTCCATCCGGTCTGGCGCCCGCGTTATCTGGCGTGCCCCGGCGGCGGCCTCGTGCTGCCGCGTGTGCTTCTCGACGTGGCCAAGCTCATCTCGGGCGGCATTCGCCAGGTGTTCACGAAGTGAGCGACACGGCACTACACTGGATAGACGGGGAGTGGCGAGGCTCCGACAGCCGCGCGCGTGCGACGAGCTTCGACCCCGGCACCGGAGAGCCCCTCGGAGAATTCGCCGATGCCGGTGCCCCGGAAGCCGATGCCGCGATCGCCGCCGCGCGGCGCGAGTTCGACAAAGGCGATTGGTCGAACCAGCCACGCGTGCGCTCGCAGGTATTGCTCGAGCTCGCGAGCCGCCTCGAAGCGGCCAAAGCCGATCTCGCGAGACATCTTGCCCACGAGAACGGCAAGCTGCTTGCCGACTGCCGCCACGAGATCGCCGGCGCGATCTCCGAGTGCCGCTACTACGCCGGTCTCGCGCGCAACATTTTCGGCCGCATGCTCGCGCTCGATCACGGCATGCGCGCGGCGCTCGCGCGCGAGCCCGTGGGCGTCGTCGCAATCATCGTGCCCTGGAATGCGCCGATAACACTCTTGATCCGCTCGCTTGCGCCCGTGCTCGCGGCCGGTTGCACGGCGATCGTGAAAGCCGCGCCGCAAGCCGCGCTCGTCGACGCGCGCGTCTTCGCCGAGATCGCGGGCATCGAATCGCTGCCCGCCGGCGTCGTGAACATGCTCGTCGAGACCGGCAACGACGTTGCCAAGCTCCTCGTGCGCTCCCCGGACATCGACATGCTCAGTTACACGGGCGGCACGGAAGTCGGCAAGCTCATCATGGAAGGCGCGGCCAAGACGCTGAAGCGACTCAATCTGGAGCTCGGCGGCAACGCGCCGTGCGTGGTGTTCGAAGACGCGGATCTCGAGCAGACCGCCCACGGCATCGTGAGCGCGAGCTTGAGCCATGCAGGCCAGATCTGCGTGGCGCCGAGCCGCGTGATCGCGCATGCATCGATCGCCGACGATCTGCAGGCTCGCTTCGCCGCACGGCTGCGCGGCGTGAGACTCGGTCTCGCCAATGACGCCGGCAGTGAGCTCGGACCGCTCATCGACGTGCCGAGCCGCGAGCGCATCGGCACGCTCGTGGCAGAGTCGGCCGCTTACGGCGAGATCGTCGTGGCCGGAGCGCCGCCGCGCGGCAAGCTCGCCGCCGGCGCGTTCATCTCGCCGAGTCTCGTCCGGCTCGAACGGCCAGGCTCACGCCTGCTGACGGAGGAAGTTTTCGGCCCTGTGTTGAGCCTGCAGACCTTCGAGCGGGAAGACGAAGCCATCGACAAGGCCAACGACAGCCGTTACGGCCTCGCCGCCAGCGTTTGGACGCGCGATCACCAGCGTGCGCAGCGCGCGGCGGCCCGGATTCGCGCCGGCAGCGTGTGGATCAACGGCCATCTGCGGTTCTTCCCGGAGATCGAGACCGGAGGCTACCGCGAGAGCGGCTTCGGCCGGTTGCATGGCGTCGAAGGGCTCGAAGCGTTTCTGCAGACCAAAGCCGTCACCTGGGACCTCGGCCGACCCACCGACTGACTGCGGCGCTCGCGCGCCTGGTCCCATCGCGATGCGGCAACGGCGTCAACTTCGCGCGCCGCGCGGTGCTAGAGTTCGACGTCGACGCACGGCGGAGCCGACGATGATCTTCGAGCAAATTGCCACCGGTGGCTGCCAATCCTATCTGATCGGGTGTCCCGACACCTGCGTGGGCACGTTGATCGACCCCGAGATTCGCCAACTCGACCGCTACCGAGCGAGTGCCGCGCGCGAGGGCTTGCGAATTCGCTACGTGATCGACACGCACACACATGCCGATCACTTCTCGGCCGCGCACCACCTCGGCAAGACGCTCGGTGTGCCCGTGGTCATGCACCGGGACAGTCCCGCACCGTTTGCGGACTTGCGGCTTCAGGACGGCGACATGCTGCTGATCGGCAATCTGCGTCTGCAAGCCATGCACACGCCGGGACACACGCGTGACTCGATGTGCCTGCACACCGAGGACCGGCTGTTCACGGGCGACACGCTGCTGATCGGCGCGACAGGCCGCACGGATCTGCCGACCGGCGATCCCGAGGCGCTCTACGACAGTCTCTTCAACCGAATTCTGCAGCTCGATCCGTCGCTCAAAGTATTTCCGGCACACGACTACAAGCAACGAGGCTCGAGCACGCTCGCAGCAGAAATCGCGGAGAATCCTCGTCTGCAGAAGCGCGATCGCGCCGAATTCGTCGAGATGATGCGACAACTGAATCTCTCGGCACCCACGCACCTGACGGAAGCGCTGCGCACGAACATGACGGGCGGCGTCACGGTCGCGCAGCTGTTGACCGACGCGATGGCGCGAACGCCGTTCATGTCGCTGGCCGAGCTCAACAGGCGAACGAGCCGCGCCGAGTCCGGCGTCGTCGTGCTCGACGTTCGCGAGCGCGACGCTTACGAGGCCGGGCACGTGCCGGGCGCCCGGCACCTGCCGCGCGGGCAGCTCGAGCTGCGTGTGAACACCGAGCTGCCCGATCCGACGGCGCGCATCGTCACGGTCTGCGACTTCGGCAAGATCTCCACGCTCGCTGCGGCAACGCTGCGCGATCTCGGGTACTTGCGCACGGCCGCGCTCGACGGCGGCATGCAGGCTTGGCGCGAGCACGACTTTCCGGTCGAAGAGTCACCGAAGTAGCGCTCCCGCTATTTCGCGACCCGGTGACGGCCTCGCACCGTCGTTCCGATCTGTGACTTGTGCGAGTTGTGGGTATCATGGGCGCCCCGACGATTCCATAATCTAGAGTGAAGGGATGCCATGCCTAAGCTCGCGACCGTGCTCGCGCTCTGCGCGCTGTTTTCCGCCGCTGCCGTCACCACAGTCTCCGCCGCCGACGACGTCGACGCCAAGCTCATACGCGAGGCCAACGACCGGGCCGAGATTCAGGCACTGATGTGGCGTTACGAGCGCGCGCTCGACACGCTCGACGTCGATGCCTACGTCGCCGTGTTCACGGAAGACGCGCAGTTCGGCAAAGCGAAAGGGCGAGACGGCATCAGAGCGCTGATCACGAGCGTCAAAACCGCGCGCGAGAAAAACACGGAGCCGGGCAAGCCCGTGACACCGACTTACCAATCGATCACGAACATGAACATCGAGTTCGTGAGCGCGACCCGCGCTCGCGTGCACGGCTACTACATGGCGATCTTGGGCACTACGCCGCCGCGCGTGGCCACGGTCGGCCAAGAGCTCGACGAGGTCGTCAAAGTAGACGGGCACTGGCTGATCGCCGTGCGCAGCGTGTCGCCGTAATTGCGGTCCCGTGGCTCGAAGCACGGCCAAGCGGCTGTTGCGCGCAAGGGGTCGCGCTCGATCTCGATGGCGAAGAAGCGTTTAAGTGCTGACCCACGTCATGGCGCGGCGACGCTCGCGCCTCAGCAGAAATGTTTTCCACGCCGACACGGCATCACTCGCCGTCCCGATAGCTCAAGCTTAAGGCTGTCGCCGCGCTAAAAGTACACGTGCAATTCGGCAAAGAGCTCGTCGCGATTGCTGGTGACGAAATTCGGAATGCCGTTGTAGTCTCGCAGCCCCACCCGCGCCTGGACGAACTGGATCGGAGAGTATTCCCACACGAGGCTGTAGCGCTCCTGCTCGTCCTCGAGGCGGTCGCGATCGGGATCCAAATACTCGTACGAGAGCTTCAGGTTGTGGCCCTTGCGGAAACGCCAGTTTCCTTCCAATAGGCTCGCGTACAGATGCTGATAACCCGTAGACGTCTCATCGCTGATGAAGTCGACTTCCGAGAGCCATGTTATCGGACCGGTCTTGAAACCCGCGAATGCGCTTTGCATCGCCCGATTGCCGAGCGGATCGTCATTGAGGTTGGCGCTTGCGCCGACTCGCCAGCGAGGCTTAACGTAGACGGCCGACAAGCTCAAACGATTGTTGGATCCCGGCTTGTTGCCGCCGCCCGCGGCGCCGTCGGTGAGCGCCATCTGAGCCGACCACTTCGGGAGCTCGAGACCGAGCTCCACGCCGTTGTCGGGTGTGTTGAAATTGATACCGGACGTCTGTCTCACGAAGGCGTTGTCGTCCTGCAGCCGCAGGCCGAATGGCAAAAAGAATTGGCCGGCTTTGACGGTATATTTCCCGAGCCTGGGCGTCACCAGCAAGTACGCCTCGCGGTTGAGCGGATCCCCCGGCGCGAGCTTCTCGTCGACGTATATCGACAGCAACCTTGGCACAATGTGCACCTGGGCGTACACCGTCGTGCGAGAGACGGATAAGTCCGACTGCGTCCCGACACCCGGGATGTGAACTGAATCATAGCCGCCGCGGAAATTGCCGCCGATCGAAAACCGCTTAGTCAGATCGCCCGTCCATGGCTTACTTTTCGCGGTCGTTAGAGGATGCGCGACAATCTGAGTCTTGGCATACAGGATCCCGAGCGGCGTGCGTTTGCCGCCACCGCTCGGATTGACGTGGCACGCCGCACACTTCAATCCAGACTCCACGGCTAAGTATGGCTCCGCCGACGCGTGGCGCGGCAGCAGCAACACGCCGAGCGAACCACAAACCGCCAGAACGGCCAAAACATCGGATCGAGCGAATATCACTGCACCGCTCCGTCGCTAATCCATTGCCGGACGGCATTGATCGTCGCCGAATCCAGGTACGGACCGGACTTTGGCATCCGGCCGCCCACGATGCCGGGGTCGCCCTCTAGCTTGAGAATTAAGTAGCTGGCGTCCGCATCTCCGGGCGTGACGCGCTCCAGCGCGACTTCCGTGCTCGTCACGCCGACGAGAGCCGCAAAGCTCGCGGTAGCGCTCGTCAGATCCATGCTCTGCGGTAACTGTCCACCCCCACCGCTATGGCAGCCACTGCAAGTCGGCGTAAAGATGTTGTCCTGAATCGACTGCAATGTCGGCTGAGCTCCGGCCAGGTCGAACTCCGCCTCGAAATCGCCTCCGGCCGCAGTGTTACCCGACGGAAACGCGCCGTTGAACTCGCCATCAAGCGCGTTCGCATCGAGGTCGAGGATCGGTGCCGGGCCCGTTCCGACCAACGTGACCCGATACACGTCGACGACGGATCCCACGCCGGTCAGGTCCATGACGGCAGCTCTCGGGTTTGCAAGCGGCACTGTGACCGAGGTCGGTACGATCACTACCTCGTTACCGTCGCCAAAGGTCCCGTCGCCGCCACTGCGCTCGAGCCGAAACGTCGTGTTATCGACTGTGTTCGCGTCGATCTCGCGATCGAAGATCGCGGTGATCGACGCAGGCAAGGCCGTTTCGATGCTGTTCGGTAGCGGTGACAGCGAGCTCACTCGCACGGGTCCGCTCGCCGCTGGGGCCGGCAACGCGCCATCGACGATCCATTGCCGAATCGTATCGATCTGGGCTTGCGACAGAGGCGGCAACCCGGCCGGCATGCGTTCGCCCGTGCCCGCAGTGCCCTCGAGCTTGCGAATCAAATAGCTATTATCGGGATCGTTCGGCTTCACGCGCAGCAACGAAGACTCCTCGCCGCTCGGGACGCCTACCAGCAACGCAAAGCTATTGGCGGCGTCCAACCGAAGCCCATACGGCGCGCCGGCACCCGTATGGCATTGGCCGCAGATGGGGGTGAAGACGTTGGCCTGGATCGACGCGAAAGTCGGTTGCAACGGCCCGCCGGCGGCGTCCTGAAAGCCACTGCCCGAGCCGCAAGCGGCTAGCGCGAAGCACGTTGCCAGCAGGCCCACGCCGCGAGTAATGCGAAATCGCAACATTTTTCGGTTCGGTCGTCCCTAGGGTCGGCCAGTAAGTCCACGCATCGAGACGCAAGATTCACTGGCCTTCACGCCGGCGGGGGCAAAAGCTGCGCACGGTGTACGGTGTACGTAATGGGCTCGTTACGAGGCTACACTGGATCGCGCTCGAAAAACGTGAGCGGGAACACACATAAGAGCCCGCTCGGCGGGTGCCACCTTCGCTGAAATCGCAGCGCACGGGCACCTGCTCAGTTGACCCGATCACATGCAACAGTCGTCGATCGCGATCCAGGATGTAGTCCGGCAAGACTGACGTAAATGAATCCGCGTGCGCGACCATGGCGAAGCCGTGGCCGATCTTCGCCAATAGGCACATGACGGGGTTCAGATTCCAGAGAACCTCAACATGCGCCCTCGTAGGTCCATCACCGCGGAGCTTCTTTAGTCGCTCCTCGTGATCGAGAGGCGCTGGCGTTAAGACCTGATACTTGATGTCTGGAATTTCCTCGCTCGGCGGTCGTCCCACCAAGATCCCTGGGCGAGGAAATATCGGGGCGAATAACGGTGCGCCCGGATACTCTGCAATCGGGACCATTCGCTCCTCGGTCACACCATTGCATTCGATCTTGACCGGCATATGCGTCGAGCGTTCGCGTGCTATAACAGGTTGCTCGCTCGCTCTCGGGCGATTCGCTAACCGGCTGTTTTAATTGGTGGTGATGGGTGGAATCGAACCACCGACCTGCGGGTTATGAATCCGCCGCTCTAACCATCTGAGCTACATCACCACGCGAAAACCGATCGGGCTCTGGTGCCCTTTCGAGCGGCGCATTTTAGCGCAATCGGGGCGGCGGTTTGACCCTTTCCGCCGGTGCCCGTAGATCCGCTCGGCCCCGGGCCTACTCACCACGTGAGGAAACCTCATGGACAGATACCCGGTCGAGGCGCTGGCAGTCGGCTTCGCCCACCCCCGCGCGGCGCATGCCACTCGCCGCGACCTGTGAGTGCCGGGGCCGACCCTCTCACCCCGCTCCGAGCGTATGCCCCGTCTCCGGCAGTGATTTGAGATCGCTGATGATCCAGAGCCATCCGCCAGCGCCCGTTTCGGAAAACGTGCTCGAGACCATTCCGGCCATCATCGGCGCGCCCCGTATTTCGTGCGTCACGGTCAGCTTGCAAAACTTCGCGTGCACCGGCTCGATCTCCCATGTCAGCCGGCTGAATCCCTCGGCTTCCGTCACCGCGTTGAACAGAAAACGGTACGTCTGAACGAGCTTACGCGGTACATCGACTTCGAGCACCTCGCCGTCGATCATGACCTCGGGCAGGCCCATCTGCCGCATCTGGTCGTTCGGCAGCGCGCGATAGGCGCCGCCCGCACGAAGCTCGTACTGCTGCGCAGCCCGATAGCCATAGCGGCTGTTCCACTCAGGTTGCGTGATCGCGTCCCAGATCGATTCGGCGGATGCCTCGATATAAATCGCGTATACCTGCGTAATCAGGCCCGCTTCCTCGGTCGTTTGCATTCTTCGTTCTCCAGCTGGTCAATACGGGAATCGCAGCATGGTCCGAGCCCTCTATGCGACGGCGGCGGCAACACTTGTCTATTCCCGGGCGTGTCGACAGCCGCCTCCTGAACCCGGATACTGCCGCCTTTTTTGGAACCCTCGATGCTGCGCAGCGTTCGCTTCTATTCCGTGCAAAGCCCATGGCCCGAGTCCGAACAGGAGCTGTCCGACAAGCTCGCGACCGTCGCGTTCCGGCCCTGCGGCACCTACACGGAGCAGAGCATGGGCTTCGAGCCGCCGACCGGCAGCGAGGGCACGTCGCTGGTGCGCCGCGTCGCTGGCGTCGACCTGCTGCGCGTCCGGACTCAGGCGCGGGTGCTGCCGATGGCGGCCGTGAACGAAGCGCTCGACGTTCGCCTGGCCGAATATCGCGAGCGGATGCAGGAGGAGCCCGGCCGGCGCACACGCCGCAAGCTCAAGGAGCAAACGCGCGACGAGCTGCTGCCTAAGGCGCTACTCAAGTCGGACCGGCTCACGGCGCTGTATCTGCTCAAGGACAACGTGCTCGCGCTCGGCACGGCATCGGAATCCCGCGCGGAGCGCTTCCTGGAGCAGCTGCGCGCCGCGCTCGGCAAGCTCGACACAGCGCCGCTCGCGTTCGAGAAGCCGTTTCTTTCGATCCTGACGCGGATCTTCGCCGGCGACCCGCCGCCGAAGTTCGAGCTCGGCAACGAGTGCCGGATGCGCGACCGCTCCGAGGCGAAGAGCTCCGTGCGCTGGCAGGACGTGGATCTAACGCAGCAAAGCGTACGGCGTTGCCTGAACGAAGGCATGGAGCTCACGCACTTGGGGTTCGAGTTCGGCCACGCGATGAGCGGCGTGCTCGATGCGAACGGCGTGCTCGGCAAGTTCAAGCTCGTCGACGTCGAGGAGCCTGCCGACGACGCGGCCGAGGAACCGCTCGCGCGCTTCGACGCGGAGCTGGCGCTGCTCGGCGGCACGTTGCGCGAGCTCGTCGCGAGCTTGCGGCACGCGCTCGATCGTGAGTGATAAAAGATCGCTCTGGCCAAGAGCGCCAAGATCGCCAAGAAGCCGAAGAATTCGCCTAACGGGTCGCCGGGGGCGCAGGCCGGTCACCACGGTCAAATCCATCGCGCACGGCACCACCACCGGCATGGCTTTGTACGCGACTTCGTATTCGGCCTCGCTCACATATCGGCGGCGCGGCTTCGGGCACTGCTTTCTGACGTGGTGGCAAGAACTGTCCTCGACGACGCCCCACTCGATCGCCGAGAGCGTTTTGGTTCGCGATGTTACAGACCATGCCCGCGTGAGAATGAGGAGAGCAAAGGCGTCGCGTGACGGCGACCTCACGAGCAGGTCCGTGCTCGAAGCACGCAGCGATAGTGCGACATAAGCCGGTCACCCCGTTCGCTAGCACGAACGCGTCAGGACAAAGTGCGAGCAGCTCGGCAGAGTCTTGCGTGTCAATGCTTCTGTTTCGCGCGCAAGCATGGTTTACTCGTCACTGCACTCGTAGGACTGTCGCAGTCGTAACAAAAACAATAAAGCATCCGACGAGAACCACCCGGAATGACGATAGCAACACGCCTCCAACGAGAGCGACGCGGACTTTTGCGCACTGCTGTTGTCGCCGTCGCGTGTTTGGGATCGACGCTCGTCCTCATGCCGCGTTCCGTTTCCGCGCAATATAAGGTGCTCAAGACCGACGAGACTTCCCTCTCCAAACAACAGCAGCAGCAAAAGAACGCAAAGTCGCTCAAAGCCATTATCGCCCTCAATTCCACGCAGGTGGGCGCGATCCCGGTCGGCTTCATCAACGTGCCCATATGGGTCGGCGTCACGGCCGAGAGCACGCAAGTGGCGGCCGACACGGCCTTGAAGTTTACGAGAGCCGTGCTCAACGCGCCCGCGGATGTTGCGGTCGCGCCGAACTCGGCCGATCAATGCACTTACGACTTCGACTTACCGCAGGCCGGAGCGCAATTCAAGAATTTCCTCGGCGTGTGGCCGAAGTTCGAATACGGCCCGGAGCGCCTGTTCAAGCGCGAGCATACGGACCGGCTGTTTCTATCCAGGGATACGCCGATCAGTTTTGGTCCGCTTGGTGTGCCGGAGGTCGTCCATGCGAACACCGATGTCGACCTGTCCGTGTCGATCGGCGACTCGCCGGGGTTCATTGAGGGCAGCGACGATCCGCAAACGGTGTCGCTCGGCGCGGGCACGCACGACGTCGAGTGGCGAGCCGATACGATGTACTCGCCGGTCGCCCACACGATCCTCCCCGCCGTCCTGATCCCTGTGATGATCGAGGTGGAAGCGAAATTCGGTAAATACATCGAAGAATTGACTCACCCGTTGGAGGCGCTACGCAGCGATTCGCTGGAGCTCTCGTCGATCACGAGTGACACGAAGGCGCTCGAGAAGCTGCTGACCGGTCTCGATAGGAAAATCAAGCTCTACAATGCCATCGAGAAGGTCGCGCCGGCATTCGGCAAAGTGACCACCGAGAAGTTGGTCGAAAAGATGCTGCACGGCCAGCCCTCCGTGTCGCGCTCGCGAATTCAGCTGTTCACGGTCTACGACGTGAAACCGCCGAGCATCGAAACTTCGGTAACGAATCCGCACTTCGAGGCCCTGGATATCGGTGGCGCGAAGAGCTCGCGCTACATCGACCAGATGCGCGGCTACATCACTGCGTCCGATGCCTGCGGCCGGCCCTATACGCTTACCAACGACGCGCCCACTGTCCTGCCGCTCGGAAACACCGTTGTCACCTGGACGGTACGCGACGACGGTCCCGTGGTGCCCGATACGGATCACGACGGAGATAACATACCGGACAACGATCCCTACAATTCGCGCACGGTGACCCAGCTCGTCACGATCGAGGATACGCAAGCCCCGATTCTCGTGCCGCCGCCGGGCGTCGTCATCGAGAGCTCTGCACCGAGCGTCAATCTGGCCGATCAGGCGCTCGGCCAACCTCTCGTGGTCGATCTCGCGGACTTGCATCCCACAGTGGCGAGTTCGACGAATAGCGACGGCGTCGTGCTTCAGGATACGCGCACGGTGGTCACGTGGAGCGCTACGGACGACGGCGGCAACACATCGCTGGGCCAACAGCTCGTGACCGTCAAGACACCGGGCACGAATACTGCCCCGACTGTCGTCGATCTCTCGGTCGACACGCTCACCTCGAAGCCCGTCGACGTCGTGCTGCAGGGCACCGACACCGACGTGTTGCCCTACACGGGGGATCTTGCGGGCACGGGCATCCCGGATCCGCTGCAGTTCAAAATTACCCAGCGGCCGCAGCACGGGGAGTTCGTCGCCCCACTCTATCCGTTCTTCATCGACGACTACCGGACCGACAAAGTCGGCGGGCTCATCGACTACATCAACGCGCAACCTGACAAAGACGCGTTGATGCAGTCGTACATCGACGCGGTCAACGCCAACTCGCTCCCGACTTGGATGAACAACGAGTTCTGCACGGCGGGCACCGAGGCGCCCGTCGATTTCGTGTTCAACCCGCAGTTCGTCCAGGTCACCGATACCGGGGAGCAGTATTTTTTCGATCAATACCTCGTCTGCGACCCTAGCGGCACCGGCGATCCGGCTTGGGCAACGTATCCGCGCATTTCGCGCTGGGACCGCAACAACACGTTCCTCGGCGCCGTGCGTCTCGACGACAATGGCGGCGGTGGAATCAGCGGCGCCGACGCGGCGTTTCGTTTCGACCGCGACGGGTACCTGTATTTCGTCAATCGCCACACGGGCGGCCAACCAGTCGTCTCAGTACAACGCTGCTCGACGAACCTGACCGATACGACGAACAACCCGCCGTACTGCTTCTCCAGCTTCTTCGGTCCCGTCGACAACGGCCGGACCTCCAATGGCGGATATCCCCAGAACGCGTACGTCGACAGTGCCAACGGGCTCGTCTACATCACGTCTTTCGGCGCTCAAGGTCGCGTCGACGTTTTCGGCCTCACGAACGGCCAACTTCTCGGCACGTTGGCCGACGACGCAGGCGTTCAGGACTTTCTCAACGAGACGAGTTGCAGCGCTCCGAACTCCCCGCAGTTCGACGACGCGATGGAGACCGACTCTGCGGGCAACTTCTATGTAATCGACAACGGCTGCAACCGCATCCACAAATTCACGCGGTCGCACTTCGACGACCAGGGCACTTTCGTAGCGGGCAGCTACGTGGGTTGGATGGGTCTGTGCTCGGGCAGCAGCAACCTCTCTTGCGACGTTCCGAACGGCCGCACCAAAGGCTTCAGCTGCACAGCGGCCGCGGCGTGCGCGATTCCCGACGATCCCGGCACGATTGGCTTGGACTCCGGCGGCAGCCTCATCGGCCAATTCAAGAACCCCGCCTTCCTCGCGGTCGATCCCAACGACGTGCTCTACGTCGCAGACTACGACAACCAACGCGTGCAGCGCTTCGCGACGGACGGCACGTTCGCCGGCCAAGCGCAATCGACCGGCAATGGCGTCAACGCCGATACGGACGGAGGTTTCGTGCTCGGCAACATGGGCCCGCCCAAGCACGTCACCGTGAACTCGAACAACTTCTTCGTCGTGGATCAGTCGAACCACTTCGTCCACGTCTTCGATACGTCGCCATTCAAAGATGTGACCGACTCGTCCGCAACGGTGTCCTACGTATCGGACTTCGACTTCCACGGCGCCACGGACACCTTCGCGTATGCCGTCAATGACGGTCTGGTCGACAGCAATTCCGGGATCGTCTCGGTTGCCGTAGCCCGCAACTATCGGCAGCCGTTGCCGACGGCGCAGAGCGTCGTGACGGACGAAGACAACGCCAAAGTCATGGTCCTGTCCGGTACCGATCCCGACGGCATTCTCACGAGAGACTTCAACGGTCTCGACAGCCTGAGCTTCAAGATCGTCAGGCAACCCGAGCACGGCAAACTCGTGCACGGCGGTGACGCCGGAGACGCAACACTGGATGCGGGAACCGACGTGTGGACCTACACGCCCGACCGGGACTATCACGGCACGGATGCCTTCGAGTTCACCGTGCGCGACGCCTTCACGGACCAGACCGTCGGCGAGGGCGGCACGCCGATCCCTGAGCCGTACGGCGAGGCTCCGCCGGTGGCCGTGAGCATCGTCGTAAACTCCGTGAACGACATTCCCATCGTCAAGATCAGGCCGCCGCAGCGGATCGGAGCGGGCTTCCCGGTCATGCTGCAAGCGACCGCCTATGACGACATCGGCGACGACTATGCTGCGACGCTCGCATGGGGCGACGGCGCCATCGACCGCGACGGCAAAGTGGTCGTGGACCAGCATGGCACGCCGAACGATACGAGCGACGACACGTCCACGGTGACGGGTGTCGTCTACAGCGTCGACGGCCTCAACGCATCGGGTCAGACTCAGGTGACGGCGCTGCACACCTACACTGGCACGGGAGCCCGCAAGTTGACACTGTGCCTGCGCGATCGGGGACGCCTCGAATCCTGCGACAACCTCGACGTCAACGTCGAGCCGCTCGTCGCGCTCGGCACCAAGGTCGAGGTGTCGTCGGGCAAGATTGCCGATGGCATTCCGTTCACGGCCAAGATCACGGTCGTGAACACCGCGCCGACCGGCGACGTCACGGGGCTCGACGCGAGCGATGTGCGTGTGAGCATGGATTTGCCGCAGGAGCTCACCGTCAACGGGATCATCCCTTCTCAAGGGACCTGCGCCGTCAACCAAGGCGTTCTCGAATGCTCGCTCGGCCCGATGACCAACGGCAGCAGCGCATCGATCGATCTCGGGCTGCGTGGCACCGGCACGCTGATCCACGACCAAGACCTCTCGCTCATGGCCGCGACCACGACCTCCAGCGCTGCGATTGACGACTATTCCCTGGGCTCCGCGGCGGTGACGCTCAATGCCGTGCCGAACGATCGCGACGGGGACGGTTTGCCGAACATTTTCGAGGCTGTCTACGGTGTCTCCGACCCATCGGCCGACGACGACGGCGACGGCCTCAGCAATCGAGCCGAATTCGATGCGGGCACGTCGCCGACGAACGCCGACACCGACGGCGACGGTCTCCCCGACGGTGCGGAAGTCAACACCTACCACACGGATCCGTCGCTCGCCGACAGTGACCGGGACGGACTCAGCGATGCCGACGAGGTCAACGTCTACGGAACCGATCCCCTGGTGAGCGACACCGACGGCGACGGCCTGCCCGATCAGTGGGAGGTCGATCACGGCTTCGACCCGGTGGTTGCCGACGGGGGCGGCGACACCGACGGCGACGGCCTCAGCGACGCGGATGAGTACGAGTACGGCTCGGACTATCTCGTCCCCGACACCGACGGCGACGGCTGACGGACGGCGACGAGATCCATGTGTACGGCACGAACCCCACCGTCGCGGATACCGACGACGACGGTCTGGACGATGCCGCGGAGCTCGCCGCCGGCAGCGACGCGCTCAAGCCCGACAGCGACGACGACGGCTTGCTCGATGGCGCCGAGGTCAATCAGTTTCAGAGCGAATCCGCTGCGCGCCGACACGGACCGCGACGGGCTGCCCGACGGTTGGGAGGTGCGTAACGGCAGAAACCCGCTCGTCGCCGACTACGCCGTAGCGGCCGGTGGGCTATCGACCTGCGCGCTGACCGACGCCGGCGTCGAGTGCTGGGGCCGCAACGACTTCGGACAAGCACCTGCGCTCGTATCGGGCTCGTCGACCCGCGACAGATTACGGTCGGCTATGTGCACGCGTGCGCGATCGATCGCGCCGCGGACGGCACGCGCTCGGTGAAGTGCTGGGGCGACGATACCTACGGCCAGAGCACGCCGCCCTCGCTCGTGGAGCCGTGGAGATCGCAGCCGGCGGCTACCACACCTGTGCCCTCGATCGAACCGGCCCGCACGACGGTGGCAGTCAAATGCTGGGGGCGGGATAACCTCGGCCAAGTCTCCGGCGCGCCGACCGGGCTCACAAACCCCGCTCGGCTCGTCGCGACGGTGAGCGGCAACAGCAGCTGCGTGATCGACGCCAAGGCCGGCGGTACCGCAGCTCGTTTGCTGGGGGCAGTACGACAACACGAGTTGCGGGAGTGCCGAGCGGGCTCACGAGCGCGCTCGATCCGCTCGCGCTCGGCTCCGAGCACGGTTGCGTCGTGGACGGCGGCAACCGGCTGTGCTGGGGTCTCAACGATCAAGGCCAGGCACCGCCGGGGCCCGATGCCGAGCCACGAGCCGTCGATCTGGCGCTCGGCGGCTTCCACGGCTGCGCGCTCGAGGAAGTCGGCCGCGACCATTATCGGCGTCGGCTGCTGGGGCCGCGACGTCGATGGGCAGACCGACGTGCCGGCAACCTTGGCGAACCCGATCACTCGCCGCCGGCAGTCACCACAGCTGTGCGCTCGACCAGGGCACGGCCAAGTGCTGGGGGGTCGAGACCGCCTTCGACAACGGTCAGGCGCCCGCGCAGCGCACGCCCTCGGCATCGACCCCGACGCGGACGGTGTGCCGACGGCGACAAGAGATCGCCAATGGCACCGATCCGCTCGACCCCGACAGCGACCGCGATGCGTTGACCGACGCCGAGGAGATCGCCGCCGGTACCGAATCCGCTCGACCGCCGATACCGACGGCGATGGGATTTCCGACGGCGAGGAAGCTCAACGTCTACGGCACGAATCCGCTCGCGGCCGACACCGACGGTGACGGCATGCCCGACGGCTGGGAGATCGACAACGGGTTGTTGCCGACGGCGGATGATGCGGGTCGAGCGACGGCGACGGGGACGGCTCGACGAACGCGCGCGAGCTCGCGAACGACACCGACCCCGCTAACGCCGACAGCGATGACGACGGCCTTTGCGACGGTGCGGAGCTAACGCATTTCCGCTACGCGACAGCGGGCAAGCGCTCGGCACGGCGACGAGCGAGGCCGTCGAGCTCGGCGATCTCGACGGTGACGGCGATCTCGATGCGTTCGTCGCGAACCGCACGGGCGGCAGCGCGGTCTGGCTCAACGACGGCAAAGGTACGTTCACGCTGAGCGCGACGAACACGTTCAATACGTCTCGAAGCGCTCGATGTCGCACTCGCCGACGCGACGATGACGGCGATCTCGATGCCGTGCTCGCGCATATCGGCCCGGTCAACTGAACTAGCTTGTGGCTGAACGGCGAGGGCGGTGACTTGCCGAGGGCCGTGTTCAGCCCGGGACCGCCGATCACCGCGTCCGACGTCTGCGACGGACATCGAGTACGGGCACATTGACTTCCGGTCGACCGCGCAGCTCAGCTAAGGCTGTTCGTGGCCAACGAGGGTCAGCGAAACGCGGCCTACGGCATGTTCGGACCCGGCGGCTCTTTGCCATCTCGAACGCGGTCAACGTGGTCGACTCTCTCGGCCGCCAACAGTCGAGGACGTGGCACTCGGCGACTTGAACGGCGATCGAATCGACGACGCGTTCGTCGTCAACCGGGATCAGCCGAATCAAGTATTTCATGAACGCTGTGCGCTTACACATCCTTCGAGCCGGCCGCGCAGGACAGCGGGCAGGCACTCGGCGCCGGCGACTCGGCGAGATCGCGGTCGCGTCTCGGTGACGTCGACGGCGACGGTGATCTCGATGCCTACCAGGTCGACTTCGGTGCCGGCTGACGAGATCTGGCTCAATGACGGCAACGGACAATTCGTCGACGGCGGACAGTCAGCTCGGCGGTGACTCCGGCAACGACGTGAGCTCTGCTGGATATCAACCACGATGGCTACCCGGAGGCACTGATCGCGAATACGGGCCCGAATCGGTTCTGGCTCAACGCCGCGACGGCACCATGACCGACAGCGGCTCACGCTGGGCAACGAGACGAGCCACGGACTCGCGGTCGGCGACCTCGACGGCGACGGCGATGAGGACGTCGAGTCTTCGCCAACGATGGCGCGAACACCGTGTGGCTGCTGAATCAGCTCAAGCCCACGGTGGCGGACACCGACGGCGACGGCGCCTTCGACGGCTGGGAGCTCGCGCATGGCTTCGATCCGCTCGACGGCGACGACGGCGGCCTCGACAGCGACGGCGACGGCCTGACGAATCGCGAGGAGTTCGATGCCGTCACGGATCCGCACACGGCCGATTCCGATGGCGACGGGATGCCCGACGGCTTCGAGGTCGCACATGGGCTAGATCCGAAGACCGACGACAGCGCCCTGGACTTGGACGGCGACGGCCTTGCCAATATCGACGAGTATCACCAAGGTCTCGACCCGCAAGCCGACGATGCACCGCCGATCCTGACGCTGCCTCCGGATGTGACGGCAAACTCGACGGGAGCGCTGACGGCAGTCGTGATCGGCGCGGCGACCGCAGTCGACACCCGCGACGGCACCGTGACGGCGACGGCCGACGACACCGGGCCCTATTCCTCCGGGCTCCATGCGGTGACTTGGTCGGCCACCGACATCTCCGGGAATCTGGCGCAAGCGGTGCAGCACGTGAACGTCGTCCCGCAGGCCAATTTCAGCGTCGACCAGACAGTCAACGAAGGCGATACCGTGAATGTGGGCATCCAGCTCAACGGCCCCGCGGTTCGATACCCCGTGCTCATCGACTACACCGTTGCAGGAGTCGCGACGAATCCCGAGGATCACGACGCTGCCGCCGGCACGGTGACGATTGCTTCCGGGACGCAGGGCAACATCGTGATTCACATCGTCAGCGATGCGATCTACGAAGGCGACGAGTCGTTCACGCTCAGCATGAGCAACGTCACCAACGCCGTGGCCGGTCCGCAAAACACTCACACGATCACGATTGCCCAGGCCAACGTCAAACCGAGCGCCGATATCGTCGATGATGCAGCAAGGCAAGCGCGTGACCACGGCCGCCGCCGATGCCGGACCCGGTCACCGTGACGGCCGCCGTCATCGATCCGAACGTCGCCGACAGTCACACGTTCGATTGGTCGGCGAGCGACAGCGGAGCGTTCGATCCGGCCGACTTTACCGATGCGAGCTACGTCATCGATCCAGCGACACTCGCCGACGGTATCTACGATATCGTCCTCGACATCGCAGACAACGGCACGCCGATCGCGACGAATCGCGTGCATACCGCGCTGCGCGTCGTAGGCACCACACCCATGCTGAGCGCCACGGCCGACAGCGACGGCGACGGAGTCACGGATGCTGCGGAAGGTGCTGGGGACGCCGACGGCGATCGCGTTCCGGATTACCTGGATCCGGACAACTCCCCCAGCACTCTCTTATATAGCGAGGATGGCTATCTGCTCGAGACGCAAACGGGCCTCACTGTGCGCCTTGGCGCGCTGGCTTTCTCCTCCGACACCGCGGCCTGGCTCAGCGAGGCGGCCGTCGAGGAAGAGATCGCATTCGGCTATCCCGACGGCGTGGCGGACTTCGAGATTACCGGGGTAGCACCCGGCGGCAACGCCGAAGTCGTCGTGCCGCTGCACCACCCGATCCCAGCGAATGCCGTCTACAGAAAGCACATGGCAGGTGCGTGGCAAGACTTCGTGCTCGGCACCAACGACGCGTTAGCAAGCGCCCCGGGCGGAGGAGGCGCCTGTCCGGCACCGGGGGATTCGGCGTACTCCTTCGGCCTCCACGAGGGCGACGGTTGTCTGCAGCTCACACTGCAAGACGGCGGTCCCAACGATGCCGATGGACAAGCGAACGGCACGATCTCAGATCCGAGCGGGCTTGCCGTGCCGGTGGGCGTAAGTTTGCAAGTGCTACCGGTCAACGACCGCGTTGCGTCGGCGAACAGCAACGACAACGTCGTGCTCGCGCTGCGTTTGAGCAGTGACTCGGGAGACGTTGAGCTCGACTCGTTGACTCTCACCGCATCGGGCACGGGCGACGACCGGCAGATCAGAAGCGTCAAGGCCTATATCGACGAGAACGGTAACGGCGCCGTGGATGCGGCCGAGCCCAGTATCGCCTCGGGAACGTTCGATCAAGACAATGGCCAGCTGTCTCTGCAGCTGCTGGTGCCTTTCGCTATTCCGGCCGGACAAACCGATCTCTTGGTGACCTTCGATTTGTAGTGGGGGGGGAGATGCAGATCAAGATCACAAAGACGGTTTGCGCGGCGCTCGTGGCGACGCCGCTGTTGGCTGCGTGCCACTCCCACCACTCCGGTGGCTCAGCGCCTCCGCCGAGCCAGCCGCTGACCTACGCCGTAACACTGAGCGACGTGAAGATCGCGCGCACTGCGGATCAGCAAGCGATGCCGGTCAACGGATTGCCTGCACAGGGAGCGACGCTGACGGTGCCCTGATGAGCTGATGCGCCGCGCCGATCGCCTTCGATGACATAGCGTTTCACCGTCTCCACCCCGTCTGGTCACCGGCCGTAATCCGAGCGAAGATAGGACGCGAGAGGTGGAACGGGCGCATGCGCAAAACTATCGGGGAATATCTCGACGAGCCGAGTGAGTTCTTCTGGTGGATGAACCATTCGGTTACTTCGATCATCACCCTCAATGCGGCCGTGAACTGCGGCCTGCTCGATGCGCTCGGCGACACGCCGACCGCGCTCGAGGAGCTGTCCTCGGCCTGCGGCATCGCACCGGAGCAGTTGGGCCGCATCGTCAACTTTCTGGCCGCCGAGCAAATCGTCTCCCTGTCGCCCGACGGGAAGGTGGCGCACACGTCCAGGTCGCGCAGATTGCCGAGCGCCAAAGCCGCCATCGCTTGCGAGACCATCGGGTTCCAGGCAGGCATCCCGTTGCACTCGGCCATGCGCAAAGGCGTCACGTCCTACGAAGAACGGTTCGGCAAGCCCGTGTTCGTGCACCTCGGCGAAAATCCCGTGCTCGCGGCCACCTTTGCCGAGTTCATGGGCTACCTGACCTCTCTCGTGGAGGGCTTCGTTTTCACGCAGCACGCGTTCGAGCCGTTCGAGGTCGCCGTCGACGTCGGCGGGAGTCATGGCGGTTTATTGCTGAAGTTGCTGGCCCGCCATCCCACGGCGCGCGGCATCTTGTTCGACTTGCCTGAAGTCGCCGCAATGGTCACCGACGCCGTCGTCAAGAACGAACAAGGCAACCGAGTCGAGATCGTCGCGGGAGACTTCTTCGAGTCCGTTCCGGCCGGCGACCTCTACCTTCTCAAGATGATCTTGCACGATTGGGACGACACAAAGTGTATCGCGATCCTTCGGAACATTCGCAAAGCGATATCGCCGCGCGGGCGGATCGCAGTGGTCGATTACGTGCTGCCGGAAACACCCCAGCCTCATCCCGCCTTCGCGATGGATATCGCCATGCTGATCTGGGCCACGGGACGTGAACGAAAGCTGTCGGAGCTCCGCACACTCTTCGAGGCTACGGGCTTCGTCTTCGATCGTTTGACCGAAAATCCGCTCGGGCAAAGTGTGGTGGAAGCGGTCCCAGCCTGAGATCGAGTGGCGAAACGAATGGGTGCCGACACCAAGGGCCCGACTGTCACTCCTCCTCGCCGGCATGCGCAAGCACGCTGTCCGGTTGCGCCTTGGCGCGTAGCCCGCGCCACGCGAAATAGCCGCCGAGCCCCGCGAGGATCGGCAACAGAGGGTGTTCGAGCGCCAGGCTCCAAGGGTCGTCGAACAGAATCACGGTGGTCCGCAAAGACCGCTCGAACATCGGACCCAAGATGAACCCGATCAGAAACACGATGAACGGAAACTGCAACTTGCGCATGAAATAGCCGACCACGGCGAACACGAGCATCACGCCGACACCGAACATCGACCCCGCCGATACGTATGCGCCCGTCAAGCACAGCAGCGCCGTGCAGGCCACGATGATACGACGCGGAATGGCGAGGAACATCGCAAAGAAGCGGAGACCGACGTTGCCGATTACGAGATTCAAAAAGTTCGCGAGCATCAAGGACGCGAACAGTCCGTAGATCACGGCGGCATTCTCGCGAAACACGAACGGCCCCGGGGTGATGCCGTGAATGAGGAAGGCGCCGACAATCAGCGCGGCCGTCGCGCTGCCCGGCACCCCGAGCGTCAGGAGCGGGATCAAGCTCGAGCCAATGACGGCGTTGTTGGCCGCTTCGATCGCTGCGATGCCCTCGAGCTTACCGGTGCCGAAGAGCTCGGGCGTCTTCGAGGCTCGCCGCTCGGCACCGTACGCGAGGAACGCCGCGACGGAGGCTCCGAGCCCGGGCAACGCCCCGACACCGGTACCGATCAGGGCGCCGCGCAAGATCGCGCGCGCGCAACCCTTGAGCTCTGCCCACGAGAGGCGGTCGTCGGCGCCGCCACGCAGAGGTACGCGCTCGCCGTCGGACGTCGGAATACTGCCGAGAAAGTACTGCTCCATCTGCAAGAGCACTTCGCCAAGCGCGAGCACCCCGATTGCGATCGACACGAGCGGGAGCCCGTCTTGCAAATCGAGCACGCCAAAAGTGAAACGCTCCCCGCCCGTCTCGACGTCGAGCCCGACGGTCGCAAGCAGCATTCCGAGCGCAAGCGCAAATAGGCCCTTCGGCAGCGAGCCACCGAGCAGACTCGCGATGAAGGCAAAAGAAAAGATCAGTACGCCGAGTATCTCCGGAGGCCCCATGCGCAGCGCGAGCAATGCGAGCGGCGCGGCCGAGACGATCAGCACGAGATCGGCAAACACGTCGCCGGCGACGGACGCGTACAGCGACATCATCAGCGCCTTGCGCGGCTTGCCCTGCTTTGCGAGCGGGTGGCCGTCGAGCGCCGTCAATGCCGAGGACACCTCGCCCGGCGTGTTGATCAGTATGGAGCTGATCGCGCCGCCGTATTCGCCACCTTTGTGCACGCCGAGCAGAAACGCGATCGCGGAAACCGGATTCAAGGTGTACGTGAGCGGCACGGCGATGGCGATCGCCATCGGCGCGCTGAGTCCCGGAATCGCACCGACGAGGATGCCGAGCGAAACGCCGAGCACGACGAAAACCACGTTGACCGGAGCGAGTGCGCCGGCAATACCGGCAAGAACGGCTTCCATATGGTCGCTTCTCTATGGCAGCGGGAAACCGAGCAGCTTGTCGAATAGGAGCCACAGCCCCACCGGGAAGGCGATAGTCACGCCCAGCACCACTCGCATGCTTGCGCGCACCATGAGCAGGAAGCCCGCGACGATGGCTGCGGCACCGGCGATGTAGCCGATGGTGTCCATGAGCACGAAGGCGACGACGAGCACTGCGGTCGCCGCCCCGATGAACGCCCAGCTGCGCGCGGGCAAGGGTGTTCGGTCTTCGCCGCCACCGGGTGCCAACCTGGTCAGAAATAGCAGCACCATCGCGCCCGTGCCGAGTGCGGTCGCCACGTAAGGCATGAACGCCGGCGAGAGATCCTCTGCGTCGATGCTGCCAGCCACATATTTCGGCACGAGCACGACGATCGTCACGAGGCCGAGCACCACGAACACGGCTGCGAGGAAAAGCTCCGCTCGTCGCATTGCCGAGACTCGTCCCGCGCCTATTGATTGATGCGCGCTATTGCGCGCGCCAGCGTGTCGGCCTCGGTTTCGAGGGCTTGCGTGACCTGATCGGGTCCGAGGTAGTACTCCGGATACTTCAGACTCTTGATGAGCGCGCGCATGTCCGGGGATTCGATAGCCTGCTTCAGCGAAGCCGACAGCTTGTCCTTGATGTCCGAAGGCAACTTCGGGGGCGCGGATACGACGAACAGCGAGCACGACGACACGTCGAAGCCGAGCTCGCGCAGCGTCGGCACATCGGGCGACGTCGCGAGCCGCTCATCCTCGGCGGACGCAAGCACACGCATCTTGCCGGCCGCCACGAAGTCGACGTGCGGACCGCCCGAGAAGCCGAAGTCGGCGTGCCCACCAAGAATCGTCTGCATCATCTCGCCACCACCCTGCACCGTGATGACCTTGAACTTGACGCCGGCGACCTTGGCGATGAAGTCGGCGACGATACGTCGTGAGCGGCGATTGCGATGCATATACGGGCTCTTCGCCGCGCTTCGCCGCCTCGATCACGTCATTCAACGTTCGAAAGGGCTTCTCCGTGCTGGTGACGAGCGCGCACTGCCCTTTCGACACGGATGCCAAGTGCGTGAAATCGTCGACACCATACTTCGTGGTCCCCGGCAAAATGATCGGATTGCCGGAATATGCCTGCGAGATGGCCATACCGAGCGTGTAGCCGTCGGGCGTGGTGCTCCTGAGCCGCGTGGCCATGACCCCGCCGCCGGCGCCGGTCCGGTTCTGCACGATGACCGGTTGGCCGAGCACTTCCCCGAGCGATTTCGCGAGCACGCGGCCGAGCACGTCGGTGCTGCCGGCAGGAGTCGAGCCGATGTACAGCTCGATCGGCTTCGTCGGGTAGTCGTCCGCAGCGGCCGCACCCGAGCAACCCGCGGCCACAGCGATGAGCGCGACCCACGTGTGCCACTTCGCCCTCAGTGTCGACACCTTGCCCCCACCCGACTCTATCCGATCAATCTATGTCTTCGGCGGGGCCCAGCGGATCGCCGACGATTGGCGTCGAGCGCCACGCCGTCGACGCCGACGGGAATGTCACCCACCAATGTCACGCGATACAGCTGCCGGTCGAAGTCAGTATCGAAGATGTCTTCCGGTGCGAGATGCGCCGTCGCCCGATTGTCCCACATTGCGATGTCACCCGGATTCCAACGGAAACGCACGACGAACTCGGGCCGCACGATGTGCTCGAAGAGCAACTCGAGAATCTGCTGGCTTTCGCGCGCACTGAGCCCGACGATCGACTTCAAGAACTCGGGGCTCACGTACAGCGCGCGCTCACCGGACTCCGGATGCACTCGCACGAGCGGATGCTCGCTCGAAAAGCTCTTTCGATTCGTCTGCGTGAGCGCGTCGCCGGTCACCTTGCCGTACCCGTGGATGCCACGCAGGCCATCGATGAATCGCTGCATCTTGGCCGATAGGGCGTTGTATGCGGCAACGAGATTTGTGAACTGCGTGTCGCCGCCATACGGCGGTATCGTCACACCGCGCAGAATGGATATCGCGGGTGGGTTCGATATCGTCGTCAGATCCGTGTGCCAGCCGCTCCACGGCCTGATCGGCTTGGCGTCCGCATGCGTGTGCCGCTCGCGCTTCCTGGCCACGGAGTAGATCTCGGGAAAGCCTTCCTCGTGCCCATAGAGCACATGGCCGATCGTGGGTTTACCGAGCCGCCGGGCGAAAGCAACGTGCTGCGCGTGATCGATGTTTTGGCCGCGAAAGAACACGACCTTCCACTTCAGCAGCGCCTCACGAATCTCCTCGACGGCCCGATCCGGCAACGGCTGCCTCAGATCGACGCCGGAGATTTCGGCGCCCGTGAAGACCGACATCGGCCGAATCTCGAGATTCTCCGCGACTGGGCCTGCGGAGGCCGGTGACGCAGAAGCCATAGCGATTCCCCGACTTCGCGACCACCGTTGCGATCGGAAGCCCCCTGTGATTGCATCGAAGAATGGGCGCAAAATGACTGCCGGGTCAAGGCAGCTTCGCCGCGACCGACAAGACCATAAGAAAACGAAGGTGTGGGAATGTCAGCGCAACGGCGCTCGATTTCGATCGAGCCGCTCAATCCGGTGATTGGCGCCGAGATCAAGGGCCTCGACTTACGCCAGACGTTGTCGGACGAGGACATCCGCATCGTTCAAGATGCTCTGAACGAGCATCAAGTCATGTTTTTTCGCGACCAGGACATCACATCGGAGCAACATCTCGCCTTCGGGCGCCGCTTCGGCGAGCTACACGTTCACCCTTCCATCCGGAGCAAGCCACGCGAGAAATGGACTGAGACCCTACCCGTCTATGCCGACGCAAACACGAAACGCGTCGTCGGCGACAAATGGCACACGGACGTGTCGTGCGACGAGAAGCCGCCATACGCGAGCATTCTGCACCTGACCGTCGTGCCGAAGACAGGCGGAGACACGTTGTTCTCGAGCATGTACGCTGCGTACCAGGCGCTCTCGGAGCCGTTGAAACGATTCCTCGAGCCGCTGACTGCGACGCACGACGGCGCGCCGAACTACGCTGATCGAGCGCGACGGGACGGGCAAGATACGGCGGACAGCATCCACCCCAGAGCCGTCCATCCAGTGATCGCGACGCATCCCCTGACGAAGCGCAAGGCGATCTACGTGAATTCGATCTTCACCGTGCGCATCAATGAGCTCAGCGAGCACGAGAGCGACGACGTGCTCGCGTTCCTCTTTGAACACGTGACGCGGCCCGACTTTCAATGCAGGTTTCGCTGGCAGCCAGACTCTATAGCATTCTGGGACAACCGCGCCGTGCAGCACTATGCCGTTTGGGATTATTACCCGCACGTGCGTTCCGGCCGACGCGTGACGATCAGGGGCGATAGACCGGCCAGCAGCTAGAACCTTATGAAACGCCCACGAGCCCACTTGCCGATTTGCGCTACCGCGCTGCTCGCCGCCAATCTCGCGGCCGCTCAGCAGGAGCTGCGTCTGTGGCCCGACGAAGCACCAGGCTCCGAAACGTGGTCGTTGCCCGAGACGGTGACCACGACACCCGCGGGCGAGCGCATCGTGAGGAACGTGAGCGAGCCGACGTTGACGGTCTATTTGCCCGAGCCGTCGCGCGCGGCGGGCACAGCCGTCGTCATAGCGCCCGGCGGTGCGCTGCGCGTTCTCGCCATCGACAACGAGGGCGCGAAGGTAGCCGAGTGGCTCAACGGCCTCGGCATCGCGGCATTCGTGTTGAAGTACCGCACCCTGCAGATGGCGGAACAGCCCGCCGCGCCGCCGCCGACTCGAAGCCCGCCACCACCACGCCCGGAGCTCGAGATCCGCAATGCGAACGCAAACCCGGCGCCGGACGACGCACGGCTGACCGAAGTCCTGCAAATGGGCATCGCGGATGCGCAACAGGCACTGCGGCTCGTACGGCACAACTCGCAGGCTTGGCATGTCGATCCCACGCGCGTCGGCATCATGGGCTTCTCGGCCGGCGGCGGTGTCGCGATCGGCACGGCACTCGCCGTACACAGCGATGCGTCGCCCGATTTTCTCGCATCGCTTTACGGTCCGTCACTCATGGACGTACACGTGCCCAACGACGCGCCACCGCTGTTCATCGCCGTCGGTAACGCACACTTCAACGTCACGAACGGGTGCCTGGCTCTGTTCGCTGCCTGGAAGGCGGCGGGCAAGCCGGCAGAGATCCACGTCTACGATCAAGTCAGCAGCGGTTTCGGCATGACGAGGCGCGGCTTGCCCGTCGATGGCTGGACGGATCGGTTTCACGAATGGCTCGTTGCAAGAGCCCTCACGACGCGGTGACGGTCTTCCCGATGAGCCGGCAGAACACTCCGTAGCGAGTCGCTGCCCCTAAGCCGACTCGCACTCGTTGCCGAGATACCCGCCGCCGCCGCAGTAGGCCACGTCCTGCAGCTGCAGCAGGATGCCGTCCGGGTCCGTGAAGTACAGCTCCGGCGTGCCGCCTTCGGCGCCGCCGCGCTCGGGCATTCGCAAGCTCACGTAGTGCATGAGCGGTCCCGTGTGTCGATCGCCGCGCGCGGTGAGGCCATATTTCGTCAACGAGCCGAGCACGCGGTCGACGTCGAAGTCATGCATGTTGAAGCAGCCGTGGTTGATGTTGGCCGGCGACGGCTTGGCGCCGGGCGGGCTCGCGTACATGACGAATTGGTGGCCGTCGCCGATGCCGACCACGGGCGCGCGCGGCCCTTGATGCGCTTGGACCGACAAATCGAACGTCCTTTGATAGAACTCGTTCGCGGCCGCGCCGTCGCTGACGAACACGGTGAAGTGATTGAGATCGTTGAGCGCGATCAACCCGGGCGCGACGGGCTCCGGCGCTTTGCATTGGTCGCCGAGCGGGCCCGAGCCACCGCAATACGCCGGCGCCGAGAGTTGCACGATGAGACCGCGCGCATCCGCAAAGTAAAGCTCCGACGTCGCGCCGCGCTTTCGGATCCACGCGCTCATCGGATGATCGAAACCGGGACTCGTGATCGGCGGCGGCGCGATCTCGCCGAACCCGATCGTGCGCAACGCGCCGAGCGCGCGCTGCGTGTCGAAACCCTGAACCGAGTAGCCGAGATGCGTGATCGCCGGTGCCTCGCCGTCGCGGACCGGACGCACGCGCATGAACTGCGGTCCGGCTCCGATCCGCAGACAAACTGCCTCGGCCGTGCGCGCTTGCACGGGCATCCCGAACAGGCCCTGATAGAAGCGTACGGACTGCTCCACATTAGAGACTCTGATCTCGAAGCAGTTGAGCTTACGCAGGCGCATGGATGCCCCCTGCGCGAAGGCCCGCGGCGCGGCCGCGAGCGCCGCAAGACAGACCGCGAACGAGCGCCTGGACAGGCGCACACCGGCGCCGAAACCTTGAATGGGACCCATCACCGCTCCCCTTGTTTTGCTACACGGGCGAAGAACTTGAATCCGCGAGAAACATCGGAGAGATTAGCCGTTGGCCCCGCTCGTCGCAAAGGAAGCCCGAAGCTCTGGATGCGGGACTGCGAGGACTGGCCAAAAAGCCATCCAGCTTGGGGGAAGGACATGCACACAGCGGCGCCCGTCGGCGGCATGCGAATGGGCTTCGTGCGCATAGCGGCGCTCGTGGCGATCATAGCGCCGCTGGCCACTCGGCAGACCGCCGCCCAACCTCGTCCCGCGCTGCAGACGATCGCCACGTCACGGCCCGTCGCCGCTCAACGCGCGACGGCCCTCGCCGATGCAGCTCGCGACGGCGACTGGAACGCGGTGCGCGAGCTCGTCGACACCGCCGACGCCAATGCCCCCGGGAGCGACGGCACCCCGGCGCTGCACTGGGTCGTCCGGCGCAACGAGATCGATCTCGCCCGCCGACTGATCGAGGCGGGGGCCGACCCTAACCGGCCTTCGCGGCTCGGAGCGCTGCCTCTCGATCTCGCGGCCGCCAACGGCAATGCCGCCATGATCCGGTTGCTCGTCGAAGCCGGCGCAGATCCGAACGCGTCCGGCGCCTACGGCGAAACGATCCTCATGACGGCGGTCGGCAGCGGCGACCTCGCTGCGGTCGAAGCGTTGCTTGCGGCGGGCGCCGCGGCGGACGCTCGCGATCCTCATTACGAGCAGACCGCTTTGATGTTTGCCGCGCGCGACGGATTCACCGACATCGCCGCAACGCTGCTCAAAGCCGGCGCGAAAGTCGACGCGCAGACGCGCATCGGCGAACAGCCCGGCTGGATGCTGCCGAACTCGCGCAAGGGCTTCGGCTACGGCGTCGGCATCATTCGCGGCGGCTGGCCCGCGGACCGCGGCATGCGCCCGTTTCGCCAGGGCGGCATGACGCCGCTGCTTTATGCCGCGCGCGACGGCCGCGTGGCCACTGCCGCCGCGCTGCTCGATGCCGGCGCAAACATCGAGGGCGTCGAAGCCAACGGAATCACTCCGTTGCTGATGGCCATCTCCAACGATCGCATGGACGTGGCGAAGCTCTTGATCGAGCGCGGCGCCGATCTCGACTCGCGAGACTGGTACGGCCGAACCCCGTTGTGGTCGGCCGTCGAGGTGCGCAATCTGTACGTCAGCAACAAGACGTTCCAAAACTACATCGACCGCGCGCCCGTGCTCGAGGTCATTCGCTTGCTGCTCGACCGCGGCGCGAAGCCGAATCCGCGCACGAAGGAATCCCCACCCGTTCGCGAGTCTCTATTGCCGATTACCTGGTCGCTCGAATGGGTGGACTTCACGGGGCAAACGCCGTTTCTCACGGCGGCGCTGGCGGGTGACGTCACCGTCATGCGGCTGCTGCTCGATCACGGTGCGGATCCGAGCATCGCGACCTTCGGCGGCACCACGCCGCTCATGGCTGCGGCGGGCGTCAACTGGGTCGTGTCGCAAACCTATACGGAAAGCCCCGCGGCGTTGCTCGAGGCCGTGAAGCTGTGCGTCGAGCTCGGCAACGACGTGAACGCCGTGAACTCCATGGGGCTCACCGCAATCCACGGTGCCGCGAATCGCGGCTCCGACGACATCATCGAGTATCTCGCGAGCCGGGGGGCGAAGCTCGATGTCAAAGACAACGAAGGCCGCTCGCCGCTCGACTGGGCCCATGGCGTATTCCTCGCGACGCATCCGGCCGAGCCGAAACCGAGCTCGATCGCGCTGATCGAGCGGCTCACGAAGGAGTAGGGCGATGCCGCGCGCCACCGCAATCGTCATCGCATCCGTCGCCGTCGCGCTCGCCGGCGCCGCAGGTCTGTGGCTTTACGCGCATCGGGACCCGGACCCGCAAGCCACGGCAGCCAGGCAATTGCTGCACAAGTACTGCTCCGATTGCCACAACGACATCGACTTGGCCGGCGAGATGAGTCTCGAAGGCAAGGACTTCGCGCACGTCGGGCCCGATGCCAAAACGTGGGAGCACGTCGTGCGCAAGCTCAAAGCGGGCATGATGCCGCCGCCCGGCAGGCCGCGGCCGCCGCGCAAGACGGTCGACCGATTTACGGCCGAGCTCGAGTCGCGGCTCGACAGCGCGGCCGAAGCGCATCCGGCGCCTCGCGAGCGCACGGCCTTGCGGCGACTGAACCGCACCGAATATGCCAACGCAATCCGCGACCTGCTGCAGCTGGATATCGACGCTGCGACGCTGCTGCCGCTCGACGACTCGAGCGAAGGCTTCGACAACATCGCCGCGGCGCTCGGCGTATCGCCGTCGCTCGTGCAAGGCTACATATCGGCGGCCATGAAGATCAGCCGCCGCGCGCTCGGCGACCCGACCACGCCGCGCAGTCAGTCGACCTACACGGCGCCGCAGCAGCTCGTCCAGAACCACCACCTCGAGGGCCTGCCGCTGGGCACACGCGGGGGACTGCGTATCGAGCACGACTTCCCGCTCGACGCCCAGTACGAGGTCCGCATTCGTCGCGGCTTCGGCCTGCCGAAAAGCACCCGACTCGACGTCACGCTCGACGGCGTGCCCGTGAAAGCCGAGAACCCGACGCGTTTTCGGATTCCCGTGACGGCCGGGCCGCATGTCCTGACCGCGGCCCTCGTCGACGCGTGGCGACCGACGGACGTCGACGGCGTCTACGCCGAGCACGAGCGCTTGCGCGGCGTCGAAAGCATCGCGATCGACGGACCGCTGGACTCGGCCGGCGTCGGCGACACGCCGAGCCGGCGGCAAATACTCATCTGCGCGCCCGAGACGGGCCACGACGAGCGCCCCTGCGCCGAGCGAATCGTCTCGAATCTCGCGACGCATGCGTTCAGACGTCCCGTGTCGCACGACGAGCTCGCGGAGCTCATGGCCTTCTACGACTCGGGCCGCAACGACGGCACGTTCGAGGCCGGCATCGAAACCGCGCTGTCGCGCATTCTCGTGGACCCCAGATTCCTGTATCGCCTCGAGCCCGATCCGGCCGAGGTCGAGCCGGGCGCCGTATACGAAGTCGGCGACTACGCACTCGCGTCGCGGCTGTCGTTCTTCCTGTGGAGCAGCATCCCGGACGACGAGCTGCTGCGCACGGCCGCCGAAGGGCACCTGCACGAGCCCGAGAGACTCGTCGCCGAAGTCCAGCGCATGCTCGCCGATCCGAAAGCCGACGCACTCGTCGACAACTTCGCATCGCAATGGTTGTTGCTTCGCGAAGTCGCCTCCGTCACGCCCGCGGCGGACGCGTTCGACGACAATCTGCGCCAAGCCATGGTCGAAGAGACGAAGGACTTTCTCGCCGACCTCATGCACGAGGACAAGAGTGTGCTGCGGCTCCTCGACGCCGATTACACGTTCGTGAACGCGCGTCTCGCCGAGCACTATGGCATCCCGGGCGTGCACGGCAGCTACTTTCGCAAGGTGCGGATTCCGGCCGACAATCCGCGCCGCGGCTTGCTCGGACAAGCCAGCGTCCTCACGCTGACCTCGGTGACGAGCCGCACGTCGCCTGTCATTCGCGGCCGCTGGGTGCTCGAGACGCTGCTCGGCTCGCCGGCGCCGAACCCGCCACCGAACGTCAACACCACGCTCGCGGGCGACGACGGACCGGCTGCCACGGCCTCGGTGCGTGAGCGGCTCGAGGCGCACCACAAGAATCCGACGTGCGCGGCTTGTCACTCGATCATCGATCCCATGGGCTTCGCACTCGAGAACTTCGATTTGATCGGCGCGTGGCGCGACACCGACGGCGGGCAACCGATAGACAGTCACGCCACGCTCACGGACGGCACAGTGATCGACGGGCCGGCGAGCTTGCGCGCCGCGCTGCTCGATCGCTCCGACGCGTTCGTGACGAATCTCACCGAGAAGCTGCTCACGTACGCGCTCGGCAGGCGCCTCGAGTACTACGACATGCCCGCGGTTCGCGCTATCGTGAAGAAGGCGCGCGCCCACGACGATCGTTTCTCCGAGTTCGTGCTCGGTGTCGTCGGCAGCGACGAGTTCCGGACCAAGGTCAAAGGAGCGGATGACTAATGCGAATCCTCACGCGAAAGCGCATTTCCAGGCGCGCCGTGCTCAAAGGCGCCGGGGCCGCAGTCTCGCTGCCGCTGCTCGAGTCGATGATTCCGGCAGGCAAGGCATGGGCAGGAGACGCGGCGACACCGCGGATTCGCAGCGGCTTCATTTATTTCCCGCACGGCGCGACGATGTCGCGCTTCACGCCGGACAAGGCCGGGCGGGATTTCGAGCTTTCGGAGATCCTCGCGCCGCTGGCGCCGCTCAAGGATTCGATCAACGTGGTCAGCGACTTGAGCCATCCGCAGGCCTATGGCGCGGGCGGCGCCACGGCGCATCACAACCGCTCGTCGGCCGTGTTCTTGAGCGGCGCCAAGGCGCAGGAAGGCCCGAAGGCGCATCTGGGCACCACGGCCGACCAGGTCATCGCCAAGGCCGTCGGCCAAGACACGCCGCTGCCGTCGCTGGAATTGATGATCAACGAGCCGAGCTTGAGCTGCGGCGACTTGAGCTGCGCCTACCGCAACACGATCTCGTGGCAGAGCCCGACATCACCGTTGCCGATGGAGAACAACCCACAAGTCGTGTTCGAGCGTTTGTTCGGCGACGGCGGCACGGCCGCCGAGCGCGGCGCACGCCGCCACCAGGCCGTGAGCTTGCTCGACGCGGTCTCGGGCCAAATCACGGCCCTCGAGCGAACGTTGCCGAGCGCCGATCGCGAGCGGCTCGATCTTTTCCTCACCGACGTGCGCGAGATCGAGCGCCGCATCCAAAAGACCGCGGCGCGCTCGACGGAGCACCTCGACATTCCGGCGCGGCCGGCCGGCATTCCCGAGAACATCGAGGAGCACATCAAGCTCATGATGGATCTCCAAGTGCTGGCTTGGACTGCCGACATCACGCGCGTCACGACGTTTCTTCTGGCATGCGAGCTCAGCAACGACGTGTACCCCAACAGCGGCATCCGCGAGTCGTTTCACATCCTGTCGCACCATTCGAACATCGAAGCGAACAAAGCCAAGTTCGCCGTGCTCAACCGCTATCACGTGGGGCTCTTGGCGTATCTGCTCGCGAAGCTCGCCGCGACGCCCGACGGCGACGGCAGCCTGCTCGATCATTCCATGGTGCTGTACGGCAGCGGCATGAGCGACGGCAACCAGCACAACCACGGGCCGCTGCCGATCGTGCTCGCCGGGCGCGCGGGCGGCGCGCTGGCCACGGGCCGCCATCTGCGCAACGAGGACGGCACGACGATGTCGAATCTGTTGCTCGCGCTCCTGCATGCGCACGGCATCGAGCAGGAGAAGTTCGGCGACAGCACGGCGCCGCTGTCGATCTAACGCGATAGCGCCGGCAGCACGGCACCGGCGCCCTCGAAGATGAGCTGCGCGACGATCTGCTGCACCCATGTCGTCCCGGCCTTGCCGTAGGTCGCACTCCACTCGCCAGGGGCCACGTTGTCGCATAGCGGCTCCGTCGTCTAGGATCGTTGCCATCATGAGCGCCGGAGTCACTGCGATGCCCAAAGCCGCATGGTGCGCAACTACTCTCGCGGTAGCGCTCGGCGCGTTGGCCGCCCCTCTCGCAGCCGCCGAGACGTTCGACATCGGTCTCGCCGCCGATGGCGCCCGCATCGACGCGATGGCCGTGCCCGGTCGAGCCGAGGCCACACGGACGGTATTGCTGGTCGGCGGCTTCAGCGGCGACGACGCGACTTCCGCAGCCGTGCGCGCCGCGGTCGCGAGCTACGAGAAACGTCCCGCGAGCGAGCGCAGCTTCGACCTGCTGGCCGTCCCCGTGGCCAATCCCGAACGTGCCGAGCTCGAGTTTCCGCCGAGCGGCATCGCGTACCGCGAGCACTCCGAGTCGCACACGCTGTGGCGCTGGATCGGCACGCAGGGACCGGATCTCGTCTTGATCGCGCCGAGCGGCACCGCACAGAAGGACGGAGTAAAACCATTCAGCACCGTGCCGAGGAACGACACGGCCCTCCAGGCCGCGCTCAACAGGGAGGCGGTCGTCGGTATCGGCCATGTCCCGAGTCGAATTTGGACCGGCGCCGAGGACCTCATGGCGCTGCGCGCCGCCGATCTGCCGATGTCCGAAGCGCATCGCGAGCTCGACCGCCGCCGCGCGCGCTCGCCGCGCGAGCTCGCGGAGCAGCTTGCCGAGCACTACGGCCACGACTTCGACCCGCCGTGGTACATCGGCGCCATTGCGCTCGTCGCGCGAATCGAGCTCGGCGACGTCGACGACGTGCGGCGCATCGTCGAGCCGTATGCCGACGGCACTAAAGACAGCCTCGCGCGACCGAACTCGCTCGTGATGGGCGGGCATATCGTATTCACCGAGCTTGCACGGCGCACGCATGATCCGCGCTATGTAGCGCTCGTGCGCAAGGTCGCCGACCTCGGCTTCGAGCCGGACGGCCGCATGAAAGAAGCCATGCCGTACCACAACGAGTTCAGCGACTCGATCTTCATGGGCACGGCGATCGTCGCGCAGGCCGGCGCGCTGACCGGCGAGCGCAAGTATTTCGACATGGCGGCGCGCCACCTCGCGTTCATGCAGAAGCTCGACCGGCGCGCCGACGGGCTGTACCGCCATCAGCCCGCCACCGACGCGGCCTGGGGCCGCGGCAACGGCTTCGCGGCCTTGGGGCTCACGCTCACGCTCGCCGAGCTGCCGCAAGCTCACGTCGCCTATGCGAGCACGCTCGCGAGCTATCGCGACTTGATGGCGGCGTTGCTGCCCTATCAAAACCGCGACGGGCTCTGGCGCAACGTCATCGACTATCCCGGTGCGTACGCCGAGCTCTCGGCGACGTCGATGATCGGGTATGCGCTCGCGCGCGGCCTCAGAAGCGGCTGGATTTCCGGCGCGGCCTACGAGCGCGCCGTGCAGCAGGCCTGGAGAGCCGTGGATTCACGCGTCTCGTCGGGCGGTGAGCTCGTCGACGTGTGCGAGTCGACGGCGCGCATGACCTCGCTCGAAGAGTACCTGCGCCGCGCCGCGATCCTCGGACCAGACCCGCGCGGCGGGGCGATGGCCATGCTGTTCGCGACCGAGCTCATGAAAGCGCCATGAGGCTCGCGTGTCACTGCGCGTCGGATAGGCGACCGGAACCGTTCAGTGGACATTAAGCATCGAGCGACTAACGTGAACCACATCGAACCACTTCGTCTACGTTCGGTTTTGTATACTGTATAACCCCTTGGATCCGATCTCGGAGCAACCCGGAGCTTGCATGCTTAGAGTCACCAGTCTCGTTTTGACGGCCCTAGCCGTATCGACCCCGGCGTGGGCGCACCACGGCTTCGGCCGCTTCGACATGATGAAGGACATCAAAGTCGAAGGCACGCTGACGCGGCTGGACTTCGTGAACCCTCATTCCTACGTCTACTTCGACTCCAAGGGCCCCGACGGCAAGGTGCTGCCGATGCGCTGCGAGATGCGCGCAGCCACGGTGCTGCGCCGCTCGGGCTGGGCGCCCGAGATGTTCGTCCCCGGCAAGCACGTCGTCGTCACCGGGCATCCGCATCGCGACGACCCGGCCTCGTGCTACGTAGAAACGCTCACGATCGGCGATGCCCCGAAGCTCGACCGTTATCAGCAACTCACCACGCAAAGCCGCGCCGCCGACCAGAAAGCCCGGCCGGCGCGCTTGGCCACGGGCGAGCCGAACATCTCCGGCGACTGGGCACAGGAGCAATACCTGTTGGCCTCTCCGCCGAACGGCGCCCGCGGCGGCCTCGTTCCGAAAAGCATGGTGGCCGACGTCGAGTCGGGCAAGATCGCGATGGCCGACGTGCCCGGCAACGGCTGGGGCGCGAGCCGCGTCACGTTCACCGAGGCCGGCAAGAAAGCGGCCGACGAGATTCGCAACGCACCCGTGCAAGACAATCCCCGCATGCACTGTGAGATCACGAGCATCCTGTTCGATTGGGTGTTCGACGGGCCGATCAACCGAATCACGCAGCACAAAGACACGATCACGCTGGAGTACGGACGAGGGCTCACGCGCACGGTCCACATGAACGTGACGAGCCACCCGGCCGACATCGCGCCGAGCCGCGCGGGGCACTCGATCGGCCACTGGGAAGGCGACACGCTCGTCGTCGATACCGTGGGCTTCGAGCCCGGCATGCTCGCCTCGCCCGTCAAGAACAGCGACCGGCTGCATGTCGTCGAGCGGTTCACGCTCGATCCGGCGAAGATGGCGTTGAAACGGGACTACGTCGCCGAGGATCCGGTCTACTACACCGACCAATACGTGGGTTCGGATACGGTGCTGCCTGCCGATGCGCCGTTCGCCGTCGACACGTGCAAAGAGCTCACGTACTTGAACTACTCGCAAAAAGAGAAGCAGTAGGCCGACGCGCCGTCAACGACTTTCGCCCCGCGCGGTCTCCTGCCCTAGCCCCGGCCGGGGCTAGGGCTTTCTGCAGCAGGCGAGGAAGACCGTGTAGGATCGCTCACCGTGCTGCATGGTGAAGCAATCGTCGATCGCGACGTCAGTGAAGCCGGCCTGAGTCAGGGCCACTCGCAGCGCTTGGCGCTCGAAGCCGTGGTGCACGTCGACATCGGGACCGTGGAAGGACCCGTCCTCCGCATCGAGATCCGCGATGCACAGATAGCCGTCACGGTTCAACAGCTCGTTGAACGCCGCAAGCCCGCGCGAAACGTCGGGCACGTGATGCAACGTCATCATGGTGAACACGAGGTCATAGCGATCGGCCGGAACGGCATCGCGCATGAGATCCAGATCGACGACGCGCATGTCCTTTGCGTCGGCCGCGGCGATCTTCTCCGCCGCCACGGCTCGCATGCCCGAGGAACTATCGGCCAATGTGATCGGACCGAGCGTGTCGCGCAGACAAAACGACAGCAGCCCGGTTCCGGCACCGTATTCGAGCGCCGCCATCGATCGGCCGAGCGGCACGGCCTTGCGCATGCCGGACGCCACCGCCTCGGCCCTTCGAACCTTCGTCTCGTCGTCCCATGTTGCCGCTCGCACGTCGAAGTCGTTCATGTTCAGCCACTCTGTCGGTCGGGCTGCGATTATTTCAGATGTGCCTCGGCGGCTCCATCGTGGCACCATTCACGAACGGGACCGCGCGAGAGGACGGGTGTAGACCGAGCGCCGCCACCACCAAAATAAAGATCGGGGGATCATCGTGAATCAACGAACCGGCAAGGCCACTCCCACATTCGACGAGCTGCCCGTCGCGAACCGACGCGCCCGCCGAATCGTCCTGGGGCGTGTTCGAGGACGAGGCACTGGGCTGTCTGAACTTCCTTACGCCCGAAGGCGTCGTCGACGCCGCACGGCTCGTGACGGACCGGCAAGGTGTTTCGCCTCGACGCCAAAGTCGGCTTCGCCCGCCGCCCGCTGTTCGGCCGAAAAGCCGTCGAGCACACCGTGGTCCCGCTCGGGCCCACGGCCAACGACGACATGCTCGACCACTACAACACGCAGGAAGGCAGCCAGTGGGACGGCCTGGCGCATGTCGGTCACTTCGAGCTCGGCAAGTTCTACAACGGCGTGCGATGTCGAGGAGATTCGCGACGGCCGCAACGAGAGACTCGGCATTCACCACTGGGCCGCGAAATTCGTCGGCCGCGGCGTGCTCGTCGACGTGCTCGCGCTGCGGCGAGCCGAGGGCCGACCGATCGATCCGCTGAGCAAGGACTCGATAACGGTCGCAGAGCTCGAGCACGCACTCGAGGCGCAGCAAACCACGCTGCAACCGGGCGCCATCGTGCTGCTGCGGACCGGGTGGATGGAAGCCTACGAGCAACTCCCTCGGGACCGGAAAAACACGATGAGCTCGTTCGAGAACATCGCGCTCGATCGGGCTCGAGCCGAGCCGCGAGACTGCCGCTTGGCTTTGGAACCATCGGGTCGCCGCGATCGGCACGGACTGCCCGGCCGTCGAGCCGCTGCCGTTCGACCTGGCCGATCCGGGCCTGCTGCACTATCGCGCGTTGCCCTTGCTCGGGTTGCCGCTCGGCGAATTGTTCGTCCTGGAACACCTGGCGGAGGACTGCGCCGCGGACGGGCGCTACGAATTCATGCTCGTGTCAGCGCCGTTGCATGTCGAGGGCGGCATCGCATCACCGCCGAACGCCGTAGCGATCAAATAGGCGTTTGCCGGATTGCAAGAGTGGGACCAGCGGGGCTCGGGCCGCGGGGTGCCGAGCCCCACTGATCCACCCAAAGGGCTACTTCTGCGACAGAGCCTGGTACTCCTTCTGATCGATCATACCGTCCTGGTTGGCATCCGCCGTGCTGAAGTCCAACCCTTCGACGGCCGCCGCTTCGGTCGGGCTGATCACACCGTCGTGATTGGTGTCGACCTCCTGGAACGACGGTAGGGACTTCGCTTGCGCGAGTGCGACACTCGAAAAACCGATAGCCAGCAATGCAACATACTTATTCATCAGTCTTACCTCCATGAATGCCTTAACAACGTCGAGACGTCGGAACGTCCGATGCGAACGTAGCGGTGCAAGATGCATGCCGGACGCAATGACGCGTATCGGCGGTGAATATGGAGAGCGAAGTGTTGTCGATCGACTACGACGCGCAACCGGCCGAGGAGCGCCGATGCGCCGCTAGCGGACGCGGATCATAGCGAAGTCGGAAATTTCGCTTTCGATGCCGAAAGCATTCACGGCGGTTGTCGCGAAATAGTAGATTCCCGGCGCGAGCCCTTCGAAACGATGCTCGGTCGTGTCCCGACCCGCTACGGCTACAACGTTGTCGGCCTGCTGCGGATCGAGCCCCCAATAGATATTGAAGCCGGTCAGGTCGTCGAGCGGACTGTCATCGGTGTTCTCGTACGGCGGCTCCCACGTCACGGTCACGCCGCCTGCGGCGACGGGGCGCACGGTCACATCGAAGACCGGCAGCCACGCTTGATGCTGTCCGTCGCTCGCGCCGATCCGAATGCCGGGATAGGTGCCCACGTCGAGCTGCGAGGGCACGCCGGTCAAACGCCCTGTCGACACGTCGAAGGCGGCCCAGGACGGCATGTTGTCGATCCGGAACTCGAGACTGTCGCCGTCCGCATCCATGGCCCGCGGCGCGAATGCATACGTGTCGCCCTGCCACGCCAAGGTCACGGGCGTGCCCGCGAGGACGGGCGGCGCATTGCCGCCGTTCGGCAACGGCATGTCGCCCGAGGCCCCTACGGAACCGCCGGAGCCTCCCGAGCCGCCGCATCCGGCCGTGATGGCAAGACACAAGGATATACCCGCGAGCGCTAGCCGCATTGCTCCCTCGCGCGCTCGACGGCGCGTCCCTCAATCCTCAATAAACTTGTTGTGAGTCAGCCTACCGGCCGGGCCGGCGTGGCTGTAGTTCTGGCGGGAGCAGAGAATACGGACGTGCGGGCCGATGAACAATCGGCTGAGTCACATTTTTCCGATAGTCGCACTTCGACGACGGATCGGCTCAGAGATCGTCGTCGAGAATGGTGACCTCGGCCACGGTGATGTTGCGCGATCGATCGTTGTCCGCGGCCTGTATGTGCACGTAGAAGTGCTCGACGCTCTCGGGCAACGCGTCCGAGGCAAGCGGGATGTAGAGCGTTCGCTTGGTCTCGCCCGGCCCGAGCGTCTCGACTCGACGGCCGAAGCTCGCGTAGTCGTCGCCGGCGTGCGCGGTGCCGTCGCTCGTCCACCACACGACGTCGACCGCTCGCGACGCGTCGCCGTGACGTATGAGGTCGATCGACACCATCCCTTGGTTCTCGTATGCGGTCACCGACTTCGTCGAAAGGCCTACACCGGCATCCGGCGCGGCGCCGACGCCGGCTTCGCCGTAGTCCTTAGTCACGGCAGAAGCAGTGTCGTGGACGGCCGGCACCGCCCGCGAGGCCGCAACCGCTTCGGTTACCGGTCGATGCGCTTGCGCTTGTGTCGCAGTGGCGGACTGCCCGGGACGGTCCGCGGGTGCTCGAATGCCCTCCGGTGGCTCAGCCAGCGCGACCGGCGACGCACCGACCGGGTCGTCATCGCTCGAGACGGCCACCGTTGCGGCGGGCCCCTGCCGCGTCTGCGTCGGCAAACGCGCCGCCACGGCCGCATTCAGCCGTTTGACGCCGTCGCCGGCCGTCGCTATCCAGTGCTGCACTCGATCCGGGTCGGGCTGCCACGCGATCTCATCGTGCCAGTACACGCCGACACCGATCGCAAACGTCGCCGCCACGGCCAGCAGAGTGCGACGCTGCGACCAGACAGGCGTCGATCTGTCTCGTGGGGCGCGCCCGCCGAATCGGCGGCGACCGAGTCCCGCATCGGCCAAAAAACCGTTTATCGACGGTCGGCTGTCGCGCTCGCGCCGGTCGAGCACGGCGGCGATTGCCTTACGGCGCCGGCGCGGCACGCTTCGCGGAAGGTCGAGATGCTCGCGCCGGACCAGTCGCCGGCCGCTGTAGACCTCGTACGCAAGCCGCGCGAGCGCACGCGTGTCGTCCTGGGGCGTGGATGCGAACGGAGCGTTGCGGGTCAAGCTCATGAGCATGAAGTTCGTGAGCTTGATGCCGTCGTGGCTCGTGACGATCACGTTCTCCGCCCGCACGTCGCCGTGCACGACTCCTTGCTCGTGCGCGTATTCGAGTGCCAGCCGACCGCTTCGATCACGGCATCGGCATCATGCAGCTCTACGCGGTCCGACCCCAGCGCATCGAGCACGTTGCGGAGCGTTTCTCCGTCCGCAAGCTCTGCAGTGACGAACGTTTCGTCTCCGTCTCGGTCGATGCCGAACACGCGAGTGATGTGCGGATGCGACAACTGTCGAATACGCTCGAGATCGCGCCGCAGCGCGGCGAACGCCGGCGCGTTGCCGACGATCTCGGGTGGCAGCTTCCAAAGCGCTACACGCGCGCGCGGCGCCGATGCGGCTTGTTGCGTATCGACCGCTCGGTACACGGTCCCGAAATGCCCTTGCTCGACGGGGGCGGCATCGAGCGCGAAGCGACCTTTCAACATCGAAAAACTCCCGCTGGTGCGGTGTACACAACGCCAGTGGTGCAACATCCATACCACGTTCGTCGCCGCGCTCGCGTATGCGGGGATGCGCCGAAGTTGTATTCATGGCACGCGAGCCGAGCCCCCAAACCGTGACGATGCATGTTGTCGAATCACGACACCATATCGCGGCGGTACGCGGCGGCCGCATGCGTTTGCGTCCTGGTACGGATATTGCTTCCTGTGTTCGAACGCAATTCTTCGAGGTCACTTCATGAACATCAACCGACACACGGCCGTAGCCCGAAGCGCTTGCGTCGCCCTGCTCCTCGTATCGGGGCTCGTGGCTGCCGCCGATCTGCCCAAGCCGATCCGCAGCGACGCACCACGCTACGAGGTCCAACCGGGCGACCGGTTGCACGTATCCGTCTGGAAGGAGAAGGATCTCGATCAAGACGTCTTGATCAGACCCGACGGGGGGTTCTCGTTTCCGCTGGCCGGCGACGTGCGCGCCGCCGGTAAGACCGTCGAAGAGCTGCGGCTGGAGCTCACGGACAAGCTCGTCAAGTTCATTCCGGACCTGGTCGTCACGGTCTCGGTGCTGGAGATCAACGGCAACAAGGTTTACGTCATCGGTCAAGTCAACAAGCCCGGGGAGTTCGTGGTCAATCCACGAGTCGACGTGATGCAGGCGCTGAGCCTCGCCGGCGGAACCAATGCCTATGCGTCGACGAACGGCATCTTCGTGCTGCGCCGCGAAGGCGATCGACAACGAACTCTGCCGTTCCGGTTCGACGACGTTGTTCACGGCAGACACCTCGAGCAGAACATCACCCTCCAGAGCGGCGACGTCGTCGTCGTGCCATAAGCGGATACTCAATCTCAGCAAGCAGCGAGGCATGCACGATGGATCTACCGACAGGACCCGAGCTCAACCTCAGCGACTATATCGGCGTGATAAAGCGGCGCGGCCGGCTACTGTACTCCGTGATGGGCGGTGTCGTGATGCTCGGTGTCATCATCGCGTATCGAGTCCCGCCGCTATACGCCTCGACGGGCACATTGTTGGCTGAGCAGCCTGAGGTTCCCGAGCACGTCGCCCGCTCGACCGTGTCCGAGAATCCCGAGGACCGAGTCAGGATTGTCACGCAACGCGTGCTGACGAGCGACAATCTCGAGCACATCGTCGCCGCCAACCACCTGTACCCCGAGCTCGATGCGACACCGCTCGATGCGGTCGCCGAGTTCCGGGACCATCTCGCGCTCAGCGCCGAAGATCCCGAGATACTCGAGGATCTGTTGGGCTCGCACCGTGCCGCGGACGCCACGGCGTTCTCCGTCACGTTCAGCGATCCTTCGCCGCGAGTTGCGCGCGACGTCGCCAAGAGCCTGGTGGCTCTGTATCTGCAGGAGAACCAGCAAGCCCGCCGCGAGCAGGCGCAAGAGACGACCCAGTTCCTGGCACAGCAGTCTAAGCGCCTCGAATCGCAGATCGCGGAGCGCGAGAAGAGTCTCGCGACATTCAAACGCCGCCACGCCGGCGCATTGCCCGAGACCGCGGATTTGAATCGACAGCTCATCGACCGGACGGAGTGCGACGTGGATGCCGCCGATCAAGAAATCCGGTCGCTGCGCGAACGTCGCTCTCTGTATGCATCCGAGCTCTCTCAGCTGAGCCCGTTCGCCACGGTTGTGGACGAAGACGGGCAGACGATGCTCGGGCCCGATCAGCGTTTGGCTCTGCTCGAGCGTCGGTACGCGCAGCTGACGGCCGTGTACAGCCAGGACCACCCCGACGTGATCAAGGTCCGGCGCGAAATCGAGGCGCTGCGCAGCGCCGCCGGGATGCCCGCGACGGATCGGTCGTCGCTGCAAGCGGAGCTCGCCGCGCGCGAAGACGAGCTCGCCGCCGCACGCAATCGTTATTCCGACGATCATCCCGACGTCCGGCGACTCGAGAAGACGGTCGCAGGCCTGCGCGAAGCCCTCGCGAAAGCGGCACCCAGCACGGCGCGCAAGGCCGCGCCGATCGAGCCGGACAACCCACAGTACATCCAGCGCAAAGTCGAGCTCGATGCGACGGAATCCGACATCCAGGCCGCCCTCACGCATCGCGAGGAGCTCAACGCCAGGCTCACGGACTTGCAGCAACACTCGACCGCGGCACCGGACGTCGAGCGTGATTACAACTCGTTGAAACGAGGTTACGATCAATTGCTCGCGGCATACGACGACGTGCAGCGCAAGCTTCACGAGGCCGAGGTCGCGGTGAATCTCGAGTCCGAGAACGCAAGTGAACGCTTCGCCGTCTTACAAGACCACAGCTGCCCAACGACCCGCCCGCCCCAACAGAATCGCCCGCGGCGTTCTTGTTGACGTTGATGGCCGCCTTCGTGATCGGCACCGGCGCCGTCGCGATCGTTGAAAGGTGGGACGACACGGTCCGTCGCCCGCGCGACGTTACCGAACACCTCGGAACGCCGCCGATCGTCGCGATACCGTACGTCAGCAATGACGACGACCTGCTCCGCACCGCGCGACAACGCGCCGTCGCGGCGCTCGCCAGTTGTGCGTGGGCCGCCGTAGTCCTCTACCTCGTCATGACGCCAGCCTAAAGAGGAGACAACCATGCAAACCCTAGCAAGAGGACCTAACAAAAGCCCGTGCCATTTCCGCGTCGCAGCCGGCCGTCGAAAGCGTCGACAATCCGAGTCTCACCATCGCTGCGGCGGAGGACCAACCCCTCGACATCGCTCGCCTCGAGCACGTGCAGCCAGACCCGGAGCTGTTGGCGAGCAACCGTATCGTCGTGGACGAGGCGTTGCCGGCCAGTGCCGCGTACAAAATGCTGCGCACGCGCGTGCTGCAACGCATGCGGCGCAACGGCTGGAGCACGGTAGCCGTCACCAGCACCTGCCCCGGCGAGGGTAAGTCGCTGACCGCCATCAATGTCTCCATCAGCCTCGCGCTGGACGTCGGGACCAGCGTCGTGCTCGCTGACCTCGACTTGCGCAAGCCCTCGATCCACCGACACCTCGGAATCTGCGCGCGCTACGGCGTCGGCGACTTTCTGCGAGGGACGGTCGCCCTCGAAAGCGTGGCCGTCTGCCCCGGCATCGAGCGCCTCGCCGTCCTCACGAACGATCGATCCTTTGCCCGATCCTCGGAGATGCTGACATCGCCACAAACGGCCAATCTCGTGCGCCGCGTCAAACAGGGCGAGGGCCGTATCGCCGTATTCGACATGCCCCCGCTACTCGTAAGCGACGACATGCTCGCGTTCGCGCCGCTGGTTGATGCGGTGCTACTCGTCGTCTCGCAGGGGGTCACAAGACGCCGACATGGACGCCGCCCGGGACTTGCTGCAAAACGTCAATCTCGTCGGCACCGTCCTCAACCGGTCGTCCGAGCAGATCGCACCCTACTACTACGGCGGAAGCGTCAACCGCTGACGGCGCCGCGGGCGACGAGCCATTCGCGCGAGACTCGCAGCAGCGTCGCAAACGTGCGGTCGTGCGCCACCGCGAGCACGCCGAATAGATGCCGGCACCGACCGGCAAGCTTGCCAGCGCGATGCCGAGAGGCGTCAACGCGAGTTGCCGCAAGGCGCCCGACACGGCAAACATCACGGTGCCGCCAGCACGGAGTAGCCAAACACTTGTGCCGCGACCAGCCCCACGGCAATTCAGAAACCGCGCGCGACAAGCACGTCAGCAAAGCCGCGAAGACGAGCACGGAGGCGACAGTGGTGGCGAGCGCGATCCCCTGCGTTCCGAGGATGCGCGAAAGCGGGATGGCCGCCGCGACGAAGACGAGCATCCCGAGCGGCATGATGAGCGCGGGACCTTGACGCGTCCCATCGCATAGAATGCGTTCGCCAGTAGCTGGCCACACCCACGAACAGCACGGAGGGCACGAGAGCCAGCAGCGTAGCGGCGACCAGCATTGTCATGCGAGGAGTGAACTGTCCGCGCGCGAAAATCCCCTGAACCAATGCATCGCCGTTGAGGGCGATCCACCACAGCAGCGGCACGAGCAAGAGGAAGCTCGTCCGCAACCCGACGGCGTAAAGGCGACCGACCTCCTGCTCTCGGCGATCCGCGAACAGCCGTGCGGTCCTGCTGAACATGAACATCCTCGTGCCCGAGAACGCGGCTCGCTCGAGAGGCTCGGTCAGCTTCGCTGCGAAAGCGAGCGCAGAGATTGCGCCGCCGCCGAGCGACGAGGCGAGCACGTTCACCACGATCGACTGGTGCTCGCCACGAGCCCGTGCTCATCACGATCGCCGCGTTCGCGAACACCTTCCTTCGAGATGCGGCCGAACTGCGATCCGGGGCCGGTACCGGTACTTCGCGCGGCTCGCCATGAGCCGAACAAGGTCAGGTTCCCGGCCATGTAGCCTATCGGGAGGCAGTACTCCCCCACGAACGGCCCGAGCAAGAGTATCGCCGCGAGATTCAGGCCCGGCAACGCCATGCGGATCGCGACGACCGACACGTAATCCTCGTCGTACAGGCAAACGTACTCGTGAAAGGCGTTCATCGCCATCAGCACGATGGCCGGAGCCATGATCCAGAAATAGCGGCTGACCAACGCGACTTCGGCTGCGTCGAACCCGGGGAGGAGCAACGAGAACAGCCGGTCGCTGAACATCGCGAGCAACATGTGAAGCCCGAAGCCACGAGCATTACGGTCGTTACGACCGTCGACACCATTTGCGATGCGCTCGTCTCGTTCTCGAGCTTGCCTGCGCGAGCACAGGCAGAAAATTCTTACCGAGATAGTCGACGCACAGGACCATGAAAAGACTAGGCAACATCATCGCTGCGTAGAACGCGTCGACGTTGCGTGTCAGTCCGAACAGCGCGGCAATCAGCACATTGTTGAGTAAACCGATGCCGAGCGAAGCCAGCACGAGCGCATTCACGGGGAGAGGCTCCCCCAGGAGTTTCGCGCCGGTGTACAGTCAAAGGCCCGCGACATATCGCGGCTCGGCCGACAACGCCGCGGCATCGGCCCTCAGAAGTTCTCCCATCTTGGACACGATGAAGGCGCGGAAGGCGAAGACGATCGGATCGAACTCCACCTTGAGCCCGACCCAACGACGCGCCACGTCCCGGATACGGTCGGGCACAATCAGCGACAGGCCGTTCGGCGAGGCCACGCGGCTGCGCCGGTCGACTCTGACAGCGGCGCGGCCTGAATCAGCTCACACACGTTCGCTCGCAGCGAAGGCGCAAGCAAATCGCCATCTTGCATCGTCGCCATTTCCGCCAGCATCGATCTCAGCATAGCTGTGTCGCTCAGAAACGTCTGCAGCGGCATGACGGCCACGCGGCGAGCGAGCGGCGTAGACACACCTCGCGCTCGAGCGATTTCCTTCCAGAGCCGCTTGCCGGTTCTGAGCTCGTCCGGAAGCGCCCGGACGCACTGCAGGCACTCTACGTCAACAGCGGATTGACGACTTCCACGTAGCCGGTTTTCAGATCGCTCAGCCCGGCAAGAAATTTCGGCAAGCGATTCTCCTGATAGAGCCGATCGCGCCAGGTGATGAGGGTCTCCGCCTGTCGTCGCATGAGCCGCGGCGGTAAGGCCTGCTCCGGCAGACCGAAAGCCTCTATCTGCGCTTTGTCGAAGTAGTCCTCGAGCATCGTGAGCTTACCGGCGACGCGCACCTCGCGCGGCGTGCGCAGAATATCCTGCGCCGGAAAGCCTGATCGCCACGGACGATGCCGTCGATCCCCTCTTCGCGCAGTGTCTTCCAAAGCGCAAAGCCGTCGAGAAACGGCGAGAACGTCCGCCACGCGGCCCTCGCCGGCCACGAGAAAACGCCGGATCAAACACTCGCGCGATTCCTCGGCGAGATCGGTCGAGAAGAATCGATTCTCGATGCCGAGCTTCCTCGCCACGTCGTGCGCGATTCGAGCATCGTTCCAGGCTTGATGCGGAGCGGCACTTACGCCCCACGTGATCGTTCGTAACCCCTCGCGCGGGGCGAGCAGCGACAACAAGCCGCGACTGTCCACACCGCCCGACAGAAGGAACACCCATCGCGACGTATCGAACACAAATCGCTCACAGACGGACTCCACCGCTTCGGTGACGTTGCGAACGTGTGCGGCACGATCTTCGGGCGCATGCGAGTGGAACTGCGTGGGCAAGACTTCGTGGGTCAAACGCCAGTGCGCCCGGTCGAGCGACACTCGCTCGTCGGGCAACACTTGTCGCAAGCGTGCGTCCCAACCTGCACCGGGACCAAGCGTCCCGGACGACAGCATCCAGGCGGCTGCCGAAGGATTGGGCTCGAAACGGCCGAGCAGCGAAACGATTGCGCGCTGCGACGTCGACGCGATGAACCGCTCCGGAGTCAAGATATACCAGACCGTCCGCGACGCCGCCGCGTCGGCCACGAGCTCGACGTGCCGGGCATCCGACCTCAGCAGCGCGTAACACCCTTCGGGCCTTGCGGCGCCGGGTCTGTGCCAGTCCCGCGACGTGCCGAACAACGCACCGAGACACACGCTGCCCGAGCGGCTGAGGATCGAGTCGGCCGGATTGAAGATGACGGTCGTCACACCGTGACGCCGCACGATCGTCGGCTTGCCGACGATGAGATTGTCGGGCGTGAGCCGCCGGTTGAGCAGGTTAACGTAGTGCTGCAGGCCGTCGCCGTTGCCGCAACGATTCACGACGAGCAAGGCCCTAGCCACTGGATGTCTCCCGGGACCGTGTCGCGGGCGCGCGCCGGGCGGCTTCGTAGACGGCTCTCGTCAGTCGCGCGGCACGCCGCCATGAGTAGAGGACCCGGATCTCGTCGAAGACGTGACGGCAAACGGTATCCGTCGCGCCGCGACTCTCGGCGGCGGCCGACAGCCGGGCCGCGAGCGCCGCCTTATCGCCCACGGGGAAGAACCATTGGGGAGGCAGCGGCACGACGAGGTTCGCTCGGATCGCGCTCGCGAGAATCGGTACGCGATAGCTTGCCGCCTCGAGCAGCGCAATCGGATGGCCTTCGAGCGACGAGGGAAGCACGAACAATCCGGCGTGCGAATACAGCTCACGCAACGCCCGGCCGTGCCGGTAGCCCGCGAGCACGACATCGGGATCGCGCCCGGCGCGCCGTCGCAGTTCGTCGCAGTACGCGTCGCCGGCCACGACATCGCCCACGAGCACGAGCTTCCAACCCGGCATCCGGGCCCCTTCGAACGCCTCGATAAGATCGCATTGCCGTTTGGTCGGCTCGAGTCGCGCCACGCAGAGCACATAACGGCCGCAGGTCAGCCCGAGTGCCGAAACGGCATCCGCCGTCTGCACGGGTCCGGCACGCGGCGCTCCGTTCGGAATCACGGCGATCTCGACGCCGAGACGCTTCTCGAGATCCTGCTGAATCACGGGGGACACGGCGATCGGGCGATTCGCAAATTGCACGCCGAGCCGCTCTCCGGCGCGCAGCACGAGCTTGGCGAGACGGCCCCACTTCTCTCGCTCGTAGTCGGCTGCGTGATGCGTCAGGACGACACGCAAACCGAGAAGACGTGCGAGCGGGGCCAGCAACCCGGGACCGATGGCGTGCAGGTGCAAGATATCGGGCCGCTTCAGCGCCGCATACAGTACGGCGATGAGCGTATGCACGGCCGTTTCCACACCGGGCCTTACGGGGCTCCAGAGGTACGTCAGCTTCATCCCACGCCACGTCGAGGGCCGGTTTCCGCATGCATAGTACGGACTGCGCTGCACGACCTCGATGTCGCAGTGCAGACGCGCGAGCCGCGGATAGAGCATGCGGGCGTGCGTCTCGATGCCGCCTTGCACGCCTCGCAGGCCACGCAGCCCGGCCACCATCACACGCAGCGGCCGATGTGCGGTATCACCCGCCCGCAACGAGAGAATGTCGTGGTTTCTCATTGCCATGCGACCCCCTGACGTGCGTAGATCTCTCGAACACCGTCGAGATAGCGTTGCGGCGAGAAGTGCCGCGCGACATGCTGTCTTGCGGCAAAACCCGTCGCCTTTACGGCGTAATTCGCCAGGTTCTCGACACAGCGCAGTCGCTCCGCGAGCTCCTCGCGCGCGCCGGGCGCGAAGCTCCACGCGGTCTCCTGGTCGGCCAACAGTTCCGGCAAACCGCCGATAGCCGACGCGATGACGGGCTTGCCGAGGGCATGGGCTTCCAGCACGACGAGCGGCGCGTTCTCGTACCACTCCGACGGCACGACAACGGCTCGCGCGGACGCTATTGCGTTTCTGAGGGCGGGCCCCGAGAGAAACCCATGGAATCGCACGTTCGCTCCGTGCCCGGCCGCTGCCTTCTTCAAGTCGTCCTCGAGCGGACCCGTGCCGACGACGTCGAGAGCGACGCCCGCCATGGCCGCTGCTTCGACCAACGTCGCAACGCCCTTCTCGGTCGACAGCCGGCCTACGTATACGAAACGGTCCCCGGCGTCGAAGTTCGGCGCGTAGCGAGCGACATCGACGAAGTTCGGCAGATACTCGAAACGTGAACGCTCGAACCCCCAGTCGACGAACTTCTCGAGATAGAAACGGCTCGGAACGACAAAGCAGTCGACGTTGTCGACGTAGCTGCGCAGAAGACGATGCAGATAGCTTTCGATCATTACGAGAAGGCTCAGTGCGAAACTGCCCTTCATGCAGCGATTCGTGAGCACGCGAAACAGGCCACCGTCGCGGCACCGCTCGCACACTCCGTCGTGCGTCAGCATCGAATACGCCGGACAAGCGATCTTCAGATCGTGGAGCGTCATGACGAGCGGCACGTTGCGATCGTGAACCGCAGCCAGAATCGAGGGCGAAAGGTGGTGGTAGATGTTGTGCGCATGACAAAGATCGGGCCTGACCGCGTCCAGGAGACGCGAGATCTTCTTGCGGGCCTCCATGGAATAGACGGCCTTGAGTCCCTTGCGGACTCTGGTGCCGAGACTCTCGTCGCCCCGACCGAACTCGATTTCGTCGACGAAGTCGTCGCTCCATGGCGTCCCGTAGTTCTTGTCGTGACTCATGCAAAACGGGACGACCGACCACCCTTCCGCAGCAAGCATGCCGTTGTGCTCGAGGAACAGCACTTCGGCGCCGCCGCGGGGGTAGTAGTAGTTGTTGATGCTCAGCAGCGTGCCGGACACCGCTACGCTCCTACGTTCGCCGCCATATCGGTCGCGAGCGCGACCTCGCCGGCCAACCGCCGCTCGTTCAACCGGCGTTGTCGCGAGTACTTCCGCTGCTCGATCGCCTTCGCCGCGACCACACCCGAGTAGAACCAAAACGGGTAGCCGATCTCGTTCATTGGGAAAACGCTCTTGTAGATGAGCGCGAAGATCATGATGAGCGTCACGACCCACCAAATTTGGCCGAGCAGCGCGGTCCAGCCGTCGCCGCGCGAGAGCATTCGCGCATCGCGAAGCACGAAGTAATAGAAGAACAGATAAGTCACGAGTCCGACGAAGCCCACCTCCCACAGAAGGCTCGTCACTTCGGTCATGCCTATGCCAAACCGGTCGTAATACGCCGCATATGCGCCGTCGAATTGCGGCAAAAACGACGGCGACACGTTGCCTGCCCCGAGACCAAAAGCTGTCGTGAACGGATCCCGGGTGATACCCTGCAAAGCGAACTCCAGGCTGTCGAAACGGCCGATATAGTTCGCGCCCTGCTCTGCCGCGCCGGAATACAGGTAACGCAGGTAGCTTTCTTGTCCGACGAACTGCGCGATGGGCTGACCGGTGAAACTATATCGAATCAGGTAGTCGTAGACGGCGATGAAGGCGATCATCGCAACGCTTGCAAGCAGCACGATCGGGACCACGCGTTTAGCGGCGCCGCTGCCCTTCGGCATGCACAAGACCGGGCCGAGGATCGCGACGGGCAGGAGCAACAACGTCGCTTTTGTCTCGTTCAGCGTGGTCGGCAAGAACAGCGCTCCGGCGATGAGGATCGTCACGAGGAGACTGATCTTGCGGCGTACATAGAGGCTTATCACCGCCGCGATCCCGCACATCATCAACAAGCTCAGCGCACTCGATGTTGTTGCCGTTCCGCGCACGGGATCCCCTGTTTGCATCAGGTGCGCGTACTCGACGAATCGCTGATACAGCGCAACGGGCATCTCCAAGACGAACACACCGAGTAGGACCGCGAGCTGCGTTCGAAGCTGCTTGGCGGTGAAGGGAAATACGGTCGGTAGCAGAAAGAACGGAATAAACTTCAGATGCGCGCGGATCCCGGCGACCATCGGTCCCGTCGGCACTCCTTGTACGACGAAGCCGACGAGAATGACGACGAGCAGCGCGACGAGAAACGTCACGTATCGATAATCGAGAGAGACCCGTGCACCGGCGACGATACGCGCCAACACGAACGTCATCGCGACTGCCGACAGCAGCTCCGGCAACAAGATCATGTAGGGACTCAGAAGCTGGCGTTCATGCACCAGGTAATCGACCGACAGCACGATGCCGAAAAGGCCAATGACGAGTGCGTTCATGTTGCCCTCGCGCTAGCCCTTGGACCCGCGACTCGCGGTGCGCAGCCTCGTTCGACGCGCATCCGCTTTCGAACGTCGCCCTGTCCTCGACAGTGAACTCAAGGTGTCTGCGTACCGCGCAAGGACGAGCTCCACCATGACGTCGTGCGTGCGTCGCTCTTCGACGAAACACCGCCCGGCCCGCCCCATCGAGTCCGCGACGTCGGGGTTCGTGAGCAAGAACACGGCGGCATCCGCGAACTCCGATTCTCGCCACTCGCAGAGCAATCCGGCGCCGCTGCGTCGAATGACGGCCGACTGCTCCGGATGCGTGTTACCGATCACGGCTTTCCCGAGGGCCATGTATTCGATGAGCTTTGTCGGCGACGTCGAGCGCAATATCGCGGTGGGAAAGTACGGCGACACGCATAGCGCCGCATCCCGCACGTGTCGCCAGGCCGTGCGCATCGGCAACCAGCCCGTGATCGTCACCGCATCGGCGACTCCGCAAGCGCGCGCTTCGCGCTCGAGAAGCGATTCGTCATCGGACATTTCGCCGCCGCCGACGAACACGAGCTCGGCCTCCGGAACTCGAGCCCGAACCCGGGCCAGGACACGCACGAGAAAGTCCAAGCGCCGCTCGCGCAGCAAGGTGCCGAGATAGACAATCGAGAATCTCGACGTACTGTCGGTCCGGCACCGCAGCAGCGCGTCGACGTCGGCGAGGTTGATAGAGCTCGGCACCGGGGTCATCTTTGCGCGCTCGATTCCGTGACGAGCGATGTCCTCACACATCTGCTCGCTCTGAACGAAGACATGAGCAGACGCCGGGATGATGACCTTGTACAGCAGCCATCTTTGCACGATGCCGCGCAGCGCATAGAACAGCGCATATCGGGCCAGGCCTTGCCGCGCCGCGTAAGACGAGGCTTCGCCGTGGGGATAAGCAAGCCAATAGAAGGTCGGGACGCGATGGATCCTGGCCGCGCAGATCGCGATCAGTGCGCCGATGTATTTGTCCTTGATTTGGACCAGCGAGTACTCGTGAGTCCGGAGAAGCCCAAAGACGCCCCAATCGTTGCGCAGATCCGACAAGTATTTCCTCACGCGCGCGAGTCTAGTGCCGCCTCGGTTGGTCGGCGCGACGTAGGCGGTACCCGATCTCCATGGGCGTGCACCGCCCACGCAGTCGGCATCGGCGGCCTGCAAAACCCAATCGATCTCGTGGCCGGCTGCGGCAAGCCCCTCCGAGAAGATCGCTTTGGCCGCCGGCCGGAACGGCGGAAACTTGTCGGACGTCACGAACAAGATCCTGAGGCGCTCGGAATCGTGCTCGGACGGCTGGCCGACGACACTAGACATCGTCGTCACTCCGCCAGGAGCGCAGCATCCGTGCGCACCTGTATACAGCTCCGCAAGCGCCATCCACGTAGCTCGCCTGCCACGATGCCAGGCGGTCGCCGGAACGCAGACTGCGACTGTGCAGATGCCCGACGAGGGATGCGTCGAAGCACAAGCCTGCGAACTCGCAGACGATGGGCAACAGATCTCGCTGGTGCAACACGAGATCTTCGTAATCGACGATCAGCATGCGTTTACCGAGCTGCGCACTGAGAGCGAACGTCTGCTCGGTCTTGGCAACATAGGAATCGCAAGCCTTGTCGAGTCTCGACGGTCCCACGACTCGATCGATCACGGACCGCTCACGGCTCGCACGCCCGTTGCCGCAAGCATCGAACAGCCGATTGAGGGCACCGCGCTTCCAGTTGTACAACATCGAATGCACCACGGACCGAGGCTCACGGACGATCCATATCAGCCGAAACGCTTCGTGATCGAAGTACTCTGGAAACCGATCGTTCAAGTAGGTCGTCTGGAAGCAATGCTTGCCGCTCGTGAAACGATCGACGTAACCCGCGAGGAGCAACGCTCCGTCGAGCTCGTCATCGTGGCCGAACGTGTGATCGGCCACATCGTGAGAGCGGCTCAGCAGCCGCGCCACGGCCGTCGTACCGGACCGCTGACACCCGGCCACGAGAACGCTGCCGTCATAGTCGTCGAGCCGTCCGAGCAAAGCTCGTTCGGGCCGTTTCACGATGCGGTGGAATTGAGCCCAATTTTTTACCGGCGCGCCGTTCCAATTGATCTGTTGGCCCATGCTTACCCCAGTGCTCGATAGCCCAATCGCTCGTTCAGCGCCCCCCCGCGTCGTTCGAAGTACTCGAGATCCGCAGGCGAGAGAGATCGCCGCCACGATTCATCGACGCGGATGCCCGCATTGCGCCCGAGGCGCATGTCGTTGCCGTTGACGACGTGGTGTGTTCGAGATCGAAACTCGAGCATGCCGGCGTCGAACGCGACTCCGATGAACCTGCAGATGCGCTGCAATTCCCGTGCCGGGTCTGCCGCGAGATCCTCGTAACGAACGTTGAGAAAATCCTTCGGGTCGACGACCCTCTCGAGCAGAGGTACCGCACGCTCATACGTTTGCTGCCAAGCAGCGAGGGCTTTGTGGCGAGGACGGCCGCGCTTCAAGCCGGAATAAAAGACCGCGCGCCCATCGCGGACCAGCAGGATCACCTTCGTACGCCGCGGAGCCGACCGATACAGCGCGGCGGCTTCGAGATAGTGTTTCGACGAATCGACGACGATGAGCTTCGACTCGAGATTCGCCACCGTCTCGAAGAGCAGCCACTTGTTTCTCGCGCCGCGATCCAGGGGCCGCGCAAAAGAGGCCAGGAACGGCGCCCACCAACGCCAGTGAGCGTATGCGCCCGCATACACTACCCTGCGGTAGGCCCGTCTCAGAACGGTTTGATGGCGAGCATCGACGACGGTGCTGGCTTCGAACAATCCGAGATAGAGCGCGTAAGGATCGTCTTGGACCCCACGGAACGTCTCGTGCTCCGAGAGCTTCTGTAGCACCGCCTTCCACACAGGGCACTGTCGAACGCGCCGGCCGCAGCTGCAGGCAGTATCGAGGGCGAGGTTCTTCGGCAATTGCGTAATCTCGCCGAGCGACATCGCGACGGGATGCGAGCCCAGCAATAGGTCGAGCAGCGTGGATCCCGAGTGTCCGGCCGCACAAACGAAGACGGCTGCAGGCGGCACTGCATCGCTCGCCGTTGACGCTTCGCCGACTGTCACGCAGACTCCGAGACGGTTGCCTAATACACGTGATAGAGCGTTGCGCGGGATGTGCGCAACGTGTTGCCGATCCGACACATGGAGCGATTGGATTCCTTCACTCTGCTGCGTGCCTTTTGCCTGCTCGCGGCAACGTTGTCCACAGCCGACGTCGCGGCCGAGACGTTCTATGTCCGCAACGGCGGCGACGACGGGGCCAACGGCCTGAGCCACGACACGGCTTGGGAGACCCTGGCCAAAGTCAACGCAACGAAGCTCGCACCGGGCGATCGGATCCTATTCTTGGAGGGCAACAGCTGGAGCGGGCAGCTGCGCGTGAGTCAATCCGGCACCGCCGGTCAACCCATCATCATCGGCGCCTACCATCTCGAGAACGGACTGCCCGTGCGCGGCGTCGAGACGCATCGCCCCACGCTCGACGGCATGGACGCGGTACCCGCGCAATACGACGGGCTCGTCCGCGTCCGCGGCGATTATGTTCGCGTTGAGAATCTCGCCGTGGTGGGCTCTGCGGGCCGCGGGATCCAGTTTGAGGATGCCGCCCATGCGACGGTCATCGATTGCACTGCTACGAATTCTTACAAAAGCGGCATCAAGCTCTTGCGCTCCGATCACGGGCTCGCCCAGGGAAATCTCGTCACCCGAGCAGGTCTGGCATGGCCGAAGGACGGCGCCGTGTGGGGCGGGGCGATCCAATCGCGGCATCAAATGACGACATCGTGCGTGGTAACACGTCGCTGAAGTGTACGGCGAAGGTATCAACACGAACCATGGCTCCCGAAACACGATCATCGAAGACAACTACGTGTTCGCGGCTCGCGCCGTGGGAATCTACGTGGACGCGGCACCCGATGCGACCGTGCGCCGAAACCTAGTGGTCGGCACGTCCAATCCGAAGTTCTGGAGGACGGCCAAGTCACGGAAGCCGCAATCGCGTTGAACAACGAGTCGTACCACTATGCGGTGAACGGCGGGGAGCGGCTGCCGACGTGCAGTTCACGAGCGCGAAGATCTACGACAATCTCGCCGCGTACACCAGCCAAGGCGTGGGCTTCTGGGGACAGTTCGGCCAGAGCAGCTTCAACGACGTGCTCGTATCAACAATTCGTTCGTCGACAACGACACCCTGCTCGTCGTTCAGCAGAAGCCCAAACCCGGATCCAGATTCGTCAACGACGTGCGACTGAGAGTGAGCGCGGGCACTCAGGATATCGACCGGTCGGACCTCAACGGATGCAGGCAAGCAACAACGATTTCAGCCAAGGCGACCCCGGAGGGGACCTGAACAGTACCACGAACGTCTACAAGGGGCTCGAGTCGCACGTACGTCGGGCTGGCGGGCGGTCGGCGATCGGCATCAGATCACGTGGCGCGACTTCCAAGTGCGCCCGGCTCTTCGGTCATCGGCGCGGGCGACGATGCTCCGCTGTCGATGTCTCAAGGCGACGACATGTTCAATCTCGACTTCAACAAGCTCCAACACAGCGCTCCGATAGACATCGGTGCAGTGCATTTCTCGGCTGCAGACATAAGAACGCCTAAGAAACCAACGCGAATCGACGCGCGGCCGTAGCGGGGTCCCGCCAGCGCAACCGAGCCAGGCTCGATCGGCCGCGGGCCCATGGCATACAGCTTGCATCGCCCTTGCACAGCAGCGCCCATCAGCGTTTTGCAGATCGGAAGTCGACGCCGTGTACTCAAAGGCAACGATGCAGCTAACGGTCCTCGCAGGGCTTCACGGTCTGGTGCCGCCGATCGTGTGCACGATCATGCTCGTGTCGTGCACACACTTGCTCGGCGCTCGATTCACGGCTCCGTACGTCGCCCTAGGTATTATCTCTGCGTTGCTGTGCCTGATCGTCATCGGCAATCCTCAGCAGCACCGCCACTCGATCCCCTCGAACGGCCTGACCATCGCCGGACGTGTCGTTGCCGAATGGGCAATCGTCGTCGCCACGCTGCTGCTCATAGGTTATGCGACCAAGACCTCGGAAATCTTCTCTCGACGCGCCCTGTTCCTGTGGTTCGCCACGACGCCTGCGGCAATGGCGGGCACACTCGTCGTGCTCCATCACTGGATGCATGCCGTCGTCGTATCGTCCACGCATGCTCGCAGAGCCTTGATCGTGGGAGCGAGTTCTATGGGGATGCAACTCGCGGATCTCCTCGGCACTCGTCCCGATCTCGGGTTCAAGCTCCAATGCGTCTTCGATCCGGACAACGCGCTCGACGACAGCGCCGGTGCGGACTTCGAGTTCGAGCACAGATCGGATCTCGCCGCCGTCCACGACTATGTCAATGCCGAGTCGATCGAAACCGTCTTCGTCGCCCTGCCGATCGAGACGCCGCGCACCCAGGCCGTTTTGCAATCGCTGCGCGACACGACGTCCTCGGTCTACTTGGTTCCGGACATCTCCATCTTCGATCTGATCCAAGCGCACAGCGACGACATACAGGGCATTCCGGTCATCGCACTTTGCGAATCGCCTTTTCGAGGGCTTCAGGGCGCGCTCAAGCGAGCCACCGATGTCGTCTTTGCCTCGATCATGTTGCTGCTCGCGGCCCCGGTCATGCTGATGATCGCGCTTGCGGTCAAATCGACGTCGCGCGGCGCCGTCATTTTCAAGCAACACCGCTACGGCCTCGACGGGCGGAAAATCGCCGTTTACAAGTTTCGCACGATGGCTGTGTCCGAAAACGGTCCGCGGATCGTGCAAGCCAAGCGCGACGACGCGCGCGTCACACCGGTCGGGCGCTTCCTGCGACGAACCTCTCTCGACGAATTGCCGCAGTTGCTCAACGTATTGCAGGGCAGCATGAGTCTCGTGGGTCCGCGCCCTCATGCCGTCGCGCACAACGAGCAATACCGCAAGCTGATCGCCGGCTACATGGTCCGGCACAAGGTTCCTCCCGGCATCACGGGCCTCGCCCAGGTCAACGGTTGTCGCGGCGAGACGACCACCGTCGAAGACATGCGGCGCCGCGTCGAGTATGACCTCGAGTACCTGCGCCAATGGTGTTGGCTGCTCGACGTCAAAATCCTCGTCAAAACGTGCGGACTGTTGTTCCACGACAAACATGCGTACTGACGACGGCGTGAACAGTGTAAGGAGCATCATGAAATTCGCCACCGGTCCCACGCGCATTGCCGCCGCCCTCCTCGCCGCGTCCTTCATCGCCTTTGCGCACGACGCCGACGCCGCAGGTGAAGTCGTCCCGGAGCTGCGAGTCACGGCCGATACGAACGACAATCCGCGGCTTCGCCCGAACGACGGCACGGACTTACCGCGAGCTGCAAGTCGACTAGTCGCCGAGGCCGGCGTCCGACTCACCAGTTTCAGCCCACAGGGCGAGTTCGAGTTCGAACCCGTCATGCGAACGGACGCTTACGGTTCCGCGACAAATGACGAGCTCGAAAGCACGGATGTGTTTTTGCACGGTCGATGGCAGCACCGCTGGCGTCGCGCGACCGTCGGTTTACGCGCTGATGCGTCACGCGAGAAACTGCTCGGCGCAGAGGTGCTCGATACTCCGCCCGGGACGGCCGTCACCCCCGTCGACATCGACGGTGCGCTGCTCGGTCTCAACGAGATCAGGACGCGCGGCGTCTTCGCGCCGTATACGGAAGTGCAGTTCAACGAACGCTCCACCGCGCGGCTGGACCTGCGCGCAATGGACGTGAGCTACGATGCCCCGGCCGCGCTCGTGAATCGAACGAACTTCACGAATCTCGAAGCCGGTGCCGCATACGTGCGCAAGTTGACCTCACGCGACACGCTCTCGACACGCGTATTCGGCGGCCAGTTTCTGGCCGACGCGAACGACAACGAAACCGACACCACGGGGATAGAGATGGAGTTTGCGCGCGACGTCACGGACTTGTGGTCGTTCAACACGACCTGGGGCATCGAGACGAGCGACTTCGGATACGTGGACTCGAACGAACTCAGGGTGCATGGAAGTCACGACGATTTCGTGTTCGGCGTCGGCGTGGGCAAGCAGCCGAGAGGAGCGCCTTCGATCTAAGCCTTCGAAAACGCGTGTTTCCAGACTCCTTCGGCTTTCTCGTCACACGGGACGAGCTCGCAGCATCGTTTCGGCGCGATTTGTCCGCCAAAGTGAACGGCGGCGTCGTGGTGCGCACTGCACAAAGCGATGCCCTCGCGGGCGCCGCCGACGGGACTCGCAACTACGGCCGAGTGGAGCTCGATGTCGACTGGGCCTTCGCCGAGATGTGGTCTCTCGTCGCCGGGTACGAGCACTCATACTGGCGCAACACGGCGCTCGACCAATCCGGTGCACGTTCGAACAGCGTCCTCGTCGGCTTTCGTTATCGCGGACGCTCGCGCCGGCCGCAGCCAGCCGTAAGGAGTTCCCCGGCAAGCCGCTGAGACTGCGCACTAACTACCTGGATTCCAAAATTTGCATTGCGCTGTAGTCGATCAGCGACACGTACCCACGGCCACCGAATTCTGCTTTAGTAACCACCGGCATCCGGCGGTACCTTCCATACTCGCCACGATGCGGCGCAAACGGCCGACGTCCACCGTACGCAACTGTTCCGAGCATTCCGGTTTCAGCAGCGGTCAAGAAGGAAACACGAATATGGACACGAACGTTGCACGATCGCCACATCGCAAGATTCTGTTGGTCGATGACGACCCGAGCTTGCTGCGCGTTCTCGCGATTCGCCTCCAGCGCGACGGTTACGACGTGCAGGCCGCGGAGAACGGCCGCCGCGCGCTAGCGGCTCTGCCGTGCTTCCGGCCACACGTCGTGGTGACCGACATGCGAATGGACGGCATGAACGGGCACGCCCTGTTCGACGCAATCCGTGAGCGCGAGCCGACGATGCCGGTCATCGTCCTCACGGCGCACGGGACGATCCCGGACGCCGTCGACGCCACGCAGCGCGGCGTCTTTGCCTATATGACGAAACCGTTCGACAAACAGCAACTCGTCGATACGATCGAGCGCGCTTCCAGTCTGTTCGGGCAAACCGAGATCCTGCCGACGGACGACTCCGAGTGGTGCCGCGAGATCGTCACGCATAGCTCGGCGATGGATCGTCTTCTGCGGGAGGCATGGAGCGTCTCCAGGAGCGACGTGAGCGTGCTGATTCGCGGCGAAAGCGGGACAGGCAAAGAACTCTTGGCACGCGCCATTCACCGCGCGAGCCGACGGAGAGAGAAATCCCTGATCCCCGTCAATTGCACCGCGATTCCGGAGACTCTGTTCGAGGCCGAACTGTTCGGCCACGAGAAAGGGTCATTCACTGGAGCGACGCAAGCGCGCAGCGGACTCATCCGTGCCGCGCACGAAGGCACGCTGTTCCTCGACGAGATCGGCGACATGCCGTTGCCGTTTCAGGCCAAGTTGCTGCGAATGCTGCAGGAACGCGAGATCCGGCCCGTCGGCGCCACACAGTCGACGCCTGTCGACGTTCGCGTTATCTCCGCAACGCATCAGAACTTGGAAGGCGCGATTGCGGAAAAGACGTTTCGCCAAGATCTGTACTACCGCATCAACGTCGTCACGCTCGAAATCCCACGACTGGTCGACCGACGAGAAGACATCCCGCTGTTGATCGAGAATTTTCTCGACAAGAGCCGCGCGGACACTCGCAATCCCGCCGTCGACGTGCACGGCTTTTCGAAAAGCGCGGTCGAGTCTCTCATGGCCGCGAACTGGCCGGGCAACGTGCGCCAGTTGCGCAACGTAGTCGACCAATGCGTTGCCCTGGCGACCACACCCGTCATACCGGCGAGCCTCGTGGAGCGGGCCTTGCGCACGAACGAAAAGGCCTTCTTGTCGTTCGCGGAGGCCAGAGACCGCTTCGAGTTCCAATATCTTTCCAACCTTCTCGAGATGACGAAGGGCAACGTCGCGCAATCTGCGCGTCTCGCCGAGCGCAATCGTTCTGAATTCTACAAGCTGTTGCACCGGCACAAGCTCGAGCCGGAGCTGTTTCGCCGCGCGGAGCGCGAACGCCGGTGAGCACGACCACCGCGCCGGTGACGGGTTGTCTACCGTGCCGCCCGGCGCACATCGCCCTCGAGCACGGCATCGACGATCGCGCCTAGACGTCGGAGGGGTGCACGTTGTATCGCCCGAGGTCCATTCTGCGATTGATCCTTGCGGGGTTCGCCGTAATCATGACCCCGCTCATCGCCGCGGTCGTCACCGCGGTCATCCAGGTCGACAGGCTCGCCGAGCATAGCCGGACGGCCGTTCTCGAAGCCGAGGCAGCGACGCAACAAAGTCGAACCCTAGTCGAAAGTCTCATCGAGATGCGCCGTGCCGCCTTGCAGTTTCAAGTGACGGGCGACGCGGACTTCTTGGACATCTATATGGATCGCCGTCAGGCCTTCCTCGGCGCTTTTCGTGGTCTGGCACGAAGCAGCCTGACGGTGCGGGCGTCGGATACGCTCGACAGGATCGCGCGGCAGGAGGCGACGCTGTTTCACGCGACTCGTGACTCGCGAAGAGGCGCGACGACATCAGCGGCGGTCGGGGCAGCGGAACAATCGTGGTCTCGCCTAAACGACCTTGCGCGCACGGTCGTGGACGAGAGCCGCATGTTCGTCGAAGGAGGAATCAACCAGACGACGGCACGAGCGGACGAGCTGCAGCGCACATTGTTGTTCCAAGCCGCGACCGTGATTCCCAGCACGATCTTCTTGGCGGCATTGTTCGCGATCCTCATTTCGCGGCCGATGGGCGAGCTCGGCGCGGCGATACGCCGCCTCGGCGCGCAGCAGCTCTCGGACACGATCAGCGTGCAAGGTCCGCGCGACGTGGAAGAGCTCGGCATGCTGCTCGACTGGCTGCGACGGCGCATCCGCAAACTCGAGGACCAAAAGACAACGTTCTTGCGGCATCTTTCCCACGAGCTCAAAACACCACTCACGACCATCCGCGAAGGGTCGGAGCTGCTTGCAGAGTCGTTGCCGGAAACGTCGCCCGAGGATGTCGAGGTGTCGCGAATCATTCGCGCAAACAGCATGCAGTTGCAGATTCTGATCGAGAACCTGCTGCACTTCAGCGAGACCCAAGACATCGTACACGACCTTGCGCTGGAGGAATCGATAGACCTCCGCGCGGTCGTGGAAGGAGTCGTCGCAGCGCAATCGCTGTGCCTCAATGCCAAGAGCCTCTCGGTCGTGACCGACTTGGCCCCCATCACCACTTGCGGTGACGAGAATAAGCTCAGAGTCATCGTCGACAATTTACTCAGCAATGCCGCGAAGTACACACCTCCCTGTGGGCGGATCAAAGTCTCGCTCAGCGCCGCCGGCGACCGCGCGATGCTCGATGTAGAGGACACGGGTCCCGGCATCGACGACGCCGACGTCGAGCGAATATTCATGCCCTTTCAGCGCGGCCGCACGGAATGCCAGTCGTACGTCAAGGGCACGGGTCTGGGGTTATCGATCGCCAAAAGCTGTGTGGAGGCTCACGATGGCTACATCACGGTGGTCCGTTCGACGACGGGCGCACACTTGCGCGTCAGCCTGCCGATATCCGGCCCAGCCCGCGATCGCACTCGCGTTGCTGAGCCTGACGTTGTTATCGGCGTGTAGCGCAACGCGCGGCGCGGGCGTCCAGGCAAACGGACCTCGAGCGTCGACGAGCGACTCCCGTCTGGCCGAGCTGGTGCGTTTCGGGGGGTACGTTCGCACGCTCGATGCTGCTGCGCTCAAGCGGGATTACGGCGAGATCCTCCAGCGGCACTCGGCTTCGCCGTCGACCGATACGGCCATCAGACTCTCGCTGCTGCTGAGCGAGTCGGATTCACCGCCGCATACCGTCGGCGAGGTCCTCGGCTTGCTGAGGCATGCGTACGAGGGCCGTAAGGGGGACGAGGCAGACTTTGCGCGTCTGCTGCACGACCTGATCGGCAAGCGCGCGTCGTGTGAGGACGACCCCGATAGCTCACTTGCCGAGCTGCTGGCGCGAGAACGCGACCGCAACCGCTCGCTCGACCGCGAGCTCGCGGCCACGCGTGCCTCCCTCGAGGCCGAGCAACGCGCGCGCGGTGCGCTCACGAAGCAGCTCGAGGCGCTGAAGAGCGTCGAAGAGCAGATCAAGAAGCTCGACGAGTGAGCGCACGCCCGCGAGGCTCGCACGCAAGATAGCGAAAGGAGGAGCCCGGCTGGGGGTCGGGCTCCAAAGGTCGGCCGAGACGACAGGGAGTGGGGAGGCCGTCTCGACCAGACTCAACGCCGCTGGACCGTCTTTCCCTCTGCGAGGTGAACGTGTGACTGGCAAGCGACACATCTGCGTCATTTTCCAGTCCATGTGTATTGCGGGATCTCGGTGATCGGCGTGCCGATCTGGATGGTGATCTGCCGATGCGACGCAAACTCGAGCGCTGCAAGATCGCCCGTGTACTCGTGCGCTACCGTATCCCCCTCGTCGGCGATGTAGACGACGGCCGGAAGCCCCACGAAACCGGCAATGTCGTCGCGTTGCAACGGCTGCCCCCAAAGAGTGAACAGCTGACCGAGGGTAAACACCGTAGGCACCGTCCCGTGCAGATGAATCATGCCCGAGGCATCGTGCGTATGGATCGGATAGTGGCACTCAGTCGTGGGGCTCAACTCGACGATGCCGACGTGGCCCGGAACCGCGATTTGTTCTCCGTCCATGAAAATCGACAGGTGCGAATGCACGTGATAGTCGATCGGGGAGGGGTAGATGCAATCGAGTCCCTCGATACTCTGACCCGACCCGCCGTCGGACGTGTCACCCTCCGGCCAGTAGGCGTCTCCGACCATGTGATGGTCGTCGATCGAGATCGCCGTGGCCGCGAGCGGCGGCACGTCCTCGCCGGGGGGGGCTGTGACACCGGCTGCGTGCTCGTGTCGGACGAGCCGGAGCCGCCGCTGCAAGCAGCTAGGAAAGCACAACACGCGAGCAAGAGCATCGACACCGCGCCCGTTCCGAGCCACGGCTTCGTGCGGGAGTGTTCATGGCATGTCATGGTCGCATCGCTCCTCCGCCAAGCAGTTGCGAAGGACGTTGCAAAAGACGGGCCACGCCGGCATACCGCTCGAAATCTCCAGTGGGAACAGCGCGTATCGAACAGGGCACGGTCGCCTGCCGCGGCGCCGCGGCGCCGCGCGCGGCTCATGTGTTGCCGTTCGACGACGCAGCGATGTCGCGCAGTACAACCGGTTACTTACGGCGGAGGAAGCTCGCCGTCCGCCGGCGCGCCTTTCAGGTGCTCGTCGAACCAGCGCAGCATATAGGCGGCAGTCTTGAACACCGACTCCCGGCCGCGGTACGAGTGGCCTTCCCACGGCAACAGCAACAGCTCGACGTCGCCACCGTTACCGCGAATCGCCTGATAGAACTGAACGGACTGCAGCGGAGACGTTCCGGCGTTGTCGTCTTTGAGGCCGTGCACGAGGAGCAGCGGCGCCTTGATATGGTCCGAATACAGCAAAGGCGACATCGCCAGATAGGTCTTTTGTGCCTGCCACAACGTGCGCCGCTCCGTTTGAAAGCCGAACGGCGTCAGCGTGCGATTGTAGGCGCCACTCAACGCCACACCGGCGGCGAACAGCCGCGAATGCGCGAGCAGGTTGGCGACCATGAACGCGCCGTAGCTGTGGCCCGCCACACCGACGCGGCTCGGGTCGACGAAACCGGTAGCCACGGCAGCGTTGACGGCGGCGGCGGCATTCATGACTACTTGCTGCACGAAAGTGTCGTTGGCGTCGGCTTCGGTGCCGATGATCGGCATCGAGACGTCATCGAGAACGGCATACCCGCGCAGCAGATAGAACAGCCGAAATGCACGCTCGAACGACATGAACTCGGCCTTCGAGTCTTCGATCCGCGTCGCCGCGCCGACCGTGACTTGCCGCGGATAGGCCCAAATGATCAACGGCAGCGGGCGGCTCGAATCGTAGTCCGGAGGAAGATAGAGCGACGCGGCGAGGTCCGCGCCATCGTCACGTTGGTAGGCAAGCCGAACGACGCGCGCATCGGCCAACGGCGTTTCGCCCTTGAAATCGGTCAGATGCCAGACATCGCGCCCGCGCCAAGTTCTGACCGCATAGTTCGGCGGCGTCGAGTCCGTCTCCTCGCGGACCAATAGCACGCTCGCATCGGGCCGCAAGAGGTCGACCAGCGTCGCCCGACCCTCCCCGCCGCCTTCCCAGATGACGCGCCTCTGACCCGTCGTGAACGACACGTGCTCGAGAAACGAGTGCTGCGTTCCGAGCTCGTCTGCTTTCTCGCCTCGCAGGAAAAAGCCTCCGTCGTGCTCGACGAGCATCGGAAAACCGCGGCCGTTGCTCGTCACGACAGGCAATAGACCGGCCTCGGCCGCGTAAGCCGTGACCAGCCGCGCGGGCAACTCCGGATGAAGAAGGTCGACGTACCACAATTCCGTGATACGGCTGCTCGCATCGTAGTCACTGACGAGCGCCGCACCGGATTCGCCGACCCAGCGCAAGCCGCTGAATCGATGCGGCAGCACGAACCCTTCCACGGCCGGGCCCACGTAGGGCGGCGCCAACCGCATGAGGCGGTCGGCACCGCCGCGCCGCTCGACCCACGTCAACGTTGCCTGCTCGGACGATTGCCACGCGATGGCACGCAGCCCGTCCGGAAGACGTTTGATGAGGTTACCGAACCGATCCCAGATCTCGGTGACTCGCCGTGCGCCGTCCACGCCCGTTACGCGGGGGTACGGCTTCGCGATGCGCGTGACCAGCAAGAACGACTCGTCCGGGGCTGCCCGCACCGACTCGAACGCCGTGGGCGGACCCACCGGTTCGCGCTTGCCCGAAACGCTGTCGATGATCTCCAACTGGGTCTCGAGCAGGCGCCTGGCCAGGTCCTCGCCGAGCGTCAGGGGCTCGCTCGGCAGCGCCTGAGCGGCCAGCCGATCGAAGGCCGGACCGATCGCGGCTCGATTCTCGCGCGCGGCGACGTGCCGACACAGCAGTCGTCGGCTGTCGGCCATCCAGGAGCATGGGACGCCGCGGGCCGCGTCGATCGAGGTCGCGACCAGCCGCACGCCGCCTTCGGCCGCCTCGCCTACCCAAAGCTCCGTCGCATCCGAACGCGACAGCGTAAACGCAAAACGGGACCCGTCCGGCGCCCAATGGGGATAGCCGACGACCGCGTCCGGCGGCAACTCGATGGGCGTTTGCTCGCGAGTGACGAGATCGATCAGCGTCAAAGCATAGTAGCCGAGCGGCGCATGCGCGCTCCCTGTAAGCGGATTGACGTTGTGCCCCGCGAGCTCGATGGCTGGCTCCGATATCTGCTCGGTCGACAACAGCTCGTGCTGGCGAACGAGAATCGCGTACTGTCTCATCGGGTCGACAGTCACGGGAGGCAGCGGCTCGGCCTCGAGCAGCTGCTCTATCGCGCTCGGCAGCTCCGGCGCGGCCGCCGGCCCCGGCGCGGGCGGCTCCTGCGCCCACGCAGCGAACGACGACGCGAGGAGTGCCGCCGATGCGACGGCGGCGATGCCCAATCGGGGGCGAATCGGCGACGAACGCCGATTGGTCGAGTCCGGCGAGAGGTTCATTGCGACCCTGTCGAAATTCCCACGACGCTGGGCAATTGTCGCAGGCGGTCGGCCGACGGACCGTGCGACCGGTCAGAAATTAGCCACGCCTCGATTATGCAAGACGCGCTGGTGTCGAACAACATGGCACCGACGCACTCGCCGAAACGCTCAGGACACCTCGGCCGCTCCCGCCCGTACGACGCCGGTCGTATAGCGCCATCCGAAATGCGGCACATGAGACCCTATACTGCCGTGGACCGGGATTCGGTCGAACCGCATCGATCCGGCAGCATGCCGGTCGCGGCTACGGAGGTACGCATGGCATATGAGCTCTACTACTGGCCCGGAATCCAGGGGCGCGGCGAGTTCGTTCGGCTCGCACTCGAGGAGGCCGGCGCCAAGTACGTCGACACTGCGCTCGTCCCGGCCGAAGACGGCGGCGGCGTTCCAGCGCTCCAACGCTTTCTGAGCGGCGACGACGTCGAGCGGCCACCGTTCGCGCCCCCCTTTTTGAAGATCGGTAAGCGGGTCGTCGCGCAGACGGCCAACATCCTGCTGTTTCTCGGTGGACGGCTCGGACTTGCGCCACGTGACGAAGCCGGCAAGCTCTGGACGCATCAGTTACAGCTGACCATTGCCGACTTCGTCGACGAGAGCCACGACACCCATCACCCGATCGCGGGCTCGCTTTTCTACGAGCAGCAAAAGCCCGCGGCCAAACGGCGCTCGAAGTTTTTTCTCGACGAGCGTGTGCCGAAGTTCTTCGGTTACTTCGACACGGTGCTCGAGCGCAACCGGGCCCGCGGCGAGTGGCTCGTCGGCACCAAGCTCACGTACGCGGATCTGTCGCTCGCGCAGGTCGTCGCAGGGCTCAGCTACGCGTTTCCGAAGCGCAGCGCCAAAGCGCTGCGCGACTATCCGCGCCTCGCGCGGTTGCACGGCCGCGTATTCTCGCGACCGCGGATCAAGCGGTACGTCGCGTCGGGCCGGCGCGTGCCGTTCAATGAGTACGGTCTGTTCAGACACTACCCCGAGCTCGACGACTGAGGATTCGCCGCTCGAAAGCCGCGCCGATTACGGGTGAGCGGTCAGGCCGTGCGGACCAGCCAGCGTGACGTCGAAGCTCAAGTCCTGCGTCTTGCGCCGATGCCGACGGTGCACGCCGACGGTCACGCGCTGGCCCGGCTTCTTGTCCCAGAGGGCGGCACGCACGTCGGCCACGCTCGTCACGGCCTCGCCATCGATCTCGACCAACACGTCGTCGGCTTCGATGCCGCTCTTCTGCGCGGCGCTGCCCGGCGCGAAAGAAACGACTCGACAGCGACCGTCCTTGTCCTCCATGCGAATACCGAGCACCCCGGCAGGCGGCAGGGATTGCTCGTCGCCGATCAGCACGTAGTCCGCCATGCGCGGCTCGAGCTCTCGATTGTCGTTGAGCACGATGCCATAAGAAGCGCCCATGCGCCGCTGAAGCCGCTCGGGGATGCCGTAACCGAAAGCCAGATGCCCCGAGCCCGTCAGAATCACCATGCGCCGGTCCGGATTGGCCTCGAGGTATTCGGCGGCGCTCTCTGCCATGCCCTCGTCCCAGACGAGCTGAGCCTGCACGAACCGCTCGAACTCACCGCGCTGACCGGCGCCGTGCTGACCGAATACCTCGCGCAGACGGGCTTCATAGGCCTCGCCTGCCGGCTGCATGTCTTTCGGCAGCTCGGCACGCTGCTCGGCCGATAGCCCCTCGACGCCGACCTTGGCAACGGCCGAAGGCAACGACGGCGGCACGTTGAGAGCTCTGACGGGAATGTGGTGCTCGCGTGCGTAGCGGAATATCGGCGCGTAGAGCCGATAGTCGTATCCCCAGCCCGAGTAGTACTGCGTGGCGCGTAAGAAGTCCTGCTCGGTCGAACGACCTTCGATGTAGTCGTCGACGCGCGATTGAAAGCGCCGCTGCAAGTATTCGACGCCGATCGCGATGCTCGGGTCGCGCGAATACACCTCTTCGATGATCTTGAGCTGATTGAGGTGGTCGCCGTACCGGTTGTGCGTCTCGCCGACGAAGACGACGCGCTTGGATTCGAGCTGGTCGGCTAGGCCGGCCGGCGTCAACGCCTCTCGCAGATCGATTGCATGAAAGTCGCCACTCTCGGCAGCCTGTGCCCCGCCTGCGCATCCGAACGCCAGCAGCAGCAGATAAGCGTGATATCGCGTGGTCATCGTCCGGTCCCAAACTGCCCCGCAATAGGAGCCCGCTGATGGTATCAAGAACACGCACCCGACCTAGGTCCGATGGTGCGCACGGCGATCCGGCATGTGGCCCCTCACAGCCGAACCCTCCCAAGCGGCGATGTTCACGTCCGTTATCGTCAACTATTCTCGTTTGGCAGACGATCGCAAACCTATTGCAATACATCCCCGCTCCTTGAATACTCGTATTGGGAGTAGACCGTCGCGCAACGGTGGTGTTTACAGGGGACAACGGACTGGTTAGCGCATGGAGCTGCTCATGAGCCCAAGGCAGGGCGTGCCGGGTCTTGTCTTCAGCGACGGGGAATGAACGACCACCGGTCGTAACCAAGAAAAGTCGCGGGGAGAAAGACGCATGATATTTGCACCTTCGGGTCAACGGGGCGCAATCACACGCCCGTCGCCAACGCAGTCAACCTCGATATTGTTGGGCCTCAGTCTCGGGGCAGTACTTCTTGGAAGCCCAGCTGCAGCGCAGCGGCCTGGTGGACAGCAGCAACCACTCGAAGAAGTCGTGGTCACCGGCTCGCGCATCGTGCGGCGGGACTTCGAAGCCAATAGTCCGATCACGACAGTCGACCAGGCTCTGATCGAGAACACGATGTCGGTCGGCATCGAGAAAGTCCTGAACCAACTGCCGCAGTTCGTGCCGGCCGTCTCTCAGTTCGTGACCACCGACGTGCAATCGACTGCGACAAACTCCCCCGGCGCCTCGACGTTGAGCCTGCGAGGGCTCGGCTCGAACCGCAACCTCGTGCTCATAGACGGCCGGCGCGCGATGCCGGTCAACGCCACGATGGCGATCGACATCAACACGATTCCGTCGGCCGCGATCGAGCGCGTGGAGACGATTACCGGCGGCGCCTCGTCGACATACGGTGCGGACGCGATGGCCGGCGTCGTGAATTTCATCTTGAAGAAGAACTTCGAGGGCGTGGACTTCGACACCCGCTACGGCACGACGATGGACGGCGGTGGGGACGAGCTCCGTCTCACGGGGCTGTTCGGGTCGAATTTCTCCAACAATAAAGGCAACGTACTCTTGGGCTTCGAGTACGACTCCCGCGGCAAAGTGCTGCAGGCGGATCGGAGCTTCTACCGCAACGGTTGGGCCGACCCGAACACCGGCTCCTCGTTCTTCGGCCATGCGGAGCCGTACTTCCAGACGCAGGCCGACAATCTGCCCGACCCGGCCGTCATCGCGGCTCAGTTCCCAGGCGCACCGGGCGCGATCAACACCGGCACCGGGCAGGCCTTCTACTGGAACTACGATGACGGCTCGCTCTACAAGCGAACGGCCGACGGCACGTACAACTACCACGGCCCACTCGTCGTCAACGGTCTGCAGTACCGCGAGATCAGGACCGACACGTCACCCGGATCGCCGGCCGCGAACACGCTCGTCCAAAACGAGATCGAGGGGCTTGCCTCGATTCCGTTTACGCGCTACGCGATTTTCGGCCGCGCCCACTTGGATCTGACGGACCACCTCGAGGCCGTGGTCCAGGCGAACTTCAGCGAGGACGAAACGCGCACGCTGCTCGGCGACAACTGGGCGCTGTCGTTCTGGGCTGCGCCGGTCCCGCACGGCGATCGAATCTACGCGCCGTCGCTCGACACGAGCACAGGCAATACGTTTCCGGACTACCTGCCGGGCGGAGCCAAAGGCTTGAACTGCAATGCCGTAGGGGGCTGCACGGTCTCGCAGGCTTGGCCGACGCCGCCGGCGCTCCAGGCGATTCTCGACAGCCGGCCGGACCGCGAAGCGGATTGGTATCTCGGCGACACGACCGACTACGTCGGCAAGCGCACCGAGGATGCCACGAACACGACGTACCAGCTGCTCGCAGGTCTCAACGGTAGCTTCGAGAACAACGACTGGACGTGGGACTTCTACGTCTCACACGGCGCGACCAACCTCGGCGCCACGTTCGGCGGCTTTCTCTCGCTCCAGCGCTACCGGTTCTTGGTCGCCCAACCGAATTACGGCAGGGACGCCTCGGCAATCGGCAACGCTTACGGCGGCCGCGTCGCAGGCGTGCTCAACTGCACGACGGGGCTCCCCATCGCGGAGAACTTCACTCCGTCGCAGGACTGCATCGACGGCGTCGGGGCGAATCTCCAGAACCAGTCGAAGATGGAGCAGAACGTCGCGGAGTTCAATCTCCAGGGCAAGATGGCCGACATGCCGGCCGGCGAGGCGCGGTTCGCGCTCGGCGCGGACTATCGCTGGAACAGCTACCACTACAACACCGATATCCTGGCGAGCCAGCAGTCGTTCATCGACGGCGTCATCGGCTTGTTCCCGGCCAACAACTCCAGCGGCGAGACCTCGGTCAAGGAGCTGTACGGCGAGATGCTGTTGCCGCTCTTGAGCGGCAAGAAAGCGGCCCAGGCGCTGAATCTCGAGCTGGGCTATCGATACTCGGACAACAATCCGAGCGGCAGCGTCGATACATACAAGGGGCTCTTCGACTGGTCGCCGACGAGCAAGGTCCGGTTCCGCGGCGGCCACCAGGTGGCCAACCGCGCGCCGAACATCGGCGAGCTCTACCTGTCGAAGACTCAGACAGTCGTGTTCAATGTGTTCGGCGACCCGTGCTCCACGAACAACTTCGTCGCCGGCGGCATCAGCGCGAACCCGGCGTTGAACCCGACGAATGCGGCCAACGTTAGAGCAATCTGCGAGCTGCAGATGGGACCTGCCGGCACGGCCGCCTACTACGGCGACCCGAGCGCACAGGCCGGGCGGCCCGGGGCTCGGGTTGGCGAATACGATCGGCAACCCGCTTCTGGACTCCGAAAGTGCCGGCACCAATACGTTCGGTGTCGTGCTGCAACTGAAAGGCCAGACGTCTTTGTCGATCGACTATTGGGACATCGACATCAGTCACTTGATCTCGGCGCAGTCGGTAGGCTCCGTCTTTACGCAGTGCTTCTCGGCCGCGTTCAACCCGACGTTCGACCCGAACGCATTGGCCTGCCAGCGACTGACTCGCGATACCAGCACGGGCCAGTTCAACGCGGCCGACGTGAGCTATTCGAACGAAGCTGCGGTCCAAACGAGCGGCGTCGACGTGCAGTTCAACTGGGCAACGCAGATCGGTGGGGGCAACATCGCGCTGAACTTCCTCGCAAGCTACCTCGACAGCGTCAAGACACAGTTGAGCCCGGGCACGGCTTTCGTCGAATACAAAGGCACACTCGGGCCGACTCTGCCGAGCTTGAACGGCGGCGCGTTCGACTACCGTACGTTCACGACGCTGAGCTACTTCAGCGGCAAGTGGAATCTGTCGCTACGTTGGACTCACCTGCCGAGCATCAAGTCGGCGGCAGCGGCGACCGGCGCCACGTCGACCTTGGCGACGGGCTCGTACGACAAGTTCGACTTGACCGGCGGCTTCGACTTCGGCGCGAGGTGGAACTTCAGGTACGGCGTCGACAATCTTTTCGACCGACAGCCGGAGATCACCGATGCAACGCCGTGGTCCGCCGGCCAGATGACGAACAGCAACTTCTACGACATCCTCGGACGATCCGTGTATGTCGGCATGTCGATGCACTTCTAGCTCCAGACGGGGGGTTGTCGGCGATCTCGGCCGACAACCAGTACGCTGCCGGCGTTCGCCCTTCGGGGCGAGCGCCGGTCGCCACCACCCGCTCGACCAGAGTGAAATCGCCCGGGCCGGCGCCCATCGAACGACGGCCATCGGTTGCGCTCGTCGTGGCCTAACTCACAAACGCGTCCGGCCTCAGCTCTCCGGACAGCTCGATGATCACGTCCGCCGGCAGGCCCGCGATGCGCGCGGCTTCGCGAATCGCCTCGGCCGTCTCGGCCTCATAGAGACAATACGTCTTGCGCTTGTCGGCCGACAGAAACGAATAAAGCCACTTGACGCCCGCTTGGTCGTTGACTTGGCCGAGCGCCTTGATGTCCGCCGCCGAAGGGCTGATGGCCTGCGCGTAATTTCGCTCGATCAGAAATAGAGGCATACGTCCTCCTAGCTTTCGCTCGATGCTCTACTGAAAGGGTTCGAACCGCGTTCGACGAGATCGTTGCGCAACGCGTATGCGGCCGCTTCGGTGCGATTGGCGCAGCCCGTCTTGGTCAAGATATTGCGCACGTGCGTGGCCACCGTGTTCAAGCTGATGCCGAGCACGACCGAGACGTCTTTGTTGCTGCGGCCGATCGCGATGAGTCTCAGCACGTCCACCTCACGCACGGTGAGATTGTCCGGAAACGTCGTCGTGACGACACGGTTGCGCGTCAACCGGTCGATGTCGCGCGCGAGCCCTGCCATGCCCAATCGGTTTGCAAGCTCATCCGCTTCCGCCAGTAGCGCTCTCGCACGCTCGGCTTCGGAATCGAGCAGTGCGACACCACAGTGGTACAGCGCCCGCGCCAACACCGGCCAAGCGCGTATCGTGCTGCAGATCTTTACGGCTGCCGCCAGGTGTTCATGCGCCGCCCCTTTCGCGCCTGCGGCGAAGGCTAGCTTGCCGAGTAGAAGTCGGGCCGGGCCGAAGCACACGACCCGCGGGTGACACAGTGTTTGGTCGGCGTATGGCAACAGCAACTCATAAAGCGTGCGTGCATGACTCGCCGCACCGAGCGCACAGCAGGTCTCCGCGCAGTACACCAACTGGGCAGCAAACATGTCGTCTTTTGCGAGCCGCCCAAAACCCCGGCAGCCGACGTCGTCGAGCAAAGCTCGGGCTTCATCGACCAAACCGACCTCGGCGCACATGAGCATGAGCCCCGGCTTCCAAGCACGTCCTGACTCCGACGCAGCGAAGGCCTCCACGAGAGGCTTCAGCGTATCTAGCCGCCCGAGCTCGCGATTGAGCGCGAACATTTGGACGCCGTAGACCCCTTCGGCGTCGCCGGGCCGCGTGCGTCTACCGCGAACGAGCAGCGACTCGATGGCGTCCTCGAGGCCCGTCCACTCCCCGCGGAGCAGCGCGAACAGCACTCTGGTCGAGGCTGCGTAGTACTCGAACAGTAGGTGGCGATCAGCAGCGCGTTCGTAAACGCGCTCGTTCATGGCTGCAGCTTCGTCGATGTGCCCTTGCTCGAGCAGATGCAGCGTCTGCCAAGCGTAGGCGTGCGCGAGCTCATATCCCTCGACCCGCAGGGCGACATCGATCCAGCGCTGGCCGAGGGCGAGTCGCCGCTCGAGCGTCTCCGGACGGTCGCGCAGCGCCATGAGCGCGAGTCCGAGACAATGGCCCAGCGTGCGGGTGTCACTGGCTCGCTCCGCCATGCCAACCGCTTGCTCCGTGAGCTCCTCCACGCCCTCGGAACGGCCGAGCGTGCGCCGCGCAAAAGCGAGCGCCGCTCGCGCCTTGGCGCCCGAGGCGAGATCACTCTCGGGTAGCAGCATAAGCGCCTTCTCGAGCAAGGCGACAGCTTGGCCTTGAGGCGAATGCGACGTCGAGAGCACGAGCTCCGACGCGACGTCGACGAGCAACTCCGCGTTGCCGAGCCCCTTGGCCACGCTGGCGGCCTTGAGCAGAGCATGAATCGCGGGTTGCACCGAACCCATCTGAATCAGCGTTTGACCCTTGAGGAACAGCGCGCGCACGAGGCGCTCGTCGCTGCTGTTGCCGTTGACCGTAAAGACGCTGATCACGTGATCGTAGTGAGTAAGCGCGTCTTCGTAGGCGTGAACGCGCCACGCGTAATCGGCTGCGAGCGCCGCGTACTCGGCGGCCTTGTCTATGCTGCCGAGTGCTGCGGTCTCGTAGTAGTGATGCGCAATCCGCGACAGCGCCGGGCCGGGATCGCCTGCATACGCCGCAACGAGCGCGTCGGCAACGCGCCCATGCAGGCTCACGCGCTCGAGCGTCGGAATCTCGTCGTAGAGCGTTTCGCGTATCAGCGCATGCACAAAACGATACTCGGCTCTCGTCTCGTCACCGACTTCGACGATCCCCGCGTCGGCGGCCGCCCCGAGGTCTTGGATCACGACCGCGGCGTCGAGCTTGCCGACCGATGCGACCTCCGCGACCGTGAAGATTCGGCCGATTACCGAAGCAATGCCGAGAACGCCGTTGGCACGATCCGGCAAACGCGACAGCCGCCGGCCTATCGCCTCACGAATGCCGTCCGGAACCCTCACGGTGACGGGCTCGATGCCGGCGTCGGCGCCTTCCTCGACGAGCACTTTGATGAGCTCGATCACGAATAGCGGATTGCCGTCCGTCTGCCGATAGATCGAGGAGGCGACGTCGGGCGAGAGCCGGGAGCCCATGAGCCGCTCGGCGAGCGTCGCGATTGCGGGCTCCGACAGACCGCCGAGCCGTATGCGCGCAACACCGGCATCCGTACCGAACCCGCCCAGCGTGCGCAGCAGCGGGCTTTTGCGCGAAACTTCGTTGTCCCGGTAGGTGCCGACGACGAGCCATCGGCTGCGCTGTAGCTCTCCGCACAGAAACTCGAGCAGCGACAGCGACGGTGCATCCGCCCAATGCAGGTTATCGAGAATGACGACGATCGGAACTTGCTGTGTCGCGCGTTTGAAGAACTGGCCGATCGCGTCGAACAACTTGAATCGCCGTTGCGTGGGATCGGAATCATCGCCGCCGAACGAAGCCGGTGCAGGCGCCTTGCCGTCGGCGATTTCCGGAAGGATCGACGCGATCTCGTGCACGCCGCGACCCATTGCGAGCTGCACTTCGCTCGGCGACGAGGCAGTGACGAAGTCGCGCAGCACCTGGACCCACGGCCAGTAAGGCGGCGCGCCGGGCTCCTCGTAGCAGCGCCCCCAGAATACGAGCGCACCTTGGTCCTCGGCTGCTCGAGCAAAAGCTTCCGCACAGCGCGTCTTGCCGATACCCGGCTCGCCCGACAGGGTCAGTATCTGCCGCCGCCCGCCGAGCGCGCGATCGAGCGTTGCCCTGAAAGCGCCGAGCACCTCGGCGCGTCCGACGAAACCGGGATCGACCGAGTCTTCGATGACGACATCCCCCGGCATGGCGCACCCATTATACGAACCGTGCGCAGCCAGGCTCTCGTCAGTATTGGTGAGCGGCGCCGTCCGGCGCTAGCTCGGCTGCGCCTCCGGCAACGTACCGAAAGTGTGGCGCTTCATGAAGCGCGTGCCGAATCGGTCGAGATACACGTAGATCACCGGCGTGATGTAGAGGGTGAGCAGCTGCGACAGCAGCAGTCCGCCGGCGACACAAAGCCCGAGCGGGCGCCGCGAGTCCGCCCCCATACCGGTGCCGAACACGATCGGCAGCGTGCCCATCATCGCGGCCATCGTCGTCATCATGATCGGCCGGAAACGGATGATCGCCGCCTCGAAGACCGCATCCTCGGGCAGCACGCTGGCATCGGCGCGTCGCTTCTGGAGCGCGAAGTCGACCATCATGATCGCGTTCTTCTTCACGATGCCGATCAGCATCATCATGCCGACGAACGCATAGAGCGTGAGCGGCATGTTCGACGAGGTAGAGCGTCAGCAGCGCGCCGACCGCGGCCGACGGCAGTCCCGACAGAATCGTGAGCGGATGGATGAAGCTCTCGTAGAGAATGCCGAGGATGATGTAGACCACGACGATCGCGACGAGCAACAAGACGCCCATGTTCTGCGTTGCCGTCTGAAACGCCCCGGCAGTGCCCTGGAAGCTGCCCGAGATCGTCGCCGGCACACCGATTTCGCGGCTTGCCTTGTTGATGCCGGCCACCGCGTCGCTGAGCGCGTAGCCCTCGGCCAAATCGAACGAGATCGTCACGGCCGGCACGGAACCCGAGTGATTCACGCTGATCGGAATCGTGCTCGTCGTCGCGTTGGTCACGGCGCTCAGCGGCACGAGCTTGCCGGTGTTCGAGGTGATGTACAGCGTCTTGAGCGACGCCGCGTTGCGCTGGAACTCGGGCAGCAGCTCGAGCAACACTTGATATTGGTCGTTCGACGCGTAGATCTGCGAGACCTGCTGGCCGCCGAAAGCGTAGCCCATTGCGGATTCGATCTGCGCCGGCGTGACGCCGAGCGCCGCGGCGCGGTCCCGATCGATGTCCACCTCGAGCGACGGCGCGGCGCGATCGAAGTCGCTGTTCACGCCGACGAACCCGGGCACGGTTTGAAGCTTCTGCACGAGCGCGCTCGACACGACTTGCAGCTGATTGAGATCGATGCCCTGCAACGTGTATTGGTAGCTCGAGCGCGAGCTGCGGCCGCCGATGCGGATGGACGGCGGATTCGTGATGAAGACGTTGACGCCGGTGATGTTGCCGAGCTTGCGTCGCAGCTCGCGCACGAGCTCCTCGGCCGAAAGCTGCCGCTCGGCGAGCGGCTTGAGCATGATGCGCACGTTCGCGTTGTTCGCGCCGGCGCCGTCGGAATTCACTTGCAGCATCGCGCCCGTGACGTTGGGATCGGCATTCACGACGTCCGCCACTTGCCGGCCGTATTCGACCATGCGCTCGTACGAGGTGCCGTTGGCGGCCTGGACGCTGACGCCGAGCATGCCGATGTCGTCGCTCGGCAAAAAGTCACGCGGCATGATCATGAACAAGCCGATGCTCGCCACGACGCTGGCCGCGAACAGTCCAATGATCGCGGGCTTGTGCTCGAGGCTCCAGACGAGCGTGTGCCGATACGCTTCCTGCAAATGGTTGAATGCGCTCTCACTGAGCCGGTAGAAGAGCCCATGCTTGCGGCCGCGCTCGTCGCGCAGCGCACGGGCGCACAGCATCGGCGTCAGCGTGATCGACACGACGCCAGAGAAAAGCACGGCGATGATGATCGTGACGGCGAACTCGTGCAGCAACCGGCCGACGATGCCGCTCATGAACACGATCGGTATGAAAACGGCGGCCAGCGACACCGTCATCGACAGAATCGTGAAGCCGATCTCCGCGGAGCCCTTGAGGGCCGCCTCGTAGGGGCTCTCGCCCTTCTCGATATGCCGCACGATATTCTCGAGCATGACGATCGCGTCGTCGACGACGAATCCCACCGACAGCGTAAGCGCCATGAGCGAGAGGTTGTCGAGGTTGTAGCCGAAAGCCGACATGCCGGCGAACGTGCCGACGACCGCGATCGGCAACGCAAGCGAGGGGATGATCGTCGCCGACACACGCCGCAGGAACAGGAAGATCACGCCGACGACCAGCACACCGGCAATGAGCAAAGTCTTCTGCACGTCGTTGATGGAATCTCGGATCGTTTCGCTGCGATCGTGCCGAATCGCCAGCTCGATGCCCGCAGGCAGCGACGCCCGGAACTTCGGCAACACGGCTTTGACACCGTCGACGACGGCGATCGTGTTCGACCCCGGCTGACGCATGATCGCCACCGTGATCGCCCGCTCGCCGCGGAACCAGTTGCCTTGGCGCACGCTGTCGACGCTGTCGATGACGTTGGCCACGTCTTCCAACCGAACCGGCGCGCCGTTGCGGTAGGCGATGATCTGGCGCCTGAAGGCCGCGGCACTGTGGAGCTGCCCTTCGGTGTGGATGATCTTGGCTTCGTCGACACCGTTCAACGCGCCCGTGGCTTGATTGACATTCGCGGCTTGCACGGCTTGGGCCAGCTCGTCGATGCCGATGCCGCGTGCCGCGAGCGCGGCGGGATCCGCTTGGACCCGCACGGCGTAGTGAGCGGACCCGAACACGTTGACCTGGGCGACACCGTCGATCGTCGAGAGCTGGCGCGCGAGCAACGTTTCCGCGTAGCGATCGACCTCCGTCAGCGGCAAGGTGTTGGAGGTCAGAGCAAGGAAGAGGATCGGCGAGTCCGCGGGGTTTTCTTTGCGGAAAGTCGGCGGATTCACCATGCTCTTCGGTAGCCGGCGCTGCGCTTCGGAGATCGCCGCCTGCACGTCCTGCGCCGCGGCGTCGATGTTGCGATCGAGCTTGAACTGCAGCGTGATCCTCGTCGAGCCTTGGCTGCTCGACGACGTCATCGAATCGATACCGGGCACCGTCGAGAACACGTTCTCGAGCGGCGCCGCGACCGCCGATGCCATCGTCTCGGGATCGGCGCCTGCCAGGTTGGCCGACACCTGAATCGTCGGAAAGTCGACGTTCGGCAGCTCGCTCACGGGCAGGGTCATGTAGCCGACGACGCCGAAAATCACGATGGCGGCCATGACCAGCGTCGTCATGACCGGGTAGTCGATGAAACGGCGCGAGATGTTCATGACGCTACGCTCCTCACTGCGCGCTGCTCGCACCGAAAGCCGCCGAGACCGCCGGGACGTCTTCGCGACTCGTCTGCGTCTCGACGGGCGGCTCCGCGTTCTTCTCGACGAAGACCTCGGCACCGGGCACTACGCGCAACTGACCGTCGACGATCACTTTGTCTCCGGGCTTCACGTCGCCTTGAATGGCCTCGTCCTCGCCGTCGTCGAACAGCACTTTCACTTCGCGCTGCTGCGCACGGTTTTCGGGCGTCACGACATAGACGTACAAGCTGTCCGGACCGGTGTTGACCGCCTCGCGCGGCACGACCGTGGCGCCCGGTATGTCGCTGAGCTCGACGACGACGTCCACGAGCTGCCCCGGCACGAGCGAGGTGTCGGCGTTCGCAAACGTCGCACGCAGCTCGATCGTGCCGCTCGCGTCGTCGACGTGATTGCTGATGAAGTCGACGGGCGCCGAGTACGTATGACCGCCTTCGTCGCGCTGATCGATGGTCGCGGTGAGCCCATTGTCACGCGCGCGCGCCTGAATCCGCGGCAAATCCGATTGCGGCAGCGCAAACGAAACCTTGAGCGGCTGGATCTGATTGATCGTGACCAGCGGCGCGGCGCCGTTGGCCGCGACCATGTTGCCGGGCTGCACGAGAATCGGTCCCGTCTTGCCGTCGATCGGAGAACGAATACGCGTGTAGTCGAGGTTGAGCGTCGCGATGTCGATGGCGGCCTGATCGGCCTCGATCGTGGCTTTGGCGCTACCGGTCGCCGCAACGGCGGCGTCGAGATCCTCCGACGAGATCATGTGCTGACCGTATAGCGACATGTAGCGCTTTTCTTTGCTGACGGCGTTGTCGAGCTGCGCCTGGTCCTTCGCGAGCTGAGCGCGCGCCTGGGCGAGCGCGGCGTCGTACGGACGCGGGTCGATCTGAAAAAGGAGATCGCCCTGTTTGACGAATTGGCCCTCGCTGAAGTGCGCGGAATCGATCACGCCCTGAACTCTCGCCGTGACCTGCACGGCCGTGTTGGCGAGCATCGTACCGATCGTGCGCTCGACGACCGGCATGTCGCGGCGAACCGCTACGGCGACGCGCACGGGCGCGGCCGTCGACCTCGGCCCTCGGGCGCCGCCGGCCGTCGAGCCGCCGTGATTGACGTAATAGGTGAAAGCAAACAGGATGCCGGCCAACACGGCGACGCCGGCCAGCCATTTGCCGATTCCCGATCGACGGGCCGCGATTTCACTCGACACGACTGAAGCATCCTCATACAGCGTTCCCAGGTCGATCTCGCGCTGGCCTGCGCAAAGAGTCTCTCCGGCAACCGATAGCGAAGTATAGGAGCATCCGGGGCCCGTGGGCTCGCCCCAGAGGGACCCTCGAATCTCAATTTTGCTGGGCAGCGGGCCCCGGAGGCCCAGGCCACCTCGGTCAGCCGGCTTCCGTAAAATCCGTAAACGTCACGAGAAGCTGTTTGGCAAGCACGCCCGACAGTGGCCGTTCGGGGTCGACAAACGAGATACCCGCATGCGGGTCGCTGCGCACGACATCGCCGGCCTCGAACCACACCGCTTCGCCGTAAACGCCCCAAACCTCGTAATCGCGGACCAATAGCAGCCTCGAGCCCTTGGTGCCGAGATGCGGGCAAAGGTTCCGCGAGAGCTCGACGCATTCGCGGCAAGTCGGGGGCGACATCGTGACGTGGCGGCCCTTGACGACGTAGAGGTGGTCCGGCCCCATGAGCCAGCGAATCGGAGACTCGGCAATCGGCCGACCGCAGACCTGGCATCGCCGCTCGAGCATGCACGTGCGCTGGCGCAGGGAATTGACTTGACCGAACTCGGGCCAACCGGCTCGGTCCTGGCCGTCTCGAGCCCATAGCACACCATTGCCATCGCGGTGCTCGTCATGCTCGGGGTCGACCGTGTCTTCGTAGAACAGCGTGAGCGCGCCCGTCGCGAGGTTTTTCGCGATCCGCAGCTCCCGCACGTCCCGTTCGCCGCTCCAGCGGCTGACCCAAGGCACGATTTGGCCTTTGAAGCGAATGAGCTCCGGTGCCGAAGCCTCTGTCACGGGACCTCCCGAGAGACGCGGCGAGCCGGCTCCAATGCTCATGGCCCGCAGCACGCCGTGCGCCTACCCCTTACCTGCTTGCGCACGACCACGAGGCCCCACGCCCGATACGGCGAGCATACATCGCCGACCGTGATCGACAACCCCAAAAGCGCGGCATGTCACGCGAGCGATGGCGTTGCGGCTCCTCCGAGGCGCGAGTACATTCGATGCCCTGCGCCGTGCACCACGATGGATAGCAAAACTCATGACGGCGACGACGGGGGAAGAGCCATGAAGCTGCGTTTGCTCGCGATTCTCGGGTCCGGTTTCGCCGCGTCGGCGGCCTGGGGACAACCGCCACCGAACCCGGGCGCGTCGCTACAAGCCGCACAAGACCCGCGCGAGGCAGCCGTGCTCGCCGAATGCAAAAACCCGCCGCCGCCACGCGCGCCGCGCCCGGCCCCGGGACCCGGCGCACGTCCCGCGCCGGCAGCGCCATCGAAGGAGTACGAGGTGACGGCTATCGACGGCGTGATTGCCGCCGGGCGTCACTGGCGCAAAATCTGGGAGGCCGAAGGCAACGTGGCCGACGGCATCGTAGGCACGGACGACGGCGGCTTGCTCGTCGCTCAGAACGACCGCAGCGACATCCTGAAGATCGATACCGATGATCATTCCTCGGTGATCTACCGCGACGTGCGCACGGGCGGTGCGGTGTCGAGGAGCAAATCGGGCGCACTGTTCGCCGTGGAGCGCGCGCTCCATCCTGCCGTGCTGCAGCTAGAACCCGAGCGCCGCGTGCTCGCCGATCACTACCGCGCAGATCCGCTCGACTGCCTCGGCGGCGTGCTCAACGACTTGACGGCCGACAGCAAGGGCGGCGTCTATTTCACCGACGGCGGCGTCTTCTACGCGACCTCGGACGGAGTCGTCACACAATACGGGCAAGGATTGCGCACGAACGGCGTCATCTTGAGCCCGGACGAAAACACGCTTTACGTGACGAACGGCGGCTCGCTCGCGGCCTTCGACGTGCAGGCCGACGGCTCGCTCGCGAATCAACGCGAGTTCGCGAAGCTGCCGGGCGGCTTCAGCGACGGCAGCACGATCGACGCCGTCGGCCGGATCTACGTGAGCGGCGGACCGTCCGGCGTCCATGTGATCGCGCCCGACGGCCGTTATCTCGGTGCGATACCAACGCCGTTCACGGCGATCAGCGTTGCGTTCAGCGGTCCCGACAAGAAAACGCTGTATGCCGTCGCGACGCTGCGCGACAACGGCAAGCAAGGCGCCGAGATCTATGAGATCCCCATGATCGCGGAGGGATACAAGGGCCGCGCGAAATAGCGTGTCCCTGGCCGGTGCGCCGAAAGCGCCGCGCACCGATGCACGTTCGCATGACGGGGGAGGAATGTCATAAAGAGCTCGGCACGCCCGAATGGGCCGAGAAGGTCAAGCGTGGCCACGAGCCCTGCCGGCCTGCAAGCCTGCGCTCGAACCGCCGACCGCGATGCGCCGTCAGCGCTTCGCGCTGAGCTCCGTGATCAGCGCGTCGACGAATTGACCGATGAAGGCCGGCGGACCGCCGACTCTCGCCTCGAAATCGGCCGTCGGCTTCATCGCGCGAATCTCTTCGGGCGATTTACCCTCGCGCAACGCTCTCGCGACGCGGTCGCGAACGGTGACGAGCATGTCGCGGTGGAACACCAGCGCGGCCTTGTCGACGACGGGACCGTGACCCGGAGCGACCTTCGTATTCGGACCCGCGAGCGTGATCAAGACATTGAGCGCGTCGAGCGTCCCGAGCACCGTGCCACCGTTCGTGACGGCTGCGGCGGGAAAGCCGACGGACCGGAAAACGTCGCCGGTCATGAGCACGTCGGCGTTCTCGAACTTCACGGCGGTGTCGCCGTCGGTGTGCGCGGCCGGCAACGGGATCAGTTGAACCGTCTCACCGTCGAGGTACACGGTCGTCGGGTGATCGAAAACAACGATCGGCAGCGCAGCGGGCGGTGCCACGGGCGGGATTTGCCCGTTGCCGGGCGCCGGACGCGGATTCAGCAGCTGCGCACGCAACTCGGGCCGCCCGAGAATCGTGACGCCCATCTTGGCGAAGTTCTCGTTGCCGCCCGTGTGGTCGCCGTGCACGTGTGTGTTGACGAGAAAGCGCAGCGGCGCCGGCGTGATGTCCTTGATCGCCGCCACGATTTTGTCGGTCACGTTCGGAAACTGCGCGTCGACGAGGAACACGCCGTCCGGCCCGACGAGCGCCGCCATGCGGCCCCCGCGGCCGTCGATGCCGTAGACGTTCCCGCCGAGCTTCGTTGCGACGACTTTGACTTCCTGCTGCGGCGCCGGGCCCTGAGCGTTCGCTGCATGCGCGGCCAGAAGGCAGGCGAGCGCCAAAACGTATGCTTTCATCGATCGGATCCCCTCGTTGTCATTCCGGCACGGTCGTTGGCGCGTGCTCTTGCGGGCTGTGATAACGCGTTTGCGGCGCACGGACAAGCCGCAACGCCTCAAGAATCCTCGCGCCGCAGACTCATCGGCTCGCGTGCGACGCGCCGTCGGGCAACACGAAATCATGCTCTGGGTGCTGCACGATCAGCACGGGACACGGCGCATGGCGAATCACGTTCTCCGTCACGCTGCCGGCCAGTAGGTGCTCGACGACGCCGAGCCGGTGCTTGCCCATCACGATGAGCTCTACATCGAGCTCCTGCGCACAGGCCACGATCTGCTCGCCCGGACCGCGCGCCCCGGCGGACCGGAGCAAGTATTGCGCGCCGGCAGCGCGCTCGTCCTCGGGCAAGAGTAGCTGTGCCATCGCTTCCCGAGCGGCATTGCGCGCGACGTCGTCGGACTTCGGCGGGGCATCGCGCCCGGCCTCCGGCATGAGCGTCTCCATCACGCGCTCCGTCTCGATCGCGGCATCGAAGGCTTTGGCCGGCAGCACCCGCACGAGAAACAGCTTGGCGCCGAATTGACGTGCGAACGCTACGCCGTAGCGGATCGCCGCCTTCGAAGGCTCACCGAGATTGGTCGGAACCAGGATTCGTCCGAGCGCGAACAATCAGTCTCCTCGTAACGCGTCGAGCGCCAGGCCGGCCATGCTCGAGTCAGTGCTTCATGGGCGGCAGCCCCGGCGTGCCGGCCGGCGGATGCTCGTCCACGGCGATCGCGAAGAAACCGCTCACGGCATAGGTGTTCATGACGGCCACCATGTCCATCGTGCCGCGTTTGCCGAAAGCATCGACGGCTTTGGCAAACGTTGCCGAGTCGACGTGCTTGGCGCCATACAGCTCGCGGCCGAACCGAATCACCAATGCGTCTTTGTCGTCGAGGCCCGTGAGCGGCTTCCCGTGCTCGACGACGTCGAGAACCTTGGGATCGACACCGGCCTTGAGCGCAGCGGCCTTGTGACCGTTCCACTCGAGGTTATAGTTCGTTTCACGACACGCGACCATGATCGCGAGCTCCCGCACATGCGGATTCAACGTGCCTTTGCCGACCGCCGCGTCATGCAGATCGTGCAGCGCAGCGGCGACTTCCGGGTTGTAGGCTGCGAAAGCGAGCGGGCCGCCGAGCGTCCCGTCCGCGTTGCGGCCCGGCAGCGTGTCGTAGACCTTTTGCTGGTCCGCGTCGAGGTTCTTGCGCTCCAGATGCGGCAGTCGTGCATGCGAGCCCGGATCGAGGTCCGCGGGCATCTTGGCCGATTGAGCGCTCGCACCGAGCGTAACGGTGGCCAGCGCAACCAGCGTAGCGGCCGAAAGCAAAGGTCGGCAGGAAGTCATGTTCGTCCCCCAGTGTTGTTATCGATACGTTGACGGGGTGTGCACCGGGCCCCACCGTGGAGCCCCGGAGCGACAGCCGTCGCGCTCAAGGATACCGAAGGTTGGTTCTCGGCGACACGCTTCCGCGACGGCATACCCGCGAGCGCCCGACCGGCACGTCAATTGCGACATTTACCTATCCGATGGTCGGGATTGCCTATCGCCGAACCGGATCGCTCACGGTAGCGTGCTGTCTAACGCAGTAAGTCCGCACAGCGGGAAATTCAACTCTCCGTACGCAAGAGGTGCGCTCATATGAGCAACTTGAACAACATATTCAAAGCCTTGCTGCTCGCGGCTCTCGTGGCCGGCGCCGGCTGCGCGAGCGCCGCGCCGGGCGCCACGAAAGCCACGCCACACAAGGCTTACAACGATTGTATTTTTGGCCGCTCGCTGACCGACTGGCGGCCTCTCGACCGCGAGAACCTGATTCTGTTCGGCGCGGGACGTCAGGCCTACCACGTGGTGCTTGCGATCCCGGCCATGCAGCTGAACTTCAGCGTCGCGATCGGCGTTTACGATCGAGACGGCCGCATTTGCCCCTATGGCGGAGACTCCATCATCGTCGACGGCGCGATGCCCGAGCGCATCTTGATTCGCTCGATCCAGCGTCTGACCGACGCCGAGCTCGATGAGCTTTACGTGCAATACGGCATCAAGACGCCGAAAATCATGAAGGAGACGACGCTCGCGCCCGAGCCCGCGGAAGACAGCTCCGACAAGTGAGTCTCAGACGCCGCGCAGCGCCGCCAGCACCCGACGCGGCGTAAATGGGAACTCGCGCATACGCACGCCCGTGGCGTCGAAGAACGCGTTGGCGATTGCGGCCGCGGCGGCGGCCATGACCTCCTCGCCGGCGCCGAGATACGGCTGATCGAGCCGTTGGACCACCACGGGCGTCACCTCGGGGCAATCTTCGAATCTGAGCACGGGGTAGCTCGCCCAATCGAGGCTCGTGACGCCGTGCTCGTCGAACGTGACCTCCTCGAGCAGCATACGGCTTGCCGTCTGGACGAGCTGGCCCGTGATCTGCGCCTCGACGATACCCGGATTCACGACGAGCCCCGAATCCATGGCGCCGTAGAGATGTTTCACGGCGACCTTGCCCGTCTCGCGGTCGACTTCGACTTCGGCGACGGCGCCGCCCCAAGAGCGCAAGTGTGTGCCGAGCCCAATGCCGCGACCCCTCACGGTCTTCCCGTCGGGCTGCACGGTGCGGGCCGGGCGCGGCTGCCAGCCGGCGGCTTGCGCCGCCGCGTCGAGCACGCCGAGCCAACGTTCGTCAGTCATGTTGCGCTTGCGAAACTCGTAAGGGTCGGCGCCCAAGCGGAACGCGAGCTCGTCGATGGCCTGCTCGGACGTGAACGACATCGACAAGTCGAGCGGTGAGCGCAACCAGCCCGCGCGGAAAAACTTCGCCGTCGGCAGCCGGTGATCGACGAGCCGGCGACTCGGTATGACGTACATCGCGCCGCAGTTCGAAGGGTTCACTTGCTGCGACACGAGATTCGGCCACTCCTGCGGCGCGGATCCCTGCGCGAGCTGCTGCGACGTCTCGACGAGGCTCCAATGGTGATGCCAGCCGTGATATTCGTAGGCGACGAGGCGCCCGTCCGCGTCGGCGGCCGCTCGAACCTCGCCGACATGCGCCGGACCGAAAGGGTCCCAGCCGTGCTCATCAGCGCGCATGAACTGGACGCGCACCGGCGCACCGGCAAGCTGCGACATGAGCGCGGCCGCTTGCGCGACATCGTCGTAGCAGCTGTGCCCGTAAGTGCCGGAGCCGTCGCAAAACTGAACGCGGACCTTGTCCTCGGGCAGACCGACGAGCCCGGCGACCGAGCGCCGCGTGTTGTAGATATCCTGCGACGAGCACATCACGAGCGCCGAGTCCCGCTGCACGTCGGCCAGCGCGCAATTGGGCGCGAACGTCGCGTGCGCCTGATAGGGACAGCGTGTCGCCAGCGATACCCGGTGCGCCGCTTGCGAGAACGCTTGCTCGGCATTGCCCGTCTCGACGACGACGGTGTCCTGCGTCTCGGTCGCGCGCATCGTCGCGTGCAGCGCGTCGAACGCCGGCAGCGTCGGCGCATCGTCCCACGTGACCTCGAGAGCTCTGGCCGCCCGCACGGCGTCCCACTCCCGCGGCGCAACGACGCCGACGAAATCGCCTTTGCGCACCACGCGCGCGCCGGGAATCGCCTTGATGGATGCTTCGTCGAGCGCGAGGACCTTCGCGCCGGCTCCGTAAGCTCTCTGGCCGCGCGGCCTCACGACGCGCCCGTGCAACATGCCCGGCAATCGCATGTGCTGCACGTACGCGTAGGTGCCCGCGACCTTTGCCGGCAGATCCTTGCGCACTGCGCGCGCACCGACGATCTTGTAATCCGCAGGCGCTTTCACCGGCGCATCGCCCGTAAACGGCACCTCGAACAACTTGCCGCCGACGAGCTCGCCATACGTGACGCTGCGGTCCGTGCCCGACGCCGTTACGATGCCGCCGGCGACCGTGAGCTGCGCGGCCGGTACGCCGAGCCGCTCGGCCGCGAGCTTCAGTAAAGCCTGGCGGGCCTCGGCGGCCGCCGTGCGCACTTGCGGCCCGCCGCGCGCGATCGACGAGCTCGAATACGTCCCGCCTTGATTCGGCGTCACGTTCGTGTCGACCTGAACGGTCTTGACTCGATCGAGGTCCAGATCGAGCTCCTCGGCCGCTACCTGAGGCAGCGCGGTCGACGTTCCTTGGCCGAGCTCGACGAAACCGATGTACAGCGTCGCCGTGTTGTCGGCATGGATCGCGAGCCACGTGTCGATCTGCTTCGGGTCGGGCGGGCCCGCCACCGATCCGCGCGCGGGCGCCGCCGCGCGACCCGGCGTCGGCCGCACGCCGAGCGCAAAGCCGACGACGAGCGCGCCGCCGGCTTGCAGCAACGCGCGGCGCCCGATCATGGCGTCGGTTGGCGCGGCCGCAGCTTCGTCGCCCGAAACGAGTGCGCCGCTCATGCCGCACCTCCAATCGCGCGTGCCGCCCGCTTGATCGCGGCCAAGATGCGCGGGTACGTGCCGCAACGACACAAGTGCCCGTTCATCGCCGAGCGAATCTCGGCATCGGTCGGCGACGAGTTGCTCGCGAGCAGCTCGGCCGCTTTGACGATCATGCCGTTGTAGCAATACCCGCACTGCGGCGCCTGCTCGTCGAGTAACGCTTGCTGCACCGGATGCAGCGACGGCACCGCAGCGAGCCCGAGCCGGTCGGCATGCCACGCCGGCAGCCCTTCGAGCGTCGTGACCTGCCCGCGCGCGACGGACGACACGGGCGTCACGCACGATCGCCGCTCCACGCCGTCCACGAGCACGGAGCAGGACCCGCACTGCGCGAGCCCGCAACCGAAACGCGGCCCACGCAGCCGAAGCTCGTTGGTCAAGACATAGAGAAGAGGCGTGTCGGGCGCAGCCTCGACCGTGTGCCGACGGCCATTGACCGTTAGGCGAAGCTTGTTAGCCATGATGGGTTGCCGACATACGAATGTTCTCCTGCACGCTCGGCAAACGGCCAGCGGCCGAAGCGACGCCGTCGCGCCGGGCAGGCCCCGAGCCGAGCGCAGCCGCGCATCAAGCGAAGTAAATGGTCTTGAGCTCGAAATACTGCTCGAGGCCTTCGATACCGCCTTCGCGTCCCATGCCCGATTGCTTGAAGCCGCCGAAAGGCATCTTGGGATCGACGATCAGGCCGTTCACCGTCACGCTGCCGGAACGCATGCGGCGCGCGATTTCGTAACCGCGCTCGGCGTCCTGCGTGTACACGGCGCCGTGCAACCCGTACACCGTGGCGTTGGCCTTTTCGATCGCGTCGTCGATGTCGTCGTAGCCGATGAACGAGACGACGGGCCCGAAGATCTCTTCGCGGGCGATCGTCATGTTCGTCTTCACGTCGTCGAACACGGTCGGCTCGACGAAATAGCCGCGCTCGAAACCTTTCGGCCGGCCGCCGCCGAGCACGAGCTTGGCACCTTCGTCTCTTGCCCTTCTTGATATAGCCCTGCACACGCTCGAGTTGCCGCTGCATCGACAGCGGTCCCATCTGCGTCGCGGCGTCCTGCGGATCGCCGACCTTCACGTGACTCACGGCGCCGACATACGCGTCGAGCACCTCCTGCTTGCGCGACTCGGACACGAGCACGCGCGTGAGCGAAAAGCAGACCTGGCCCGTGATCGGCATCGAGAACGGCACGAGACTCTGGAGCACGTGATTCATGTCGGCATCGTCGAGCACGATGGCCGCGGACTTACCGCCGAGCTCGAAGCTTGCGCGTGTAAGCCTGTCCGCCGCGGCCGCGGCGATCTTCTTACCGGCGGCCGTGCTGCCGGTAAAGCTGATCTTGTCGATGCCGGGATGGCGGATGAGATAGTCACCCGTCTCGCGGCCCGCCGGCGCCACGTTGAATACGCCGGGCGGCAAGCCGGCGGCTTCGATGCACTCGGCCAAAATATAAGCGTCCATCGGCGTCTCGGGCGAGGGCTTTGCCACGATCGTGCAGCCGGCGGCGAGTCCCGCAGCCACCTTGTAGCAAAGCAGCACGAGCGGCGCGTTCCACGGCGTGATGGCCGCGACGACACCGACGGGCTCCTTGACGACGCGCACGAGCCCGCCGTCGTCGCGCCGGCGCTCGTCGACGAGCGGGTAAGACTGGATGAGCTTCCCGTAGTACTCGAACAGCTCCGGCGCCTGGTGCGCGAGGTAGCGCGTCAAGCTGATCGGCGCGCCGACTTGGCTCGTCCACGCCTGTGAGAGCTCGGGCAGCCGCGCAGTAAGCAGCTCCGACACTTTGATGAGCGCCGCGCCGCGCTCTTGCGGCGACATGCGCGGCCAAGGCCCTTTGTCGAACGCCTCGCGCGCGGCGGCAACGGCACTGTCGATGTCCGGCGGCGTGGCCTCCGCAAACGTCATGAGAACCTGCTCGGTCACGGGAGAAATCACCTTGAGCTCCCCGTTTCCGGCCGGCTTCGCCCAACGGCCGCCGATGAACAAAGAGTGTGGCGATTTGATCGAAAGGTCCGTCTTGGTTTCCGGCACAGCGTTCATGGCATTCGCCTCCTCTCGGAATTGATCTCAAAGACGATTGATATCGCGATCTTTGGTCTCGGGCAAGCCGAAGGCCAGGACGAGCGCACCGAAAGCCGCCACGACGACCGGATACCATAGTCCGAAGTAGATATCGCCCGTGCCCGCGACCATCGCGAACGCGATGGCCGGCAGGAAGCCGCCGAACCAGCCCGAGCCGATGTGATACGGCAAGGACAATGCCGAATAGCGGATGCGCGTGGGAAAGACCTCGATGGCCATGGCCGCCATCGGTGCGTAGACCATCGTCGAGAACGTCACCATCAACAAAATGAGAACGGTCACGTACACCACGTTCACCGTGGCAGGGTCGGCGCGCTCCGGATACCCCGCGGCGGCGAGTGTCTCGTTCAGGCGTCCGAGAAATGCGGTGCGCGCCGCACCGAGAGCGCGCGGATCGAGCCCGTGGCCTTCGACGCTGTCGATGCTGCGGTCGCCGATCTTGACCACAGCGAGCGCGCCTGCAGGGGCCGCCTCGTTCGAATAGCTCACTCCACGTCGGGCCAGCGCGCTCTTGGCGATGTCGCACGACGACACGAAGTCGGCCTGCCCCACGGGATCGAACTGCAAGGAGCACTGCGCGGGATCGGCCACGACCGTGACGGGGGCTGCGGCCTGCGCTGCAGCGACGGCCGGATTCGCGGCGGCCGTCAACGCATGGAAGAACGGGAACGCCGTCACGACGGACAACACCGTGCCGGTCAAGATGATCTTCTTACGGCCGATCCGGTCCGAGAGCCAGCTCAGGCCCACGTACAAGAAGCAGCTGATCGCCGTCACGACCATCATGACGAACGTGACGGTCGCCCCGTCGACCTTGAGAATCTGCGTCAAGAAAAACTGCGAATAGAAGTGCGCCGTATAAAACACGACGCCTTGAACCGACATGAGCGAGAACAACACGAGCAGCACGAGCTTGAGATTCGGCCACTGCAGAAACGCCTCGCTGAGCGGCCGTTTCGAGTTGCGTCCTTCCTCGACCATCTTGCGGAACATCGGCGACTCTTCGAGCGTGAGCCTGATCCACAACGAGATCACGAGCAGCCCGATCGAGATCAGAAACGGCACACGCCAGCCCCAGGCTTCGAACGTCGTTTCGCCGAACAGCGTGCGCGTGAGATAGATCACGAGAAACGACATGAAGAGCGCAAACCCCGCCGCCGTCTGAATCCAGCCGACGTACAGCCCCCGCTGATGCTGCGGCGCGTGCTCGGCCGCGTAGACGACAGCGCCGCCGTACTCGCCGCCGTAGGCGAGACCTTGGATCATGCGCAGCGCGATGAGCGCCACGGGCGCCGCAATGCCGACCGAGGCGTACGAAGGCAAGAGACCGATCGCAAACGTCGATAGCCCCATGAGCGTGATCGTGACGACGAAGGTCCGTTTGCGGCCGGTCCTGTCGCCCATCCGTCCGAAGAACAGTGCGCCGAGCGGCCGCACGGCGAAGCCGGCCGCGAACGTCAAGAGCGCAAAAATGAACGCCGCCGACTCGTTGACCGCCGCGAAGAACTGGCGCGAGATGATCGGGGCGAGTGTGCCGAACAAGATGAAGTCATAGGCTTCGAAGATCGTGCCGGCCGACGTGCCGAATACGATACGTCGCAAACTTCTCGAACCGGTGTTCTCGGTATCGCTCGCTGCTTGTGCTGTCTCGGTCGCCATCTTGCGTCCTATTTGGGTGGCGCGGCATCTGGCGCCGGTGACTCGACGATCACGTCATTGAGCCGCTCCCAGCGCTTGACGATGGCCGAGTTGTCCGCAGCTGCGCCGACCTCGTCGCGCCCTTCGGCCCAGAGCTTGGTCACGAGATCGACGAGCGGCGTCTTCGCCTCGACCGCGTGGCTCAAATCGCCCGCGATGCCGACGTCCTTGGCGAGCAGGCCAAGCGTGAAGCCGGTCGCGAACTTACGCGTAAGCACATGATCCGGGAAACTCACGTCGGAATGGAAGCTCCGGCCGGTCGAGACGCTGAGCACTTGCGTCATCACGCGCGGGTCGAGACCGAAACGCTTGCCGACGATGAGCGCTTCTGCCGTCGCAGTGAAGGCCGTAGCCGCGACGAAGTTGTTGAGCGCCTTCATCGCGTGGCCGCTGCCGAGCGCGCCGATCCTGATCAATCGCTCGCCGAGGCACTCGAGCACCGGCTCGGCTGTCGCCAACGCCTGCTCGTCGTCGGCGCCGATCATGATCGTGAGCGTGCCGGCTTCGGCACGCGGCACGAGCCCCGACACCGGCGCGTCGACGAGTGCGACACCGCGCTCGCCAAGACTGCGTCCGAGCTCGCGCGTGCCGACGGGATCCGACGAGCTCATGTCGACGACAATCGCCCCCCGTTTCAGACCCGAGAGCGCGCCGTCGTCGCCGTTGCCGAGCACGACTTTCGCCACATCGGCGCCGGTCGGCAGCATCGTGACGACGAGGTCGCTTGCGCGGCCGAGCTCGGCAGGACTCTCCACGGCCGTGCCGCCGCATTCAGCGGCGAAGCGCTGCGCGCGCGCGAAGTCCAGGTCGTAAACGGTCAGCGGAAAACCGCCCTGCAGAATGTTGCGGGCCATCGGCCAACCCATGTTGCCGATACCGGCAAAACCGACGCGAAGTGTCGAAGTCATGCGCCGAGGCTCTACAGATTGTCGAGGTCGATGCCTTGCTCGGCCAGGACCTCGGCTGCGGTAAGAACGCCTGTGGCGCCAGCCGGCACGCCGGCATAGACCATCGTGTGCAGTAGCAGCTCACGAATCTCGAGCGGCGAGACGCCGTTGTTGAGCGCGCCGATCACATGCAAGCGCAGCTCGTGCGCGCGGCCCATGGCACACAGCGCCGCGAGCGTCACCATGCTTCGTTCGCGGCGCGTGAGTCCCGGCCGCGACCACGTCTCGCCGAAGCAATACTTGCTGACGACGTCCTGCATCGGCTTTGTGAATTCATTGGCTTGCGCGAGTTGCCGATCGGTCGCCTCCGCGCCCCACATCTCGCGGCGAATTTGCACGCCGACCTCTTTGGCGTCTGCAGTCACAGTGGATCTCCTCGATTCTTCGCGGCGGCCGGAATTTATTGATTCGACTTATAGCCAGCCGATCGGCGGGCCGCCCCCAGCGCCGAAGCATAACGCACATGCCGCGCCGGTTGGGGAAATCCGGTCAGCGCGCGGGGGGAACGGGTGCTACCGATACCTCGATGAGTTGCGCGCCTTCGGCGGACTTTACGTCGGTCGTTTCGCCTGCCGAGAGACGCACGGCCGAATGAAGCGCGATGGGCTTGCGGCCGATCTGACCGCCGCCGGCCACGACGAACAGAAGACGCATGTCGTCCGTGGCCGGCAACGACAGCTTGCTGCCGGGCGCGAGCCAGAGAAATCGAATCGCCAGCCCACGATGCGGGAACGCGCCCGCGCGTCTTTCCATGACGCCGCTCGCGCCCGTCGCCGTCCACGGTAATGCAGCGGGACGCATGACGATCGGGGTCTTGTAGGCGGGCTCCGCATACTCGAGCGGTCGGCCCGTCACGTGCTCCCAGATCGCTTCGTACGCATCCTGGCGTTTGCGGCCTTCGCCGCGCTCGCGCACGAACAGCCCTTTGTCGAACCTGCCGCTTCTTTCCAGCGCCTCACGCGCCGCGTTCAAACGCTTGACGCCGATGAACCCTCGCCCGCTCGCCCCGCCGAACTGCAGCAGCAGCACGACGCGATCCGTGCCGCCTTCTTGCGGCCCGTACACGACGCTCTCGGGAAAATACGCGATCTCCCCGGCATCGACGAACAGGCCTTTCGCGATCGGAATCTTGCCTTCGAGGCAGAAGCGAATCTGGTCCCAGGGATGGCGATGGCGCGGCGAATAGAAGTCATTCGACTCCTTGGCGAGCACGAGCATGTAGTTGTCGGGGCTCTTCTCTTTACCCTCGAACAGCAGCTTGTGCGCGATACTTCCGCCGCGCTGGCGAACGAGGCTCTCGCCCCAAGGCATCTCGGCACTATCGACGACGTCCAATGTAACTCCGCAATAACGTTGTGCCGCGCCGGGCGGCGGCGCCCGCAGTGATCGCAGCGACTACGGCTTGCCGTCCAAAGAATGGCAGAGTCGAATCCTGAACGCACGCGAGGCCTCTTGCCGCTGCCCATGTGCAAAGCTTCTGACCTATGATGGGCACCGCGGCCACGGCAACGCAAGCGACGCGCACGCACCGGGCACGCCCGGCGACCGGACCGCCCGCAACTGCACGACAACGACGACTCGGGGGAACTCATGAACGCATCACGTTTGCTCTTGACGCTCGGCGCCCTCGCCGCTTTCGGGCTTGCCGGACGCGCGTTCGCGCAAGCCGACGGTCCGGCGCGCGCGTTGATCGAAAGCGCCGCGACGGCCATGGGCGGTCTCGACCGGCTGCGCAACGTCAACAATCTCCTCATGACCGGCTTCGGCCAGCGTTATGCGACCAACGGCAACATCAGCGCCGATCCGAACTCGCCGCCGAAGTGGCAGATGGTGACCGATGCCGAACGCTACTTCGACCTGAAGAACGAGCGCGCGCTGAATCGAGAGCGCGGCCCAAACATGTTCCCGTTCGCAGCTCGTCAGAGCATGGCCTGGGATTCCCGAAGCCGGGTCCAAACCGGGGTCGAGATGCTCGATCATCCGCTGCCGGCCGTGCTCGCTGCGCTCGATAGCAGCACGAAGCTCGGGGCCGTGCAAACCGAAAACGGAATGGCCGTAGTCGAATTCACGCTCGCCGACGGCAGCCCGATGTGGATCGCGATCGATCCGCAGACGCACCTGCCGTATTGGACGCGCTGGATCACGGGCACGACAACGCTCGGCGACGTCGCGCACACCGCCTACTTCACCGGCTATTTGCCGTTCGAAGGCGTCTGGCTGCCGACCGGGCTCATGGAGAAGATGGACTGGCGCAACCAGGTGACGTTGATGTTTCAAGTGGACTCTTACCGGTTGAACGTCACCCACGCGCCGGCGTTTCCGGCACCGCCGCCGCCGCGTCCGAGCGGTCCACCGCAAATCACGACGACCAAGATCGCTGACGGCGTGTGGGACCTGCGAGTCGCCAACGGCGGCAGCGGCGGCGCCGTGATCGAGTTCGCCGACCATCTCGTCATGTTCGAGCCGTACGGCAACGAAGCCCAAACGCTGGCGCGTATCGACACCGCGAACGGCCTCGTGCGCGGCAAGAAGGTTACGGCCGTGATCGTCGGCCACCAGCACGAGGACCATGCGGGCGGCCTGCGCGCAGCCGTTTCGCGCGGGCTCACGATCATCGCGCAGCGCCGAACCCGGCAGCTATTCGAGGAGTGGGTGTCGCGACCGGCAGTGTATTTCCCCGACGAGCTCGCGAAGCATCCGCAGCCGCTGCACTTCATGCCCGTGGACGAGCATCTCGTGCTCGAGGACTCCAAGCACCGGCTGGACATTTATCACGCCGTAGGCGACTTTCACATGTCCGATGCGCTCATCGCGTATCTGCCGAAAGAGAAGATCATCATGGAAGGCGACTTCACCGACGAGACTTGGGCTTACAACTGGTGGGCAGGCGCGCTGCGCGCGAATATGGATCTGTACGGCATCGATCCGAAGATCGATATTCCCGTACACGGCACGGTCGAGACGATCGACGAGAAGATCAAGCACACGAACGAGCAAGTCGAGGCCGCGCAGAAGTTTTGCGCAGAGAATGCCGCGAGCGGTATCTATCCTTTCGGCTGCCCCGTGCGCTACTCGACCGCAGGCCCTATCACCAACTAGCCGGCTCATAAAGCTCGGGACACCGCGCAGTGAAGAAACGCCTGGTCATCTCGCTGGTCGCCGCCGCCGTTCTCGCCGGCGCTGCCGTCTACTTTTGGGCCTTGCGCGCGCCCTCGTCGATCGTGCTCACGGGCGTCGTCACGACCGACGACGTGCGCGTCGGCGCGCTCATTCAAGGCCGGCTCGAAGATCTCATGGTTGGACCCGGCGACACCGTGAAGAAGGGGCAGCTGCTCGCTCGCGTCCAGCCGCAAGAGGCAGAAGCCGACGTCGCGTTCTATGCGAACACGCAACAAGCATCCGCAGCCGCCGTCGACGAGGCGCAAGCCGAGCTGAAGCTTCTGCAAATGCAAACGCGCGAGCAAATTCGGCAAGCCGAGGCGAACGTTGCCGCGAGCCAAGCCCAGGTGCAGCAGGCGAAAGCCGATCTCGAGAACGCCGAGATCACGTTCAAGCGTGAACGCGACTTGCGCGAGCGGGAGCTGAATTCCCCGCAAGCGCTGGATCTCGCGCGCACGACCTACCAAAGCGCCAAAGCGCATGCCGACGCGCTAGAGAAGCAAGTCCAGGGAGCGCAAGCCGCGCTTGCGCTTGCGCAGGCAAACGCCGAGCAGATCGACGCGCGTAAGGCGGCATTGTCCTCGGCCAACCAGCAGCTGGCCGCGGCGAGCGCGCAAACCGAGAAGGCCAAAGTGCGCCTGGCCTATACGGAAGTTCGCGCACCGGTCTCCGGCATCGTGGACGTGCGCGCGACGCTCGCGGGCGAGACCGTGAACCCCGGCCAAACCATCGTCACCCTGATCGACCCCGACGACCTCTGGATCAGAGCCGACGTCGAGGAAAGCTACATCGACCGCGTGCGCTTGGGCGAGCAACTCACGGTACGTTTGCCCTCGGGCCGCGAGCGCGCGTGCAGCGTCTTTCATCGCGGCGTGGACGCAGACTATGCGACGCAGCGCGACGTGAGCCGCACCAAGCGCGACATCAAAACGTTCGAGATTCGGCTGCGCTGCGACAACGGCAATCGCGATCTCGCGCTCGGCATGACGGCCTACGTCACGCTGCCGCTGGCTTGAGACATCTCTGCAACGAGCAGCCGACAGACCGAGCTAGCGGGATGGAACACCCATCGAACAACGAACGCAGCCCCGTGTCGCCGGACGTCGAGGTCGAAGGGCTCACCAAGCGCTTCGGCGACTTCTGCGCGGTCGACGCCTTGACGTTCTCGGTCAAGCACGGCGAGGTGTTCGGCCTGCTCGGCCCGAACGGAGCGGGCAAGTCGACGTTGATCAGAATGCTCACGACCCTCGTACCGCCGACGGCCGGCCGCGCGCGCGTGAGCGGCTTCGACGTCGCCGAGCAACCGAACGAAGTGCGCAAGGTGATCGGCGTGATACCCCAGGCCATGACGACCGACCTCGATCTCACCGCCGACGAGAACATGAGCATCTTCGCCAAGCTCTATGGCCTATCGCGAGCGAAGCGGCGCGAGACGATCCGCGAGCTGCTCGCGGCCGTGGACCTCGATCAGTGGGCCGACAAGCCCGTGAAAAACTTCTCCGGCGGCATGCGGCGCCGGCTCGAGATCGCCCGAGGACTCGTTCACGAGCCCAAAATCTTCTTTCTCGACGAGCCGACCACGGGCCTCGATCCCGTCTCGCGCGTCAGCGTCTGGGAGATGCTCGACAATCTGCGCAAGGAGCGCGATCTCACCGTGATCCTCACGACCCACTACATGGAGGAGGCCGACAAGCTTTGTGACCGGATCGCGATCGTCGATCACGGCAAGCTCGTCGCGCTCGACTCGCCGCTGAAGCTCAAGGCCTCGATCCCCGGCAAGAACGTGCTCGAGGTCAGCTTCTCGGGCGCACCGAGCGATTGGCGCGAGAAGCTTTCGGCGCTGCCCGATGTGGCGGACGTCAAGGCCGAGGACAGCGTGTTCAGACTTTCGTCGAACAACGGCCCGCGCACCACTGTTGCGCTCATGGACGCCGCTCGCGCAGCGAGCGTGACGATCGCGTCGTTGTCGGTGCAAAGCACTACGCTCGACGACGTGTTCGTTCACTACACCGGGCGGCAGCTCCGGGACTCACTGCAAACCGCAAATCCGGCAGACAGCCGTCTCATGGTTCGACACAGATAGGCTCCGCGCGACCATGCACCGTATTTGGGCCATCGTCGAACGCGATCTACGCCGCTTCCGCCGCAGCCCGACGCTCGTCATCGTCTCGATCTTCATGCCGATCGTGCAGCTGCTGGTCCTCGGCTATGCGTTCGGCGGCAAGGTCAAGAACCTCGAGCTCGGCATCGTCGACCAAGACCACCATGTGCCGGCCATCGAGCTCCAGGGCATGTTCAATGCCGTGGCCGCAAACGCCAAAACGTTCAAGACGACGCCGTACGCGGACCAGGCGTCCGCGTTGCGCGACCTGCGCACCGGGCGCATCAACGGCGTGTTGAGCATTCCGCCGGACTTCTCGCGGAACCTGCTGGCCGGCAACGACCCGCGGATCGCTCTCATCGAGGACAACACCGATCAGTTCAGCTCTTCGGCACTGTCGGCGAGCCTCGCGCAGCTGTTGGGCGACTACAACCGCGACGCGGTTGCGCCGCGAACGAACGGCAAAGCGACGCTGTCCGTGGTCGAGGTCTATCCGTACGTGCCCTACATTCAATTCCTGCTGCCGGGAACCGTCGTCCTGGCGATCTTCGTGTCGGCCATGATCGGCGGCGGCATCATCTTCATAGACGACAAAGCGCGCGGCCTGCACGAAGGCTATCTCGTCACGCCGATCAGCAAATTCGAGCTCATCCTCGGCTTCAACCTCGCCGGCGTCATCAAGGCAACCATCGCCGGTGCCGTGCTCATCACGTTGGGCTCGGTCATCGCCGGCATCCCCGATCCGCTCAACGTGTTGCGCCTGCTGCGAATGCTCGTGCTCGTCGTGCTCACCGCGCTCACGCTGATCAGCATGATGTTTCTGCTCATGGTGCGCGTCAGCGACCCGCTGGTGCCGCGCGCGGTGTTCGGCGTTTTGAACACAGTGCTCTTCTTCCCGAGCGGCGCGGTCTACCCGACGAATGCGTTCCCGCCATGGATGAAAGCGATCACGGTCGTCGACCCTTTCACCTATGCCGTGCACGGGTTCAAGTCTCTGGTGCTCAAGGACACGAGCCTGCTCGCCATCGGCAGCGACATCGGCTTCTTGGCGGCGTTCACTGTGCTCGCGATGGGTGCCGCGACGCTGCTCTTCAAGCGCACCCTATAACGACGTCTACTCGAGTCCGGACGCCCTGGCCTGCTCGCGTGCGAGCACTGCCTGATCGCGATCTCCGTCGCCATGAGCCACGCAGCCGAGCAACCGATCGTGATACACGTTGTGGCTCGGCATCGGCACACGCGCAAGATCCGCGGCATTTGCAATGAGATTCGCGTCTTTGAGGCCCACGAAGATCGGCGAGCCGACCTCGTCGTAGCTCTCGTCGACCATCTTCTGCCCATACACCTTGTAAGCCGGCGCGGCGAATAGCCCCTCGGTCATAACGTCCTGAAACACTTGCGGCTGCACGTCGTACTTGCGCACGAGCGCAAAGCCCTCGGCCATGGCCACCATGGCGCAGCCCAGCACGGCGTTGTTCGCGAGCTTGATGGCCGTCGCCGACTCGGGCTTGGTACCGGCCACGAAGATCCTCCGCCCCATGACCGTGAGAAGCTCCTTGCAACGCTCGGTCGCGTCCTCCGGTCCCGCGACGACGATACCGAGCTGGCCTGCGGCCGCGAGGTCCGGACGTCCGAGCACCGGCGCCGACACCAGTGTCTGGCCGGCGTCCCGGTGCCGGGCTTCGAGCTCGCGGACCATTGCGACGCCGTGCGTCCCCATGACCAGATGGATCCCGCCATCGGGAAGCGAATCACGCAAGCCGCCTTGACCGAGAGCGACGTGACTGATGACGACGTCCTCCACGAGCATGGTCACGACGATCTCGCTCGCTTGCGCAAGCTCGGCGACGGAGGCCGCGACGCGAGCACCGGCGGCCGCAAACGGCGCCGTTTGCGCGGCCGCGACGTCGAACACGGTAAGCTCGTGACCGGCGTCGAGAATACGGCGGGCCATGCCCTGCCCCATGCGACCGAGACCAACGAAACCAACTCTCATGATGCTCCCCTAGAAAAGCCACGAACGATCGATCGAAAAGACTGTGACCGTTTTGGGTGGCGCTTTCAAGCGCGCCCCGGGCGCACTAAGCGGCGGGAGCGTCGACGTCGCTGGCAGCCAGGCAGTGCTCGAAGTGGGCAATCGTGCGTGCCAGTCCTTCTGCGAGAGGGACACCGGGGCGCCAACCGAGCCTCGACTCCGCAAACGAGATGTCGGGGCGCCGGCTTCTCGGATCGTCGGTCGGCAGCTCGCGGTAAACGAGCTTCGATCTCGAACCCGTCAAAGACAGAACTTGCTCGGCCAATCCGAGCATCGAGACTTCGACCGGATTGCCGAGGTTCATGGGGCCGACGAGCGGGTCCGGGCTCTCCATGAGCGCAACGACGCCGGCGATCAAATCATCGACGTAGCAAAACGATCGCGTCTGACTGCCGTCGCCGTAGATCGTGATCGGCTCGTTTCGCAACGCTTGGACGATGAAGTTCGATACGACGCGGCCGTCGTTCGGATGCATGTTCGGGCCGTAGGTGTTGAAGATGCGCGCGACCTTGATTCGCAGACGGTGCTGGCGGTAGTAGTCGAAGAACAGAGTCTCGGCACAGCGCTTGCCTTCGTCGTAGCAAGCGCGCGGCCCCACGGGATTGACGCGGCCCCAATAGTCTTCCGTCTGCGGATGAACGTCCGGATCTCCATACACTTCGCTCGTCGACGCCTGGAGAATCTTGGCCTTCAGTCGCTTGGCGAGACCGAGCATGTTGATCGCGCCGTGCACACTGGTCTTGGTGGTTTGCACGGGATCGTGCTGATAGTGAACGGGCGAGGCGGGGCAAGCGAAATTGTAGATCTCCTCGACCTCGACGTAGAGAGGAAACGTCACGTCATGGCGCATGAACTCGAAACTGGCATGCCCGAGCAGCGGCACGATGTTGCGCTTGGCGCCCGTGAACAGATTGTCGACGCAAAGCACCTCGTGGCCGCGCTCGAGAAGAAAGCGGCAAAGATGCGAGCCCAGAAACCCGGCCCCGCCCGTTACGAGCACTCGTTTCGGTTCCACGTCAATTTGCCTTCGTGACATCGTGCCGCCGGCCGTCAAATCCCGAGCCAACGCCGCAGCCTGTCTTTGGCTCGCCGCAGCGGGCGACGCCGTGACGAATTTCTGAAATAGAGGGCGTACGTGTGTTCGTCGGCGCAACGGTCTCGAACCACGGCTGCCGGATGCACGAGCGGAAAGCTCATCGGCGCGAGCGGCACGTTCGCGAGCGTGCTATCCGCGTTCGTCGTGTGTGTCGCGCCGTCGCCATAGCCTATGTTCGAGATGAGATTCACGGTCGGCACGATACTCGATCGCCCCTCGAGCCAATTGGCGAAGAACCATTGGTAATCCCAGGTATCGATTTCGCCGCGATGGACCCGCTCGAACACCCTCTCCCAATACTCGCTCTCGATTCTGTCGCCGACGAGCTCCGCAACGCGGTGCCCGTCACGGATGACGGGCCACTCGTTCATGCTCACGTCGTAGCTCGACCACCTGTCCCGCCACGAGGCCCAACCCCAGATGATCGAGTACTTGGAAAAGTAATAGCTCGCTCCGGCCCCGCCGGCAGACTGGAAGTTCGCGCAACTGATCATGCCGATGCGCCTGTCCTCGCGATAGCGCTCGAGCATTTCTTGGCAAAATCTGAAGAACGTCGAATCCGGCAAGCAATCGTCCTCGAGCACGATGGCTTCCGGAACCTGATCGAAAACCCAATCCATGCCGCTCGATACTCGACGCTTACAGCCGAGATTCGTCGCCGAAAAATTCGTGAGCACCTCGCAGTTCCAATCGACGTCGTCGACGATGCCCCGGACGGCCGCAACCGCTTCGGACTCGCTTGGGCGGTCAGGCCGCGGACCGTCGCCGACGATCAACAGCTTCGGCGGTCTGGCCTTGGCGATCTCCGCGAGAACGCGACGAGTCGTCTGCGGCCGATTGAAGACAATGAACGCGACGGGTGTTGTGAGGCGGAAGTCGGGCATAGGATGTCGATCGCGGGCACATAATATTGCCGCGTGCGGAAGTTTTTTGCCATAGACAACAGCCGCAACGCACGAAACGAGCGCGGGTTGACGCGCACCCGGCGCAGCCGTCGCCCACGAATGCGCGGCAGCGTATCTATGGGTTCGCGATTGAGATCCATTCACCCGTGCGGGTGCACGAGTGCGAGGCAAACCAGATCGACGAGCCGCGCGCCGCCGGTGAGCGCCTCGCTGCTCACCGGCGCGCGCAATTCAGCAGGTCTTCAGAGCTTGTTGACCACCACGACACCGCCTTTCACGACGAGCTTGGTCTTTAGCCAGTTCCAATAACCTTGGAGCGGATCCCCGTCGAGCAGAAGGATGTCGGCCAGCTTCCCGGGCTCGAGCGTGCCGAGCTGATCGGCCATCTGAATGTACGACGCCGTGTTCGGCCCCATGAGCTTGACGATGTCCTGCATGGAGAATACGACGTTCATGGACTTGAGCTCGTGCTCGAGTCCTGCAAGGGCGTCGTACCGAGTGTCGGTGCAATAGCCTTCGACCGCGCCCGCATCCCACACCGTGCGCGCGTTCACGATCATGTAGCCGGCTTCCTCACCCATGCCCACACCATCGACGACGCCTTCGGGCCAGGGCTTGCCGTCTCGAAAACGCGGCTTGTTGTCATCGGCGAACACACCGAACACAGGGGCACCGAAGCCGATCGTCGTGAGGATCTTGGTGCCCGACTTGGCGAGATTCTCGGCATCGGCCTTGCTCACCCAATCCTTGTTCGGCAGGTGCACGAGCAGCGGCACGCCCGCGTCGATGGCGGCCCGCATCGCGTTCGAGCTCACGGCGTGCACCTGCACGAGGATGCCGACCTTATTGGCCTCGTCGAGCACGGCACGCAGTACTTCCATCTCGTGCTTGTCCGGGCCCGGCACCGGAGTCAGCGCGATCTCGCCCGTGAACTTGATGCCCATCTTGGCCATCTCGCGAATCTTCTCGCGCGCGGACTCCACCGTTTCATTGTTCAAGCGTATGGAGCCCGACGGAATGATTCGCGGGCCGTTGATCAGCCCCTTCTCGATGTGATCGCGCAACGTGATGTTGCCCTCGGCCGGACCGCCGCCGGATAGGATCGTCGTATAGCCCGCCTCGAGCAACGACTGCATCTCCTGCTTTTCGTTCGGGCCCGTATTGATGTGCTTGTGCGCATCGATGAACCCGGGCATCGCCGACATGCCGTGCGCATCGATGACGCGGCCGCTCCTGGTCGCGGGCCTGCCCGCCGCGACGGACACGATCTTGCCGTCGTGCACGACGATCGATCCGCGGTCGATCACGTTGCCGTTGCCGACGACGATATGAGCATTGGTAATGGTTAGATCTTGGGCGGCCACAGGCGCGGCCGCCACGACCGCCGCGCAAGCGAGCAGCCGTAACACGTAGTTCTTCATTGGTGAGATCCCCCGGCCGTCGCACGCGGCCTCAAAAGTTCGCCGCCGACTATAGCAGCTACTTCGAGTCGGCGAGACTCGCCGAACCCCGGCCCGCGTATTACGCCTGAGTGGCGCGGAGGGCCGGCAAGCCCCGTCGCCAGGTCGCCGGCGGCGTGCCGACGAGCCGCTTGAACGCGCGGGCGAAGGCGGCTTCCGAATCGTAGCCGACGGCCGCAGCGACCGTTGCAACATTCGACCGCCCCTCCCGCAACAGCCGAGAAGCGATCTGCATGCGCCAATTCGTCAGATACTGCATAGGCGGCTGGCCGATCAACTCGACGAAGCGTTCGTACAGCGCAGAGCGTGACAAGCCGACGCGCTTGCCGAGCTCGTCGATGGTCCAGGGCGCAGCAGGTTCCGCGTGCATGGCTGCGAGCGCCCGACCGACGAAACGATCGCGCAAGCCCGCGAGCCATCCCGTCGACTCCTCCGGCAAGGTCTCCACGTGACGGCGAATCGCATCCACGAACATCATCTCGCTGATACGCTCGAGCAATGCTTCGCTGCCGGGCCGCCTGCTGGCCGACTCGGCCGCTGCGACCTGCAGGAACTGCTCACCCCAGGTACTCCCGCCGCCGGCGCTCAGATGCAGCAGACGCGGGAGCGTCGCGAGCAACGGGTTGAACGGGCGCGCGTCGCAGCCGATGAACCCGCAAACGAGCGTCGTCGCGCAAGCTCGACCGCCCGGCGAAGCAAGCGCGTATGGATCGAGACTGACCTGCGGCGCGGCGCCGCCGTCGTAGAACAGGCGAAAGGGACGATGCTCGCGCCGCATCTGCGAATACGAGTCCAACCGCGGATCGGCGCGCATGCCGGGGGCGCTCGACAACACGTGGGCGTCGCCCTGCGGCAGCAAGATCACGTCCCCGCGCCGAAGCTTGCGCGGCGGCTCTCCGACGATCGCCGCCCAGCACTCGCCGGCCGTCACGACGTGATACTCGATCACGTGCTCCGCGTCCGGCATGACGGCCGTTGCGATCTCGCGCGATGCCGGCGCTTCGGCGGCCCACTTGCCGTTGCAAGACACGAAATAGAAGACCGCGCTTCGCAAGCGCACGCTACGCAACACATCGGAAAGCGTGTCGTGATTCATGGCTCCGTTGCCGCCGTGCTCAACGAGACAACGTCGCCATTCTGGCAGAGCCGCGGACGAATGGCTGCCGGCACGCACCATCGCCGGACGAACGAGCAGAAGCTCCGGACGGAGAGCCAAAGCCAGGGGCGGACAGCGCGACAAACAATGCTCGTCACATTCGATCGCATCCGCTTCGGAGGCCCTATGTCAACCGCTAAAGAGTCGATTCGACCGCCCGTCTCGTCCACGGCGTCGCCCGATCTTGAGGCTTTCAAAGCCAAGCAACGGATCACTTGGGCCAGCGGCGATTTCGCCGTGATCGGCTCGACGCTCCAGATCGTCGGCGAGTCGCTCGCCGAAGCCGCCGACATCCGTGCCGGCGAGCAGGTCCTCGACGTTGCCGCCGGCAACGGCAATGCGACGCTCGCCGCCGCTCGCCGGTTCGCACACGTCACCTCGACCGACTATGTGCCCGAGCTACTCGAAAAAGGCGCGGCGCGCGCGCAGCCGAAGGCTTCACCGCTCAAAACGTTCGCGGCGCTCGACGAGACGGGGCAGCACCGGCTCGAAGCCGATCTGACGGAATTGCTCGAGCGGCGCAACGTGGCCGGACGCGGCTCGCTCGTCGTTCCGGGCGAATATCTGGAGGTCGTCGTCGTACGACATTGAGCTGTCGATGCCGAGAACGCCGGCGCCGAACACGATCCTGCAATCGTCAGACGCCGGGGGCCGACCATCGGTATCGGAGCCCATACCACACGAGACCCACGTACTCGTGGCAGGCCTCGCGGAACAGCCTCATAGTGGGCGCCGAAGGTAGCCACGGAAAGGCCCCGGAGGGGGCGCCGGCGAGACGCGATTCGAACGCGGTCGGCGCAGGAATCACGGCAACACCGTAGTGCTCGAAAGCCTCGACGGCTCGCGGCATGTGTTGCGCATGCGTCACGAGCAGCACGCGCGTGAAGGCGTGCATATCGAGCAACACCTTCGTGTACATCGCGTTCTCGTCCGTGTTGCGGCTTTCCGTCTCTGTAAACATCGGGGCATCGACGCGAAACGTCTCGCGCAAGACCCGCTCCATGATCGTCGATTCGGCTTCGCGCTCCCCATGCACGCTGCCGCCGCTCAGCACGAGCGGCAGGCGAGTCGCGCGCTGCAGAACGGCCGCATATTGCAAACGCTCCAGCGTTCCGCCGAGCGACAGCATCACGCCCGTACTCCGGAGCTTGCGGATAGCGCGCGCCGGCGAGAACGACGATGGCGTCGGCGGCCGGCAGCTTCTGCTGGTCGAGCGGCGGATAGGACTCGAGCGGCCCGGCGAAGACCGACACGACAGCCGGCGCGGACTGCAGATACAACAAAGCAATCGCCGCAGCCCAAACGACTCTGCGCGCTCGTTCGCTGAAGGCAAACGCCGCGATCCCGAGCACAATCGCGTTGCCCGGCGGAAAGGCCAGCGATTCGAGCACATAGGAGATCGATGTTTGCATGCCGGTCACGATACACTACGACTCCGCTTTCTCGCGCTCGACAACCGCGGACGCCCCAACCTATGCCTACCGCACCGCCCGTCACCGAAACCGTTTTCAAGGCGCGCGCCGTTCTGGTTGGAGAACGCCTGGATTTGCGAGCTTGGCGCGCCGCCGATGCGTTATCGACGAATCCGCTCATGGTCGCCGTGAAGGGCGGAGGTGCCGCGGCGCTGTATCGCTACGGCGTCGTGGTGTTCTTCGGTGTTCATGCCGCGGAGGAAGTCGCTTTTCTGACGCAGCTCGCGCCGTTCATCCACAACGCCTATGCGCAGCCGGAAGTCGAAGAGCTCGAAGTCCGCATCGAGGGCGGAGATCGGGAAAGCTTGCAAAGCGGCGTCGTGCTGCTTACGAGCGCGTCGATCGAGCGTCTGCAGATCCTGGCCGACGTGCTGAGCAAAAGCGTCTTGCTATCGCTCTACGAACGCAAGGTGGCCGGCGATTTCGACCGCATCGAGCCGCTGGCCGGCCAGCTCGACCGCTCGGGCCGCGTGCCGCGGCACAACAAAGAGCTGCTGAAAATGATCGGCTCGATGATTCTGGTCGAGCACCGCATGGTGGGCCGCGCGGAAATCGCGGACAAACCGGAGATCCTCTGGGACAACCCTTCGCTCGAAGCGCTGTTCGTCAAAGTAGAGGACGAGTTCGAGATCACGGCCAGACATGCGGCGCTGGAGCGGAAACTGAACTTGATCTCACAAACCGCGCACACCGTCCTCGAGTTGCTGTCGAGCAAGCACTCTTTGCGCGTCGAGTGGTACATCGTCGCGCTCATCGTGATCGAGATCTTGCTGACGCTTTATCAGCTATTTTGGGCGTGAGAATCGGCGGTCCGGCGAAGACCGGATTTCTTTCGTGCTGCCGAAAGCACGGCCGGAGCGGCGCCGCAACAGGGCGCCGCTCCGCTGCAAGGCATTGAGGAAAGGCTTAGTGGTGCCCTTCGTGCTGCATGTGCATGTGCTGCACGAACTGCAGAGCGTCTTGAACGTTTTGCTCCGGCGACACCCCGCCGATCGTCGTCGCGACCTTGCCGTCCGGTGTCACGATGAACGTCGTGCGCTCGGCGAATCCATGACCGATCTCGATGCCGCGCGTGTCCTTCATGCCCGGACCGCCCTCACGAACCATGAGGTTGTATGACTTCGCGATCGAGCCCTTTGCATCCGAGGCCACCGCGACCTTACCCGCGCAGTAGTTCGGATCGGCCGAGAAGTCGTTGAGCCGTTCGATGCTGTCGAGCGACACGCCGATGATGCTCGCGCCGGCGGCCGTGAACTTGTCGTAGTTCTCGGCAAACGTATGCGCCTGGATATTGCAGCCCCGCGTGAAGGCGGATGGATAGAAATACACGATCACCGGACCCTTTTTGAGGGCGTCGCGCAACGAAAAGTCGAAGGTCTTGCCGGCGAGCGATGCCTTGGCATCGAACATCGGTGCAGTATCGCCTTCCTTCAGCGCGGCGAGCGCCGGCAACGCGATGGCGGCAGACAACAAGGAACCGAGCAGCAGATGTTTCATGATTTCGTCCGTTGTTTGGTGAAGTTCTTGGCAAATCGGAATGATACCAATTCCCATCCTGCCGGCTGTGGACGGTCCGCACAAGTACCCAGAGACCGGACCGGGCCGGCGCCCAGTCGACCCACATGCCGGGATGCCCCGGGGAGATAGGCTCATTGTTGGGCCGCTTCGGGAGCAAGACCGCCCCGCAACCCCTGATACACTCAGGCGGCGTGACTCAGGATGACACCCCGAAGCAAGTGCTGATCGCCGAGGACGCCGTCGAAGTCGCGGAACTGCTCGCCGCGCGGGTCGGCGAGCTGATCGGGTGCGAAGTCGTGGGCATTGCTCACGACGGAGACGAGGCACTCGACCTCTTCGCGACCCACTCGCCCGAGATAGCAATCGTCGAGCTGCAGATGCCGGGCACGCGTGGCCTCGACGTCGTACGCGCGATGCGCGGCCACTCGCCATCCATGCTCGTGATCGTATGGACGATGCTGGCGGGCGAAGACTACGAGACGATTAGCCGGCAAGCCGGAGCGGACTATTTCGTATCGAAGATCGACGGCATTGCCCCCGTTCTTCGCATCGTCCAATCGTTCGTCGCGCAGTGACGCGGCGTCGGCCGGGCTCCTCAAACGAGGTCACCAACCGAATTTATAACTGAGCTCCGCGATCAAGGCCGTGAGGTCCGGCGTGAGGTTCACCGTTTGCAAAGACCCCACGAGCGCATCGGGACTCGGTTTGCTCATCTGCTTGTAGACCTCGATTCGCGCCGAGAAGAGGCCGCTGCGCGTCTTCGCACCGTACTTGACCCCCACCGTGACGGCGTCGAACTTGCCCAGTCGATAGTCTGCCGTGGCATACATCGGCAGAGGCTCGCCGTCGAGCAATACCGTGTGATAGAAATCGGCTGCCGACTGCGAATAGAACCTCAGGTGCGGCTGCACGAATTTGTCGCCGCTGAGCTCCCAGCGATAGTGAAGATCGAGTGTCTTCGAGTCGACGCCCCAATCGTCGGTCATGACCCGATAGGAGGCATCGAGCACGCTGCCGTTGAAATCGTGCTTCAAGAGTCCGTATAGGCTGCGTTTGTCGCGAGTATCGGGCCGGTTCTCGTAGATATACCGGCCGTAACCGGGATCCAGCCCGGCCGCCAGATCGCCGCTCACAGGGTCGACGATCGACAGCACCTTGTAGGGGTCCGTCAAATAGCCGTCCGATCGGCTCAGCGAATAATTGACTTGCACGATCGTGCCGCGGCTCAGCACTTGCGTGACGCCGAGCAGGAAATCCCGAACGTGCTTGCCGAGGCTGCCGGGCCCCTGCGGACCGTTGTCCTGCTCGCTTGCGAGCGAGGTCGCAAAGCGCAAATCCGAGTACGGTATCGGGCTGCCACCGATCGGCTTGACCGTGTCGTCCGACCACTCGATGCCCCCCGACAAAGTCGTGTTGCGATTGTTGAAATCGCGAGCGATCTGGGTGTCCACTCCGAGGTGCGTGTAGTCGTGCTCGGTCGACAAGCTGCCGCCGAAGTTCACCGTCGTTAGACGGCCGAGCGGCTGCTGCCAGTGCGCACTGCCGGCATAACGCGTGTCTTTGAACGTCGAGTCGAGCGGCAGGTCACCGGCCCCCACGAGATAGCGTCCGCCGCCGGTCGAGATGCTGCCGCCGGACGTACGCGTCAGCGTGATGGGCCGGGCGAAGAATTGCGGCGACGCGCTCGGGGCCGCGCCGTTCGGCGATGCGCCCGTCAATGTGTCGAACGTGGCGGTGAGGCTCAGATACTTGTCTTCGACCGGTTGCGTCTTAGCGAGCACGCTAATGCTCAAGTCTCGAACGCGGTCGGTCTCGCCGTAGTACAGACCGGCCGTGTCGGCCTCCCACTTGCCGATCTCCTGCGCGACCACCGTTCCCGGGCTCGTGGTGCCGAGCAGAGCGCAGGTGGCCGCAGCCAAAGACAGATTGACGCCACTTACAGCGGCTTCGCGGCCGCGGCGCTTGCGTTTCAGTTGCATCCGCACCCGCCTCCGCCGAAGCCCTGACCACCGCTCGAAGCTTCCTTGCTGAAGTAGATATGCTCGTCGATAGACGCATCGACGGGATCCGACACGATCTGCATCGAATCGCGTGCGAGCACGTCACGATCCCACGGCTGCACATTGGCGCAGCCACCCGACAGGACCGCCCCCACGAGCGCCGCCAAAGCCAATAGTCTTTTCATGCTGTTCCTCGCCCTGAGAAGCCGAACCTTTTCTCGGGGTCAGACGGTGGCTCGGCGCATTCCCGGTCGCTCGTCCCCGGCGCAGCGGTCGACGGTGCTCGTGCGACGAGAGCAGAACGCGGCGGAGGAATGACGGTTGACGCGGGCAGCCGATGTGTAACGCGCGAACGGTATGTTACACGCGCACGGGTCGCTCGACGTCGGCTTCGACGTCTGCGTGGCGATGGCGTGCGAGGTAGAGGTCGATCCTCGCGACGGGAACAGCTCGGCTACGGCTGGTCGGAGCCTTGGGCGGCCGGCGGCTCGCTCGCGGCTTGAAACTCGATCACGATCGAGCGCTTCGCGAACAGCCACTGCCCGTTCACCTTGCGCAGCGCGTCATCGTAATGACCCGCCACGACGACGCCAGGTTTGCCGTCGACGAGACCGACATCCTGCCAATACGCACCACCGGTCGCGGTGTCACCCTGAATCTCGTACGACAGATTGCTGATCACGTGGATCACGCGCGGATCGGGGGGCAGTGCGGCGACGAACGCCTTGATACCGTCGCGTCCAGTGGCCGACTGACCGCCGAGCGCGATCTCGCCGTCCTGCGTATACGTAGCCGCGTAGGCATCCCAGTCGCGGGCATCGAGCGCGCGCGGGTAATCGCCGGCCACGAGCTGGTCGATCGCTTGCCGGTCGGCAATTGCCCCGATGCGTGGATCGGCCGGCTGTTGAGGTTGGCAGGCGGCTACGAGCAGTGCCAGTGCGGCGAGGCCAATCGCGTGCTTCATCGTTGCATTCCTTTTCGTTGAATTCTCAGTGGCGCAGTCCGAAGACGAATAGCGCCGTGCCGGCTGCAACGGCGACGTATTGCCGCCCGTCAGCCGCATAGGAGATCGGTCCGTTCGCGCCCTGTCCGCCGAGGCTCGTGCGCCACAGCAACTTGCCCGTCTTCGCGTCGATGGCGTAGAAGTAGCCCTCGCGCCCGCCCGTGAACAGCAGATCCGCGGCGGTCGTCAGGATTCCGCTGCTCGACACGTCCGTGGTCGGAAACCGCCAGCGTTGCTCGCCCGTCTTCGGATCGATCGCGATGATCGCGCCGTTGCCGAGCGCTTCGGTCCAGTCGTTGATCGGACCGCGGCGAATGCCCGGCAAATTCGGCCGCGCCCGGGAGCGGACTGCCGGGCAAACCGCCGGTGAAGGTGCGCCCGGCGACGAACTCCGTCTGTTGCGGGTCTGAAGACCGAGCCGTAGTTCTCCCATGCCGAGAGATAAAACAGCTCCGTGCTCGGGCTGAACGACGGCGAATACCAATTCGTGCCGCCCTGCACACCGGGATACGTCACGGCGCCCGGCGGTTGCGGCGTCTCGATCGGGCGGCCGCTCTCGTCGAGGCCGCTCGCCCAATTGACCTTCACGAACGGATTGCCGCGCACGAACTCGCCCGTCACGCGATCGAGCACGTAGAAGAACCCGTTGCGATTGCCCCAAAGCATGAGCTTGCCGCTCGTGAGGGTCTTGGTCGGCAGATCCACGAGCACCGGGATTTGCGTGGAATCGTAGTCGTAGTCGTCGTTCGGCGTGAATTGGAAGTGCCACTTGAGCTCGCCCGTGTCGGGATCGAGCGCGACCACGCTGTCGGAATACAGATTGTCGCCGGGCCGCTGCGCGGGATTCCAATCCGGCCCCGGATTGCCGATACCCCAATAGGTGAGATCGACCTCGGGATCGTAAGAGCCCGTGAGCCATACCGATCCGCCGCCATGCTGCCAGGCGTCGCCGGCGTCCTTCCACGTCTCGAAACCTTGGTCGCCGGGACCGGGGATCGTGTAGAACTTCCACACCTCACGGCCCGTCGCGGCCTCGTAGGCCGCAATGAATCCGCGGATGCCGTACTCGCCGCCCGCGACACCGACGATGACCTTGTCCTTCACGACGAGCGGCGCAAGCGTCATCGCATAGCCCACGGCCGGATCGGCGATCGCCACCTGCCAAATCGGCTTGACCGCTAGTCGCGTCGATGGCGACGAGCTTCGAGTCGATCGTGGCCATGAACAGCGTATTGCCGAGAATGGCCAGTCCGCGGTTCACTCGGCCGCAGCACGGCCGCGCCTCGGGCGACCGGATTGTGCTGATACCGCCAGAACACACGCCCCGTCCCGGCATCGAGCGCAATCGCCGTGTTCGGCGCTTCGGTCAAGTACATGATGCCGTCGACGACGAGCGGCGTCGTCTCGAAGCTCTCGAGCGACTGCGCCTGAAATACCCACTTGAGCTCGAGCTGCGCGACGTTGCTCGGCTTGATCTCGCGCAAGCCGCTGTATCGCTGACTCGCATAGCTACCCGAATACGTGAGCCAGTTCTGCGGCTCGGCAGCCGCGTTGAGCAACCGTTCGAACGTGACCTCGGCATGCAGGCGCGCGCCTGCGGAGAGAACACGAGCCACACGACAGCGAGCGCGGCGCACGCGATTCGTATCATTGATCGGCTCCCTTGAGGGACAACAGATAAGCCACGAGATCGGCTCGCTCGGCATCGTCGAGCTTGTCGGCGTACGACGGCATGGTCGCGGCACGTCGACACGGAGTACTCTCGCAGCTGCGGCTTCTCGAGCGAGACCAACCGCTCGTTCTTGTCGACGAGCTGCACGGTGAACGTATCCTCGTTGAGCCGCCGGCCCACGACGACTCGACCGTCGCGCGTCACGGCGCGCACGGGACGGTTGATCGGCAGCATCGCGTCGCTCGGGTTCTCGAGCACGCGCTTGAGGGTCGCGGCGGTACGCATGGCGCCGACGTTGCTGAGATCGGGTGCGAAACGCGGGCCCATCGGACCGACGCGATGGCAACTGCCGCAGTCGCCCTTGCCCGCGAACAGCGCGCGGCCACGTTCGGCGTCGCCGATGGCGACGGAGTCCAGATCGCACGCTGGTCATGTTGCGCAAATACGCAACGAGCGCCGTGAGCTCGGAATCCGAGTAGGTCCGCCGGCGCCATCGCCGTGCCCGGGATTCCGTCGCGAATCACGGCCGTCAGATCACGGTCCGTCGAAGCGTGGCGAAACTGCCCGCTGCCGAGCTTGGCCGGCGGCATGGAGTCGCCGCGGTCTCCGTGACACGTGACGCAGTGCTCGGAATAGATCCGCGCGCCGTATTCGATATCGGCCTGCTCGTACTGGCCCGCGTGGGTCTGCGCGGCTGACGTTCGCGCCACGGCCACCACAACGATGAAGAGCGCTAGACGAGGCATACGGCTCCCCTCCATATGCACGACGCGGCGTCATCGTTGTACTCGGGCCGCCGCCGACTCGCTGACCCGCCGATGTTACACCGGTCGAGCTCGGCCGTCTGCGGCTCGCGTCTTCGGCCGTCGGTGCGATTGCGTGTAAAGTTGCCGGGCAATGGCCACGACCTATCTCGTCTTTTGCGTTTTCGACCTCAAGAACGCGAACCGCGAGGATTACTTGTACGCATATATGGACCTGGAGTCGCTCGGCCTGCGCAAAACCCTCAAGTCGGACAACGGCCCGAGCTTCAGGCTACCGACGACCGCAGTCATGGGCATGATCGAGGGGTAGAACGTCGACGACATACGCAGCACCGTAGCCCGGCAAGTCAAGGCCGTGTTCGACTCGCGCGGTCTAAGCGCGGATTTCTTCATCGTTACGAGTGCGGACTGGGCGTGCGCCGGAGAGTCGATGTAGCCGGTGCGGCCGACGCTAACCGGGATCGACGCCGGCGCGTTGGCAGAAGTACTCCCACGCGCGGTCGAGCGCGAGCGGCGAGAACTGCGTTTCCCTCGACTTTGCGATCTCGCCGGCGCTCAAAGGCTGCACGTCGCCGAGCGCCGCCGCGTTGAGCTGCACCGTGGCGTCGACTTGCAGATAGATCGCCGTCAGCACGGCTTGCTTCACGGTTGCGCCGGTCACGACGCAGCCGTGACCGCGCATGAGCAGACACGTGTGCTTGCCGAGCGCGGTCGCGAGATCGCGACCTTGCTCTATCGTGCGTACGAGCATGTCCGTGTCGCCGAAGTGATCGTGGATGTCCCATACCGGAATCTGCGCCCCGATGATCGAGGCCGTGTGGATCACTGGCTTCAGCGCGCGGCCCGTGACGGCGAACGGCAGCACCGCGTACGAGTGATTGTGCACGACCGAGCCCACGTCGGGCCGAGCTGCATAGACGGCCGCATGAATCATGCGCTCGCCGTAAGCCGTGCGCCCGCGCGCATCGATCGGCGTCCCGTCGAGCGCGAACTCCATGAGATCCTCGTGCTCGACGAGCGCGGGACTGCGCGAGCGCGACATCACGAAGCGCTCGGGATTCTCGGGATGGCGCACGCTGACGTGGCCGAAAGCGTCGACGACATTCTCCGTGGCGAGAATACGATTGGCCGCGACGAGCTGAACGAACTCCGGCAATCGTTCGAGGCGCTTTGCGGCGGCGGGTACGCGACGCCGTTCCTGTGCAACGGCCATGAATGGGGGCAAAGCAAGGGCACCGCAGGCGAGCGAGGCCGCAAGCAGAGTGCGCCTCGAGCAGCTCTGTGCCGAAATTCGTGAGTGCCTCGCGACAACCGACATCCGCGCATCCCCCGGCAAGCTCGACGAGCCGACTATACACGGCCGCGGCGCGCGAACGCGCGTCAGTCGCGACGACCGCCGACCGCGCACATGCGACCGAATTCGGCATACGCATCGTCAAACTGCCATGCAACGACGACTCGATTGGCTCGCGGCCTTCGCCCTCGCCGGCGCCGTGCTGCCGGCTCATGCAGCGCCGGACACCGCGTCGACGCAAGCGAAACCCGCCGCGGCGGACTGTCGGATTTGCGCGGCCGGCCGCCAGACCGTCGGCGACGCACGCGACGTGTTGACGGCCCCGGTCCGCTGGCGCAAGCCCGAATGGCGCTCGGCGGCGCGCAAAGCCATCATCGTGGCCGGCGTCATGGCGTTTGCCGATCGGCCGCTGCGCGACTCTGCGCAGCGCCGCCGGTCCGATGCGACCGACCGGCTCGCCGATGCCTTCGAACCCTTCGGCGAGCGCTACGCCGCCGGGGTGCTCGCGGGCTATTGGCTCGCGGGCCATTTCGGCCATCACCCCGAAGCTCAGACCATCGCCCGCGATGGCCTGGAATCAGCCGTGATCGCCGCCGGCATCATCGTCCCGGGGCTCAAGTTCGTGACGGGACGCAGCCGCCCGCGCACCGATCAAGGCACGAGCGACTTTCATCCTTTCAACGGCGGGCAGTCATTTCCGTCCGGGCACACGGCCGCGGCGTTCACAGTGGCTGCGTCGATCGCGCAAAACGACGATCGCCCGTGGGTCAAGGGTCTTGCATACGGTATAGCCTCGCTCGTCGGCTACGCACGCATCGATCACGACGCGCACTTCGCCTCGGACGTCACGGCCGGGGCATTCATCGGCATCGGCGTCGCGAAGCGCGTGGCAGCGCTCAACCGGCAGCATCGCGGTTTCGCGTGGGTGCCCGTGCACGATGCCACCGGCTGGCGCGTGGCTGTCTCGCGATCGTTCTAGCGCTCGACGAAGTCGCTCAGATTTCGTCGCCCGGCTCGACCGTGCCGAGCCTCGCGAGATAGGCAACCGCTCCGGGATCGCCTTCCGCCGGCGACCAAGGCGCGAAGTTGTCGGGCGTCGTCGGCCGGTAGGGCCCTTCCTTGACCTCGAGGAGCACGGTGCCCGCCTCGCGGCAGAAATACGAATGCCACGTGTTCGGCGGAATCTCGGCGGCGCGAACGCCGTCGGCCGAGAGGCGAACCCGCTCCGCGGCACGGCCCGCGTCATCGAGCGTCACGAGATCGATTGCCCCCTGAACGAGAACGACGAGCTCCCACTTGTTGGATTCCGGATGCCGGTGAGGGCGAACATAGGTCCCGGGCTCGAACGCGATGAACAACCGCTGCACGGGCTCCTCGAGAGCTGCGTGCACGTTGAGATGCGTTCGCCTGCGGCTGGCTGCTCGGGCCTGAGCCGAGAGCTGCGACAGCTCGGCGCTCGTGACGCGCTTCATGGCGCAGCGGCCGAGTCGAGCAGCGGAAATGCGCTCAACAGGCCGGGCTTGCCGACGGGTGTCGCAGGCTGAAGATAGCTGCCGTCGAGCTCGTCGCACCGATTCACGCCGAGCAGCTTCATCGCGACCGTGATCTCGATCTCGAGGATCTCGAGCATCCGGCGCACCCCGGCCTCACCGGCCGCGCCGAGCGCAAACGCCTGCAGGCGGCCGAGACCCACCATCGCGGCACCCTTGGCCACGGCCTTGAGCACGTCGGTGCCGCGCATGAAGCCGCCGTCGATGATCACGCCGGCCTTGCCGCGCACGGTGTTCACGACTTCGGGCAAGAGATCGAGCGCCCCGCGACCATGATCGAGCTGGCGGCCGCCGTGATTGGACACGTAGATCACGTCGACCCCGTGCTCGAGTGCAAGCGACGCATCCTCGGCCGTTTGCACGCCCTTGAGGATCAGGGGCACCGACAGACGTTGCTTGATTCGCTCGATGAGCTCCCAATCGGCGCGGCCACGATAGATCTCACCGCTGCGCATAGCGCCGAAAGGCCGGCCCGCAATCGTTTGGCGGCGATGCAAATGCCGGTCCCGCCGCCCGAAAGTGGGCACGTCGACTGTCAGACACAGTGCCTTGCAGCCTGCGTCGATGGCTTTGCTCACGCTGTCGAGCACCCAATGCTCGTCGCCGTCGGCATAAAGCTGAAAGACGAACTGCTCGCGTGCGGCGCGCGCGACCGCTTCGAATCCGGCCTCGGCAACGCTCGAGAGCATCATGAGACAGCCGAAATCCGCGGCGGCGCGCGCGATCGGCAACGCGCCTTCGGGATGGATGTCGGTCAAGCTCGCGAGCGGCGCGAGCAGCACCGGCATGCGCTGCTCGAGGCCGAGAAACGTCGTGGCGGGGGTCGCGTGCTCGACGTTACGCAGCACGCGCGGCCTGAAGGCCACGGAATCGAGGGCGTGCCGATTGCGCAAAATGGTGGTCTCGGTCTCGGCGCCGCCGGCAATGAAGTCCCATGCCGGTGCGGCCAGGCGTCGTTGCGCGAGCGCGATGAGCTCGGTAGTCGTGCGCAGCTCGGCGGCATCGGCCGCCGCAACGCTCGAATCTCGTTCTTTGGGCATGGAAAATCGCCGTGACCCGTGCGCGGCGAGTGTTGCACAGCCGCGCGATAGCCAGCAACCGGCGTCGCATGGTGCCAACGTCCGGCCGGATCGCACGTCCTCTGCGCTGTTCGGTCGGTCCGGCATTCGACCGGCAACCGACCCGGCGGTACGATCATGTCATGACGTGATTCCCCGGGGCCGCCCCATGAACGTTCGTTTTCCGGACTTGCCGCTTTATCGCGGTTTCGGCGCACCGCAGCGCATCGAATGCGATATTCGAGACGTCGAAGTCGTGCAGGGCTCTATCCCGGAAGCGCTGGCCGGCACGCTGTATCGCTGCGGACCGGACCGGCAATACCCGCCGCTGACCGGCGACGACATCTTCATCGACGGCGAAGGCCTGGTCTCGATGTTCCGGTTCGCCGACGGGCACGCGGACTTTCGCTGCCGCTACGTACGCAACGAACGGTTCGTGCTGCAGGCCGAGGCACGCCGCTCGCTGTTCGGCCGCTATCGCAACCGCTACACGAACGATCCGAGCGTCGCCGGCGTCAGCATGAATACGTCGAACACGCACGTATTCTGGCACGCCGGCAAGCTGCTCGTGCTCAAGGAAGACTCGCTGCCGATCGAGCTCGATCCCGACACGCTCGAAACGCGCGAGCAGTGGAGCTTCTTCGGCGGCGTCGACGCCGTGAGCATGACGGCGCATCCGAAAGTCGACTGGACGCGCAACGAATATCTCGCATTCTCGTATCAAGCACGCGGCGACGCGACCAAGGATTTCGCGTTCTACGTCATCGGCGCCGATGGCCGCGTGGCACACGAGCATTGGTTCGAGATGCCCTACGCGGGCATGGTGCACGACTTCGCCGTGACCGAGAACCACGTGATCGTGCCGTTCTTCCCGTTGATCACGAGCCTCGAGACGTTGAAGCGCGGCGGGCCGTACTACGAGTGGCACCCCGACGAAGCGAGCCATTACGCGATCCTGCCGCGGCGCGGCACCGCGCGAAGCATTCGCTGGTTCCACGGCCCGGCCGTGAGCGCAGGGCACATGATGAACGCTTTCGAGGAAGGCGGCCGGCTGCATCTGGATCTGTGCCTGTACGACGGCAACTGCTTCGAGTTCTTCCCGAGCTACGACGGCTCGGATTGGAAGCCCGCACCGCCGCTGCTCACGCGGCTGTCGTTCGATTTGCAGGGCCCCGGCGAGCATTACGATTCGCGCGTGCTGGCTCCGGTGCCGGGCGAAATGCCGCGCTGCGACGACCGCTACACGGGCAAGGCGTATCGCTACGGCTACATGATCTGCCGGCCCAAATCGGCGGCGGCGGCCGGCGAGATCGCGCCGAGCGTGCTCGGCCGCGTCGATCACTCGGCCGGCGAATTCTCGAGCTGGGCGCCGGGCCCCGACAGCGGAGTGCAGGAGCCGGTCTTCGTGCCGCGCCGGCCCGGCGCGGCCGAGAACGACGGCTATCTGCTCGTGCCCGTGAATCGCTACGCCGAGGACCGCAACGATCTCGCGATTCTCGATACGACGCGATTCGGCGACCCACCCGTTGCCACTTTGAGGCTGCCGGTCAAGATCAAGAGCTTTCACGGCAGCTGGGCACCGGCGGAGGTGCTCGACACCGGGCGTTACCGACCTTGATCGAGCCATTGCTGCTGACGACCGCGCGCGTGTATACGTACGCCGGCACGCAACCGCTCACAAATGCGAGCGGGTTCTTCTTCGAGAACGCCGAACGACTGTTTCTCGTGACGAGCCGCCACGTCGTGATCGACTCGCCCAGCGCGCACTTCCCGGATCGCATCGAGATCGAGATGCATACGGACGCGGACAACCTCGCCGGCTCGACCAACTTCTCGATTCCGCTGTACCGAGAGGCCAAGAGTCTTTGGCGCGAGGGAATGGACACGGCGGGCCGAGTCGACGTGGCCGTCATCGAGATCGACCGGAATGCGCTGCCCGACGGCGCCCTCTACCGCGCGTTCACACCGCTGCACCTCGACGGCTCGTTCGACCAGGAGATCGGCACGTCGATCCTGGTCGTGGGCTTTCCGCTCGGGTTTCACGACACGCTGCACCATCTGCCCGTCGTGCGCCATGCCGTGATCTCATCGACTTTCGGCCTGCGCTTCGAAGGCCACGGCTACTTCCTGACCGACGCGCGCACGCACCGGGGCATGAGCGGCGCACCGGTCGTGACGCGCGTGCGCACCGAGTTTCCGAAGCTTGCCGACTTGCCGTGGCTACTGCTCGGCGTGCATTCGGCCCGACTCGACGTCGGCACCCGCGACTTCGAGGTCGACGAGGTGCTCGGCTTGAACTGCGCTTGGTATGCGGACGTACTGTTGAAGCTCACCGAGAGCTGAACCGGCTCACCACGCAAACCATGCGTTGAAGAACAGCGCGTCGTTATCGCGCGCGTTGCGACCGAACCCGTCGTAGTTGCTCGATGCGCCGTTGAATTTCGAGTACGCCGTGTACTGCGCACGCAGCTGCACGTTTTGCCACGGCGAGAAGATTACCTCGGCGATCCACGCCTCGCTGTCGGGTTTGCCGTTCGCGGCACCGACGACGTCTTCCGGGCCGAATCGTACCGTGTCGAGATCGCCGTGCCCGCGGCGATGACCGAACACGTAGGCGAGCTTGCCGCCATACAGACCCACGTCGAGCTTGAGCAGGCGCTGATCGTAGCCGGCCGTGCCGACGGCGCCGGCCAGCAAGCTCGCCGTGAGGTCTTCGGTCTCGTCGATGTAGCTGCCATGCGCGACGAGCCTACGCATGCCGATCGTCTGCTCGTACTGGGCATCGATTGCAACGTCGTGATAGCCGTCGGTCGGTCCGCTCACGCCGGCCGGCACCAAGTTCGCGTTGAGTCCGTAGCCGCCGACCATCAACGAGCGTGACCCTTTGAGAAACTGCCATGCGACGCGCCAGTAGACGGCGGCATTGTCGATCGTGCCTTCGCTGCCGCTATCGGGCGTGTTGCTGCCGATATGCGCGGAGCGATACAGCGTCGCGGCCGTGTAGAGCTTCCCGCCAAACGACGCATAACCGCCGACACCGAGAACGTCTTGCGCCAGCGCACCGTCGACGAGCGGGCCCGTCACGGACTCCGGCCCCGTGTCAGGTGCAGCCCACGGAAAACCCCACGCCGGCGTGCTGTTCCAAGGGTCCTCCATCGTCGGGTTGTTGTTGAGCACCGCCCCATAGGCCACTGACTTGCCGCGCAGCTTGCCTTGCCGCGCATAGCGTAGCTCGGCGTTGTCCATCGAGATCGCGCCGTCGGCTTGCGAGTACGTGAGCTGCACGAACGAGCCGAGCCCCGGAGCGATCCGCCCCGCAATGAACATACTCGCTTCCTGCGGCAGCTGACCGTTGTTGTTTTGGCTATCCGGGAGCGGCTTTTGCAGGCTCGTATAGGCGGCCTGGAGCATGACGCTGAGCGGCGGCAGCGAGTCGACTACGCCGTTGGGCTCGGAGCCCGCAGGCGCCTTGCCGATCATGTAGCCGTCGAGCTTGAACTGCCGCCCGAAGGCGTTGAGCTGGGGGAACTCCGTGTGGCACGCAGCACATGGAACCTTGAGCTCGCGTGCGTAGCTCGGGACGGCGTGGGCGGACAAGGGCAGACAAGCGGCCGCCACGAGCGCGGCGGCGGCAAGAAATCGCTGGAAAGTCGTCATCGGCAACTCAGTTTTTTTGGGTTCGGCGGTTAGACATCCGATTCGCGGAGATATTCCCGCGACAGAGCGAATTTCGGTCTAACCATATCCCACCTAGACGCCCGCGACGAACTCTTCGACCGCCGGACCCAGCGTATCGGTCGGCAAGCCGATCTGCAGGACGCTCGACAAATGATTGTGGCCGGACAAATAAACCATGCGCGGATAAACGTCGCGAGCCCGGCAAGTCTCGTTCACGAACCACGCCGCCTGACGCTGAAAATCGACGGGATCCAGCTCGGTCACGGCGGCGAGCAACGGCAGATCGACGGTCGACAACCGAGCGAGCGTCGAGCGTTGCGCATAGCGCGTACCGTCGTCACCGAAATAGGCGCTCTGAAATTCGTTGCGATCGGCCCTCGCCAGATCGTAAATACCCGAGATCAACAGCGCGCCCGCGAGCGCGCGGCCGTGGGCACCGTGAAACTCCGGAAACGCCACGTACGTCGCGACGTGCACGGCGCCGGCGGACTGGCCCATGGCGAAAATCCGCTGCGGATTGCCGCCGAACCGCGCGCAATGCTCCGCGAGCCATGCGATCGCTCGGCCGACGTCCTCGCCGCCGCTCGGCCACGCGTGCTGGGGCGCCAAGCGATACGTCATCGTCGCACCGACCCAGCCGCGCGCTGCGGCAAACCGGCCGACGTTGTCGTAGAACGGCGTGCCCGGCAGCGTCTTGTCGCCGCGGACGAAGCCGCCGCCATGCACGAACAGCAGCACGGGACGCGGCCCGCCGCTCGCACGGTCGATGGGCTCGAAGACATCGAGCCGGTGACGTTCGGCGGGGCCGTAATGCTCGTCGCGATGCACGTTGGCCGGCGGCGGCGCAACGGTCGAGTGCAACTCGGCAAACAGCGCCGTCGTGCCCTGCAGCAGCGCGGGCGACAAGTCGCGGCCGAGGCCCGCAAGCTTCGCGCGAAGGTCGCCGCTCATGGCACTCACGCTTCGCTTCCCACGTTCGCCTCGAGCCCGACGTCGGCCGGACCCGGGGCCGGGTTGCGCCAACGCGCGAACATCGGCGCCATCACGATGGCCGTGACGGTGAGCGTCCAAACGATCACGGCGCCGGTCGGCAGGTCGAAGAAGGCCGACAACACGAGGCCCACCAAATACCCGACGAGGCCGATGAAGTAGCCGATCGGCAGCGCGTGAGCCCGCAGCGTTCGCGTGGCGAGCGCCGGCACCATGAGGCTCGCAAAGACGAGATAGACGCCCACGAGCTGGACCGAAGCCGTAACGCTGACCGCGAACAGCAAATAGAACCCGGGCCGGCCGAGCTTGCGCATCACGAAGCGCCAGCTGCCGAGCACGAGCGCCGCGAGCACCGCAGCGGGCGCGAGCGTGTGCAAGTCGGCCCACAAGATCTGGCCGACGAGCAGATCGCGCAGCTCCTCACCGCCGCGCGGATTGTTCGCGAGCAACAGGATGCCGCCCGTCGCCGCCAACACGAACGACACGCCGATGATGGCTTCCTGCACCTTGCCGAATCGCTTGTCCGTCCACGACAGCAGCAAGCCGCCCACGAGCGCCGACGCGAACGCAGCGACTTGCGCGGCCGCACCGTGGGTCTCGAGCCCGAAGCCGCTGGCAGCGATCACACCGAGCCCGGCCATCTGCGCGACGGCCAAGTCGATGAAGATGATGCCGCGCCGCAGGACTTCCTGCCCGAGCGGTACGTGCGTTGCGAGCACGAGCGCACCGGCCAAAAGCGCAGGCCCGACGATGCTTAGACTGGTGATGTCGAAATTCACTTGTGCGCCTCCAAAAGAGTTTTCACGAGAACGTCGAACATGCCGAACAGATCGTCGGCGCCGTCGACACTGCCGACCGTGTGCGGCAGCACGACGTACGGAATCGACGTACGGTCGGACAGCCACTCCGAGGCTTTCGCGTCCTCGTACGTGGAGCGAATGATGACGCCGACGTGCTTGGTTTTCAGCTGGCCGAGCAGTTCTGCGAGATGCGCGGCACTGGGCGGCAGGCCCGGCTTCGGCTCCAGGTTGCCGACTTCGACGAGCCCGGCCCAGTTCTCCAGATACACCCAGCCCTTGTGGTGCGTCACCACTTGCTCGCCCTTGAGCGGCGCAATCGCCGCCGTCCAACGATCGACGGCCGCCTGCCAACGCATGGCGAAGTCGGCGTGGCGCTGCTGATAGGTCGCGGCGTTGCCCGGATCGAGCATCGCGAGCCGGTCGGCGAGCGCGTCGGCGACTTTCGCTATGTTTCGCGGATCGGTTTGAATGTGCGGGTTGCCGTAAGGATGCACGTCGCCGAGAGAGCGATCGACGCTCGCGGGCTTGTCGAGCAGATCGACGAAGTCCGAAGCGTTCAAGTATCCGGGCTGCCCGGGCTGCACCGACGCATTGCCCGCTTGACGCAGCAGCAGGGGCAGCCAACCGACCTCGAGGTCCGCGCCCGAGCACACGACGAGCGCCGCGCGGCGAACACGCGCGATCAAGCTCGGCCGAGCTTGGATGTAGTGCGGATCCTGCTGTGCCGTGGTCGCCGACTCCGTGCTGACGAGGTCGCCGCCGAGCTCTTGCGCGAGCGCTGCCCATTCGGGCTCACAAGCAAAAACCGCAAGCGCGGCATGCGCGGAGCGCGACGTCCCGACCGCCAACGCCGCCGCGACGACGAGCACGAGAACGGTGCCCACACGCCGTATCGGGGCGCGGATACCGCACGCGTCGCTTTGCTCGGCGCACATCGAGGACGCCTGGGACGTCGGCTGCATGGGTGTTTCATTGGTGTTCATGGACACTACTCCGTTAGAAGCGGTGCGCGCCGTGCGCACCGAGGCTCATGAGATATTGCAGAATGACTTGGTTATCGGTTTGCGGGCCCGAATCGTCGCGATTGAGCTGCAAACGCAGCCGGCTGAACTCGCTGTTCGAGAAGTCGGTCATCGCGCTGATCCGGCTCGGCCGGTGATCGGTCGCAAGCGGCGTCGGCGTCGTTACGAGCACGTCGTTGCTCGCGTCGAGCCGGTCGTAGCGCAACCCGACGCGCCATCGCGGCCGGAACTGATACACGCCCTGAACATAAAACCCGCTCTGCGTGCCGGAATACAGACCCTGCTCGTCGCCCGTCGGCGTCGTCACGGCGAGAGCTCCCCGCTCCCGTCGATGCAGATACTCCGCCTGCACGATGTAATAGCGATCGCGCGGATTGCCGTTCTTGGCCCACTTCCAAACGAAATCGGCCATGGTGAGATCGCTCGTGCCCGTGAGCTCGGCACTGCCTGTCGCGAACACCGAGCCGCGTTGGTTCGCGTCGGCGGCGAGATGCGAGACACCGGCCCGCCAGCTGGTCGTCGCGCCGACATCGCCGCCTACGTGCACGAACAGCGACGAGGCGCCCTTGCCGTGACTCGCGTCGCCTCCGGCGGCAGGGAACGAGTCGCCGCGTAAGTACTCGGCGCCGAGCTGCACGAACAGAATCGTCGGTGCCACCCAGCTCAACTGAATGCCGGTGTCCTTGTATGCAGTGTTGAGCATGGCCGTGTAGGCGAGCGGCGCGTCGTAAAAGTCCCACGCGTGCGAGTGAATCGGATTCAAGTAGCCGATATCGGACAGGAACCGGCCGGCCTTCACTTTGAGGCCTTTGGGTAGGGCCAGTGTCTCGAAGTACGCCTCCTCGAGCTCGACCGTGGTGTCGCCGTTGGACTGCGCGAGCGACGCCGTCATGAAGCCGTAGTACTTGTCGTCGACATTGGCGCTGACGGCGAGCTCCGATTCGTCGACCGAGAGCCCTTCGGCACCGAGTCCCGCATCCTTATCGAGCAGGAAGCCGGGTAACGAGTAATCGGTTGGATTCTGCGAATAGCTCGAGTAGTGACCGTTGAGAATCAGGCTGATAGCCGGGTTGAAAGCATTGCCGCTCACCTGGGTTTGCGCCAATGCCAGCGGACTCATCGCAATGAGCCACGGCGCGGCCCACGCCGCGCGTTTATGAAATCGCATAGTTCCTCGCTTGCTGGAAGTCGGAGAGATAGGCCGCAGTGGCGGCCCGGGACGGTCTTCGTCAGGCAGCGAGCGTCGGCGGCGGCGCGCGGGAACGATAGGCGACGACCGCGAGCCGAGTCGTCGGCGTGCCGACGGTCGACTCGACGTCGAGAGACTCGGGCGCGTCGATGGCGTGCAGCTGGACCTGCGCGCCGCCGGCGAGGTGATCGGCCGCCACGCACAACGCACACGCAACCCCGTGCTCGGTGGCGTTGTGGTCGATGCGGTGGACGACGAGCAGCGTCTGGGCGAGCAACACCCATCCGAACAGGACGAGGATGGCCGTCCGGCGCTTCGGGGAGCGCCAACGTGCGGCAAAAGACGAGAAGGCGTTTCGGACCCGTCCGGTCATCGGGGCCTCGGTACGGAGAACCGCTCCAGCGTAGCAGGATCGCACCGGACCAGATACCCGCCCCGACGGGCAAGAACGGCCCGCGCGCACGAAAATTTTTATTCCATTTATTTAATCAATTGACTTAGTCAATCGAATAAGTAATATGGGCGGCCATGAGCGAGACGACCCCCCCTTCCCGAGGCGAGCCGACCCGCGAGGCCTTGATCCGAGCCGCCATCGAAATCTTCGGCCGCGACGGGTTCGACGCCGCCAGCACGCGCGCCATCAGCGAGTCGGCCGGCGTCAACCAAGCGCTGATCGGCTATCACTTCGGCGGCAAGCCCGGTCTGTATCTCGCCGCGCTGCGCTTCATCGCGGCCAGTGTCGCGCAGCGGCTCGGCCCGCTCGTAGAGTCCATCGAAACCGAGCTCGGCACGGCCGCCGACAGCCGAGCGACAAAGAAGAAAAACGCCGAGCAGGCGCTCGCCCTGCTCCAACAGCTCCTCGGCGCATTCGTCGGCATGCTCGCAAGCGACGAATCGGCCGCATGGGCACGCCTGATCCTGCGCGAGCAGCAAAACCCTTCCGACGGTTTCGACGTGCTGTACGAAGGCTTCATGCACCGCATGCTCGGCGTCACGAGCGAGCTCGTCGCTCGCGCCCAAAACCGCGGCGCGTCGGCCGCCGAGTGCAAGCTCACGGCCTTCACGATCGTGGGGCAAGCCGTCGTCTTTCGCGCCGCGCGCGCCGCCGTCATGCGCGAGATGCAATGGCAACAGCTCGGCGCCGCCGAACTGCGCAACATCAGAGCACAACTCGCGCACAACATCGCCGCCATCGTGCGAGCGGAGTAACGATCCATGAGCAACAAGAAACGCATCATTTTGGTTCTCGGCGTCGTGGCCGTCGTGGCCATCGGTTTGACGCTGTGGTCGGAGTTCGCGGCACGCGACAACAGCGATCGCCTCACGCTCTACGGCAATGTCGACATCCGCGAGGTCGAGCTCGCGTTCCGCGTACCCGGCCGGCTGGCCGCGGTGCACTTCGACGAAGGCGACAAAGTCGAACGGGGGGATGTGGTCGCCGAGATCGATGCCGAGCCGTATCGCGAAGCGCTCGCGGTCGCAGCCGCGCACGCGGAGCAGGCAGAAGCGAATCTAGCCAAGCTCAAGGCCGGCAGCCGACCGCAGGAGATCGAGCGTGCCCGCTCGGCCGTGCACGAAGCGCAAGCGGCTTACGACAACGCCGTAAGCGACTACAACCGCCAACAAGGGCTCGCCAAGAGCGGCGCAAGCAGTGAGAAGATTCTCGATGCAGCTCGCGCGCGGCGCGACGAGACGGCCGCCACGCTCGCGTCGGCCAAGCAAGCGCTCGCACTCGCGGAGGAAGGGTCTCGCGCCGAGGATATCGCCGCCGGGCACGCGCGAGGTGTCGGCCGCCAACGCGCAGCTGGCGCAAATCCAAACCCAGATCGACGATACGCGCCTGACGGCACCGAGCGATGGCACCTTGATTTCGCGCATGCGTGAGCCGGGCAGCATGCTCGGCACGGGTACGCCCGTGTACTCGCTGTCGCTGCGCAATCCGCTGTACGTTCGCGCCTACGTCGACGAACCGCACCTCGGCAAGCTGGCCCCCGGGACGGCGGTCACCATTCACACGGATTCGTCGGCCAAGGTTTACGAAGGCCAGATCGGCTTCATCTCGCCGCGTGCGGAGTTCACGCCGAAATCCGTCGAGACGACCGAGTTGCGCACCGACCTCGTCTACCGCCTGCGCATCGTGGTGACCAACGCCGACGAGGGCTTGCGGCAAGGCATGCCCGTGACCGTCGATGTGCCAATGACGCCAGCGGGCGGCGGCACTCCATGAGCGCAGCGGTCGAAATCGTCGGCGCCGGCAAGCGCTTCGGCAGCACCGACGCGCTGACGAAAGTCGATGCGTCGATCGACGGCGGCCGGCTCACGGGGCTCGTCGGGCCCGACGGCGCCGGCAAAACCACGTTGATTCGCATGATGGCCGCGCTCATGACGCCGACGAGCGGACGCATCGTCGTCGCGGGGCACGACGTCGCCACCGACCCTGCCGCCGTGCACGACGTGACGGGTTACATGCCGCAACGCTTCGGACTCTACGAGGATTTGTCGGTCATCGAAAACCTGCGCCTGTACGCCGAGCTGCGCAAAATGACGGATGAAGGGCTGCACTCGACCTTCGAGCGGCTGCTCGAGTTCACTCAGCTCGGCCCATTCAAATCGCGCCTCGCGGGCCGGCTGTCCGGCGGCATGAAGCAAAAGCTCGGTCTCGCGTGCGCGCTGCTCGCACAGCCGAAAGTCCTGCTGCTCGACGAACCCAGTGTCGGCGTCGACCCCGTGAGCCGCCGCGAGCTGTGGCGCATGGTCAACGAGCTCACCGAGTCGGGCATGGCGGTGCTGTGGTCCACGGCCTATCTCGACGAAGCCGAGCACTGCGACCACGTGCTGCTGCTCAATGCGGGCCGGCTCGAGTTCGCCGGACCTCCCGCAGACCTCACACAGCGCCTGAAAGGCCGGAGCTTCCGATTGCGCGGCACGCAAGGCGACCGGCGTCGCGTGCTGGCCGAGGTGCTCGATCTCGCCGAAGTCTGCGACGGCGTCATCCAGGGCGAGACAGTGCGGGCCGTGCTGCGTGCGGACGCGGAGCGCAAGCCCTCGACGACCTCGCACGGCGCTACGACGGACGCGTCGAAACCGTCGCGCCGCGCTTCGAGGACGCGTTCATCGATCTGCTCGGCGGCGGTCCCGGCGGTCGTTCCGTGATCGCCGAGCGCACGCCGCCTGTCGAGCTGGACACGGCGGCCGCCGTGAGCTGCAAGGGCCTCACGAAGCGCTTCGGCGAATTCGTCGCTACCGACGACGTTACGTTCGACGTGCGCCCAGGCGAGATCTTCGGCTTGCTCGGCCCGAACGGCGCGGGCAAGTCCACGACGTTCAAGATGCTGTGCGGCCTGCTCAACCCGACGTCGGGCGAAGCGCATGTCGTCGGGCACGATCTGCGCCATGCGCCGAGCCGCGCCAAGCTCTCGCTCGGCTACATGGCGCAGAAGTTCTCGTTGTACGGACTCCTGTCCGTGCGCCAAAACCTCGAGTTCTTCGCGGGCGTCTACGGCCTCGAGCGGCGCGCGCGCCGCGCCCGCATCGACGAGATGATCGAGACTTTCGAGCTGCAACGCTACCTCGAGGAGTCGCCCGACACGCTGCCGCTCGGCTACAAGCAAAGGTTGGCTCTCGCCTGCGCGCTCATGCACCGCCCGCCCGTGCTGTTCCTCGATGAGCCGACCTCTGGCGTCGATCCGATTACGCGCCGAGAGTTCTGGACGCACATCAACGGCCTCGTGCGCCGCGGGGTCACGGTGCTCGTCACCACGCATTTCATGGACGAAGCCGAATACTGTGACCGCGTCGCGCTCATGTTTCGTTCCAAAGTCATCGCGCTCGACCCGCCCGACGTGCTGAAAGCACGTGCGGCGACGCCAGAGCTGCCGGAGCCGACGATGGAGGACGCGTTCGTCGCGCTCGTGGAGTCCGTCGGCAAGATCGAGCGGGAGGCCGCATGAGCGCTCACCCGCATCCACGCGGCCTGCCCGCGCTCGACGTCCGGCGTCTGGTCGCGCTCGTGCGCAAAGAAACGCTGCAAATCGTTCGCGACCCCTCGGCGATCTTGATTGCGTTCGTTCTACCCGTCGTGATGCTGTTTCTGTTCGCGTTCGCGGTTTCGCTCGATGTGCGCGACGTCCAGCTCGGTGTCGTGCTCGAGAGCGACGCGCCTCAGGCCCAGTCGCTCGCCGCGGCGTTCGCGGCGACACGCTACTTCAAGGTCACGCCCGCACGCGACCGCCGCGAGCTCGATGCGCAAGTGATCGCCGGGCACCTGCACGGCATGGTGATCATCCCACCCGATTTCGATTCGCGGCTCATGGAACCAGAGCGCGGGCCGCTCGTGCAAATCGTGACGGACGGCACGCAGCCGAACACCGCGAGCTTCGTCGGCGGGTATGCCGAAGGCGTGGTCACGAATTGGCTCGCGAGCCGCGCAGCGGCGAACGGTGCGAGCGGTCAGGCGCGCGCCGCGGGCCCGAGCTTCGAGCCGCGCTTCTGGTTCAATCCCGAGATCGAAAGCCGCAGGTTTCTGATTCCCGGCGCCATCGCGATCGTCATGACGATGATCGGCACGCTGCTCACGGCCATGGTCGTCGCGCGCGAATGGGAGCGCGGCACGATGGAAGCCGTCATGTCGACGCCTGCGAGCATCCTCGAGATCCTGATCGGCAAGCTACTGCCCTATTTCGCGCTCGGGCTCATCGCCACGCTCGGTTGCGCAGCAGCAGCCGTGTTTCTGTTCGACGTGCCGCTGCGCGGCTCGATCTTCGCGCTGCTGCTGCTGACGTGCTCGTTTCTCGTGCCGGCGCTCGGTCAAGGCCTTTTGATCTCGGCCATCGCCAAGAACCAATTCATCGCCGCGCAAGTCGCGCTGATCTCGGGATTCTTGCCGGCGCTGCTTTTGTCCGGCTTCATCTTCGAGATCGACAGCATGCCGGCCGTAATCCGTGCCTTCACGCACGTCGTTGCGGCCCGCTACTTCGTCGCCTCCCTGCAAAGCGTATTCCTGGCCGGCGACGTGTGGTCGCTGTTCGTGCCGAACATGCTCTCGATGCTCGCGATCGGCGCCGTGTTCTTCGCAATCACGGCGCTCAGATCCCGCAAGAGTCTCGACACGTGATCACCAGGCTCAAAGCCCAGATCGTCAAGGAGCTGTTGAGCTTCTGGCGCGACCCCAAGACCCGCATAACGCTGATCATGCCGCCGTTGGTTCAACTTTTCGTGTTCTCCTACGCCGTGACGCTCGACGTCACGAACGTCACGATCGGTGTGCTCAACGACGACAGCGGCCGCTGGTCGCAGGAGATGATCGAGCGGCTGCAGGGCAGCGGCTTCGTCGGCCATTTGCTCTACGCCGACAACCCCAACAGCCTCACCACGCTCATCGACAAACGTGAGGCAATCGCCGCGGTGCATTTCCCCGCGGACTTTTCGCGCAATCTCGTCAGCGGCGCGCCAGCCGTCGCGCAAGTGATTCTCGATGGGCGACGCGCGAACTCGAGCCAGATCGCGCTCGGGTATCTCAACCGTATCGCGGCCGGCCTCGGCGCCGAGCTCGCCGAAGCGCAAGGTGTGCAGCAACCGGCGATCGCCGTGCGCCACTGGTTCAACCCGAACTTGATCTACCGCTGGTTCGTCGTGCCGAGCCTGTCGGGCATCCTCGCCATGCTGATCTCGCTGCTCGTGACGGCGCTGTCGATCGCGCGCGAGCGCGAGCTCGGCACGTTCGATCAGCTGCTCGTTTCCCCCGCCCAGCCGCTCGAGATCGTGGTCGGCAAAGCCGTGCCCGCGCTCGTGCTCGGGACGCTGCTCGGCTGCGCGATGATCACGGCCGGCGTGCTCGTGTTCAACATGCCGTTTACGGGCTCCGTGGTGCTGCTCGTCATGAGCTTGATGCTGTTCATTCTGTCGATGGTCGGCATCGGCCTTACGATCTCCGCTGTCTGCCGAACGCAGCAACAGGCGATTCTCGGCACGTTTGCCACCGTCGTGCCGACCGTGCTCATCTCGGGGTTCACGACGCCGGTCGAGAATATGCCGGAATGGCTGCAAGTCATCTCGGCTGCGAGCCCGCTCAGGTACTACCTCGTCATCGTGCGCGGCACCTTCTTGAAGGCTTTGCCGCCCGCGGACATTCTCGCCAACGCCTGGCCGATGGCCCTCATCGCGCTCGTCACTCTGAGCGCGGCGATCGTCATCGTGCGGCGCAACCTGCAATGACCGGAGAGAGACGATGCGCTCGATCAAGATCCTTTCGTTCCTCGTTGTCGCTGGTTTGACGGCCTGCACCGTCGGTCCCGATTACACGCGGCCGGATATCGACTCGGGCGGCGGTTGGACCGTCAAACCGTCGGCGACATCGTCCGAGTCGAGCACGGCGGCGAGCGAAGCGTCACCCGCCGCAACGGACGCCGACCTCGCACTCTGGTGGCAATCGTTCGGCGACGACACGCTCGACCGGCTCGTCGACACGGCGCTAGCGCAGAATCTCGACGTGCGCGAGGCCCGCGCACGCATGGTCGAGGCGCGCGCGATGCGCGACGCGGCGGCCGGCGGCCATTATCCGGCCCTGAGCACGAGCGCGAGCGTCACGCGCCGGCGTCAAAGCGAGAACGGTCCGCTGCCGATCAACGTGATCCCGGGCATCGCTCGCGATCAGACGATCTACGAGCTCGGCTTCGACGCCGGCTGGGAGATCGACGTTTTCGGCAAAACGCGTAGGGCCGTGGAAGCCGCCAGCGCGCGCGTCGACGCGGCCGTCGACGTGCATCGCGCCGTAAAGCTCACGATCGCGGCCGAGACTGCGCGCAACTACTTCGAGCTGCGCGGCACGCGACACGAGATCGACGCGCTGCAGGCAGCGATCGCGGCGACGCGCTCCTCGGTCGACCTCGTGCGCCAGCAGCGCGCGGCCGGCGAGGTGCCCGAAGCGGCCGTTGCCAAAGCCGAAGCCGAGCTCGCGGCCGTCGAAGCACAGCTACCCCCGCTCCGAGCCAAGGAGCGCGCCACCGCGCTCGGGCTCGGCGTGCTGGTCGGCGGTCTACCGGAATCGGAGCTCGGCTTGCTCGACGACTCGCCGGGCTATGTCGCTTTGAAAGCGCTGCCCGTCGGCGAGCGTGCCGACATCCTGCGCCGCAGGCCCGACGTCGCCGCCGCCGAACGCGCGCTCGCGGCCGCGACGGCCGACGTCGGCGTCGTCACGGCCGACCTCTTTCCGCAGATCGGCATCGGCGCGAACGGCGGCTTTCAATCGCTCGATGCAGGCAAGCTGCTCGAGTCCTCGAGTCAGACGCTCGGACTCGCGCCGCTGATCTCCTGGCGGTTTTTCGACGGCGGCCGCGTACGCGCGCAGATCCGCGCGAGCAAGGCCCGCGTCGAAGTCGCCGCATTGCAATACGAGGGCACCGTCAAGCAGGCCCTGACCGACGCCGAGCAAGCGCTCTCAGGCTACAACCTCGGACTCGAGGCGCTCGCCCGCCAAGGAACGGCGGTCACGGCCGCACGGCGTAGCTATGGCTTTGCGAACGACCGCTACCGTGCGGGCGACATTTCGCTGCTCGAGCTGCTCGACGCCGAACGCGCGCTGCGCAGCGCCGAGGAAGGTTACGCTCGAACGCACACGAGCGTGGCAACGGCACTCGTGTCGCTTTACAAGGCACTCGGCGGCGGCTGGCAGCCGTCGGCCGACGAGCGGCTCGCATCGAGCAGTGCCGCGACCGCGACTGGCTCGGAGAAATAGTCTCGACGATCGTTCTTGCGGCTCGTACGCGGTGGCCCGGGACTCGGCAGATCGGCGATCGAGTCGAGTATCGTCCCGCGGCCCGCACGCTCTTGCGTCAAGCGGCGAGCTCGAGACCTTCGACCGACGGCCGTGCGTCGGTCACGCCGTATCGTCCATCGGTGTCGCGCGCGGGTCGAGCGAATGCGCAATCGAGATCGTGGGTAAAAAACAGCGCCACACCGCGCGCGATCTTGTCGTCGAGAAACCGCTGCTTCTCGTCGATGAGCTGCTCCGGATACCGGTCGTAGCCCATCGTCACGGGCAGGTGCACCCACGGGCGGCCCGGAATCAGGTCTGTGCAAAACACGACCCCACCGTCGCCACCGAGCTCGGCCATCAGCAAACCCGGCGTGTGACCGTCGCTGAGCTCGAACCGAACCGACTCGCCCAAGCTCGGCGCGTGCGCGCCGTCCACGATCTCGAGCCGGCCGCTTGCCTCGAGCAGACCCGTGAGCCCGGGAATGAACGACGCCCGGTCGCGCGGATGCGGGCGCAAAGCGCGCTGCCAAGCGCGGCGCCCGACGACGAACCGTGCGTTCGGAAAGAGCAGCTCCGCCGGGGCGCCTTCCCGGTAGGCCTCGAGCAGACCGCCCGCGTGATCGAAATGCAAGTGACTCAGCACGACGGCATCCACGTCCTCGTGCGCGACGCCGCGCGCAGCGAGCGAGTCGAGCAGCACGTGCCGCTCCTCGAGAACGCCGAAACGGGCTTTGAGCTTAGGCTCGAAAAACGCACCGATACCCGTCTCGAACAAAACCGTCTTGCCGTCGACATCGCACGCGAGGAGTCCGCGGCACGCAAACTCGAGTCGGTTCTCGGCATCGGGCGTGAGCCAGCGCGACCACAATGCCCGCGGCACGTTGCCGAACATGGCGCCGCCGTCGAGCCGTTGACGATTGCCTTCAACGGACCACAGTCGCATTCGTCGCCTCTTCGATCCGGGCCGCGGCTGTGCCGAATTGCAGCTGCGCGAGCCGCGCATACAGAGGACTGCTCTTGAGCAGCTGCGTGTGACTCCCGGTCGCCACGATGCGGCCGTGATTCATGACGACGATGCGATCCGCCTTGAGCACGGTCGCGAGCCGATGCGCGATGATGATCGTCGTGCGATGCTGCATGAGGCGCTCGAGCGCTTCCTGTACGAGCAGCTCGCTCGCTGCATCGAGCGAGCTCGTGGCTTCGTCGAGCAGCAGAATCGGCGGGTCCTTGAGAATTGCGCGCGCGATCGCGATGCGCTGCCGCTGGCCGCCCGACAGCCGCGTGCCGCGCTCACCGAGAAACGTCTCGTAGCCCTCGGGAAGCTCGCGGATGAACTCGTCTGCAGCCGCCATGCGCGCGGCCTCTTCGATCTCGGCGTCGGTGGCCTCGGGACGGCCGTAGCGGATATTCTCGCGCGCCGAAGCTCCGAACAGCACGGTGTCTTGCGGTACGAGGCCGATAAGCTTGCGCACGTCCTCGGGTCTGGCCTTCGCAATGTCCACGCCGTCGATCACGACGCGGCCCCAGGCCGGATCGTAGAACCGCAGCAGCAATTGAAACGTCGTGCTCTTGCCGGCCCCCGACGGGCCGACGAACGCAACCGTCTCACCGGGCTCCACGGTGACGCTGAAGTCGTCGAGCGCCGCCACCTCGGGCCGCGACGGATAGCGAAACGTCACGCGATCGAAGTGAATGCGCCCGCGGCTCGGTCGCGGAAACTCCACCGGCAGCGGCGGCGCCTGAATCGCAGGTTGCGCTTGCTCGAGCTCGATGAGCCGCTCCATCGCGCCCGCCGCACGCTGCACCTCGCCCCACATCTCGCTCAGCGACGCGGCCGAGACGCCCATGTAACCGGCGTAGAGCAAAAACTGGCTCAAGAGGCCGAAAGTCAGGCTGCCCGACAGCACCTGGCGCGCGCCGATCCACAACACGAGCGTGATCGCGCCGAACACGAGCGTAGTGGCGAGCGCGGTGAGCCAGCCGCGCACGCGGATTCGTCGACACTGCCACACCGAAAGAATGCTCCACGGCGTCGCGAAATCGGCTCGTGTGCAGATCCTCGAGCGTGAACGCCTGGACGGTCTGCACGGCATTGATCGTCTCGCCTGCGAGCGCGCTCGCATCGGCCACGCGATCTTGAGAATCGCGCGACAGCCGCCGCACGCGGCGGCCGAGCATGAGCAGCGGCCCGACGATGAAGGGCATCGCGACCACGATCATGAGCGTCAACGTCGGGCTCGTCGCCACGAGCATGATCAACGAGCCGACCAGCGTGATGGACGAGCGCAGCGAAATCGAGATACCGACGCCGGAGATCGACTGCACGAGCGTCGTGTCGGCCGTGAGCCGCGACAGTACCTCCCCCGTGCGCGTGGTCTCGAAAAAGCTCGGATCCATGTGGATGACTTTTCGGTACACGGCGCTGCGGATGTCCGCGACGACGCGCTCGCCGAGCCATGACACGAGGTAGAAGCGCAATGCGGCGAACGCCCCGAAAACCACGGCCGCACCGAGGAACACAATGAAGTAGCGGTTGATCGTCGCGGCATCGCGAACGACGAGCCCTCGTCGATGAGAAACCTGAGCGCCACGGGCAGCGCGAGCTGCGCCGCAGCCGCAACGAGCAGCGCCGCAATGGCCGCACCGAGCACGCGCAAGTGCGGGCGCAGAAACGGCACGAGCGCGCGCAGCGGCTGTAACGAGCGGCCTTTGGGGCGCTCTTGAGTCGGTTCGGCCATGGGCGCAAGCGTAACGGGAAAGGCTCGAGCGGCAAAGCGCGTCGACCGAGGGCGCCGAGGCGAGACTGCTACTGGCGCACGACCCAGCACTCGCCCGCGCTACACTGACCTGACTACCGCCGCTTCGGCCACTCTCGCGCCGTGCATTTCGCGTTTCGCAGCAAGCTCGCCGGCAGAGCGCTACTGCCGGTCGAACACGAACAGAAACTCCACGGCCTTACCCTCGGCGTTCTTACCGGTCGTCGTGAACGATAGCGTCTTGCCGTCCTCGGAGACCCACTTCTTGCCGCTCGCGACGACGCGTCCATCGTACTTGTCGACCCATGCCACGGTGTGGGAGTCGATGGGCGTCTCGGCGTACTCGCGCGGGCTCTTCGTGCCGTCGATCTGCCAGTCGGCCAGGAAGCGCGAATTGAACTCGCTGTAGTCCTTGCCGTCGGGCTTCGCTGCGAATTGCAGGAAGTCGGGCGTGCCGTCGGGCGCCACGAACACGGCCAAACCGACGAGCGTACCGTCGTCGCGCAGACTGTAGCGGCGCACCTGTGTCTGCGGCGGCGGACCGGGCAGGTGCGATTTCTCGATGTTGAGCTTCCACGTGCCGAGGATGTAGGGCATCTGCGCCGCAGCCGGACACGCCGCGCCTGCGGCAACCAACGCCAATACGATCGCGGCGACGCGCATCAACGCCGGCCGTGGTGCGCCGGGTCTTGATAGGCCCAGTCGAAGCCGCCGCGGTTCGGCATCTTCACGGTCGGCAACGTCGTCGCGTCCATGACGTCGTCGGCGCCGATCACGCCGTTCAAGCTCAGCAGATACGCCGTAAGCGCATAGACATCGTCGTCGGTGAGCGAATGCGGTGCCACGTACGGCATCGCGCGGCGAATGTAGTCGAACAGCGTCGTCGCATACGGCCAGTAGCTGCCGATCGTGCGCACGGGCGCGGCATCGCGCAACGTGCCCCGGCCACCGACGAGCCGGTCGTTCGGGTTACCGGCGCCGTCTTTACCGTGACACGCCATGCACTTGCACCTCGTAGATTGCCGCGACCCTGGCTCGGCGTGCCGCTGACCCGGCCGGCAGACCCGTGCCGTCGGGCCGATGCTCATGTCCCAGGCCGCGATCTCGTCCGGCGTTGGCCGGCACGCCGAGCTTCGGGCTTTCTTGCGCGAGCGCGCACGACAACCACGCCGCAGCGGCCGATCGACGCCGCAAGACGACCGACTCTTATGCATAGACATTGCTCACCTCGCCCGCCGCCGACACGGCCCAACTTTGTATCGCATGATAGTGATACCGATACATGCGCCCGCGTTCGCTCAGTAACGACGCGCGCGTCGGCTGCACGGCGCCGGTGTCGTCGACCGCGCGGCTCATGAGCACGGCCGGCCCGCCGTTCCAGCGCCATGCCATGCGAAACCGCGCGAGCGCCTTCGGCAGCACAGGCATCGGCGAGAGCGGCCTCGGCCCAGCTTTGGCCACCGTCGGCCGAAACCTCGACGCGGCGAATCCTGCCCGCGCCCGACCACGCGATGCCCGAGATCTGGTAGAGACCCGGACCCTGCATCGTCGAGTACCGCCCGAAGGCGACGTGATGACGGATTTCACGCCCATCGGGAACGTGAACATGCATTGCGCGGCCGTCCGGCAAGAGATCCGTGTATTTCGAGGTCTCGTCCTTCGTCATCGTGGGCTCGGCCGTGAGCTTTGATGCGCCGCAGCCACTTCACGTTCGTGTTGCCTTCCTAGCCCGGCAAGAGCAACCGCACGGGATAGCCTTGCTCGGGACGCAAGCGCTCGCCGTTTTGATAGAGCGCAAGCACGGCGTCGTCCATCGCCTTGGCCATCGGCACGCTACGGCTCATGGCTGCCGCATCCGCCCCTTCGGCGAGAATCCAACGCGCCTCGGGCTTCACGCCTGCTTCGTCGAGCAGGATCGACGAGCGGCACGCCGGTCCAGTCGCTGCACGACACGAGCCCATGGAGCTGCCGGCCGTGACCTGCGGTGGCTCGGCACCGCTGTTCGCGCCGCTGTTGCCGGAGCACTCGACGAAGCGAATGTGCGAGACGAGCGGATAACGCAACAGCGCGTCCATGCCGAACAACAGCGGCCGCTCGACGAGCCCGTGGATCAGCACGCGGTGCTGCTCGGGATCGATCTGCGGGATGCCGCTGTGATGGCGCTCGAAGTGCAGCGACGCGCTCGTGATGATGCCCTCCAGATGCTCGAGCGGCGTGCGCGAGCCGCCGCTGCCCGTGCGTGCCGGGCTGCGATTGAACGATGCGCTGCACGCTCGACTCGTGTGGCGAACGACTGCCGTAGCCGGACATCGGCGCGCCGGGCGTCTTCATCCACGGCGGTACGTCTTGCGCCGCGCCGGCCGGCCGCGCCGTCATGAGCGCAGTGCCGACGAGCGCGGCACTGCCCGTCAGGAACAAGCGGCGATGCAACAGGCCGTTGCCGGCTACTTGCTCGAGCGAATCGAGCCCGATCTTCGACTTCATGAAGCGCTCCGTTTGTCAGTTCGCAGCCGGAATCGACGGCGCCGGCCCCATGCCCTTGATCTCGACGATGACTTCCTCGTCCTTCGCACCGTCGTAATGGACGGCGCCGGCCGGGTGCATCATGTAGCCGCCGACCGGCAGCGGAATCGTCGCGTCGCGATCGAACTTGCTGCCCGTGCCCGTGTACCACGTGCCTTTGAGCACCGTCACGTACCGTTCGTGCGGATGAGAGTGCGGTCGTGACATCACGCCCGGCGCAAACCGGGCGCGGATGATGTAGAAGCCTTCTTTCGTCGGATCGCCCGCAATCACGGCGATGTCCGGACCCTCGTCGTTGTGCCGCCAGACGACCTCGTCCGGCCTGATGCGGATGAAGCCCTGCGCGTCTTTCGCCGCGAACGTGCCGGGCACCCACGCCGCGGCAACGAGCAGCCAAGCCCATCGGTAACGTTTCATGGCACCCCCCGGCGTCCAGAGATTCGACTCGCGGCTGCGGCATCGGGCCGCGGCCGCCGAGCTCGTGCTCGAGTCCAGAACAACCTACTCGCCGGACCGGACCCTGGCAAGAACCCCGCCGGCGAATCTCGTTTATCATGCGCCGGACGTTTCGCCCGCCCGCTCTGCATACGAGAACGACATCATGAAGATAGGTTTCATCGGACTCGGCGTGATGGGCACGCCGATGGCCTCGCATCTCGCGAAGGCCGGCCACACATTGACCGTGCTCGACATCGATCGCGCAAAGGCCGAAGGCCTGGCCTCGGCTCACACCGGGATGTCGGTCGCCGCGACGCCCCGCGACGTGGCTGCGGCGTCGGACGTCGTCGTGACCATGCTGCCGTCGGGTGAGTTCGTGCGCGACGTCGCGCTCGGTGAGAACGGTCTACTCGAGGGGTTCGAAGGCGGCGAGCTCGTGATCGACACGTCGTCGTGCGAGCCGTGGCTCACGGTCGAAACCGCCAAAGGCTTGGCGGCCAAGGGTATTGCCATGGTCGACTCGGCCACGTCGGGCGCGGAGTTCGGCGCCAAGGCCGCCACGCTCGTCTTCATGCTCGGCGGTGAGCCTGCTGCCATCGAACGTGCGCTGCCCGTCTTGAAGATCATGGGCAAGCACACGTTCCACTTGGGCCCGATCGGCTCGGGGCACGCAATGAAATCGATCAACAACCTGATCACGGCCATGACGCTCACGGCCACGGCCGAAGGCCTCGTGCTCGGGAAAAAACTCGGGCTCGATCCGAACGTCATGACCGATGTGCTCAACGTCTCGACGGGCATGTCCTGGATCACCCAAACCCACATCAAGCAGCGCATCACGAGCCGCGCATTCGACGACCCGTTCAAGCTCGAGCTCATGGTCAAGGACATCCGCATCGCGCTCGAGCTCGCCGAGCGCGAGCCGACCAAGATGCCGCTGTCGGAGCTCGGTCAGAAGCTCTGGCAAGCAGCGGAGCGCCTCGCGGGACCCGGCGCGAGCGTGAGCGAGCTCGTGCGCTACGTCGAGCGCGAAGGCGGCGCCGACATTGCGCCTTGACCCGGAAACGCGCGCGCCGAGGAGTGCGTCGACGCCGCGCGTCCCGTATTGACCGGACTCGTGCCGAACGGTTCGTTGCGACGCGGGCTCACAGGCCCTTCGTCGCAAGGCATATGCCCACCGACCGCTGCAGTATTATTAGCGCGCCCGTTCGGGCGTCCAGGAAGGGGAAAGCAGCAATGAAAACACTACTGACCACGGGCGTGCTTGCGGCGATATTGAGCGTCGGCGCGATAGCCACGGTCGCCGCGCAGGACCTCGTGATCACGAATGCCCGCGTCATCGTCGGCAACGGCACGGTCATCGACAGCGGCTCGCTCGTGATCGAAAACGGTCGCATAACATCGGTGCAGCCGGGTCGAGCCAAAGGCGGCAAAGGCAAAACCGTCGACGCCCACGGAATGACGGCAATGCCGGGCTTCATCGACGCCCACCGGCACATCATTTCAGGCAAAGCGGACGAGTGGCTCAAGACACAGGCTGCCGATCGCATGCAGGAATTTCTCGACGCGGGTTATACGACGCTGCTCGCGGGGGGCGGACCGGCAGAAGGCAACATCGAGCTCGCGCGTCGCATCGACTCGGGCGAGCTCAATGGACCGCGCGTGATCCCGGCAGGCAACGTCAATCTCGCGCGATCGACGCCCGAACAGGTCCGCGCCGAGCTGCGGCGCCTCGCGGGACTCGGCATCAAATTCATCGGCGAGGAAGTCATCAGCCCGAAGCCGCCGACACCGACGGAGCTCGAAAATCTCAAAGCGCTCGTCGATGAAAGCCACAAGGCCGGCGTCTGGGTCATGGTGCACGCGGTGAGCCCGCAAGCCATGCTCGCGGCCGTCGACGCCGGCGTGCCGAAGCTCGTCCACACGCCGCACTTCGGCTGGCTCACCGACGAGGACGCACGCAAGGTGGCGGCTGCCGGCATCGAGAACCTGTCGACGATCGGCTTCGGCGTACCCGTATTCGGCGTGTTCGCCAACGACAACAAGCCGCGCTTTCGGGACGGTCGCCCGTGGCCCGAATCGATCCTGCAAGGCGACGGCCGCGGCCAAGAGGCCGGCTACAAGGCCGTCAACGCGCGCACCCTGTGGGACAACGGAGTCGTCTACGGTTTCGGCACGGATACGAATTACCTGCCGAGCGCGGGACTCGCCCACGAGCTGCGGTCGCTGAATCTCATGTTCTCGATGCAAGACATCGTGAAGCTCATGGGGCCGAACACGGCGGCGTTCATCGAGATGAGCGACGAGCTCGGCACGCTCGAGCCCGGCAAGCTCGCCGACATTGTGCTGCTCGAAGGCAATCCGCTCGACGGCTACTGGAACTTCCTAACAACGAAGCTCGTCGTCAAAGGCGGCAAGATCGTCACCGACCACCGCTAGCCACCTCCGCGCATAGCGGCGGCTGCTCCGCGGATAGGGCAGCAGCGCATCGTCGGCTGTTCGACACGAGAAGGGTCTTCCGAGACACGCCGTGAATCCATCCCTGGAGGCTCGGGGCGCGCGTCCCTGCGCGCCACGGTCTCGGAAGACCCTTCTCGTGCCGAACAGCCGAGGTCGTGCCACCCAGAGCTCAAAAGGAGGCGCGACGCGGCGGACTGCCAAGTAGCGGGTCGCGGAACGCACGTACGTCTCTGCTGAGACCGTGCGCGCACAAGGATGTGCGCGCCGAGCCTCCAGGGATGGATTCACGGCGTGTCTCGGCAGAGACGTACGTGCGCTCCGCGACCGGCGCCCCAAACGAAGGGTCTTCGGGCGCAGGCAGCGACGTTAGTTGGCGGGCTCGATCTTGATGAGGGAGCCGTCGTCGTCGTCGAGCAGCACGTAGATGAAGCCGTCGGGGCCTTGCTTCACGGTGCGCACGCGATGTCCCCAGTCGAGCAACCGCTCGCGCCGCAGCTCCTCCATCTTCTCGTTGAAGAGAATGCGCTCGAGATGCCCCGTGCCGATGATCTCGCCCTCGCGCAACGAGCCGACGAACATGTCGCCCTTCCACTTCGGTAGCTGATCACCCGTGTAGAACATGAGCCCCGAGATCGCGATCGCCGGCGTCCAGTAAACGACCGGGTCGATCATGCCCTCGTGCTGGAATTTCGCCGAGTGCCACGGACCTTGATACGTGCGGCCGAGGCTCACGACCGGCCAGCCGTAGTTGCCGCCGGGCTGCAGCACATTGACCTCGTCGCCGCCGTTCGGGCCGTTCTCGCTCTCCCAGATCTGCCCCGTGCCCGGATGCACGGCGAGGCCGATCGTGCCGCGGTGACCGTAGGTGTAGATCTCCGGACGCGCGTCCTTGCGGCCGACGAACGGATTGTCGGAGGGCACGGTACCGTCGTCGCGCAAACGCAGCACTTTGCCCGCGTCGCTCATGAGGTCCTGCGGCTTGTCGTCGGCGCCGCCCGGCGTGGACATGTAGATCATGCCGTCACGGCCAAACACGATGCGCGAGATGGATCCGGAGTTCGGCTGGGTGACGAACAGATCCTTTACGCCGACGAGCGCCTTGCCGTCCCAGCGGCCGCGCGCGAGCGCGAGCGCCGTTTGATCGTTCGGCAGCGGCTTGTGATAGGTGATGTAGACGTAGTGGTTCTGCGCGTAGTTCGGATGCAGCACCACGTCGAGCAGCCCGGAGCGGCGCGCGGGCTTGACCTCGGGAATGCCTTTGACGGGCTCGGGGTCGAGCACCCCGTTGCGAATGACGCGCATGTGCCCGTGCGTTTCCGTCACGAGCATGACGTTGTCGGGCAGGAACGCGAGCCCCCAGGGATGCTCCATGCCGCGCGTCACGACACTGACGCGTATGTCCTGCTTCTCGGCCGTCTGGTACACGACCGGCTGCTTCGGCAACGGTTCGAGCGCGAGCTCGGGCGCCACGGGGATGCCGTTGGCGAACGGCACATGCTGCTGGGCTTCGGCTGGGCGTGCCATAGCGAGCGCGCCCGCGATCAACAACCCGACCGCCGCCAGTGTGCTCGGATTCCTCATGCGTAGGGTCCCCCTTTCGTCGTAGCGCTGCTCAGCATAGGGGAAGCCGCCGCACCGGGGCAACGAGGCTTCGCGTCATTCGCGATCTGGCGGCGCACGCTTTGTACGAGCCGCACCGTACGGACCGGACTGCCTCGGGTCAGCGCTTGGACAAGCTCGCATACGCGCGATTGATGAAGCTCGCCGGATTGCCTTTCTTTTCGTCCCACTCCGAGGTCGGCCGCGCCGCGACGACCTGCTCGAGCGTGGCACCGCTGCCGATGAGCACTGCGATCCGGTCGCGAATCGTCGTGAGCATCGAGATGTAATCGACGAGATCTTGATAGCCTGCGACCGCACCATGGCCGGGCACGACGACGGTGCTCTGATCGATCTGCTCGAGCACCTTGCGGCTGAACTCGATCGTGCCGTTCAAGCTGCCGCCGTTATCGGCGTCGATGAACGGATACCCTGCGTTGTTGAAGACGTCGCCCATGTGCACGACGTTGTGACCGCGAAAGACGACGGCCGCATCGCCCGCCGTATGTGCCGGTCCGTAGTGCAAAAGGTCGATGGCCTCGCCGTTGAAGTGCATGCGCATAGTGTCGTCGAAGGTGATCACCGGCCACGCCGTCTTGGCATACGCCGGCTGCTCGCGCTTTTGCGTGACGAGATTGATGACGTTGTTCTTCATCATCATCTCGCGCGATTGCTCTTGCGCGATGATCCACGTGCCTTCGGGACCGAGCGTTTGATTGCCATCGGTATGATCGAAATGCCAATGGGTGTTGATCAGGAAATCGATCTTGCCACCGCCGAGGTCGCCGATCGTCGCCTTGTACTTCGGCACCATCGGCTCGAACTGAGCGTCGACGATCAGCGTGCCTTCGTCGCCGATCGAGACGATGATGTTGCCGCCGACGCCGAACAGCACGTAGAAATGATCGGCGATCTTCTGCGTCGTGATCGGCGTCGTGCGCAGCGCCTCGGCGAGATCGTCGAGCTGGGCCGCAGCCGGCCATGCAAACACAACGGCGAGCAGTCCGACGAAGAAACGTGACAGCACTATCGATCCCCCCAGGAATTCGTTACCGGCAACGCAGACCGCCCCGTGCGGCCGCTGCGACACGACGTCGTGACGGCCGGCACTCGGCGGATCAGCCGACTTTTTCAGGCAAGTGGGTGTCGGCCGAGCGGATGATGGCCTCGGTCACGGCCGCACCGTGGATCATCTCCTCGACCGGAATCAAGAAGGCTTCCTTGCCGGCTGCGGCACGCGCAAAGGCCTCGAGCGTCGCACGAGTCACGTCCAAACGGTCCGCTTCCCACTTCACTGCCGGTCCCTTCACGGGCTTGAAGGTGCAATCGCCGAAAAGACGTGTGCGGCGCTCTTCCGACGGCGCGCCCGCTACGTGTGTCATACCTTCGAGCCGGACGTAGCCCTTCGAGCCATAGACTTGGAAGCTGAAGCCACCACCGGTGGCGGTCATCGTGCCGAGGTAGCCCGACATGCCTTCCTTCATGCGGAACAGGATCGACGTCGTGTCGTCGGCATCGACCTCCACCACTCGCCTGAAGCTTTGGCAGTAGACCTCGTCGATAGGTCCGCACAGGTCGATCATGCCGTCGACCGCGTGCACTCCCATCGGCGTCAAGCCGCCGCAAGGCGTCTCGTGTCTGTCGGCCCGCCACGCGTCGGCCTTGAGCATCAGCGCGTTCGGAAACGTCATCGTTGCCTCGACGTGCAGGATCACGCCGAGCTCCCCGGAGTCGATCTGCTGGCGCAGCTTGGTCATCTCCGGATGCCAGCGGCGGTTGTAGCCGAGGCCGAGCGTGACACCGGCCTTCTTGACGGCGTCGACGGCCCGCTCCGCACCCGAGCGCGTGAGCGCGAACGGCTTCTCGCAGAACACGTGCTTGCCGGCCGCAGCCGCTGCGACGACCTGCTCCACGTGCAGGGAATGCGGCGTCGCGAGCACGACGGCCTCGATCTTGGGGTTCGTCGAGCAGCTTCTCGAAGCTGTTCACGAGCTCGAACTCGTTTTGCTTCGCGAATGCAGCAGCTCGTCGCTTGCCGTGCGCGCCGCGCCTGCCACGAAACTGATCTCGTCGCTGTCCGCCTGGACGGCCTTCGACGAGCGTCTTGCCCCACCAACCCAATCCTACGATGCCTGCGTTGATCATCCTGCGTTCCTCTTCGTCTCTCTGCAAAGTCCCAAATCGTGTAATCGGCTGCGCCGCGTCATTCCATGCCGCTCGAGCGTGCCTGATCGCGCGCCATGACCGACCAATCGAGATCGCGACTCGCCGTGCGCCACGGCCGAGAGCAGCCGGTCGCGATAGACGTTCAAGCTCGGCAGCGGCACGTTTGCGGCCTGGCCGGCGGCGATCACGAGGTTCGCGTCCTTGAGCCCGAGCGTGACCGTGAACCCGGCCTGATCGTAAGCCTCCTTGCGCGATGATGTTGCCGTAGACCTTGTAAGCGGGTGCCGCGAACAGCCCGTCCGTGAGCACCTCGACGAACGACGTCGGCTGCACGCCGAACTTGCGCGTGAGCGCGAAAGCCTCGGCCATGGCCTCGATCGCGCAACCGAGCACCATGTTGTTCGCGAGCTTCACGGCCGCCGCGCCTTCGGGATTCGTGCCGGCATCGAACGTCCGCCGACCGATCACGGCAAACAGCGGCGCAAGCTTCTCGACGGCGTCGACGGGACCGGCCGGCACGATGCCGAGTTGGCCCGCGGCGGCCGCATCGGGCCGGCCGAGCACGGGCGCCGCGACGAGCACTTGCCCCGCCTTCTTGTGCAGTGCGTCCGTCTCGCGCAAGCCATTGACGCTGTGGGTGCCCATCGGCATGTGAATCGCGCCTTTCGGCAGCGTCTCGAGCAAGCCGCCGTTCAGGACTTCCATGAGTGCCTTGTCGTCGGCCAGCATCGTGATGACGACCTCGCGCCCGGCACAGGCCTCGGCAATGCTGTCAGCCACCTTGGCGCCGGCCTTCTCGAGCTCGGCCGCCTTCGAGCGCGTGCGGTTATAGACGATCAGGTCGTGGCCGTCGCCGAGCACTCGCGCGGCGATCGCCTGACCCATGCGGCCTAAGCCGATGAAACCTACCTTCATGATCCTTGCTTCTCCTCAATCCTGCGTTGTGCTCGTCAGACCAGCTGGCCCTTCACCCACTCGAGCTCGCGCTGCACGTAGTCGACGATGTCGCCCGTCTTCATGTGGTCCGGCAGCACGTCCCACGTGTACGTTTCGATCTCGAGCTGCGGCGAAAGCTTGTTCTTCTTGTGAAATCTGAGCGCCTCCTCGATCGCGAACCGCGTCGTGCTTGAAAGCGCCGAGGTCGTCGAGGAACACCGGCACGTGCAAGTGGGTGCGCCACTCGCGCGGGCCCGGATCTTTCTCGAAGGCCGCAAACGCGTCCTCGAGGTTCAGAAAACGCGTGAGCTGACCGTTGCGCCGCTCGACCGTCTGCGTGAGGTACACGGTATCGGCGAACGGACGCAGCGCGTCGACGGTGTTCTGCGTGACCTCCGGCATGTGCAGCGCCGCAGCCTCCTGGAGCTTAAAGACCGGGATGCCGGCGTCGGCAAGCGCTTGGAGCGATGCACCGATGTCCTCGTACTCGACGGCTTGGTGGCAGATGTCGTAAACCATGCCGAGATGCTTGCGCACCGCGCTCTCGGCCTGCGACTTCGACAAACCCGTCTGCGATGCGAGCAGCCCCACCGCCTCGTAGTCGTAGAGATGATTCTTGAAGTAGTCGAGAGCCTCTTCCGTCGTCTCGAGGAAGCAAAAGGGCTCGGGCTCGAGCGCGAGCGTGACCGTGCGGCCCGTGCGCTGCTCGAGCAAGACGAGATGCGCGACGATGCGAATGACCTGGCGCGTGTACGCCTCGACGACATCCGGCCCCGTCACGCGCGGCTTGAATCCGAGCGGCGGGCTCTGGATCGTCGGATTGACGTGCTCACCACCGCACTCCGCCAGGATGTCCGCCACCTGCATCGTGTACAGCGCACGCTCGTCACTGCGCCAATCAGGCTCGTAGACCTGCTCCTTGACGAGCGTATTTTTGAACGGTCCGTAGGGAAACGCGTTGACCGTGTAGAGATACATGTCGTGGGCGTGCAGGAACTCCTTCAGCCGCTCTCGCTCATGCGGGTCGCCGGTCAGAGTCTTGGCCGACGAGGCCGACAGACGCAACGAGACGCCGAAAGGCTTGTCCGGGCAGACGCGCGCTTTCACCGTGCGGCACGTAACGGTTCAAGCTGTTCCACATCTCGCTCCACGTATCGCCGGGGTGTACCAGCGTCGAATAAGTCAGATGACCTAGGCCGTTGCCCAAATCCATGCATATCTCCTTGTCGCTCGCGCCCTGCAAGCCGCCGATGTCGTGTTTCTCTGTCGCCGTTCGAGCGCCGCGGGCATCCGTCTCGGCGGGCCCTCGTGCGCACTTGTGCAGGGTTGTAGGTGAACGGCGTCTACAATATTGTATCCGGCTCCACGCACAAATGCCGACCCGCATCGGGCTCGGTGACGCGCAAAACAGGTAGAAAAAATGCTACGAGCGACTGCTGACAAGGTGTTACCGACGACGATCACGGGCTCGCTGCCGAGGCCGAGCTGGTACACGGAGAACATGGGGCTGAGGACTTTTTTCGCGGCGATGGTGGAGACGCGGTTTCGGGAGCAGTACGAGGACGCGCTGGCGGTATACCTGGGCCAGCAAGCCGTGGCGGGGCTGGACATCTGCACGCGACGGCGACGTGCGCTTCACGCAGGACATCGGCGGGCAGAGCTGGACGAGCTACCCGCCGTCTCACATGTCAGGGTTCGACAGCATGCCGAAGACCGCCCCGGTCGGCGGCGGCGGCATCGCGTTCCCGCGCGGCCACATTCTGCACGATTACATCGAGGCGCGGCGTCATGCCGAGCATCGTCGGGCCGGTGGGCCGCGGCGAGATGCAGTACGCGACGATGTGGAAGGCGGCGCAGCGGATGACGCGACAAGCCCGTCAAGTTCGGCACGGTGACGCCGGAGCTGGTCGCCTTCGCGGTGCAGGACTTCTACTACAAGGACGTGCGCGAGCGGATCTGGGCGATCTCCGATGCGTTCAACGAGGAGCTGCACGCGCTCGCCGACGCCGGCTGCCCGGTGATCCAGATGGAGGAGCCGCAGGTTCACTTGCTGGCGGCGCGCGGGGATCGTCGACAAGGTGATCAATCCCGAGTTCATGCTCGAGGTGTTCAACAACACGGTGCGGGGCTTGCGCGACAAGACCGAGGTCTGGTGTCACACGTGCTGGGGCAATCCCTCCCAGCAGCGGATGTTTGCCGAGGTGCAAAGCTACAAGCCCGCGCTGAAGATCTTGAACAAGGTCGATGCGGACGTGATCACGTTCGAGTCCGTGCAGCTCCGGCGGCATGGACTTGCGCGGCGATCGGCGAGCACATCACGGACATGAAGATCGCGATCGGCGTGATCGATCACCACTCGCTGCAGGTGGAGCGATCGGAGGAGGTGGCCGCGCACATCCGCATGGCGCTCAAGCACATTCCGGCTGGAGCGGCTCGTGCTGTCCTCCGACTGCGGCATGGGCCGGGAGGGGATGGCGCGCCGGCATGCGCTGTACAAGATGGGCTCGCTCGTGCAGGGCACGAACATCGTGCGCCGGGAGCACGGGGTGCCGGAGGCGAGTGCCTGGCCGCGGATCCGAAGCTCACCCTGCTCACCGTCACCGACTCGCCCAAGGCCGCCAAGAAGAAAACCGCCAAAAAGGCCGCGGCCAAAAAAGCTCCGGCAAAGAAAAAAGCCAAGACGGCCAGCAAGAAGAAGAGCAAGAAGCGCTGAGACGGCAAAGCCGTCGACGCTCCCGCGCTCTAACGTTGCAGCGACGGCCCCGACGCGGGGCCGTCGCGTCCCCAAGCTCGCACGTACTCGGCCAGCAGGTCGCGGTCACCGCGCCGCTCGAGCGCCTCGTCGAGCGCCGCCGCCAGCTTGGTGTCGTGTCGATAAGCCAGTAGCGCGTCGATTCCGGCCCGCACGGTTCGAGCATCGGCCTCGGCGAAGATCGACTCGAGCCACTCGAGCGCGGCCGCTGTGCGGTGGGCGGCTGCGGCACCCATCAGCACGCGGCGCATCTGCAGATCCACCAATGGATCCGCCTGCCAAGCCGCTTTAAGGGGCGCGAGCGCCGCATCGAGATGCGACTCCCCGAGGGCGAGCGCGGCAAGCTCCCGGTGCACCTCGTCCCCGGCCGACAAATAGCTCGCAACGAACTCGACGGACTCCTCGGGCGCGACGCTCAACAGCCCGGCGAACGCTTCGCCGATCACCGCGTGCTCGGTGTCCCCCGCGAGTACTTTGGCATGCAGCAGCAACTCGGCCTCCTGAGGATTGCCGCAGGCGACGGCCCGGACCGCCCCGAGGCGCGCCGCCGCCTCGCTGTCGAACAGCAGCGTGCTGACGGCTACGAGCGCGCGCCGATAACCGGTCGCGACGAGTCCCATTGCGCAACTGGCGCGCACGTCCGCCGCCGTGTCGGCCGTTCCGCCCCACACCGGCTCCGGCTGACGATAGGCCAACCCCTCGACGAACACGTCGACGTCCTCGCAATCGAGCTCGACGAGAGCTCGCGCGATAGCTTGCTTCGCCGCGCAGCTCGGGTCGGCCTTGGCAGGCTTGGCCGCGGCGCTCAACCGCCGAAACGCGCCGACGAGGCCCGGCACGAGATCGTAGTGCAGTCCCTCGGCGCAAAGCCGTGCAGCTTTGGCAACGACGCGCGCGCTCTTATCGCGCAACGCGGCCCCGAGTCCCTCGGCTCGCGCCGAGGCATCGTCTCGAGCACGCAGACTCTCGAGCGCCTCGAGCTTCTCGTCGATCGCCTTACGCACCGGCACGGACCGCGACCCTTCCTCTTGTCGATCGATGACCCGCTCCGACGAAACCCGCTGAGTGCGCTCGCATAACGCTAGGGCAGCAGCTTCTTGCCGGCCGCGTCGAAAGCCACACGAATCAGCGCCGCGGTGCTCTCCGTCGCCAGGCCTCGGCGCAACGAATCGGCGCGCACCCAATAGCCGATCTCGCGAATTTGCGGGCCTCGGCGAGTGTGAAGCCCGGCGGGTCCGGACGCCATGTCGAAATACCTCGTCGGCTCCGCGACTTGCGACTCGGCGAGTATAGCCCCGCCCCCGTGTCCCGACGCCTCGGCGTCGAGATTTCGTCACACCGAGCCACCGGCTTTCTTGCCGCAAACGGAATGGTAAAGTTGGCGTGGGAGTTTCTGGGGGAAGACGATGAGCAGCACGCTATTCCGGGCTGCGGCGACCGCCGCCGTTTTGTCGATTCTCGTCTTCGCTGCCGCCGCAGGCGCACAGCCGAGCGCGCCTGCGCCGCTCGGTGCGCTGACGCCCGAGAATTTCGCGAAACACGACGATCCGCCGCCATTCGATGTCACGGGCACGTGGCAGCACGAGCTGCGTGGACCGCAGTCGTGGAAGTTCGTACCCCAGACCTTCGAGCTCACGCCGCAAGCCCAGGCGCATTACGACGCGGGCCGGAAGGCGCTTGCCGAAGGCAAGGTCTACCGCGACGACATCGGTCAGTGTTGGCCTGCGGGAATGCCTTTGATCATGACGCGCGTGTGGCCGTTCGCGCTGCTGCAAGAGCCCACGGCCATCTACATGGTGAGCGGGTTCATGAACAGTCTGCGAGTCATCTATCTCGACGGTCGCCCGCACAGCGATCCCGACATCGTCGTGCCGAGCTTCAACGGCGAGTCGATCGGTCATTGGGAAGGGGACACGCTCGTCGTCGACACGAAGTATTTCCCCGGGCACCATCACTGGATGGATCAGGGCGGCGCGAGCATCCCAGCCAGCGATCAGCTGCACATCGTCGAGCGAATCCGCATGATCGAGAACGGCGAGACGCTGCAAATCGAGTACACGATGACCGATCCGAAGAGCTGGAAGGGTGAATGGAAAACGACAAAGCGTTTCAACCGCCTGCACGACATGGACATCACGGAGGTCGAATGCACGCCCGACCTCAACGAGAACCTGCCCGCAACGTCGTCGGAGTCGTTGATCAAAGAACCATGAGGAGCCTAGCCATGCGCAAACTCGCCCTCGTCGCGGCCGCCGCCACACTGGCTGCCGGTGTCGCCGCCGCACACCACTCGCCCGTCGTCTTCGACCATACGAAGAAAGTCACGATCGTGGGCACGGTAACCGAATTCAAATGGAGCAGCCCGCACTCGTGGATCCACATCGACGTGCCCGATGAGCAGGGGCGCATCGGCAACTGGGGCGTGGAGATGGACCCGGCCAGCATGCTCGCCCGATCCGGCTGGCGATCGAGCACGATCAAGCCCGGCGACAAGGTTTCGATCGTCGTCTACCCGCTGCGCAACAACGAGAAAGGTGGGCACTACATCTCGATCACGCTGCCGGACGGCCGGACGCTCGGCTCGCGCGAGAGCGGCGTCCTCTAACCGGCCGGTGACTAGATCTTGATGACGATCTTGCCGAAATGACGAGCGGACTTCATATACGCAAAAGCGTCCGGCGCCGCATCGAACTCGAATGTCTTGTCGACGATCGGATGCAGCTCGTTCACGGTGGCGGCACGCATGAGCCCTTCGAAATGCTCGCGGCCGCCGACGAAGATACCGCGCAGCATCGCCCCCTTCATCATGAGCGGGTATGGGCTCAGATCCCCCTCGGGCCGCGTCATCACGCCGATGAGGCTCACCTCGCCGCCGGGAGCGACGGCCAGGTACGAGTGCGGTAACGTGCCAACGCCGCCGAGATCGACGACGTGGTCGGCTCCCCACCCGTCCGTGAGCTCGAGCACCTTCTTCTCCCAGTCGGGGTGGGTCTTGTAGTTCACACCGTCGTCGGCGCCGAGCTTGCGGGCGCGTTCGAGCTTCTCGTCCGACGACGACGTGATGATCACGCGGGCGCCCGCGATCTTCGCGAGCTGCAGCGCGATGATCGACACGCCGCCCGTGCCGAGCGTGAGCACGGTTTCCCCGGCACGCAGCACCTTGCCGTGCATCAATGCATTCCACGCCGTGACACCCGCGCAGGGCAGCGTGGCCGCTTCCTCGAACGACATGTGTGCAGGGATCTTCAGGAGCCCGTCGGGACCGAACAGCGCACACTCGGTCAACACGCCATCGAGCGGCGAGCCGAGCGCGGCTGGCGGGCGGCCCTGCGTGAACGTCGCAACGACGCGATCGCCGGATTTGAATTCCTGCACGGCGGAACCGACTGCGATGACCTCGCCGGCGCCGTCGGACATCGGAATCGTGTCTCGGGTGAGCGGCCCTCCGATGTACTTACCGCTCATGACGGCGAGATCGCGAAAGTTCAAAGAAGCCGCGCGTAGTCGCACGAGAATCTCGGTCGGCCCCGGGCTCGGCGTGTCGCGCTCGACCTGCTTCAATCCGTCGAGACCCGTGCTGCCTTTCGCGATCGTGTAGCATTTCATATTGGCTCTTCCTGTTCGATTCCGGCAATCAGCCGATCGACTCTAGCGCGTCTCGATGGATGGAACAAACGCTGCGGACCGGCTCGCGCATGCGCGAGCTTCGGTGCTTTCGGTTACAGTACCGGCTGCCGTACGTCACGCGATCGCGCTCGCAGCCGATCTCGACGGCGGCACCCGGAGGACCAGGATGGCCGACAACGCGCTCGTGATTCCCGCGACTTTCAAAGTCGGCGCGGAGTTTCCACCTTACCTGCCGCTGCCCGGCGGTGAGATGAAAGCGACGAACGACTGCTCGCGCGAGGAAGTCGCCGCAGCCGTCGAGGAGCTCAAGTCCGTGGCACGCGGCAGCCGCGACCGATTGCAGCACGCATACGAGGAGCACGTGCAGGATGTCGAGATGCTGGCGCGAGTCGCCGCCTATCTCGCGCGCTTCGAGCAGTGGGAAAACGTGCGCCACGGCGGCGCCGTTCGCGAGATCCTCTGGCACGTCGAGGACGCGGACTACTAGGACGCTAACGGGCCTCGTCCAGACCTAGAAACACACGGATGCGCGCGCCGATCTCGTCGGCCGCGTTCTCGAGATGTAAGTGGTGGCCGCCCGGCAAATGCACGACCTCGATATCGGCAAAAAGCTCGATCATCTGAGGATAGATCGGCAAGCGGGCAAAAGGACTGTCGTCCGCGAGCACCATGAGCACGGGCGCCTTGACACTGCGGACGAAAGCGCGCACGTGATCGAGCGTAAGCTCGAGCTCCGACGTCCCCTTGAGCCGCTGGTCGGCACGCCATTGGAAACCGCCGGGCACTTCGCGCAGCGACCGCCTGGCCAAGATCGCGGCCGCCTCGCGGCCGACTTTCGAGAACCCTTGGGCACGCTCGTCGATCGCGGTATCCCGCTCGGTGAAGATCCGCCCGGTCTTGGTTCGTAACGTGCGCTTCTCGCGCAACGCGCGCGCCAGCGTCGCGGGTGCGTCGTCGGCCGCGCCCGTCCTCGGTGGCACACCGCCTTCGACGAGCACGAGCTTGTCGACGCGCTCCGGAAACGCGGCGGCGAACAGCATCGAGATCACGCCACCGCGGGAATGACCTAGCAAATTTGCTCGTGTCCAGCCGAGCGCATCCAAAACCTCGACCAAATCTCCGACGTCTTGCCAGATGTTGTACGACGCATCGGGCGAGCGCGAGTCACTGAGCCCGTGACCGGCAAGATCGAGCGCGACCACGTGGGCGCCGCCGAGCTGCGGCGCGAGGAGATCGAAGCTCCCCGCATTGTCGAGCCAGCCGTGAGAGGCGAGCACGGGCACGTCTCCGGCGGCGCCCCATTCCTGGGCGGCCAGAGTCAAACCGGGAATCTCGAATCGCCGTTGCGTCGGCACCGCGACAGTCTACGGGCGCGCGGTCGTTACCGGAACCCGCGCGGCGGGCCGCCGCGCTGCTGGGTCTGAAACGGGGTCGACGAGCCGAAACGCTGCGAGATGAATTGCTGCAAGCGCTCTTGTTGCTCGTACAGACTTCTGCTCGGCAACAACAGCACTTGATCGCCCGGCTTGAGTCCCGACTTGATCTCGCTGTACGCGAGATCGGTCAGGCCCGTGCGCACGGCCACGGGCGTCGGCTTGTCGTCGCGCAACGCCACGACCCAGTAGTCGCCGCCGAACTGATACGCTGCTGCCGCACCCGCGTTACGGCTGCGGTCCGTCGGTGCGCTGCCGGCAAAGCCGCCCGACGGAAGCCCGCCGCCGGGCGCTGCACCCGCGGCCCCGCCGCCCGAACGCTGCCCGTTGAAGCCGCCGGCTTGCTGAAAGACCCGGCGCATGAGCGCGCGCTCGTCCGCCGTAAGCTCCTGGCCGCCGCGCCGCTTCGCAAATAGCGCCTGAACCTTGGCTGCGTCGACGTCGGCGGGCAGCTCGATCTCGCGACTGCCGAGCGTGACCGTATTCTTGCCCGCGTCGGATTTCTCGGATGCGCCGTCCGGCCAAATCTCTTTGCGCAACGCCCCCTCGTCGACGCCGAGCATCGCCGCCGACGTCGGCACGTCGCTCCGGGACGCGCAGCGCAGCGGTGGGAACCGCCGGCACGTTCTCGCGACGCGCGATCTGAATCTCCACGTCCGCGTTCATGCCGGGCTTGAGCATTCCGCTCGGATTCTCGAGCCGAATCAGCACCTCGAACATCGTGACGTTTTGCTCGACGATCGCTTGCGGCTCGACTTTGAGCACGCTTCCTTGGAACGGCTGGTTCGGATACGCCGCCACCGTGACCCGCGTCGGCAAACCGGACTGAATCTTGCCGATATCCGTCTCGTCGACTCGCGTGCGCACGAGCACCGACGTGAGATCGGCCATCTTCATGAGCACGGTCCCTCCGCTCACGGCCTGGGTCGGCGACGTGATCACGATACCGGGCTCGACGGTCTTCTCGATGATCGTGCCCGTGATCGGGGCACGAACGTCGGTATCCTCGAGCGTGATTCGTGCGTTCTCGAGCGCCACCTGGGCACTGACGACCTGCGCCTGAGAGTCGGCAAACTCGAGCTGCGTCTTCTCTAGGTCGGCCTGCGTCAGCGTCTGGGTTTTGAATAGCTTCTCGGCACGCTCCATCTGCGTCTTCGCGATGTTGCGCCGCGCCTCCGCCGCCACGAGCGCAGCCTGCGTCTCCGATAGACGGTTTTGCGGCGTGCGCTTGTCGATCTCCACGAGTAGGCTTCCCGCCTGAACCACGTCGCCCGTCTCGGCGTGCACGGCCAGCACCTCGCCCGAGGCCTTGGATTTCACCTCGACCGTCGACTCCGGCTCGATGACGCCTGAAGCCTCCACGGTCACCTCGATGTTACGAACTTCGACTGGCGCGGAGTCGTACACCGGCGCAACGGACTCCGGCTTCTTCTGACAGCCGAATGCCATGGCGGCTAGCAAGACGATTAAAACGCGTCGCTTCATCAATGAATTTGCTCTTCGTTCAGGATGTCTTCGGCGACCTTGCCGTCTAGGAAGTTGATGATGCGCTTTGCGTAACGCGCGATGTCGTTCTCGTGCGTCACGAGCAAGATCGTGTGGCCGGCGTCGTGGAGCTCGTGGAACAGTGCCATGATGTCCCGGCTCGTGGTCGAGTCGAGATTACCGGTCGGCTCGTCGGCGAGCAGTATGCTCGGCTCGGTGACGAGCGCACGCGCCACCGCGACGCGCTGCCGTTGACCGCCCGACATCTCGCTCGGCCGATGGTTCATGCGCTCGCCGAGACCGACGCGCTCGAGCGCGCGCTTGGCGCGCTCGAGCCGCTCCTTGCGTCTCAACCCTGCATAAATCAAAGGCAATTCCACGTTGTGCAGCGCGTTCGCGCGGGGCAAGAGATTGAACGTCTGAAAGACGAAACCCACCTCTTTGTTGCGGACTCGCGCAAGCTCGCGGTCTTTCATTTCGGAGACGAGCTTGCCGTTGAGCCAGTACTCGCCCTCGTCGGGCGTATCGAGACAGCCGATCATATTCATGAGCGTGGACTTGCCAGAGCCCGACGGCCCCATGATCGCGACGTACTCGCCGCGCTGGATCGTGATATCGACGCCGCGCAGCGCGTAGATCATCTCGCCACCCATTTTGTAGCTGCGGCGAAGATTGTGCGTTCTGATCGTCGGATCCATAGTTCGTCAAGGTCGTTCGCCCCTTTCCGCGCGATTATCTCACCGCCCGTGCGGGCGGCAGCTGTGGGAAACCGCAAAGGATCGTGCCTAAAGCATTCTTAAGTCATACACGGTTGGACCACGCGATGCACACGTACGCCACGACGAGGCAAACCATCGCGAGGGCAGCGCCGACGGAGAACCAATCGAGCACGGCATGAATACCGATCCAATCTTGCGGGTCCGTCGCCCATAGATATAGCGAAGAAACGTTCAGCTTGGCGCCGATCCACGCGAGGCCGAAGCTCGCGGCCGGCATTTCCAGCCAGATGCCGGCCTTTGACCAAACGTAAATCTGGTAGCCCGTGAGCCAGACGAGGCTCGCAGCGCCGGCCAAGGCGATTAACGCGGCAATCCACTTGAGGCGCCGGCTGCCCGCCCCGTCGTACGGTCGCGCTCGCGGCGCCTGCGGGCGCGTGTCGACGTCACCGGATCTGGCGGTCATGTTTCACTCGGACTGCGGGGACGCGGGCCCGTTCAATGCGCCCTCGAAGCACGGGCGGCGCACGCGGAGGTCGGCCGCGGCCGAAACGCAGAAGGCGCGCCGGAGCGCGCCTTCGAAAAACGCCTTCGTAAAATGCCAACGAGCGCCGCGCGTCAAGGCGCCGGCGCGGCCTGGCTCAGCTTGCGGAAGTACTCCGCGACCGAATCCTCGAAGCCTTCGGCAACCTTCGTGGGCGCCTCGGACCGCACGGCCGCTTGCTCGGCCGAATCGCTGTTCGCCGTGAGCTCGAGCTCGAGTTGCTCCGTGAGATTCACGAGACTGCGGAACTGCTCCTCGATGAGCTCGGGATTTCGCCCACCCGTGAGCCCTGCGCGCAGCGCATCACCGAGCTCGCGGATGCGTTTGAGCTCCTCCTGCGACAGCCCTTGCTGGTTGGCCAGCCGCGTGCCGAGCGTCATGAGATCGCGCGACGCATCCTGGAGTTGCTCGCGCATCCGTTCCACGTTCTCGGGGTTCTGCCAGAACGCCGTATTGCGCGGATCCCAAACCCCACCGCGGCGCCAGTCGTAGCGGCCACCGGGCCCGCCGGGGCCAAAGCCGTTACGCATGCCGCCCACGGCGCCGCCGGGCTGCGGCCCGCCGTTGGCGAAGGCCTGGCCCTGGCCGCCGGCCTGCGCTTGGCCGTTTTGATTTTGCCCGGGTTGTTGACCTTGGCCGTTCTGGCCTTGCTGACCGTTGGTGCCCGGACCTCGGAGCTGCTGTTGTTGCGGGTTTTGCCCGTTTTGTCCGTTCTGCCCGGCTTGCGCGGTTTGCTGATTCTGCTGGTTCTGCAAGTCGGAAAGCTGCCGGCGCAGCGATTGCAGCTGCGCAACGAGCTCGGCGTTGGGATCGGGCGAGGTCTGCTCGCCGGCCACGGCCTCCTTCTGCGCGAGATCGAGCGCTTGCTGCGTCGTGCGCTGCAGATCGCGCAGCGCAGACGTCGTCACCGACTCGGTGGCAGCGACCTGCGCGCCTGCGCCGCGCAAAATGGCCTCGGCACCGATACCGAGCCGCGCGTTGGCTTGCGAAGCCTGCAGGTTCGCGAGCCCCTCGTTGAGCTGGTTGCTCGCGCCCGGCGTCTGGTCGCGGAACTGCTGCGCGGTCTTTTGTATGTCTTGCTCGAGCGACTCGAGCTGCTGCTGCAAGTCGTACTTGCGCTTGGAGAACTCCTCGGCCTGCGCATCGTCGAGCCCGCCGCGACGAAAAGCCGGCGAATTGCGATCGCTCGCACCCGAGTTGCGCACGGCGGTCTGAAGCTCCTGCGCGACTTCGCGCTGACCGTCATAGAGCTTCTGCGCGCGCTCGTTGAGATCCGAGTACGCCTGACCTGCCGCCGCCTGGCGCTGCTGCGTGAGATTTTGCAGCGCGGATTGCAGTTGCCGGCGCGCCTGCTCGATGGCGCGCTGGACTTGCTGCGGGTCCGTCTGCTGCTGCTGCCCCTCGGTGCCCGCGCGATTCATCGCCTCGAGCGCTTGATTGAGCTGCTGGATGGCCTGCTGCGTCTGGCCCTGCTGACCGCCGTTAGAGGCTTGGCCGCTCGGGCTGCCTTGCGACTGCGAAGAGGCTTGGCCGTTTTGCTGCTGGCCTTGTTGACCCTGCTGCTGTTGCTGCTGGGCCATCTGCTGCTGGAGCTGCTCGAGCTGACGCTTGAGCTCCTCGGTCTCGCGACGCAGCGACTCCTGCTGCCAGCGGTCCTGCTCGCTCAAGCCGTTGCGCCGGTTGGCCTGATTCGCGAGCTGCTCCTGCCGCCGCGCGAGCTCCTGGAGCTTGGCGATCGCTTCGTCGACCTGACTTTGCTGCGAGTCGAGCTTGACGGGCGACTCGGTCTCGTACTGGTTCTTCTCGAGGTCCATCTCGAGCTCGAAGAGCTCGCTCAGGTCGCGTCCCGCGAGTCCGCCGCCACCGCCGCCGCCGCGCTGGCGCGCGACTTGGATGTCCGTGAACACGGACTCGGCGCGCAACAGATGCTGAAGCGCCTCCTGCTCGGGCGCCACGGCGTCGGACAACGTGACGTCCGCGAGCTTCTCGGCGGCCGGCGTCATCGCGTCGGCCGCCTGCTCGAGGTTGTCGACGAAAGTCTGAATGCGCGGATCGATGCCGGTCAGCTGACGCGCGCGGGCACGGCTCGCGAGCGTGCGGGCCTGATCGGCCAGCGTGCGCTGCAGCTCCGCGAGCATCTGCGCATTGTCGTGCAGCTGCTGCTTGTCGAGATAGCTCGACTTCTCTTCCGTGCTTTCTTTGATGAGGTTCCAAGTCGCGACGAGGATTTCTTTCTGTCGCCGCGAGATCTCGTCCTGCTGCTGACCGCCGCCGCCACCGCCACCGCCGCCTTGCGTGGCCTGCGTGAAGCTGCGGTCGAACGGCTGCACCTCGACGAAGAACAGATCGGTCTGCACCTCGCGCCCGCGGTCCTTGGCCACGGCGTAGTACGAGATCACGTCGCCGGGCTCGAGACTGCGCGTCTTGGGCTCGGCCTTGCTCGGCCGGACTCGCCTCGTCACTCTTGGCCTGCGCCTCGTCCGCGCTCTGCTCGGTCTGCTGGCGCGCGCGGCGCGTCGGCCGGACGCGGCCGCGTGACACGCAGCTCGTCGATGCGTCGGGGTTGATGAAGGCGAGCGCCGGCTGCGCAGCGCCGGGACGGCCGATTCCTGCACGGGCTGCTTCATATCCTCGAGATAGAGGACCTTTTCGATCGGTCGCGCTCGTGCCGTCGGCCGTTGAGCGCAGTCGTGTGCCACTCGCCGCCGTTGACCGAATAGCTTGCAGCTCGAGTCGTTCGAGACCGAAATCGTCGCTCGCCTCGACCTTGATGCCGACTTCCTCGATGTTGCTGGCGCGCCAGTCGCGCCCGGGCTTCAAGAGTTTGACGACGGGCTTCTCGTCCTCGACGACGGAGATGAGGTAGTCGTCCGTGAGCTTGACGGGGTCCTTATTGAACAGCGTCGAGACGAAGTACTCGCCGTCTTGCGTCACGGGGAACGTCGCGGTGTTCACCGTGCCGCCGTCGCTGCTCATGGCCACGCGCTCGCCGTTGGCGACGAGCTGGCCGCTCGATCGGCTGGTCGGTCTGGACCGCGACGGTGACCTTCGTGCCTTCGACGGCGCGGATATCGCTGCCGGGATCCTCGACGTCGCGGCTCGAGCCGCGTCCAATCCGGGGTAGTCGTAGGTCAGCTGTGATGTTCTTCACCGCGCGGCAGAGTCGACGACGTCGAACACGATACTCCTGGCTACGCAGGCCTGCCGCGGTCACGTAGTAGCGCAGCGGCTCGCGCACGGCGAAGAACGTGAAGTCGAAACCGTCGTCGCGCGCCGCGCGTCATCGGCGCGCTCTGCCACGTGCCGCCGTCGGTGAACTGTGCGTAAACCTCCATGCGCGGCGGCTCGAAGCCTTCGGCTTTCGCAGCACGTGCAAATCGCCGCCGCGCCGGACGGTGCTGTCGCCCGGATCGACCACGATGTGCTGCGGCGGCAGCGTATCGCTCGAGCAGCCATCCGGCCCATAGGTGCCGCACGCCGAAACGCCAATTGTCGGGCCCGAAAGCCGCAAACCACACGAGCACGCCGACACCGAGCAGGGCCAGCACGGCCGGGGCTCGAGATCTGTAGCGCGGGCACTTTGAGAGCGACGGGAATCTTGCGCGGCGAGCGCGAGCGCATCCTCGGCGAGCAACGCCAAGAACGGCGTCGGCCGGTCCGAGCGCGTGAGACCGTCGTAGGTCTCGAGACGTCCGTCGAAGTCCGGCGCGCGCTGTTCGATGTCCCGAATGCCGCGGCTCGCGCTTGAGCGCGCGCAGCGGCAGCACGAGCAAGCCGACGACGATCGCGCCGAGCATGAGCGCGAGCACGGCACGCGCACCGAAGACGAATTCGGGGTCGAAGGCCCGGCGAATACCGAAGTAGACGGCGACCAGGGTGATCGCGAGCGCCGCAACGGCCAGGATCGCCGCCCCGCGCGCCACGATCAGCGACTTCAGGCGACGACGGAAGTCGCCAGATAGGCTTCGAGCTGTGACTGTGCGGTCATGCGGCCAATCCCTCTTCGTACCCTAAGATGCCAGTTTCCGACCCAGGATTCCATCGAGCGCGAGGCCAGCATCAGCAAAATCACGAGCCAGCGGCCCGAGCGGACTGGGCGCCGGTGCCGCTTCGCCGCCGGCCGCCGGGACGTTCGCGGGCGCGTCGGCCGGGCCGGCCGAGCCCCTGCCAACGCTCGATCGTCCCCGCGTCCGCGGCTGTCAAGATCCGACTCGCGCGGATCGAAGTTGACGGCCACGAGCTCGTCGAATGGCCTCCGCCGACGACCTCGTAGAAGCCGATCTGATCGAGCAGCACGTCGTCACTGCCGCCGCCGAGGCCGAGCGCCTTGTCCCCATGCGGGTCGAAGATCTGCCCACCCGACAGCCCGAGCGCGCGCACCGCCAGCGTGCTGCCGAGCGCGGCCTCGCTGCTGAGAACCCCGCGCCGCCGAGCAGATGGTCGCAAGCCCCGCCACGAACGGCACGAAGGCCGGCTGCACGGGTAGATCATTCCACTCGCGGTCGAGCGAAGATGTGAACAGGAGCACGCGCCCGGCACCGAGACTCGCGCTCGAGCAGCAGCGGCGCGCCGTCGTCGAGCTTGATGAGCACACGATCGTCGGCGCTCCGGCGTGACGGGCATGAAGCGGTAAAACTGCGCCGAGCGCAGATCGCTCGACCCCGCGCAGTGCCGGGTGCGTCGCGTCGATCTCGCCGATCGACAGCGTAGCCCGTCGCGCCGAGTGCTCCGGGCGCGGACGCGAGCGCCTGCCCCGTGACCGGCACGGTGGTGATCCCCGTCGAGCGCGGTCCGAAACGCGAGTAACAGACCCCCGCCCGCTTGAACATAATCTCTGAGCTGGGCGGCCTCGCCCGGCCCGAGGAGCCCCGCATCGGTCACGACGATCAAGCTGTAGTCGCTGAGCGGCCGCTTCGTCGAAATCGCTGAGCGTGTGCGTCTCGGGCGTCAAGGCCAAGTTCGTGAGCGTGCCGAGCGCGGCGTTCGCAAACAACGCCCCGCGCCCGCGCTGATCGGCCGCCACGAGCATGACGGGCCGCGGCTCTGCCCGTCGCAGCGCGAGGTAGCGCTCGTCGTCGACGGGCAGCTCGTCGCCGGGGGTCATCGCCACGGTAACGCGATTGCCGCCGGGCGCGAGATCGAGTGCGTCGAACTGCACGTCCGCCCGGCCGTGCGCGGGGACCTGGACGGTCTTTTCGGCGACTTGCTTGCCGTTTTGCATGACGGTGAGCGTCTTCTCGGCCGCCTCGCTCGCGAAACTGCGCACGCTGGCCGTGAGCTCGCCCGTGAGCGCAGAGCCGCCGAAGCTCTCGACGACCCAATTGTTCGGCGTCGGCGCGGCCACGTCGTGAACCTCGAGCTGCGCCGCGCCGCGCGGCGCGAGCTCGCCGAAGCGCGTCGGCAAGCTCGTCTGCTGGGCGTCGGTCACGATGTCGACGACGACCGGCAACTGCGCGGCGCGCACGAGCCCGTCGAGCGAGCGCATGAGCTGCCCGTAGTCGATCCTGGAACACACCGGGCTCGACGGTATTGAGGGTCTGTCTGAGCACCGAGGCAGTCGTCCGTCGCGGCACCGAGCACCTGGATCGACCGGCCCGCCGCGATGAGCTGCCCGCGATCCTCGGCCGCGAGCGCGCCGATCACGTCGAGCGCCGCATTGCGCGCGCGCTGCCACGTGTCGGCGTAGCCCATCGACGCCGACGTGTCGAGCACGATCAAGTGCAGCCGGGCGCCCGCGGCACCGGCGGCGCTCGGCGTGCGCCACAGCGTCGGCTGAGCGAACGCGAGCGCGAGCAGCACGAGCACGCCGATCCGAAGCGCGAGCAATAGCAAATACTGAAGCTTGCTTGGCCAGCACGCGGCGCGGCTCGCCGGGCTCGAGAAACATCAGCGAGCTGAACCGCTGCTTGTTCGGATTGTCGGCCGACAGCCGGTGCAGCCACAGCGGCAAGCCGACCGCGAGCAAGCCGACCAGAAAAGCGGGCGCCAGCAGGGTCACGCGCGCCTCCCCATACCGAGGCCGCTCAGCCACGCCGTGCCGGAACAGCAAATAGCTGCGCAGGGCATCGTCGAGAGGTTTCCTGATGTCGACGAGCTCGTGGTCGGCTCCGGCGCCGAGCGCGGCTTTGTTAGCGCCTCGATGTGCGCCGCGATGTGCTCGCGGTATCACGAGCTCATGTAGATCGGCGACACTTCCATCGTCTCGCCCGCTCTCCATATCCTCGAGCAGGGCCGACTCCTTGAAGCTCGGGCTTGAGCTCTTGCGGATCGAGCAGCTGGAACAAGATCACGTCCTGCCCCTGATAGGCGAGCGGCTGCACGCTCTTGATGAGCGCGTCCGGATCGCAATAGAAATCGGAGATCACGGCGACGAGCCCGCGGCCGTGCTCGAACTCGCGGAAACGCTCGAACGGCACTTTCATGTTCGTCCCCGTCGCCCGGCGTCCGCGCGATCGATCGCGTGCAGAACGCCCTTCAATCGCCCGGCCCGCGACGATGGCGGCCGGTGCTCGCGGATCGTCCTCGTCGAAGACGATGAGCCCGACGGCGTCGTGCTGGCGTGCCGGCGAGATAGGCGAGCGTCGCGGCGAGAAACTTCCCGTACTGCAGCTTCGTGACCGTGCCGCGAGCCGAAGCCCATCGACGCGCTCGCGTCGAGCAGGATCACGAGCCGCGTGTTGGTCTCGCCGATGTAGCGCTTGATATACGTGCGCTCGGTGCGCGCATAGACGTTCCAGTCGACGAACCGCGGGTCGTCGCCTTCGGCGTAGGCGCGATACTCGGCGAACTCCTGACTGAAGCCGAAAAACGGCGAGCGGTGCATGCCGGTCAGAAAGCCCTCGACGACGGCGCGCGCGACGAGATCCAGATTCGACAGCCCCGCGAGCACCTCGGGCTTGAGCAGATGCTGCGGCGATCGCGCTCCGGTCGCGGCCATTGCCGTCAGCCCGCGCGCGCTTGCCTGCTGCTCGCCGCCGACGTGCTCGAGCGAGCTCGGTCGAGCACCTTGTCGATGTCCATGCCGTCGGACTCGGCGAAGTAGTTCGTCAGCACGCGATGCCGCATGACCGGCAGCGCGAGCGCCGCGATGTCCTCGTGCGTCACGTGGTAGCGGCCCTGCATCAGCGCGCGCGCCTTGGCGGCGAGCGTGATGAACATCGTCGCGCGCACGCTGGCGCCGTACTGGACATACCGGCGCACGATCTCGGGCGCGTTCGGGTCGCTCGGGCGCGTGCGCGCGCACGAGATCGACCGCGTAGCGATTGACGCGACTCGGCGACGGGCACCTGCCGCACGAGCCATTGGAACTTGAGGATCTGCTCGGGCGTCGTGCAAGCCTTCGACCTCGCGGCATGTCCATGCGCGAGCGTGTTGCGATTCACGACCTCGATCTCGTGCTCCGGCGCTCAAGATAGTCGAGCAGCACGTTGAACAGGAAGCGGTCGAGCTGCGCCTCGGGCAGCGGGTAGGTACCTTCGAGCTCGATCGGGTTCTGCGTCGCGAGCACGAAGAACGGCGCGCTCGATCTTGTGGTGGTGGCCGCGCACCGTGACCGAGAATTCCTGCATCGCCTCGAGCAGCGCCGACTGCGTCTTCGGCGGCGTGCGGTTGATCTCGTCGGCGAGCAGCACGTTCGTGAACAGCGGCCCCGGCACGAACGTCCACGTGCGCCGTCCGGTCGTGACGTCCTCCTCGATGATGTCCGTGCCCGTCACGTCGGTCGGCATCAAGTCGGGCGTGAACTGGATGCGTTTGAACGTGAGCCCGAGCGCGATGGCGAGCGTGCGCACGAGCAACGTCTTGGCCGTGCCCGGCATGCCCGTGATCAGGCAATGGCCGCCGACGAGCAGCGTCAGCAGCAGATGCTCGACGACCTCGTCCTGTCCGACGATGATCTTGCGCACCTCGCCGCGGATCTTATCGAACGCGGTATGAAACGATTCGATGAGCGCACGGGTTTCGCTCGATCTCGAGCTCGCTTTGCGGTTCGCTACTCAACGTACGATCTCCAATAACAATTGCTGGGCTTCCCGGTAATTCGGGGCGATTTCCAGAGCATACAACAAATGCTCGCGGCACCGGCTCCGGTCGTCGAGCCGCGTAGTACGCCTTGGCGAGGCGGAAATGCGCCTCGGCCAGATCGTGCGGCTGCATCGCGAGCAGCGCCTCGTACTCGACGACGGCGTCGGCCGCGCGTCCGGCCTCGAGCAGCCAGTCGCCGAGCTCTTGATGCACCTCGGCTCGCAGCGGCGCGACGAGCAGCACGTCCTCGAGCACGTCGAGCGCGTCTTCGGCCGCTCGGCCTCCTCGAGCCACTTCGCAAGCTGCATCAAGCCGTCGGGATCGTAACCGCCGCGGCGCCGGTACTCGAGCAACGTCGCGATCGCGTCGTCGTTCCGCTCGAGCTCGCGCTCTGCTTTGGCCTTGGCGAGATAGGCGCTGCCTTCGTCGACGTAATCCGGGAACAGATTGATCGCGTGGGCCGCCTTGGTCACGGCGTCCTCCCAATCCTCGCCGTGTCGCGCCTCGCTCGCGCCTTTTTGCGTCTCGCGCCACACATCGAGAACGGCGACGACCGAGCCGAACTGCTCGTCGACGTAGCCCGCGAAATCCTCGTCGAACTGCTCCGGCTTCAAGTCGAGCGCGGCTTCGACGGCGCCGGCCGTGTCCTTGCCCGCGCCGTATTGGTCGAGCATCGAGCGCAGGCCTTGCTGGCCCCAGCGCTTGGCGATGTACTCGCAGATCAGCCCTGCCTGCATGTACGACACGATGACCTGGGCCTCGTAGGTCGGGTGAATGAAGCCGCGATCGAGCTCGGCGATCGGCAGAAACTTCTTTTCTTTGATCGCCTGAAACACGGTGAGCGGAATGTGCCTGCCCGGCAGCGGACCCGTGCTCCACTCCTCGTACACCGACACGCCCTCGCTGAACCAGCGCGGCACGAGATGGTTGGTCGCCTCGAGCGTGAACACGTGTGCCATCTCGTGCCACAGCGTCGTGCCCCAGTGGAAATCGCTGTCGGCGCGGCCCGGTGGGGCTGTCCATCGCGACGAGATAGCCGAAAGTCACGCCGAGCAGCCCGATGCCGGGCAGGCCCGACGTGCGCACGGCGAAATCGTCGTGCTCGGGATACAGCTCGACGACGACGGGCTGTTTGAGCTCGAACCCGTAGCGCGGCGTATACGTCTCGATGGCCTTGTTCACGAGATCGAGCACGTAGGGCTCGAGCACGGCGGCTTCGTCGTTCTGCAGCCGCAGGATGACGCCGTGGTTGTGCGGTCCGAGCTTGTCGTTCGAGCTTGGCCCCAAGCCTGTCGTATCGCCGGCGCCCTGCTCGGCCGGCAAGTGCGTGCTGACGACGAAATTGTCGAAGCTGTCGATGAGCCGCAGCGTGTTGACGATCGGCGCGCTGTACGGGTCGCCGCGGTACGCGATCGCGAGATGCTGCTGCGCTTCGGCGATTTTGTTCTCGCGCAGCAGATTGACGCCGAGCTCGGCATGTGCCGAGTAAAGGGTCGGCTCGATCTCGACGGCGCGCTCGAGCAAAGCGATCGCCTCGCGATAGCGGCGCGTGATCACATAGAAATAGGCGGGCGTCGCATAGATGTCGCCGTAGCTCGGATTGAGCTTGAGCGCACGCTGGGTCCACTCGCTGTCGGTGTTGCCGCGCAGCAGATCGGCCGACGCCTCGAGCGCGTAGATCTCCAGCGGCGTCAGGTGCTGCTCGTCGGCGACTTCGAGCGCCGCGTCGAGCTTCTTGTCGGCCGCATCGACCGCGCCTTCCTCGAGATCCATGCGCGCAAGCAGCAAGTGCGCTTCGAGCGCTTGCTTCGGCGTCTTCTCGACGACCTCCTCGAGCCATTTGCGCGCCTTGTCGTCGAAACGGCCGGCCGCGACCTTGGCGAGACCGAGCTTGGCCGGCACGTAGTCTTCGTCGAGCTCGAGGCTCTCTTGAAACAGCTTGATGGCTTCGTTGTTCTGATGGGTCTCGACGAACAGCTCTCCCCATCGCGCGCGCACTTTGGCGTCTTGCGGATACTCCTTGAGCGCGGCTTGGAAGTAACCGTTAGCGCCGCGCAGATCGCCGGCCGCGCGTGCCGCATCGGCCTTGATGCGCGTATCGTTGCTGCGGCCCATGAGGTCCGCGTAGCAGCTTTGCGCCTCGACGCGCTGGCCGCGATAAAGCTTCTCGTCGCAAGCCTTGAGCTCGGGCGCACGATCCAACGAGTACTCGATGCGAATCGCATAGGACGGGCTCGCGGCACCGAGCGCGAGAATCGCCAAACCGAGAGCCGAGGCGAGCCGTGCGCGCACGGCTACTTTGCCTTGGCCTCGTCGATTTGCTTTTGCACCGTTGCAAGCTTCACGAGTAGCTCCTGCAGAGCGTTTAGATACGTGTCGTTGTCCATCTCGGTGCGACGCCCGCGCAGCGCCTCGATCTGACCGTCGAGCTCCTTGCGCTGCTTGTCGAGTGCCGCAAGCTCCGGCGTCGCCGGCGCTTCTTCGGGTTTGAGGCGGGCGACCGTGAAGCGCGCCGCACCCTCGCCTTTGAGCTGCGCATGCTCGGTCGCGAGCGTGCCTTCCGACTTGAAGCTGTCGGCCACCTCGCGCGAGGCATAATCGAACGCCTCCTGCGCCGTGATCACGCCGTCCTTATCGATGTCGGCCGAGCCGTCGGCGAGCGCGGCCGCCCAGTGCTCGGCGAACCGCGTGGCATTGCGCTCGAAACCGCTGCGCGTCGCGGTGATCACGGTCCGGCCGCCGACGGCCAGAGGCTCCTCGAGCGCGCCGCTCGCGCTCGTCGCATCGACGAGCAGCTGTTGCTTGGCGGGCAGCGCGGCGAGCAGCTTGCCGAGCTCGTCGCCGTCGATGTCGGGCCCCGGCAAATTGAATTTGTAGGCCTCGCCGTCGTAGCTACCGTGACCGATCAAGACCACCGCGACTGCATCGGTCGGCTTGGTCTGCTTCTTGAGCGATGCGAAGGCCTGCTCCAACCCTTCACGCGTGGCTTTGTCGCCCTTGAGCACCGTGACGCGCGATGCGGCCGTCGCGCGTTTCGCCACGGTCTCAAGCTGCGCAGCCTGCTTGTCGAATTGCTCTTGATAGGTCTTCTCGCCGCCGAGGCCCGCGACGATCAAGTAATAAAGCTCTGCGTGAGCAGGCGCCGCACCGAGGGCGAGCACTGCGGCCATGGGGATAGCTCGCTTGAGCGCATTCATAGACGCCCCCAGTAAAGTCTGAGCAGCCACTCGGCCGACTTCAAAAGCAGCAACAGCGCGAACACGATCGGCATGTTCCACAGCTCGAGCACTTGCCGCTCGACGGTGCCCGCGTCGGAGAAGCTCACCGCCTCGGGCAACGCATCGACGTCGGCCAGCGAGAAATAGCGGCCGCCCGTCGCCGCGGCCAACCGCTCCAGCAGCGGCCGGTTCTGCTGGGTATGGAAATGCTCGACGACGCCGTCTTGACGGCGCACCGCGAAACTCGCCGTGCCGAGCTCCTCGTCGCCCTGCTTGGCCTTCGCGACAAAACGATAGATGCCGGGCTGCGGCGTCTCGTAGACCGCTTGATAGGCGCCGCGCTCGCCGGCTATCGGTGTCATATCGACGGTTTTCGGGGACTCGAACGCGCTTGTGATCTCGAGCTTCACGACGGCATCCGCGGCGGGCTCGAAAGTCTTGTCGCGCACGTCGGCCCGCAACTTGACCTCGGCCTGATCGCCGTAGAAAACTTGCTTGGACGTCAGCGACACGGGCGCGCGGCGCGCTCGTCGCGAGCGTCTGCAAGCAACTGCCGCCAGAACGTCTCGTGGCGCATGTCCTCGTGCGGCAGCTGCATCTGCCAGCGCCACGTGCCACCCGTGGCGAGAATGTAGCTGTTGCCGAGACCGTAACGCTCGTGCACGAGCAGCGGCTCGGTGCGACCGTCGATCTCGGCTTCGAGCAAGGTCTCGGCACCGGGCTTGAGCGCATCGAGATGCTGGAAGTCGGCGAGCTCGGGCATTTCCTTCCACATCTGCGCGTTCTTGTCGTCGTCGCCGTCGAGCCGCGTCAGCGCGGCGCGCGCGCCTTCGGGCGTCAAGCATCGCCTTGGCCGGCTTGCGCTCGAAGGTCGGCGCCGTCGAGCATCGGCAGCCGAGCCGGCAATGCGTCGGCCACGCTCGTCACGCCCCAGCCGCCGTCGGCGAGCCCGCGCCGGCCGCCGAGCATGAGCAAGCTGCCGCCGCGCCGGCTCACGAAATCGCGAATCATGTCCTGCTGCTCGGCGCTGATCGAGGCGGCTTCGAAGCTGCCGATGATGAGCGCGTCGTACTTGAACAGCGTGACCTTGTCGGTGGGGAACCCGTCCTTGAGCTCGTCGGCCGAATCCACACCCTGCCGATAGAACTTGTTCGGCGTCGTCTTGAGCAAGCTCGCGAGGCGCACCGGCGAATCGTCCTCGATCGCGCGGCGCATGAACTTGTACTCCCAACGCGGCTCACCCTCGACATATAAGATGTGTCGCCGCTGCTCCGGGACTTCCATGGGCCGCATGACCGTGTTGTTCACGGTGTTGACCTCGCCGGGCAACGCATCGAGCGTGAAGCGCAAATCGCGCACGCCCGTGTCCCCGACTTTGATATCGACCCAACGCGTCGTGACGCCGTCGCGGTTCGGCAGCTGCAATCGCCTCGGACGCGAGGATCGCGTCGCCGTCGTAAACCTTCAGCTGCGCGAGGCTCGCGCCGCTGTGGCGGATGCTGACCTGCGCGCTGACCGTCGAGCCCGGCAGCCCCACCGGTGCGATCTGCACGTCCTCGAGCTCGAGATCCTTCGGGATCGTCTCCGGCCCGACGCCGACCGTATGCACGGGCACTCCGAAGCTCGCGATCTCGGCGATGCGCGCCGCATCGAGGTCGTCGGAGTTGTCGTCGCCGTCGGTCACGAGCACCACGGCCGCCACGGCACCGGCTTGCGCGCCGCGCAGCACGCTGAGCAGCGCATCGCCGATATGCGTGACGGGACCGGGCGGCCGGCACTTGATCGAGCGACGGCAGCTCGACGGTGTCGCCGGAGAAGGAGTACAGATCGACGCTGAACTTCGACTTGAGCGCCGGCAACGCCTTCTCCGAGACGCGCTCAATCGCCTGCTGCAGCCGCGACGTGCTTGCGTCGCCGTAGAGCATGCTGGCCGAGGTGTCGACCAGCACGGCGACGGAGTTCTCTTGCGGTCGTAGCGTCTGGCTCACGAGCGCGGGCCGCCACGCGAGCACGAGCAGCAAACCGAGCAGCGAAGCCTGCAAGACCCCGAGCACGACCGTACGGCCGATGCCGAGGTCGTGTCTGCGGCGCACGAGGCTCCAGGCCACACCGGCCGAAGCGACGACGATGAGCGCGATCAGCAGCCACAGCGGCCAGCCGCTCGCGAACACGAAGTCGGCGCGTTCGAACGTTTCGCGGGAGTACTTGAACAGCAGCTCGAACAACGGCGACTCCGACTACGGCTGGTGATTGGGACGGGGAAGGCCCGAGCAACGATACCTGCGGCGCGCTCGGGGCGGATAAGGCTCTGGACAAAACTCTAGATTGGCGCGTCGGCATGACTCCGGGCACTAGTGGCGACGGCAACGGTTCCTCCCGGAGCTTACCCTCACGGGAGCGCTCGCGCCTAGACCCAGAAAACCCGGCTTTTGTCCGCTCCAGCCGCCGGGCTACCATCCGGAGAAGTTGGACCTTGCGCCGCCGAGATTGCTCCCGCGCGTCGGCGCAGCGCTATCGGGATCGGATCGAGCCGTCATGAACGTCGCAGAGAAGAAAGCCGTGGTCGTGGATTTCATCGGCAAATGCAACGAGTACGGTGCCGCGCGAGCTCGCACGCTACCGCGCGCAGCTGGCGGGCGTGGCGGGCGCCGAAGCGCTCGCGCATCCAAGACAAGATCGGACACTGGGCCGCCTACATCGCATTCAACGAGCGCGCGCTCGAGGAGCTTGCGACGTCCCGACTGGACGATTGGTTTCGCTGACGGCGTACGACGCATTTCGAGCATGGGCGCGCCCGCGGCCGAGACAGCCCTCAGGCAGGCCGGCCGAAAGCATCGCAGCGGGCTTGCGCACGGCGCGGCGAGCACGGAACATGGTCGGCGGATCGCGGAATCGAGGGGGGCACAAGGGATCGATGAGAGGGGTCGTGAGAGGCGCAATGCTCGGCGCGGTGTCGGTGATTGCGATGACCGCAGCCGGTGACGAGTCGCCACCCCCGGAAGATTGGCCGACCGCCGAATTCCATTTCGCGCGCATGTACTACTCCGACGCCGGCTACGGCGCCTACGGCCGCGGCTTTCGCGGCGGCAGCTGGACCGTCGATTACCCCGAAGCCGAATATCACTTCTCGATGGGCGTGAGCCGGCTCACGCGCGTGAACATGGACGGCGAGGCGCGCATGCTGCGCGTGACCGACGATACGATCTTCGACTACCCGTGGCTTTATGCCGTAGAGGTCGGCCGCTGGTACCTCGACGACATGGAAGCGGCGCGTCTGCGCGAGTACCTGCTGCGCGGCGGATTCCTCATGGTCGACGACTTCCACGGCACGCTGCAGTGGAACGGTTTCTGGGACTCCATGCAGCGGGTATTCCCCGATCGCGCGTGGGTGGAAATCTCCGAGGACGACCCGTCATGCACGTGCTCTACGACTTGAACGAGCGCATTCAGATACCCGGCATCCGCGCCGCTCATGTTCGGCCGCACGTACGAAGAAGACGGAATCGTGCCGCATTGGCGCGGAATCTACGACGACGAAGGCCGCCTCATGGTCGCAATCAACTTCAACATGGATCTGGGCGATGCGTGGGAGCATGCCGACGACCCGCGCTACCCCGAGCCGATGACGGCGCTCGCCTACCGCTTCGCGGTCAACTACGTCGTCTACGCGATGACCCACTGAGCCTCACGCTTTTTGGGGCCGGCCGGAGGCCGGCCCCGCTCCAGGAGTCCGACGATGGATGGTTCGAACACACAAGCACAAACCGTGGCGGAAGCATTCTTGCGCTCGCTCAAGCGCCGCGGCATCGATCACGTGCTCGCGAATGCGGGCACGGACTTCGCGCCCGTGATCGAGGGCCTCGTGACCTGCGGCGAGCGCGGCGACGCCATTCCGCAGTTTTTGACGATCCCGCACGAGAACCTCGCCGTGGCCATGGCGCACGGCTACTACCAAACCGCGGGCAAGCCCGCCGCCGTCATGGTTCACGTCACGGTCGGCACGGGCAACACGGTTTGCGCGCTCATGAATGCCAATCGCGACAACGTGCCGCTGTTGCTCATGGCCGGCCGGACGCCGATCACGCAAAGCGGGCATATCGCGTCCCGGTCGGCGCCGATCCACTGGGGGCAGGAAAACTTCGACCAGGCCGGCGTCGTGCGCGAGTACACGAAGTGGGACTTCGAGCTGCGCGCGGGACAACCCGTCGACGAGGTGATCGCCCGCGCGCTCGACGTCGCGCTGACCGAGCCGCGCGGGCCCGTGTATCTGACGCTGCCGCGCGAGGTGCTGGCCGACGAGGATCGCGCGACGGGCCAGCCGTTGCCGCAGACCGAGATCGCAGCCC
>CAWAYS010000004.1:0-842500 GCA_963786385.1 uncultured Gammaproteobacteria bacterium
CGGCGCTGGAAGCGAATCGGGGAGGCCCGCCACGCGGTGCCCAACTTACTGGTTTATGCCGGCAGCAAGGGCGACGGCTGGCCGGACCTTGCCTGACTGGGGCGCACGGCAGAGGAGGACGGCGCGGCTATGGATGTACTGATTGCAATCGCGAAAGTGGGGGACGGCCATTGCACTTGTCACGTTGGGAGCTGGCGACAACCGTGCTGATGACGAGGCGGCTCGTGACGCGGGCTACCGTTCGACCCCGCCGCGACAGAAAGGTACGCGAACATGAACGTTGCCCTTCTCATCGATTGCGAAAACGCCAACCCTGAGTTTATCGACGGAATTTAGCGAGCTCGCCGAGAAAAGGCGCCATTAATATCCGTCGCGCCTATGGCAACTGGAAGAATCAGGCCGCCTGGGAAGAGAAACTGCACCCCTTCGCCATCCAGCCCGTGGAACAGTTCGCCTACCCAAAGGCAAGAACGCGGTCGAGATGGGCATGGCCATCGACGCGATGGAGCTGCTGTTCAACGAGCGCGTCGACATCTTCGCGTTCGTGACCAGCGACTCGGATTCACTCCGCTCGTGCTGAAACTGCTATCGAAGGGGAAGTCCGTGATCGGTTTCGGCGAGAGCAAGACGCCGGAGCCGTTCAAGAAAGCCTGTTCGCTGTTCATCCATACCGACGGCTTCGGCAAGCCCTCGGAGGAAAGCGCTGGGTCACCGCGTGGCGGTGAGAGGCGATCGAGGAACGAGCTCCGAGGCGATACCGAGCTCTCGAACCTACTCCGATCCGCCGTGGAGGCGATGAAGGGCGAGGACGGAGCGGCGCCGATGGCCCGCATCGGGCAATATATCGCCAACAACTCGTCGCTGAGCCCGAAAAATTACGGGTACGCAAAGTGGTCGGACTTGATGCGCGCTACCGAGTATTTCGACGAAGTCTCCGGCGAGAACCATCAACCGAGCTTTCGCGACAAGAAGACGGGAAGGTCGCCCGAAGCCAGCTGACGGCGCGCGCTCAGGATGTATGCTGTTCGCGAGGCCCGCCATCCCGTGAACACCGCCGCCGACTGCCCTTTCTGCCGCCGGATCCCGAGCGCATCGTGTGGTCCGATTCGCCGCTCGTGCTCGCGCTCTGGGACGGCTTTCCCGTCTCGCCGGGCCACGCGCTCGTGGTGCCGCGGCGGCACGCGGCCGGCTGGGCCGACCTCACGGCTGCCGAGCACGAGGCGATGCTCGCGGCCATCGACCCGTACGCGCTTTGATCGCCGAACGCCACGTGCCCGACGGCTACAACGTGGGCTTCAACGACGGCGCTGCCGCCGGCCAGACCGTGATGCACTTTCACCTGCACGTGATCCGCGCTACGCGGGGACGCGCCCGATCCGCCGGCGGCGTGCGCTGGGTGCTGCCGCAGAAGGCCGCGTACTGGCGAGGTAGCGGCCCATGAGCGACGAGCGGTCGGCGAGCTCGAGTTCCTGCGGAAACTCCAGCGGCTGCTGGCCGAGGGCGATTTCTCGCCACGTACAAGCTCGCGCTGCTAACGCGCTCGCGGACCTAAGCGTGGAGGGCGAGCCGGAGCGCGACGGCTCGTTACGCGTGCCCGTCGAGGCGCTGGCGACCAAGTTCATCGAGTACTACTGGCCGCAGGCGCGGCCGTATCGGCCGGCGACGGCGCGGGGTTCGTGTTGTTGCAGAACGCCGGCAAGCAGGCCGCCGTGATCAACGCGCTCACGATCCTGCAGGGCGAGCATGCCACGCTGGCTGCGGCGCGAAACGCTCGCCGCTGGCGTGCGCTGGTGCGCAACGTGGGCGACCATCGTCACGATGCCGCTGTGGAAGCTCCAGACCGTGGGTAGCGAGCGTGACGAGTTCCTGTACCGGCAGGCGGAGCTCGCCGACGGCGGCATTCGCCTGCTGCCCGGCGTGCCCCAGGCATTTCGCTCGCTCTACGGGCTCGTGCTCGATGCCGTACGCGGCGCGTGGGTGCGGCAGATCACGCGGATCGGCGCGAACCGCTGCAGCTCGCAGACGCGGACCTCGCCACGTTTCTGTTCGGCAGCGAGCGCGGCAGTCTCGAGGGCTTCGCGCGCGTGCTGCGGGACCACCAACAGGGACGTTGCCTCTATTCCGCCGCGAGATCCGCGCGAGCCGCGACGTGGACCACTTCATCGCGTGGTCACGCTACCCTGTCGACCTCGGACACAACCTGGTGCTCGCGCACCACGCGTGCAACGCCAAGAAGCGGGACTTCCTCGCGCACCCCATGCACCTCGAGCGCTGGCAACGACAGAACATCGAGTGCGCGGAAGAGCTCGCGCAGCGGTTCGTCGCCGAGCGCCTGCCGTTCGACACGCAGCGCACGCGCGCAATCGCGTGGTGGGCATACGACCAAGGCGAGCGGCGGGGCCCATGCGTGGATCGAGGGGGGCGGCTCGAGCGACTCTCTTCGGGTTGGCGTGAGGTGATGGCGAGCGGCCGCTTGCGAGAGTGGCGGAACCGGCGCCAACTCGGTACCGACCAGTGGACGGACGGGTACGAGTTGCTCTTGGAGGCAACGGCGAGTCGCGAAGCGTGCTCTATCGTGAAAACTGATCGATTTTCCCGGCGCCCGCGCTGAAAGGCAAGTGCTCGTTCCAGCGAAGAACATCGAGCAGCCAAAGATTGCACTGAAAGGCGTCGGACGTCTGGGACGCCTTTCAGTGCAATCTTTGGCTGCTCGATGTTCTTCGCTGGAACGAGCACTTGCCTTTCAGCGCGGGCGCCGGGAAGATCGATCAGTTTTCACGATAGAGCACGCTTCGCGACTCGCCGGTACGCCTCCAAGAGCAACTCGTACCCGTCCGTCAATCTGGTCGGTACCGAGTTGGCGCCGGTTCCGCCACTCTCGCAAGCGGCGGCTCCGCCATCACCTCACGCCAACCCGAAGAGAGTCGCTCGAGCCGCTCCCCCTCGATCCACGCATGGGCCCCCGCCCGCTCGCCCTGGTCGTAAGCCCACCACGCGATTGCGCGCGTGCGCTGCGTGTCGAACGGCAGGCGCTCGGCGACGAACCGCTGCGCGAGCTCGTCCGCGCGCTCGATGTTCTGTCGTTGCCACCGCTCGAGGTGCATGGGGTGCGCAAGGAAGTCACGCTTCTTGGCGTTGCACGCGTGGTGCGCGAGCACCAGGTTGTGTCCCAGGTCCACCGGGTAGCGTGACCACGCGATGAAGTGGTCCACGTCGCGGCTGGCGCGGATCTCGCGGCGGCAATAGAGGCAAAGTCCGTGTTGGTGCTCGTGCAGCACGCGCGCGAAACCCTCGAGACTGCCGCGCTCGCTGCCGAACAGAAACGTGGCGAGGTCCGCGTCTGCGAGCTGCATGCGGTTCGCGCCGATCCGCGTGATCTGCCGCACCCACGCGCCGCGTACGGCGTCGAGCACGAGCCCGTAGAGCGAGCGAAATGCCTGGGGCACGCCGGGCAGCAGGCGAATGCCGCCGTCGGCGGGCTCCGCCTGCCGGTACAGGAACTCGTCACGCTCGCTACCCACGGTCTGGAGCTTCCACAGCGGCATCGTGACGATGGTGCGCCCCACATCGCGCACCAGCGCGCGCCAGCGGCGAGCGTTTCGCGCCGCAGCCAGCGTGGCGTGCTCGCCCTGCAGGATCGTGAGCGCGTTGATCACGGCGGCCTGCTTGCCGGCGTTCTGCAACAACACGAACCCCGCGCCGTCGCCGGCACGGTACGGCCGCGCCTGCGGCCAGTAGTACTCGATGAACTTGGTCGCCAGCGCCTCGACGGGCACGCGTAACGAGCCGTCGCGCTCCGGCTCGCCCTCCACGCTTAGGTCCGCGAGCGCGTTCAGCAGCGCGAGCTTGTACGTGGCGACGAAGTCGCCCTCGGCCAGCAGCCGCTGGAGTTTCCGCAGGAAGTCGAGCTCGCCGACGGGGCGCTCGCTCATGGGCCGTTACCTCGCCAGTACGTGGCCTTCTGCGGCAGCACCCAGCGCACGCCGCCGCGCGGATCGGGCGCGTCGCCCGCGTAGCGCGGGATCACGTGCAGGTGAAAGTGCATCACGGTCTGGCCCGCGGCAGCGCCGTCGTTGAAGCCCACGTTGAAGCCGTCGGGCGCGTGGCGTTCGGCGATCAAAGCGCGCACGGGGTCGATGGCCGCGAGCAGCGCCTCGTGCTCGGCAGCCGTGAGGTCGGCCCAGCCGGCCGCGTGCCGCCGCGGCACCACGAGCGCGTGGCCGGGCGAGACGGGAAAGCCGTCCCAGAGCGCGAGCACGAGCGGCGAATCGGACCACGCGATGCGCTCGGGATCCGGGCGGCAGAAAGGGCAGTCGGCGGCGGTGTTCACGGGATGGCGGGCCTCGCGAACAGCATACATCCTGAGGCCGCGCCGTCAGCTGGCTTCGGGCGACCTTCCCGTCTTCTTGTCGCGAAAGCTCGGTTGATGGTTCTCGCCGGAGACTTCGTCGAAATACTCGGTAGCGCGCATCAAGTCCGACCACTTTGCGTACCCGTAATTTTTCGGGCTCAGCGACGAGTTGTTGGCGATATATTGCCCGATGCGGGCCATCGGCGCCGCTCCGTCCTCGCCCTTCATCGCCTCCACGGCGGATCGGAGTAGGTTCGAGAGCTCGGTATCGCCTCGGAGCTCGTTCCTCGATCGCCTCTCACCGCCGCGCGATGATCCAGCGCTTTCGTCCGAGGGCTTGCCGAAGCCGTCGGTATGGATGAACAGCGAACAGGCTTTCTTGAACGGTTCCGGCGTCTTGCTCTCGCCGAAACCGATCACGGACTTCCCCTTCGATAGCAGCTTCAGCACGAGCGGGGTGAAGTCCGAGTCGCTGGTCACGAGGGCGAAGATGTCGACGCGCTCGGCGAACAGCAACTCCATCGCGTCGATGGCCATGCACATGTCGACCGCGTTCTTGCCTTTGGTGTAGGCAAACTGTTGCACGGGCTGGATGGCGAAGGGATGCAGTTTCTCTTCCCAGGCGGCCTGATTCTTCCAATTGCCGTAGGCGCGACGGATATTGATGGCGCCTTTCTCGGCGAGCTCGCTAAGAATTCCGTCGATAGACTCGGGGTTGGCGTTCTCGCAATCGATGAGAAGAGCAACGTTCATGTTCGCGTACCTTGCTCGTCGCGGAGGGGTCGAACGGTAGCCCGCGTCACGAGCCGCCTCGTCATCAGCACGGTTGTCGCCACTCCCAACGTGACAAGTACGATGGCCGTACCACCGATGTGCGCGATTGCAATCAGTACATCCATAGCCGGCCCGTCCTCCTCTGCGTCGCCCCGGTCAGGCAAGGTCCGGCCAGCGTCGCCGTTGCTGCCGGCATAAACCAGTAAGTTCGTCACAGTGGCGGGCCTCCCCGAATTTCGCTTCCAGCGCCGCACGTTCTTTCCGAATGCGCATGAGCTGTAGCGGAATCAAAACAACGAAGATCAGAAAGAGCATCCGCCAAGATCCAAATCCAAGTTTTCGCACCTTTCACGCCCCGTACCGTCCCAGTCGCCCAAGGCGCGCGGCTGGACCAAGTCGCAGGCGATCCGCGCCGCCGTCTATGCGCTTGCGCGTGAGCACGGCGAGGATCCGGTACTCGAGCTGAGCGGTGACCTCGATGGTCTGCCGCCCAACCGGAGCGATCACCTTGGCCGCTCTCTGTAGGAAGCACGCGTCGCGCGCGAGGTCCAACCCCGAAACGGCGTAGGATGTCGCGCATGCAACAAACGGGAGTTCGATGACCGAGCCGGTCAGCATCGCTCAGTACTTTCCGTGGGATGGCGGAGCGATTTTCGTGGGGACTGCCGGCACGATTCCCGCGCATGCGCATCAAGCCATCCAGATCTGTTTCCTCTTCGAGGGTCGCATCCGGCTACGCGCGAACAACGAGGATCCATGGGCCGACTACGCGCTCGCGGTGGTCCCGTCTCGCCAGCCTCATGCAATGGACGGCTCCAGGGTCCACTACGGCGCAACGATCTTTGTCGAGCCGGAGACGCGCGACGGGAGAGCGCTCACGGAGCGCTACTTGCGTCATGGCATCGCGGACGTCGACCGGACTCTCGTCGATGACGTTCTACCGACGCTGCGCGCCGCGGCACTGGAACGGCGTGGCCGCGCGGCGATCGTCGAGCAAGCGCGCCGGGTCGTGCAGTCGCTGACGCAGCACGCGGAACCGAGCGCTGCGAGCGACGAACGCATCTTGCGTGCCGTGAAGTACGTGAACGACCATCTCTCCGTGCCGCTCACACTCGGGCACGTGGCGGGCGTGGCCTGCCTCTCGCCGAGCCGTTTCCGGCATCTGTTCATCGAGCAAACGGGAATGGGCTTGCGGCAGTACATCCTGTGGCGACGGTTCGTGAGCGTATGGGAGCACCGCATGAACGGCGCGTCCTTGTCGACGGCCGCCCATGCCGCAGGGTTCGCCGACTCCGCCCATCTCACGCGCACGAGCCGCCGTATGATTGGGATCCCGCCGTCGTTGATGGATATCGCGGCAGCCCCGCCGCATCCGAACACGGCGATCTCGCCCTAAGCCTCGCGCCCGGCAACGGGCTCCGCTGAATAGCCCTTTCGTTCAAGGCGCACCGCCGAGGGCGCTGTAGATTGAGCTCGCACTTCAAACCAACTCCAAGGAGAGTCGACATGAACGAAGCGAAGCAGATTCCGTGTGGTTGCAGCCCCTGCCCCGGGCCGGCCTGCAAGTGCGGGTGCCAGAGCGCTGCGCCGCGAGCAGCGTGCGCCTGCGGTCCGCAGTGCCGTTGCGGGGGCGCGTGCGCACCGTCCAAAGCGTAGGGAAGTCGTCCGGAAGCGCGGCAGCCCAGGCGCTGCCGCACTTCCGAGACGACCGGGACAGGGCTAGTTGAACACATGGAACACGGTGTCGAGCACGATGCCGGTCGCCACCGCCGCGAGCACGGCGTCGCCATCCACACGCACCCAGTGGTAGCCGCGCGGCGGAGCACGCAGTTCCCAAGTGCGGTAGTCACCGATCACGTACGGGCGCGAGTAATAGGCGACGGGAAGACGGTCGCCGCGCACCCAACGATGCGAGTAGTAGCCGTGCGGCCGGTGATAGGCGCCGTACCGATATGGCGCGCGATACGCGAGACGCGCGTGACCGAAGTCGTGACGCTCTGCGTGATGCGCGCGGGCATGCTCACGATGGTGTATCTGGCCGTGGCTCTCGCGGCGGCCGTGCCCGTCGTCGTGACCGCGGCGCCCGGAGTCCGCCATGGCCGCCGAGCCCGCTGCGAGGGAGAGCACCAAGGTACCGATGAGTGCAGCGCGTTTCATATCGAGTCTCCTGCAAAGCACGTCGATTCGACGTTGGGGGGCAGGATCGCAAACGGCCGCTTAAAGCAGACTGAACGCGCCGTTTAGCGGGCATTCAGGTAGAACATAAGAAGGTTCGTGCCGGTCTTCTTGCCGCGTTGCGTCGTGGATAGCAAAAACCGACCGAGCACGCGGCCGCTACGGCCGGCGCAGCGGCGAAATATCCGAAAACGACTGCCGCCGTAAGAACTTCCACTCCCCGTTCTCGCGAATGAACTGATCGTCGTAGTGCCCGAGGTACGTGGGCTTCGGCGCGTGGTCGTCGCCGGCGGTGATGTAAAGCCACTTCGTCGTGGCGGACGCGCGGTCACCGTCGATCTCGATTTGATCGTTCGTCAGCACGTGGAACGTGCCCGAGCCCTCCGGCAGCGGATGGTGGCCGATCTTCTCGTCCATGAGCGCGAAAATCGCGTCCGGGCCCTTGGCCGTGCCGAAGCCGCCGATCCATTCGCCGTTCGTGGCAAAGAGGCTCGCGAACGTTTTGTAATCCCGATGATCGTGGGACCAGCCGTAAGCGAGGATCAGCGCGCGGATGTCCTCGCGGTCTTCGAGCACGCGCACGCGCGCCGCGAGCGCGGCCACGTCGTCTTTGTCCGCGCCCCGCACGGCGAACGAGCCCACGACGACGGCCGCCACTGCGCAGGCGGCCAGCACGGAACGAAAAACTCGAGCGCTCATGATCCCCCCTGGTGGTTGTGATCGCGGCTTCGGCCGCCGACATAGCTTACCGGCGCGTGCCGCGGCACCCAAGGGCGGTTTAGGGGGCGCAACGCGTGATTGCGTTTCGGACCCTATTGAGCTATCTGATCGGTGCAGTTCAAGTGGAGCACTACGGACCGCTATCGGGCGAGGGCACGGCAGCGCTTGCAACCCTCCCACGGGACCGGAATCGGGGCCGCGAAAGATCGCCGGTGCATGTCACGTTCCGGGTCGCCTACCTCGTCTTGCCTCCGTACCCCCCGACGAGAACGGAGAGACGACAATGACTTCGAGAGTGAATCCCTACGACGCGCACTTCGGCTTGGTCAAGCCGCTCATCGATTTCGGCATGTACGCCCACGAGGGCGTGGATCCCACCGTCGCGGCGCTCGTGGAGCTGCGCGCATCGCAGATCAACGGCTGCGCGCCCTGCCTGTTCATGCACGCGCGCGACGCCCGTAAGCAGGGCGAGACCGAAGAGCGTATCGACATACTCCCCGCTTGGCGCGAATCATCGCTGTACAGCGCCCGCGAGCGCGCGGCGTTGGAGTGGACGGAAGCTTTGACCCGAATCCACGACACGGGCGCACCGGAGCAGGCCTATCGCGCGTTGCAGGCTCATTTCAGCGAGGAGGAGCAGGTCAAGCTCACGCTCCTCATCGTGGCGATCAACGGCTTCAACCGCCTGAACGTCGGATTCCACGTGCCGCACCCGGTGGCGGCGAGTCGCAAGGTGGCCTAGATGAGCGCCGACCCGAAACGGGACGCAGCGGAGGCCTTCAATCCGCTGCGTCCGAAACTGACGCGAATCGCCTATCGAATGCTGGGATCGATCGCGGACGCCGAGGACATCGTGCAAGACGCGTTCTTGCGCTGGCTCGACGTCGACCGCGCACAAGTGCGTGAGCCGGAAGCGTATCTGCGCCGCGTGGTCACGCGCCTTTCCCTCGACGTGCTCAAGTCCGCACGGCGCCAACGCGAGACCTATGTCGGTCCTTGGCTCCCGGAGCCGATCGTCGAAACCGAAACGGACGATTCGCTCGACGTGACGTTGCCGCTCATGATGGCGCTCGAACGTCTGTCGCCGCTCGAACGGGCCGCGTTTTTGCTCCACGACGTGTTCGGCCTCACGTTCGAGGAGGTCGGCGACACGATCGAACGGGATCCCGCGGCATGCCGGCAGCTCGCGGCCCGTGCGCGGACGCACGTTCGCGCGGAGCGTCCCCGGTTCGACGTGCCGAAAGAGCACGCGCTCGAGATCGCGGCGGGATTCTTCGCGGCGTCCCGCAACGGCGACATGAAGACGCTGCGATCGCTGCTTGCGGCGGACGTGGTCGTCCATGCCGACGGCGGCGGTAAGCGGCCGGCCGCGCCCGCACCCATCGTCGGGATCGAGGATGTCATGCGGGCCTTTGCAACGATTGCTCGCGTGTTGGCCGAGAATCCGTCGCGGCTCGTGCGCTATGGCCTGATCAATGGGCTGCCCGGCTTCGTCACGCTCGAGGCCGACGGAATTCTGCAGACCACGGCCCTCGACATCGTCGACGGGCAGATCGCAGGTGTCTACGTGGTGCGCAACCCCGAGAAGCTGCGGCATTTGGGCGACGGGTCGCTTCACTGATCGTGCGGAGGGCCCGCAGCGGGCGGCGGGCGCGCGCCTTCTTCGCCCACACGAGGTATCCTGGCGCCCCTCGAAAACATCGACCTGGAGTGCACGGACGTGCCCAACAACCCCATCTCCGCCGTCGACCCCGACGGCCTGCTCGAATTTTCGGTCGTGTTCACCGACCGCTCGCTGAACCACATGTCCAAGGCCTTTCAGGCCGTGATGCGCGACATCTCGGCCACCTTGAAGAAGGTCTACGGCGCGCATTCGGTCGCCATCGTGCCGGGCGGCGGCACCTACGGCATGGAGTCGGTCGCCCGCCAATTCGCCACGGGCAAGCGCTGCACGGTGCTGCGCAACGGCTGGTTCAGCTACCGCTGGACGCAGATCTTCGAGGCCGGCGCCATCCCGGCCTCGGCCTCGGTGCTCCAAGCGCGCCGCACCGGCACGGCGGCCGATGCGCCGTTCGTGCCCGCACCCATCGAGGAAGTCGAAGCGCACATTAGTAAGGAGCGGCCCGACGTCGTCTTCGCACCGCACATCGAGACGGCATCCGGGATCCTGCTGCCGGACGACTACGTCCGGCGCGTCGCGGCGGCCGTGCACGCCGTCGGCGGTCTCTTCGTGCTCGACTGCATCGCCTCGGGCACGCTGTGGGTAGACATGCGCGCACTCGGCGTCGACGTGCTCATCACGGCGCCGCAGAAAGGCTGGTCCGGCACGCCGGGCGCCGGGCTCGTCATGCTCGGCGAGCGCGCACGCGCCGCCCTGGCCGAGACGAAGAGCACGAGCTTTGCGCTCGATCTCGCCAAGTGGCTGCAGATCATGGAGACCTACGAGGGCGGCGGCCATGCGTATCACGCCACGATGCCGACGGACGGTCTTCGCCGGCTGCGCGATCTGATGAACGAGACGGAGAAGTTCGGCTTCGAGCAGGCCCGCAACCGACAGATCGAGCTTGGAGCGCGCGTGCGCGCGTTGCTCGAGGCGCGCGGATTCCCGAGCGTCGCGGGACCGGGCTTCGAAGCGCCGTGCGTGGTCGTGTCGTACACGAAGGACGCCGACATGGTCGCGAAGTTTGCGGCGGCCGGCGCGCAAGTCGCGGCCGGTGTGCCGCTGCAATGCGGCGAGCCGGCCGATTACCGCGCGTTTCGGATCGGGCTTTTCGGGCTCGACAAGCTCGCCGACGTGGACGGCACCGTGGCACGGCTCGAGCGAGCGCTCACGCAAGCGCTGAGTTGAGCTCGGCGCTCGAGCCCGGTGCCCGAACTAGCCGCCCGAACTAACCGCGCGAGCTGAGCGCCCGAGCTGGCCGCCCGAGCTAGGTGCACCCCGGGCCGGCCACTCGAACGATGCATCGGCGTTGCACACGTCGTTTCCAGCGATTGACGATCAAGTCGACGGCGCAGCGCCGCTATACCTTCTTGACAAACTCCGACTTGAGCTTCATGGCGCCGATGCCGTCGATACGGCAATCGATGTTGTGATCGCCCGCGACGATGCGGATGCCCTTCACCTTCGTGCCCACCTTGACGACGGTGGACGAGCCTTTGACTTTCAGATCTTTGATGACCGTGACGGTGTCGCCGTCTTGCAGCGCGTTGCCGTTGGCGTCGCGGGCCAGCTCATCGGATTCCGAATCGCTTTCGGCAGCAGCACCCGCAGCGGCCGAGGCGCGCGGCCATTCGTGGGCGCACTCCGGGCAAATGTAGATGGGTCCGTCTTCGTATGTGAGCTCGGACTTGCACAGCGGACACGGCGGCAAAGCGCTCATTCGAGTTCCTTCGGACGGAGTGAAAGGGCCGCCAGAGTAGCACTTCGTTGCCGACGCGCTCCGGGCCGAAGCCGCCGATCGTTCGCCGTGGGTGGCGAACGTTCCACGCAGGCGGGATATGCCGAAACGATAGGCCGATGGTAAGCTTGTGCCCAGGAGTCTGCAGAGGGGGGATCCTTGTGAAGCTCCGATTCTACGCCGTTGCGCTCGTGGTGCTTGCGCTCTCTTGGCACTGCGCTCCGGCTCTGGCTCACCATTCGTTCGCCGCCGAGTTCGATGCGAATAAGCCGCTGACACTCGAGGGCATCGTCGTGCAGTGGGAGATGATCAACCCGCACGGATGGATCACTCTCGATGTGGCCGGCCCCGACGGCAAGACAGCGCGATGGATGATCGAGACTTCGAATCCGAACGGTCTCATGCGGCTCGGCTGGACGAAGAACTCGCTCAAACCCGGCGACGTGATCACCATCGAGGCCTATCAGGCCAAGGACGGGTCGAATACGGCGAACGCCGCACGCATCACACTGGCGGACGGCAGAAAGATCTTCGCGGGCTCGACCGGCACCCCAACGGGCGCGTCGAGCACCTCACCGGGACCACAGTGAAGACGAGCGGGCACACCGTTCACGCTCAGGCGCACCGCGCACGGTTCGACGCGGCGACATGCCTGTGCGTGGTTTTGACTGCGCTCGCATCCGCCCCGGCCTCGGCTCAACAACCCGCACCGGCCCCGAGTCGAGCGAGCGGCGTCGTCCCGAGACTCCCCGACGGGCACCCCGATTTGCAGGGACTGTGGCTCAAGAGTGCCGGCGGGTTCCAGGGACTGTTCATCGGCTCCCTCGACGGAACGAATTTCGCCGCGAGACGCGGCGGCGGTCCGCCACCGGCCCCGCAGTACGCCTACACACCGGCGGCCGCGGCCGAAAAGCTCGACCGTCAGCGCCGCAGCTACGACGATCCGGAGGCCCACTGTCACCTGCCCGGCGTCCCGCGCGCCCTCGATCAGCCCGCCGGACTCTATCCGGTGCAAATCATTCAGGACGAGAACTCTGTCGCCCTGCTGCACGAGGCCATGCACGACGTCAGAATCATTCCCACCGACAACAGCGCACACCCCAAGAATTACTCGGCGTGGGATGGAGATTCTCGCGGCCGTTGGGACGGCGACACGTTGGTCGTCGACGTCGGCAACTTCAATGGCCGTACGTGGTTGGATATGGAAGGCAATTTCGTCGACGAGAACGAGCACGTGCTCGAGCGATTCTCGCTGGTCGATTCCGACACGATTCTTTACGAAGCCACCGTCACGGATCCCACGGTGTTCGCGAAGCCGGTCGAGTTTCGTTTCACGCTGCGGCGCGTGCCTGCAGAGCAGCAGATCCTCGAATACAGTTGCCTCGAAGGCGAGCGAAGCCTACAGCACTACACGGACGAGAACGGTGGCAAGAAGCGGCGGGTAAAATGAGGACGAACGACGCAACCTGGCTCTCGACCGGCCTTGCGATCGTCGTCGCGACAATAGCCACATACCCCGCCACCGTCCTCGCCCAAAACACGAGCGGCTCGCCGACGTATACGCCGGAGCGGCTCTGGGACGGCAAGACGCCGGATTTTCGCGGCCTCTGGCAGGTCCGAGACACGGCGTATGTGAACATCGAGGGTCACGCACGCGCGAAAGGCGTGGCGGCGGCCGATAGCATCATCGTCGACCCACCGAGCGGGAAGATTCCCTATCGACCCGAAGCCCTTCAACGGCGGGCAGACAACTACCGGAATCGGGCCACCGCCGACCCGTCCATGAAATGCTTCCAAGCAGGCGTGCCGCGCGCGACGTACCTCGCGACACCCCTCCAGATCCTTCAGAGCCCAGGGAACTTCGCGATCGTCTACCAGGAAAATCACGCGTTCCGTGTCTTTCATCCGGACACGCGGCCGCACTTCGACGCCGCCGATTGGTGGATGGGCGACACGCGCTACCGGTGGGAGGGCGACACGCTCGTAGCCGACGTCGCGGCGCTGACAGATCAACTCTGGCTCGATCAGGCCGGAAACTTTCACAGCAACGCCGTGCACATCGTCGAGCGCTACACGATGACCGGGCCGGATACGCTCGAATACGAAGCCCGGATCGAAGATCCCGAGACGTATTCGGCGCCGTGGACCTTGCGCACCCACCTACATCGTGTCAAACAGCGCGGCGCGCGGATCGTCGAGGATGAGTGCTTGGAGGACGGCAATGGCGTTCGCCATCACGTTTCTCCCTACGACCCGGAAAATCGGCTCACGCACGATTACTCTCACTGGCTCGAGACCGAACCAAAGTAGCAAGCCATCAGCGCAGCTGGCTGTCCTTGCTGCCGCGGCGGTTGTAGCCGCTGAAGTGGCGATCTTCCTTGTCCGCTTCTTGCTGGCATTTGACGCAGAGTCGCACACCCGGCAGCGCTTGGCGGCGCGCCTCCGGAATCGGCTCGGCACATTCGTCGCAGACTTTCGCGCTCTCGCCTTGCGGGAGGCGGCTCTTGGCGCGCTGCACAGCCGTCCTTGACGGTGTCGTCGATCTGATCTTGCACGGCGCCTTCGCGCGCCCAACCCGTTGCCATCACGCGGAAGGTGCCGGCTCGCCGGCCGCGCCCGAGCGCGGACCGGGCGGCTCGCCGGGCTGCAGAACGCGCACGTGCGGCACGTCGGGCGAGAAACGCTCGGCGAGCCTGCGACAGAACACGTAGAACAGCGGCACGAACACGAGGCCGAACACCGTCACGCCGAGCATCCCGAAAAACACGGCCACGCCGAGGGCCTGGCGCAGCTCCGCGCCGGGTCCCGTGCCGAAAGCCAGCGGCATCACGCCGAAGATGAACGCGGCCGACGTCATGAGGATCGGCCGCAGACCGCGTCTTGGCGGCCGCAATCGCGGCAGCGACGCTCGACATGCCCTGCTCCTCGCCCTGGCGCGCGAACTCGACGATGAGAATGGCGTTCTTCGCCGCGAGGCCGATCAAAACCACCATGCCGATCTGCGTGAGGATGTTGTTGTCCATGCCGCGCAGATTCACGCCGAGCATCGCGGCCAGCAAGCACATGGGCACGATCAAGATCACGGCGAGCGGCAGCGTCAAGCTCTCGTAGAGCGCGGCCAAGAAGATGAACACGAACACGACGCCGAGCGCGAACGCGAGCGCGCCGGCATTGCCGGACAAGCGCTGCTGGTAGGCGAGGCTCGTCCACTCGAAGCTCATGCCCGCGGGCAGCACCTCGCGCGCGATGCGCTCCATGGCGGCGATGGCTTGACCCGACGAGTAGCCCGGCGCCGTGTCGCCCTGGATGTCGGCCGCGGGGTAGAGGTTGTAGCGCAGCACGCGATAAGGCGCCGTCGACGGCTGCAGCTTCGCGATGGCGTTGAGCGGCACCATCGCACCCGATGCCGAGCGCGTCTTGAGCTGCCCCACCCACTCCTCGTCTTGACGATAGCTCGCGTCGCCCTGCGCGATCACTTGGAACGTGTGGCCGAGCAAGTTGATGTTGTTGACGTACGTGCCCGCGAGGTATGTCTGCAGCGTCGAGAACACGTTGCGCACGGGCACGCCGAGCATCTCGGCCTTGTCGCGGTCGACGACGGCATTGAGCGTGGGATTGCGCGTGTTGAAGTTGCTGAACGCGAGCGAGATGGCCGGATCCGCGGTCGCCGCTTCCGCCAACCGCTGCACGGCGGCTTCGAGCGCGCGGTAACCGAGACCGCCGCGGTCCTCCACCATCATCTGGAACCCGCCCGTGTTGCCCATGCCGCGCACGGAGGCCGGATTCACGACGCGAATCTCGGCCGCCGTGATCGTAGACAAACGCTTGCGCAGCTCCGCCGCGATCACGGGCGCCGTGAGCCCTTTGGGCAGGCGCTCCTCGAACGGGTCGAAGATCGCGAACAGCTGCCCGGAGTTCGTCGCGTTGCTGAACGTGATGCCGTCCATGCCCGAGTACACGGACGCGGACGACACGCCCGGCGTGCCGAGCACGATCGGAATCACCTGCTGCACGAGCGCGTCGGTGCGCGCGAGGCTCGTGCCGGGCGGCATCGTGAGCGAGATCGCCACGTCGTTTTGATCCTGCTGCGGAACGAAGCCGCGCGGTGTGTCGATCACGCGCCAAGCCGTGAGGCCGAGCAAGCCCGCGTACAGCACGACGAGCAGCGCGCGATGGCGCAGCGTCGCGCCCGTGAAGCGCGCATAGCCGCCGCTCAGGCGCTCGAGCCAGCCGTTGGCGCGCTCGCCGAGCGCGTAGAGCCGCCTGCCGATACCGGTGTGCGCGCTCGCCGGGTCGTGCGGCGTCAAGATCACGGCCGCGAGCGCGGGCGACAGCGTGAGCGAGACGATGAGCGAGATCACGGTCGCCGAGGCGATCGTGAGCGCGAACTGCTTGTAGAACTGCCCGGCGATGCCGCCGAGGAACGCCGTCGGCACGAACACGGCCACGAGCACGAGCGCAATGCCGATCAGCGCGCCGCCGCACTCGTCCATCGTCAGATGCGCGGCCTCGCGCGGCGCCATGCCGGCGCGCAGATGTCGCTCGGCGTTCTCGACGACGACGATCGCATCGTCGACGACGATGCCGATCGACAGCACTAAACCGAACATCGACAGATTGTTCAGCGAGAAGCCGAACAGCGACATGATCGACAGCGTGCCGATCAGCGACACGGGAATCGCGAGCAGCGGAATGACGGCCGTGCGCCAGCGCTGCAGGAACAGCATGACGACGATCACAGCCAGGATCATGGCCTCGAGCAGCGTTTCCTGCACGGCGTCGACGGCCGCGCGTGTAAACGCGACGGGGTTGAAGATGATCTCGTAGGCCACGCCGGGCGGGAACTGCGATTTGAGCTCCTCCATCGTGGCTTTGATGTTGTCCCAAGTCTCGAGCGCGTTGGTATCGGGCGCCTGCTGCACGCTGAGCGACACGGCCGGATCGAGACTCTTGTATGCGTTGACGGCGTAGTTCTGCGCGCCGAGCTCGACGCGCGCGACGTCGCCGATGCGCGTGACGCGGCCTTGCGCGTCGCGCTTGATGATCGCGTCCGCGAACTGCTCGGGCGTGTCGAGGCGCCCTTGCGCGCGGATGTTGAGCTGATACGCGGCCGGATTGTCGTCGAACGGCGGCGAGCCGATCGCCCCGCCCGCGACCTGGATGTTGTTGTTCTTGAGCGCGGCCACGATCTCGTCCACCGTGAGGTCGCGCGCGGCCGCGCGCTCCGGATCGATCCACACGCGCATGGCGTAATCGCGCGCCGCGTTGACGTTCACGTCGCCCACGCCCGGCGTGCGCAGCAGGCGCTCGCGCACCTGCAGGTTCGCGTAGTTCGCGATGTATTTCCGGTCCACGCTCTTGTCGGTCGCGAACATGTGCACGATGAGCAGGATGTCGGTGTTGCCCTTGCGCACCGTGATGCCGAGATCGCGCACGACTTGCGGCAACTGCGGCAGCACCGACTGAATCCGGTTTTGCACGTCCACCTGCGCGATGTCGACGTTGGTGCCGTTTTTGAACGTCGTCGTGATCGTCACGCGCCCTTCGCTCGTCGACGACGAGGACATGTACAGCATGTTCGCGATGCCGTTGATCTGCTGCTCGAGCGGCGCGGCCACGGTGTCGGCGATCTCCTCGGCCGTGGCGCCCGGATACAGCGCGTTGACGGACACCGTGGGCGGGGCGATCTGCGGATATTGATCGACGGGCAGCGTGAGATACGACAACACGCCCGTGAGCGTGATGACGACGGACACGGCCGCCGCGAAGATCGGCCGGTCGATGAAAAAGTGCGAGAAGCGCATGCCGGGTCGAGCCTCAGCGTGCCCCGGTCGAGCCGCTCGGCCCGCCGGACGTGCCGGGCGCGCCGGCGTCATCGAGCGCACGGGGCTGCGAGCCACCGGGCGCACGGGGAGGCACAGTCGTGCTCTCGTCGTTGCGATCGCCCGGCAGCGACAGCTTGCTCTCCTCGCCGAGCGACACGCCGGTCGGGAACGCCGTCACCACGCCGTCTTTCGCCGTCACCTTGCGCCCGGGTCGCGCACGCTGCACGCCGCTGATGATGATGCGATCCTGCGGCGCGAGACCCTCGCGCACGACGCGCAACCCGTCCATGAGGCGCCCGAGCCCGACGACTTTCTGCCCGACGGTGCCGTCGGCGTCGACGGTGTAGACGACTTGGCGCATTTGATCGGTCACGACGGATTGATCGGGCACGAGCAGCGCGTCGAACGGCTCGGACGCGTAGAGGCGCAGCTGTCCGAACATGCCCGGCGAGATGAAGCCTTCCGGATTGTCGACCACGGCGCGCAAACGAATCGTGCCCGAGCTGCGATCGAGCGCGTTGTCGAGAAAGTCGACTCGACCCTTCCAGCGATACTCCGTTTCGTCCTGCAAGCGAATGTCGACGCGGCTCTCGCGCGGCCCCTGCGCTTCGCGCTTGTATTTGAGCAGCGCGGACTCCGGCACGTCGAACACGAACCGGATCGGGTCCTGGCTCACGATCGTCGTGAGCACGGTCGTGTCGGCCGTCACGATGTTGCCGGGCGCAAGACGCCGATACGACGCGCGACCCGACAGCGGCGCTTTGACTTGCGTGAATGAAAGGTTCAGGGCCTTCATCTCGACGGTCGCCTCGGCCGCGTCGAGCTCGGCGGCGGCCTTTTGCTGCGCGGCCATGCGCACCTCGGTCTCGGCTTCGCTCACGAGCTTGTTGCCGACCAGCGCTTGCGCGCGTTTGAGCTCGGCCTCGGCGTTCGCGAGCTCGGCACGCGCGCCGGCGACTTGCGCCTTGGACTCGGCGAGCTCGGCGGCGTACGGGCGCGGGTCGATGACGAATAGCAGATCGCCCTGCTCGACGAGCTGCCCGTCCTCGAAATGCACGGACTCGATCGCCCCGGATACGCGCGGCCGGATCTCGACGGCATCGACGGGCTCGAAGCGACCCGAGTAGTCGTCCCAATCCGTCACGCGTTGCGCGAGTGGTGTTGCCACTTCTACCGTCGGCGGCGCGGGCGGCGGCGGCGTAGGTCTGCTGCAGCCGGCGCACAGCGCGGCGCCGAGCGCCGCGACGACGGCGCCGCGCGGCGCCAAAGCAGCCGGCGGCGCGGGGCAGTGAGCGGGCAGCGGAGCAATCGTCGTTGTTGTCATTGTTCTCGATCGTCGACCTGAGTCGTGCCAACCGCTAACAATAAGCAGGCGCGCGGCGAAAGCAAATCCCCCGCTGCACCGAGCGTGGCGGGCTGCGGCGCGCGGCAGCGGCCGGCGCCCGCATCGCAAGTCCGCGCCGGCTCGCGCTTACTGCGTGAACGTCTCGACGATCTCGGTCAGCGTTTGCACGCCTTAACGAAGCGCGAAAATCTCACGTCACGTGCGGCTCCGAGCGTCGCAGCCGCACGGCGAGCAGCGCCATGAACAGCGGTGCCGTGACGGCCCACGGCAAGCCGAGCAGCAGCACCGAGTCGGAATAGGTCGGATAGAAATAGACGAACGCGATCAGCGGCGTCACGAGCGCGTGCGCAAGCAAAGCACCGCGCACGCGACGCTCGAAACCGACCGGCTCGAGCGCGGGAATGGCCATGAGCGCTGCCAAGCCCATGAACAAGTAGCCGATCGCGTCGTAGTCCCAGAACAGTGAGTGAGGCGTCTGGTCGAGCACACGCAATCCCTCGACCGTGCCGTTGAGCTTTGCCGGGATCACGGTCGCGAGCTGCACGACGTAGTTGGCGACGACGAAGCCGGCATACAGCACCGTGAACAGCAAGGCACCGTGCGTCCAAAAGCGCTTGTCGGCGGGCGTCAGATGGTGAAAGGCCAGCATCTCGAGCAGGAACGGCACGACGATGCCAAGCGATGTGGCATAGATCAGGATCTCGTCGAGCGGAAAGCGCAGCATGCCGGCGATCTGCATGAGCTGCACGACGTCGAACGCGATCGTCGAGGCGGCGGCCGCGAGCCCGCATCGGTAGCCCCACTTCACCACGCTTGCCGTCATGGCGTACGCCTCCATCCCGTCGGCGGCTTCACGAGCGCGGTGGCCGGCCCGCGCTTGCGAGCTCGTCGGCGCGCCCGCCGCGCCCGGCGAGCTGCGGAAACGAGATCGACTGCACCTGCGCCTTGAAGAACGGGAAGTAGTCGTCCGTGCCGATCGAGTTGCCGCCCTCCACGCGCATCGGCAGTCGATAGCCGCCGACCTCGCGAAAGTCCGCGAGATCGCCGCCGAAAGGTTGCTCGCGAAACACTTTGTCGGCGTTGGCGTTGCTCCACCGCTGAATCACGACCCGGCTCGGGCGGCCGTCCGGCTCGATGGTCAGATCGACGGCTTGCGTGAACGCACCGTGAGACACGGTCGCGCGCGCAGTGCGCCCGTCGACGGCCGACCAAACGACGTGATCGCTCGGCAACAAGCTCGCCGGCGCCCAGAACGCGCCTTCCGACACCACGCGGCCGTAGGCGGAGCGGTGATGATCGGGATTGCCCGACACGCGCACGACGGGGATCAGATTCAGCAGCCAAAACTTGGTCCACGACGTCTCGGGCGTCAGGCCGTCGGAGCCGCTCAGCAGGCCCGTACGCACGCGCCAGACGAGCCCGAGCGGCGGCACGAGAATTTGCGCCGCGCGCATGGGCCCGTAGTTCGGCTTGGCTTTGTTACCGAGGCCGAGCTCGCCCGTCATGTCGATTTCGACGGCCGAGACCAACGGCGTGCCGGGCGCGATCGTGTAGCGAAAGTAACGCTGCGCGGGCTCGGGCAGCCCGGCGACGATCGCGGGATCGAACGGCGGGCCGGCGCCGCCGGCTCGACGCAGCAGATCGCGCCACACCGCTTGCTCGTCTCGCACGTCGGCACGCCGCCAAGCGAGCAGGCCGGCGACGCAAATCGCCACGAGACCGACTGTAATCACGAACCCCGTCATGCGTCGTTGCCCTCCCGAGACTTCACATACTGCCGCAACCCGGCGACGAGCGCGTCGAAGGCCACTCGGCAGCGCGGGCTATGGCGCAGATCTTCGTCCGTGCGCGCGGCGATTTGAACTTCCGTGGAATGAGCGACGTCGAAGAGTCACGACTCGCGGGCCAGTAACACACCGAACCCCGGTCTTCGCGGGTCCACCTACGGAGGATCGCACTATGACCACGCAGAGGCTCAAGACCTTCGCCAGCCTGATGGCACTCGGCGCGCTTGCGGCATTGTCGTCGGGCGCCGCTCTCGCGAAGGCGCCGAAAGCCGCGATGACGGCCGAGGAGCACGCGGAGCTCGCGACCAAAGGCGACGACGTCGCGTCCGTGCACCGGCATCTGCATCACGTGCTGAATTGCCTAGTCGGCGAGAAAGGCGCCGGCTTCGACGCAGCCATGGGCAATCCGTGCGCGAACGAAGGCGCCGCGATCCCGCAAACCTCGGACCGGAAGATGAAGATGAAATACGAGAAGGCGGCGACCGAGGCACGCACGGGCATCGCCAACGACGATTTCGAGGCGGCGAAGAAGGCCGCCATGGAAGTCGAGAAAGAGCTCAAATAGCGGCTCGACGCCCGGCCGGTGCTGCCAGCCACCGGCCGGAGCTTGTATGATCGAACGGTGACCTTCGCCGCTCGGAGCGTGGCCGTTCGCCTCCGGCGCCGCCGCGGCGCCGCAGCGTTGTGCGCGCTGGTGGTGGGCACGCTGCTGCCACTCGGTCCCGCCGCGGCCGACGCGATCGCGGTCGTCAACGCGCTGCGCACGGACGGTTGCGCAGGCGAGGCCGCGATCGGCGCGCGCGTGCGGCCGAATCTCGAGCTCGACGACGTCGCGCGCGAGCTGTCGCACAACGCCGAGCTCTCCGAAGCATTCGAGCGCGCGCACACTCCGGCCGTGCGCGCGACGTCGCTGCACGTGCGCGGCTCGACGTCGGACAACGTCATCCGCTCCGTGCTCGAGAAGAAGTACTGCACGACCGTCGAGGATCCGGGCTTTGCCGAGGCCGGCGTGTTCGCGCGCGGCGACGAGATCTGGATCGTGCTGTCGGAGCTCAGAAGTGCACCGCCGGCGCTGGATCCGGCCACGGTCGAGCAGCAGGTGCTCACACTCGTCAACGCCGCGCGCACCAAAGGCCGGCAGTGCGGCGACGAGACCTATACGCCGGCGCCGCCCGTGAAGCTCTCACCGCGGCTTTACGAAGCCGCGCTCGAGCACTCGCGCGACATGGCCACCACCGGCGTGCCTAGCCACGAAGGCTCCGACGGCAGTCACGTCGGCGAGCGCGTCACGCGCACGTCGTACACATGGCGGGTCGCGGGCGAGAACGTGGCCGCCGGCCAGCCCGACGTGGACAGCGTCGTGGCCGCGTGGCTCGAGAGCCCGGGGCATTGCGCAACGCTCATGGCGCCTTATTTCACGGATATGGCCGTCGCGTTCGAGCTCGCGCCGGAGAAAAATCCCTCGATCTTCTGGACCCAAGTCTTCGCCGTACCGCGCACGACGACGGCCGCCGACGGCGACGAGCAGCCCACGCTGGCCGAGCGATTCCGGGCACTCCGCGGGCCCGAGGCCCCCGATGCGCCCTGAGCCGAGCTGTCCGTCACGGAGCCGTCGACACAAACGACCGTCGTCCGGTCTAGAATGGCGGCCCAAGGGGGGCTGCCGTTCGGGACGGCCCCGACGTTCGATCGAGGAGCTCGTATGGCCCACATTTTCCACCTTGCCGCACGCCGCGGCCGTCAAGCCGCCGCGCTCACGGGCGCCGCTTTGCTCATGCTGTGCGGTGTCGCCGTCGCGCAAGGCGCAAGCGGCGCCGGCAGCCAAGTCGTCGCGACCGTCGGCGATCAGAAAGTCACGCAAGCCGAGCTCGAGAACTTCGCGGCCTCGGGTCTCGCGAAGCTGCGCCAGGAACGTCAGAACGTCCTCGAGCAAGGTCTCGATCGCTATCTGACGAATCAAGTCCTCGAGCGCGAAGCGAAAGCGCAGGGAATGTCGGTCGACGATCTGCTCAAGAAAGAGATTGGCCCGAAAGTCACGCCGCCGACCGACGCCGACGTCGATAGCTTCTACGAGCAGAACAAGAACCGCATCTCGGGCACCAAGGAGCAACTCGCAGGCCGCATCAAGGACTACTTGATGCAGCAACGCCAACAACAAGCCGTCGAGCAATACACCGACACGCTCAAGAAGAAATACGACGTGAAGGTGATGCTCGAGCCGCTGCGCCTCGTGGTCGACGCCAAGGACGCACCGTCGCGCGGCCCGGCCAACGCCCCTGTCACGATCGTCGAGTTCGGCGATTTCGAGTGCCCGTACTGCGGCAATCTGGAGCCGACCCTAGAGAAGGTTCTCAAAGACTACGCCGGCAAGGTCCGCTTCGTATTCCGCCAGTATCCGCTCAACAGCATCCACCCGCTCGCGGCCAAAGCCTCGGAAGCCGCGATGTGCGCGAACGAGCAAGGCAAGTTTTGGGAGCTGCACGACCGCATGTACGCGCACCAGGACGCGCTCAAAGTCGATGACCTCAAGATGGCCGCGGCCGAGCTCGGCTTGAAGACGGACCGCTTCGACAAGTGCCTCGACTCGGACAAGTACCAGAAAGAGATCGACGCGGATCTGAAGGCCGGCGAGCAAGCCGGCGTGAACGGCACGCCGGCGCTCTACGTGAATGGCCGACCCGTGCCCGGCGGCGCCGTCGCTTACGACGTGCTCGCCAAAGTCATCGACGATGAGCTCGCGCGCGTAGGAAATCGCTGAGCGCACTGTTGCCGACCTCGCCGCGGCCGTGACATCGGTCGCGGCACTTTCGCAGCTCGGGCCGTGGCATCGGGTCGCGGCACTTTCGCAGCTCGGCATCCGCCAAGCCATGACGCCGCCTCACCCCCGATCGGGGCGAGAGGTACGGTAGCGAAATGCTCGAGCTTGGCACGTCGTTAGCGCGCTGCTAGGATCGCCGATACCTCTAACCAGGAGGTATTCGCGGATGTTGCTGCACGATGCCGTCGTCGCGTTGCGGCGAATCGCCAAACGGCGCCTCGAGAGCGCCTTGGGCATCGCGGTTCTCGCGCTCGGGCTGGTCTGCTTCATCGCCACGTACATCTTCGTTGGCTACGTGCGCGGCTACGACCGCGGCTTCGCCAATGCCGATCGCGCGTACGTCATCGAGCAAAGCGAATGCACTCGTCATGTGACGGCAACCCGGAGCGCGGGGTGATGTCGAACCGTCAACACGCGGTTCGAGTGACGCGGTGACAAGGGTTGGGATTTGCCGCGCGAGCACGAACGGCTCTTCGGCACTTTCAGAATATAGCCCACCGGGGGACTTGCCGTAAGACCCGGGCCGTGGTGCAGGATCGCGGACCGATGCCGGAACCGGCGCCGACGAGGGTCCCGAGATGCGAGCAATTCTTTTCACGCTGTCGGTGCGGCGATGACGAACCATGCAGTCGTGATCGCGGGCGCAGGTCCGACGGGCCTCATGTTGGCGGGTGAGTTGGCGCTGGCGGGGGTCGACGTGGCCGTCGTCGAGCGACGCGCGAATCAGGATCTCGTCGGCTCGCGCGCGGGCGGTCTGCACTCACGCACGATCGAGATTCTCGATCAACGCGGCATCGCCGATCGGTTCGTGGCGCAAGGCCAGCGGTTTCCCGTGGTGCGTTTTCACATGACCGCGCTCGACATCAGCGACTTTCCGACGCGGCACAACTACGTGCTCGGGCTTTGGCAGAACCGCATCGAGCACCTCCTCGCCGATTGGGTCGGCGAGCTCGAGGTGCCGATCTATCGCGAACGCGTGGTGACGGGTTTCGCGCAGGACGACGACGGCGTGGACGTCGAGCTGGCCGACGGCGCACCGCTGCGAGCCGAGTACCTCGTCGGCTGCGACGGCGGACGCAGTGTGATTCGCAAAGCGGCCGGCATCGAGTTCGCGGGCTGGGATCCGACGACGAGCTGGCTCATCGCCGAGGTCGAGATGGCCGACGAGCCCGAATGGGGCTTTCGCCACGACGCGCTGGGCAGCCACGCGCTCGGCAAGCGCGAGGACGGCGCGCGCGTGGGGGTCGTGCTGACCGAGCGGCAAGTCGGCGCCGCCGGCGAGCCGACGCTGCACGATCTGCGTGCAGCGCTCGTCGCCGTCTACGGCACGGACTTCGGCGCCCACAGTCCGACCTGGATCTCGAGATTCACCGACCTCACGCGTCAAGCCGTCGCCTACCGCGAGCGACGCGTCTTATTGGCCGGCGACGCCGCACACGTGCATCCGCCGGTCGGCGGCCAGGGCCTCAACATCGGCGTGCAAGACGCGGTGAATCTCGGCTGGAAGCTCGCGCAAGTCGTCAATGGGACTTCGCCCGACAGCCTGCTCGACACCTACCATGCGGAACGCCATCCCGTCGCCGCCCGCGTGCTCGGCAACACGATGGCGCAGATCGCGCTGCGCCGTCCGGACGACCGTAGCAAGGCGCTCGGCGACCGGGTGTCGGAGTGGCTCGGCATGGACGAGCTGCGCCGGCGGCTCGTCGCGGAGATGTCCGGCCTCGACGTCCGCTACGACCTCGGTGACGGCCATCCGCTGCTCGGCCGGCGCATGCCCGACCTCGACCTCATTGTCGCCGCCCAGCCGGTGCGCGTGTACACGCTGCTCAATGCGGCGCGCCCCGCGCTGTTGAATTTCGTTGAGCCGGGCGGCCTCGACATCGCTGCGTGGGCGGATCGCGTGCAGTCGGTCGATGCGTCGTATGCCGGCCGGTGGGAGTTGCCGGCCTTCGGCATCGTGAGCCCTCCGACGGCCTTGCTCGTTCGGCCGGACGGCTACGTCGCTTGGGTCGGGGACTCGCGGCAGACCGGGCTCGTCGATGCGCTGACCGCGTGGGCCGGACCGCCGGCCGCGGCCTAGCCGGGCGACGCCATGCGCTGCATCGGCACGAATCCCGGCAACGCCTCGACCCGCGCTAGCCACGCGCGAATGTTCGCGTGCGGCTCGAGCGACAGCGCGCCTTCGGGTGCGTGCGCCGTGTAGGTGTACATCGCGATGTCGGCAATCGTCGGTGCGGCGCCGGCCAAGAACGGCTGATTCGCGAGCGCCAGGTCGAGCACCTGGAAGAGTCGCTCCGAGATCGCCGCGGCGGCCGTGTAATCGAGCGGCGCGCCGAACAGCTTGATGAAGCGCGCCATCGCGGGCCCCGATGCGAGCGGTCCCGCGGCCACGGAAAGCCATTGCTGCACGCGAGCGGCCGCCAGCGCCTCGCGCGGATACCACGTGCCCGCCTCGTCGTACCGGCCCGCAAGGTAAACGAGAATCGCGTTGCTGTCGGCCAGCGTCACGTCACCGTCCTGAATGACGGGCACTTGGCCGAAAGGATTCAGGCGCAGGAACTCGGGCTTCTTCTGCGCGCCGCCGACCAAGTCGACGTCCACGACGCGAAACGGCACTTCGAGCAGCGACAGAAACAGCTCGACGCGATGGGCGTGTCCCGAGAGTGCGTGACGATAGACGACGATTTCGTTCATGGCGAAGTCCTCCCTCGGCGAAAAGGTACGCCTATTCCGTGCTCACGACGACAGCCTCGGCTCTCGCTAAGCGGCCTTACGCCAAAGCGCCTCGGTTGCCAGGGCGGCACCATCGCACAGCGCTTTGAGCTTGGCCCAGGCGATTTGCGGATGGCATCTGAGCCCGAGCCCGCAATCCGTAGATGCCACCACGTTCTCGCGTCCGACCATGCGCGCGAAGCGCTGGAGGCGATCGGCCACGAGCTGCGGATGCTCGATGAGCGCGGTCGAGTGCGTCACGACACCCGGAGCGAGCATCTTCCCCTCGGGCAGCTCGGTCGTTTCCCAGAGCGCGGCCTCGTGCTCGTGACGCACGTTGGCGGCCTCGAAGAGATACATCTGCGCTTTGACGTTCAGCATGATGTCGACGATGTCGGGCAACGGCAGATCGTGCGCGTGCGGCCCGTGCCAGCTGCCCCAGCACAGGTGATAGCGAATCTGCTCCTCGGGGATGTTGCGCAGCGCGTGATTGAGCGCTTCGACGCGCATTTGGCAATATTTACGATAGCCGTCGAGTCCCATCGGAATGCCGATGCGATCCCACAACGCGCCGAGCCACGCGTCGTCGACTTGCACTTGGAACCCGGCGGCCGCAATGCCTTCGTACTCGACGCGCAGCGCCTCGGCCAGCGCATAGACGAACTCCTCTTCCGTCTCGTAGAAATCGTTGCGCCGGCCCGGTTCCACGCTCAGCGGCGCCGTCGTCGTCAAGAACGCATCGGCCGCGGGCGTGTCGCCGAGCGCGGCCTCGAGCATCGCGATCTCGCGCGCGAGCGCTGCCTGGCCGCGGTAGGTGACGGGCCCGGTGCAAACCCAATCGTTGATGGTCGCCGCAGTGGCTTCGACGCCTTCGGGCACGGCCGGCGCGGAGCCGGATTGCTCGAACAGCGTGCCGTGCTCGAGGTTCACGCGGTAGAAGTCTTCGAACTCCATCCAGTCGACGCTCGACATCAGCAGCTTGCCGACCCCACCGGTCTCGGGCGCCGGCTCGAAGCCGTCGAGCCGCAGATTGATGTACTGCGTCCAGTGCCCGCCCTTCGTGAGCTCGCCTTCGTTGATGAAGTCGATTCCGGCGCGCTTTTGGAAGTCGCAGACCGCTGCGACGCCCTCGGCGAGCCGCGCGTCGCTGACCTCGAGATGGCCCCAGATATCGGCCGGCGCCGGTAATGCGCCGACGTGGGTCGTCAGAATCTTCTCGCTGGCGCGTCTCATCAAAGCCCCCGTGTCGTTGTTCTGTCCGCGCGATCCGGTCGATGTTTCGGCCCGTCTCAGCTCGCCGCGGCCGCATCGCTCATCGCGCGGCGCGCACCGATCCACCGCGCGAGCGCGCCGCCCGCGAGCACGAGCGGGACGACGAGCAGCACGACGATCACGTTGTACCACGTCGGCAATGCGTCCCAGAGCGCCCAGAGGTGGTTGTACGCGAAATACGCGACGAGCACGATCGCGACCGTCGACACGGCGCTGCGGCGCTTGCCGACGAGCTGCGTCACGAAGCCGGCCGCGGCGTTGACGATCAGCCACATCACCTGAAACGATACGAGCATCGGCGTCGTGAACGCGATGTAGCTGCCCGTCTCGAAATACGCTTGGGCGGCCACCGCGAGATCGGGCCACGCACGCGCCTCGAGAAACAGCAGCAACGGCGACGCCACGGCCCAAACGACGCAGCCGACCACGACGGCGAGTAAGAATCGGACTTTCATCGCAAGCCCTCCCTAAAACTTTTGACGCAAGCACCCCGCGACGCCCCACAGCGCTCGCGCGCTCACGATGTTCGCCACGTCGTCAATCGCCTTACTTGGGGGCGACGCACTCGAAATTGGCCGCCTCTGCCGTGTCGCCTTTGCCTTTGTAAGTCGCGACGAGCGGATAGGGACAAGCCGGGCGCGTGAACGGCGTCGAGGGCGGCGGCGGCGGCGCGCCGGGCGGGCCCGGCACGGCGGCCGGATGGGCGGCCGACAACGCGCCGGGGGGCTTGCCCGTGTCGTCCCACTGCTCGAGCGCCGTGAGCCAATCGATCGCGAACGCACCCTCACCGCCCGAGCAATGATCCATGCCCGGCACGAGATAGAACCGCACGCCTTCGTCCGCCCGCTCTTGGCCGAGCCTGCGCGCCACGCGCTCGTAGTAGCTGACGGAGTTGCCGTACGGAATGAGCCCGTCCGTCGTGCCGTGATAGGTGATGAGCTTGCCGCCGTGGTCGAGGAACTTCGAAAGATTCGGATTCATGGCCTTGGCCGCGCCGCGGTCGACGCGCTCGGCCGCGGCGAGATCCTTGTCGGGATCGAACGTCGCCGGATCCCATTTCGGATTCTTCGCGACGACATTGCGGAAATAGTTCGTGCCGATGCCGAACTGCGGCGACGCATACGCGGCCCACAGCGGCTCGCTGCCCGGCCCCGTGCCGGGAAAGACGACGTTGCGGCGCATGTCGACGACCCCCGCGTAGATGCGATTGGCAGCCGCGACTTCCTCTGGCGCGAGGCATTGCCCGCTGTCGCCGGCCTTGCACTGCAAGTCGGCCGGGTCGAAGCGGCATTCACCGATGTCGCTGATCACGCGATCGGTCACGCCGTCGAGCGCATCGCAGGCTTTGATCGCCGACTCTTTGAGCAGCCCGAGCTTGTCGACACCGAGACGGCCGGGGCCGAGATTGTTCTGAATCGTGATGCTGAGCGCCATGAGTGCCGACCAGTTGCTGGCCGGCGAGCCCGCGACGATCGCGTCGTAGTCCTCGGGAAAGCGCTGCGCCTCTTTGAGACCTTGGCGGCCACCGGTCGAGCAGCCGTCGAAATAAGACTTCGCCGGCACACGACCGTAGCGCGCCGTCGTAATGGCCTTGCCCGCGAGCGTGAGCTCGTGCACGGCGCGGTATTGGAAATCGACGAGCTTCTCCGGATGCCCCACGGCCCACGCGAAGTCCCCGCCGCCGCCTTGATGGCCCGTGTCGGTGTTCGTCACCGCGTAGCCGCGCGAAAGCGGATCGGCGAGCGAGCCGTAAACGATCGCACCGGCCGCACCGCCGTTGCCCGTCTGCAGGAACTTGCCGTTCCATTGTCCGTCGGCCGGCAGCCAGAGCTCGAAACGGATGTCGGAATCGGCCGTCGGCTTGATCGAGCCCGTCACGCGGCAAAACGCCGGCAGCTTGGAAAAGTCGGCGGGCGGCGGGCCCGGGGAGGTGGGCGCCGGCGCCACGAACGCACCGGCCGTCACGGAGGCGGCCGAGGTGATCTTCGTGTGGGCGATCGACGACTTCGCGAGCGCCTCGCAAGTCTTCGGTTTTGCCGCGTTGCTCGATTGGGCGTGGGCGGCGTGCCCGGCCGTCAGGCCCAGCGCGAGCGCGATGGCGCACAGTCGCGGCAAGCCGGCAGTCGGTTTTTTCATCATGCTCCTCCTCGGCCCCCCCAACGGGCTCGGCCGGGGAGCATCCGGTCGCGCCGCGTCAGCTCGCGAGACCCATGGCCTCGAACAATGCCATACGCTGAGCGTGCAGCGGATCGTCGACGACGGCACTTTCGTTATTAAACACCATCGTGGGGCGATGCGCTGCGTCGAACCTCGGCCAATGCGGCAGCTTCGGCGTATTCGGATCGCCGCGGCGCGCAAACGCCACCCACGCGTCGCAGACCTTCTCGGCCAGCGCCGGCGCGTCCGGCGCATCGCGCGTGAGCCGCGACGTGGCGACGTTGTCGAACACGAACGGGATCTCGATCGTGTGCGGCGACTTCAGGCGCCCGCCGTCGTACGGCGACTCCCAACGAAAGTAATACAGATACACGGCGCCCTGACCGAGCGCGGCGCGCCGCTCGGCGATCTTCATGACGGGCGCACCGTAACGGTGATCGCTCGCGATCAAGAACCACAGATCCGAGGCCGTCGCGCCCGGGTTTGCCTGCTCGTAGATATCGACGATCTTGCCGCTAGCGGCGCCGAAGAGCCCGTGCACGCGCTCGCGCATGGCGGCCTCGTCGAGGGCGAACGCCGCATCGTCGGTTTGCAGCGTGAGCTCCGTGCGCGTGGAGCCGATCATGAGCGGCACGCCGGCCGACACGGGCGCGGCCTTCGGCGAGAACGGATGCTGCGGCAGCACCGTGCCGTCGACCGTGGGCGAGAAGCCCATGGTCATCTGATCGACGTTCATCGCGCGCATGGTCGCGAAATACGCGCTCATGAGCCGATCGAGCGGCACGGCTTGGAGCTGTCGCGGGCTCGGCGCTTCGAGTCCACATTGTTTTGCGAGCTCGCGTGCGACGCGCTTCGCTTGGTCGCGCTCGACGAGCTCGATCGTCGCACCGCTTTCGATGATCGCGCGGTGGAATAGACCGTGCGCAGCCGGCATCGCGAGCAGCGTCGCGACTTTGCGGCCACCGCCCGACTGACCAAAGATCGTCACGTTGCCGGGATCACCGCCGAACTCGCCGACGTTGTCGCGCACCCATTCGAGCGCTTTGACGATGTCGAGCATGCCGACGTCGCCGGATTCGGCAAACTCCGCGCTGCCTTGCTCGCCGAGGTAGGTGAACCCGAGCGCGTTCAACCGGTGATTGAGCGAGACGACCACCACGTCGCCGTGGCGCGCGAGGTTCGTGCCGTCCGTGAGCGGCGACGAGCCCGAGCCGCTCGCAAAGCCGCCGCCGTGACACCAAACCATGACGGGGCGCTTGCCGCCGTCGGCGACGGCCGGCGTCCACACGTTGAGCACGAGGCAATCCTCGCCTTCGCGCGGCAGATTCGCCGCAGCGACCGCAAGCTCGGAGCTTCGCCGCGGCGCACCGGGCTCGCGTTGCGGCGCGCTCGGGCCGAACTCGAGCGCATCGCGCACGCCGCTCCACTTCGCGGGCTCGACGGGCGGCATGAAGCGGTTCTGGCCCGCCGTGCTCGCGCCGTAGGGGATGCCTTTGAACGTGCGGATGCCGTTGGCCGCTTCGACGCCACGGAGCTTGCCGTGCGTGGTCGCGGCTTCGACGAAGCGCTGTGACGTCCGCGTGGCCTGGCCCGCTTGTGCCGCTTGCGACACCGTCGAGGACTGGCGCCCCTGCTGTGCCCCAGCGGACCGCACGAGCCCCGCGGACAGGGCCGAGAGTGCGGCGACACTTGAGCCTTGCTTGAGAAAATCACGGCGTGATCGTTCGAAAGACATAGCCTGCTCCTCTGGTAGGACCTCGACCGATTGACTAGGTGATCGACGCTCTCAGCGCTCGTCGGGCAGGGCGAACACGTACAGCGCCTGGCCGCGGCTCGGCGGCTGGATCTCGGGCGCGAGCAGCGACGGCACGAGCCGCGGGCTGCCGCCGCCCAAGCCCGTCGTGACGGCGACGTATTGCTTGCCGTCGACCTCGAACGTGATCGGGAAGCCTTGCACGGACGTGCCGAGCCGCGTCTTCCACACGACCTTGCCGTCGCGCACGTCCACGGCTTTGAACTCGCGATCGAGATCGCCGACGAACGCGATGCCGCCGCCCGTGGACAGCACCGACGTCAGGAACGGCGCGCGTTGCTCGATGGCCCACTTCTCTTTGAGCGTGTCGACGTCGAAGGACGCGAGCCGGCCGATGTTGCCGTTACTGCCCGGCATCTCGTAGAAGCGCCGGTCGGCACCGCCTGCGCTGCCGCCGCCGGGCGTTTGCTCGATGGCCAACGCGCGAATCGCGATGCAGCTTTGCGACAGCGGGATGATGATTTGGCGCGACGGACGATGAAAGCTCGTCGCTTGCCAGTTGTGGCCGCCTTCGCTGCTCGGACAGCCGTCGACCCACTCGCCGACTTTGTGATCGAGGATGTCTTTGCGATAGACAGGCTGGCCCGTTTCGCGATCGAAGCTTTGCCAAACGTTTTGGAACAGCGTCTCGGCATGGCCGAGGTATTCGCCCGTGCGCCGATCGAGCTTCCAGAGAATTCCGTCCTTGCCGACCGAGAACACCCACTTGTCGTCGCCGGCGTCGACGAGCACGCGCTCGAACACCGTGTCGAGATCGAGCGCCTCGCCCGGGGAATGCTGGTAGTACCACGCGAGCTTGCCCGTGCTCACGTCGAGCGCGACGGTGGAGCTCGTGTAAAGGGCGGCATCGCGGGAGCCCATGCCGCGGCTCGCCGGCATCCAGGGCTTGGCTTGCGCCGTGCCCCAGTACGTGAGATTGAGGGCCGGATCGTAACTGCCCGTGATCCACGTCTCGCCGCCCGCGCGGTAAAGATCCGGCAGGTCACCCCAGGTGTCGCCGCCCGGCTCGTCGCTGCGCGCGATCGTCACGAAGCGCCAGCGCTGTTGGCCCGTGTTCGCGTCGTACGCGCTGATGAAGCATTTGTTGTCTTCGTAGGTCGAGCAGCCCCCCATGCCTTCGATCACGAGACCGTTGGCGACGAGCGGGCCGCTGCTGCTCGAGCGCCCGTCGGGCATCTCGATGTCCCACTCGGTCTCGCCCGTGCGCGCGTTGAGCGCGATCAGTCGACCGTTGCTCTGCAAAAAGAGCTTGTCGCCCCACAGCGCCATGCCGCGCATCGCGACGTTGTCTTTGAGCCGATGCTCCCAGATCAAGCTGCCGTCGCGGCCGTTCAACGCCTGCACGATGCCGCCGGTGTTTTGCAGGTACACGGTGCCGCGGTAGGCGAGCGGCGCGGGCTGATTCGTGCCGCCGTCGTGCATCGGCCAAATCCAGGCGAGCTGGAGTCGATGCGCGTTGCCGGCCGTGATTTGCCGCAGCGGGCTATAGCTCGTCGCGCTGTAGTCGCGGCGCAGCATCGGCCAATCGCCCGCGGCCGGCTTGCGCAGCGCCTCGTCCGTCAGCGGCACGAAGTTCTCGACCGTCCCGGCCACCGTCACGCCGACCGGCTCTTCTTGCGCGGCCGCGCCATTGCCGATGGCCATGCCGGTCGCGGCCGTGAGCACGCTTGAGTCCGCCGCGCTGCCGTTGACCTGCAGGATGTAGGCGACGATGTTCAGATACGTCGCGTCCGGCAGCCCGCCGATGTTGTCGGGCGGCATCGTCGCACGCAACTGCGACAACAGATCGGTCGTCGTGCGCCCTTGCCATTTGCCGAGGAACTCGGCGCCCGACAGCTGCGCCGTGCGCAGCACGCCGAGGTCGAGGCCATGGCACGAGGAGCAATTCTCCTCGTAGCTCGCTCGCCCGGCCATCGCCTGCTCGGCCGTGAACGCGCGCGCTTGCAGGAAGGGAAGAACCAGCAGGCTCGCGGCGGCGAGCCCAAGCAATCCGCTGTGGCGGCTCATTGTTGTTGGTGTCCTGAATCCCCCGGGACCGGGAGCCAGTATCGCGCGACGGCCGCCGCGGATCAAAACCTGCCGACGACTCGCAGCTCGGTTGTATCGGTGTGCAGGGGGTTGCCGGCCGCGTCGGCCTGCTCGCGCCCGTGCGCGAACGTCAGGCCGACGTTGCGCCGGAAGAACCACGTCGCAGCAACGTCGTAGGCATGATCCGACGACGTGTCTCCGTACTGTTCCAGAAGTGGCGATACCCCGTCGAGAGTGGAGAGTCCGTGGCAGACGAGGCCTGCGACAACCGCAAGCAGCGCGGCGGCGCGGCTCACTTGTCGAGATCGTCGACCCAGCTCAGCGCCGCCGACACGGCCGGGAAGCCGATCGTGCTCGTAAGGCACAACAGCGCGTGATGCACGTCCTCGACCGACGCACCGGCCGCGAGCGCGCGGCGCGCGTGGCTGTGCACGGCGCCCTCCGACCGGTTCGCGGCCGCCGCGCCGAGCTGGATCAAGTGGCACGTGCGCTCGTCCAGCGGACCGAGCCCCTTGACCGTCTCGCCGAGCTTCTCGACGGCCTCGACGTACGCCGGGTAACGCTCGTGCAAGCGGCTGAAGTGCTGCGGGACCTTCTTCTTCATGGCTACATCCTCCGCGGCACGCGGATGCCGAGCATGTCTAGCGCCTTCTCGAGCACGCGTGCCGTATAACTCACGAGCGTGAGCCACGAGGCCTGCCGTGCGGCATCGCTCTCGCTCAAGATGTGATGCTCGGAATAGAACTTGTTGAACGTGGTCGCGAGCGTGTGGGCGTACTCGGCGAGCTGACTCGGCGCGCGCACGTCGAACGCGAGCTTCACGACGTCCGGAAACGCGGCGAGCGTGAGCAGCAAGCGCCGCTCCGCATCCGACGACGGCGGCACGAGCGCCGCCACGCCGGCTGCGGCGGGCGCACTCGCAGCGGAGCCGCCGGGTAGCAGTCCACGCGCGGCGGCGTTGTCGAGAATCGATTTCACGCGCACGACGGCATACAGCATGTAGGGCCCCGTCTTACCCTCGAACGAGCTGAACCGATCGAGATCGAAGACATAGTCCTTCGCGCGATGATTCACGAGATCGGCGTACTTGAGCGCCGCGAGCCCGACGTCCGTTGCGATCGACTCCTTCTCGTCCTGCGAGTAGTCCGCCGCGACTTTTGCCTCGGTCATGCGCTCGCGGGCCTTCGCCGTGACGGAGCTCATGAGGTCTTTGAGCCGCATGACGCCGCCTTCGCGCGTCTTGAACGGCTTGCCGTCCTTGCCGTTCATCGTGCCGAAGCCGATGTGCTCGAGCTCGACGCCGGGCGGCACGAGGCCGGTCTTGCGTGCGGCACGGAACACTTGCACGAAATGATCGGCCTGGCGGTTGTCGACCACGTAGAGCACGAGCTCGGCGCCGGCCGCGACACGTTGCTCGATCGTCGCGAGATCGGTCGTCGCATACAGCGCCGCGCCGTCGGACTTCGTGAGCAACAGCGGCGGCAGCTCGCGCTTGTCGCCGGGCTCGGCCACGTCGACGATGAGCGCGCCTTGGTCGATGCGAGCCGCGCCCTGCGACTTGATCTGCTCGATCAGGTCGGGGATCTGATCGGCCACGTCGCTCTCGCCGAGCCAAAGATCGAACTCCACGCCGAGCGCTGCGAAGTCGGCACGCAGCTCCGCCACGGAGACGTCGACGAAGTGCTGCCACAGCGCCCGATAGCCCGGACGTCCGGCTTGCAGCTCGACGGTCGCGAGGCGCGCGGCCTCCATCGCCTGCGGGTCGGCCTTGGCTCGTGCGCTGGCCTCGGGATACAGCCGCTGCAGATCCTCGATCGACACGGGCGACTCGGCCGGAAAACCGCTCGAGCTCCCGTCGTCGAAATACGGCAGCTCGGGCTGCCGCCGCGCGAGCTCCGCGATCAGCATACCCATCTGCAGACCCCAATCGCCGAGATGAATGTCGCCGACGACCTCGTGCTCGAGAAAGCGTGCGATGCGCTTGAGCGAATCTCCGATGATGCTCGAGCGCAGGTGTCCGACGTGCATCGGTTTCGCGATGTTCGCGCCACCGTAGTCGATGAACACCTTCTTCGGCGCCGGCACGGCATCGACGCCGAGGCGCACGTCGTCCGCCTGCCGCGCAATCTGTGCCGCGAGATGCTCGTCCGTGAGATCGAGGTTGATAAAACCCGGACCCGCCACGTCGATCTTCGCGAATATCTCGCCGTGCCCCGCGCGTAGCGCATCGACGACTTTGAGCGCGACGTCGCGCGGCTTCTCGCCATGCGGCTTGGCCGCCTGCAACGCGCCGTTGCACTGAAACTGGCACAGATCGGGCCGATCCGACGCGGTGACCGCGCCGAACTTCGAATCGTAACCAGCCGTTGCGAACGCACCCGACACGGCCTCACTCAAAACTTCAACCAATGAGCTCATAGAAGAAAACGTCGTTGTTGGAACGTGAGCGCCGCAGCGAATCGTCGCGGCGCGCGTGTGCGTGCTCAGTGATAGTGTTTGTCGACCCAGCTCTCGAACGCCGCGAACATCGCTTCGTCCGACACACCGTTGTCGGCCACGAGCTCGTCGCCGTGCACGACGCGAATCGAGGCGTTGAGCGGCTGAACGGGCGGCTGCGCACGTTTAAGCGCCGCCGCGATGTCGACCTGCGCATCGGCCCAGGCCTGCTCGACCGAGCGGTTGCAATGCTCGGCCAGATACCGGCCCGTGAACCCTTCGCCCGTCAAGCTCACGAGCGTGTCGTTGTGGCTCACGCTGTTACCGGGCCGCCAATAGTGCTCGGCGAGCAGCGGCCCGATCCGAGTGTTGTCGGCGAGATAGCCGAACTCGCGCTTGAAGTGGTGGCGCGTCTGATACACGGCCATGTGCGCGAGCAAATAGCCGTGGTAGCTGCAAGCCGACGTCTTGTCGAGCAAGTGCGGAATCGCCAGCACGGGCCGCGGCGCGCACTCGAGCCCGAACACGCGTTGCTCCGTCTCGCGCGCGAGCGCGATGAGCCGGTCCGGCGAAAGCTCCGTCTCGGGCATCGAGTACACGGCCCACTCGAAGTAAGCGACGACGAGCATCTGGCGCTCCTGATAGGCCGCGAACGGCAGCTCCGCCTCGAGCTTCTGCTTGATCAACGCGTCGGGCGGCGCCTCGCCGGCGCCGTTGCGCGCGTAGAGCTTGAGCCAATCGGCATCGCCGAGCAGGCTGTCGAAGAACATCGACTGCGTCTCGGCATACGCCATCGACGTCGGCGGATATTCCTGACTGAAGCACGGCGCGTTCTGAGCGATGTTCGCAAAGTGCGCCGCATGACCGCCTTCGTGAAACAGCGTCATGAGGCCGAGCTCGCCGCTGCCGACCTGCGCGGGGTTCGCGTTGCTCGTGAAGTTGATCACGGCCGGAATCCATGCCGCGTCACGGTACCAAGGCGGCCGCGGCAAGTGCATGAAGCCGTTCTCGTATTTACCCTTGCGGTCGATGAGGTCGAGCGTGAGCTGCGCCTCGCGGTAGTCCACGCCCATGCGCCCGAAAGATTCCACCCAGCGGCGCAGGCTGCGCTTGAACGGCAAATACGGATCCATGCGCTGCGCCGTGCTGCCGCGCGTCGTGTACTTCAGGTTGTGCGGCGCCACGGCCGACGCACCGCTCCTGCGCTCGAGATCGTCGAAACCGCGCTGCTGCGCCTCGCGCGTTTGCGCCTCGAACTCGTCGAGGATCGAGAACAGCTGCTCCGGCGTCATGCGCTCGGAGACATTGACCTTGTAGTCGAAGTAATTGCGATAGCCGAGCGCGCGCGCGAAGGCGTTCCGCCGCTTGACCATGTCCAGGTAGCCGTTGTCGACGACCCAACGTTCGAGCTCGAGCAACGCGGCGTGCGAGGACTGGCGCACACGCTCGTTGTCGGCGCTGACGAGATTGATCGACAGCACGAGCGTGGACCCTTCGGTGCGCTCGCCCTTGTCGTTCTCGTAGTAAAGCTGGAGCCCCCGGCGTTTGGCGAACAACGCCGTGTCGTCGTCGACGAGCCCGGCTTCCATGCGCCGGCCTTCCTCGCTCTCGATCGCGTTGACTTCGAAGAAGCTCAACCACCCGCGTAACCCGTGCAGCAGCCGATCCCGCGCCTCGCTCGCCGGCTCGGCCTCGGCCGCCGCGAGCTGAGCACGCAGCTGCGCGAGGCGCTCCGGATTGGCGATGAACGACTTGTAAGCCGTCTCGGCCGCGGCATAGGCCGCATGGTCGTCCGTCGTGCCCATGTAGTTCGTCCAAAACCAACGCTCTTTCGGCGTGTAGAGCGTGAGGTAGTCGCGATTGAGCTGCTCGAAATACTGCTGCGGATTCATAGTGCGCACATCTTACTACTGCCCCTCGCGCCGCGCCCGCGCGCGGCCGTGCGAGTCCCGGAGCCAGCGCCCGCCGTGGAACGCGGGTGCAGGTGCGGCAACGTTGGCACGCGTGCGTCGATACCAGTGCAATTCAATCGACAACCAAGTTGACGACCTCGGCCGAATCGTCGACTGGGTTGTCAATCTCGACGAAGGACTTCCGCCGGCGAGAGAGAGGTCGACAGAATCGTCGGTTCGAGCGGCAGCGGTTGCGCAAATTTGACATAAAACAGCGCCGAGACGCCCGAGCAGACCGACGGAACTCGTCCGTACTGCGAATTTCTTTCGTCCCGAACGACGCCTCCGACGGGGCGCCGGCGAGGCCGAATCGAGCGGTCGAAAGCTCGCCGCGGCGAGCCCCGGCCCGAGCAAAGTCCACGGCGGGTGACGGCCGTGGTGCGACGCCCGGCTCGTATGGACGGCCTGCGCAAACGGTCCTCGAGCACGGCACGCGAGCGGCGCGATTGACCGGGCAGTTTGGCTGCAGCGCTCGAGCGTCAGAGCTTTCCGCCACTCCGAACCGTTGGGTCCCGCAGCAAACACCGGCAAGGGACCGCAACCGACGCGAGCGCGACCCCGGCGGCGCCCACGAGGTGCCCTCATCGGCAGACCCTTGCCGAGGCCCAACGACGACCCGCCCGAACACCCCCCGATGTGCGTCCCCCACGGTTGGCCGCGCCGGCAGAGGCCGGCGCGGAGGCCGCGTCGCGGCCCCCTGAAATCCCACCGTTGATGGGAAGCCACGCAGACATGAGCGAGATTGTGGTCTAGCATCCGAGGCTGACTGCAAGCCGTGGGCGCCAAAGAAGAAAAGGGGGTTTATGGGCCCGAGCATGAACACCGGTCGTTCACGCGGCCGGGCGACTCTGCGCATCGGCGCGAGCAGCGCCGTCGCGATGATCGCGGTCGCTTGCGCCGCGTGCAGCTCCGGTCGCGACGAGCAGGCGGCACAGGCGACCGCCACGATCGATCACTACTGTCTCGATTGCCACAACTACGCCGAGCAGACCGGCGATTTGTCGCTCGAGCACCTGGCGCTCACCGACGTCTCGAAGCACCCCGACATTTGGGAAGCCGTCGTGCGCAAGCTCGACGGCCGCATGATGCCGCCCGGCGGTGAGCCGCTGCCCGACGTGGCGGCGACCAATCAGGTCGTTGCGTATCTCGACGAGCGAGCTCGACAAGGCCGCGGCCGCGCATCCGAATCCCGGCACGAAGTCGCTGCACCGCTTGAATCGCACGGAGTACGGTAACGCCGTGCGGGATCTGCTCGCTTACAACGTCGACCCGACGACGCTGTTGCCGAACGACAGCGAGGCGTACGGGTTCGACAACATCGCGGACGTGCTCGGCACGGATCCGTCGCTCATGGACCGATATCTGTCGGCCGCGTGGAAAATCACCAGCGCGGCCATCGGCAACACCGACATCGCGGCTGCCGTCTCCACGTATAAGGTGCCGCCCGACCGGTCGCAAACCGATCACGTCGAGGGCCTGCCTTTCGGCACGCGCGGCGGCATGCTCGTAAGCCACTTCTTCCCCGTCGACGGCGAGTACATCATCAAGCCGAAGCTGTGGCGCAACACGGTCGACGTCGTGCGCGGCACCGAGACGCCGCACGATCTGGAGGTCAGCATCGACGGCCGGCGTCTCGCGATCACGCACTTCGGCGGACCCGAGGACGAGGTGCCCGCGCAGATGCTCCCCGGCAAGACGGCCGACGAGATCGATCGGCGGTTCGAGATTCGTGTGCCGGTCGAAGCCGGGAGGCACGACATCGGCGTGACGTTCGCGAAGAAAAGCTCCGCGTCTCGCCAAGAGGTGCTCGAGCCGTTCCAGCGCGAGAAGCACGATCCGCGCATGGACGTCGGCATTCCCGAGCTCGATCAGGTCGTGATCGAAGGGCCGTTCAACGTCTCGGGCCCCGGCGATTCGGCGAGCCGCGACCACGTATTCGTCTGTCATCCGCAGGCCGAAGCCGAGCAATCCGCGTGCGCCGACAAGATCCTCACGGGCCTGGCGCGCCGTGCGTTCCGCCGGCCGCTCACGGATCCGGAGCACGCGCGCCTCATGCGCCTCTACGACGAGCAGGTCGAGAAAGGTCACGGCTTCGAGGCCGGCGTGCAGACGGCCATCGCCTACATCCTCGTGTCGCCGCAGTTTCTGTTCCGCGCCGAAGAGGACCCTGTCGCGGCCAAAGCCGGTGACGTCTACCGCATCAGCGACATCGAGCTCGCGTCGCGATTGTCGTTCTTCCTCTGGAGCACCGTGCCCGACGACGAGCTGCTCGACGTTGCAGTCACAGGGCCGCCTGCGCGAGCCCGACGTGCTCGAGGCCGAGGTCGAGCGCATGCTGGCCGACGACCGCGCCGCGAGCCTCGCGCAAAACTTCGCCGCGCAGTGGCTGTATCTGCGCAACATGCGCGCGATCACGCCCGACATGTACGCGTTCCCGGATTTCGACGACAATTTGCGCCAAAGCGTGATTCGCGAAACGGAGATGCTGTTCGAGAACATCGTCGCGAACGACTCGGCCGATCACGGAGCTGTTGAGCGCCGATTACACGTTCATGAACGAGCGCCTCGCCAAGCACTACGGCATGACGGGCGTCTACGGCGTCCAATTTCGCCGCGTGCCGATCACGGACGAGCGGCGCAAAGGTCTGCTCGGCCAGGCCAGCATCTTGACGCTGTAGCTCGTATCCGAACCGGACGTCGCCGGTCAAGCGCGGCAGCTACGTGCTCACGAACATCCTCGGCACGCCGCCGCCGGAGCCGCCGCCCGAACGTGCCGGCGTCTGCCGGAGAACACCGGCGAGAAGCTCTCCATGCGCCAGCAGCATGGAGCGCCATCGCGCGGACCGGGCTGCGCGGGCTGCCATGCGCTGATGGACCCGATCGGCCTCGTGCTCGAGAGCTTCGACGGCATCGGCCGCTGGCGCAACGAGGACAACGGCGAGCCGATCGACGGCCTACGGCGGCACGATCCACGTGCTGCGCGACTTCGGCCCGATCGACAACCTCGTCGACCTGCGTAAGGCGATCCTAGCCAGCCCGAGCGCTTCGCGCACACGGCCACCGAGAAGCTCATGACCTATGCGCTCGGCCGCGGCCTCGAGACGGCGACATGCCGACCGTGCGCGCGATCGTGCGCAGCGGCTGCCGAGGCCGATTACCGATTTTCGTCCCTCGTGCTCGCCATCGTCGAGAGCGAGCCGTTCCAATGCGAGTCGCGGGCAAGGACACGAGCACCGCCGTCGCGCAAAAGTGAACCCGAACTGTTGAGGTCCCGAACTAGGGGAGATCAGTCATGTTCATCAGCAAGAAACATCTGTCCCGTCGTACCGTTCTTCGCGGACTGGGGCACCGCCGTCGCGTTGCCGCTTACTCGACGCGATGGTGCCGGCGCGAACGGCGCTCGCACAGACGGCCGCGAAGTCGCCGCTGCGCTTCGGCACGATCTACGTGCCGCACGGCGTGATCATGGACGTCTGGATGCCGAACGAGGTCGGCACGGGCTTCAAGCTGCCGCGAATCCTCACGCCGCTCGAAGGGCTACGCGACCACATCAACGTCGATCAGCGGTCTTTATTCCGAAGGCGCGAACAGCCACTCGCGCTGCCCGGGCTTCTTCACGGCCTGCCGCGCACGCGCCGCGCGGCAACCCATCCAGCTGAACACGACGATCGACCAGGTCTTCGCCCAGAAGATCGGCCGAGAGCACGACGTTCCCGTCGATGGAGTTCGCGCATCGAGGATAGCTCGAACAGCTTCGGCACGTGTGCGGGCGATTTTCTGTGCACGTACATGGACACGATCTCGTGGCGCACGCCGACGCAACCGCTGCCGATGGAAATCAATCCGCGCGTCGTGTTCGAGCGCATGTTCGGCGGTGACGGCACGACGGCCGAGGCCCGCCGCGTGCGCCTCGAGTCAGAGCACGAGCATTCTCGACGCCGTGGCCGAGGACGTCCACGGCCTCGAGCGCGACCTTGGCGAAGCCCGACCGAGTCCGGCTCGACGAGTATCTCGAGAACGTCCGCGAGATCGAGCGGCGCATCGTGCAAGGCGAGGAGCGCGCGCCGCGGCCAGCATCGAGGCGCCGCCGACGCCGGCCGGCATTCCGGAAACCTACGAAGAGCACGTCGAGATCTGATGTTCGAGCTGCAGGCGCTGGCGTTCCAGGGCGACATGACGCGCGTGACGTCGTTCATGATGGCGCGCGAGCTGTCAGCGGCTTGAGCTATCCGCAGATCGGCGTGGCCGACGGCCACCACCCGGTCTCGCACAACAACTACGACCTCAAGCAGATGGCGAAGAAGGCGAAGATCGACCGTACAACGTCGGCCTCTTCGCGGGTTCCTCAGCGGCTGAAGAACACGCCCGACGGCGACGGCTCCCTGCTCGATCATTCGCTGTTCCTGTACGGCAGCGGCATGAGCAACGGCAACGTGCACAACCATTTGAACCTGCCCGTGCTCGTCGCGGGCGGCGCCGACGGTAAGCTCAAGGGCAACCGGCACATTCAAGTGGGCCAGCTCGCGGCCAAGCGCGAGATCCCGCAGATTGCGAAGTTCGACAAGATGATGCCGATGGCGAACCTCATGGTGAGCCTCATGCACGTCGGCGGCATCGAGCAGGCGCATTACGGCGTCGACATGTGCGTCGACAACGGCTTAGTGCCGCTCGCATAGCCACCGGTCGCAGGGCAAAGGTCGAAGGTCAGGAGAGTGTGATGTTCTGTGGTGCCCGTCGCCGATACGAGCCCCGAGCGGCCGGCCGTTTTGCCGAGCCACCTTGACGGCAGCCCGCACGCGGCTCGCCCTGCTTGCGCTGACCGCGTCGCTCGCCGCAGCACCCGCCGTGCTCGCCGATGAGAGCGCCGACGCCACGGCGGTCGCCGCCGCCGACGGCAACGACGCGCGACTCGTCACGGCGATGAAGCATCGTGATCTGGCCGCCGTGCGCAAGTTCGTGGCCGAAGGTGTCGGCATCAACGCGCAGGACGCCAAGCCACCGCGACGGCGCTCGACTGGGCCGCGCACTGGAACAATCTCGATGCCGTGAAGCTGTTGCTCCACGCGGGCGCGGACCCGAATCTCGCGAACCGTTTCGGCTAGACACCGATGCACGAGGCTTCGCTCGTCGGCAACGCGAAGATGCTCAAGCTCATGCTCGACGCGGGCGGCAATCCCAACGCGGCCTTCGGCGAAGGCGAAACCGTGCTCATGACGGCCGCGCGGGCCGGCGACGCCGAGTCCGTGCGCGCGCTGCTCGAGCACGGCGGCGATCCGAACGCGGCCGAAGGCTGGCACGGCCAGACGGCATTGATGTGGGCCGCGATGGAAGATCACGCCGACGTCGTGAAGCTGCTGATCGAGCACGGCGCCGAAGTGGATCGGCCGTTTCCACGGCGCACGACTGGCCGTCAAGATCAGCTACTCGTCGGGCGACAGCGCCGAAGACGCGCGATGTCGGCGGGCTCACGGCGCTGCAGTTCGCCGCGCGCCAAGGCTCGCTCGAAGCCGTCGACGCATTGCTCGACGCGGGCGCCGACGTCAACGTGACCGAGCCGATGTATCAGCTCACGCCGCTGCAGCTCGCGATCGTCAACGGTCATTACACGCTCGCGAAGATGCTGCTCGAGCGCGGCGTGGACGCCGACGACGGCTCGCTGTATCTCGCAATCGACACGCGCAACCTCGGCTTCTATGCACAGCGGCCGAACCCGCCGGAGAAGGACGGCGACGGTCGAGAACGTCGACGCCATCGCCCTGCTGCTCGAGCACGGCGCCGATCCCGACGAGCCCTATAAGAAAGGCATCCCCGAGCGCACGGTCGCAGGCCAGATCGAAATGCCGCCCGGTGCCACGCCGCTCGATCGCGCGGCGAGCGCGGCCGACTTCGCGAGCATCGAGACGCTGATCGCGCACAACGCGAGCCCGGCCGTGGCGGCCGACGACGGCACGACGCCGCTCATGCTGCTCACGGGCTACACCGCAAGACCTTCGGCCCGCCGCCGAAGATTGCCGGCGACCCGCATCGGTTGGCTGCGATCCGTTCGCTGCTCGAGCACGGCGCCGACGTCAACGCGGTGCAGAAAAAGACCGGCAACACCGCGTTGCACTATGCCGCGATGCGCGGTGCCGACGACGTCGTCGCGCTGCTCGTGCAATTCGGCGCCGACGGTAGTATCCGCAACGCCGAAGGCAAGCTACCCCGCGAGCTCGAGAAAACACCCGCGCACGCACCCGTCACGTCCGAATAGACCGAACCGACTGCGCGTTCGCAGGCGCAGTTCGGCTAAGATCCGGGCCCATGAGCCTGACCTACGATCTCACGCGGTGGATTCGCGCGAAACCTGTCGGCGACGACGTTCTCGAGGCCACGGCCCTGTTCGTGCTCGACACGCTCGCGTGCGGCTACGCAGGCCGCGTGAGCGCCCAGGGCAAGATCCTGCTCGACTGGTATCGCAGCGCCTCCCGCGACGACGAGCGGCGGGCGTTTCTATTCGGTGCGCTCGTGCACGTGCTCGAGATGGACGACCTGCATCGGGAGTCCGTCACGCACCCGGGCTGCATCGTGATCCCGGCCGCGTGGACGATCGCGCGCCGCACGGGGGCCGGCGGCCGTGAGTTCCTGACCGCCGTGCTGCACGGCTACGAAGCCATGTGCCGGATCGGCAACGCCGTCGGCAAAGCGCACTACCGCATCTGGCACAACACGGCGACGTGCGGACCTTACGGCTCGGCATTCGCCGTGGCCGCATTACTCGGCCTCGACGACGAACGCACCGTGTGGGCACTCGGCAACGCCGGCACGCAGTCCTCGGGACTCTGGCAGTTTCTCGAAGAAAGCGCGATGAGCAAGCACCTGCACGCGGGCCGCGCAGCCGAATCCGGACTGCTGGCGGCCGATCTCGCCGCACGCGGCTTCACGGGACCGGCCGAGATCCTCGAAGGCCGCAAGGGTTTCTTCGCCGGCGCCTGTCCCGATGCCGCACCCGAACGCGTGCTGGCCGCGCCCCACGCGCCGTGGCAGCTCACGCTCACGTCGATCAAACCGTGGCCGTCGTGCCGGCACACGCACCCGACCGTCGAGGCCGCGCTCGACTTGCACGGCGGCACGGCACCGGGCGACATCGCATCGCTGCGCGTCGAAACCTACCAAGCCGCGCTCGATCTTTGCGACAACGCCGCACCGACGACCGAATACGAAGCGAAGTTCTCGCTGCAGCACTGCGCGGCCGCGGCGCTCACGGACGGAGCGGTCACGCTCGGCTCGTTCGACACGGCCGCGCGCAGCCGCCTCGCGACGCTCGCGGCCAAGATCGAAGTCGCCACCGTGCCGCGCTACGACGACGCCTATCCCGATAAATGGGGTGCTTGCCTCACACTCGCGACGACGTCCGGCCAAAAGCTCGTCGCCGAATGCCCCGTGTGCAAGGGCGATCCGGAGTCGCCCGTAACGCCGGACGAGATGCGCGCGAAAGCCGCGATGCTGCTCGCGCACGCGAGGCTCGACGATACGCGCGCGCGAGCGCTCGTGGACGCCGTGCTCGCATTGCCACGCGGCGACGCGCTACCGGAAATCGACGACCTCTACGTTTGACGGACGTTCCATGCTAGAGACGGACGCCGGCTCCGCCTGAGGAAGAGAAGTGGGTGGGAAATCTCTGCTCACTCCCGACTTTTCATTTCCCAGTGCCCCGCGCGCTCTCTGTCAAAGACGTCGCGGCGCAGTCGCGCTGCGACTCTTCGAGGTCAGCGGTAACCGCCATCGCGCCCGTGCGCACGACGGGTTTCGTGAATGTGGCCGGGTCCGTTACCGTCGCGACCCAATCGAGCCTCTGCTCGTCGTCGCTCGGCGTGTACCGTTCGAGTACCGTTACGGCCGCGCTTTGCGGCGTGCCGGCACCATCGAAGAACGGGGCATCGATATGCGTCGTGAAAATAGCGAGTGTTCGCCCTTCCCAGCGGCCGAAAGAGACGCCGGCGGGCGACGGCTCGCGCGCAGCCGGGGCCGCGCCGGGCTTCATATATATGGTGCGCGTCGATCGAGCCCGGCGAATGAGAATCTCATCGCCACGCTCTACGAATTCCATGGCCTCCGTGCTGTCGAGCATCGCCGGCATCGCCACGAGTGCGCAATCCACTTTCGGCGGCGCTGATGCTTTCATTAACGACCGCGCCTTTGCCGTGAGCGGCAACGAAGTCCGAGCAGAGCTACGCGCCGAGTCCGGCTTCCAGGTGCGAAAGAGCCCGAAATGTCTCCGCGGAATCGTCGACGAAACGGCAGCCGGCGTTTCAACAACACGCTCGGTGGCCGGGACCTCGGGATCGGCCGAGACCAAGGAGGGCAGCAAAGCCGCAACCAGAACCGGCAATGCCGCGTGTGCGAACATGCTCCGGCGGCTCATTGACTCTACGCGCTCTTGGTGTCCCTGTGCTCGGCTCATCATAACGCGCGAGACCCGCGACATGACAACGCCCGAGACGCCACCCCGTGGAGAACTGTCGCAGGCGCATATCTCCGGCTCGCTAATTGACGCCTATTGCCACGCGTGGTCTAGTAGAAAAAATCCCGTGCACGGCACTAAAGCATAAATATGCAACAACATTACGCAGTCTCTTCGCGGCGTGCTTGTGGCTACTTATGGTTAGGCCGAACTCTCCCCGCTCTGCCAGTCGGAGGTGTCGATGTCCAATATCGAAAGCCCGGTGCCAGTCCTCCAAGTTGAGGACGTCGCACGAAGCATCAATTGGTACGCATCAGTGTTCGGGTTCGAGGGAGATCCTTTTCCGGCTGAACCGCCCTACAACTTCGCGATACTTCGGCGCGATCGCGCTGAGATCATGCTTCAGTGCAACGAAGGGCCTGCTGGCGACAATCCGCGCAGCGGTTGGAGCGTGTATCTGAGGATGGGGGGAGGTGCGCTTCTTGCGTTCGCTGAGGCTGTGCGAAAACATACGAAGCTGGCGCGAGAGCCGGAGCGGATGTTCTACGGACAAGTGGAATTTGAGGTGGTCGATCCCGACGGTCACGTGGTCTGCGTCGCCGAACCGTTGTCTGACGAGGCGGGGGTCCCAGACGCAGGTGAACGGGAGAGGTCGGGCTAACGAGCGCATGCGTACCTTGCAAACAATCTCAACTCGTCGGCTCTTGCAGGCGCTTCTTGTCGTGGCGCTCCTGTGCATCATCCTCAATCCAGAGCTTCGGGTATTGATTTTCTTCGTCGATGCAATCGGCCTTGAAATTGCCTTCCTATTGGTCACCCTGCAGGCGCAAGTGCTGAGTGTCATGATCGCACCGGCCATACGGCGTCTAACCGTGACACTGTGCAAGGTGGCTTTTCACCTTGGCCACTCAGCTCTTTCTGTGTACCCGGCCAAGGTCAATTCCGGGACACTACATCGAGTGCTTTGCCCCATCCTTGTTGGCCTTTCGTATGGAGTGCGCTGCTGTGCAGTTTCGCCCGACTATCAAATCGCTGGAGCGGACCGTGACAGATGAAGTGCGCGGGAGAGATAGATGCCACTTCGCATACGACAGCAACTCGCCGATCCAGGGCGTTATGCCACAGACCCATTTGACAGTGGCACCTCTTGATCACTTCAGTACCGGGCGTCTTCGCGCTCATCGTCTCGAGCGGCGAGACTTTGACGACCTTTGCCGGATGCATCGAGACCCAGAGATGATGAAGACTCTCGGCGGTCTACGTTCTGACCAACAGACACGCAAGTATCTTCAAGCAAACCTAGACCATTGGGAGCGTTACGGCTTTGGGCTATGGATACTCCGCGAGGCTGAGCGTGGAGCCGTTGTTGGGCGAAGCGCGATTCGGCACGTCGACATAGACGGCCAGCCAGAGGTTGAAATCGGGTACGCCCTCATGCCTCCTTATTGGGGGCGTGGGCTTGCTACCGAAGTAGCGAAGGTGATGCTAGAACTGGCGCATTCCGGGCTTCGACTTCGCGATGTAGTCGCACTTTCGTTGCCTGATAACGTAGCGTCTCGACGGGTCATGGAGAAGTCCGGAGGAATCCATGAGCGCGACGTTCTCCATGGAGGACACCAGCATGTTCTTTACCGGTTTAGACACGGCATCGCGGCGACCTAACAAGCGCGCGCAGCGGACAGTTAAAAATGTCACACATTTTGCTGCCGCGAAATACGCGCCATTTGGCCCTGCCGGTGATGCGCGGCGTTATGCGCCGCGATCATGGGTTTGCGCGAGATCTATCTCATGAACTCATGGGTCAACAGCACCTTCACCGTGACCTGCGATCCAGCCAAGATGGATCGCGCAGTGATCGCGGAGTTTCTTGCCTCCTCATACTGGGCCACAGGAATTCCTCCGGCCACGGTCGAGAGGTCGTTAGCGCACTCCTTGTGCTTCGCGCTACTGAACGGTGATCGGCAAATTGGATTTGCTCGCGTCATTTCGGATTACGCGACGATTGCCTATCTCGGCGACGTATTCGTGTTACGGGAGTACCGCGGGAGGGGCCTCTCGAAGTGGTTAATGGAGTGCGTCACGAGCCATCCGGATTTGCAGGGTCTGCGGCGATGGATACTCGCGACGCGTGATGCCCATAGCCTTTACGAGAAGTTCGGCTTCACACCGCTCAAGAATCCCGAGGTCTTCATGGAGCTACACAATCCAAATGTTTATGGCGCCGGCGCAAGGAGTTGAGGCGGTGAGAGATAAAGAGAGACAAGGCGCCACGATTACGAGCAGAGCAGCCGGCCGCTGATCTGGGACGTTGTGCCGCATGAAGATACGCATCGTTCACGTCGACCCACGGGGCGAAATCGCGCTGTCGCTGCTACGCGAAGCGGCTATTGATGTTCGGCCGTTGTATTCAGCGTTGGGTTGGCTCGCCCCTTCCTTCCAGCGAAAGATTTCGATCTCTCCAAACGCTTCTACGAAGCTTTCGGGTTTCAGAAACTTCTGGACGGTGACGTAGCCATATTCGCGGCCGGCTCCGGCGGATTCATATTGCAGCGCTATTATCGGAAGGAGTGGGCCGAGAACTTCATGATGCAACTCATGGTCGATGATCTCGACGAGTGGTGGAAGCATATCGAAAGGTCCGTGGCCGGACGCGCTGCAGCCGACGCCGGTTGCGCAACGTTTGCAATACCTCTGGTATTCGAGACTGCACCTTTCGGCTCGAACAAGGACACCCCATGAGCATCAAAACAACAGCGCACAACGGCATCGTTACGATCGAGATCGCACGGCCGGAGAAGAAGAATGCGCTCACTGCCGCGATGTACGAGGCAATGACCGACGCGCTGCGCGGGGCCATGGCCGACGACACGGTGCGCGCGCTGCTGATCACCGGCCAACCCGGCGTGTTCACTTCGGGCAACGACCTCGAAGACTTCATGCAGCGCCCACCGCAGGGTGCGCATTCCCCGGTAGCGCGGTTCATGCACGCGTTGATCGAGACCGACAAACCGGTGGTCGCCGCGGTCACGGGCACGGCGATCGGGATCGGCGTGACACTGTTGCTTCATTGCGACTTCGTCTACGTCAGCGAGAACGCCCAGCTCGCCATGCCGTTCGTCGGCCTGGGGCTCGTGCCCGAATTCGCGTCGAGCCTACTGATGCCGATGCTCATGGGCCACTGTCGCGCGGCCGAGAAACTGCTGCTGGGCGATCCGTTCACCGGCCGGACGGCAGTGGAATGCGGCTTGGCCAACGCCGTGCTGCCGGCCGCCGAAGTCGTGGGCCACGCACGGCGCACTGCCGAGCGCTTCAACGCCTTGCCGCCGGGCGCGGTGCAAGACAGCAAGCGGCTGATGCGCGAAACGTCGCGCGCCGCCGTCCTGCGACAGATGCACGCCGAAGCCGAGATCTTCGCCAGGCGGCTGCGAAGCCCGGAGGCCAAAGAAGCCTTCCAAGCGTTCTTCGAGAAACGCAAACCCGATTTCTCGGAGTTCTGAGGTGATCCCATGACGAGCTCCGAACGCACTCTCAACGGCAAGACACTGATGATCACCGGCGCCTCGCGCGGCATCGGTTTTGCAATCGGCATGCGCGCTGCACGCGACGGCGCCAACGTCGTGCTGCTGGCCAAGACCGCCGAGCCCACTCCCAAGCTGGCGGGCACCGTCTACACGGCGGCCGTGGAAATCGACGCGGCCGGCGGCCATGCACTGCCGATCCCCACCGACATTCGCGACGAGAACGCCGTGGCCGCCGCGGTAGCGCAGGCCGTGCAGCGCTTCGGTGGCATCGATATCCTGGTCAACAACGCCAGCGCGATCAGCCTGACGCCCACCGACTCCACGCCGATGAAGCGCTTCGATTTGATGTTCGCCGTGAACGTACGAGGCACTTACTGCTGCACGCAGGCCTGCCTGCCGGAGTTGATCAAAAGCGCCGGCGCCGGGCGCAACCCCCACGTGCTGAACATGAGCCCACCCCTGTCGATGAAGCCGCACTGGTTCGCCAACCACGCGGCCTACACCATGTCGAAGTACGGTATGAGCGAATGCACGCTCGCTCACGCGGCGGAGTTCAAACGCCACAGCATTGCGGTCAATAGCTTATGGCCGCGCACCGTGATCGCCACCGCGGCCCTGCGGATGATTCCGGGCATAGACGCCGCAAAGTGTCGCAGGCCCGAGATCCTGGCCGACGCCGCATATTTCATCCTGACCAGCGACGCCCAAACCACGACCGGCAACTTTTTCATGGACGACACGCTGTTGGCCGAGCACGGTGTGCTCGACCTCGATCGCTACGCTGCCGTGCCCGGAACGAAAGATCTAATCCCGGATCTCTTCGTCGACTGACCGGTACACGGAGCCATCAATGACCGACATCGACAGGTCTCGCGGCATGCGCGGCTCTCCGTGAATGAGCAAGGCCACATTTCGACTCGCCGAGGCGACCGATGTGGCCGCCGCCGCGCTCGCACAAGGTTCGGACACATCATGAATGAAGACAAGCGCATGTCGTCACCATCGAAAAATGACCCTATGGCACTAACAGGCGGGTGCTTCTGCGGACGCGTTCGCTATGCGATTGTTGCGCCGCTACGGAATGCGCGCAGCTGTCATTGCTCGCGTTGCCGCAAGGCGTTCAGCGGCCCAGGCTCGGCGTATGCAGAGGTTGAGCCCGGCTCGTTCACCTGGACGGCAGGGAGAAGAGACATCGTGTCGTATGAAACAACACCGGGGTGGGGCCTATGCTTCTGTGGGGTGTGCGGCTCGACGCTGTGCGGCTCTCATGACGGCCGGGTTCACGGCGTCGCACTCGGTTGCGTGGACGGCGACCCCGGTGTGGAAATCGAGAGGCACATCTTCGTGGGCTCGAGAGCTCCGTGGGACCACATCGGCGGCACTGCACCGCAGTACGACGGGCATTCCGAATAGGACTACATCATGGCAAACGCCGCCTCTCGCGTGACGATCCACATGGCGGCGAGCCTCGACGGCTTCATCGCTCGCAAGGACGGCAGCGTCGACTGGCTCGAGACGTCGGACGAATTCGTGGACGGGGATACCATGGACCCGGAATTCGTCAAGGCGTTTCTCGAGACGATCGACTGCTACGTCATGGGATCGCGAACCTACGAGACCGCGTTGAGCTTCGAAGCCAAGGGGTTCGGCTGGGCGTACGGCGACAAACCCACTTTCGTCTTGACCAGCCGTGAGCTGCCGCGGACGAGGGAGACGATCGAGTTCCACTCGGGCGACCTCGCCCAGCTCGTGAACGACCGCCTCCGCCCCACGTTCCGTGGAATCTGGTTTGTCGGCGGCGGCGCACTCTCCGCGGAATGTCTTCGTCTCGGGCTGGCCGACGAGGTTCGTTATTCGATCCTGCCCATCTTGATCGGTGACGGGATCCGATTCTTCGACAAGCTCGACCGGGACTTCGCCCTGCACCTGACGGAGGTCAAAGCCTACAAAAGCGGCATGGTGGCCCTTTGTTACGAGACGCGAGAATAGCGCGTTGAGCGATGTCTCTACGAGGCAAAGGTCGGGCCTTGGTCTCGGGGGTGGCCGCGGCTAGAGGCCCACGGTGGCCGTCCGGCAACTCAATGTTGCCGACCGTGCGGCGTTGCCCTAGGCTCTAACCAGAATCAAACGTGGGGGAATTAGCCATGAAGACTTCGGCGAATGATCGAACCTTGACCTGGCTCGGCGCCTTGGGCGTCACCTGTTGCCTGGTGCTGGCATACGGCCTGGCCTCAGGGGCAGGGTCGCAAGACGTCACGGCGCAAACGCTCGTCGATCGCGCGCAGATTCAGGACCTGATCACGCGTTACTACTACAATTTCGGCAACGAGAATTCAGCAAGCTTCCCGAGCTTTTACGCCGACGACGCCGAGCTGATCCTCGGCGCCAAGCACTACAAGGGCAAAGACGGCATCGCGAGCGCATACAAAAGCGCCGGCGCAAACAGCTCGATTCGCGACGCCTACTCCTTCAATGTCACGGTCAGCAATCCGCTCATCGTCGTGCACGGAAATACGGCGAGCTCGCAGCTGATATTCACCGAGTTCTTGATCGACAAGCAAGGCGACACACCCCGGGTGAGGACGCAAGGCCGGGACTACGCCACGTTCGTCAAGGTGAACGGCCAGTGGCGCTACAAGACCCGCCAGATCATGGGCGGCACCAAGCCGCCGGAAGGCTGGAAGCCGTAGACCGTCCGACCGGCGAGAGGGCTCGGAGTCCGAGTCGTTTGCGTCGGCGATAGCTGATTGGTCGAGCGACGGCGTCGTAACGGGACGTTGGCCGATACCGAGGCCACGGAACCCTACGCCGCCTACGCTCGCTTCTATGACGCGACTCAGGGCTCGTCCGACGCCGCCGACTACCGCCATCTGCTCGGCCGCCATCACGCGCAAGCACGCACCGTGCTGGAGCTCGGGTGCGGCACCGGCAACTACCTTGCTGTTCTGGCAGATGACTACGCCGTAGAAGGGTTGGACATCTCCCGCGCCATGCTTCGGTACGCGCGTAAGCGGCTGCCGGGTGTGGCGTTCCACCGTCGAGATATGGCGTCGTTCGAGATTGGCCGACATTTCGACGCCGTCATCTGCCCCTATGATTCGATCAATCATTTGCTCCGGTTTGAGGATTGGGTCAGAACCTTCAAAGCCGCGAAGCGCCACCTGAACCCCAAAGGCGTATTCGTTTTCGACGTAAACACACCGTATCGGCTGCGCGAACTGGCGAAAGCGCCCCCATGGGTTCACGCCTTTGGCGACAACTACCTCATCATGGCCGTTTCGCTGCTACCCGGCGGCGTGTCCGTGTGGGACATCAAGGTCTTCGAGCGCCTCAAGGGACGAAGCTACCGCTTGCATCACGACGTCGTACGAGAGCGCGCCTTCGACAACGCGCGCGTCTTAGCGGCACTGAAGTCGCAATTCACGACCGTGAGGACGTACGATCCCGTGAAATGGTCGCGCGCCAAAGCCACGTCGCGACGGCTGTTTTACGTCTGTCGGTAACCGGGCCTTGCCCGACGGATCATCCCCGTGGGCGCCAAGCTTCCCCGGGTTTGACGGCGACTTGCCCGTGCGCCGAAACGGCATCCAGACGACCATGAAGTGGCAGGTGGACGGTCACCGCGCGCGAGACGTCGACTGTTGATCTCCGCTGCATGAGCTGGCTCTTCACTCGAGCGCCGGGACTCGACTCGTTCGTCAAAGTTCGAGTCACGATGCTCGATGACCCGCGCCCGTTCCCGCCGCAACGCGCCTAGCCAAGCGGGCGAATCCCGAGCTACTCGTAGCGCAATGCCTTGACGGGGTGCGCGCGCGCCGCCTTCATCGACTGCAAGGCGACGGTCGCATAGGCGATGCCGAGCCCTGCGGCCGCAGCGACCAGAAACACGAGCGGATTGATCGTGGTGCGAAACGCGAAGCCGCGCAGCCAAGCGGTCATCACGACATAGGCCAACACGCTCGAGACGACGGCCGCTCCGATCACGAGCACGACGATCTTCTTGGCCAACAAACCGATGATCTGCGACGTGTGCGCCCCGAACACTTTGCGCACGCCGATTTCGCGCGTGCGTTGCGCGGCCGTGAACGCCGCAAGCCCGAAAAGGCCGAGGCACGCAATGAAGATACACAGCCCTGCGAAAATACCGATGAGCCGCGTGAGCCGCTCGTCGTCCGCATAGAGCTTGTCGAGCGCCTCGTCGAGGAACTGAAACTCGAACGGGTGCACGGGATCGAACTTGCGCAGCGTCTCGTCGAGGAAGCCGATCGTAGCGCGCACGTCGGCGCCCGAGATCTTCACGGCCAGCGCGCGCTGCTGGACTTCGCGCATCGCTGGCGGCAGTCGATCGAAATTCTCGGTCAGGTGATAAATGGCGAACGGTTGGATCGCGTCATGGACCGAGCGGAAATTGAAGTCCTTGACCACGCCGACCACCGTGCCCGTTGCTATGTTCGGCCCGGCGCCGATCTGGAAGCGCTTGCCGACTGGGTCGTCCCAATGCATCGCGCGCACGAGTGCCTCGTTGACGACGATCTCTGAGATCGGCACGGGCTTGCCCGCATCCCCGGCCGGCGCCTCGTCTCGGGGCCCGCGTCCGGCAACGATCGTGAGCCCCATCACGTCGACGAAGCCCGGCCCCACGCCCATATGGCTCACCGTGGTCGGCTCGATGATGCCGTCGTTGTTCTCGAGGCTTACGACGTTGATGGGGAAATTGCCGCCCATGACGGTATTGGCCCACGAGACGCCGAGCACGTTCCGATTACGCTCGAGCTCGGTCTTGATCGCGTCGCTGCGCTGGATCGTGTCCACGCCGCGCAGAGTGACGATCACGCGATTCGCCTTTTCGAAACCGAGGGGAAGATTCGAGATATAGCGCATCTGCGAAGCCATTACGAGGGTGCACGCTATGACGGCCACCGAGATCATGAACTGCACGAACACGAGGCTCTCGCGCAACCCGGAGCTGCGCGTGCCGCTGCCCCTCGCCCCGCCGAGGAGTGCCGATACCGGCACGATCGACGAGAGATACAATGCCGGGTAAAGGCCAGCGCCCAAACCGACGATAGCCGCCAGGCCTAGCGTCCAAGCCAATATCTCGGGCGTCGCGACAGAGCCTAGCGAGATCGGCTTACCGAGCAGCTCATCGAGCGGCGTGAACGTCGCGGCCGCTTGCACGAGAACCAAACCGAGCACGACGGCAAGCACGGCAAGCAGCACCGACTCCGCGAGAAACTGCACGACGAGGGCTCTACGGCTCGAGCCCAGGATCTTGCGCATGCCGACCTCTTTCGTGCGCTTCGAGGCACGTGCCGTCGCGAGGTTCATATAGTTGATGCACGCGACGAGCAGCGTAAAGACGGCCACGGCGATGAAACCGTAGAGGTAGTAACGATTACCGGTAGGCAAGTCGTAGGGGACGTCCGAGTAAAGGTGAATATCCGTCAAGGGCTGAAGCCAACTGCGCCACTGCGCGTGGATCCGGTCACCGATCTCGGTCATGTTCTTGGCGAAGAACGCTTTCGAAACGTCGGCCCATTGACGCGGGTCGTAGTCGTCCCCCATTAGTAGATACGTGTAGACGCCTACATTGAAAAGACGCTGGCGACGCTGGTTGACGTCGTCCGGTGTCGCGAACATCGGAATCTTCGACGAAAGCAGCAAGTCGTACTTCAGGTGCGTGTTCTCTGGCAAATCGTCGAACACGAGTGCGACCTGGACGTCGTTGCCGTCGACCGTGAGTGTCTGGCCGATCGGGCTTCGGTCGCCGAAGTAGCGTTCGGCAAGCTTCCGGCTCACAGCCGCGGAGGTCGGCGAATCGAGCGCCGTATGCGGGTCGCCGTAGAGGATCTTGTGGGTGAATACGTCGAAGACGTTCGGGTCCGTCACGTAAACGTCGGTCCAGTAGGCACCGTCGTCGCCGTGCTGAACGAACCGCTGGTCGCCGCCGCGTTGAAATCGCACGAACGCCTGCACGTCGGCATTCTCTTCCTCGAGCATGGGCCCGAGCATCGGGGAAGTGACCGCGAACCGATCCAGCTTGCCGTTGATCTCGAACTCGTTGACGACGCGAAAGATGCGCTTGTAGTTCGCGTGGCTGTGGTCGTACGTGAGCTCGCTGCGCAAGTACACCCCGAGAATCAGCAAGCACGCTATCGCGAGCGCGAGACCCGCCACGTTGATGAGGGCGTAGGCTTTATCACGCACGAGCGTGCGCAGCGCGATCTTCCACATCATCGAGCTCATCCGTCGCTCCCTCCGCATGCGGCCGAAGGCACGGGCCTCGACCGCGCCGGCGACGACCCCGGGATGGGCGGGGTCACCCTCGAGACGTTACGTCAATCCAGGCGCGTCAATTCTGCGGCTGCGGCCGCAAGTAGTAGTTGTAAGGGGTGCCGTGGCTGCGCGCGTTGGCCCAAACCACGAGCATTTCCTCGAGAACTCGGGCAAATCTGAGCGGCCCGAAATCCATCGGCTCGAGCCCCATGCCTTTGATGAGCGCCGTGATCTTGGCCTTCGCGGCCGCATCGTCGCCCGCGATGGCGATCGTGATCGGACCGCCCGACGTCTCAGGATTCACCATCTGGCGCACGTTGAGCGTGTTGAACGCTTTGACGACGTGGGCACCGGGCTGAGCGGCTTGAATGAGCTCGGCGTTGGAGCCTTTCGGCAGGTCGTAGTCGGCATAGCCGTCGGCGTTGCGCTCGAGCCGGTTCGTCGGGTCGAGGATGATCTTGCCCGCTAAATTCGGCAGTCCCTTCGCAACCTCTTCGGCCACGCGGCCCGGCACGGCGAGCACGACGATGTCGGCCCCCATGACGGCTTCGCGGTCGGCCTTGGCCGTCGCGCCGTGGCCCGTGCGGGCGAGGAGATCTTTGACCTCCTGTCGCGACGGATCGCGCGAGCCGTAAACGATCGTGTGGCCTTGCGCGGCAAACTCGGGTCCCAATGCGCCCGCCACGTTGCCCGTACCGATGATGGCGATCGTGTCGGCGAAGGCCGGCGACCGAACCGTGAGCAGCAGCGCGAGCGGCAAGAGTGCGGCTATCGTCCGACGAAAAGTCCTCATGACGAGCATCCCCCCGGCCCGCAGGCCGTCGTTGTCGTTCCTCGCCGCATCATAACGCTGCGCGGCATCCGGCGGCACGGCTCGCAGCTCGAGCTCGCTCGCGTCACCGACGAACGTCGAGCCCGAACCTCTCGGCGGGAAGTTTCCGGCCTCGCGTATACTCCGAGCACTCACTCGGCAGGGGAACTCGCAATGGCCATCCACGTGCTCGGGCTCGACCGAAAAAGCCGCCTCACGATCGCGCTCGCCGCGGTGCTCGTCTTCGGCAGCGCGGCTCAAGCGCAAGGAACGAAGAACGCGTCGAAACCGCTCACGATCGCGAGTCAGGGCAGCTTCTTCGTCGGCGGCGAGTCGCGGAGCCTGCCTCCGCCGCCGGCCGGCGCGACCGGCGTGGCCGCCGCATTCGCGGGCGGCGACATCACGGTCAACCAGATGTACGTGCAGTATCAGATACCGGTGCGCGGCGACCGCCACGTGCCGGTCGTGATGGTTCACGGCTGCTGCTTGAGCAGCAAAACCTGGGAGACCACGCCCGACGGGCGCATGGGCTGGGACGAGTACTTCGTGCGCAAAGACCGGCCCGTTTATCTCGCGGATCAAGTCTCCCGAGCACGATCGGGCTTCGACCCCACCGTGATCGCCGAAGTGAAGCGCGGGGCCATGCCTCCGGATGCGTTGCCGAACGTGATTTCGGCGAGTCATCAGATCGGCTGGACCGTATTTCGCTTCGGCCCGCGCTATGGCGAAACGTTTCCCGACAGTCAGTTTCCGATCGAGGCCGTCGACGAGCTTTACAAGCAGATGATCCCCGACTTGAACGCGATGCTGCCGACACCGAATCCGACCTGGACCCACATGGCCGCGCTCGCGAAGCAGCTCGGCGGCGCCGTGCTCCTCGGCCATTCGGAATCCGGATTCTTCCCCGAGCAAGCCGCGCTCATCGACCCTACCGGCATCCGCGGCATGGTTTCGATCGAGCAGCCGTGTCCGGACCTGTCCGCCGCCGAGATCGCAAAGCTCGCCAAGATCCCGACGCTCATGATGTTCGGCGACCACCTCGGCGACGTGACGAACGGTATCGTGAATTGGCAAACGTCGTTCGATTCGTGTCGGACGTTCGTCGACAAAGTGAAAGCTGCCGGCGGCGACATCCAAATGATGCATCTGCCGGAGCTCGGCATCAAAGGCAACAGTCACATGCTCATGCAGGACAAGAACAACCTCGTGCTCGCGGATTTGATCCTGGGATGGATCGACGAGCACGTCGAAGGCCGCCGCTAGCGACCCACCGCGCTCGTTAACTTAACCGTTAACTAACCCCCTTAACGCATCGCCGACGCCCGCTCGCCGGTACCATTGCCGGCCGAAAGGCGTCGCGAACGACACGCCTGCGCATCCCGCGGAGGCGACTTCACTGCGCCTGCGAGGGTAACGATGACGACGGACAACGCTGGCGGGACACGGAGAGGGTCTGAGTTCTTCCAACCGGACAAGGTCAGCAACATGCGGGCGCTGATCTGCTACGCGATCGGGGTCGCGGCAGGCCTCATCTTGGGCGGTATCGGGCTCTTCAACGCCAGGGGCACGACGACGAACCGCGTGCCGCAGGAAGATGCCGCGCTCGTCAATCAACGGCCGATACTGCGCAGCGACCTCGCGACGCAGCTCGAAAACGAAATGGGTCATCCATTCGAGCAAGCGACTCGCGAGGAGAAGCTCAAGGTGCTCGACGAGATGCTGCGCGAAGAGCTGTTCGTGCAGCGCGGGCTCGAGCTCGATTTCGCCGAAACCGATCAGGACACTCGCTACGCCTTGTATTCCATCGTCGAGCAACAGATCACGGCCAACGCGGCGATCGGCGAGGACAAGGAGGAAGATGTGCGCAAGTATTTCGACGCGCATCGCGATAAATTCCTGTCCGATGGCGAGATCGACGCGCACCACCTGATTCTCGCCGGGCAAGACGCTCAGAAGGCATCCGACGCGGCCAAAGCGCTGCGCGACGGTGCTGCCCTCGACGAGGTCGTGCAACGATTCGGTCTGACGGTGGCCGACTACAACGGCCCAGAGCCGTACTATTTGGCGGCCGTGCATCTCGGGGAGGATCTCTTCGCGCAAGCGAAGGAGCTCGACACCGGCGACGTATCCGAGCCGTGGCCGGAAGACGACGGCTACCACATCGTCCAGATCGTAGAGAACACCAAGCCGAGCCCACTGACGTTCGAGCAGGCCCAAACCAAAGCCGAGATCGCGTACGCCGACACCAAGCAAGCGCGCGTGATCGACAATGCCGTGAAGTTCTTGCGCAATCGCTCCACGATCCTGATCGCCGACGACTTCCAAGACTACGACCCCGACCGCTTCACGAGCGACCAATGAGCCGAGCAATGTCGTTGCGCCGTGCGGCCCTCGTCGTCGCCTGCGCTTGGTTCGGGCTAGGCGCCGCGCCGAGCTTCGGCCACACGCTCAGCGAAAGCTTGAGCGCCTGGCAGGTTCAAGACACCGCTGTGCAGGTGCAGTTCACGGTGCCCGAGCTCGAGGCCAAGCGCTTGTCCGCGTCGGGCAAGGACGTGCCGCCGGTCGCCGACATCGGCGACTACCTCGCGAAAAAGCTGCACGTGGAGACCGGCGGCAAAGCGTGCCCGACGACGGAGAACGCTCAGCCGCTGTCGGCAGTGACGGGCTTCTTCCGCTTCGAGTTCCGGTTTCAATGCCCGAGCGAAAACATGGTGCTGCGCTCGGACGCGTTCTACGACCTCGTGCCGACGCATACGAACTTTGCTCAGGTTCAAAACAGCGCGGGCGAATTCTTCGAGGAGATCCTGACCGACGATCACCGCGAGGTGGATCTATCCGGCAACGACGGCGAGGGCGACCTCGCGAGCGCGAGCTTCTGGAAGTACATCGAGATGGGCATCATGCACATCTTCACGGGCATCGATCACATGTCGTTCATGCTGGGGCTCGTGCTGATCTCGCGCCGCGTGCGCGATCTTCTGATCGTCGTCACGGGCTTCACGATCGGCCACAGCGTGACGCTCGCGCTGGCCGTGACCGGCATACTGCGGCCCGACGGCCAGTACATCGACGCGCTCGTCGCGTTCACAATCGCGATGATCGGCGCCGAGAACATCGGCGACAGCACGCACAAGCCGATCTGGGTCGCGCTCGGCATGGGCGGCATCTTGTTCTTGATGGCGGCCGGCCGCTGGTTGGGGTTCGGCGTCACATTGCCGATCCTATTGCTCGTCGGCGGCGGCCTCTTCGGCGCGAGCTACCTCATGCTCACGGGCCACGCGCGTGACGCGGCGCGCATCCGGCTCGTCATGACGCTGGTATTCGGCCTGATTCACGGCTTCGGTTTCGCCGCGAATCTGCTCGAGATGCACCTGCCGAAGGAGCGGCTTGCGCAGCTGCTCGTCGGCTTCAACGTCGGCGTCGAGATCGGTCAAGTCACGGTCGTGCTGCTCGCGCTGCTCTTGGCTCGCGCGCTCATGCAGGTCCGTCTGGCCGTGCCGCGGCCGCTGTTTACCGACGTGGCGTCGTCGTTCCTCGTGGCCGAAGGGCTCTACTGGTTCATTACGCGCAGCATGATCTGGTAGCCGCGCACTACGCGCCGCCTACGGCGCGGGTGCGGGCTCGATCTTCAAGATCGCGCCGTCGGGCTGGCCGCTGCCGTAACGCACTTCGGTCGACACATATATATAGCCGTCGGGACCCTGCTCGACGTCCCGAAAGCGCAAGCCCATCTCCGCCAGCAGTGCCTCGCGCCGCTCGGCCTGCCCGGGCTGGCCGAAAGCGATGCGCACGAGCTCCTTGGCGCTCAAAGCACCGATGAACACGTTGTTCTTCCAATCCGGAAACTTGTCGCCCGTGTAGAAGATCATGCCCGACGGGCTGATGGCCGGCGTCCAGAACATGCGCGGATCTACCATGCCGGGCCGCGAGAACGGCTGATCGGACACGAGGGAGCCCGAGTAGTTGCGACCCATCGAGACGAGCGGCCACCCGTAGTTCGCGCCGGCTTTGAGGATGTTGATCTCGTCACCGCCCATGGGCCCGATCTCCAGCTCCCAGAGCTCGCCCGTCTCGGGATGGAACGCCAAACCGTAACCGTTGCGATGACCGTAGCTGAATATCTCGGGTCTGGCGTCCTTGCGCCCGACGAACGGGTTGTCTTTCGGAATGCCGCCGTCGTCCGTGAACCGCAGAACCTTGCCGATGTCGCTTTGCAGGCTCTGCGCCAACATCCGCACGCTGTTGTCGTCTTTCGGCTGGCAGCACAGCGGATCGCGGTCGCCCACGGTCACGTACAGCGTCTTGTCGGGACCGAAGATCATGCGGCCCGCGATCGCCATGGGCGCGTTCTCCCAAGCCTCGGCAACGAAGAACTCGTGCACGTCGGTGAGCTTCGTGCCCTCGAGCTTGCCGCGCGAGAGCGCGAGCGTCTGTTTCGTGTCATCGCCCTTCATGTATGACAGGTACACGTAATGGTTACGAGCGAAATCCGGATGCAGCACGAGGCCATGCAGCACGTCGTTACGCTTCGGCGACGGCGACATCCAAACGGGCGTCGGGTTCAGCACGCCGTGCTCGACGATGCGCAGATTGCCGTTGCTCTCGGTCACGAGGATGTCGTCGGTCCCGGGCACGAACGCGATGTCCCACGGCGCGACGAGACCGCCCGCCACGAGCGACACCTCGAGCTTCTGGCGGCCGCTCGCCTCGAACATGAGCGGCTTGCCCGGCGCGGGCAACATGAATTTCGGCGCCACCGGCTGCGCCGACGCGACCCAAGGCATAGCGGCCAAAGCGAGCAACGCGGCAAAACGAAGCGACGCGACACGCGGCTGTTTCATGAGCAAAGACCCCCTGTTGGTTTCTCTTGCCCCGATGTCCGGGGCCTCACCGCATCGTCGTGGGCGGCTCGGGCGATGCTACCGTTACTGCGCCTCGCCCGCCACGGTCATCGAGCGAACGGCACGGTTCACGGCGGGTCGAGATAGCCCATGTAGGTCACGACGCGGCCGATGAGCGGCAAGCCGATGTCCACGTAAAAACGAAACCTTCCGCGCTCCTCGAGCTCGAACGCATCGCCGCGCGGCGCGAGCACGCGCGGCAGCGGGATGCCGAGCACGCTCCAACGGCGCACGACGAGCTTCAGTCGCTCCTGCTCGACGACGAGCGCCAGTCCGATCACGAATGCCCCGAAGCGCTCGCACAGCAAACCTTCGTAGCGACCCTTGCCGGCGTATTGCACGCTCGTGAGCCGCTGCGCGCCGAACTCGCGACGCCAGGTCTCCACGCCGTTGGCGCGCTCGAACGTCACGCGCACGAACACGGCGTCGGCGTCGGTCGGAAAACCTAAGGCGCGAGCCGCGAGCCGGCCTGCCCAGTTGGCCGCGCCGACAACGCGTGCCCGCCCACCGGCCGAGCGTGTCGCCGTCGAGCCGTGCATGATGCGAATCGGCTCCGGCAGCACGTGCCAAGCGGCGCCGAGCACGCGCCGGTAGAGCGGCACGTCGGCCGAGCGCTGCTCGTCGCCGCGCTCGCCGCAGAAAATCGCTCGCCGAGCGAACGCCGGCATGTAGTCGCGCAGCTCGAGCTCGCGCAGCGCGGGACGCGCGCCGGGACGCGGTCCGTTCCCGCCGAGCGCGCGACGAACGATGAGCTCCGCGGCCATCGACGGGATCGACGGACCGTCGTCGCCTTCGGCGATCAGATGCCAAGAACGCGCAACGCGCTCGCCGTCGACGGTCTCGCCTTCGATCGCGACGAACATGCCGCCGCGGCGTTCTCCCCACGCGAGCGACATCATCGTCCGCCGCATGAGCGGCGCGAGCGGCGTGAGCGAGCCCAGCACCCCGCGACGCACGAGTCGCGCGAGACCGCGCAGGCACGCATGCCAAATCGCGGGCACGGGCGCGGCGCCGACCCATACCGACTCGATCTCGGGCCACAGATCCGCGAGGAGCGTGAGATCGGGCACATCGACGAGCGAGAACGTGAGCGGGTCGAGCGGCATGCACCCGGGCGGCGCGATCGTGAATCTTCGGGTCTCGGTCAACGCATAGCCCGACCCGGCCTCACCGCCGCGGCGCAGCGGCACGGCCCGGCCCGCATAGCCGGCAATAGCCTCGATCACGCTGCGGCCGACGCTCGCACGAGGCAGCGGCGCCACACCGGCAACGATCGAGCGCACGCGTGCGAGATCGCGCGCGAGGTAACGCACCACGGCCGCATCGAGCACCGGGAAGGTGCTCACGCCCGAGAGCACGAACCGACCGGCCGTCTTGGCTGCCACGTCGAAACGAACGACCTCGCGCACGAACGCCGAGCCGTCCGCAAGATCGAGATAGTCGGCGTCCGCCGCGAGCGCGGCCTCGATCACGCGATACGCGCGCTCGCCGTAAGCCTGAAACGGCCCCGTGGCGTCGACGACGATATTCGGCGCCAGGCGCTTAAGCGCCTCGGCGAGCTTCGGGTCGTCGCGATCGAGCACCGCTCCCGAGACGCGTGCGCCGCCGGCGGGCAGGGTCGCACAGAACGCATCGGCCTTCTTTGCGGAACGCCCTGCCACGACGAGCTCGAGGCGCGGCTCGTCGCAGAGCAGTTGCACGAGCCGCCCGCCGAACGTGCCATAGCCGCCGAGGACCACCACTCTCGAGGATCGATCGATCACGTTGCGTCTTTTCGGGTTCTTGTCATTGCACGCGAGCACAAATCCTAGCAGCGAATGCAGAGTCGATGCGCGTCGGAAAGCCGAACGACGTCACAATGCTCGGCACGAAATGTTTGCAGTGAGGCGATTCGCACGTATCCTCGCCCGAAAGCCACCCATCAGGCCCATCAGACGATCGATGGATATCACGATCTTGGCGTATTTGGAGCCGGGCGACGAGACGCCGGACATCGTCATGGAGCAAGTGGCCGCGGCGCTCGAGTCGTGCGGGCACAAGACCTCGATCCTCACGATTCGTCACGACGTCAACGAGATGATCGAGGGCTTGAAGAAGCGCAAGCCGAATCTCGTGTTCAATCTCGTCGAGTCTTTCGGTCACGACATCCTCGGCGGTCAGATGGGCGTGGCGGGACTGCTCGACCTGCTCGAGCTGCCCTACACGGGCGGCGGCCCGGGCGAGATCTACCTTCAGGAAGACAAGGCGCTCGCGAAGAAGATCCTGGCCTTCGAGCAAGTGCCGTATCCGGACTTCGCGACATTCTCGCCGAACGCCGAGTTCGAGACGGGCGGCAACCTCCGGATGCCGCTGTTCGTGAAGCCTCTGAGGATGGATGCCTCGATCGGCATCGACGAGCGCTCGCTCGTGCGCAACACACAGCAGCTCATGGAGCGCGTGCTCTATATCCACAAAACTTTCGGCGATGCCGCGCTCGCCGAGGAATATATCGAAGGGCGCGAGTTCTACGTCGGCGTGCTCGGCAACGACGACCTCACGGCGCTGCCGCCGCTGGAAATGGACTTCTCGGGGCTACGCACGGGCGCCGTGCCGATCATGGACAACGAGGCGAAGTTCGATCAGACCAGCGACCGCTATCACGGCACCACCGTCGTGCTGCCGCTGCTCGAGCCGGCCCTGAAAGCCAAGCTCCAGAGGGTCTCGTTGCAGGCCTATCGCGCGCTGCGCGTGCGCGACTACGGCCGCATCGACTTGCGACTCACGGAGACCGGCGAGGTGTACGTGATCGAGGTCAACGCGAGCTGCTATCTCGAGCAGCACAGCGAGTTCGCGCGCGCCGCACGCGAGCACGGCGTCGAATATCCGGTGCTGCTCAACCGCATCGTCGAGCTCGCCATCGAGCGTTGGAAGCATCGCAGCCGCGCCCAGAGGCGCCGCAAGAAGGCGCGCGCCGCGCTCGTTTGAGATCTAGCTGCCCGGCGGATTCCCGCTCGAGGTTTCCGGGAAATACGCGCCGCGGTGCACGAAATTCATCGCGAGAGACGTCACGAGCGTCGTCACGCCGACGATCGCCTGGGCCTCGGCCTCGCGCGGGTACACTTGCTTGAGCGCATCGGCACGCTTGGCCAAGTCGCGCATGAGGCTGCGCGTTTTTTCGGGGAAGTGCCCGGTCCAGCGGAACACGTCGGCCATGAGCTGGCGCTCGAGCCGCCGAATGAGCTCGGCCGCCGGTCGCGTCTCGTGAGCATCGGTTGCGGCATCGCTTTCGTTGAGGTCGTCGAAAATCGCGCGCAAGTCGCCGTCGAGACCGGCCGCGCCGGGCCCGGCTTCGTCGGGTAAACGCTTGTAGTACTCCTGCAGCGAGTAATCGAGCTCGCCGACGGCCTCGTCGAGCTCCGTCGCCGTCACGACCGGGTCGCGGCTCGCGCACCCGGCCATCGTGCGCGCGCAATACTCGAGCTTCGCGAGCGCCGTCGGCCACTGCGCGTAATCGGAGCGCCAGTCGCGCCCCGGCGTCATCCATACGGCGAACGTCTCGGACCAATCCTCATCGGGATGCTTCTGCGCATACCATCCGGGCAAATGACGCACGAACCGGCGGCTGAACGGCTGCGGCCGATAGTCGTCGCGATACGGTTGCGTGATCGAGCCGAACTGCTTGACCCAATCCTCCTCGTCGTAAAGCTTGTACGCATAGTTGACGACGTGGCCCATCTCGTGGCGCAGATACCGCAGGATGTCGGCGCGGTTGAACCCCTCGATGTGACCGACTTCCTCGCCGTGCAGCTCCGTGAGCTCGGGACGCGCGAGATAGAACGGGATGCCGATGGCGACCGTGCCGAACACGACGCCCCACTCGGTCGATAGGTAAAACGTCGGCGGCACGCGCGTGAGGCCCACGGCCGCGAGCTCCGTCGCGAAACTCCTCGATGACGGGGGCCAAGCGCGTCCCGTCGATCGTGAGCTCGAGGTCACGGATCGGCGCGCCGAACAGGTTCGATTCGCGAAACGGGCGCTGCGGGGCGGCCATAAGTCGGTCCGAGAACGAGCGTCTTTGGATGGGCGAAGCGCCCATGGTGGCGCCGAGCACCCTCGGCGGGCAAGCACGCGCCTCACGTTCCGCTTCCGGTCCTCAGGGCCCGGCCGCGATGCGCGACGCCGGAGACCTAGAGCCCATCGCGCGCGTCAAACGGCGCGTCGAGCTCGCGGATGACGGCGTCGTCACGGGAATAGACGTCCGGCCAAAACGATACCTTACCGTCGGCCTCGACCTCGGTTGTCCAGTACAGCAGCATCACGGTGATCGGTTTCTCGAGGAAGACGGTTTCCGTCCGGCCCGCGGCGATCAACGCCTCGATGCGCGCACGATCCCACTTCGCGCCGAGCAACTCGCCGGCGAGCTCGAGCGGATGCTCCACCCGGATGCAACCGGAGCTGAACGTGCGCGTGCTGCGATCGAAAAGATCGCGGCTCGGCGTGTCGTGCAGGTAAATGAAGTGCTCGTTCGGGAACATGAACTTCACGCGTCCGAGCGCGTTGGTCGGACCCGGACGCTGCACGAGCCGATACGGAAAGCTGCGCCGGCCTCGCCAATCGACCGTGTGCGGATCGACCACCATCCCCTGCGCATCGAAAAGATCGATGTTGCGTGTTGCAAGGTAGTCGGAATTGCGCCGCAGCTCGGGCAAGATGTCCTGCGTGAAGATCGTCGGCGGCACCGTCCACGTCGGATTGACGACGAGATACGTGAGCCTGGCCTTGAACACCGGTGTCTGGCGATAGGGCTTGCCGACTTGCACGCGCGCAGTTTGCACGACGTCGCCGCCGCGCACGACGTAGAGCCGAAAGCCCGCGATGTTGACGACCACGAAGTCGTCCGCGAGATCGCCGAGCACCCATCGGCCGCGCTCGAGGTTGGCCCGGATTTGATCGATTCTCTTGGTCACAGGCACATTGAGCGCCGCAAGCGTCGCAGACCCCAGCGTGCCGTCCGCGGCAAGGCCATGACGTGCTTGAAAACGCCGCACGGCCGCGGCGAGATCGGCATCGAAAAGCAACGCCGAAGAATCGGCCGCGCGACCCGGCGCAATGGCCGCAGTTCCGTCGCCGTCGCCCGCGCCGTTGGGGATCGAGCGCGTATGACCGGTGAGCGCGCCGCCTCCCGGCGTTTCATCGAGATCGCCCGTCACGGCGAGCCGCGTGCGCAGCGCCGCCACTCGACCGTCGCTCATGCCGACTTTGAGCGTCGGACCCGCCGGTATCGTTCCCCACCCGCCCTGGTCGGCAATCGCCCGGTACTCCGCCAGCGCATCCTTGAGGCGCAGATAAAGAAAGTTGTGCGGAATGACCCGGGACGCGAAGTCGCGGATGGACGGTGAGTCGATGGCGGCCTGTAGCGTCTCGACGGGATCTTGCTCGACGAGACTGCGGCCGAAGTTCCAGTCCGAGTCGAGCGCTACGGGATCCACCTTGCCGAAGCGCAAGTGGTAACCGAGGCGAATCAGAGAGTCGGTCAAGAGCAAGTCGAGGTTGATGCGCTCCTCAGCCGGCAACGTGTCGAGGTGATCGAATGCGCGGCGCGCTTCGCGTACGCGATCGACGTGATAGTCCACCGGATCGAGCCCCTCGAGATAGCTCTCGTCGATCGCTTGGAGCAGCGAGTCGACTTGCGCCGCCGAAGTCCACTCGAAGGCGAAGGTGCGCGTCTCATAGAGCTTCGGGAGCAACGTTGTCGCCGCGATGTGCACTCCATCGGCCTCGAGCTCGCCCGTCGCGCGCAGCTGCTCGACGCGCAAACGCAAAAGCTCGTCGGCCTCTTGGGACCACACGCATCGGCACGCGGCGATCGCGACGAGTGCGGCAAGCGCGCGAACGAAAAGAAGGCCTCGCAGTCGGGGCCAACGGATCCATGCCGGCATCGGGTCAACCGGAGGCAAGATAGGCGAGCCCGCCTTCTTTGACGTACAGCACACACTCCGCGCGGGTCGACGGACGATGCGAGCCGCCTACCGGAAATCTGAGCCACGTGCCGCCGCCGAAGCTACCGGTTTCATCCTCGAAAGCCCCTTCGAGCACGAGCAGCTCCGCGCCTTGCGGATAGCTCACGTGGCCGAGCCGCGCACCCGCGGCCCAGCGCTCGATGCGGACCGTGTCGCTGTAGCCGGTCTGCGAGTAAAGCGGCTTGAACGACGCGCCGTCGACGGATCCCGGCCGCCAATCGAGGCTGTCGACGTTCACGACGACATGCTGCCGGTCACGACCCGGAAATTGGCGCAGCTTCACGAACAGCACGCAGCCGTCTTGCGAGAACGGCGCATGGCGGAAGCCCTCGGGATTGAGCAGAAACGTGCCGGCCGGCCAGTCACCGTGCTCGTCGGAAAACACGCCGTCGAGCACGAGAATCTCTTCGCCGCCCGGGTGATCGTGCGCGTGAAAAGTCGAGCTCGCTTCGTAACGCACGATCGACGTGACCTGCCCGGCTTCGGGGGGACCGACGAGATGCACGCGCTTGCGCCACACCGTGCCGCTCGGACTCGGCGTCCACGGCATGCGCGTGGTGTCGACGGCCACTCGAACCGTAAGGTCGCCGTTGATCGATGTTGCGTCGTTTGCGGTCATTGGAAACGGGGCGTGTGCGGGTTGTGCTCGATACAGCTTACGCGCATGCTGCGGGCCCATGCCACCGCCGATCGGTCTGTCGAAATCCAAGCTCTTGTCCTATCTGCAGTGTCCGCGCCGCCTTTGGCTCGAGACCTACAGCCCCGAGCTCGAGGAGCCAGCGCCGGAGGCCGAGGCCGCGATGACGGCCGGGCAAATCGTCGGCGCGCTCGCGCGCGAAGTGTACGGTCACGGCCGCGGTCATCACGTCTCGCCGGAACGCGGACTCCGCGGCGCGATCGAGACGACGCGCAGGCTGCTTGCGGAAACCGACGACGAGCCGATTTTCGAAGCGTCGTTCGACTATGACGGCGTGGTGGCGCAAATCGACATTCTCGATCGATCCGGTCCCGATCCGCGCATCGTCGAGGTGAAATCTTCGACGCACGTGAAGCAGCACCATCTTGCCGACTGCGCGATTCAGACGTGGATTCTGCGCGGGCTCGATATCCCCGTGCGGCAAGTCGTGGTCGCCAACGTCGACAACGAATTCGTCTATGGCGGCGACGAGCGATACGAAGGCCTTTTCAAAGAGACCGACGTGACCGCCGACGTCGAGGAGCGTCTGCCCGCGATGCCCGAGATCGTCGGCAAAGCCCGCACGACGCTCGAGGCGCTCGACGAGCCCGAGACGCCCGTCGGCACGCATTGCCTCTCACCGTACGAGTGTCCTTTTTTCGATCATTGCGCACCGCCTCGCGGGAAGTATCCCGTCACGGGCCTCGGCGGCAGCAAAGAGAAACAGTTCGAGCTCATGAACTCGGGCGTCGCTGACTTGCGCGACGTGCCCGAGACGGCGCTCGCGAACCAGGTGCAACGACGCATTTGGCAGCACACGAGATCGGAGTCGCCGTACATCGATCCGGCGCTGCGCGAGCAGGTGCGCGCGCTGCCTTGGCCGCGCTACTACCTGGACTTCGAGACGATCGGTTTCGCCGTGCCGATCTGGGCCGACACTCGACCCTACGAGCCGCTGCCGTTTCAGTGGTCGTGTCACATCGACGCGGGGGCCTCGGCCGAGCTTCGGCATGAGGAGTTTCTCGATCTATCCGGCCGAGCGCCGATGCGCGCGGCAGCCGAAGCGCTTCTCGGGGCGCTCGGCACGACCGGGCCGATCGTCGTCTATACGCCGTACGAGTCCCAAGTCCTCAAGAATCTCGCGGCGCGCTACCCCGACCTCGCCGAGGCGCTCGACGCGCTGCGCGCGAGGATCGTCGACCTGCACCCGTGGGTAAAACAGCACTACTACCACCCCGCGATGCTCGGCTCGTGGTCGATCAAGGCCGTGCTGCCGACCGTGGCACCCGACCTGCGCTACGACTCGCTCGGCGACGTGCAAGACGGCCTCGCCGCGCAGGCCGCCTATCTCGAGGCGATCGCGGCCGGGACGCCGCCCGAGCGCAGCGCGGCGCTCGATGCCGCGCTGCGCAGGTATTGCCGGCAGGACACGCTCGCGCTCGTACGGCTCATGGAGTTCTTCTCGGCCTAGCGCCGGCCCTTTGGAGTCGCCAGCGTCTCGGGGCCGGACTAGACTATCGGCCAGGGCCCGGCGCGACGGCCGCGGCAGAACTTCAGGGGGGAGTCGGCATGAGAATCGACGGCAGGTTTCTCGCGAGCGCCGCCGCGCTCACCGCGGTGCTCGCGATCGCGGCTCACGGCCCACGGGCCTATGCTCATCACGCGTTCGCGACCGAGTTCGACGCCAAGCTCGAAGGCGAGGTCAAAGGCGTCGTCAAGGCCGTCTGGTGGCAGAACCCGCACATCCGCTACGACGTCGAGATGACAATGCCGAACGGCACGGTGGAAACCTGGGCACTGCTGCCGCCCGGTAATCTGCCGACTTACCGGCGCGAAAACTGGACCGAGGACACCGTGAAGGTGGGCTACGCGGTCATGGCCACGGGCAATCTCGGGCGCGACGGCGCGAAAAAGCTCTACGCCACGTGCATCACGATCGGCAGCGGACCCGAGAGCGGGCGCAAGCTCGGCCGGTGCGTGAACGCGGGCACCGAAACCAAAATCACGGCCAACCCGAACGTCGATTACACCGTGCATGCCAACAACTACGACGTCGACATCAGCGGCTATTGGGACAACCGCTACAAGTTTCACGTGACGGTCGACGACTTCGAGCCGAAGCCGATGCCGCTCACGGCCGAGGCCAAGGCAGTCTACGCCGGGCGCAAGTACGGGGACGACCACGTGCTGCGCTGCCTGCCGGCCGGCTTACCGCGCATCTTCGGCTCGCCGTATCCCGTGGAGATCCTCGACGCAGGCTCGCACTACATGATGCTCTTCCTGCAAGACAACACGCCGCGTTGGGTGTGGATGGACGGGCGCAAGCCGCCGGCCGAGCAGCCGCTCACGTCGATGGGCTTCTCGACGGGTCACTGGGAAGGGCGCACGCTCGTGATCGAGACCACGATGCTCTCGCCCGGCTGGCTCGACGGCTCGGGATACCCGATGTCGGGCGGCGACGATACGCGCATCGTCGAGCGTTGGACCGTGGCCGACGACGGGCTCACGATCAACCGCACGATGACCGTCTACGACAAGCTCTACACCGCACCGCTCGTGCGCACACGCGGCTCACAGCGCGGTGACTCGACGGTGGGATTGATCGAGAGCGAGCCGTGCGACGCGACGCCGTTCTACAACGAGCTATTGCAAAACGGCACGCTCGAGCAACGGCTGCGCGGTCTCGCGCCGCACTAGCTAACCGCCGGGCACCGACGCGGCGAGCCAAGACGTCACGAGCTCGGCGGCCTGCGCGTCGCCGAGCGCGTGCGCTTGGAGCGAGCGCCACGTCCCGAATTCGACAGCGTGTCGTGCCGCGGCCTTGAGCGGCTTCGACTTGCGCCCGCGCGGTTGCCACGCCGCGGTAAGGTCCGCCGCAAGCCCGTCCAGGTACGCGAAAAAGTCGCTGAGCGGCGCCTGCATCGCGGGCAGATCCGCATCGCGATGCACGCCCGTCCACATGTCCGCCGTCCGCCGGTAATACGCATATAAGGCCCCCAGCACGGCGCGCGTGCGCTCGCGCGCGTGGGTAAGGCCCCGCCACATCGCCGGATCCGGCGGCGGGTTGAGCTCGATCCAGTGCGACGAACATGCGCGGAACAACGCCGCGTCGTCGGGGAAATGCCGGTAGACAGTGAGGCGTTGCACACCGGCGCGCTCGGCGATCGCGCTGATGCTCGTCGCGCGCGGGCCGAGCTCGCCGTGCAGCTGCATCGCCGCCTCGACGATCCGGGCCCGGGTTCGCTCTTGCTCCTCGGCGCGCTGCTTCAGAGTGTACTTACGCGGCTTCATTTGGATAAACATATCTGTTTATCGAAATATTGACAACCTGCCAGACTCTGGCTATCTTTTATTTCAGTAAACAATACTGTTTACTCATTTCAAGGGAGATCACCATGGCTCATGAAACGACAGCCGGGGCCGCCTCACAGCGCTTCATCCGGCTCGGTATGCTGCTGTTCCTGCTGGGTCTGTTGACGGGGTTCGCGATCCCGTTCATGGCGAGCCCGCGCATGGGCGTGTCGAGCCACCTCGAAGGCGTCATGAACGGCACGTTTCTGATCGTGCTCGGCCTGATCTGGAACCGCGTCGCGCTACCCGCGTGGGCCGAGAAGTCGGCCGGCTGGCTGGCCGTCTACGGCACGTTCGCGAATTGGACGGCGACGTTTCTGACGGGCCTTTGGGGTGCGGGGGGCATGACACCCGTGGCCGGCGGCGGTGCACACGGCACGGCCGTCCAAGAGCTCGTCGTGACCGTGCTGCTGCTATCGCTGTCGTTTGCGATGGTGGCGCTCTCGGGACTCGTGCTATGGGGGCTCGGCCGCAAGCCTCGCCAGTTTCCGGTCGGCGCCGCGGGCGCCCCGATCTCGGGCCGAACCGCGCAAGCCGCACGCTGATCGCAGCTCGCCCTCAGTCGTACTCGGTGTATTTGCGCGCATCGCCGCGAACGCGCTCGGCCGGATACTTGCGCTCGTTGAGGACCATCTTGTCGGCCGCGGCGTCCAGCAAGTCGATGCCGAGCTTGTCGGCCAAGCGCAGCAGGTAGATGAAAACGTCGGCCGCCTCGAGCCGCACGCGCTCGCGGCGCTCGTCGTCGAGATTCCGGCTCGCCTCCTCGGTGAGCCACTGGAACTCTTCGACGAGCTCCGCGGCCTCCACGGCAAGCGCCATCGCCAGGTTCTTCGGCGAATGAAATTGATCCCAATCGCGCGCGGCGGCAAACGCCCCGAGCTGCGATCGAAGCTGCTCGATGCTCTTCGCGGACACGATGACCCCACTTTCCACACGGACGCTGCGCCGTGACGAGATGTTAGCGCGCCGCGGCGCGAAGGGTGTCACCGCGAAGGCACGGCCCGTATGATCGCGCGGATGCGCCTCGTCGACGACTACTTGCGGCTATCGGCCACCGACCTCGCGAACCATCTGGGCTGCGTGCACCTGAGCCAGCTCGATCGCGCGGTCGCCGAAGGGCGAGCCCGGCGGCCGCAGCGCAACGACCCGGTCGGCGCACTGCTCAAGGAGCGCGGCTTCGAGCACGAGGCCGCGTATCTCACGCATCTGAGAACCGAGCACGATCCGAACGTCGTCGAGATCAGCGTGGGTCCCAACGAGGACGGCCTCGAGAAGACGCTCGCCGCCATGCGCGCCGGCGCCGACCTCGTCTATCAGGCGCCGCTCGGCAACTCGCACTGGTACGGCCGCGCGGACTTCTTGCGCAGAGTCGAGACGCCGAGCGATCTCGGCGCATGGTCTTACGAGATCACGGACGCGAAGCTTGCGACGGAAACCCGCGCCGGCACGATCTTGCAGCTTTGCGTGTATTCGGAGCTGCTCGCGACGATTCAGGGTTGCTGGCCGGAACGCGCCTACGTGGTCGCGCCGCATCACAACTTCGTGCCCGAAGCCTACCGGCTGGCCGACTACACGGCGTACTACCGGCTCGTGAAACGCCGTCTCGAGGCTGCGCTCGGCGAGGCGCCCGCGCCCGAGACGTATCCGGAACCCGCACAACACTGCGACGTCTGCGCATGGTGGGGCCGGTGCAATAAGCGGCGTAGAGACGACGATCATCTGTGCTTCGTCGCAGGCATCAGCCGAACCCAGATCAAGGAGCTCGGACGCATCCACGTGGATACGCTCGAGCGTCTCGGCGACCTCGACGACGTCCCGAAGCCGGCGCGCGGCTCACGCGATGCGCTCGTACGCGCGCGCGACCAGGCCGCGATCCAATTGCGCGCGCGGCGCCTCGCGACGCCGCAGCACGAAATCCTCGAGCCGGTGAACGCCGAGCACGGCTTCGCGCTGTTGCCGGCACCGTCGCCGCACGATTTGTTTCTCGATCTGGAAGGCGACCGGCTCGCAGTCGGCGGCGGCCGGGAATATTTGTTCGGTCTGGTCGGCGCCGATCACGACAGGCACCCGAGTTACACGGGCCTCTGGGCCACGACACCGGCCGAGGAGAAAGCGGCGTTCGAGGCCGTCGTGGATCGCATTCTCGAAAGCTTCCGGTCCCACCCCGGCATGCACGTCTATCACTTCGGCGCATACGAGCCGACGGCGTTCAAAAGACTGTCCGGCCGTTACGCCACGCGCGAGACGCAGCTCGACACGATTTTGCGCGCGGAGCTGTTCGTCGATTTGCACACCCTCGTGCGCCACTCGCTCAAAGCGAGCGTCGAGAGCTACTCGATCAAAGAGCTCGAGCCGTTCTACGGACTCGCGCGCGAGCAGGACTTGCGTGAGGCGACCGCAAGCCGGCGTGTGCTCGAGTGGGCCATCGAGATGCGCGAGGACATGCGGGCCGAGCGGCTCGTCGGGCACGTCGCGGCCGTCGAGCGGTATAACCGCGAAGACTGCGTGTCGGCCGAGGGGCTGCGCGACTGGCTCGAGACGCTGCGAGCCGCCGCCGAACGCGCCCAAGAGATCGAGCTGCCGCGCCCCGAGCTCAAGTCCGGCGACGCGAACGACAAGCTCGAGGAAACGGCGGAGGAAACGCAGCGAGTCATGAGCGCGTTGCTCGACGGCGTGCCGATCGATCCGGCCGAGCGCGACGAGGCGCAACGGGCGCGCTGGCTCATGGCGCATCTGCTCGAGTGGCACCGGCGCGAGGACAAAGCCGCCTGGTGGGAGTACTACCGCCTCAAGGAGCTACCGCTCGAGGACTACGAGGAGGAGCGTTCCGCGCTGGCCGGGCTCGAGCACATCGAGACGCTCGAGGGCGGCACGGCTAAGCGGCCCATTCACCGTTACGCGTTTCCGGCCCAGGATCAGGACATCCGTCGCGGCGACACCGTCTGCCTTCCGCCCGAAGGTCAGCAGCTCGGCGAAGTGGAGAACATCGACGTCAACGCGCGTACCGTCGACATCCGGCACGCGGGCAAGTTCGCCGACGACCGCCCCGAGCGCCTCTTCGTACGCCGCAACGTGCCCCCCGGCACGAAACCGCAAGTGCTGCTCGAGCTCGGCCGTTGGATCGCCGAGCACGGCGTCGATGCGCCGGGCGAGCATCGCGCGGCGCGCGATCTCATTTTGCGCCGTCCGCCTCGGCTGCGTGCCGGCGCGCACGGGCCCGCAGACTCGCACGCGCCGCGCCGAGCGCAGACGGCCGACGACGCGAGAGTCGTCGATCTCGGCGCCGAGCGGCGCAGCTTCCACACGGATCCAGAAGTTCGGGCCGCACAGCGGCTCGGCTTCGATCTCGAGCACGGCGTCTTGCCGATCCAAGGCCCGCCCGGCACCGGCAAGACCTTCACGGGCTCGCACATGATCTACGCGCTGCTCAAAGCCGGTAAGCGCATCGGCGTAACGGCCGTGAGCCACGAGGTGATCCGCAACGTCCTCAAGGGCGTATGCGACCGCGCCGCCGAAGCCGGCGACGACGAGTTCAAGTGCCTACACAAAGGCAAGCCCAAAGAAGGCTACCCGGAAGCCCTTCACGCCGTCGACGACAACAAGCGCGCGTACCAACTCTTTGCCGGCGGCGAATACGCCCTGCTCGGCGGCACGTCGTGGCTCTGGGCCCGGCCGGAATTTCGCGAGGCCGTAGACGTGCTGTTCATCGACGAGGCCGGCCAGATGTCGCTGGCCGACGTGCTCGCCGTGGCCGGCGCGGCCGACAGCCTCGTGCTGCTCGGCGACCCGCAACAGCTCGAGCAGCCGCAACAGGCCAGCCATCCGCCCGGCACGCAGGCGTCGGCGCTCGAGCATATCCTCGGCGGCGCCAAGACCATCGCCGAGGACCGCGGCATGTTCTTGCATCAGACGCGCCGGTTGCATCCGGACATCTGCGCGTTTACGGCCGAAGTCTTTTACGAGAACAAATTGAGCTCGTTTCCGGGACTCGAGCGTCAAGCCGTGATCGGCGCGCCGGAAATCGGCGCCGCAGGCCTCGTCTACGTGCCCGTGGCGCACGAGGGCAATCAGGCCCGATCGCAAGAAGAAATCGCGGCGATCGAGCGCATCGTCACCCGGTTGACGGACGGACTCGCCGCGTGGCGCGATAGAGACGGCGACGTGTCACCGCTCACGCGGGCCGATCTCATGGTCGTCGCGCCGTACAACGCGCAGGTCACGGCGCTCGCGGCGGCACTCGACGGCGTCCGCGTGGGCACCGTCGACAAGTTTCAGGGTCAGCAAGCACCCGTCGTGATCGTCTCGCTCACGACCTCCACGGCCGAGGACGCGCCGCGCGGCATGGACTTCCTGTACAGCGCCAATCGGCTCAACGTCGCGACCTCGCGCGCCAAAGGGCTGTGCATCCTCGTCGGCGCCCCGCGATTGTTCGAGCCCGACTGTCGCACGCCCGAGCAGATGCGTCTTGCGAACGCTTTTTGCCGCTACCTGGAGCTCGCCCGCGAAACGCACGTCTGACTCGGTCCCGCACTGCGGAAGCAGGCGCAAGAGGCGCTTGCCAAAGCGCTCGGACCGGCCCGACAATGCGCGCCCCATTCTCACCGGGACCGCAAGCGCACCGCGCGTATGCCGAACCCTTGCCTCACGTGTGGCGCCTGCTGCGCGCACTTCCGCGTGTCCTTTCATTGGAGCGAATCGGAGCGGTTCCTCGGCGGCCAGACGCCACCCGAGCGCACGATCCAAATTTCGCCGCACCGGGCCGCCATGCTCGGGACCGAGCGCAAGCCGCCGCGATGCTCAGCGCTTACGGGCGATATCGGCGGGTCCGTCCACTGCACGATCTACGACCTGCGCCCATCGCCATGCCGGGAGTTTCAGGCCTCGTGGGTAGGCGGCGTGCGCAGCACGCGCTGCGATCAGGCCCGTGCGGCCCACGGACTGCCGCCGCTCGATCCACCTGAACATAAGCCCCTGCGACGCACGGGACGGGTGTGACCCCGGTCACAGACCCCACTCGACACCCCAGGCACAGTGGCCGCCGGTACCAAGGAGGAACCCCTCGATGAACAAGTCGATGTTGATTGGCGTAGTCGCCGGCATCGGTGTCGCCACTGCCGGCGGCGTAGCCGGTTACCAATTCCTCGGCCAGAAGGCCGGCATGGAATACGAGCAAGGCAGCAACGCGGTGATCGACGAGCAGGCTGCGGCCGCGCCCGAGCAGCAGGCTCCGGTCGAAGTCGCACGGGCCGAGACCGCGCCGGCGCCGAAGCCCGCCACAAGACCCGCGACGAGCGCGCCGCGACCCGCGGCCGTGGCGCCCGTGGCCGCCGCCCCGAAAGAAGAATGCTGGGACGAGGAAGTGACCGTCCAGGTGGACCCGAAGGATCAGCACCAGATCGCCGGTACCGCGCTCGGTGCCGCCGTGGGCGGCGCCATCGGCAGCGACGTCGGCGACAAGAAGATCACCACGGCAGCCGCTGCGGCCGCGGGTGCGTTCATCGGTCGTAAGATTCAGCAGAAGATTCAGGACAAGAACGCCGAGACGCGGACCGAAACGCGGACCGTGCGCCGCTGCGCGCCGGCGGGCACGCCGCACTAAGCGGTCCCGCACATTGCAGGACTCGACCCCCGGGGCCGGATCGCTCGACGATCCGGCCCCTTTCTTTTTGCCGGACTCGGGGCCTCCACAAATGAGAACCATTTACATTACGGAGCGCCTTGGCTAGGCTCTGAGCCGTCGGATCACGAGCACCCACGTATGTTTCGCAAGACGATCTTCTGGACGCACCTCGTGTGCGGGGTGAGCGCCGGACTCGTCGTGCTCATGATGTCCGTGACCGGCGTGCTCCTGACTTACGAGCGCCAGATCGTGGCGCTGGCCGACCACGCGCGCGACGCGGCGCCGACGCCTGGCGCCCAGAGGCGGCCGCTCGAAGACCTGCTCGACGCCGTGCGCCTGCGCCGCCCGGACTTCGGCCCCACGGCGGTGACGGTGCGCAACGACGCGCGCGCACCGGTCGTCGTGGCCGCAGGCCGCAGCGGGTCCGTTTACGTGAACCCTTACACCGCACAGATCAGCGAGCCGGGCGCCCCGGGCTTGCGCGCGTTTTTCGGCGCCGTCGAGGGATGGCATCGCTGGTTCAACGTTCGGGGTGACGGACGCGGCACGGCTCGAGCCGTCACGGGCGCGAGCAACTTCGCGTTCCTGTTCCTCGTCTTGAGCGGAATGTATCTGTGGCTGCCGCGAGTCTGGAAGTGGGTCGCCTTCAAAGCGCGGCTCATGCTCAACGCGAAGGCGGTCTCGAGCAAAGCGCGCGACTTCAATTGGCATCACGTGTTCGGAATTTGGTCGGCCGTGCCACTCGTCGTGATCGTCGCGAGCGCCGTCGTCTTTTCCTATCCGTGGGCCAACGATCTCGTGTACCGCAGCGTGGGCGAAACCCCGCCGGTCCGCGGTGGTCCGCGCGACGCCCCCCCGCCCCGGGCCGGCGTCGGCCGCAACACCGTATCCGAGGACCCGATCGCGGATCGGGCGCCGGCGCTGAGCTACGACGAGCTTTTCGCGCGTGCCGCCGCCCAGGTGGGACGCTGGAGCACGTTGACGCTGAGTCTACCGGCCGGCGGCGACACGGGGGTCGTGCGATTCAGCGTCGATCAAGGTAACGGCGGACAGCCGCAGCGTCGCCACACCCTCGTGCTCGACACTCGCGACGGCGCAGTCGAGTCCTGGCAACCGTTCTCGAGTCAATCGACGGGCCAAAAGGCCCGCATCTGGATTCGATTCCTGCACACGGGCGAGGCGCTCGGTTTACTCGGGCAGACCGTTGCCGGCCTCGTGTCCTTGACGACGATCCTCATGGTCTGGACCGGGCTCGCGCTTGCTTATCGGCGGCTGCTCCAGCCGCTTTGGCGGCGCCGCGCCTAAGATGCGGCGCGTCGCAACTGCTTTACGGTCTCGCCGTAGTAGTCGAGCATGGCGCGCGTGACGGCCTGCGGAACCTGTGCCGGCATGTTCTTCGGATTGATCACGAGCAGCTTCTTGCGCCGATCGGTGGGGTGGCTCTGGTAGCGGATCACGCCGATCTCACCACCTTCTTCGGTCAACGACCAGACCACGCGGGACGCCGTCGAAAACGGCATTTTGAGCTTCTTCACGAGCGAGGCGAGCGTATGCGGCGCCCCTTCGAGCTCTGCCTTGCGCACTTCCAGCGCAATGAGATACTGCGGCAACGTGATGTGCGGGAAACACTCGTAGACGCACTCCAGCGCCGCCAAGATCGCTCTGCGCAAGCCTTCGTCGTCGAACGCCGCGCCTGCGGACTGGGCGGGCTTGGCCTTGCTGCGGGTTGCGGGTTTCTTGCCCGCTCGGGTTGTTTTCTTCATTCCTAAGTCTTTCACCAGTTACTTTACCAATGCGCACGAGCGCCCCGGGTATGCTAGAGCAGTTCGGCGCGCTGTCAATCCGTAAACCGAACGTTCTCGCCGACGCAAGCTGCTCGCGCGCGGTTCCGACGCACCAACGCGCGGCCGGTTGCCGGAGGCCATCGGACGGTACGGTACGGTCGCAGCCCGCGCTATGTCCCGCCTCACCGACCGACCCGGGGCCTGCCCCGCACCTTGCGCGGCCCAGCCGCCTCTTCGAGCCTGCGAAACCTCGGATTAGTGACCCGATTACTTACGGGGGACTTGCGACCCCGATAGGCTCGTCGATGGTTGGGTTCTCAGCGATACCCCAGGGAGACATTTCATGTCAGGGCCGAACCTCCGGGCGCCACCGTCCGACGAAAGCGAGGAGCTGCAGATCGACGAGCTGACTCAAGAGATCGACGCGCCGCTCGCGGATTTCATCGCGAAGCAGGATGAGCCGACGCTATCGACACTCGATTTCGAGGACATCGAAAAGGCGCTCGATCGGTAACCGGGCGGTGACGCTAGATAGCGTGCAATCCCTGCGACGCGTCGGCGCCCCCGGCCGGCTCCGCGCGCGACGGGCGCGTCTGCCCTTGCAGGCGCGCATCGATCTCGCGCCATAAAGCGCGATAGACACCGGCCGCGGCACTGGCGGGCGCATAGGACTCGATCGGCGCACGGCGCAACGTGATCCTCTCGAACGTCGCTGCCGTAAGGCACTTCGGTGTCCAGGATCAGCGGAAACCGGCCGCGTAATGCATTCATCGTTTCTTTGTGCAGCAACTTGCGCCGATCCACCATCGAGAAGAACGGCAGAATCTTCAGGTCCGACCAATTGCGCCGCGCGACGAAGTCGAGCAACTGCTCGAGCATGCGCACCGATAACGGCGACGGCAGCAACGGCACGACGAGCGCGTCGGCCGCATGCATGATGTTCTCCGAGACGAGAGACATTCCCGGAGCGCAGTCGAGAATCAAGCACGCATAGCGACGCTGCAGCGGACGCATGAGCTTCATGAGCCGCTTCGCGGGATTCTTCCGTTCGTGCAAATGCACGTCCATGCGCCGGTACGAGAAATCGGCCGGCAACAAGTCGAGCCCGGGATGCTCGGTCGGCACCACGAGATTTTCGACGTCGGACTCACCGCGAATCAGCTTCTTCGCGCCGCCTTCGACGTGGACTTCGCGTCGCAGCAGATACGTTGCGGCCCCCTGCGGATCGAGATCCCAGAGCAGCGTGGGCCAGCCTTCGGCCGCCGACCGATAGGCGAGGTTCACGGCCGTCGTCGTCTTCCCGACACCGCCCTTGACGTTATAAGAAGCAATGATTTCCATGAGATAGGACCGGAATCTGCCGTGGCGAGCGAATACGCACGCTCAAGCCGCAACACAGCTGAAACATGTGCCGCGTTGACACCCCCGAATACGAACACTAATGTCACAACTGCGTGACCCACGCAAGCCGACAAATCCGAATGAGCGACTCCGCGACTTCGCCCTCATTGCCGACGCAGCCGCAGTCCGAGCAGGATCGCCCGGAGGATTCCGCCGAGCCCGCGACGACGGGCACCGGACACAGCGGCGCTTCTGTCGACCGCGCCACGTTGCGCCCCAGCGATCCGATGATCGTGTTCGCATATGCCTGCCTGAGCAAAGAATACGAAGCGCTGGTCGAGCATCGACCGAGCGACGGACAGCCACCCGATCCCGAAGAAATCCACCAGATGCGGATCGCCGCGCGTCGCCTGCGCGTAAGCCTCAAGATGTTCGGGCAGATGTTGCCGGGCGAAGCTGCCAAACGCTTCGATCGCGAGTTTCAGTGGTTCGCGCGCTCGCTCGGCGAGCTCAGAGATCTCGACGTCCAAGCCGAGAACTTCAAAGCTTATCAACAGACGATCGGCGCCGAGCATTTGCAGGAGCTCGGCGGCTACGAGCTGCATTTGCGCCGCGCGCGTGCCGAAGCGCGCGAGAGCTTGGACGCCGTGTTTTCGGCGCCGCGCTACATGGAGCTCATGGAATCTTTCGGTGCCCTGCTCCACGGCGCACCGAGCCCCGGCGCCCTGCGGCGCTGGCGCTCCTATCGAGTTTCCGACGGGCTCAAGAAGATCTTGAGAAAGAGCCTGCGCCGAGTACGCAAGCTCGGGCGCAGAGTCGACAGCGACACGCCTGCCGAGCGACTGCACAAATTGCGGATTCGCGCCAAACGGCTGCGCTACGAGCTCGAATTCTTTCGCGACGTCTATCCGTCACTCGACAAAGCCGCCAAGGCAACGAAGCATTTGCAAGACGTGCTCGGCGAGCATCAAGACGCGTGCACGGCCGCGGCACGGCTGCAAACGTACGCCCGCTCGATCCGCCGGCGCAGCGGCCGCAGCTACACGGTCCCCGCCGCTTTCGGTCTGTTGCAACAAAGGGAGCAGCAGAAAGCCGCGAACATGCGGCTCGCCTTCGCGGCCGAGTGGCAGCGGTTCCAGCGAATCATGGACCGCACGCCGCTCGCATAGCCGGCCGGCCCCTCCGTCTCAGAGCGACTCGAAGTGCTCGAGCATGCGCCGCCGCATAGCCGCGTCGGGCATGCGGCCCCGGCCGGCGCCGAGATTGTCGACGAGGTATTCGACTTTGGCCGTGCCCGGAATGGCCGCCGTCACGGCCGGATGCGACACGACCCATTTCAGAAAGAACTGCGCCCAGGTCGTCACCTCGATTTCTTCGGCCCAGTCGGGCAGCGGCCGGTCGCCGACTTTCGCGAACGTGCTGCTGCGCCCGAAAGGCAAGTTCACGAGCACGGCAAAGCCGCGATCCGCCGCAAGCGGCAGGACCTTCTCTTCGGCCGTTCGGTTGTTGATGGAGTAGTCGACCTGGATGCAATCCATGTCTTCGGAGCGCATGACTTGCTCGAAATCGGGATATTGACGGTCGAACGACGTCGTGATGCCGATGTTGCCGAGCTTGCCGGCCGCCTTCCATTCGCGGATCAGCGGTAATTGAGTGCGCCAGTCGCCCAAGTTGTGCACTTGCATGAGCTCGATGTGATCGGTGCCGAAGCGGCGCATCGACTGCTGCATCTGGCCGATCCCGGCCTCGCGCCCGGTCGTTCCGTAGAGCGAGATCTTGTCGGCGATGAACAGCTTCTCGCGGTTGCCGAGCTCGCGCACGAGGTCGCCGGTCACTTGCTCGGCCGTGCCGTAGGTCGGCGCGGTATCGATCACGCTGCCGCCGAGCTCGGGCAACCTGCGCAATACGTCACGCAGCGGTGCGCGCTTTTCCGGCGAGTTGCCGACGTCGTAACGGCGCGCCGTGCCGATGCCGATGATGGGGATCATCGCGCCGGTCTTCGGTATCGGGCGCCGGATCACCTCCGCGGCGGCCTGCGCAAAAGCGAAGCGCCGCGGCAACGCGAATGCGGCGGCCGCGCCCAGTCCGAGCTTGATCGTGTCGCGGCGTGAAACTGGCATGACGACGTCCCCCTTGCGCGTGTCCGAAGCGACCGGCGATTGCGCCTCGATGCTCGCGACTTTTGCCCGAATGATCAAGTAGCATGCCGGCCCGTGAGCACTCAATCCAGCGAGCCCTCTCTTCTCGCGGGCGCCGCTTTCGGCGCGACGGCATCGTTCATTTGGGCCGGGTTTCCGGCCGTCACGAAGCTCGCCATGGCGAGTCACACATTGACGGCCTGGGACGTGACGGCGCTGCGATTCGGCGTGGCAGGCCTCATTCTCGTGCCGGTGCTCATTCGCCGCGGGCTCCGCGGCTTGCGCTGGCCCAGCGTCCTGCTGCTGGCTTGCGGCGCCGGCGCACCCTACGTGCTGTTGACCGCAGGCGGCCTCGCGTTTGCGCCGGCAGGGCACATGGGCATCATCACGCCGAGCTGCATGTTGCTGTGCACGACGCTCGGCAGCCGTTGGCTGCTCAAAGACCCGCTCACGGCGGGACGCATTGCCGGCGCGCTCACGATCCTCGTTGGACTGTGCCTTTTGGGCTGGGACGGGCTCGCGAATCACGGCGAGCTCACGTGGCTCGGCGATCTCATGTTCGTGGTGGGCGGATTGTTCTGGGCAAGCTATACGATCGGGTCCCGTTATTGGTCCGTGGAGCCGTTCCAAGCCACCGTGATCGTCTCCGTCGCGTCGCTGATCGTCTACATACCCGGATATGCCGCGCTCGCCGGCGCTGCACTGCATGCGGCGCCTTGGCGCGAGATCTTGATCCAAGGGGTCTTCCAAGGCGTGCTCTCGGCAATCGTCGCGCTGATCTGCTACACGCGTGCCGTGAAGATGCTCGGCGCCGCACGCGGCGCAGTGTTTGCCGCGCTCGTGCCGAGCTTCTCGCTGCTGTTTGCGATCCCGGCGCTGCACGAGATCCCGACACCGCTGCAAATCGTGGGCGTCTGCTTCGTCACGGGCGGCATGTTGCTGGCGCTCGGACTTTACGATCGAGCGAAGTGGCGGCGCACTGCGCCACGCACGGCCGGTTGAGCGCGCGAACGGCGCTCGGCGCTTTGCTGCGCCGCCTAGGGTGCGCCGTACGCTGTGCTAGCCTTGACGCGGCGCGATGCCGCGCGCCGATCGGCAACACAAGCCCTTCGCCGGGCACAGACCAAAAATAGGGGGAGCAATGGCCACGTTACGCTCGGGACTTCTGTACGCGACGCCCGCGGTTGCCGCGCTCGTTGCAATCCTTGCAGGCTCAGGCGCCGGACCGGCCGAGGCCCAGGCCCAGACCCAGGCCACGTGCGATCGCGCCTGCTTGACGGGTTTCGTCGACACGTACTTCGCGGCGCTCAAAGCCGACGACGCCAAGCGACTGCCGCAAGCATCGCGCGCTCGCATCACGGAAAACGGGGCGGAGAAGAAGCTCGCAGACACCTTCTGGGATGCGGCCGAGGACGCGGTGTTTCGCTTCGACGTCGTCAACACGCGGCGCGGCGACACGGGCACCGAGGCCGTGATTCGCAACGCCGACGGCTCGAAGACGATGTTCATGCTGCGGCTCAAAGTGCAAAACGGTGCGATCACGGAAATCGAAACGATCAAGGCCAACAAGGGTGAGGCGGATCGACTCTGGGATCCCGATCGCTTGACCGAAGTGTCGCCGTATTACCGGCAGTCGATTCGTGATGCCGAGCGCGATTCGTATTACGACCTGATCGGCGCGGCCGAGAGCTACTGGCGCGCGTTCCAGACAAACGGCACTCCGCAGTATCACCGCGCCCGCCTGCTCGCGGACACGCGCCGCTTCGAGAACGGCGTGCAGACGACCGGGCTCGTGCGCAACGGCGTGTTCAACGACACGGCGCTCGGCTTCGACGAAGGTCGATTCATCGGCCGCAACATCTGGGACCGGCGCTACCCCGTCGTCGACGAGGAACGCGGCATCGTGCTCTCGATCGTGCGCTTCGGCTTGAAGGGCGACGCGAAGAGCCAAAGCGCGGCGACGTCCAACGACCGGCTCGTGGCCGAGTTCTTCGCGATCAAGTCCGGCTACATCCAAGAGATCCAGGCAGTGCTTTTCAACCTGCCCGACGACAAACCGACGGGTTGGCCGGCCTGGTACGGACCGCAGCGCGGCAGCACCGAGTAGCCTCAGAACCCGCCGTGCGCCTCGAGAAAGGCGCGCTCTTCGGGGGTCGACGTGCGGCCGAGCACTTCGTTGCGGTGCGGGTACCGGCCGAACCGATCGATGATGCGTTTGTGCCGCAGCTCGAAGCGGAGAAAGCCCCAGTACCGCGGCAGTAGCTTCACAAATAGCCACACGGCGCGTCGATGAGCAGGCCGCGACTCGCTGTGCATGAACGGCATATATAGGAACACACGGCGATCCGCAGGCAAGCGCTTGTCGGCGCCGTGGCGGATCGCATCCTCTGCAAGGGCAAGCGCCGTTGCGTCGCAGGCGAACGCTTCCGCGGAATCGCGGAACAGGTTGCGCGAGAACTGATCGAGCACGATGATCTCGGCGAGACGCCCCTCGGGCGTATCACGCCAGGCGGACGTTTCGCCATGCGCGGCACGCCGGTGTGGGTCGGCGAAGCGGCGACGAATCGTCTCGTCGAAGGCCACATCCTTGCCGAACCATTGCTTCGGCGTCGCTTCTTCGAACCAGAAGCGCAGCACGTCGTTGTGGCTCGGCCCGCTCACGGACACCGTCGCCACCTGCTCGACAGAGCTTCGAAGCGCGCCCGAGCGTACGCGTGAACGGATGTCTCGAATGCGGTCAAATGACTCTCGCGATGACTCAAGGGACCGACTCGTTTCCGGTGCAGCCGCGGATCGACTCCACCAGTCGTTGCGCTTTGACCATTCCGTGCCGGAGACTCAACTGCGTCCCATCGGGCCCAATTCCGTAGGGCCCCTGCCATGTAAAGGAGAGCCAGACGTCGTCGTCAACGACGAACGCGAGTCTCAGGCCGTCGTGATCCGTGGTGGCGTCGAGCAACCTGGCCGCCGCATCCGGCTTGTACTTGACCTGAATGGCCGCGTCGGCGTCATCGCCCGCCACCTTGATCTCGGCGATGTCGCTCGTCGTCGTAATTGCGGCTCGGCGGACGAAGAGGGTGTGCTCTCCAAGCTTGACGGCACGAGTTTCCGACGAGGCGTTTGGCTCAACGGCCGTCAAGTCCACTCGGGGGCACGAGATTGTCGAGACCGCGGGCGAGAGCGTCTGTGCCGAAAGGGGTACCGGCTGCTGCTCGGCGATCAATGGACCCCGTGGCCCGGTGCCGGACACGTATCGGCCACCCTCCGTGCCGTCACGCATCGGATGTACGACAAGACTGACTGCATCGCCCGGCGTTAGCGTGTCGGCTCGCCAGCCGGCGCGAGCGAGATGATCCAGGCTGTCCATCTCGATGCTCCACTCTTCTGCCCGCCCTTCGTCACCCTTCATCGACAGCTCGATGAACGCGTGCGGATTCGTCCACCGAAATTCTTTGACGATGCCCTGTAGAGTGAGCGATCGAGACGGATCGAACGTCGCAGACGAATGATGCGCCGACACCGGAACCAGCATTGCGGCCAAGGCCAGCGCAGTGAATGCGGCAAGCAACTTGTTACGAACAACGGTTGTTACCATCACGACTTCCACGTGGGCGCGCCTCGAGCAGCCAAATCCGATTCCGCATCGAGTCGCTTGCGGCCCCTAAGTCCAGGCCCAAAATATAGCAGAGGAGCGGCCGCTCCCCGGCGTTTCGAGACGCTCACTTCGCGGCGAAGGCCCACTCGGCGGCGCGGCACGCAATGTATGCTGGATTCAAGCCACTGCGGCTTCGAGTGCCGCGATGTCGATCTTCTTCATCGCCATCATGGCCTCCATCGCACGCCTGGCCTTGTCGCGGTCGGGATCGGTCGTCAGTTCCATTAGCCGCCTCGGGGTGATCTGCCAACAGTGGCCCCAACGATCCTTGCACCAGCCGCAGTCGCTCTCTTTGCCGCCGTTGCCGACAATCGCGTCCCAGTAGCGGTCGGTTTCTTCCTGGTCTTCAGTCAGCACCATGGAGCTGACGGCCTCGTTCGGCGTGAAGGCGGGGCCACCGTTGAGGCCCAGGAACGGCCGCCCAAGCACGGTGAATTCGACCGTCAACTCACTGCCTTGCTTGCCGCCGGGATAATCGGACGGGGATGCGTTCACCCGGTCGACGTGGCTGTCGGGAAACGTGGCGGCATAGAACTCGGCCGCCTTGCGGGCTTCGCCGTGGTCGAACCACAGGCAAGTAACGAGGCTGGTCATATCCTTCTCCTTGCATCTTGGGCATGGGGGTTTCGCGCTGTCCGCGTGCTCGATCTGCGGCAACCGTTCATCGCCGTCATCTCGGCAGCAGCGGGTTTGGGTGCTCGGCCTCCAGCCCTCCGCTGCCGTAGGCGCGCGTGATGATCTCCAGCAGATGGCCGTTGGGATCGTCGAAGTAAACTCCGCGTCCGTCGTCCCAATGATTGATCTGACCGGCCGCGCTGCGGGATGGATCTGCCCAATAGTCGATTCCGCGCTGTCGCAGCCGCTCGAAGATCGCATCGAACTCCGCCTCCGTGACGAGAAACGCGAAGTGTCGAGACGAGACGGGTCGATCGGTTTCGATCAAGTCGAGAGACGTGTCTCCTACTTGCACAACCGTGAAGTGACCAAGACGTTTGGCGGGAGGAAGCCCCAGGGTTTCCGTGAGGAACGACGCCGTGGCTGTCGCATCTCTTGCGTGAACGATCGTGTGGTTCAATGTAATCGACATCGTTGCTCCTTCAAGTCCCGCCGTCGGCGTTGCGGGCTTCGCTCGGCGCAGCGTGCCGGAGGTTCGCGTGCAGCTTGCGGACGATCGCATCCAGAGTACGAAGCTCCCGCTCCGTAAGTGCTGCGAACGCTGCCGGCGGGCGGTGGTATTCGGACAGCAGCGCGGTGATCGTGGCCGCGCCCTTGCGGGTTAACGCGACTATCTTGACCCGTCGGTCCTCTTCGCAGACTCGTCGTTGTGCATAGCCCAGCGTCACGAGCCGACCGATCAGCCACGTTGCCGTCGATGGATGGCAGTTCAAGGTCTGAGCAAGTTGAGCAGCCGGCTTGCCGGCGCGGTCGAGTGCGAACAGCGCCCGCGAGTCGTTTGGCGTGAGACGGCGCTTCTGAAGGCTTTTGATGCGCTCGGGGCTCGTCCGCATCAGCACATCCAGCATCAGGGCCCAAGTGTCCGCGGCCGGCGGAAACGGTGTTGTCGAGTTTTCGATCATGGCAAAACAGCTCGCCCACACATCGACAGGCCGGAAAGAGGGGTTGAAAGTTTCTCTTGCGAGATTAGTATGAGCAATCAAAGTAAAGTGTGCAACGGCGGCGTGCCGCCACGACTGACGATTGGGCGAGAGACGCCGCTGCAACGAAAGGAGGACCCGACCATGGCTGTCGATACGTCCGTTCTGATCGTCGGCGGTGGGCTGAACGGCCTGAGCATGGCCGCGCTGCTCGGACGCTACGGCGTCGACTGCGTCGTGGCCGAGCGCCACGAGTCGACATCGATCCAGTACAAGTTCGCCGGCATCTCGCCACGCAGCATGGAGATCTTCCGCCAGCTCGGGCTCGAGGACGAGATCCGCGCCAACCGGACGGGCGATCAACAGGGCGGCGGCATCGCCCGCGGCCGAAAGTTGTCGGACCCCGATCTCGTGTGGGGCGGGCCGGCCTGGGCCGATACGTCGGCTGTTAGTCCGACGCCGCCGGCAACCTGCGACCAGCATGTGCTCGAGCCTATCCTCAAGCGCGCCGCCGAGCGGCGGGACGCGAAGACGCACTTCGGCTGGGACTGCGTCGAGATTACCGAGACGGCGAAGCGTATCAGTGCCCGCCTCCACAGCCGCGCCGACGGTCGCGAGGAGGAAGTGACGGCGCGTTATCTCGTTGCCGCCGACGGTGCCGGCGGTACGCTGCGGGAACAGCTCGGCATCGGCCTCCACGGCCCGGGACCGCTGCAGCATTGGATGAACATCGTCTTCGATACCGACCTACCGAACGAGATCGGCGGCAAGCGTTTCACCTCGTGTTTCGTCACCGCCCTCAACGCGACCGTCACACCCCGTCCCGGCGGGCGCTGGCTGTTGGCGCTGCAGTACTTCCCGGACCAGGGCGAGAGCCCGGCGGATTTCGATGCCGAACGAACGCGCGCGCTCGTGCGCGAGGCCGCCGGACGGGAGGTGCGTGCCGAGCTCGTCGACGCGCGCGCCTGGACGGTGGCAGCGCAGGTGGCCGACCGTTTCGGTCAGGGCCGCGCTTTTCTGATCGGCGACTGTGCCCATCTGATGCCTCCGACCGGCGCGTTCGGCGGCAACACCGGCATCCATGACGCGCAGAATCTTGCCTGGAAGCTGGCCTTGGTTCTGCGCGGCGCGGCGCCGCCCGAGCTCCTCGATAGTTACGACGCGGAACGCCGTCCGGTGGTGGAACGAACGCTCGATCAGGCGCTGGCGCGGTTGCAGAAGTGGTTCAAGAATCCCGCGGGTCGGCTACCGCCGGCGGTCGAAATCGTCGATGACTATGACGTGGTGTTCGGGCAGCGCTACGACACCGGCGCCTTGATCCCCGAGCAGAAACCGCCGGACCGCCCGTTCGAGCCGTTCGGGGAGCTCTCGGCGTCGCCCGGCACCCGTATGCCGCATATGTTGCTCGACGACACCGGTGCGTCCATTCTGGACTTGCCGGGCGACCGGCCGTTGCTCCTCACGAGCGATTCGGGCTGGATCGCGGCAGCACGCGACGTCGCCGATGCCGTCGCATCGCTCGAAGTCGCGTCCCCGGGCTGCAAATGGCAGGCGCGTTTCAACATGGAGCGAGACGGCGCACTTCTCGTCCGGCCGGACGGCTTTGTCGCCTGGCGGGCGAGGGACGGCCGGTCCGCATCGTCCGAGGAACTGAGCCGGGTTTTGAGCGCGGTCTTGTGTGAGCCCGGTCGGCAAGCGCTCATGCATTGAGAGTCGAAACCGGCCCGATCCGTTGGACGGAGCCACTCCATAGAGCGAAGAGACGAGAGGTTACCGCATGGCGAAATTCATCACGATCGGAGGCTGATGTGCAGGCTATTACTCAGTCGCGATTGTCCTGGGTGACGGGACTCGTCTACGGCATGGCCGTACCGTGCGCACGCTCATCCGAGACCGGCATCCTCGCGCCGACGAGACAGCGATGCGAAACCTCGAGCGCTGCGGTCGCGCTATGCGACACGCTCGAATGGATGCGGATCTGCTCCAGCGATGTGGCTTGCCGTGTATTGGAACCAGCGTGGGCATCGATACTGGCGCGCGTGGATCGCGGCCGAATCCTTTACTTGTCGAATACGTCGCTGCTCCCCAGAAGCGTTCCCAGGTTCGTCGTGCACGGAGTGGTTGAAGTCGTGGGCGCATGGAATAGTCGCTGCTAGGCGCGTATTTGCTGACGATTGCGGGTTGGATCGCTCAGTGCCATCGATCCGAGGCGTCGCAATGAAAACGATGGCTAGACGGATCTGACGAACTTGCCTTTGTATTCCAGCGGAGTCAGCCCGGTAATCCGCTTGAAGAGATCGCGAAACGCCTTCGTATCCGCATAGCCGACGTCGTACATGACCTCGGCGACCGTCTTGCGGGCCTTTTCGAGCATGCTCTTCGCTGCTTCGATCTTCACTCGCTGGATATATTCCACCACGGTGTTCGAGGTCGCGCTCTTGAAGCGCCGCTCGAAAGTTCGCCGGCCGGTCGCGAAGCGTTCGGCCAATCCATCCACCGTCAGCTTTTCCGAGAAATGATCTTCTATATATTCCTGCGCCCGTCGGATCGTATCGTCGTCGTGGTTCTTCTGGCCCTTGAACATGGCAAAGGGCAGCTGGCTCTGCAGCTCCGTATCGAGCACGAAAAACTTGGATGCGGTGATCGCCATTTCACGGCCGACGTATTTTTCGACCAGATACATGAGCAGGTTCCAGTGGGAGTTTGCGCCGCCGCTGGAATAGATGCCGTTCTGGTCGGTGACTACGCGTTGATCGACCAGCGTGACCTCGGGATAACGGCGACGGAACTCATTGGCGAATAGCCAATGTGTCGAGCAGGTGCGTCCGTTCACCAAGCCGGTTTCGGCCAGCAGGAAAGCGCCGATGCAGAGACTGGCGACCTCGGCGCCCTCTTTGTAGCGATCGATGATCCACGGCATCAAGGCTCGATTGCTTTCGATGGCGCATTGAACGGCGGATCCCGAGGGTATCCTCGAGGAATATCTCGGGTCCGACGCAGGGAATTCCAGGGGCAGCCTTGAATTGGATGGATATGGATGGACAAATGGAGGTGCCTGTGCCATCCTATAAATGGATGGAATTGGAGGTCACAATGGATGGCAGCATCCAGACGGCTACGCTATCGATCACGACAGCGATCCTCAAGCTGATCGCAGAGATCGACGAATTCAAGGGAGCGTGGACGGCGATAGGCCGGATCTCGCCCGAGCGACTGACCGCCCTGCGCCGCGTTGCGACCATCGAAAGCATCGGCTCCTCAACCCGAATCGAAGGCGCAAAACTCTCCGACAGAGAAGTCGAAGCGCTGCTGGCCGGCCTCGAGGTCAAGGCATTCGCCTCACGCGACGAAGAGGAAGTCGCAGGCTACGCCGAAACGATGGAAACGGTGTTTACGCACTTCAAGGAAATCGCGCTGACCGAAAACCACATCAAGCAGCTTCACCGCGACCTGCTGCAGTACTCGTCCAAAGACGAGCGTCATCGCGGCGAATACAAGACGCACAATAATCATGTCGAGGCCTTCGGCCCTGATGGTGAGAGTCTTGGCATTGTCTTTGCCACGGCAACACCGTTCGATACACCGCGCCTGATGAACGAACTCGTCGAATGGACCAGAGAAAACTTTGAGAGGGGCGAGCTGCACAAGCTGATCGTCATCGCAATTTTCGTCGTTGTCTTTCTGGCGATTCACCCGTTCCAGGATGGCAACGGACGGCTTTCGCGCATCCTGACAACCCTGCTCTTGATGCGCGCAGGTTACAGCTACGTGCCTTACAGTTCACTGGAAAGCGTCATCGAGCAGAGCAAGGACGCCTACTATCTTGGCCTGCGGCAGACGCAGGGCACGCTGAGCACGGACGCACCCGACTGGCAGCCGTGGCTGACCTTCTTCCTGCGAGCGCTACAACAGCAGAAGACGCGGCTTGAGAAGAAGATTGAGCGCGAGCGCCTGATCCTGGGTGACCTGCCCGAACTCTCGGTACAGATTCTGGAGCTGTGCCGCGAGCATGGACGCGTCACCGTCGCCGAGGCGGCAAAGGTGACGGGAGCAAACCGCAACACGATCAAGGATCATCTGAAAGCGCTGGCCAAAGCAGGCCACATCGAACGACATGGCGCGGGCCGCGGCTCGTGGTACGGCCTTGTGTAAGAGGCCCTGCCCGATCGTCCGATAGCAGTCAAGTCAGCCGCAATCGGGCAAGACGTTGGAAGATGCCGTTGACCCCGGTGGAATTGGCGCGCCCGGGAGGACAAACTTCGAACTCTCTGCTGGACGCGCTGGGTGACTGGACTACCTACCTTGAATGCAACACGCCAACTGCTTCCAGGATCCCTCTGAGCGGATAAAGGCGATCATCCAAAAGCAGTCCCCTCAGCCTATTTTCAGTGCTCGCACCACTGCTTTGGGCTCGCGTTCGATAATCTTCAGCAGGGTTTTGGCAGCGCCCGTAGGGGAACGTTGACCCTGCTCCCACTTCCGTAGCGTCGAAGCGCTGACACCAAAGGCGTCAGCAAACTGATCTTGTGACAGGCCCAGCCGCATGCGCGCCTTCCGAATGTCGTCAGGCTTAACCGGCACCTTGTGAGTGCGACCGCCCGTCCGCTTGCCCTGGGCATGCGCCAGCGCTTGTGCCATCGATCGCGTCAATTCATCACCAAGCTTGCTCATTTCCGTTTCCTCGTAGCCTTGATTGCCGCTGCGAAAGCAGCAACTGTTTTGCGCTGCTCCGCCGTCAAATCCGCACGCTCGTTCTTGCCGTAGACGAGCAAGGCGTATATAGGCATGTCCTGATCGTAGAAGTAGTAAATCACGCGGATGCCAGAGGTGGCCCCGGTAATCGAGACAACGGGATAAGTGGAGTCTCCGCCTAACGGGAGCGATCATATCGCTCCGAAGGAAGGAGAATCATGACGAAGCGATCTCGCCGCAATCACTCTGCGGTGTTCAAGGCGAAAGTGGCGCTGGCCGCCGTGAAGGGCGAAGCGACGCTGGCACAGCTGGCTGAGCGCTTTGACGTTCATCCGAATCAAATCACGCAGTGGAAATCACAACTACTCGAGCGCGCCGCGGAAGTGTTCGCCGCCGGAGCGGAGCGCGGTACGGACTCGGAGGCCGTGCCGCTGAAGGATTTACACGCGAAGATCGGCCAGCAGGCACTGGAGATCGATTTTTTAGCCGGCGCGCTCGGGCGACTTCCCGGATCGAGCGCAAAGCGATGATCAACGTCGAGCACGAGCTCAGCCTCACGCGACAGGCCGAGCTGCTGTCGCTGTCTCGCGCATCGCTGTACTACACGCCCGTGGAGGTCTCGGATGCGGACCTGCGGCTGATGAAGCGGATCGACGAGCTGCACTTGGAGCTGCCCTTTGCCGGCAGCCGGATGCTGCGCGATCTGCTCAACACCGAGGGGGTCGAGGTCGGCCGCAAGCACGTCGCGACGCTGATGCGGAAAATGGGCATTGCGGCGATCTATCGGCGGGCGAACACGAGCCGGCGCCATCCCGCCCATCCGGTGTTCCCGTATCTGCTGCGTCATCTCGTGATCGATCGGCCGAACCAGGTGTGGGCAGCTGACGTGACGTATATCCCGATGGAGCGCGGCTTCGTGTATCTCGTCGCCGTGATCGACTGGTTCAGTCGCAGAGTGTTGAGTTGGCGAGTGTCGAACAGCCTCACCGCGGACTTCTGCGTCGACGCGCTCGAGGAGGCGATCGACCGCTTCGGGGCACCCGAGATCTTCAACACGGATCAGGGTTCGCAATTTACCGCCGCGGGCTTCACCGCCGTTCTCAAGCGACACTAGATCCGCATCAGCATGGACGGCCGCGGCGCGTGGCGCGACAACGTGTTCGTCGAACGGCTGTGGCGCTCGGTGAAGTACGAGGAGGTTTATCTGCGCGCCTACGAGTCCGTCTCGGCGGCGAAGGCCGGCATCGGCAAGTACTTCGCGTTCTTCAACACGCGCCGACCGCACACGTCCCTTGACCGACAGACGCCCGATACCGTGTACTTCAAAAACCTGCCGCTCGCGGCGGCAGCTTAACCGCGGGGCTCCACTTATCTCGACCGCGAAAACTGTCTAGAAAAACGGGGCCACCTCTGCCTCCAGACTTACCTCTACCTTTGGCTCCATACCGGACCTTGCGCACGCCGCCAGTACCGACAATTTCGTCACCAGCTTCCGGATAGCTCGCAAGAAAGGTAATCAATCCGGCATGCTCATCTTCGCTCAGGAGCTTCTCCGCCCGGCGAATGAATACGGGTGTTTCGACTACTGTCTTATAACCCAATGGGTTATAGCTTCAATATCACGATACTGGGGACTACAACAGCCGCCTAATGGGGACGAAATGCCTCGAATGACTCGAGGAGGCCGGGCCGTCCGCTACCGGGGAAGACAGTGGCGGACCCGATTGGACCTCAGTGGAAGTTGGCGCGCCCGGAGTGATCCAGGTCCGCGCTGCCCAACGACTCCAGCGCGGTGTACCAAGAAGTGTACCGGTTATGGTTGACCGCTTTGCGTCGCATTCAGGTCATTCGCGAACGTCCGGTTCGCAGCAGATCGCGGGTCCGCTTTCGGCCAGGAGTAGCCATTCAGCCTATGACATGACCTCGTTCCAAAGCGCGCTATCAACATACTGATGAAACTTGACCACCTTTTCGCCCTCCAGATAGAAGATGTGGGCGAACTCGGCATCCAAGGTCTTTCCGGTAGATCTAAACTTGCCGTGATATCGACCCAACGCGACTACGCAACCGTCACCCGCGTCGAGCAGCGTCTTAGGCGTCGCACCGAAATCCTCCCAGTCAGCCGCTATGTGCTGGAAAACGTTCTGCATTACGGCATCGGCTCCGTGATAGACGCCACCGTAGGGAATACCCTGCATCTCGTGCCACTCAATATCTGGATGAAGCGCGTCAAGCAGAAGTGAAATATTCTCGTACCATGTCTGCACCAGAGTGACATTTGGGGTCATTATTCTTCTCGAAGCTTGTTTTGCAGCGTCGGCTTTGGGTCGTTGGCGGACATTCCGCTCACCGCCCAAATCTAGCACGTGAGTATCCGCTTTGTGCTCAAAAGCGGACCTTCTATGGTTTACACATTTCGGCATTTGGGGAGCCCCCGGATGCCCTGGAAAGAGTGTAAACCGATGGATGAACGCCTCAGATTCGTAGCCAGACTCCTCGAGGGCGAGAAGATGGCCCCGCTGTGCCGCGAGTTCGGCATCTCCAGAGTCACGGGTCACAAGCTCTTCAATCGCTTCAAGGCCTGCGGCCTCGAAGCCTTCAAGGATCGCTCACGCCGGCCCTACCGGCACGCCAACAAGCTCCCCTATCAGGTCGAGCGCACGATCCTCGCGCTAAAGAAGGAGCATCCCGGCTGGGGCGCCCGAAGATCCGGGACAAGATCATCCGTGCCTTCCCGATGATCCAGGCACCGGCCACGAGCACGGTCCACGCGGTGCTCGATCGCCACGGCCTGGTCAAACGCCGCAAGCGCAGACGCTACAAGGCTTGTGGCACCGAGCTCACCAGCGCTCACGACGTCAACGGACTGTGGGGCGCCGACTTCAAGGGCGAGTTCATGCTCGGCAACAAGCGCTACTGCTATCCGCTCACGATCACCGATTATCGATCCCGGTATCTGCTCGCCTGCGAGGGGCTTGAGTCCGTGCGCTCCGAGTTCGCCTTCTCCGTCTTCGAGCGAGTCTTCAAGGATTACGGGCTGCCCGGCGCCATCCGCACCGACAACGGCGCACCGTTCGCCTCCGGCAACGCGCTGTTCGGGCTCTCCAAGCTCAGTGTCTGGTGGCTGCGTCTCGGCATCCGCATCGAGCGCATCAAGCCCGGCAATCCGCAGCAGAATGGCCGCCACGAACGCATGCATCTGACGCTCAAGAAGGAAGCCACCAAACCCGCCTCGTTCAACTTCCTGCAGCAGCAGGAGCGCTTCGACCGCTTCGTCGAGGTTTACAACCACGAGCGGCCGCACCAGGCGCTCAATGGCGCCTACCCGGCCGATCTGTATACACCTTCAGCCCGCGATCTACCGGCCGCCGACCGGAGCCCGAATACCCCTATCACGACCGATCAATCCGGGTCACCAGCTGCGGCCGCATCTGCTTCGGTCGGCGCAAAATCAATCTCAGCAAGGTCTTTGCCGGCCAGATCGTCGGCATCCGCGAGGTCGAGGATCAGATCTGGCTGGTCAGCTTCCTCGACTATGACTTAGGCTTCTTCGATCAGGACGAGGGCCGCATCGAACCCGGCCCCAATCCCTTCGCCCCGGAGCAGGTGTAAACCATGTCTCCGGAATAAAGTGTTAACCATGTGTCCGGAATGGACCCGCAGGGATGTGGCGCGCCCGGAGAGATTCGAACTCCCGACCCTCAGGTTCGAAGCCTGATGCTCTATCCAGCTGAGCTACGGGCGCGCGGAATGTGCGTAGTTACGGCAGCGCTATCGTACCGCAATGCGAACCATAGCGGTGGCGCTGGGCGTGGTCGGCAACGAACGATGGGATCTCGAGCCCCGCGGAGACCCGCCGTTGCGAGCGGCGCGTCGAGGGCGCGCGCAAGCGAGGTATCAGGCACCGGGCCCGCCGAACATCACCATTTCTTTGCCGTCGGCCAGCGTCACGCGCAGGAACGTGCCGCCCGGCTCGCCGCTTTTCAGCGGCGCGATGACGATCTTCACGTGATCGCCGGGCTCGAGCGTGTGCTTCGACCATCCGCGTCGGCCGAGGAAGTTCGGGCTCATGCCTTCGATCCCCCATTTCGTGATCGTACCGTCGGCGTTGTTCACGTTGATCCACGTCCACGTGTGCGGGTTGGTCCACTGGAACTCTACGATGTCGCCTTCGATCGTCTTCGGCGATTGCATATCGAACGGCGCGAACGAATGATGAGCAAACGCCGGCGCGACGAACGCGAGCGACGCCAGCGCGACGATGCCTAGGCAACTGCGGTAACGAGTCACGGTTGCACCTCACTGCTCCAGATCGATGATGGCCCGGCCGTTCGTCCGTCGTGCAGTTACGGTTGTTCTGCTGGCACACATACTCGGCCAAGCGTCCAATCGCGGTGACGGCCGTAGCGACTCGTCCTCGTCCACGGCTGCGTCAGCGCCTCGGGATCGATCGACCGTCGTCTCGATCTCGAGCGTGTCGGGATCCGTTAAGTCGCATGCGCTCGACGATCCGCATCTTGTCGCTGTGCTGCATGCCGAAGCTCTGCCGATCGCGCGTGTCCGTCGTGAAGCCGACCGTGTCGACCACGAGCGTGTCGTCTTCCCAATGCCCGATCGAATGACCGTTGAACGTGAGATCGGGATCTTCGGGATGCACTGCGCCCGTCCGTGAAGATCTGCCGCCACTGCGCTGTACGCCTCGGTCAACGATCGTGACCTTGCCGGGCGAGAACAAGAATCTCGATCGGATACGGCTGCGTCATGATGTTCGGCATGCCGGGCGGCACGCAGTTGGCGGCCGGCGTGTCCTGAATCTCGCCGCGCCGCTGCGCGTCCTGGTACTCGGCGAGCTTTGCGGCATACGGCGCGGTGAGAGACGGCGGCGCGGACGGCGCGCCGCGGCGGCCCCCGCGCGTGACTTCCCAGATGCCGCCCCAGTCGGGCAGTTTCGCGATCGAAGCAACGGAATCGCCCTGCGGGCCGGGCGGCCCGTCGGCACTCGCGCTCCCCGCCGACAGCACGACGGCGGCCACGGAAATCGCGATCGAAACGACGCGTTGCATGGCTTCCCCTTCCGTTGCCGGCTCATCTTACCCTCGGCTCGCCGGCACGCAAACGGCGGAGGCCATCGTATACACTAGCGGCCCGGCCGCCGAACTCCCCGCACGACGACTATGTTGCGAAGAGACGAAAAGAAACTCACGCGCTCTTGGCTCGAACGGCGCTCACGCGCTTTGCCTCCGACAACGACGACGCTCGTGCTCCAAACGCGGTCCCTGCTCGGGTCGCGTGGTTCCCGACGCCGCACAGCACGCGAAGATTCTCAACACGCTCTCGATGCTCGAGCACATGGGCTGCCACAAGATCGTGTCGACCCAGCATGCCGCCGACATCGACCAGCCGACGCTGCAGGCACATCGCGGAAGAGGCCCATCACGCGTATTTCATGAAACGCCAGGCCGAGAAGACGGCCGAGCGCCCGCTCGAGTACGTGGCCGACGACCTTCTCGCGCCGGCCTCCGCCCGCATGTACTTCCAGCGCCTCGAATCGGCCATGACTGCGCACGCTGCATCGCCAACACAGCCCGCGCGCCGTGTACATATATATGTCGATGATCGTCGAATTCCGCGCGCTGTGGTTCTACGGCTCTATCAGCAGACGCTGCAGCGACTGCGGCATCCGATGTCGCTCAAGCGCGTGCTGGGCGAGGAGCAAAATCATCTCGCGATATCGCGAACCGGCTCGAGATGGCCGGCGAGCTCAGCGACGCACGCACAAGCGAATTCCTCGCGCACGAAAAGACTCTTTACCGCCGCCTCCTCGGAGCCCTTCAGGCTTCCCTCGCCTGACGGCAGCATCACGCGGGCGACCGAACAGCCGGCGACGGTCAGAACCGGAACGTGTAGTTGACCTTCACGGTCGCGTCGCTATTGTAGCGAGTGGAACGTGTTGTCGCGATCGAAATCCTCGAGCGAGTGATTGATCACGAAGTAGATCTCGCTTGCCCGGACCGGGATCCAGTGCAGCCGCATGTTCACGCCGATCGTGTCGCTGACATTGTCGTACTGGATCAGGTTCACCCACGAGAGCGTCGACGAGAACACGAAGTCGAACCCCGAGTGATCACGCGCGTGTCATGAACGTTGCCCTGCGGCAGCGTCACGTCGTGATGTTGTAGCCCACGTTCGCGCGAAAGTGCGGCGACGGCTGCCACGTCCAGTTGCCGAACGTGAGCACGCGCCTGATCGCCGCCGTAAAAGCTGCCCGTCACGTAAGCGATGCGACCCGAGAACGCGCCGATGCCCGACGCAGCGAAACTCGACGCCGTGATTGTCGAACGAGTAGTCGCCGGCCGGGATCACTACGCCGGGATAGATCTCGAACGGCGCGTGCGAGCACCTCGCGCTCGAAGTTCGAGCGCATGAAAGCACGTCGCCGCTCTGGTTCGTGGCTTGCAACGGCGTGAAGCCGATCTCGGCCGACTGCAGACCCCGCGCCGAGCTCCTCGATGCGCTCGCCTCGAGGCTGAAAAACAGCGACTGCCAATAGCCGTCGTCGGGCCGATAGGTGTAGGCCGAGCTGCGCCGAGCCGTCGCGCACGCCGCGGCGGTTGATGAAGCCGAGCGCGGGATTGAAATTGCGCTCGAAACTCTTGAGCGAGAGGCTCACCGCGAACGCCCGTATTGCTCGGCACCGCGAACGCGATGCCCGCGGCGCTGTCGTCGACCGATGAGGCCCTGCGGTCGTCGATTGCTGGTACCACGGCCGTCGCCTCGAGCGTGCGCCCGCCGGCAGAGACGCGAGTTGCGGTAGAGATAATCGATGCCGGCGAGCGAGTTGTCGAGATTCGATTGCGGGTCGCCGTCGGTGTAGATCATGCCGACCGTCGATTCCTCGCCGATGCCGGCCTTGGCCCGCAGCACCGAGAGCGTGTCGGCATCGACGCCGGGCCGAACTCGTCCTGTCGGATCGAAAGCGCGCCGATCTCGAAACGGTGCCGATGCGCCCGCTGACCTTGCCGCCGTAATTCGAGGTCCACGACTTGGCCCGTGTCGCTCAAGCCGATACGTCCGCGAGAAGAACGGCCGGCCGCTCTGGCTGCTCGGCGCCGCTGACCGAGCCGTCGTTGTCCTGACGCGCCGATGCGGCCGAACTCGAAGATATCGGCTTCGCGCAGGAAGAAGTCGCGCTTCTCGGGAAAGAACAACCCGAAGCGCGTGAGATTGACCTGCCGGTCGTCGACCTCGGTGGCCGAGAAATCCGTGTTGATCGTCAGCGAGCCGTTGATCTGCGGCGTGAGCTTGTAGACGAGATCGAGCGAGGGCTCGAAGTCCGTCGTGTCCGTGCTAGGCGACTACGTGCGCTTCTTGCGCAAGCTGCCCGACGGAACGACGTCGAGCCCGAGCCCCTGCTTGAGCCCTTCGAGCCCGGTCATGAGCCCGGCGCTGCTCGGATCCCAACGGCGGTTGCGTGTGACCCACGCGATGTCCTCGTGGCGGCGTTGAATAGTCCGCGAGAAGTTCAGGCCCCACGTGTCGGTGTTCGGATCGAACGAGATCGACTTGAACGGAATCTCGTACTCGGCGATCCAGCCTCGGTCGAACTGGCTCGTCTTGACGTCCCAGATCGTGTCCCAGTCGCTGTAGTACTCGGACACGTTTCTGTAGAGGCCGTCGAAGCGCACGCCATTCGGGATTCACGCCGAAGAAGTAGCCGCCTGCTACGCGAGTTGAATGGATCGATCGTGACGAAGAGCGTGTCGTCGCTCGTCATCGAGCCGTTTTGCCGCAGCACGTTGGCCGTGATCTTGTCGGGCTCCGAATCGTAGAGCTTGACGCCGACGTACAGCGCGTCGTCGTCGTAGAGCAAGTAGATCTCGGTGCGATCCGACGGCGGCGCGTATTCCCTCGGATTGACTTGATGCAGATCGTCGATGACCGCGGCGTTCGCCCATACGGCATCGTCGAGCACTCCGTCGATGACGGGCGGCGTGTCCGTGCGCACGATGTGAACCGTTTTTTGGCCCGGATCGCGCAGCTCACCGCCCGCGGGCGCGGCCGTCGGCGTTTGAGCCATGGCTCCCGGCGCCACGAGCGCGGCACCGGCCAACAGGCACACGGGGAGGGTCCCGCTGCGAAGCAGTCTCATCGTCATCGTCTGGAATCGAAACCGTCAACGAGGCCCGACAGATTAGCCGCTGTCGGGAGCAAAACCAGGTCGTGCGTCAAAATCTTCCCGCCCCCCGCGATGCGCATCGAGCCGTGCACGATAGCCGAAACTTGTCACCGCAGGCGGTAAGGGTCAAGAATACGCGCGCCATGACACCGCTACGCGTCCTCTTCGCGAGCTTGATCGGCACGACGATCGAGTTCTTCGACTTCTACATCTATGCGACCGCTGCCGTGCTGGTCTTTCCGGCGCTGTTCTTCCCGCCCGGCAACGACACGACGGCGACGCTGCAATCGCTCGCGACCTTTGCGCTCGCGTTTTTCGCGCGACCCGTGGGCTCGGCCCTGTTCGGCCACTTCGGCGACCGGATCGGCCGCAAGGCCACGCTCGTCGCAGCACTCCTGACGATGGGGCTCTCGACGGTCGCGATCGGCCTGCTCCCCACCTACGCCACGATCGGGCTCGCGGCGCCCGCGCTGTTGTCGTTGTGCCGGCTCGGTCAAGGCCTCGGGCTCGGCGGCGAGTGGGGCGGGGCGGTGCTGCTCGCGACCGAGAACGCACCGCCCGGGAAGCGAGCCTGGTACGGCATGTTCCCGCAGCTCGGTGCGCCGATCGGATTCATTTTCTCGACCGGCATCTTCATCTTGCTCGCGGAGCAGCTCACGGACGCGCAATTCTTCGCGTGGGGCTGGCGCGTGCCGTTCATCGCAAGCACATTGCTCGTGTTCGTCGGACTCTACGTGCGCCTGCGTCTCACAGAAACGCCCGAGTTCCAGCGCGCCATCGACAACGACGAGCGCGTGGAGCTACCGATGGTGACCGTATGCCGGGAGCACACGCGTCTGCTCGTGCTCGGCACGTTCGCGGCCGTCACGACGTTCGTGCTGTTCTACTTGATGACCGTGTTCACGTTGAGCTGGGGCACGAGCGCTCTCGGCTATTCGCGGGAGAGCTTCCTGCTCTTGCAAGTCATCGGAGTGCTGTTTTTCGCCGTCACGATTCCCGTCTCGGCGGCCGTCGCCGATCGCATCGGCCGGCACACGATGCTCGTGATCGCGACCGTGTCGATCATCGTTTTCGGGCTGCTTTTCGCGCCGCTCTTCGGCACGGGCGCCAGCCTCAACGTGGCCGTGTTCCTGTCCGTAGGACTCGGGCTCATGGGCTTCACTTACGGTCCGCTCGGGTCTGCCTTGGGCGGCCTGTTCCCCACGGCCGTGCGTTACACCGGTGCGTCGCTCACGTTCAACCTGGCGGGCATCGTCGGCGCTTCGCTTGCGCCGTACATCGCGACCTGGCTCGCCGCGAATTTCGGCATTGCCTATGTCGGCTACTATCTGTCGGCGGCCGGCGTCGTCACGCTGGCCGCGTGGCTCATGATCGGCAAGCAGCCGGCCGAGATCGGTCCGCCGCTCCTAGAGGCCGAGCGTATTTAGCAGCGTGTCGTTGTACATGATCATGCGGCCGAAGAAGATCACTCCGAACCAGCAGATCAACGACACGATTGCGATCGCCTTGGCGCTGCCCGGCGCGTTGCCGTCGGGCGCCGTCGCATCCGACGCGCGCGCGATTCCGGTGGCATAGAATGCGAGCAGGTTGATGCCCGCGATCGCGATCAAGGACATCTTGACCTGGAAGGCCAGATTCGCCAGGTAGTCTAGCGGGCCGCCGATCGGATTGCCGGAGACGAAGATGAAGCCCGTGATGAGATTCAACGCGAAGCCGAATACGCCGAGCGGCACGAAGCGCTCTAGCACGGCGATCGGAATCCCCTTGCCGACGCCTAGGATTCGGATGTCGATAAGACCCACGCTGCCGATCAGCAGCGCCATCCCGAAGAAGTGCACGATCTCGCAGACGGGCCAGACCCAGTCGTGGGTGCTGACGAAGACGTCCATATGGGTGCTAGCCAGCAGATTCGCCAGAGCGTTCATCGTCTACTCCGTAAACCTTAGAAGCCGAACCACGCCTTGACGAAATTCGGATATTCCGTCAGACGGCCGGCAACGATCGCCAAGCTCCACAACGCGATGGAGGTGATCGCAAACGTTTTCGCACGCGCAGGCGCGACGGCGACGCCGCCGGCTGCGGGCTTGTCGAACACCTGAACGCGCGTGAGCTCGAGGTTGATCATCGCAAGCAGGATGAAAAACAGCTTCGTGTAGAACATCCAGTTGGCCAGATCGTTGCTTGCGTTGGCGGCGAGCAGCGACAAGCCGGAGAGCGCATTGACGGTGAAGCCGACGTACATCCACGGAAAGAGCTTCCGCAACGTAGGTATCGGTATTCCTTCCCCGTAGCCGAGCAATCGCAGAGCGACGATGGTGTTGATACCCACGATGATGGCAAGCCCCATCGCATGCAGCGACAGAATCGTCGTGTAAGCCAAGATCGAAGGAGATTCCCGAACCCAAGTCGCGTAGGCGCTATTTTGTATTGTGTCTATTAGGCTCATTGCCGGCCCTATCGCGTTACCCCGCGGGCCATATTACGCCGTCGGTCGACGCGCGTAACCACCCGCACTCGTCTCGGCGTGTACGTATTTGCCGCAGTGGCGATTCATTGATAGCCGAGCCGAACGGTGCCTTGCTCCATTCCCTCCACCGTTCCCGAGGACAACCATTCGAGCGAGGCACGGAACAGGATTAGATGATTGGTCTCCCACATCGCGTTGTGCGACGAGCAACCGAGATCGAGAAACACTTTCTTCTGCGAGCCCAAGTCCTCATACAGATCTCGCACGCGCTCGGGCGCCACTTGTTTGTCGTGTATGCCGGCCACCATGAGCATAGGCGTGCGCATGCGGCGCACCGCGGCTTGTGTCCAACCCCACACGGTCGTGTTCGGCGCACGGCGCACGCCTTGACCCCACGTCGCACCGACAGGATCCGATTGCAGCATCGCAGCCCAAATGGCGTCACTCGCAGCCGGCTCGTACTGTCCGGCACACCCGACTTGGCGATTCCAATTGGCCGTGAAATCCGCATGCGACTGGGCGTTGAAGGCGGCGCCGGCGGCGGGCGCGGGGCTCGGCGCATCGGCCGCCCTCATGCGCGAGTACGCCGGGGCCAGCAGCACGAGCTTCTCGACCTTGTCCGGATGCTGAGCGGCATACCCGCCCGCACGCGGACCGCCCAGCGACCAGCCGACCAAGCTCACGCGAGCCACGCCACGCAGCTTCAAGATGTAGTCGACGGCCGTGTCGACGTCGTCCCAATCGGACGCGATCGTCGTCAGTTGGCCATCGTGAGTCGGCTTGCACGCGGCGTTCCCCGGCATCACGGCAGTCTGCTGCTCGGCAGAGAGATTGCAGAAATCGTTCATCGGCCCGGGCCGCGTCGAACGCCCGTAACCCGTCATGTCGACGGAGAACACGTCGAAGCCCGCCGCTGCCAGATACGCCATCCAGCTGTAGTCCGTAAACGGAACGTCGAACGCGACCTCGGCCGGGGTGCCGGCCCCGTGCACGAACAGCACGACACGCTCGGGCGGCGGCGCGCCGCGCATCACCGTGGCCGGCTTGACTCGCTCGCGCACGTAAAGCACTGCGCGCTGCCCCGCGATCGCGGGCACTTTCGACTCGTGACTCACGTAGTGATCGACCGTGAGAATCGTTTGGCTGCTCTCGCCGGCGCTCGGCTGAGCTGAGCTGCGCTGCGCGCCCAACAACGAAACAGCCGCCGCCAACACCAAAGCCGCCGCCGTCGCGGCGGCTCGTTGTCGTCGCTTCATGACGTTCCCCCCAAAGGAAAAGCTGCCTGCATCATGCGCAGGCCCGAGATCGGCTGCAACCGCGCCGATCAGGACTCTTGTCGCGCACCCGCGGCTTCGATGAGCCGGGCGAGCGCCAAGTCGTTGTCCGTGCCGCGGGCGACGAGTTTCGCGGTGACGCCGGCGCGATCCGCAGCCGAACGATTCTGGCTGAGCTTGAACTTGCCCTGGATCTCGGTGATGCGAATTTCGACACCGACGATGCCCGCGAGCTTGCGCTCATCGTAGGCGGGCTCCCACGGCGGCCGGTTCCCTTGCTCGTAGCGAGCGGCGAGCCGTTCGACATGAGCCCGCGTCGCGGCGAGGTCCCCGATCGCCCGAGCGGTGCCGTAAGCGTGGACGACGGCATAGTCCCACGTGGGCACCCCGGCATCGACGTACCAAGTCGGTGAGATATAGCCATGCGGCCCCTCGAATACCACGAGGACTTGCGGCTCGCGTTCGAAATGCGTCCATTGAGGATTCGCCCGCGCCACATGTCCGTGCAAGGTGCCTGCGTCGCGATCATAGAGCCATGGAATATGACTCACGAACGGGCGGCCCCGATCGGAAGAAATCAACATGGCGAAAGAGTTCGCGTCGATGAGCTTGGCGAGCTCGTCGGGATCGTCTTCGAGGAAGTGCTTCGGCGTATACACGACAGTCCTCCGGCGCGGTTTCGCCGATCGTAACTCAACCGGAGCCGACCCAAACGGTCTCAGACGCTTTCTGTCTCGACGCCGGCGTAGAACACCCAGACGTTCTCCTCGCCCGTCAGCAGCTCCATGTACTTCGGATGCACGAACAGCGACTCGCGTCCCGACGGGATTTCGCGCAGCACGCCGGCATCGGCAAGCTGCTTCAGATACACCGAAGCCGTCTGCCGTTTCGCAAGCCCGCCGTCGACGACGTTCGCGATGCGGCAGTAAGGCTGCTTGAACAACAGCTCGACGAGCTCCCAGGTGTAGATCTTCGGAAGCTTGCGCTGGATGTAGTCGGCCGTATGGCGCATGAGCTCGCGGATCGCTTTGATCTTGTCGGTGGTCCACAGACACGTTTCTTCGATGCCGGACAGCACGTAGAGAATCCACGGCCCCCACTTACCGTCGCTCGTGACTTCGAGCAGCAGTCGATAGTAGTCGGCCTTGTTGCGAATGATGTATCGGCTCAGATACAGAATCGGGCTGTCGAGCAAGTCCTCCTGCACGAGATGCAGGATATTGAGAATCCTGCCCGTACGGCCGTTGCCGTCGGCAAACGGATGGATGGCCTCGAATTGGTAATGCTGAACGGCGACTCGGATCAACGGATCGAGATCGCTCGGGCCGTTGACGAAGTCGAGCCAGTTGTCGAGCTTGCCGCGGATCACGTCGGGGCCTTCGGGCGGCGTGTAGACGACGCCACCCGTCGCCATGTTGCGCAGGCTCGTGCCGGGCTTCGAGCGAATGTCGAGCGGCTCGCCTTTGATCGTCCGGCACACTTCGATTGCCGTCTCGACCGACAGTGCGCCCTCGCGAACCTTGCGCACACCTTCGAACAACGCGCGTCGGTAGCGCAGCGCCTCCTTCGTCGCGGCATCCGCGCGATGGTCGGGACCGTCGACGTACTCGAACAGCTTGTCCGTCGTCGTCACGATGTTCTCGATCTCCGAGCTCGCTTGCGCCTCGAGCAAAGGCAACGCATTGACGAGCACGGACGCGTTCGGGATCAACTCGGCCGCTTGCTTGAGCTCGGCCAACGCTACGCGTGCGCGGATGCAGCGCTTGAGAATCTCGGGCGTCTCGATCGGCGCCTGCGGCGGGAGGGGGGCAAGGTCGTTGTGAGGGGTGGCTGGGTCGAACGCCATATGCTCAAAACCTCTGGTTTTTTCGACATGAGGCAGGCAGCTGTCGAATCGATCGACAGATGGCCATAATGTGTCGAAAATCTTCCTCTATTTCGACATTTAGATCGTGTCGTGTCGATGGAATCGACATGTTCGCGAGATATGTCGAAAATATTTCGATAATTCGACACGTCGAGTATAGCGTGGGCCGATCGGTCGACCAGGAACGGCCTCGCAAAAAAGCCGGCCGGACGGCAGCAAGGCCGCCCGTCGACGGCGGTTGTCAGCGACCACCGTGGGCTGTTGGAATGCCGTAACGTCCATTCTGGCGCCGGTCGAGCCGGCACCCCACCCACCGGAGATCGCCCCATGAGGAAGCTCGGTACGCTCAGCATTCTCGCCGCCGTGCTGGCCCTGCTGGCATTGCCGGCGCTGCTCGGCGCCGTCACCGAGCGGCAAGTCAGGATGCGGATCGAATCGATGCAAGAGGGCAGCCTCACGGCGACGTTGCTGTCCTACGAGCGCGGCTGGTTCTCGAGCCGAGCGAAAATCGAGCTCAAACTCTCACCACGCTATTTGGCCCAGCTCCAAGCGCTCGATCCGGCGGCGCCGAAAGGCGCGGCCCCGGATCAATCGGCCACGCTGCTCGTCGACTTCGCTCACGGCCCGATCGTGATCGGCAACGGACTGTTCTTCGGCCTCTCTGAGACCGTGGCGCGACTCGATCCCGAGACCGTCGGCGAGCTCGAGCGTCGTGTCGGCGTGCCCTACTTCTTCCGCTTCCGCGGCCGGACGAGCTTGCTCGGCAACATCGCATTCGATGCGCAGATGCCGCCCGTCCATCTGGTGCTCGATGACACCGAGCTCGACTTCTCGGGCGCGGTGTTGGCGGGCACGCTTCGCGCCCGTCACCTGGTCTCGAGCCTCGAAGTCGGCTCGATCACCTTCCAGACCCCGGCCGGCGCCTTAGGCCTCCGCAATCTGACCGCCGGGGTCGATGCCGAGATCCGCTCGCGCTATGTCATGCCCGGCACGCTCGAGCTCACGCTCGAGCACGCGATGATCGCCGACACCGCAACCGCCGAGCCACTGTTCGAAGTATCGAACCTCAAGGCACGAAGCGATTCGATGCTCGATCCGTCGAGCACGCAGCTCGAGATCGGGATGAGCTATTCACTCGATTCGCTGACCGCCGAAGGCATGCTCCTCACGGAAGCCGATCTCGGCATCGCCGCGCACAAACTCGACGTCGAGGCGATGGAAAGGTACTTCGACGGCGCCGCGCGACTCGCGGCCGCAGGCCAATCGACCGATCGTGCCGAAGTGTTGGCTGCGCTGTCGCCCGTCATTGCTCGCGGGCTCGCGGCGGGCCCGAGTCTCGTGCTCGATCCCGTGCACTTTCGCTTCAATGACGAGCCGTTCGACGCGCGTCTCGAGCTGGCCGCCGACTCGACCGCGCTGCCACCGGTCGGCGCAGTCGATCTCGAGGATCCGAGCCTCTGGCTATCCGTCCTCAGGAGCGCTGCGACGATCGAGATGTCGAAAGCACTCGCACGGCAGCTCGCCGTGCTCGTCGTACAGCTGCAGCTCGCGAGCAGCGGCGACCTGCCGCCCGAGCAATGGCGTCCCCTGGCCGAGGCACAAGCCGGGCTGGTCCTGGCCACCTTGACGAGCCAAGGTCTGCTGCAAACGGCGGGTGACAGCTACCGCACGGACCTCGACGTGGCCGACGGACTCTTGACCGTGAACGGCCGCCCCATGCCACTGCTGCCGCGCTAGCGAGGATCGGCCTCCGCGGCCGAAGTGCCGGAAGCTTCGGGTGTCGCTCGCGCGGCAGCGTCCCCCGCGTCTTTGTCGGGCGGCAACTCGACGGGCTCCGTCTTGACCGCGGGGCGCTTGCCGCCTTCTTCGCGAGTCGCGGCCTTCAAGTCTTCGACCTCGTCACGTGTGATCGGGTGAAACTGCCCGAGGCGGCACGTGAAGCCCGGCGTCAACCGCGCGGCCCACTGCTCGAGCACCGTGATCGTGTCGATGCTGCACAGCCGAGCTGACGTGGTCTGGTACATGAACCGGTTTTGCCGCGCGAGCCCCGGGCATTTGCGCGGCAGGTGATTCAAATACATCGAATTGCCGCGCAGAACGAACAGGATGGTCTCGTCGTCGATGACGTCCGTGCTCCGGACCCGAGGCAGCGCGAGACAGTCCTTCGGCGTCCTGTCGATGCCGGCATCGTCGCCGTCCGCGGCGAGCGCAACCCCGGCGTCGACGAGCAGCAGCGCTGCGAGCAAGGCGCAGCAGCGGCTGGAACGATTCGTAGCGAGCATGTGACACCCCCGTGACGGCCCGTACCGATCCGTTATAGCGCAGCCGGACGAGCGTCGAAAGGTCCCCCTGCGAAACGCGCGCCCTGGCTCGGTGAACGGCGCAACTGTGAACCCTCTCACGGTGGGTGCGCGCGGCCGCGCCTAGAGTTTGACCTCGAGCTGAATTCAATCCCTTCCTTTGGATCGAGTCATGCAAGGCTGCAACACGGCCCTTTCTCACTCATCGTGGACGGCGAGATCCCGTTCGCGGGGCTTGCTCGCGGCATGGCTCGCGACGGGCCGTCTCGCGAGTCATGGCTAGCTCGCCTGCCGGTTCCAGACCCGTCGACTCTGCCGAGCATGTCGTGCTCGAAGCCACGCCGTCGGAGCACATTTATATCGGCTCGGACGATGCGCCGAAGGTTGCGACCGCCGCCCGCACGATCGCCGAGACGCTGTCGCTCAAAAACCCGCTTCGCAGCACGCGCACCGAGCTCACGCTGTTTGCGGAAGGGTACGTGAGGGTTCGGCGGTTTCGCGCCGAGCGGCGGGTCGACGCCTTCGACCTGGATCTTCACTACCTCGACCCCGTGCCGTCGATCACGCGCGTGGTGACGGCTCGAATGTTGTACTCGGCACTCGGGCTCGGCGCTTTCGGCGTCGTGGCCGGATTGCTCGCAGGCTTCGACACGCTGCGTCCATTGGCGATACCGGCGACGCTCGCGGCCTGCACCGCGGCGCTCGTCGCCTTGGGTCTGACGCTATACCGGAGCCACGAGAGAATCGACTTCAGCACGATCCACGGCCGTGCACCCGTGCTCTCGCTCGTCGCGAACCTCGGCTCGATCCGGCGCTTTCGGGCCGCCGTGCCGGTGTTGAGCCGCGCGATCGAGGAGGCCGCGGAACGCATCGGCGACGATACATCGGCGTATTTGCGCGCCGAAATGCGCGAGCACTACCGTCTGCGCGGCGAGGGAGTGCTGAGCAACCAATCCTGCGCCGACAGCACGGGCCGGATCCTCGCGCAATTCGACGTTCAGCTCTGACCGGCGCTGCCCGCGCGGACGCGCCGGCCGGCGCTATGATGAGCGCCCTATGGCCGCGGACGTACTCAACGAGCTTCCCGACAGCGAAGTGCTCGCGGCCTTCGGGCTCGTGGACGCCACGCTCACGCCCGCGCGCTCGGGGCTCATCAACCGCACTTGGCTCGTCCACAAGCGCGCGGGCGATTCCTGCGTGCTCCAACGCGTGAACGCAATCTTCCCGCCCGAGATTCAATTCGACATTGCCGCCGTCACCGAGCATCTCGCCCGCAAAGGACGGCTCACGCCACGCCTCCTCCGGACTCGCGAAGGCCGCTTGTGGCACGAGCTCGAAGGCACGGTCTGGCGCGTGCTCACGATGATCGACGGCGTGACTCGCGACGCCGTCGAATCACCCGCGCAAGCGCACGAAGCCGGCCGCGTGCTGGGCGAATTTCACGTCGCGGTTGCCGATCTCGATTACACGTTCAAGAGCGCGCGGCTCGGCGTGCACGACACGGCGCGACACCTCGCCGCATTGCGCGCCTCGATCTCGGCGCTGCACACGCATCGAGAGATCCGCCACGTGCGCCCGCTCGCCGACCGCGTGCTCGCGCTGGCCGACAAGCTGCCGCGGCTGCCGAAGCTCCCCGACCGAGTCGTCCACGGCGATCCGAAGATCTCCAACATCGTGTTCGCGCGCGACGACGGCCATGCGCTTTGCCTCATCGATCTCGACACGCTCGCCCGCATGCCCGTCGTGCTCGAGCTCGGCGACGCGTTGCGCTCCTGGTGCAACCCGGCCACCGAGGACGCCGCGCATGCCGACTTCGTCGTACCGCTCGCGCGCGCGGCCATCGAGGGATATGCGAGCGCCGCTCGTGGGTTGCTCGCGGCCGCCGAGTGGCGTGCGATACCGGCCGGCGCAGCGACGATCGCGGTCGAGCTTGCGGCGCGGTTTTGCACGGACAGTCTGCGCGAATGCTACTTCGGCTGGGACCCGACTCGGTATCCGAGCGCGAGCGCCCACAACCAGGCCCGCACACGTGGCCAGCTGCAGGTGGCCGAACGCGTGCTGGCCGGTCTCGGCCCGCTCGAGGAGCTCACCGAGCAGGCGTTTCGCAGCTGACGCGAACTGCGTCTCGAATCGGCGCCACGCCGGCGCCCACGCGGCACGCGGTGACACTCCCGTGACAATTCGCGCGACTCGAGAGCGCAACCTGCCGGGTCATCCGCAGGCGACAAGGGTGACGCACCGTGCTCGAGCACCTCGGCTTGATAGGCATCTCGTGGCGGCAGGGCGGCGCCGAATCACTCGCCGAGTTTGCGCTCGACGACGAGCACGCCGGCGTGCACCTCAAAGACTTCGCTCGCCGGCTGCACCTCGGTGAGCTCGCTTATCTCGCGACTTGCAACCGCGTGGAGCTGCTGTTCGTACGTAGCGAAGCGACCCCCACGGCGGATCTGCGCCGCGACGCATTCCAGATGCTGACCGGACGCGCGCCCGCGCCGGGGGAAGCCGAGCGGCGTCTGCGGGCCTGGGCCGGCGAGGGAGCCGCCGAGCACTTGTTCATGATCGCCGCCGGTCTCGATTCGGCATGCGTCGGCGAGACCGAGATCGTCGGTCAAGTCCGTTACTGCCAGGAGCGAGCCCTCGAGCTCGGGCTTTACGGGCCGAGCCTCGGGCTCGTGTTCGAGGAAGCGTTGCGGATCGCGGCCAAGGTGCGCGGCGAGACCCGGCTCGGCGAAGGCCGTGTCTCGCTGGCGGAAATCGCCGTGCAATTGCTGCGCGAGCGCGTTGCTCGCACACCGGGCCGCATCGCGCTGCTCGGCGTATCGCCGATGACCGAGCGCGCCGCCGTGTCGCTCGGCGGCGCGGGACTCGCGCTCGTGATCGTCAATCGCAGCGCCGACAAAGCGGCGGCCCTCGCCGAACGGTTCGGCGCCGAGCACATGAGCCTCGAAGACTTCCTTCGCGACCCGCCCGCAATCGAGGCACTGCTCTCGGCCACGGGCGCGCCCGAGGCGCTGCTCGGCGAAGGCGCGCTCGAGCGCCTCGCGGCCAAGACGCCGTCCGGGCAGCCGCCGCTGATCATCGACATGGCCGTGCCGCCCGACGTCGAGCCCGCCGCCTGCGCGAAGCTCGCCTTGCCGCGCATCGGCATGGACGAGATCACGCGGCGCGCCGAAGAGAACCGCGCCGCGCGGTTGCTCGAGGCCGCTCAGGCCCGCGAGCAAATCGACGCGGCACTCGGAGAGCTGCAGGACCGATTCGCGGAACGCTACTACGGCCCGCTGTTCGGAGCTCTGCAGCAACGCTATCGGCGCACGGCCGAGGAAGGCGTCAAACGATTGCTGAAGAAGGAGCTCAAGCGGCCTCGGCGACGACGAGCGGGCGGCGATCGAAACCTGGACGGCCGTGCTCGCTCGCCGTTTCGCACACATCCCCTGCCTCGGCTTACGCGGCCTGCTACACGACGGGCCGGACGGCTCGATCGAAGCCTTTCTCGGCGGGCTCGATCCGGAGTTCGCCGAGGAGTTGCGCGCCGCACTGGAAGGTGCAGCGCGCAGCCAAGCGATCGAATCGCTCCGACACCCGGCGGGTGAAAACCTCGAGCCCACACCACGGCACAGCGCGGCGCCACGATGAGCACGGCGGTCAAGCTCAAGCTCGGCACGCGCGGCTCGGATCTCGCGCGGACCCAATCGGGCACGGTCGCGCGCAGCTCGAGCGGCTCGGCTTCGACGTGGAGCTCACGATCATTCGCACGGCCGGCGACCGGGCGGCGACTGTCCCGTTCGCCTCGATCGGACCGCAAGGCGTGTTCGTGCGCGAGATCGAGCAGGCGCTGCGCGGCCGGTGACGTCGACCTCGCCGTGCACTCGTTCAAGGATCTGCCCACGCAGTCGCCTGCCGAGCTCGTCATCGGCGCCGTGCCGGAACGCGTCGATCCCGCCGACCTGCTGCTCGCGCATCGCGACGCACTGACGGGTGGCACGGAAGGTTGGCTCGGACTCAAGCACGGTGCCCGCGTCGGCACCGCGTCGGCGCGCCGGCGCGTGTGGCTTAAGCATTACCGGCCGGATCTCGCCGTCGAGGCCTTGCGCGGCAACGTGCCAACGCGCTTGAAGAAGCTGCAAACGCGCGCCTTCGACGCGATTCTGCTAGCCGCCGCCGGCGTCGATCGACTGCGAGCCGAAGGACGCCTGGACACCGATCTGCCCGGAATCCAGATCATCCGGCTCGACCCGAACGCTTCGTGCCCGCGCCCGCGCAAGGCGCGCTCGCGATGCAATGCCGCCGCGAGGACGAACGCGTCCGCGACGCGCTGCGCTGCGCTCGATCACGCGGCGAGCCATGCGGCCGTCGACGCCGAGCGCGACGGCTGCTCGCCCTGCGCCGAAGGCGGCTGCGACATCGCTTTCGGTGCGCACTGCAGGGACGACGGCGACGGACGCGTGCTCATCGCGATGCTCGAGCGCGACGGCGTCGTTCGCACCGCACGCGTCCGCGGTGACGAGCCGCAAGCGCTGGGCCGAGCGGCGTGGATGGAGCTTTCGACGGGGACGGCGAGGCCGTGAGCGCGGCGCCCATGATCGAAGGCAAGGCCGTGCTCGTGACACGCAGCGCCGAAGACTGCGCGCAGTGGTCTGCGGAAATCGAGTCGCGCGGTGCGCGGGCCGTGCTGCTGCCTTGCATCCGCTGCGAGCGCGTCGACACGCCCGAAGTCCGCGCCGCGCTCGGCGGCAGCACTCGAGACGGCCGACTGGCTCGTGCTCACATCGCGACGCGGCGTCGAGGCCGTGGCCGCGCTCATGGGACCGGCGACCGGCGCCGTTCACGTGCGCTGTCGAGTCGCGGCCGTGGGCGAGGCGACGGCCGAAGCCGCGCGCGAGCGGCTCGGTCGCGTCGATTTCGTCGGCGAGGGTACGGGCGCACGGCTCGGCGCGGGACTCGTCGCAGAAGCCGATGTCGGGCCCGGCACGAACGTGGTCATCGCCGTGGCGGCCAACGCCGCGACCGCGCTCGAGCAAGGCCTGGAATCCGCCGGTGCCGGGTGCACGCGCATCGACGTCTATCGCACGGTGCCGGTACCGCCCATTGAGCCGAAGCGCGCGCTGTCGGCGCTCGGCGCGGATAATATCTTGCTCGCGAGCCCGTCGGCCGTCGCGGGCTTCGTGAATCAAGTTGCGCTCGACGTTCCTGCGGCCGTCTTCACGATCGGACCGTCGACGTCCGCGGCCGCGCGCGCATCGGGCCTCGCCGTGACGGCCGAGGCCCGCGCGCCGAGCTTGGAAGGATTAATGGAGGCCATGCAATGGCGGAAATGACCATAACGACGCCCGGCCGCATGCGGTCGCGGCGACTGCGCAAGACCCCGCGCTCCGCGAACCTCGTCGGCGGAGACCGAGGTCACTGCGCGCGCAGTGATCATGCCGCACTTCGTGCTGCCCGAAGCGACGCGCGAGCGTAGCTGATTCCGTCGATGCCGGGCATCGCGCAGCTCGGCGTCGAGACGCTGCTCGCGCAGGTCGAGTCGGATCTCGAGCTCGGCATTCGCGCGGTGCTGCTGTTCGGCCAGCCGCCCGAGGGCGGCAAGACGCCGGACGGCCGACGCAGCGGCCGCGGCCAACGGCGCGGTGCAGCGAGCCGTCGACGCGGCTCAAGGAGACATTCGGCGACGAGCTCCTCGTCATGACCGACGTGTGCCTGTGCGCTTACACCGACCATGGCCATTGCGGCGTGCTGCGACAACGGCAAGCGTCGTCAACGATGCCTCGCTCGAGCCGCTCGTCGCGAGCGGCGCTGAGCCATGCGCGCGCCGGCGCCGACGTGGTCGCGCCGTCGGACATGATGGACGGCCGCGTCGCGGCGATCCGCGATGCGCTCGACGCGCCGGCATTCGAGCGACGTGGTGCTGCTCGTCCTACGCGGTGAAATACGCGTCGGCCTACTACGGTCCGTTTCGCGACGCCGCCGACTCCACGCCGGCCAGGGGCGACCGGCAAAGCTACCAGATGGACTGCCGCAACGTGCGCGAGGCGCTGCGCGAGGTCGCGCTCGACGTCGAGGAAGGCGCCGACATGCTCATGGTCAAGCCCGCGCTTGCCTATCTCGACGTGATCCGCGCCGTGCGCGAGGCAAGCGTGCTGCCGCTCGCCGCCTACAACGTGTCGGGCGAGTACTCTGCCGTCAAAGCCGCGGCCGCGAACGGCTGGCTCGACGAGGCCGCGATCGTGCGCGAGAACTTGATCGCGATGCGCCGCGCGGGCGCCGATCAGATCATCACGTACCACTGCCGCGACGCACTCTACGCGAGGGATGGCTGTGAGCCGCCGGAGCCGCCAGAATCCAATCGCGGCGTGGTTCGACGCGCGCCACGACGGTGCTGCCGGGCGGCGTCAATTCGCCCGTGCGCGCTTTCGGCGGCGTCGGCGGCACGCCGCTGGTCATTCGCTCGGCGCAGCGGCGCCGACGATCGTCGACGTCGACGGCAGCGACGTATCTCGACTTCGTCGGCTCCTGGGGGCCGCTGATTCTCGGCCACGCCCACCCGAGTGATCTGGCCGCCATCGAGGCCGCCTGCCGGCGCGGCACTTCGTACGGCGCGCCCTGCGCGCCGGAGATCGAGCTCGCGCGAAGCCGTCGTCGCCGCCTATCCCGGCATCGAGCAAGTGCGCTTCGTCTCCTCGGGCACCGAAGCGGTCATGAGCGCCGTGCGGCTCGCGCGCGGCGCCACGGGCCGCGACCTCATCGTCAAGTTCTCCGGCTGCTATCACGGCCACGTCGATTCACTGCTCGTCGCGGCGGGCTCGGGGCTGGTGACGTTCGGCCAGCCCGTCCTCGAAGGGCGTGCCCGAGCGACTTCGTCGACGCTGACACGCGTGCTGCCGCTCGACGACGACGCGCGCGCTCGAGCGCGCTGTTCGCGGGCGAAGGCGACGAGATCGCGGCCGTGATCATCGAGCCCGTGCCGGCCAACAACGGTCTGCTGCTGCAGCGCCCCGAGTTTCTCGCGCGACTGCGCGCGCTCTGCGACCGGCACGGCGCGCTGCTTGATCTTCGACGAAGTCATCAGCGGCTTTCGGCTCGGGCCGGGCGGCGCGGCCGGCGCACTACGGCATCTCGCCCGGACCTCGCGACGTTCGGCAAGGTCATCGGCGGCGGCATGCCGGTCGGCGCGTTCGCGGGCCGCCGCGAGCTCATGCGGCGAACTCTCGCCCGAGGGCGGCGTCTACCAGGCCGGCACGTTGTCGGGCAATCCCGTCGCGATGACGGCCGGGCTCACGACGCTGCGCGTCGCTCGAGCAAGAGGACGGCTGGCAGCGGCTCGAAGCGCTCGGCGCCTATCTCGAAGAGCGCGCTGGCGCCCGTGCTCGCGGCGAGGCCCGGTCGACGCCGCGCTCGTGCCGGCTCGGCTCGATGTTCTGGATCGCGTGGCACACGCGACCAGCCGCCGCGCGCGGCCGAGGCATCGATCCGCGCGCCGGCGGACAGTCTACGCGCGCATGTTCCACGCGCTGCTGGAGCACGGCTTCGCGCTCGCGCCGTCGGCCTACGAGATCGGCTTTCTCTCGCTCGCGCACACGCGCGCGCGACATCGACCGCTTCGCCGACGACGCTGCGCGACGCGCTCGCGCAGGTCGGCGCAGCCGCGGAGCTCCAGCAAGCCTAGGCCATCGGCGGACATGACCATGCGACTGAAACGAGACCCGAGCAAAGCGCTGCAGATCGGCTTCTTGGCGCTGCTCGCTGATCTCGACGGCGCAGGTCGCCTGCTGGATGCGCGACAACGTGCTATACAACGCGCGGACAGTCGAGAGCCGCTTCGCGGCGCCTCTACGGCGCGACGGCAGCGCCATCGCGAGGATCTACGCGGGCGGCAGCCAACCGACGCTACGGATCTGCCGCACGCTCGATCGCCGTCGAGCGGCACGAATCGTGCAGCGTGCGCCCCGACGCGCTCGCGACGCTCGATCGACGAGCGCACGCGACGCATCACACGTTACTTGTGGGAAGGCGGCTTCTTCCTCGCCGTGCTGCTCGGCGGCATGGCCGTGCTCACGCGCACGATTCGCCACGACGCGGAGCTGCGCCGCCGACAGCAGAATTTTCTCGCCGCGGTCTCGCACGAGTTCAAAAGCCCGCTCGCGAGCATGCAGCTCGCCGCCGAAACGCTCGTGCTGCGCTCGCACGAAGCCGATACGCAGCGGCTCGGCCGAGCGCATACTCGAGGACGGCGAGCGGCTGCTGCGGATGGTCGACAACTTGCTCGACACGACGCGGCTCGAGGAAGGCCGACATCGCTCCATGCCGAGCCGTCGTCTCGCTCCAGCCGACGGTCGAATGCGGCAGTCGCCGAGGTCGCCGAGCGCGCGCGGCTCGGCGGCATCGACGATCGTCCATCGAGGTGCCCGAGAATCTGTCGATCTCGGTCGATCCGCCGCGCTCGAGACGGTCCTGCGCAATTTGCTCGACAACGCGCGTCAAGGCCTGCATCGCGGGCGACGGCCGATTCGATCGCGTCGAGGCGAGCGCGCACGACCGAGGGCGTCGACCTCGCGGTTCACGACGACGGCCTCGGGCTTCCCGCCCGAGGACGCCGGGATGATCTTCGAGAAGTTTTACCGGCTCGGCGACGAGCTGCGCCGCACGATGCCCGGCACGGGGCTCGGGCTCTACATCGTACGACGGCTCGTCGAGCTGTCCGGCGCGACGGATCGAGGCGACGCAGCGAAGGCGCCGGGCCGAGGCGCGACCATTACGATTCGCTGGCCCGGTAGGTCGCTGCATGAACGACGCTGCTCGCATTCTCGTCGTCGACGACGAGGCGCATCTCGCCGCCGGCATTCGCGAGAACCTCGAGGCCGAGGGCTATCGCGACCGAAGTCGCCCACGACGGCCTCGCCGGCCTCGAGCGTATTCGCGGCGAGCATTTCGATCTCGTCGTGCTCGACGTGATGATGCCGAACATGGACGGGCTCGAAGCTCTGCGAGCGAATCCGCTCGCGAAGGGCATCAGATGCCGGTACTGTTCTCTGACGGTCAAGGGCGACGCCGAGGATCGCGTCGCGGCTTCGAGGCCGGCGGCGACGACTATCTCGCCAAGCCCTTTCACCTGAAGGAGCTGCTGTTGCGCGTCGCTGCGATCTTGCGGCGCAGCAATTGGTACGAACGGCGCGACGCGCCGCTCGAGTTCGGCGGCAACCGCGTCGATTTCAAGACCTACAGGCGCGCGCATGGGACGGCGTCGAGCACAGCGCTCACGCACAAGGAAGCGATGATTCTCAAGGTGCTGGCCGAGCAGCCCGGCGCAATCGTGACGCGCGAGGAAATTCTCGATCGCGTCTGGGGCTACGAGGTCTTTCCGTCGACGCGCAACGTCGACAATTTCATCGTGCGCCTGCGCAAACGCTTCGAGCGCAACCCCGAAGTGCCGGCAGCATTTTCACACGGTGCGGGGCGTCGGTTATCGCTTCACGTCGGAGCCGCACGCCGGCGCCGAAACGGAGTAACGGGACGACGCATGAGCAAACTGCTGCTGCAAGCGCATTCGCCGCGAGCCCGGCCGCGGCGTCCGCTGTGGATCATGCGCCAAGCGGGCCGTTATCTGCCCGAGTATCGCGAGTTCAGGGCCAAGCACAGCTTCAAGGCATCTGGCGGGCGACGCCGCAGCTCGCGGCCGAAGTCACGCTGATGCCGCTCAAGCGCTTCCCGCTCGATGCCGCGATCGTCTTCGCCGACATCATGAGCCCGCTGCCGGCGCATCGGCGTCGAGTTCGACTTCGATCCCGGGCCCGTCGTGGCCGACCCGATCCGCAGTGCCGCGGGCATCGCACGGCTGCGCGCGAGCCGCACCGGACGAGATCGCGCCCGAGGTCATGCAGGCGCTTCGAGCTCACGCGCGCGGCGCTGCCCGCGACGACGGCCCTGCTCGGCTTTTGCGGCGCACCGTGGACGCTGGCGGCCTATCTCGTGGAAGGGCGGGGCACGAAGGAGTTTCCGACACTGCGCGCCTTCGCTGCCGCGGAGCCCGCGCTGCTCGACGCGCTGCTCGGCCGAAGCTGTCGCGGCCTCATGGCCGAGTACTTGATTCGCACAGGCCGACGCCGGCGCCGACGCCGTGCAGATCTTCGACTCCTGGGCCGGGCTGCTGTCCGTGAAGACTGGGAGCGATTGATCCAGCCGCATCTCACGTCGCTGCTCGAGACCGTCGGCGCGCGCCGGCGTGCCGCGCATCCTGTTCCTGCAGAACGCACCGCACCTCGTCGAGGCATACGCGAGCGCTGCCGGCCGAAGTGCTCGGCGTCGACTGGCGCGTCGATCTCGGCGCACTGCAGCAGCGGCATCCGGAACGCGCCGTGCAGGGTAACATCGAGTCCGGCTATCCTGCATCGCGGGCGCGGCGGCGACGCGGCCGCGAAGCCGAGGAGCTGCTCGGCCAGCGTCGCGCCGCGCGGGCACATCGTCAATCTCGGCCACGGCATCTTGCCGCAGACGCCGCTCGCCAGCGTCGAGGCACTGGTCGAGGTCGTCCACGTCGGACCGGAGCTCATCGAGACGCAAGCACACGACAAAGCCGCCGTCCGAAGCCGCGGAACCTCCGCCGCTCGATCTCGCGAGAAGGGCCGGCGCAACGGCCAAGCAAATCTCGCTCAACCGGCGCCTTTTCATGAAGTTCACGGCTTTCGGCCGTTGCCCCGACGCGCACGCGGCCGTCGGCGCCTTGTCCGAAGAGCGGGGTCGACGGGCGCGCTTTATGTCGACGCCAACGACCCGCAAGGGATCGGCATCATGGTCGCGAGCGAGGACCCGGACTACTTCGTCACGCGGCTCGCGACGCTGTTCAACCGTCGGCCATTCGCCGACTTCGTCCACCGACCGCGAGTTCGACATGCTCGGTCGCAGCTACTCGATCGGCTACGAGTCCGACCTCGAGGACACACTGCTCGTGAAGCCGCGCGAAAAGCTGCTGAACCCCGCGAATACACTGGGCCGTCTGGTACCCGTTGCAGCGCGCCAAGAAGTTCCAGACCTTGCCCGGCCGACCACCAACGCCGAATCCTCGCCGAGCACGGCTCGCTGGCAAAACGCTACGGCGCGGGCGGTCACGCCGCGGACGTACGGCTCGCCTGCCACGGACTCGACAGCAACGACAACGATTTCATCGTCGGGCTTGCTCGGACCCAAGCTACACCCGCTGTCGGCCGTCGTGCAGGAAATGCGCAAGACGGAGCAGACCGCGCAGTACCTCGACAGCCTCGGCCCGTTTTTCATCGGCAAGGCCGTCTGGCAGAGCTGCGCGGCTGAGCGCACGAGCCGCCGACGCAATCGACTAGCCGCGCACGTACGATGGTGCTCGTGGTGTCTTTCGGCGGCCCCGAGGGGCCCGACGACGTCATGCCGTTTCTCGACAACGTGTTCCGCGGGCTGCGCGTCTCGCCCGAGACTCGCGCTCGCGTCGCCAAGCGTTACGACGCTTTCGGCGGCGTGAGTCCGATCAATGCGCATACGCGCGCGTTCATCGCAGCGCTGCAGCACGAGCTCGACGCGCACGGCCCCGCGTTGCCGATCTATTGGGGCAACCGTAATTGGCACCCGCTGCTTGTCCGACACGCTTCGACCAGATGGCACATGCCGGCGTGCGTCGCGCACTCGCCTACGTGACGAGCGCGTTCAGCTCCTACAGCGGTTGCCGGAAGTATCGCGAAGATCTGTACGAGGCCGTCAAGGACCTGCCGAACGCCCCTCGCATCGACAAGCTGCGCGTTGCCTACAACCACCCCGGCTTCGTCGAGGCGATCGGGCGACCGCGTCGCTGCGGCGCTCGAAGCGCTACCGCGCAACGAGCGCGGCTCGGCACCGCTGCTGTTCACGGCGCACAGCCTGCCGGAGTCGATGGCCCGCAACGTCGCCGTACCTGGCGCAGCTCATCGCAAGCTGCCACCTCGTCGAGCGAGACCGTCGAGCACGAGCCTTGGCAGCTCGTCTACCAGAGCAACAACGCGTCCTACGGTCGCGAACCGTGGCTCGGACCGGACATCGCCGATGCGCTCGCGCACGGTCAAAGCCGAAGGCGCCAGCGTCAGTGGTCGTCGCACCGATCGGCTTCGTGTGCGATCACATGGAAGTCGTCCTCGACCTCGACGTGGACGCGGCGCGTGTCGCCGATGAGATCGGCTTGAACATGGTGCGCGCCGCGCACGGTCGGCACGCATCCCGCCTACGTGTCCATGGTGCGCGAGCTCATCGATCGAACGCATGACGGACGACGCGCCGCATCGCGCGCTCGGACCGCTCGGGACCGAGCCACGATCGATGCCCCGCCGACTGCTGCCTCTCGGGCCGCCCCGGTCCCGACCAAACCGGCGCTCGTGCGGCGTCGACGAGCCCGTTTGCCGACGGACGTTTCATGAGCGCGGGTCCGAGCAGGCACGACGTCGTCGTGGTCGGCGCCGGGCTCGCCGGCCTCAATGCCGCGCTCACGCTCGAAGCCGCCGGGCTCGACGTGATCGTGCTCGAGGCCCAAGCGCGAGTCGGCGGCCGAATTCACTCGATGCGCCAGCTCGGCGGCAACGGCCGAAGCCGGCGGCACTTACATCGGGGCCGGTTACTCGCGCGTGATCGGCGCCGCGCAGCGCTGCGGCGTCGAGCTCATCGATGTGACACCCGTGCTCGAGTTCTTTCGTGAGCAGGACCTCGTGTTCGGACGGGAAGATCATCCGTCAAGCGGACTGGCCGGACCATCCGGCGAACCCCTTTCCGGCCAAGGACAAGCAATTCCTGCCTTGGACTTACCACCGCGTGCTTGCCATGCGCGAGAACCCGCTCGCGGGTCCCGAGGATTGGCTCGACGACGAGTACGCGGATCTCGACATCTCGCGCACGACTGGCTGCGCGGGACTCGGCTTGAGCGAGCGCGCGATCGAGCTCGGCGTACGGCATGAACGCGAGCTTCGGCCGCGATGCCTACGACGTATCGGCGCTGTTGCTGCTGTTTCGCGGCGCCTTCTCGAAAGCTCAGCGCGTGCACGCACCGAAAGACAGTGTCGGATTCACCGCGCGCAACGGCGTCGCGCGAATTCCCGCAGGGCATGGCTGCGGCGTTGCGGCGCGAGGTCGCTCTCGAGCACACGGCCGTGGCGATTTCCACGACCGGCGACGAAGCGGCAGTCCGTGTGCCGACGGCTCGCGGTTCGTCGGCCAAGCACGTCATTGCCGCGGTGCCTTACAGCGTGCTGCGCAATATCGCTGTCGACCCGCCGCTGGCGGGCGTGCAGGCACGAAGCCGTCGCGCAGATGGCGACGCAGCCGTTGACGCAGGTCTATCTCGTGCCGAAGACGCGCTTCTGGGAGGAGGACGGTTATGCTGCGAGCTTGTTCACCGACTCGATGGCCGGCATGGTCGCGGCCGCGCGTAACGGCGACGACCCGACCGAAGTGACGAGCATCACGGCTTGGGTGATGGGTGACGCCGCCGCGAAGCTCGACAACCTCTCGACGGCCGAGGCAGGACAAACGGTCATCGAAGCCATAGAGCGGATACGGCCCGCGGCCGAAGGGCAGCTGGAGCTTCTCGGCATGCACTCGTGGGGTGCCGATCCCTACGCGACCGGTGCTTGGGCCTATTATCGTCCAGGCGAGGTCAGTCGCTTCGCCGGCCGCGTGGGCGAGCCTCACGGGCGCGTCCATTTCTGCGGCGAGCATCTCGCGATAGCGAACCGCGGCATGGAGGGGGCCATGGAAACGGCCGAGCGGGCGGCCGCGGACGTGCTCGACCGCAGCTGAAGCGCTCGGCGCGCAAGGTTTGCGCTCGCCGCGACCCATTATGCGCTTTGGCTATACCGGCATGAGAACTTAACCGTTCAAAGTCCTCGGCGCGCCCCGTACCTTAGTCACCCCCGAACAGCGAGCCTTCTCGAGACCGCCGAGTGTTGACGGCGCCTCGAGCGACGAGACCCACGATGAGCGCAATTCTGAACTCCGTCGAACGCGACGCCGCGACATTCGAACCGTTGCCTAAGGTCGATACCAAAGCGTACGACGAAGAAGCAACGCGGCGCCTAGCGCTCGATCACTGCAATAGGAAGTTTGCGGCGCTCAAAGCCGATCAGCGCGTCGAGTGGGCCCTCGAGAACCTGCCCGGCAATCACGTGCTGACGTCGAGCTTCGGCGCGCAGGCGGCCGTCTCGTTGCATTTGGTCACGGCCGCCAAGCCCGATATTCCCGTCGTGCTCGTCGACACGGGGTACTTGTTCCCCGAGACGTATCGGTTCATCGACGAGCTGACGGAGAAGCTCAAGGTCAATTTGAAGGTCTATCGCGCGCAACGCTCACCGGCCTGGCAGGAGGCTCGGCACGGTCAACGATGGAATCAAGGAATCGAGGGCATCGAAGCCTACAACCAGGAGAACAAGGTCGAGCCGATGCGCCGCGCGCTGCGCGAGCTCGGGGTCGGCACTTGGTTCGCCGGCTTGCGGCGCAACCAGAGCCGAGACGCGCGCCAACATTCCTTTCCTCGAGTGGTCCGGGGGACGCTGGAAAGTGCATCCGATCGCCGACTGGACCGACCGCGACGTGCACCGGTACCTGAACAAGCACGGGCTGCCCTACCACCCACTCTGGGAAAAGGGCTATCTGTCGATCGGCGATCAACACAGCACCCGACCGATCCACGAGGTCGCCACGCTCGACCAGACGCGCTTCTTCGGATTGAAGCGCGAGTGCGGCATCCACGAGATCGATCTCGCCGACCTGTAATCCCTGCCCTCGCAAACGCCGCACGACCGCCGCGTTGCCTCGGCTCAGGCGGCGACGGTGGCCTCTTGCTCGCAACCGCTGCGCAGCGGCAGCGGAATGTCCTTGAGCAGCTCGTCGAATGCTCCTGCGCTCGGCAGCTCGGCCGCGTCGCGGATGAGCCGCGACGAGTAGTGCGGCGCGAACAGATGGATGAAGTCGACCATGAAGCCGCGCAGCACCATGTCCCGCGGAAATCCGAGCCATGTCGTGACCTTGGGGAACAAGCCCTGCGCGTCGATGGCCTTGAGGTCCTCGCGATCCTGGCACTCGAACGCCATCGACGCGATCACACCGACACCCATGCCCATACGCACATACGTCTTGATGATGTCGGCGTCGCGCGCCGTGAACACGACGCGCGGCTCGAGCCCTTGGTCGCGGAACGCGCGCTTGAACGACGACTCGCCGGTCAGGCTGAAGACGTAGGTCACGAGCGGATAGCTCGGCGAGCGGTTTCCAGATCCAGCGGCTTGCCGCTGCTCGCGCGAGCGGATGCTGCTTCGGCACGAGCACGATCCGGTGCCAATCGTAGATGGGCAGCAGCGTCAGATGCGAAAACAGATGCCGCGAACCCGTCGCAATCGCGAAATCCACTTTGTTCGTGCTGACGAGCTCGGCGATCTGCTCGGACGTGCCCTGATGCAGCTCGAGGTCGACCTTCGGATAGCGCGCGCGGAACGCGCGAATGACCTCGGGCAGCACGTAGCGCGCCTGCGTGTGCGTCGTCGCGATCGACAGCGTCCCGTCCTGCTCGGCCGTGAGGTCGCTCGCGAGACTCGTGATGTTGCTCGACCTCGCGCAAGATCTTGCGTGCCCGCGCGATGACCTCGCGGCCGGCCGGCGTGATCGCCGCCAGGCTCTTGCCCTTGCGCGTGAACAGCTGCACGCCGAGCTCGGCCTCGAGCTGCTTGAGCTGCTTGCTGATGCCGGGCTGGCTCGTGAAGAGCCGCTCGGCGGCCGACGTGATGTTGAGTCCGCTGTCGGCGATGCCGACAAGGTATTGAAGCTGCTTCAGAGTCACTGCAATCGCGCCCCGCGAAGATGAAAAGAGCCGCGCTCTCGGCAGAGTCAGCGGCTCACGGAGCTATATAACCATTTGTTAGGAATTGACTGTCAACCAACGGTACCGGGCGTTCCGGCGTGCCGGATCGCGAGTTTCCGGCCAAACGAAAACGATCGAGCACGGCGTCGTGCAGGGTCTTAATACCGCTGGGGTATATTGCAGGCAGCGTATTATTTTTGATCTCGCGGCCAACCGAGTATGTTGCCGCGCAACGAGATACGCATGCAGCACTTGCCCCTATTCGCCGACCTCACGGACGGCCTGCCTCGTGATCGGCGGCGGCGCCGTCGCCGAAAGCGCGGGTCGGGACTGCTGCTCGAGGCTCGAGCGCCGCGTCGAGGTCATGGCGCCGCGAGCTCGTCGCCGAAGGCCTGACCGACGCTCGTCGCCGAGGGTCGCGTCGACGCATCGCGCGCAGACTGTTCTCCGACGAGGCGCTCGACGACTACTGGCTCATCGTGGCCGCCACCGACGACCGCACGGTCAACGCGCGCGTCGCCGAAGCCGCGGCCGAGCCGCAAGACGCTTCTGCAACGTCGTCGACGACCCGGCGCTTTGCTCGTTCATCATGCCCGCGATCGTCGATCGCGAGCCCGTCACGATCGCGATCTCAGCGGCGGACGCTCGCCCGTCGTCGCGCGCTGGCTCAAGGGCGTGATCGAGACGACTGCTGCCGGCGCGCGTCGGCGCGCTGGCGCGAGCTGCGCGGGCCGGTGGCGCGAGCGCGTCCGCGCCGCCGTGCCCGACGTCGACCGAGCGGCGGCGCTTCTGGGACACGTCGCTCGACGGCGACGGTCGCCGAGCACTGCGTTGCGGGCCGTCGAGACGCAAGCCGACGAGGCGCTCGAGCGCGCGCTCGAGCCGAGTGGGGCACGGCGACGACCGGCCCGGCAGGGCGAGGCCTATCTCGTCGGCGCCGGACCGGGCAGCGCCGACCTCCTGACGCTGCGCGGCCGGCAGCTGCTGGCCCAGGCCGACGTCGTGCTCTACGACCGGCTCGTGAGCCGCGAGATTCTCGAGTTCGCGCGCCGCGATGCCGAGCTGATCTGCGTCGGCAAGACACCGCGCCGGCCGTCGATCACGCCAGCGGCAACTCAACCGCCTGCTCGTCGGCTCGTGCGTCCGGCAAGCGCGTCTGCCGGCTCAAGGGCGGCGACCCGATGGTGTTCGGCCGCGCCGGCGAAGAGCTCGAAGCACTGACCGAGGCCGGGCTGCCGTTCCAGATCGTGCCCGGCGTCTCGGCGGCCGAAGGCTGCGCCGCTTACGCGGGCATCCCGCTGACGCTGCGCGGCGTCGCGCAAGCCGTGCTGCTGACGACCGGCCATACGCAGCGACGCTGCGCTGCCGCCGATCTCGCGCGTCTCGCGCCGGGCAGACGCTCGCGTTCTACATGGGCGTCGCACACTTCGAGTCGATCGCGGCCGCGCTCATCGAGAACGGCCACTCGCCGGACGACGCCCGTCGCGATCATCGAGAACGGCACGACCGACCGGCAACGCGTGATTCGCACCGTGCTGCAAGACCTCGTCGAGGCCTGCGGCCGATTCGACGTTCGAGTCGCCGGCGCTGCTGCTCGTCGGCGAGACGACACGGCTGGCCGAGCGTTACGGTTGGTTCATCCGCGCCGCGGCAAGCTCGAAGCGTCGCGGCGACGTCGCGCCGACGAGCTGGCAACCGTGCGAGCTACTCAGATCCACCAACAAGAACTAGAAGGCGACGCCATGATCTACGACAGCATTCTCGACACGATCGGCAACACCCCCGTCGTCCGGCTCCACCGCATCGCGCCGAAGCACGTCACGATGTACGTCAAGGTCGAAGCGTTCAATCCGCTTCGGCTCGGTCAAGGACCGACTCGCGCTCGCGATCATCAACGATGCCGAGAGACCGCGGCGCGATCAAGCCCGGCCAAACCGTCGTCGAGGCGACCTCGGGCAACACCGGCATCGCGCTCGCGATGGTCTGCGCGGCCAAAGGCTATCCGTTCGTCGCCACGATGGCCGAGACGCTTCTCGATCGAGCGGCGCAAGATCATGCGCGCGCTCGGCGCCAAGGTGATCCTGACGCCCGCCGCCGGGCGCGGCACGGGCATGGTCGAGCTCGCCGCCGGAGCTCGCCGAGAAGCACGGCTGGTTTCTGGCGCGCCAGTTCCAGAATCCCGCAAACCCCGCCTTCCATCGCCAGACGACCGGGCCCGAGATCCTCAAGGACTTCGCGGGGCGGCGGCTCGACTTCTGGGTCACGGGCTGGGGCACGGGCGGCACGCTGACCGGCGCCGGCGAGGTCATCAAGGCTCGCGCGGCCGGACGTGAAGATCGTCGCGACCGAGCCCGCCGGCGCATCGCTGCTCGGCGGCAAGGAGTGGCAGCCGCACAAGATCCAGGGCTGGACGCCCGGACTTCGTGCCCGATGTGCTGAACCCCAAAGTCTTCGACCAGCTCGTGCCGGTCACGGACGACGAAGGCAAAGAGATGGCGCGCCGGCTCGCGCGCGAGGAAGGCATCTTCGTCGGCATCTCGTCCGGCGCGACGCTCGCGGCGGCGCATCAAGGTCGCCGAGCAAGCGCCGAGCCGGGCTCCGTGCTGCTCGCGATGCTGCCCGACACGGGCGAGCGCTATCTCGGCACCTACCTGTTCGACGACATCGCCGAGGGCTCGGACGACGAGTGGCTCGCGAGTCTGGATAAGTAAGGGAACGACGGGGATGAGCCGCGTCCCGGCGCGGCAGGGGCAAAGACTTCTTCGAAGCGTAGTCGCGGGCTGCTCTGATACGGAGGAGCTCCGTAGCGACGCGTCAAGGGCACCCGCGTAGCGTGCACCCGCGCCAGAAAATGGGCAGCACGCCGATCGTCGCGCAGAGCATCAATCGCTTGTGCCAGTCGGAGCGATGCCGCAGACGGAACGCAGCGATGAATAATCCGGCGAACGTGGCGATATTCATCCAGTTGAGCACGACCGATTCGGGCGGATCGAACGGCATGTTGCGACCCGTTTGAACCTCCAACCATCCGACAGCGAGGCCGAGCAGGGCGATCCACGCCGCATAGAACGCACCGAACATGCCGAGATTGCGGTGGAGCGCGATGTTGCCGCGCACGACGAGCGAATTCTGCAGGGCGAAGAAGAGCAGCCAACCGACCATGCTGAGTGCATGGACATGAACCCACGCCGGCGAATCGAAGCTCGACTTGCCCGACTGCTTGAAATAACCGAAGCCTATAATCGCGTTGGCGATCAGCAGCAGGCTCATGATGAGGAAGAACCGACGCTCGCGGTGGATCGGACCGTCGGCAAGGGCGGTGGTTGTCATTTCGCAGGTTCCTCTTCGGATCAGTGGGGCGCAGCGATGCCGTTGGCCAAGGCAACAAAGGGCGGAAAGTTGGTAAGGACCAGCGTGCCAAAGGGAAACGCCGCCAACCCGGCCAGGCCCCAGTAATAGGCGCCGTGCACCCGCCCGCGATTGATCCGATCGAAGAGCATGGCAGCCCCGAACAAGAGCAAGATTTCCAGCGACATCGTCGGGGCAACGTCAATGGCCTTGGGAATGGCCATCGAATTGATGGTCTGGAAATTGATCCGGCCGAGGCCTGGGAAGATTACCAGCATGGTCGCGCAGAGCATCAGGCGCCGGTGCCAATCGGTGCGCCGGACGTTGACGATGGCGCCGCCCACGAGGCAGGCGAAGATCCCTACACGGACACAGTCCTGAGCGAGGTATCCGGCCCGTGTGAACAGCGGCGGAGGTGGGACACGTCCTTCCGTTACGCCGAGAACGACCGTGGAAATTCCCACCAGGACCATCCAGATCTGAGCCCACAGCGCACCGAGCTTGCCAAGTCGGCGATGCCAGTCTGGTGCTGCGACCACGGACTATCAGGCTGCTATTTGCACCGACGAACAGCGCACCGTGCGCCATGTAGGTCAACGCGCATGCACGTGGCTCTCCAAGCTCAGTGTCTGGTGGATGCGTCTGGTCGATCTGCATCGACCGCGATCAATTCCAGATGAAAGCGATCAGGAGAATGGCTGCGATGAGCACATGCACATGACGTAAGGAAGAAGGCCACCCTGCCTCGCTCGCGCCTGCAGCAGGTGAAAGCGAAGTCTGATCGCTAGTGTCGTCAAAGTCATATCGCCACCACGAATGTCCGGATAAGCGCACAGATGGGTGCCTACCGTGGCCGGTCGGCGCAGCGCCACCCGGATCTGCCGGCTGCCGACGTGTGCCGGTGAGACCCCGAGCCGGCCGAGTCGAATCCGGTTCGCCTAGCTGACGAAGCCGCATCTGACTGCTGCGACGCAGCACCAACCTCAACAGCGAGAGTCACGACGTCTCGTAAACGAGCTTCGCGCCATCAGATCGTAGGGCTGCGTTCATCTATACGTCCCGCTGGGAGGGAGAAGCCGGAGCAGGCGTCGATCAAATGAGCCCCGCAAGACCGATACTAGTCTAAAGAGGGACGCGACTCCCGCAATGAAGACTCTCCGGCAGCCAACGCGCTGACCCGAGACGGGAATGGCTGCAATCGGAAGTTGGCGGAGAGGGAGGGATTCGAACCCTCGAAGGGCGTTTTGAGCCCTTACTCCCTTAGCAGGGGAGCGCTTTCGACCACTCAGCCACCTCTCCGGCGAAACGTGCTTTGAGATCGAATTCTGCCGCATCATTCTAGCGAGCATGCGCGACGCGAATCGCGACGGCAAATAGCCGCCGGCCCACGAGCGCACGCAGGCTTCGATGCGTGCAACGACCGTTATTGGGGAGCGAGCCGTTCACCGCATGACGGCCGCTGCTGCGCGTCCTCATCGGCTTGCTCGCGCTTGATACGCTCGAAAATCTCCTCACGGTGAACCGTGACTTCCTCTCGGCGCGTTCACGCCCAAACGGACCTGATTCCCTTTGACGCCAAGAACGGTCACGGTGACATCGTTGCCAATGACCACCGTCTCCCCCACCCGCCGGGTCAAGATCAGCATAGCCAAACTCCTTCTCGGTCTTGCCGCCAGGGCCCCCGGTCGCGCTGTCCTGCGCGCTGTTGTTGTATGCCCAGAGCGGCTGCCGCTTCGGTCCAGAGCCTCTCGATTGCCGCGTCCGTCGGCGGCGCGTCGGTCCTGGGCGTCCGTGGCTGCGGGCCTGCTAGTTGCTATTCGTTTGGCCGACCCGCTCCGAGCGGCACGCGAGCTCGCCCTCGGCCCGCTATGGTAATGCATTTCTCGGCCGCAGTCACGCCCTTTGTGACGTAAGTCGGCGCGCGGGACACAGATTACAGCCGAGCGTCCGGCGCACGAGATCGGGCACCAAGCGCCAGCGCCGCGTCGAGCTTGTCGGGTCGGATGCCGCCGGCCTGGGCGAAGTCGGTCGCGGCCACCGCCGCGGCCGCCCACGATGCTCGGCGACCGGCTCGATGACTGCGCCGGCCTTGACCCGCGCGGTGAGATCCTTGCGTCACGCCGGCAACGAGCCGGACCTTGCCGTCCTCGACAGCGCCGAGCACGACCACGCCCGAGCCGAGGCGTTGTCTTGAGCTGATCCGCTGCCTCGCGCAGCGTCTTCGCATCGGCCCCGTCGAGCCGCGCCGCCAGCACGCTGATCCCGTCGACCTCGCTCGCCGTCGTCGAGCAGATCGCGGCTCGCGCCGCGTCGCGAGCTTGCGCCTTGAGCTCTCGACCTCGCGCTCGAGGCTGCGCGCGCGCTCGAGGAGCTGCGCGATCTTTGGTCGACGACCTCGTCGCGGCCCGCCTTGACCGAGCCCGCGGCGCCTCGAGCAGCGTGTCGTCCGCGTCCTGACTCCAGTCCAGCGCGCCGCGTCCCGTCACGGCCTCGATGCGCCGCACGCCGGCCGCGATACCGCTCTCGCGACGATCTTGAAAAAGCCGATGTCGCCCGGCGCGGCGCAACATGCGTGCCGCCGCAAAGCTCGGTCGAGAAGTCGCCGAACTTGAGCACGCGCACACGTGTCGCCGTACTTGTCGCCGAAGAACGCCAGCGCGCCGCGCGCGATCGCCTCCTCGTAGGGCAGCACGCGCGATCTCGGCGCTGCGTTGGCGCGAATTTGCTCGTTGACGAGCGCCTCGATCGCGGTCGAGCTCGGTCGGCCGTCACGGGCTGGTAGTGCGCGAAATCGAAGCGCAGGCGGTCCGGCGCGACGAGCGAGCCTTTCTGCTGCACGTGCTCGCCGAGCACCGCGCGCAGCGCCGCGTGCAGCAGATGGGTCGCCGAGTGATTGAGCACGATCGCGGCTCGCCGCTCGGCATCGACGCGCGCATGCGACCGTGTCGCCGACCGACGATTCGGCCGTCGCGAGCACCCGCCGATGATGCCCGTGGGCCGCGCCGAGCTTCTGCGTATCGCTCGACCTCGAAAGCGCACGCCGGCGGTCTCGAGCCGCCCGCGTATCGCCGACTTGGCCGCCGCTCTCGGCATAGAACGGCGTCCGACCTCGAGCACGACCGTGCCCTGTCTCGCCTGTCGCCGAGCGCCTCGACGGCTCGCCCCTCGCGTCGAGCAGTGCGACGACCGCGGGCCTCGGCCGTCGAGCGGTCTCGTAGCCGAGAAACTGCTCGTCGGCTCCGTCGAGACGCGGCCGCCGCGCCGCCGCCGCGAACCGGCTCGCTTTGCGCGCGCGCTCGCGCTGCGCGGCCATGGCGGCTTCGAAACCCGCCTGGTCGACGCCGAAATTGCGCTCGCGCGCGATGTCGGCGGTCAGGTCCTCGGGGAATCCGTACGTGTCGTAGAGCTTGAATACCGTCTCGCCCGGAATCGACGCCGCCGCTCGGGCAGCCTCGCAATGCGCGTCCTCGAGCAGGCGCATGCCCTTGCGCGAGCGTCTCGGCGAAAGCGCTGCTCCTCCTGCTCGAGCACGCGCTCCACGTGCGTGCGCCGCGCGCTGAGCTCGGGATAGGCGCACGCCCATCTCGCGGCTCGAGCGTCGCCACGAGCTTGTAGAAGAACGGCTCCTCGACGCCGAGCTTGTAGCCGTGCCGGATTGCGCGCCGAATGATGCGGCGCAGCACGTAGCCGCGGCCTTCGTTGCTCGGCAGCACCCCGTCGGCAATCAGAAACGAGCAGGCGCGGATGTGATCGGCAATGACGCGCAGCGAATTGTCTGCGAGATTCGGCCGTGTCGCGTGACGGCAGCGGCCGCCTCGATCAGACGACACGAACAGGTCGATCTCGTAGTTCGAATGCACGCCCTGCATGACGGCCGCCAGACGCTCGAGGCCCATGCCCGTATCGACCGAAGGTTTCGGCAGCGGCGTGAGCTCGCCGGCCGCGTCGCGCTCGAACTGCATGAAGACGAGATTCCAGATCTCGATGTAGCGATCGCCGTCGCTCGTCGGCCGAGCCCGGCGGGCCGCCCGCGATACGCTCGGGCCGTGGTCGTAGAAGATCTCGCTGCACGGCCCGCAGGCCCCGTGTCGCCCATGGCCCAGAAATTGTCGCTGCTCGCCGAGCCGGGCGAAGCGGCTCTTGTCGATGCCGATGTCGTCGCAGCCAAATCGACGGCCGCCTCGTCGTCGTCCTCGAATACCGTGCACCAGAGCCGCTCCGGCGGCAGGCCGAGCACCCCGGTCACGAACTCCCAGGCATAGTGGATCGCTTCGCGCTTGAAGTAGTCGCCGAAGCTGAAGTTGCCGAGCATCTCGAAGAACGTGTGATGCCGCGCCGTGTAGCCGACGTTCTCGAGATCGTTGTGCTTGCCGCCGGCGCGCACGCAGCGCTGCGCCGTCGCGGCGCGCGGAATCGGCCCGCGTCTCGCGGCCGAGAAACACGTCCTTGAACTGCACCATGCCCGCATTGGTGAACAGCAGCGTCGGATCGTTGACGGGCACCAACGACGAGCTCGGGACGACCTCGTGGCCGCGCTGCGGCGAAGTAGTCGAGAAACGCCTGCCGCAGCTCGACTGGTCGTGGGCTCATGTGACGCTCGAAGCCTCTCAGGCTGATTATCCGGGGACATGCACGCTAATCGGAATCCTCAGCGACTTCCAGTGCCGCCTTGAATCTGCCGAACTGTCGAAGCCGCGGTACTGCGAGAAAGCGGGCCTGCCGGGCGCGCTCGTTGGAGTCCGCGGGCTGCCGCGGGACCGAAGCGCTTGCGCGCGCGCGCCGCGCCGCAATCGCGCCCAGTCGCAGTCCGCCGGCCTCGAGCAGCTCGTCGGCCTCGGACGTCGCTCGACGCCGCGACCGGCCAAGCTCGCGCACGGATTCGCGGCGGCCCCTGGCCGCGGGCCGACCCGGTCGCGAATGAAGCTCTCGGCGAAACGCTCGGCAGCCAGCGCCCCGCCTGCTCGAGCCGGTCGAGCACGTCCTCGACGAGGTCCGGCGTCGAACCCGCGCGCGCCAGAGCTTGCGCTCGAGCTCGAGGCGGCTGTGCTCGCGGCGCGCGAGCAGATCGAGCGCCCGGCGCGCGACAGGCCGGCTGCGTCGAGGTCCGCCTCAGGCTTGCTTGAGCGCCGCGACCCTCCTCCTCGCTCGGCGACCTCGACGGGGCCCTTCTTCGGCAGCAGCTGCTGCACGGATCTTGCGCTTCGATCTCGGCCGAGCGATCTCCGGATGCTGCGATCAGGTACTCGCGCACGTTCTCCTTGCCCTGCCCGATCCGGTCACCGTTGTAGCTGTACCAGGAGCCGGATTTCTCGATGATGTTCTCCTTGACGCCGAGATCGATGATCTCGCCTTCGCGCGAGATGCCGTGCCCGTAGAGAATCTCGAACTCGGCCATGCTGAACGGCGGCGCGACCTTGTTCTTGACGACCTTCACGCGCGTCTCGTTGCCGAGACCTCGTCGCCCTTCTTGATCGCACCGATACGGCGAATGTCGAGCCGCACCGACGAGTAGAACTTCAGCGCATTGCCGCCCGTCGTCGTCTCGGGACTGCCGAACATCACGCCGATCTTCATGCGGATCTGGTTGATGAAGATGACGAGACAATTCGAGCGCTTGATGTTGCGCCGTGAGCTTGCGCAGCGCTTGCGACATGAGCCGCGCTTGAAGACCCACGTGCGAGTCGCCCATCTCGCCCTCGATCTCGGCCTTGGGCGTCAGCGCCGCGACCGAGTCGACGACGATGACATCGACGGCGCCCGAGCGCACGAGCATGTCGGTGATCTCGAGCGCTTGCTCGCCGGTATCGGGCTGCGAGATCAGCAGATCATCGACGTTGACGCCGACCTTGCCGGCATAAAAAGGATCGAGCGCATGCTCGGCATCGACGAACGCGGCCGTGCCGCCTAGCTTTTGCACTTGCGCAACGACTTGCAGCGTCAGCGTGGTCTTACCCGAGGATTCCGGCCCGTAAATCTCGACCACCCGGCCGCGCGGCAACCCGCCGATGCCGAGCGCGACGTCGAGCCCAAGCGAGCCCGTGGAGATGACGTCGATGTCGCGGGCCGCGATCGAGTCCCCAAGCGCATGACGGAGCCTTTGCCGAACTGCTTTTCGATCTGGCCTAAGGCGGCGGAGAGGGCTTTTTTGCGGTTGTCGTCCATGCTTTTGTCCAAGTGGCGGGTGGAAATTCGTGCGGCGCTCGAAAGAGCGCCGGGTTCGAATTATCCCATAGATTCGCGTGGCCGGCAGCCGCGACTTTCGTCGCAATCGACCGGGAAATCGTTGCCGTTTCGGCGCGCCGCGCCGTGCGCCTGCTCATCGAAGCGGCCAGCGCTCGAGCACTTCGTAGTGCACCTTGCGGCCGTCCGTCAGCGACTCCGCGAGCACGAGCTCCTCGACGTGCCAGATCGCGGGCTCGACTTCTTCCTCCACGGCCCGGGCCCGCCGCGCGAGCGTCAGATGGGGCCGATAAATACGCGGCTCGCGCTCGAAGCCGCGAGACTCGAGCGCCTCCCAAAGGCGCTGCTCGAGCTCGAGCAGCGCGGCCGGCGGGGAGCGGGCCGCGAGCCAGAGCACCGCGAGCTCGGCCACAGCCCGAGCGTGTCGAGCACGAGATCGAACGGCCCGACCCGAATCGGCGCCGCACCGCGCGCCCGGCCGAGCTCCTCCTCGGTAAGCCCGCCCAGAAACGCCACCGTGATATGCAAACGCTCTTTGGCCGTCGGTCGTCCGCCGCACAGCCGAACGGCGCGCTTGGTCGTGCGCACGAGGGCCCGGCGGTCGCTGGGTCGGGCCACAGCGCGAAGAACACACGCCGACGCGTAGAGCTGGCGTCCGAAGAGGCCTTCTCAGCCGCCGGCATCGACGGTCAACGAGGCCAACAAGGCCGCGAGCGCGTGGGCGACCGTAACACGCCGAACGGTCTCGCGATCGCCGATAAACCGCTGCGTCTCGGCCCGAGTCGCGCCGCGAACGGCATAGCCGAACCAGACGGTGCCCACGGGCTTCTCGGCCGTGCCGCCGCCGGGTCCCGCGATGCCGCTCACGGCGACGGCCACATCGACGCCGAAACGGTCCCGCGCGCCCTGGGCCATGGCGGCGGCGACGGGCTCGCTGACGGCGCCGTGCGCTCGAGCAGCGCGGCAGGCACGCCGAGCAGGCCGTGTTTCGCCACGTTCGCGTAGGTGACGACGCCCCGGCGAACCAACGCGAGCTGCCGGCAAGTCGGTCGCCGCCTTGGCGATCCAGCCGCCCGTGCAGGACTCGGCCGTAGCGAGTCGCGACCCGCGCTCGAGGAGCGACTCGCCCAAGCGGGACGCGAGCAGTGCGAGCTCGCGATCGCTCGGTGTCATCGAGGTTCTCCGGCGGCCGCCGCGCCGCGCGGTGCCGCGGCGAGCACCGACGCGTAGAGCCGCTCGTGCGCGGCGACGAGCTGGGTCACCGTAAAGCGTGCCGCGACGGCCTCGCGCGCGGCCGCGCCGAGCCGTCGACGCTCGTCTGCACCGTCGACGAGCCGTTCGAGCGCGGCGAGGAACGCCGCGCGATCGTTCACCGCCGCGAGCAATCCCGTCCGTTCGTCGGTCACCACGTCGACGATCCCGCCCACGGCGCTCGCGACCGCGGGAACCGCGCAGCTCGCGGCCTCGAGCAGCGCGACCCCGAGGCCTTCGCGCTCGGCCGGATGCGCGAGCACATCGAGCCCCGGGATCAGCACGGGCAGATCGTCGCGAAAACCGGCGAGCCGCACGCGATCCTGCAAGCCGAGCGCCCGAATGCGAGCCTCGAGCGGCTGTGCGAGCGGGCCACGCCCGAAGCACAGCACGCGCACGGCAGCGCGGCGCTCGAGCAGCGCAGGCAAAGCTTCGAGCAAGGAACCGTGGCCCTTGCGCGCGATGAGCTGGGCCACGACGCCGACCACGAGCGCATCGTCCGGCAAACCGTAAGCGGCCCTGAGCCGGGCGCGCGCTTCGGGGTCGGGCCGGTATTGGCCGGTATCGACGGCGCTCGGGATCCGGTGAATGACGCCTGGAGCCGCGCCCGCGATCGTAAGCTGGCGTTCGATTGCCGAAGACAGGGCGATCACGGCCGCATAGGGCCGATACTTCAGGCGCGCCCAAAACGACGGCTCGGCGCTCTCGACACGGCGCGTCAACACGGCCGGCAACCCTTCGAAGGCGCTCGCGAGCCCGCCGAAAAGATCCGCGCCGCGCCGCGAGTGCACGTGCACGAGGTCGGGTCGAGCCCTCCCGAGCTCGCGGCGCAGCCGCCCGACCATTCCGAAATCGAGGTCTCCATGGGCAGCGATCGGCACGACCTCGGCGGCCGGCGGGGCACAAGCCAGCTCGCTGCCGCGCGCACACACGAGCACGTTGGCGATACCCCGGCGCGGCGAGGCCGTCGATGAGATACCGGACCTGTCGAGCGCCGCCGTACAGGTGCCGCCCCGATTCGATGTGCACGATCCGCATCGAGCCCGATCATACGTGCCCACGGCGACAGGCCGACTAGAATAGTCACCCGAGCGCACCCCGATCGAGACGGCCCCGCACCCATGACGACTCAACACACCCCGGTGATGCAGCAGTACCTCGCGATCAAGGCCGAGTATCCCGAGACGCTGCTGTTCTATCGCATGGGCGATTTCTACGAGCTGTTCTACGACGACGCGCGGCGCGCCGCGAAGCTCATCGATATCGCGCTGACGCGCGCGGCCAGTCGGGCGGCGAGCCGATTCCGATGGCCGGCGTGCCGGTGCATGCGGTCGAAACCTACCTCGCCCGACTCGTGAGGCTCGGCGAGTCGGTCGCAATCTGCGAGCAGGTCGGCGATCCGGCCACGAGCAAAGGTCCCGTCGCGCGCGAGGTCGTGCGCGTCATCACGCCGGGCACGCTGACCGACGCGGCGTTGCTCGACGACAAGGAGACCCGGCTGCTCGCGGCCGTCGCGCTCGAGCCCGGCCATCGGGCTCGCGTGGCTCGATCTCGCGGGCGGGCGCTTCTGGCTCACCGAGCTCGCCGATCTCGACGCGCTCGCACGCGAGCTCGAGCGGCTGCAGCCCGGCCGAGCTGCTGCTGCGCCGAGGATGCCGACGGCCCCGGCCTGGCTCACGGCACTGCGCGGCACGTGCGCCGGCGCCCGCCCTGGCACTTCGACGCCGGCGCCGGCAGGCGGCTGCTCTGCGAGCAATTCGGCACGCGCGATCTCGCCGGCTTCGACGCCGAGGACGCGCCTGCGGCCATCGGGGCCGCGGGCTGCCTGCTGCAATACGTCAAGGACACGCAGCGCGCGCAGGTGCCGCATATCCGCTCGCTGCACGCGCGAGCGGCGCGAGCGACGCGCGTGCTCATGGACGCCCAGACGCGGCGCAATCTCGAGATCGACACGAGCCTCGGCGGTCGCGACCGAATTCACGCTCGCCGGGCTCATGGACCGTTGCGCGACGCCGATGGGCAGCCGGCTGCTGCGCCGCTGGCTCAACCGGCCGATTCGCGACCGCGCGCAGCTCGAAGCTGCGCCAGCAGTCGATCGCAGCTACTGCACGACGGGCGGGCCGATCGCCGACGCCCAAGCGTGCTCAAGGACATCGGCGATCTCGAGCGCATCTTGCCCGAGTGGCGTTGCGCTCGGCGCGACCGCGCGATCTCGCGCAGCTGCGTGACGGCCTCGGCGCGCTGCCGGCGCTCAAGCGCCGCCTGGCCGCCTGCCGCGCCGAGCGCCTCGCAGGGGCTCGTCGCACGGTGCGCCGATCACGCGGCCGAGCGCGAGCTGCTGGCAGGCGCGCTCGTCGAGACGCCTCCCGTGCTGCTGCGCGACGGCGGCGTCATCGCGCCCGGACTACGACGCCGAGCTCGACGAGCTGCGCGCTGATGAGCACGAACGCGAGACAAATATCTCGAACGACTTGGAGCGGCGGGAGCGCGAACGCACGGGCGTAGCCAATCTCAAGGTCGGCTACAACCGCGTGCATGGCTTTTACATCGAGATCAGCAAGTCTCAGGCCGAAGCGGCGCCGGCCGAGTACATCCGCCGCCAGACGCTCAAAGGCGCCGAGCGATTCGTCACGCCCGAGCTCAAGACGTTCGAGGACAAGGTCTTGAGCGCGAGCGAGCGCGCGCTGCGCGCGAAAAGCAACTCTACGAGCAGCTGCTCGAACGGCTCGGGCGCACGCTCGACGCGCTGCAGCAAACCGCCGCCGGGCTCGCCGAGATCGACGTGCTCGTGAACCTCGCCGAGCGCGTCGACAGCTTACGGGCTCGCGCGACCGACGCTGAGCGACGAGCCCACGACTCGAGCTATCGCGCCGGCCGCCACCTCGGCGTCGAGCAATCGAGCACGGCGCCGTTCGTGCCGAACGACCTCGCGCTCGACGACGAGCGCCGCATGCTCGTCATCACGGGCCCGAACATGGGCGGCAAGTCGACCTACATGCGCCAGACCGCGCTGATCGCGATCCTCGCCCACATCGGCAGCTTCGTGCCGGCCGACAGCGCCGTGATCGGGCCGATCGACCGCATCTTCACGCGCATCGGCGCGGCCGACGATCTAACGGGCGGGCGCTCCACGTTCATGGTCGAGATGACCGAGACGGCGAACATCCTGAACAACGCGACACGCGCGAGCCTCGTGCTCATGGACGAGATCGGCCGCGGCACGAGCACGTTCGACGGCCTCTCGCTGGCCTGGGCGGCCGCGCGGCACATCGCGCAGCGAGATCGGCGCGTTCACGCTGTTCGCGACGCACTACTTCGAGCTCACGAGCTTGCCGGAGGAGCTGCCGGCTTGCGCCAACGTGCATCTCGACGCGACCGAGCACGGGCGCGAGCTGATCTTCTTGCACAGCGTGAAGCCGGGGCCGGCGAGTCAGAGCTACGGACTGCACGTGGCCGAGCTCGCGGGCGTGCCGCGCGACGTCGTCGATCGTGCCCGCGAGTATCTGCAGCGGTTGGAGCGTCATCAGCAAACGATGCTGCCCGCGAGCCCGCAAACGGAGCTCGGCTTCGAGCCGACGCCGAGCCCGCACACGGAAATCGTCGCAAAGCTCGCCGCACTCGACGTCGATTCGATGACGCCGCGCGCTGCACTCGACTTGCTCTACGAATTAGCGCGCGACGCGAAGAAGGAGTGAGCCCCGGTGACTTGCGCGTAGCGCCGCCCACGCGAGCTGCGGAAAGAAAAACCCCGCTGCGCTGTATGCGCGGCGGGGTCACATTGCCGTTACACCAACGACCTAACGACCGCCGAAGTCGACGTTGTACATGACGCGGTACATACGCCCGCGGCCGTCATACAAAGCCGAGTCGTAGGTGATCAGGCCGTTCGGTCGCAGCGGAGGATCGGCGTCCGTCCGCGTTCACGATGGCGAACGTCAGACGCGAGTTCGTGCGCGTACCGAAATCACACGAATACGTGAGGTCCAGCTGCGTGTAGGCACTCTCGTCCGAAGCAACTCGAGCAACGGGTTCGGGTCCGTTAGCTTCGTGCCGGAGATGTAATGCCAGGCTGGCACGGAACGAGTTCTTGCCCTTTGCGTAGCTGTTGATCACGTTCGCACGCAAATCCGGGTTCGTACCTACGCCCTGGATGTTGTAGCCGTCGGTACCGACGACGTCGACGAGGTTGCCGTTGATGTCGATGCCGGCGTACTTCCCGACAAAGGCGCCGATGAAGCGCGTGCTGAACTCGCCGCCGGCCGACAACGTCTTGTGCCAGTCGAGCGTCAGATCGAAACCGTTCGTCTCGGTGATGTCGCGATTGACCCAGCTCGACTTGAAGATCTGAAAGTCGAAACCGGTCGCACAACCCGCCGGCAGCGGTTGGCCGCTACCGGGCTCCGGCCCAGCGCCCCGTAATCTCGCAAACTTCGTTCGGACGGCCCGGGAACAGCGGATGGTGGCTCAAATCGTTCGGCACGGGGTTCGTGTTGTTCGGTCCCGCATTGATCCAGCCGTCGGCGATGTCCGCATCGAGCTCCGCTTGCGCGTCGGTCGACGTCACCTGGTCCTTGAACTTGTAATTCCAGTACGTCAGCTCGAACGTGAAGTTATCCGTGATGTCATACGTGAAGCCCAAGGTCCAGTTGTCCGACGTCTCCGGGACGAGGTCCGGATTACCCACGGCGATACCGGTCGCCTGGGTGACCTCACCGCCGATCGTGCCGCGCGCGACACTGCCCGGTCCGATGCCGATAGAGCTGGTTCTCGCTGGCGAGCCGGAACGACGAGCCTGCCGTAGCCCGGAAATAGAGCTTGCTCGGTCGGCGTCCATAGCATGCTGACCTTCGGCTCCGTAGAGCTTTGGCCGAGAGTGTCCTCATAGCGCGCCGCGAGATCGAGCTCGAACTTGTCGCTCGGGTACATGACTAGCTCGGCAAAGACGGAAGTCGTGTCGCGCTGCGAGTCCCAATCGCGCAGGATCTGCGGCGTAAAACCGAAACCGCCGTCCTTGGAGATCGGGTCGACGCCGATGTGCAGGTCCTGATTGCGGAACTGCGCGCCGATCGCGAGGCCCGTAGCGCCGCCGCCCATCTCCCACAGATCGCCGGTCGTGACCCACTCGAGCGACGTGAACCTCGCTCGCCCGATGGTCGTGCCGCCGTAAGTCATCCAGTCGGCGAGCTCCGGCGAGTTGTAGGTGGGGTCGCCCGGTTGGGCAAGGAGCCGGCTCGCGAACGGGTTCCAGTATTGGCATGCGCCGACGCCCGGCTGGACGTTCGGGTCGTTTAACGCACCCTGCACGAAGTTGTATTTACAGGCCGGACCGCCGTAACCCTGCAGCGCTCGCATGTAGCGATCGATGATCGTATCGAGACTGTCGGTCTGCTCGTCGTTCTCGGAGAACGTGCCCGTCACACGCCAGTCGAAGTTGCCGTCGCCATCGCCGCTACCGAACTGCCCCGTTAAACGTTGCCGCCATTCGGTACGTGTTTTGTCGCGAGTACGAATCGGGCGTTGCCGAATCACCGTCGAGCGGGCTGAACTGGCGGCTGAAGACCGTCTTGTAATCTTGCAGCAGGAAGTTCGGATCGCGCTGGTTCGCATCGATGACACCCGGGTTCGTGGCCGGCAGCACGGGAATCGTGCCCGATACGCTGGGCAACGCCAGCAGCGGCACGCCCGTGCCGTAGCTACTCGTGGCGTCGGCGCGTGCGAAGTTCGCCTCGAATTTGAAGCCCTCGAGCCCGCCCGCCTCGAAATCCTTGTGAAACACGGCCATGCCGGTAATCAGATCCTGCTTCGGCACGGACGTGCGCTGCAGACTCAGAAGGCCGCGACAAAACGGCGGTCCCGGCGCGAAGTATCCAGTGGGGTCCGTGATGTCAGTCGTAGAGGGCGTGCCGCCGAGCAATGGGCTGTTACAGAGCGGGTCCGGATGCCACGCGTTGTCGGTTGCACCTTGGAAGGAGCCCGGATTCCAGAGCGCTGTTTGCAAGCCGTGCGAGAGTCTCTCTGGACTGAAACGATCCTCCTCCTGCAGCTTCTTGCCACGATGTTGGATCTCTGCCGACAGCACCAATCCCGAGTCTTCGTTCTGCGTGCCGTAGATGGCGCCGAAGACGAGTTCTGGCGCATCCGTTTGGGTCTCGGCCACTTGGCTCGACATGTTGACTTCCATGCCGTCGAAGTTGTCGCGCGTGATGAAGTTCGCGACACCGGCAACCGCATCCGAGCCGTACAACGCGGAAGCACCGTCGAGCAGCAACTCGGTCCGCTCGACCATGATCGACGGCGCGAGGTTGTTGATGTCGACCTGCGAGCCGGCGTTCGCATCGATCGTCATGCGTTGGCCGTTGAGCAAAATCAACGTCGAGCGCGAGCCCAAGCCTCGAAGGTTGATGCTATTCGTCGGCGTCAGCCAATTGTTCGTCGTGTTCGCACTCGAGATCTGCGGCAGGTCTCGAACCACCTCGGCCAGCGTGATGCGCTGATCGGCTTGCATCTCCTGATGATCCAAAACGGACACTGGCTGCGGACGATCTGCCGGCCGGGCGATATACGATCCCGTGACGGTGATTTCGTCGACACCCTTCTGCGGTTCCGACGGCTGCTGGGCGCGCGCCGCCCCCGCGGACAAACCGCAAGCCATGGCCACTGCCACCGCCAGCCTGCTCGGCATGACGGGCACGAATGGGTTCTGCATTGGTCCCCCCCCGATGAGATTTTATTGGTAGAAAAACAAACCCCCGCGTGAACCATAGCGTTCGACGTAAGCGAAATGCAACACTCTCCTCACATGTCTGCCGTGCGTGACGACCTTTCGCAGTCGATGAGTACCGACCTCCGATCATCGCGGTTTCGAGTATTTCTGGGCGGTTCGGTGTTTCAGAAGGAAGCTGGGGGAGGGCCCTGGGGGCGAAGGCCGCGTCGGCCGCTGAGAGCTTTTCGAGCGTGCGCTTTTGGACGCCGCGAAGGGCTCTGCGCTGCTCGTCGTCCTACGCCAGTGGAACGCCGATTCTGTTTCGTGAGTTAGATTCGGGCAGCGTAGTTGAGCCGCGAGCACACTTGCACGAACCCGGCCCTACGGATATTGCCGAGCGATGGATTCGGCTCGCCGGCGATGCTCTCGCCGGTCTCCGTCGCCACGATCTCGCAGCCTTGCTCCGCGGCCGCGCGAACCCGCGCCGCAAGCAACGCGCTCTGAGCACCGCGCTGCCGGAACTCGGCCAACGTGGCGCCGATGCCTAACCAGCCCGTCGTTCCGCTAACGAACAGCGAGCCCGTCGCGATGAGCCGGCCCTCGAGCTCGGCCACGAGCACGGTCCAACCGGGGCGTCCGACGAGCGACGCAAACCACCCCGCAAGCAACGTAGGCAATCCGAAGGCCGCGCAAGCGATACCTGCGACCGCGTCCGCCTCGTCGGCGCGAGCGTGACGAACGGTGATGCCAGGTGGCGCAGCCGCCGCCGGGGACTGGGTGCTGCGCAGAAATTTGGCCCAGCTGCGACGCGGCGGAAAACCCAGGCCGGCCTCGACGAGCCACTCTCCAAGCGCTGGAGGACGGGCTGTCGGCGTCACGTGCAACCAGTAGTCGGAGATCGCAGCTGTACGGTAGATGTCGAGAACTGCGCCTACGTCCGTGCCAGTGGCGGGCTCGTGCCCACCGAGGCCGATGACACGATTGAAGAAGCTTGCCGGAATGCGCGGCGCGAGCAGCAGCGTAGCCCCGGCCAGCACCTCGGTCCTGAGCTCGAGCTCGCGCGGCGCAGCCGCATACAGATCCACGGCAGCCTGCGCTTCGACGTCGTCGGCGAGAGAGTTCGCGCGCTCGGGCTCGAGACCCAGACCTGTTGCAGCAGTGCTCATGTTAGGACTCCATCGTCGAAGTCATGCGTCGCCCGTCCAGTATGCACCGGGACTCGCTGTCCTGCGGACGAGCCCGACGCCGTGATTGCAACACGTTGGCTCGTCGTCGCCCGAGCGTCGGAATTCGCCATTGGCGAGAAAGAGCGCCGTCTGGCGAATGACGGCCTTCGACCAGAGCAACGAAAAATGCGAGACGGGCATCACGAGATGGTCGGAGATACCCTCGAGCCTCGTCTCCTCGACCGCCACCGTGCCGTCATTCGGGAACGCCAGCGCAGCGACGGCTCGACCTGCGCCGAAAGCCACGTCACCTGCAATCACGCCGACCTCGGCCGGGCCGCTCCAAACACTCGGGCCGCGGCCCTGCGCGACGTCGACCATGGATTTGCCGATGAACCAGCGGCCCGCCCGCGTGCGGGCCAGACGATCGGCGGCGAGGCTGCCGGCCAGCGGCGAGCCGAGACACACGACTCGCCCCGGCCGAACGCTACCGTAGCGCGCAAGCATCGTGAGGATCACGACACCGCCCAAGCTGTGCCCGACGAAATGCACGGTCGAGCCCGCCACGCGTGCCGTGAACTCGGCGAGCCGCTGCGCGTTGGCAGCCAAGGTCCCGGCGCGCGAGGGGTAGCCGAAAGCATGCGGCTCGAGGCCCGCTGCCGACAGGCCACGGCCGAAGAACGCCATCGCTGCTCTCGGCATCCACAGCCCGTGAACAACGACGACGGCCGCACCACGCAACGCGAACGACTCCGGCATCCGTTCGCTCGACTCCGGCGAGTGCGCTTCAGTCGGCACCGGCGGGTTGCTCACGTAGCCGCTCCAGCGCGGCGCGATTGGTCCACGAGGTTACCTTCGCGATCGCGGCCGGCAACGGCAGCCACTCGTAACGCACATGCTCGGCGGGGTTCAGCCGAACCCACTCGATCGCATCGAGCTCGAGATACCAAAGATGCTCGATATTCGTCACCACGTCGGGTGCATAGCGTTCGCGCCAAGCCGGAAGAATCGGAAATTCGTGCTGCACGTGCGCGTCGCGCAAGCGCGCGGGCTCGATGCCGGTTTCTTCGCGCACCTCGCGGGCCGCGCACTCGGCCGGAGCTTCGCCCCAGCGCAACGTGCCGGTCACGGATTGCCAGAACCCCACGGGCGCGACGCGCTCGAGCACCAGACACTCGAGCGCGCGCGTGTAAACGACCACCAACACGGATTCCGGCCGCTTGAACCCGCGGCGGCCTCGCACGTATCAGCTCGCCGCGGGCTTGTTGAACCTGATGCCGAGCTCTTTGAGCTGCAGCGGATCGGCCGGACTCGGCGCGCCCGTCAACAGATCGCTCGCCGTCGCGGTCTTCGGGAACGCCATGACGTCGCGGATGCTCTCCGCGCCGGCCAGCAACATCACGAGCCGGTCGAGCCCGAACGCGATACCGCCGTGCGGCGGCGCGCCGTAGTCGAGCGCGGTCAGCAAAAAGCCGAACTTGGCTTCGGCCTGCTCGGGCGCGATGCCGAGCAGATCGAACACGGCCGATTGCATTTCCGGCGTATGGATACGAATGGAGCCGCCACCGATTTCGTTGCCGTTGAGCACCATGTCGTAGGCGCGCGAGATGGCTTCTCCAGGTGCCGCGAGTAGCGTTTCCGCCGACGCCACACGCGGCGCCGTGAACGGATGATGCAACGGCGCCCAGCCACCGCCCGGCGCCGCCTCGAACATCGGAAAGTCGACGATCCACAACGGCTGCCAGCCCGGCGCGACGAGCCCGCGGTCGCGTCCGAGCGCAAGCGCTGAGCGCACTGAGCGACTCGTTGACCACGGACGCCTTGTCGGCCCCGAAAAAGACCAGGTCGCCGTCCTCGGCGGCCACGCGCTCGAGCACACCGTCGATCGCTTCGTCCGGCAAGAATTTCAAAATCGGCGACTGCAGACCCGCTCGTCCGGCCTTTCGGTCGTTGACCTTGATGTAGGCGAGACCCTTCGCGCCGAGGCGGCCGACGAGCGCCGTGTAGTCGTCGATCTCCTTGCGGGTCAGATCACCGCCTTTCGGCAGTTTCAGCGCCGCGATCCGGCTCGCGGGATCCGCCGCGGGACCGGCGAAGACTTTGAACTCGACACCGCGAAACAAATCTGCGACTTCGACGAGCTCGAGTGGAATCCGCAAGTCCGGCTTATCGCTACCATAGCGGCGCATGGCCTGCGCATATGTCATGCGCGGGAACGGGTCCGGCAATTCGATGCCCATGCACCGACTCGAAGCAATCGCGGATCAGCGCCTCCATCAAGCCCATGACATCGTCTTCGTCCATGAACGACGTCTCGATGTCGAGCTGCGTGAACTCCGGTTGCCGATCGGCGCGCAGATCCTCGTCGCGGAAGCACTTCACGATCTGATAGTAGCGGTCGAAGCCCGACATCATGAGCAACTGCTTCATGAGCTGCGGCGACTGCGGCAGGGCGAAGAAATTACCCGGTTGCGTGCGGCTCGGCACGAGATAGTCGCGCGCACCCTCGGGGGTCGTCTTGATCAGCAGAGGCGTCTCGATATCGATGAACCCGTGCTCGTCGATGAACCGGCGCAGCGTCCGCGTGACGGCATGACGTAACCGCAGGTGGCGCTGCATTTCCTCGCGACGCAGGTCGAGATACCGATAGCGCAGTCGCAACTCTTCGCTCGCCGCCTCGTCATGGTGAAACGGCGGCGTCTTCGCCTTGTTGACGACCGTCAGCTTGGTCGCGAGCACCTCGACCTCACCGCTCGCCAGGGACGGGTTGACCGTGCCTTCCGGCCGCGGGCGGACTCGACCCTCGACGACGAGCACGAACTCGCCGCGCAAGCGCTCGGCCTCGGCGAACATCTCGGGTTGATCGGGATCGAAGACGATCTGGAGCAGACCTTCTCGATCGCGCAGGTCGATGAAAATGACGCCGCCGTGATCGCGACGCCGATGAACCCAGCCGGCGACTGCGATGTCCTGCCCGATGAGTTCTCGGTTCACCTGACCGCAGTAGTGGCTGCGCATCATCGAAATACCCTCTGGGGGTCTAAGCTGTTGAAAGATAAAGGAGGTGCGAAAAGAGGCGGGATGTTACGAGGAAGCGTGTGAGCGCGCAAGCGCCTCCACCTCTGCCGCGCCGCGCCAGCGCGGCACGACGACTCCGAGCGAGATGATCATCTTGAGCGCCTCCTCGACCGACATTTTCAGCTCGATCACGTCGTCGCGCGGGACGAAAACGATGAACCCCGACGTCGGGTTCGGAGTCGTCGGGAAGAATGCCGTGACGACCGTGCGCTCCGTGACGGCCTGTATCTCACGCAAGTCTTCGGAGGTCTGAAACGCGATGCTATAGAGCCCCTTGCGCGGATACTCGATGAGCAACACCTTCTTGAACGAGCTGCCGCTGTCGCTGAACACGACCTCGGTGAAGTTTTTGACGCCGCTGTAGATCGTGCGCACGAACGGAATCCGGTTGAGCAGCGACTCGTACCAAAGGATCAGCCGACGGCCGAACAAGTTCGCCGCGAGCACACCCGTCGCGAGCAGCACGATGAACGCGAGAATCGCCCCGAGACCGGGAATCCTGAAACCGAGTAGCTGTTCCGGCCGGTAGGCAAACGGGACGAGGAATAGCAGCTCGTCCATGAGGTCCAGCAGGACCTTGAAGACCAAAATGGTGACGCCGACCGGGAGCCAGATCAGCAGCCCCGCCACCAAGTATCGGCGCAGATGCATCAGCCGCTCGCGGTTTGCGTCGACGAGGACGAGGAGGGCTTGGTCGTCGGTTTCCTTCGTCGAGGTCGAAGTCGAGGTCGAGCTCTTGGCTCCGTCGTCCTTGGCGGTGGTCTCCTTGGCCTTCTCCTTGGACCCGCCGGCGGAATCGCCGTCCGACTGCCGAACCCTCGCCGCCGCCGTCGACGAGGTTGCGCTTCTTCTCGCCGCTTTGCTTGAAATCGGTCTCGTACCAACCGCCGCCTTTCAGCCGAAACGAAGGCGCGGACACGAGTCTCTTGAGTGCGCCTTCGCGCACTCGGGGCATTTCCTCAAGGGCTTGTCGCTCAACTTTTGCAGAGCTTCCAGGGTGTGGCCGCAAGCGGCACAGCGGTATTCATAGATCGGCATAACTCAACACTCGCATCGGCACGCGCTCGGCCGATAGTTGGCGGCCGGCGCGACCTTTTCAAGGGCCTACTTCCGTTATTCGGCCTCGGGGCAACGCGACGCCCCTGCTTAGAGGGGCATCGCGCGGGTCCGGACCGTTGCTCGGATCGTATTCTAGACGGGACCCGCGTCAGGCCGCCTGCTCTTTGACGGCTTTGACGAACTTTAGGCCGCCGTCCTCGGCTTCCACCCGGATGGTGTCGCCCGGGGCGAAGTCACCGCGCAAGATACGCTGAGCCAGCGGGTTCTCGAGCTGCTGCTGGATGGCGCGCTTGAGGGGCCGGGCGCCGTAGACGGGATCGAATCCCGCCTGGGCCAGCCGGTCCCGCGCGGCCGGATCGAGCTCGAGCGCCATGTCGCGCTCGGCAAGCCGGCGATGCAGGTATTGCAGCTGGATATCGACGATCCGGCGGATATGCTCGGACTCGCAGCGGGTGAAACACGACGACGTCGTCGATTCGGTTGATGAATTCCGGCCGGAAGTGCTGGCCGACGATTTCCATCACCTCGTCTTTCATACGCGCATAGTTGTCGTCACCCGCGAGCTCTTGGATCCGCTGGCTGCCCAAGTTCGACGTCATGACGATCACGGTGTTGCGAAAGTCCACGGTTCGACCCTGCCCGTCCGTGAGCCGGCCGTCGTCGAGCACTTGTAACAACACGTTGAAAACGTCCGGATGCGCCTTCTCGACCTCGTCGAGCAGCACGACCGAGTAGGGCTTGCGCCGCACTGCCTCGGTCAGATAGCCGCCTTCCTCGTAACCGACGTAGCCCGGCGGCGCACCGATCAGACGTGCGACTGAGTGCTTCTCCATGAACTCCGACATATCGATGCGGACCATGGCGTCCTCGGTGTCGAACAGGAACTCCGCCAGCGCTTTCGTGAGCTCGGTCTTGCCGACACCGGTCGGGCCCAGAAACAGGAACGAGCCGTTCGGTCGATTCGGATCGGCAAGCCCGGCGCGCGAGCGGCGGATCGCATTCGGCAACGGTCTCGCAGCGCTTCGCTCTGGCCGACGACGCGCCGCTCGAGGAAGTTCCTCCATGCGCAGCAGCTTGTCTTTCTCGCCTTCGAGCATCTTGGAGACCGGAATGCCGGTCCACTTCGAGACGACCTCGGCCACTTCCTCTTCCGTGACCTTGTTGCGCAGCAGCTTGTTGTGGGTCCCGGCCTCGCCCTTGAGGGCTTGCTCGAGCTGGCGCTCGAGCTCGGGAATGCGGCCGTATTGAAGCTCCGCCATCCGGGTCAAGTCCGCGGCGCGGCGCGCTTTCTCGAGCTCGATCTTCGCGCGCTCGAGCTCTTCCTTGATGTGCGCCTCGCCCTGCACCGTGGCCTTCTCGGCCTTCCAGACCTCCTCCAGATCGGCGAACTCGGCCTCGAGCTTGCCGATCTGCGCCTGCAAATCGGCGAGCCGGCGTTTCGACGCCTCGTCGGACTCTTTCTTGAGGGCTTCGCGCTCGATCTTCAGCTGGATGAGCCGGCGCTCGAGCCGATCCATCTCCTCGGGCTTCGAATCGATCTCCATGCGAATTCGCGACGCGGCCTCGTCGATGAGATCGATGGCTTTGTCCGGCAGCTGCCGATCGCTGATGTATCGATGCGAGAGCGTTGCGGCCGCGACGATCGCGGGATCCGTGATCTCGACCCCGTGATGCACTTCGTAACGCTCCTTGAGTCCGCGCAAAATCGCGATCGTGTCCTCGACGGACGGCTCGTCGACGAGCACCTTCTGAAAGCGCCGCTCGAGCGCCGCGTCCTTCTCGATGTACTTGCGATACTCGTCCAGCGTCGTCGCGCCGACGCAGTGCAGCTCGCCGCGCGCGAGCGCCGGCTTGAGCATGTTGCCCGCGTCCATCGCGCCTTCGGCCTTGCCGGCACCGACCATGCGTATGCAGCTCGTCGATGAACAGGATGACCTGCCCTTCCTGCTTGGCGAGATCGTTGAGCACGGCTTTGAGCCGCTCCTCGAACTCGCCGCGGAACTTGGCACCCGCGATCAGCGACGCCGATGTCGAGCGACAGCACGCGCTTCGACTTGAGCCCTTCGGGCACCTCGCCGTTGACGATGCGCTGCGCAAGGCCTTCGACGATCGCGGTCTTGCCGACGCCGGGCTCGCCGATCAGCACGGGATTGTTCTTCGTGCGCCGCTGCAGCACCTGAATCGTGCGGCGAATCTCGTCGTCGCGGCCGATGACCGGGTCGAGCTTGCCGTGCTCGGCGCGCTCGGTGAGATCGATCGTGTACTTCTCGAGCGCCTGGCGGGTCTCTTCGGCGTTCGGGTCGTCGACCTTGGCGCCGCCGCGGATGTCGTCGATCGCCTTGTCGATCGACGCCCTTGACGGCACCGGCCTGCTCGAGAATCCGGCTCAGGTCGCCCTTGGATTGCAGCGCCGCCAGCACGAACAGCTCGCTCGAGATGTAGGCGTCACCGCGCTCTTGAGCGAGCTTGTCGGTCACGTTCAGGACTTTCGACAGCTCGTTGGAAACGTGCACCTCGCCGGCGGCGCCCTCCACGCTCGGCAACCGGTCGAGCGCTTCGCCGAGCTGCGAGCGCAGCAGATTCATGTTTGCGCCGGCCTTGGTCAGCAAGCCGCGCACCGTGCCGCCCTCCTGCTCGAGCAACGCGGCCATCAGGTGCACGGGCTCGATGAATTGGTGATCGCGGCCGACGGCCAGCGACTGCGCATCGGCCAGCGCCTGCTGAAAATTGGTCGTGAGCTTGTCCATGCGCATGGCTATGCGCTCCCTGAAAGTTTTGGCGATTACGGCGAACATGAGGGTAGCGACGGCCGATATCAACCGCCATCTCGGCATCTACTGAGGCCAACCCCTCAGGACACCCGCCAGATCGAGCGCGGCCATGCGCCCGCAGGGCGCCTCGCGCCGATGCGAGAAGAAGCGCTCGGACTCGCGGAAGGTGCACAAGCCGCCGCCGTAGACCGCCTCGACCCCGGCGGCCGCGAGGCTGTCGCGGCGAGCCCGTAAAGATCGGCCTGCCAGCGGCCGCGCGCATTGGGCGCGAAGCGTCGCGGCGGCCCTCGTGGCCGCGCTCGACAAGGCGTCGCGGACCTCGTCGCCTACCTCGTAGGCCGCCGGACCGATCGCCGGCCCGAGCCACGCCACGATGTCCGCCGGTGCGCCCCCGACAGCGCGCACCGCGGCCGGCAGCACGCCGCCGCGCGAGCCCACGCCAGCCCGCGTGCGCGACGCCGATTCGCCCGCTCGTCGCGGTCGCACAGCAGCACAGGCAGGCAATCGGCGGTCATGACGGCGCAGACGACGCCGGCACGGCCCGTCACGGCGCCATCGGCAGCCGTCGCGTGCTCGCGGTCGACGTCGAGCGACCGCGATTCGCCGTGCACTTGCTCGAGCCAGCACGGGCTCGGCGGGCAAGCCCGAGCGCCGCCCTGAGCCGGCGCCGGTTCTCGGCGACGAGCTCGGCAGCATCGTCGCCGACGTGCGTGCCGAGGTTCAGGGTCGCGTACGACCCTGCGCTCACGCCGCCTGCGCGCTCGGTGACCCGCGCAGCACCCCGTCGGCGCGGGCCAATCGGCGTGCGAATCCACCGAGCCGCGATCACGTCACCGCCGCCCCGCGCGCATCCGCGCGCAGCGCCGCTAGAAGCGCCTCGAAGATCTGCGGGTAACGGGCTCTCGAAGGTCAGCGCGTCGCCTGTTTCCGGATGGGCCAACACGAGACGAGCTCGCGTGCAGGGCTTGGCGACGAAAGCTCCGCAGCGTTCGGACGCAGATCGTCGCTCGGCGCCCGCGGCAGTCGCGGCCGCCCGCCGTAGAGCCGGATCGCCCACGAGCGGCGCGCGAATATGGGCCATGTGCACGCGAATCTGGTGAGTGCGCCCCGTCTCGAGCTCGACTTCGCAGTGGGTGTGGGCCCGGAACCGCTCGACCACGCGATAGCGCGTCACGGCCGGTCGACCGCGCTCGACGACGGCCATCTTCGTGCGCTCTCGCGGATGGCGGCCGATCGGCGCGTCGATCGGTGCCGCCGCCCGTCAGCACGCCTTGGCAGACGGCCCGGTAAGACGCGCTGAATGCTCGCGGCGCTCGAGCGCCGCGGCGAGCGCCTTGTGCGAGCCGAGCGTGCGCGCAACGAGCAGCAGCCCGCTCGTGTCCTTGTCGAGCCGATGGATGATGCCCAGCGCGCGGCAGGATCTCGAGCGAGGGATCGAGATTCAGCAGCGCGTTTTGCAGCGTGCCGCTGCGATTGCCGGCGCCCGGGATGAACGACGAGCCCTGCGGGTTTGTCGACGACGAGCAAAGCCGCGTCGGCGTGCACGACCCGCAGCGGGATGTTTTCGGGCGCAGCCGGCGACGACGGCCTCGAGCTCGGCACGCAGCACGAGCTCCTCGCCGCCGATCATCGGGGTTTTGGCCTTGACCGTGTGGCCCCCAAGCGTCAGTTGCCCGGCGTCGATCCAGGACTTCAGCCGGCTTCGAGAAAACTCGGGCAAGAGTGCTGCAGCCGCTTGATCGAAGCGCCTGTCCCGCCAGCTCTAGGGGGACGACCAGCCGGCGCAAGATCTCGGTCATTGTCGCGCCGGGGCCACCGGAAACTTTCGGCTATACTGCGTCGTCAAATTGCTACCCCGAGCCGTGACGGCGCGGCTGGACGGTGGGTGGAATGAGAGCGACGTGCGGAAAATCATCAAAACAGTATCTCTGCTCGGTGTCTTGACGGCTAGCCTCCTCGGCTGCGCCCACCGCGACAACGTCGTGCAGGATGCGGGCCCGGAAGCGATGTACGAGAAGCGGCCAAGCCGCGATGAAGGCCGCCAACTACGCAGGCGCCATCACATACTTTTCATGGCGCTCGAGTCCCGTTATCCGTTCAGCCCGGAGACGCGCCAGGCGCAGCTCGATCTGATCTATTTGTACTATAGAAGTCAGCAGCCGGAGTCAGCCATCGACGCGGCCGAGCAGTTCGAGCGCGAGAACCCGACGCACCCCCGAGTCGACTACTGCCTTTATATGAAAGGCCTGGTCTATTTCGATCAGGCGCCGAACATGCTCGAGAAGATCTTCAAGGTCGATTTCGTCCGTCCGACCGCCGAAAGACACGTTGAAGTCGTTCTCGACGTTTCAGGACCTCATTCGCCGCTTCCCGAATAGCAGCTATGTGCCCGATGCGCGACAGCGGATGGTTTTTCTGCGCAATCGGCTCGCGGCCTACGAGAACCATGTCGCCGACTACTACATCGAGCGCGGGGCCTACGTCGCCGCCGCCAATCGTGCGAAGTACGCCGTCGAGCACTACCCGGGCGCGCCGCAGCTCGAGGACAGCGCTGAAGCTCATGGTCGAAGGCCTACGACGCGCTCGGCATGCAGGACTTGGCGGCCGATGCGCGCCGCGTGCTCACGGCGACTTTCGGCCAGTCGGCGGAAACCGCACAGGTCCGTCAGTAGCCCGACGTAATCGGATAGCGCCAATCGCGGCCGAAAGCCCGATTGCTCACGCGCACGCCCGGCGGCGCCTGGCGCCTCTTGTACTCGGCCCGCTTGACCATCTGCAGAACGCGCAACAACCGTCCCACGGTCGAAGCCCAGCTCGGCGATTTGATCGACCGAGTAGTCGCGCTCGATGAATGCCTCGAGAATCGGATCGAGCACATCGTAAGGCGGCAGCGAATCGCTGTCTTTCTGGTCCGGCACGCAGCTCCGCCGATCGGCGGTCGCGTGATGACGCGCTCCGGGCATCACGCGGCCGAGGGCGTTGCGATAGCGCGCCAAGTGGTACACGAGCGTCTTCGTGCAATCTTTGAGCGGCGCGAAACCGCCCGCCATGTCGCCGTAGAGCGTCGCGTACCCGACCGCCATCTCGCTCTTGTTGCCCGTGGTCAAGCAGCATCTTGCCGAGCTTGTTCGAGATGGCCATGAGCAGCATGCCGCGACAACGCGCCTGGATGTTCTCTTCGGTGCATCGGGCCGGCAAGCCGGCGAAGAGGTCGTCGAGCACGGCCAGGGTCGCCTCGAACATCGGCTCGATCGGCAGCATGTCGTAGACGCACGCCGAGATCGCTCGGCTTGAGAGGCCGACGTCCTCGAGACTCATTTCCGACGTATACCGCGAAGGCATCATGACCGCGTGCACGCGATCCGCGCCGAGCGCATCGACGGCGATCGCAGAGCGTCAACGCCGAGTCGACCCCGCCGGACAGCCCGAGCACGCCGCCCGGAAATCCGTTCTTCTCGACGTAATCGCGCGTGCCGAGCACGAGGGCGCCATACACGCGCTCGACGAGCGGCGGCGCCGGCGGCGGCACGCCGGGTGCGGGCACGAGCCGGCCGCCGTCGTCGATCGAGCTCGACGACGTAGCAAGCCCTCCTCGAACAGCGGTGCGCGAAACAGCACCTTGCCCGTCGCGGTCGACGGCATCGAGCCGCCGTCGAAGACGAGCTCGTCCTGGCCGCCGACCATGTTCAGGTAGACGAGCGGCAGCGCGCTCTCGCGCGCTCGGGCCGCGAGCACTTCCTCGCGTACGCGCTGCTGATGCATATGATACGGCGAGCCGTTGATCACGAGCATGAGCTCGGCGCCGGCCGCGGCGGCCGCGCTTGCACGGCAACGGGTCCCAAGCGTCCTCGCAGACGATCAAGCCGAAGCGGTGGCCGCGGAAGTCGGCGACGGTCGGCGTCGAGCCCGGCTCGAAATAGCGCTTCTCGTCGAACACCGCATAGTTCGGCAGCACGCGCTTGCGGTGATTCGCGAGGACCTCGCCGTCGCAGCAGCAGCGCCGCAGCTGTTGTAGATCTTGTCGCCGTCGTACTCGGGATAGCCCAGGTAGAGGCCGATGCCATCGACGCCGTCGCGAACGCGCGGCGAACGCCTTCTCGACGCGGCTGCGCAAACCGCGATGCAGCAGCAAATCTTCGGGCGGGTATCCGCAAAGCGTCAGTTCCGGAAAGAGCACGAGCTCGCAGCCGAGCTCGTCCCGTGCGCGCCGAGCGCAGTCGAGAACCTTGTTGGTGTTCGCGTCGATCGCGCCGACGCGCGTGTTGAGCTGGGCTAGGCCGACTTCTCACTCCAAGTGCCTTGGCCATCGTCTCGCCGAGCTCGGCAAGCGAGCGCACGGTGCGAACGCCGGCCTTCTCGAGCGCCGCGTACTTCTCGTCCGCCGTGCCCTTGCCGCCGGAGATGATCGCGCCCGCATGGCCCATGCGCTTGCCCGGAGGCGCCGTCACGCCGGCGATATAAGCCGACGACGGGCTTGGTCACGTGCTCGGCGATGATACTCGGCCGCGGCGGCTTCCTCGTCGGAGCCGCCGATCTCGCCGACCATGATGATCCCGCGCGTTGCGGGGTCCGCCTCGAAGAGCTCGAGGCAATCGATGAAATTCATGCCGCGCACGGGATCGCCGCCGATTCCGACGCAGGTGGTCTGGCCGAGCCCGCGCAGCGTGGTCTGCGACACGGCCTCGTAAGTCAGGGTTCCGGAGCGCGACACGATGCCGATCGAGCCCGGCTGATGGATGGCGCCGGGCATGATGCCGATCTTGCAGCCGCCCGGCGTGATGATGCCCGGGACAGTTCGGCCCGATCAGCCGGCAACCCGCGCCCCGGAGCACGGCCTTGACGCTGACCATGTCGAGCACGGGCACGCCCTCCGTAATGCAGACGACGAGCTCGATACCGGCATCGGCCGCCTCGAGGATCGCGTCTGCCGCAAACGGCGCCGGCACGTAGATCATGCTCACGGTCGCACCCGTGTCGCGCTTGCGCATCCGGCCACCGTGTCGTACACGGGCAAGCCCAGATGTGTCTCGCCGCCCCGGCCCGGGCGTGACGCCCTGCAACGACTTTCGTGCCGTAGTCGAGGCACTGCTCGGTGTGGAACGTGCCCTGCCGGCCCGTGAGCCCTTGGCAAATGACTTTGGTGTTGGCGTCGACAAGGATGCTCATCAGTGCGGCTCCCGCGAGGTCGACGACTTTCGAAGCCGCATCGGTAAGCCCCGTGGCAGCGACGATCTCGAAGCCCGCTCTCCGCGAGCAGCTGGCGGCCCTTGTCGACGTTCGTGCCTTCCAGCCGCACGACGACGGGCACACCGACGTGCACTTCGCGACGGCCGCGATGACGCCTTCGGCGATGAGATCGCAGCGCACGATGCCGCCGAAGATGTTGACGAGAATCGCGCTTTGACGTTCTTGTTGGTGAGGATGATCTTGAATGCCTCCTCGACGCGCTCGGCCGTCGCGCCGCCGCCGACGTCGAGGAAGTTGGCAGGCTCCCCGCCGTGCAGCTTGATGAGGTCCATCGTGGCCATCGCGAGGCCCGCGCCGTTGACCATGCAGGCGATGTTGCCGTCGAGCGAGACGTAGTTGAGATCGTGCTCGCGCGCCCGACGCTCGCGCTCGTCCTCTTGGGCCGCGTCGCGCATGCTCGCAAGCCGCTGCTGCCGGAACAGCGCGTTGTCTTCGACGTTGATCTTCGCGTCGAGCGCGACGACATGGCCGCTCTTGCGTGACGATCAGCGGGTTGATCTCGACGAGGCTCGCGTCGCATTCGCTGAAACAGGCGTGACGAGCTTGCGCGAGGATGTCTCGAAGCTCGCCCTGCTGGCGCCTGTCGAGCCCGAGCCCGAAGCCGAGCTTGCGCGCCTGGTAGTCCTGCAGGCCCGCGGCCGGGTGCAGCGTGACGGTGAGGATCTTCTCGGGCGTCGCGTGGGCAACCTCCTCGATGTCCATGCCGCCCGCCGCCGAGGCCATGACCGCGATGCGCTCGGCGCGTGCGGTCGACGACGCAGGCTCAGATACAGCTCGCGCGCGATCGTCCGAGCCCGTTTCGACGTAGACCTAGTCGACGGGCAAACCCTCGGCGACCGCTCTGGTGGGTCACGAGCCGCGTGCCGAGCAGCGCCTTCGCGTGCGCCTCGACCTCCTCGACCGAGCGCGCGAGCTTGACGCCGCCCGCCTTGCCGCGTCCGCCGGCGTGCACCTGCGCCTTGACGACCCACAGAGATGCCGCCGAGCTTCGTCGGCCGCGGCCTTGGCTTCTGCGGGCGTAGCTGGCGACCTGGCCTTGCGGCACGGGAATGCCGTACTCGGCAAACAGAGCCTTCGATTGGTATTCGTGCAGATTCATTACATGAGGTTTCCGGCAGCGGGGCGGGCGCCGGTATTTTCCACGAAACCGCGCGCGTTCGTAAAGGCTGTGAGCTGCGTCCCGGGCGGCGCCGGCCGATCGGGTAGAATTCCGCGACATGTCCGCCGTCGACGCTGTCGAGGTCGCTCGACCCACCGAGTCATCACGCCGCGAGTTCCCGGTTTCCGACGAGCGGACTTCGCTTGGCGTGTGTTGGTCCTGCTCAACCTGTTCCGGCTGGCCGTCGCGGCCATGCTCATCACGATCTTCTATCCCGTCCACGGGCCGCGCGATCATCGGCGACACGGATCCCGAGCTCGCCTGGGGTGCCCTGCTCGGCATGCTCGCGAGTCGGAACCGCCGAGCTCGCTGCTGCTGTACCGCGGATTTCCGGGCGCCATGATTCAGCTCAGCGTCCAATTCGTGGCCGACGTGATCGGCCGTCACGCTCCTGATCCATGCGAGCGGCGGCGATCTCGAGCGGCCTCGGCGGCCTGCTCGTCGTCTCGGTCGGCACGCTGGCCCTGCTGCTGACCTCCGAGCGCGCATTCCTGCTCGCGGCCTTGCCACGCTGGCATTGTTGCTCGAGCAGACCTTCGCTCAGCTTCCAGGGCATGACGACCGGCGCGCAGTACGCACCGGCAGGCATTCTCGGCGCCGTCATCTTCGTCATCACGGCCGTCGTTCAGCTGCTGCGCCGTCGCATCGTCGAAACCGAAGCCCTGGCCGAGCAGCGCGGCGTGGACCTGCGCAATCTCGTCGAGCTCAACGAATACATCATTCAGCATCTGCGCGAGAGCATCGTCGTCGTCGACGGCGACGACCACATCCGGCTCATCAACGAATCGGCCATCAAGCAGCTCGGCAGCGACATGAGCGCTCGAGCCGGCGACGAGACGCTCGCGACACTGTCTCCGGCCGCTTGCGCAGCAGCTCGCCGGCTGGCGAGCCCGATCGGAGACAGACGCGGCACCGTTCAGCTCAGCCGACGGCTCGACGAACATCCAGCCTCACTTCGCGCCACTCGGCGGCGACCGCCGCTCCGGCGTGGTGATCTTTCTCGAGGACACGTCGCTGATCGCCGAGCGCGTTCAGCAGGCCAAGCTCGCCGCGCTCGGCCGGCTCAGCGCGAGCATCGCGCACGAGATTCGCAACCCCATCGGCGCGATGAGCCACGCCGGACAGCTGCTCGGCGAATCGCCGGGCATCGGCGCGTCCGAGGACAGCGACTCACGGATATCATTCGCGTCAACGCACGACGCGTGAGCCAGATCGTGGAGAGCGTGCTCGCGCTGTCGCGCCGCGACAAGACACGCCCCGAGCGGCTGCAGCTTCGAAACCGTGGCTCGACGGACTTCGCGACGCGAGTTCACGCAAACACTCGAGCTCTACGAGGATGCCGTGACCGTCAAGCGGAAGCGCTCCCGGACGTCGAGGTCCGACATGGATCCCGACGCACTTGCACCAGGTCGTCTGGAATCTCTGCGACAACGCCGTGAAGTACGCGAGCGCCACGGCGGGCGCGATCGCCGTCGAGCTCGGCTGCGGACGCCTCGAAGCCTCGGGACGCCCGTATCTACAAGTCGCCGACCGCGGCCCCGGCATCGAACCGGGCAAAGTCGAGGCAGATCTTCGAGCCGTTCTACACGGGTCAGCCCGGCGGGACCGGCCTTGGCCTTTACATTTCCCGCGAGCTCGCGGAGCGCAACGGCGCCACATTTGCGCTATCAGCCGCGCCCGGGCGGCGGCAGCCTGTTCCGTATCGTGTTCGCGGACCCAAACCGCTGGCGAGCTGACGAAGACACCGTATGAAACCGACTGGCCCTCGTCGTCGACGACGAGCCCGACATCTGCGAGCTGCTGTCGATCACTCTCGAGCGCATGGACATCACGACGCGTACCCGCGCCGATGTCGGTAGCGCCAAGGCCGCGCTCACGGCCGCGACCCCTACGACTTGTGCCTAACCGACATGCGCCTGCCCGACGGCGACGGCCTCGAGCTCGTCGAGTGGATGCAGCGCGAGGCGCCCGGCACGCCCGTGGCCGTCATCACGGCGCACGGCAGCGTCGAGGCCGCCGTCCGGGCGCTGAAGCTCGGGGCCTTCGATTTCGTCTCGAAGCCGCTCGATCTCAACGACCTGCGCAAGCTCGTCACGGCTGCGCTCAAGCTCAAGGGGCGTCACGACGCCGCAAAGCGAACGGCGACGGACGCGCTCGTCGGGCGCTCGCCCGCGATCGAGCGAGTCAGCGGCGATGGTCGCGAAGGTCGCCCGCAGCCAGGCACCCGTGCACATCTCCGGAGAGTCGGGCACGGGCAAGGAGCTCGTCGCCCGCATGATCCACGAAGCGGGCCCGCGGCGCGAAGGGCCGTTCGTCGCCGATCAACTGCGGCGCGATTCCGACGGAGCTCATGGAGAGCGAGTTCTTCGGCCACACGAAAGGCAGCTTCACGGGCGCCGTAGCGGACAAAATCGGCCTCGTGCAAACGGCCGAAGGCGGCACGCTGTTCCTCGACGAGGTAGCGGACCTGCCACTGCACATGCAGGTAAAGCTGCTGCGCGTCATTCAAGAGAAGACGATCCGGCCCGTCGGCCAAGCCAGCGAGGTCCCGATCGACGTCCGTATTCTGAGCGCGACGCACAAAGATCTTGAGCGAGCTCGTGGCCGAGGGCAGCTTCCGCGAAGACTTGTTCTATCGAATCAACGTGATCGAGCTTGAACGTGCCGCCGCTGCGCGAGCGCGGCGAGGACGTGCTGATGCTCGCCCACCACACCTTGACGCGGCTCGCGCAAGCGCAGAGCGTGCCGGCGCCGCGGCTGACGCGGGCCGCTCAGGCCACGTTGCTGAGCTACCACTTCCCCGGCAACGTTCGCGAGCTCGAGAACATGCTCGAGCGGGCCTTGACGCTGTGCTCCGCGATCAAATCGACGTCGACGACTTGCAGTTGCGCGCGGAGCCCGCCGGCAGAGCACGTCGCGCCGCTCGAGCGCGGCTCGCCGCTCGGCACACAGCTCGAGGAAATCGAGCGCGACGCGATCGTCAAGGCGTTCGAGCAAACGCGCTACAACAAGACTGCGGCGGCCAAGCTGCTCGGCATCAGCTTTCGAGCGCTGCGATACCGCATCAAGAAGCTCGGAATCGAGTGACGATCGGGCACTGTCGTCCAACGCCGAAAACCGGTGACAAATTTGGTCAGATTGTGCCGCTTATTCGTCTATCAATCGCTGTCGCGATCCTGCAATATGTTGAACGAAATATCGAGGCGCGCAGGCGGAATGTCTGCGTTGCCCGCCGGGCCTGGGGTTTTGACATAGTCGCCGGCCGTTTGGCACAGCGTTTGCAGTAATGCCCTGCAGACGCTCACGCGTCGATGCGCTGTACTACAAAACCGCTTATGAGGAGCTTCTCGCATGAAGAAAATGCAACAGGGCTTCACCTTGATCGAATTGATGATCGTCGTGGCCATCATCGGCATCTTGGCCGCGATCGCGATTCCTGCGTATCAGGACTACACGATCCGCGCGCAGGTGTCGGAAGGCTTGAACTTGGCCGCCGCGGCGAAGGCTGCGGTCGCTGAGACGTACCTGAACCGGGTGCCGCTCCGGCCGAACCGCACGGCTGCCGGCATGTCGGCGAACGCCAATGACACGCAGGGCAAGTACGTCGCCAGCGTGGGCATCACCAACGGCGTCGATCCTGGTCACGCTACGGCAACGAAGCCAATGCCACCATCACCAATGCAACGCTCGAGCTCGGCCCGTACCTGAGCAACGACAACTCCGTCATCTGGCGCTGCGGCGGTGCGAATGCCCCGACCGGCGGCACGCTGATGGCGACGGCGACGTTCACGGGCGGTACGCTCGGCGCCAACGCTTCGTTGAACAAGTACCTGCCGGCTTCTTGCCGTCCGTAAAGGCTAGACTCGCTGAGTCCGAGACCCAGCGAAAACAGGTATGAAGCATGGAAGCCTCCCGCGACGCGGGGGGCTTCTTCTTTTTGGGAACGGGATCGAGGTCGCCGGTGCGCGCTGCCACTCAAACCACGCGTCTCTCGGCTTCGCCATCGAGTTCCTGCTCGCCGTTGCTGCGGCAGTCGTCGCGGGCGCGCTCGGCGTGTCCGCCTACCGCACCCACGCGCTCAGAAGCGAAGTCGCGGATGGCATCGGATCGGCAGCAAGCCTCGAGAACGCCGTGGTCAACGCTTTCCGAGCACGGGACAAGTCCCGGAGGCACTCCAAGACATTCGAGCAAACCTCGCGACGGCCGATAGTCCGTATGCCGCGTCCGTGGCCGTCGCCCAAGGTCGGCTCGACATCACGTTCGGGGCAGGAGCTCATCCGAAATTCCAGGGCCGTCGAGTGTCGCTGACACCCTACGAGACGGCCGATCTCGAGGTTGTCTGGATCTGCGGCGACCAGATCCCGGACCCCGGCCTTCAACCACTGGGCTTCTCGGGCGGCGGACCTCAGCAGGTCGCAGCAGATCCGCCACGCACCGTGACAGCCGCCGCTACCTGCCGCTCGATCGCCGCTAGCGCTCGGCAAATCTCTGTCACAAAAGGAGAACCGCGCTGTTGACAGGCTCCCGAGTCGCGGTGAAAGTATCGTGCTTATTGTAAGCTGGCGCCAAGACTCGAGCGGCATAGAATTCCATGGCGGTCACCGCAACTCAAGGCCCATTAACCGGCCTACCGCGTAGGCTAGTGCAGGACGGGATCGTTTCCGAAAAGATCCTCATGGCTGCGCTCGAAGCCATCAACGGTAAGAGCGCGCACCTCGTGCCGTATCTGGTCGCGAATCGCCTCGGCGATGCGCGCCAGATCGCCATCGCGGCCGCGCACGAGTTCGGCGTGCCGCTGCTCGATCTCGACGCCGTGGAGCTCGACCTCGACGTGGTTCGTCTCGTCGACGAGAAGCTACTCACGAAGCACCGCATCTTGCCGCTCCTCCAGCGCGGCAAGCGGCTCTATATCGCCGTCTGCGACCCGACCAACTTGCATGCGCTCGACGAGATCAAGTTCCAGACGACGCTGCGCGTCGAGCCGATCGTCGTCGAGCAGGACAAGCTCGATGCCCGGGTTTCGCGCGCCATCGAAGCCGTCGACACGACGATGTCGAGCTTCGAAGACGACGATTTCGACCTCGAGAACCTCGAGGTCACCGGCGGCGACGAGGACGTCGGCGGGGAAGTCACGAGCGCCGACGTCGACGATGCGCCCGTCGTGCGGTTCGTCAACAAGGTCATGCTCGACGCGATCAAGCGCGGCGCCTCGGACATCCACTTCGAGCCGTACGAGAAGTACTACCGAATCCGGCTGCGCCAGGACGGCGTGCTCAACGAGATCGCGCGACCGCCCGTTGCCCTGGCGTCGAAAGTCGCGGCGCGCCTCAAGGTCATGGCCCGGCTCGACATCGCCGAGCGGCGCATTCCGCAGGACGGCCGCATCAAGATGCGGCTGTCCAAGAATCGAGCCATCGATTTTCGCGTCAACACGTGCCCGACGCTTGTTCGGCGAGAAGGTCGTTTGCCGTTTGCTCGATCCGTCGAGCGCGCAGCTCGGAATCGACGCGCTCGGCTACGAGGAAGCAGCAAAAGAACCTCTACCTCGCAGAACCTGGCCAAACCTTACGGCATGATTCTCGTGACGGGCCCGACCGGCAGCGGCAAGACCGTTTCGCTCTACACGGGCCTCAACATTCTGAACACGGTCGACCGCAACATCTCGACCGCCGAGGACCCGGCCGAAATCAACGTGCCGGGCATCAATCAGGTCAACGTCAACCCGAAGGTTGGACTGACGTTCGCCTCCGCACTCGCGCGCGTTCCTGCGCCAGGACCCCGACGTGATCATGGTCGGCGAGGTACGCGACCTCGAGACGGCCGAGATCGCGATCAAGGCCGCGCAGACCGGCCACTTGGTGCTGTCGACGCTGCACACGAACGACGCGCCGAAGACGCTTACGCGCCTGGTCGACATGGGCGTGAAGCCCTACGCGATCGCAAGCTCGGTGAGTCTGATCATCGCTCAGCGCCTCGCGCGAAAGCTCTGCGAGCAACTGCAAGGAGGCCGTGGACATTCCCGCCGAAGCGCTGCTCAAGGAAGGGTTCACGCAAGGGACAGTCGACGGGGCATCACGATCTTCAGCGCCAAGGGCTGCAGCCAGTGCACGAACGGGTACAAGGGCCGCATCGGCATCTATCAGGTCATGCCCGTCTCCGAGACCATCGGCCGAATCATCATGGAAGACGGCAACGCGATGCAGATCGCGGCAGCAGGCCAAGAGTCGAAGGGGTCGCGGACCTGCGACGTCCGGCCTCAGAAAAGTCAAGGACGGCATTACCAGTCTGGAGGAGATCAACCGGGTTACAATCGACTGACGCCGGTTCTGGCGCCTCGTACGATCGGAACCAGCTGCTCCAGCGGAGGCACTGACTCATGGCAACCAGCCGCGACTCTAAGCAAGTCCCGTTCACGTGGGAAGGCACGGACCGCGGCCGGCAAGAAGGTCAAAGGCAAGGTCGTGGCTGCCAGCGAGGCGGCGGTCCGCACGGAGCTGCGCCGCCAGGGCGTCGTTGCCGACGCGCGTGCGCAAGCAGAGCATGCTGTTCCGCAAGCAGGGCAGGGTCACCGCAGCGGACATCGCGATCTTTTCGCGCCAGATGGCGACGATGATGACCGCCGGCATTCCGCTCGTGCAGTCGTTCGACATCATCGGCGCCGGCCACGAAAACCCGGCCATGCAGAAGCTCATTCTTGGCGATCAAAGGCGATGTGGAAGGCGGCACGTCGCTCGCCGATGCGCTCGCCAAGCACCCGCTGCACTTCGACGATCTGTTCGTCAATCTCGTCGCTGCCGGCGAGCAAGCCGGCGCGCTCGAGACGCTGCTCGACAAGATCGCGACCTACAAGGAAAAGACCGAGGCCATCAAGAAGAAGATCAAGAAGGCCCTCTTCTATCCGGCCGCCGTCGTGGTCGTCGCGATCATCGTGACGGCGATCTTGATGATCTTCGTCATTCCCGAGTTCGAGTCGCTGTTCCAAGGCTTCGGCGCCGACCTGCCGGCCTTCACGCGGCTCGTCATCGACATCTCGAAATTCGTGCAGCAGACAGGGCTGGCTGATGCTCATCGTGCGTCGTGGGCGGCGATCGTCGGCTTCTTGCATGTCAAGAAAGCGCAATCGCGGGCGTGCAGCACTTCGTCGACCGCGCGATGCTGAAGCTGCCGATCATCGGCATCGATCCTCAACAAGTCGGCCATCGCGCGGTATGCCCGAACGCTCTCGACGACGTTCGCGGCCGGCGTGCCGCTCGTCGAAGCGCTCGACTCGGTGGCCGGCGCCACCGGCAACATCGTCTACGAAACTGCCGTGCTCGAAGATGCGCGACGAGGTCGCCACCGGTCAGCGCCTGCAGCGCGCCATGGAGAACACGAACCTCTTCCCGAACATGGTCAACCAGATGATCGCCGTCGGCGAGGAGTCCGGCTCGCTCGACGAAATGTCGAGCCAAGGTCGCCGACTTCTACGAAGAGGAGGTCGACAACGCCGTCGACAGCATGTCGAGCCTGCTGGAGCCTTTGATCATGGCGATTCTCGGCGTGCTCGTCGGCGGTCTCGTCATCGCCATGTACCTGCCGATCTTCAAGATGGGCGCCGTCGTCTAGGCTTCGGCGTTCCAAAGGCTCGTGCACTCGGCGTCGAGGGCGCAGTCGAGCCGGGCGTAGCGCTGGCATCGACGCATCGGCACGGCCACAATACCGATCGACTCAGCTGACGGGATTCGCGTGGAGATCTTCGAAGTCTGGCCCGCTGCGCTGTTCGTGGCGGTCGGCTTGCTCGGGCTGATCGTCGGCAGCTTCCTCAACGTCGTTGCCTATCGTTTGCCCATCATGCTGGAGCGCGAGCTGGCGTGAGCAGTGCGCCGAGCTGAGACGGGGACAACGAAGCGCGTCGCCGAGAAAAAGACACGTTCGATCTGTCGTGGCCACCGTCCGCGTGCCCGCATTGCGACCGGCCGATCGCGGCACGGCACAACGTGCCGGTGCTGAGCTACCTCTGGCTCCGAGGCCGATGCGCGGGCTGCGGCGCCACGATCTCCGTCCGCTACCCTATCGTCGAAGCTTGCGCGGCCCTGCTCGAGCGCTCGTCGTAGCCTATGCGCTTCGGCCCGACGTGGCAGACGCTCGCCGGACTCGGGCTTACCTGGACGTTGCTGGCTCTCACGTTGATCGATCTCGATCACCAGCTTCTGCCCGACTCGATGACGCTGCCCCTGCTATGGGCCGGCTTGCTGCTCGCCGCCATCCCGACGACATCGGTGTTCGTCGATCTGCGCTCGAGCGTGATCGGGGCGGCGGCCGGCTATCTGAGCCTCTGGGCCGTCTATCAGCTGTTCAAGCTCGTGACGGGCAAGGAAGGCATGGGATACGGTGACTTCAAGCTGTCGGCGGCGCTCGGGGCTTGGGTCGGATGGCAAATGCTGCCGCTCGTGATCCTGCTGTCGGCGGCGGTCGGTACGATCGTCGGCGTGAGCATGATCGTCGTCGGCGGGCGATCGCGCCACGTGCCGATACCGTTCGGACCCTATCTCGCCGTCGCCGGATGGCTCGCGCTGCTCTGGGGCGAGCACCTCACGGCCCTCTATGGAGCGCTGCTCATTTGAGGTTCGACCTCGCTGAGGTGCCGTCGCGCTGCGAACCGAATCGTTGTGATGCCGGCGCGTCGCGAGTGACAGGGAGACGGCACCGGTGCTCACGATCGGACTGACGGGAGGGATCGCGAGCGGCAAGTCGGCGGTTGCCGCCATGTTCGCCGGCCTCGGCGCTGAGTTGATCGACACCGATGTCATCGCGCGCGAAGTCGTGGCTCCCGGGCAACCGGGCCTCGCTGCAATCCGGTCCGAGTTTGGAGGCGGGGTCCTCACGCCGAACGGAGAGCTCGATCGAGCCAAGCTGCGCGCGCTGGTTTTCGCGGATCCCCCCAAGCGACGCTTGTTGGAAGCGATCCTTCATCCGTTGATTCGGGCTCGGACGCTCGAGAACCTCGGCGCCGCCCACGGGCCGTACGCGCTCGTGGCGGTGCCGCTGCTCGTCGAAACCGACTTCGGCAAGCTCGTCGACCGTGTCCTCGTGGTCGATTGCCCGGTCGAGCTGCAAATGCAGAGGGTCATGAAACGTGACGGACTCAACGCCGCCGAGGCCCGCGCGATGATCGATGCACAAACCGACCGCGGCACGAGACTCCAAGCCGCGCACGACGTGATCGACAACTCGGGCTCCTTGGACGCGACCCGCGCGCAGGTCGAAGATTTGCACGAGCGCTATCTCGCTCTCGCGGCTGGACGGGGCAGCGAAACTTGAGTTTGCCGAGCGCCGCGCGGTCGCGCAGAATAGCGCAATGAACTCCGCAGTCGAGCTGTCTGCAGTCGAGCCTGAGAACGACCTGATCAGGTTCGAGCAGCCGCTGACCGAGCGTATGCGCACGTTCTTGCGCGTCGAGTTCCTATACGAGCAAGCACTGTTTCACTTCGAGGATCCGACGGACTTCGGCGCGCGGGCGGCCATCACCGGGCTGCTCGAGATGCTGACGATCCTCGGCCGCGGGGACGTCCGTGCCGACGTCATGAAGGAGCTCGAGCGCCACGCCGACCTTCTCGCAAAGTATCGCAGCCAACCGGGCGTCGACCCCAGCCGGCTTACGGGGCTCATCGCGAGCATAGCCGAGCTGCGCGGCCGTCTGGCCGATGCAGGGCCGCACCTCATGAATCCACTCAAAGAGTGCGACTTCTTGAACACCATTCGGCATCGCAGCGCCATCCCGGGCGGAACGTGCACATTCGACCTGCCCGACTACGGATATTGGCTAACGCTGCCCGCGGCCGAGCGCCGGCAGCAGCTCGAAGAATGGACCGAGCGCCTCAAGCCACTCTGCGACGCAATTGCGGAAGTGTTGTGGCTCACCGAGAGAAGCGACCGAGGCCGAAGAAGTTGCCGCCCCAGGAGGCCTCTTTCAACAGAGTTTCGACCGCAACGAGCAGGTCAATCTCGTCCGGGTTCTGCTCCCCGGCGCCACAGGGATCTTCCCGGAAATCAGCGCCGGGCAGCACCGGTTCACGGTTCGCTTCATGCGCTGGCGAGGCGTGGAAATGCGCCCTGCGCAGGTGACCCAAGACGTACGATTTTTACTCGCCGTCTGTTGATCCCCCGTAAGGGCCCGCCATCGCCGGCCGCCGTGCACGAGAATCTGTGCGCCAGGTCGGTCTCGCCCCCCGGCCGCAGGGCTAGAATGCCCCGATGAGCGTTCTCGAACGGCAAGAAACGGCAGCACACACGGGCGACGGCTCGTCACCGAACACCGTGGCCGTGATCATCCCGTGCCGGAACGAGGCTGCGAGCATCGCCAAGGTCGTCGCGGATTTTCGAGCGGCGTTGCCGCAGGCTGCGATTCACGTCTGTGACAACTCGTCCGACGACGGCTCCGCCGAGCTGGCCACGCAGGCCGGTGCTTGCGTGCGAATCGAAAGACTGCTCGGGAAGGGGAACGTTGTACGGCGCCTGTTTGCCGACGTCGAGGCCGACATCTACGTGCTCGTGGACGGCGACGACACGTACGATGCGCAAAGTGCGGTCGAGCTCGTGCGCCGACTCGGGGCAGAAGGCCTCGACATGGTCGTCTGCACGCGCATCGCCTCGAGCGAGGCGGCCTACCGCCCGGGACACAAGTTCGGCAACTACCTGCTTACCAAGATTGTGCGACTGGTCTTCGCGGACCGCATCACGGACATGTTGTCGGGTTACCGGGCATTCTCGCGCAGGTTCGTCAAATCGTTCCCGGCACTGACGACCGGCTTCGAGATCGAGACCGAGCTTACGATCCATGCGCTCGAGCTACGCATGCCGATCGCCGAGTTTTCCACGCCGTACCGAGAGCGTCCGCCGTCGTCGGCCAGCAAGCTCAATACGCTGCGCGACGGATGGCGCATTTTGAAAACCATTCTGCTGCTCGTGAAAGAGGAGCGCCCCCTGCCGTTTTTCTCGGCGCTGTTCGCGCTGTTGGCCGGCAGCTCCGTGCTCTTGGCATGGCCGGTGCTCCTCACCTATCTCGATACCGGACTCGTGCCGCGGCTACCAACGGCCTTGCTGTCGACGGGGCTGATGCTGCTCGCCTTTTTGAGCCTGACCTGCGGCATGATTCTCGACACTGTGACTCGCGGCCGACGCGAGATGAAACGCCTGCACTACCTCGGCGTTCGGAGCCTCACGATCGATCAACGCGCGTTGCGACCCCTCCGGAGCGCGCGCCCTGTCAACGACAAGATTGCGAGCGGCTAAGCCTTCCGTGCACGACGTAAAGACAGACGCGGCGACGACAGCCTCCACGACTTCCAGCGACGTGTACTCCGGCGTCGATAACCTCGAAGTCATGCAGGAGGCGGTCAACTACAACCGTTACCTGCTCGACACGGTTCGAGGGCAGGCGCGCCGGGGCATGAGAGTGCTCGACTTCGGCGCCGGCACGGGCACATTCGCGCTGCCGATGGCGGAGTCGGGCTTCGAGGTGTGCGCCATCGAGCCAGACGAGATATTGAGAGACAGGCTACAAGCCCGCGGTCTGGCCACGACCGCCGACGTTGCGACGCTGCCGGACGACAGGTTCAACTATGCATACACGCTCAACGTTCTGGAGCACATCGAAGCGGATACCGACGCGCTTCGCCATCTATTCACGAAGCTCGAGCCCGGCGGTCCCTTGCTCGTCTACGTGCCGGCGTTTCCGTTGCTTTACACGAGCATGGACACCAAGGTCGGCCATGTGCGCCGCTATACGCGCGGCGTTCTCGTCAAACGCGTGAGAAGCGCGGGGTTCGAGATCGACAGAGTCCGTTACGTGGATTGTCTGGGCTTCACCGCGACATTACTGTTCAAGCTGCTCGGCAATTCGAGCGGTGACGTGAATCGACCACTGCTGCGTCTCTACGATCGATGGTTCTTCCCCGCGAGCCGGCTGCTCGACACCATAACGGGGCGGTGGTTCGGCAAGAACCTGCTGCTGATCGCACACAAACCCGGATGACGGGCACAACCCCGGCGCCGACAAACCGTGCCGCGGTCACAGTCCGCCCGTCGACCGTCCGATAGAATCCGTAAGATGGCATCGGTGAAACTGGAGATCCGAGCGCTGAGCACGCCGGGGCTGCCTTCGGCGCGGTATGGCCGCTTGCTGCCATTGCTCGGGATCTGGCTAGGGGCCGTGCTGATCGCAGGGTTCTTCGCGAAGCTCATGGGCGACGCCGCGGTCGTGGACGGCCACTACGTGCCGATGACCAACGACTCGTTCTATCACGCGCGCCGAGTACTCGATGCTCTCGGATCGAGGGGGTTCTATCAATTCGACGAACGGCTCCACGCGCCAATGGGAACCTGGATTCCTTGGCCGTGGGCGTACGATTATCTGCTCGCAAAGACGGCCGCGTTGATCACTTGGCTGCGCCCCGGACTGAACCCGCTAGGCATAATCTTTCATGTCCCCTTCGCGTGGCTGCTCGTCAACGCGGCGCTGTTCTTGACCGCGGCCAGCGCTTTGAAGTTGTCCATCGAGATGCGGCTGCTCGCAATGGTCTGCTTCGCGTTGTCGCCCTTCACTCAACTGCTGCACGTCATCGGCATGGTCGATCACCACTATGTCGAGTACAGCTTCATATTGCTCAGCATTTGGCTCGGGCTTAGGTGGTTCGCGGCGCCCGCCGACTGGCGCTGGCCTGCGGCCCTAGGTGCCACTCTCGGTCTCGCGCCGGGATTCCACACGGCCCTGTTCATATTGCAGATACCGCCCCTCGCATGCGTCTTCGTGCTTTGGCTGCGGGGCCAGGCGCCGCCGCGTCGGTCGATGCTGGCCTTCAGCGGCGCGCTGCTGGCAAGCATGCAAATCGTGCTGTGGCCAGCCGACACGTTTCGCGCGGGTCTGTTCGATTTCGGTTTACTGTCCACATTCCACCTTTATGTCGCGGTCTGTACGTCCGTGTGCTTGTTGTACATGGGCTCGTGGACGTTCTCGAAACGCACTCTGAGCTTGCTTACGCTGCTCGGGCTCGTGCTCACCGCGCCGATTGCAGCACAAGCCGTTCGCGGCCTCGAGTTCATAGCGGGACGCTTCTCGATTCTTCCCGACATCGTCGAAGCACAGAGCGTGTTCAAGCTCATGACCGCCGAATCGGGCCCCATGGACGCGGTCAGCTACTACAGCTGGCTCGTCGTCGCGGCCCCAGTGCTGATCGCACTCCATGCCTGGAAGATCCTCACCAAGCAGCCTGCGGAGCGACTCTTCTTCTCGATCTGGGTGGTCTTCGGGCTCGTCCTGCTGCTCGAGCAGTTTCGCTTCTACTACTACGGGTTCTTCGGGCTCGTGACGGCGCTATTGCTGCTCGTGGATGATGCTCGGCGCAGATACGCATGGCATCGCGGCGGCGCCTTCGTTGCGGCCGCGCTCGTCGTTCTGCTGGCCTATCAGCCGGCCCTTCGTCACCGGCTCTTCGAGATCTATGCGCCAGCAGCGGACCGCGACTATGCGCTCGCCATGCCGATCTACGAGACATTGAGCCGTCTGTGCGCAACGGATCCCGCAATCGTGCTGGCCGGGAGTGACGACGGCAATCCGATCTTGTTCCACACGAACTGCCGGGTCATCTCGAACAACTTCATTCTGAGTAGCGCCGACGTCGAGAGCCTCGACCGCGTCGGCCGGTTCATGCGAATGGCGCCTGAGGAAATTCGGTCAGAAGCACCAGAAGTGCGCTACCTGATCGTTCGAGCCAACGACTTCGGTTTCGTCCACAACGGTCAATTCGGACTCGTCGCGGATAGTCCCATGGTGCAGCAGCTGTTCTTACCGCGTCAGCCACCGGCGGGTTTCACGTTGATCAGTAAAATCAACTCGGGCGCCGACGAAGTTCGCCTCTATCGGATCGACGCCGAAACGCTCGGCACCGGTTAGGGCTCTCGGGGCTCGCCTGCCGAACGCGTGGCCTCGCGCTGCAACGCCTCGACGATCGGGCGGTCGGCGGGAAGCAGGCCGATGGCGCCTAGCTCATGAACCGTCACCCAGCGGCATTCCTGTCCTTCGCGACCGGCCACTTCGCCGCGAAAGGCCTGAACGCGCCAAACGTCCAGCAGCACCGTCTTCTCCGGGTACTCATGCACGAGCTCGAGCAGCGGGGTCGCGCTGACGACTTCGATACCGAGCTCCTCCTCGAGCTCGCGACGCAGGGCATCGAATCGCGACTCGTCGGGCCGGCACTTGCCGCCGGGAAATTCCCAAAAACCCGCCATATGAGTACCGGGCCGGCGTCGGTTGACGAGCCAGCGGCCGTCGGCACCGGCCACTAAGCCGACCAGCACGTGCGTCGCCGCAGCGCTCACACGCTCAGCTGAGCCGACCGTGGCACTGCTTGTATTTCTTGCCGGACCCGCACGGACATGGCTGGTTGCGCCCGACTTTGGGCTGCTCGCGCACATAGGGCGCTACGGGCTCGGACTCGGCGGGCAGGCGCGTTGCCGCAGCCTGGCCGGCCGGACCCGAACCTCCCGGCGCAGGCGGCGGCGGAGCGACGAGCGACGGGGCCGCTGCGTGCTGAAATCGCAACGTATTCGGATCCGGCGCGTCGGGCTCCACCGCTTGGATGTCTTCGGGTCTGCGGATCTGGATCTTCGAGAGAATCGCGATGGCGTCGTGCTTTACGCGCTCGAGCATCGTCGCTGAACATCTCGAAGGCTTCCCGCTTGTATTCCTGCTTCGGGTTGCGCTGTGCGTAGCCCCGCAGGTGGATGCCCTGGCGCAGATAGTCGAGCGCCGCGATGTGCTCCTTCCAGTGCGGATCGAGCTGCCGCAGCATGACGCCCTTCTCGAGCTCGCGCATGACGGCTGCGGACCGATCTCCTCGGCCTTGCGTGCATAGTCCTTCTCGATCTCGTCGAGAATCGTTTGCGCAGGGCGTTTTCGTCGATCGACTCGTCCTGCTCGAGCAGGCCGGCAACATCCACGTGCACGCCGAACTCGCGCTCCACGGCTTTGGCGAGACCTTCCTTGTCCCAAAGCTCTTCGACGCTTTGCGGCGGCAGGTACTCGTCCATGACGAGCCCAACGACCTCGGTCCGAATGCCGCGAATCGCGTCGCCGATGTCCTCGGCCTCCATGAGCTCTTGGCGTTGCTGATACACGACCTTGCGCTGATCGTTCGCGACATCGTCGTACTCGAGCAGCTGCTTGCGGATATCGAAGTTGTGCGCTTCGACTTTGCGCTGAGCGCGCTCGATCTGCCGCGACAGGATTTTGCTTTCGATCGCTTCGCCGGGCTTCATGCCCGCCCGCGACAACAAGCGCTTGATCCGCTCCGGATCGCCGAAGATCCGCATGAGGTTGTCTTCGAGCGAAAGGTAGAAACGGCTGGAGCCCGGATCGCCCTGGCGTCCGGAACGTCCGCGCAGCTGGTTGTCGATACGTCGCGACTCGTGCCGCTCGGTGCCGACGATATGCAGTCCGCCCATCTCGATGACCTTGTCATGACGTTCGCTGCCAATCTCGCTCGAGCGCTTCGAGCATGGCCGCGATCGGGGTTCTCGAGGTTGACGCGCTCCGCCTCGAGATTGCCGCCCAGCACGATGTCCGTGCCGCGACCGGCCATGTTCGTCGCGATCGTGACCGTGCCTGGGCGACCGGCCTGCATGACGATCTCGGCCTCACGTTCGTGGTATTTGGCGTTGAGCACTTGATGCGGGATCTTGCGATTGCGTCAGGAGCCCGGACAGAAACTCGGAGGTCTCGATCGACGTCGTGCCGACGAGCACGGGCTGGCCGCGCTCATGGCAATCGCGTATGTCCTCGATGATCGCATCGAACTTGTCCGACTGCGTCAGATAGACGAGATCGGGCGCGTCGTCGCGGATCATCGGCTTGTGGGTCGGAATTACGACGACTTCCAGACCGTAGATCTGCTGAAACTCGTAGGCTTCGGTGTCCGCCGTGCCGGTCATGCCGGCAAGCTTGTCGTACATCCGGAAGTAGTTCTGGAATGTGATCGAAGCGACGGTTTGGTTCTCCTCCTTGACGCGTACGCCTTCCTTGGCCTCGACGGCCTGATGCAAACCGTCCGACCATCGGCGGCCCGGCATCGTGCGCCCGGTGAACTCGTCGACGATCACGACCTCGCCGTCCTTGATGATGTAATCGACTTCTCGCTTGAACAGACGCGTGCGCTCGCAAGGGCCGCCGTTAAGATGATGCATCAGACGAATGTTGCGATGCGTCGTAAAGGCTCTCGCCCTCGGCCAAGATGCCGGCCTTGGACAAACAGGCGCTCGACCTTTTCGTGGCCTTCCTCGGTTAGGTGCGCCTGCTTGGCCTTCTCGTCGATCGTGTAGTCGCCGGGCACGAACAGTTGCACGCGCGACGGCTTGGCATCGGCTTCGATCTCGATCAAGTGATGGCCGTTCTCGCGCGGCTTTGGCGCGAGCCTCACCGATGGACATCGTCCCGAGCGAGTCGCCCTTGAGCCCGACGAGCTCCACCTGAGTGGCTTCGATCTCGTCGTTGGCCTTGCCCGGCGGTGGATTGTGTACCTTGAGCGAGGGGATCAACTGGTTGATGCGAACGTACAGCTCGGTGCTCTCTTCCGAGCGTCCCGAGATGATCAGCGGTGTTCGGGCTTCGTCGATCAAGATCGAGTCGACCTCGTCGACGATGGCAAAGCTCAGATGCGCGCTGGACGCGGTCCTCGAGGCGGAAAGACAAGTTGTCGCGAAGATAGTCGAAGCCGAACTCGTTGTTGGTGCCGTAGGTGATGTCGGCGGCGTAGGCGGCCCGCTTCTCTTCGACCGATTGACTGCTCTTGATGACGCCGACCTCGAGCCCGAGGAAGCGGTAGACCGGCGCCATCCAATCGGCGTCGCGCTGAGCCAGATACTCGTTGACCGTGACGATGTGCACGCCGCGGCCCGTCAGCGCGTTGAGATAGGCGGCGAGCGTCGCGACAGAGCGTTTTGCCTTCGCCGGTCCGCATCTCGGCGATCTTGCCTTCGTGCAGCGCGATGCCGCCGATGAGCTGCACGTCGAAGTGGCGCATCTTGAGCGTTCGCCGCGCGGCCTCGCGCACGGCGGCGAATGCCTCGCGGCAAGATGGCCGTCGAGATCCTCTTCCGCCGCGTAGCGCTCCTTGAGCTCTAGCGGTGACTTGTCGCGCAGCGCTTCATCGCTCGAGCGCAGAGAGTTCGGGCTCGAGCGCATTGGTGGCGGCCACGAGCTTGCCGTAGCGTCTTTAGCAGCCGTTGGTTGCGGCTGCCGAAGACTCCGGTCACGAGGTTCGAGACGGTGCTGAGCAAGGCGGAATGTCCTTACGGCGCGGTCAAAGCGGCCTATTTTAAGGACTTGGACCGGTTTTGGGCACCGGTTACGTCCCCGCGGGCCGGTCCGAAGCACACGGTCTTACTGGAGCCCGAAGCGTTACTGGCCGATGTAGGTCAGCGGATCGACGGTCTGGCCGTTGAGCAGAACCTCGAAATGCAGATTCGGACCGGTCGCTCGCCCCGTCTCGCCCATTCGGGCGATGACTTGGCCGCGCTTACGGTGTCCCCGACGGCCACGAGGTTGTCGGCGTTGTGCGCGTAGCGCGTGACGTAGCCGTTGCCGTGGTTGATTTCGACGAGCTGGCCGTAGCCGTAGCGCGGCCCGGACCAGATCACGACACCCGACGCAACGGCGACGACCTCGGCGCCTTCGCGCCCGGCGAAATCGATGCCCTTGTGGAACGCGCGGCGGCCCGTGAAAGGATCGGTGCGGCTGCCGAAACGCGACGAGATGTAGCCGGCCGTGACGGGCCGCCCCTCCGGGTGGACTTCGTCACGCAGCTTGCGGTTGAGCAGCAAGTCCTCGAGCACGTCGAGCTGGCGGCCGCGATCGGTGAGCTGCTCGTCGAGCGCGTCGAGCGCATTGATCGACACCGCTGATTTGCATGACTTCGTTGTCGCGCTAGCGGCTCTTCGGGGCCGCCCAGCGACGGCGGCGGACGTGAAATCGAATTCGCCGTCGTTGAGCCCGGCCATCTGCGTGAGCCGCGTAGCCGAGCGCGTCGAGCCGGACGACGTGAGCGTTCATCTGCCCGAGCCGCAGCGCGAGCGCATCGAGATTCTGCTGCAGGGCGTTGCGGGTGGTCTGAACGACGTGTTGCTGCTCGGCCGAGCTCGTTGCGCCAGGTCGCCGACCTGCGCTTGCGGGTTGCGACGCCGAAGACTTCGGCCGCGGCGAAAGCCGCCGTAGAACAGCGCCGGCGCAGATCACCAGCGCGACGCCGCAGACCGCAAGCCAAACGCGGGCGCGAGCTCGAGCCGCATTTGGCCCAGATGGCCACGGTCCTTCGACAGGAAATATCAGCTGCATGCTGCGCCTCGGCTCCCGGCTTCGGTCTGATTGTTATTCCAGCGCCCGCGCTTGGCGCCGGCATGCAGCACGAGTATAGCTGGTTTTGTAAAATGTCACTCGGCAACCCCGCTATCTTTGGAGCAGACTCCGTAGATCGGTGGCTTTGCGTCCCGCCCTTTCGAGCGGTTTGCCCTGATCGAGAGCACCAAGAATGCCGCAGAAATGCGCTGCCACTCAAGCAGTCTAGCCTCAAAACGTTGACGCCTGTCTCACAATGGCTGAGCAAGGACCCCAGCACGTCTCGCCGAACTGCTTCGGACGGGCGACGGCTCGGCTGCGCTGACCGAGGAAGCAGAGCGGCGCCGGGAGCGACAGTCGAGATCGCGCGCCATGCTTCCGCCCGACCAGGCGAGCCACCTCGTCAGCGCCGGCGGCGAGCCAGGACGGTGAGCTCGTACTGGTCATGGATTCGCCGACCTGGGCCGCGCGCGTTCGCTACCACGTCGCGGAGCGCCCGCGAAGAAGGTCAAGGTCAAGGTGTTGCCGCGCAGCGGCTGACGGCGTTCAAGAGCCCGGTCGCGCTCAGTGACCGGGCGCGAGCTGATAGGAGACGGGCGAGGACCCTGGTCCTCGAACACGACTTCCTCGTAGGACTCGGGCTGCTCGAGCAATCGCCGCAGCAGCAGGTTGTTGAGCCGGTGCCCGGACTTGAAGCCCGAGAATTCGCCGATCAGGCACGACCCGAGCAGATACAGGTCGCCGACGGCATCGAGCACCTTGTGGCGCACGAACTCGTCGCGGAACCGCAGGCCGTCCTCGTTGAGCACGCGGTACTCGTCCATGACGATCGCGTTGTCCATGCTGCCGCCGAGCGTGCAGGTCGCGCGTCCGCAAGCGTCTCGAGGTCCTTGCAGAAAGCCGAAGGTCCGCGCGCGGCTGATCTCTTTCAGAAACGCGGTCGTCGAGAAGTCGATGCTCATCGCTCTGCCGGTGCTTGCGCAGAACCGGATGGTCGAAATCGATCTCGAAGTTCACGCGAAAGCCATCGTAGGGCACGAGCCGCGCCCATTTGTCGCCCTCGGTCACTTCGATCGGCTTGACGACCCGAATGAATCGCTTCGGCGCATTCTGCTCTCGATGCCGGCCGACTGGAGCAGGAACACGAACGGCGCGGCGCTGCCGTCCATGATCGGCACTTCCGCGGCCGTGAGATCGACGAAAGCGTTGTCGATGCCGAGGCCCGCCAAGGCCGACATCAGATGCTCGACGGTCGCGACCTTGGCGCCCGCCGTGCTCGAGCGTCGTGCCGAGCATCGTCTCGGTGACGTTCAGCGCGTCCGCAGGCACGTCGACGGGCTCGGGCAGATCGAGACGGCGGAACACGATGCCCGTATTGGCCGGAGCCGGGCGCAAGGTCATATAGACCTTGGCTCCCGCTGTGCAGCCCGATCCCGGTCGCTCGAATCGAGTCTTTGAGAGTGCGTTGCAACACGCTGTCGTCGCTCCTTAACGAATGCCCTCACAGCGCCCCGCCAAGCGCGCTCGCGAGTCGCCGTTCTGCGACAGTCAGCACGGGCCACAGCGAGCGCCAGGAACGCGTAGCATAGCCGCGCCGATACCGGCAAGGAACCGGCCCGTGCTGCCCGTCAATCCGCCTGGCGGCGCAGAAACGCCGGGACATGTCGAGCAGGTCCTCGAGGCTCTCGTTGCTGCCCCCGACGACACCGTCGCCGACGGCTCGCTTGCGCTGCACCGCCGGCTTCTCGAGATCCGTGTAGTTCGAGCTCACGCGCCCTGTCGGACGGCGAACGACTTTCATCGGCGAGTCGGCGAGCCCCACGGCCTGCCCGAGCCCGGTCGCCACGACCGTCACACGGATCTCGTGCGTCATCTCCGGATCGATGACGGTGCCGACCACGACGGTCGCATCGTCGGAGGCGAACTGCTTGACCGTGTCGCCGACTTCCTGGAACTCGCCGATCGCGAGATCCATGCCGGCCGTCACGTTGACGAGGATGCCGTTTGCGCCCGACGAGATTGATGTCCTCGAGCAGCGGGCTCGAGATGGCTGCCTCGGCCGCCGTGCGCGCGCGATCCTCGCCGGTCGCAACGCCCGACCCCATCATCGCCATGCCCATCTCCGACATGACGGTGCGGACATCCGCGAAGTCGACGTTGATGAGACCGGGCCGCGTGATGAGCTCGGCGATACCCTGCACCGCGCCTTGCAGCACTTCGTTCGCCGCCTTGAACGCATCGAGCAGCGTCGTCTGCGGACCGAGCACCGACAGCAGCTTCTCGTTCGGAATCGTGATCAGCGAGTCGACGAACCGACCGAGCTCGGCGATGCCCTGCTCGGCGATGCGCATGCGCTTGCCGCCTTCCATGCTGAACGGCTTCGTCACGACGGCGACCGTGAGAATGCCGATCTCCTTGGCGAGCTGCGCAACGACGGGCGCGGCGCCCGTGCCGGTGCCACCGCCGAGGCCTGCCGTGATGAACAGCATGTCCGCGCCTTCGATGACCTCCTGGATGCGGTCGCGATCCTCCATCGCCGCCTGTCGGCCGATCTCCGGATTGGCGCCCGCGCCGAGGCCTTTCGTGATGTTGCAGCCGATCTGCAGGCCCGTCTTCACCTTGCGCGCTCTTCAGCGCCTGCGAGTCGGTGTTGGCGCAGATGAAGTCCACACCTTCGATGTCCCGCCCGGACCATGTGCGCAACTGCGTTGCCGCCGCCGCCGCCGATGCCGACCACCTTGATGACCGCCGATCTGGCTGTAGCCGTCCATCAGTTCGAACATTCCCCGACTCCTCCTACTTAGATAACGAATCTCAAAAGTTTCCCTTGAAACCACGCCTTCATCCGATCTGAAAGCCGTTCGTAATACCGAACCTCGAGGCAGAGGCTTCCGCCTTCGCTTGCATCGACTGCCTTGCCGTAGAGCAGCAATCCCACCCCGGTCGCATGAATCGGGTTGCGCACGACGTCCGACAGACCCCTCGACGTATTGCGGCACGCCGAGACGCACCGGCATGTGGAAGACTTCCTCGGCGAGCTCGATCGCGCCCTCCATCTTGGCGCTGCCGCCGGTCAGAACGATGCCGGCGGCGATCAGCTCCTCGAAGCCCGACCGGCGAAGCTCCTCGCGGATCAGCTGGAACAGCTCCTCGTAGCGCGGCTCGACGACCTCGGCGAGCGTCTGCCGCGCGAGCCGTCGCGGCGGCCGATCGCCGACGCTCGGCACCTCGATCGTCTCGTCCGGATTAGCGAGCTGCGACAGCGCGCACGCGTATTTGATCTTGATCTCTTCGGCGTATGGCATGGGGGTGCGCAAGCGACACGGCAATGTCGTTCGTCACCTGGTCGCCGGCGATCGGTATCACGGCCGTGTGCTGGATCGCGCCGCCGCAGAACACGGCGATGTCTGTCGTGCCGCCACCCATATCGACGAGACAAACGCCGAGCTCTTTCTCATCGTCGGTCAGCACCGCATAGCTCGAGGCAAGCTGCTCGAGGACGACGTCTTCGACGGTGAGCCCGCAGCGCTGCACGCACTTCACGATATTCTGCGCCGCACTCACCGCGCCGGTTACGAGATGCACCTTCGCTTCGAGCCGCACGCCCGACATACCGATCGGCTCGCGAATGCCTTCCTGCGAGTCGATGATGAATTCCTGCGGCAGCACGTGGAGCACTGCGCTGGTCCGCCGGAATCGCGACGGCGCGCGCGGCGTCGATCACACGTTCCACGTCACTCGCGCTGACCTCTTTGTCTCGAATCGCCACGATGCCGTGCGAATTCAGGCTCCGGACGTGGCTGCCTGCGATACCGGCTAGCACGGAGTTGATCTCGCAGCCGGCCATGAGCTCGGCTTCCTCGACGGCGCGTTGGATCGACTGCACGGTCGACTCGATGTTCACGACGACGCCGCGCTTGAGCCCGCGCGACGGATTCGAGCCGATGCCGATGACTTCGAGCCGATTCTCGGGCGACAACTCGCCGACGATCGCCACGACCTTCGACGTGCCGATGTCGAGTCCGACTATCAACTTACGATCGTCCCTTCTAGCCACGGCGCTGACCTCGTCTTGCCGAATCGCCGTCGAGCTCGTCTTTCGACGCGAGCCCCGTCGTTTTGCCGTCGTCCGCCCAGCCGACGGCGAACCCGTTCGTGTAACGCAAATCGACGTACTCGACCCGCTCGCAGATCGCCCGCGAGCGCGGGCGCCACGACGTCGAAGAACCGATCGATTCGCTCGTCCACATCGCGGCGGCCGAGCCGAATTTCCTGGCCACCGGCCAGCACGATGCGCCAGGCGCCGCGCTCATCCATGCGTCAACGAATCGAGCTTGAGGCCCGCCTCGGCGAGCCGCCCTCTCAGAGTCAGATATCGGCGCGCGACCTCGCGCTCGCTGCCCGGCGGGCCCGCGAGATTCGGCAGCTCGGGCAGCGTGTATTGCACGTTGTCGGTGAACAGCTCACCGCGCACGTTCAACAGACCCGTGTCGCCCCACCGGGCCGCAGCCTGGTGCTCTGTCACGTCGACGATGAGCGTGTCCGGCCAGACCCGGCCGACTTTGACGCGGTCGACCCAATCCAGTGCTTGACGCGCTGACTCAGGCGATCGAGATCGAGCGACAGAAAGCCGCCATCGATGTCGCTCTCGACCGTCGCTTCGATCTGCAACGGCGTCACCCGCTGAAACGTGCCTTCGACCACCAGCCGCTTGACGGGTTGATCGAGCAACGCGCGCGCACCGCGAAAGTCGCAAGCAAAGCGGCGACGACGAGCGGCGGCCAAACGACCGCGCGCCATCGGATTCGCCAGTTCAATTTGAGCTTGAGCGGCTTCAGTCGAGAGAGCTTGCTCTCGACCTTGCGGCGATTGGTGCGAGCCGCTGAGCATCACGAGTCGTCTCGCATCGCTGACCGGGTCGCCGATCACGCGAACCTCGAGCTCGAGCTCGCACGCCCGTTTCGTCGCTCGACCGTTGGCCTGCACGCGCTCGATCAGCGCCTCGATATCGGCCGCGGTGGCGTGACCCGTGTTGACGATGAAGTTCGCATGCTTGTCGGAGACCTGTGCGCCGCCGATCGTGCAGACCCTTGAGACCTGCGCCTCGATGAGGCGTCCGGCGAAAGTCGCCCGGCGGATTGCGAAACACCGAGCCGCAGCTCGGCACGCCGAGCGGTTGCGTCTCGCCGCGCTTGGCAAGCATTCCTTTCAGCGTCGCCAAGGTCGCCGTCGCGTCCGCGGCGAAGCGAAACGTCGACACCGACGAACCACTCCTCCCGCGCACCGCGTCACGCTGCGGTAGCCGACCTCGAAGTCCGCGCGCGAGCGCGTCCGTAACGTGCCGCTGTCGATCGATGGTCTCCACGCGCTCGACGTTGCCCCACGTCTCGCCACCGAAAGCGCCTGCATTCATCGCCAAGGCGCCGCCGACCGTGCCGGGAATGCCGGCAAAGAACGCAGCTGGCCCGAGTTGCCAGCGCGCGCATTGGCGGGCGAGCCGCATGCACGTCAGTCCCGCGCCGGCCCTCACGCACGTCTCCTCGACGCGCTCTAGGGTCTTCGGCAAACCACTGGTCGCAATCACCGCGCCGCGCAGCCCACCGTCCCGCACCAGCAAATTCGAGCCCAAGCCCGACCCAATGCAGCGGAGCACTCTCCGGCAGGCGCAGCCAGAAAGTCTTGCAGCTGCGCCACGGAGGTCGGCTTGAAGTACAGCTCCGCGGGCCCACCCACACGCCACGACGTATGTTTGCTCATCGGCTCTTCGTGCAGCACGCGACTCGTTTCGTGCATGTCGTCCACCGCCGCGTTCATTGCTTCACCTCGACGGGGCCGCGAACCGCGAGCAACCGCGGCAGCTGGGGTGCGACGCTGCCGATGCTGCCGGCACCGAGCGTCAGCACGATGTCGTCGCCGCGAACAATTTGGCCGAGCACGGCAGGCAACTCGGCCAGGTCGTCGACGAAGATCGGCTCGACGGCTCCGCGCACGCGCACCGCGCGCGCGAGTGCCTTGCCGTCCGCGCCCGCGAGCGGCGTCTCGCCGGCCGAGTACACGTTCGTCAGCACCAGCGCGTCGACCGTCGAAAGCACCAGCGCAAAGTCATCGAGCAAGCGCTTGCGTGCGCGTGTAGCGATGCGGTTGGAAAAGCCACCACCAGCCGGCGATCCGGCCAAGCATCTCGGGCCGCAGCCAACGTCGCCGCGATCTCGGTCGGATGATGCCCGTAATCGTCGACGAAGGTCACACGTCCGGCCGCCGTGGTCGACGGTGCCGAGCACCTGCAGGCGCCGATCGATTCCGGAGAACTCCGCGAGCGCACGGCGAGGGCGGCGTCGGCGATCTCGAGCTCCGCCGCCACGGCGACGGCTGCGAGCGCATTGCGCACGTTGTGCAGGCCCGGCAGATTCAGCTCGATCTCGAGGGGCTTGCGACGCTCTGGCGACGCGACTTTGAAGCGCGTCCGCAAGCCCATGCGCTCGACATCGAATGCACGGAGGTCCGAGCGCTCGCCAAGACCGTAGCTCACGACTCGGCGGCCGAGCGACGGAATGAGCTCGCGCGCGTTGTCGTCGTCGCTGCACAGCACTGCGAGGCCGTAGAACGGCAGGTTGTGCAGAAACTCCAAGAAACCCTGCTTTAGCCGCTCGAGATTGCCTTCGTAGCTGCCAAGATGGTCGGCATCGATGTTCGTCACGACGGCGATCATCGGCTGCAGATGCAGGAACGATGCATCGCTCTCGTCGGCCTCGGCGACGAGGTACCTACCAGCGCCGAGCTCGGCGTTCGCGTCGGCGCTCGCGAGACGTCCGCCGATCACGAAGGTCGGATCGAGGCCTCCTTCGGCCAGCACGCTCGCAATCAAGCTCGTCGTCGTCGTCTTGCCGTGCGTGCCGGCAATGGCGATGCCGTAGCGAAAGCGCATGAGCTCGGCCAGCATCTCGGCGCGCTGCACGACCGGGATTCGCCGTGCGTGCGCCGCGCGAACTTCGGGGTTGTCGTCCGCGACGGCGCTCGAGACGACGACGACATCGGCCGCCCGAGATTCTCCGCGGCGTGCCCTTCGCAGATGTCCGCGCCGAGGCCGGCGAGCCGCTCCGTCGCAGCCGTGAGCTTCAGATCGGAGCCCTGGACGTCGGTAGCCGAGGTTGATCAGCACCTCCGCGATGCCGGCCATGCCCGCGCCGCCGATGCCGACGAAGTGGATCGTGCGAATACGTCCCATGCGATCGTTCATCGACGGCGCCTCCGCAAGCTCGAGGCAGGCCGCCGCGAGCGTCTCGGCCGCGCCGGGTCGAGCATGGGTGTGCGCGGCCTCCGCCATGGCGAGGAGCCGATCGAAGTCGCCGAGCAGCGGCGCCGAGCTCTTCGGCAAGACTCGCGGGGTCAAGCTCCTGCTCGGGCAGCAACACGCCCGCGCCGCCCGCCACGAACTGCGCGCGCGTTCTGCGTTTGATGATCGTCGATCGCGTAGCGTAGCGGGACCAGCATCGCGCCGACGCCGATCGCTGCGAGCTCGGCGACCGTCAGCGCGCCGGCGCGCGCGACGACGAGGTCGGCCCAGGCATAGGCCTTGGCCATGTCCTCGATGAATTCCTCGACGTGCGCCTCGACACCGTGCGCCGGAATAAAGCGCCCGCGCGTCTTCCGCCGCCGCGCCGGCTTGATGGCGAACGGCCGGGCGCACGCCGGCCGGCAATGCCGCGATCGCCGCGGGCAACGTGCGGTTGAGAATGCGCGCCCCCTGGCTGCCGCCGAGCACGAACACGCGCCGGCGCTCACCGCGCCGCGCTTCGAGGCGCTCGCGGCGGCGCATCGCCCGGCATCGAACTCGCGCGCACGGGATTGCCGATGACCTCGGCCCGACGCCCGGCGGGAAGCGCCCGGAAAAGCCTCGAACACGCGCCCTGCGAAACGTGCGAGCAAGCGATTCGTCGTGCCCGCAACGGCGTTCTGCTCGTGAATCAGCGAGCGGCCGACGCGCGAGCCACGCCGCGATGCCGCCCGGGCCCGGCGACGAAGCCGCCGAGCCCGAGCACGGCCGCCGGTCGGCGGCGCCGCAGCGCCGCGAGCGCCTGCACGACCGCACGCGCGATCCGAAACGGCGCGCTGAGCCAAGCCCAGCAGGCCGCGGCCGCGCACGCCGGCGATCGATATCCATTCGATCTCGATACCGTGCTGCGGGCACGAGCCGCGGCTTTCGAGACCGCGATGCGTGCCGAGCCATACTACGGAGCTGCTGCCGTGCGCGAAGAACTTCGGCGACGGCGAGCCCCGGAAACACGTGTCCGCCCGTTCCGCCCGCCATGATCATGATCGGCCCGTTCGCTCATCGCACGTGCCCGCGTTGCAGCAGGCGTTTCTGATTGCCATTGAGCTCGTGATGGATGCGCATCAGCAAGCCGAAGGCGACGAGCGTCACGACCGTGCTCGAGCGGCCATAGCTGATCAACGGCAGCGTCAGCCCCTTGGTCGGCAACAGCCCCGTGTTGACGCCGATATTGATGAACGCCTCGAAGCCGAGCATGAGGCCGATGCCCAGTGCTCACGAGACCTTGAAACGGCAGGCCGCTGCGAAGCGCTTGCTGCCCCAACATGATCGCGCGATAGACGATGAGCCCGAACAGGACGATGACGAGCAGTCGCACCCGACGAAGCCGAGCTCCTCGGCCAGCACCGCGAACACGAAGTCGGTGTGCGCTTCGGGCAGGTAGAACAGCTTCTGCACGCTCTCACCGAGCCCGACGCCGAACCAGTCGCCGCGACCGATCGCGATCAACGATTGCGTGAGCTGGAAGCCGCCCGCGAACGGATCCGCCCAGGGATCTAGAAAACGTCGTGAGCCGCTGCACGCGATACGCCGATGAGAACGCGACCACGACGAGCACCGCGCCGCCCCCGACGACGGCGAGCAGAAAGTCCCGCAGGCGTGCACCGCCGACGAACAGCACGGCCAAGCTCGTCGCAATGAGCACGACGGCGGCACCGAAATCGGGCTCGAGCAGCAAGAGACCGGCGGCGGCGCCGACGAACAGCATCGGCTTGACGAACCCCGAAAGACGTTCGGAAAGCTCTCGCGAGTGCCGCGCGGCGTAGCTCGCAAGATAGAGCAGAAGACACACCCTCGCGGGCTCCGACGCCTGCACGCGCGCGGGCCGAACGCGAGCCAGCGCGTGCTGCCGTTGACGGTGTGGCCGACGCCGGGCACGAGCACGGCGAGCAGCAATCCGAGCCCCGCGACGCAGCAAGAGCCCGTTCAACCGATACCACACGTCGCTCGGCACGACGAGCGCGGCGAGCAATCCGACGCTGCCGATTCCGAGCGCACCGAGGTGACGCAACAGGTAGTAGAGCGGCTCGCCGAGCTTCTCGGTCGGCAAACGAGATCGATGCCGAGCCGACCATGATGGCGCCGAGCGCGGCCAGCGCCGATGCAGGCGCGGACGAGCACGGGGTCGAGAGCGAACGATCGCGGCGCGGGGACGGTGCTCATGACGACGAGCTCCCGCGCGGCCGCGCGCGAAAGACTTCGCCGCGCTCGCGGTAGTCGCGGAACATGTCCTGGCTCGCGCAGGCGGGCGACAACAGCACGGTGTCGCCAGGCTGCGCGAGACGCGCGGCGATCACGAACGGCCTCTGCCATGCTTGCCGCGCGCGCGACGGGGCAAACGGCGGTCGAGCACGGCCGCGAGGTCGGCCGCGGCCGCGCCGATCAGCACGGCCGCGCGCACTTTGCCTCGCGCAGCGGCTGCGAGCGGCGCGAAGTCCTGGCCCTTGCCGAGACCGCCCGCAATCAGCACGATCGATCCGGGGAACCCGTTGAGGGCGGCGATCGTCGCACCGACGTTCGTGCCTTTGGAGTCGTCTGATGAACTGCACGCCTCGGCTGCTCGGCCACGAGCTGGCAGCGATGCGGCAGGCCGCCGAATGTCCTCAGCACCTCCAACGCGTGCTTCGCATCCGGCTCGAGCACGCTCGCTGAGCGCGAGCGCCGCAAGCGCATTGGCTTCGTTGTGCGTTCCGCGCAACCGGAGCTCGGCGGTCGCAACGAGCGGCCGCGCGTCGCGTGCGAGCCACCGCTCGCCGGCGTGCTCCACGACCGAATATCCATGCTCGAGCGTGCGCGTCGCCGAAAACGGAATTCCGCGTACGTGCCGCTCGCCCATCGCTGCGACGATCGGATCGTCGGCGTTGTAGACGCCGAACGTCGCGGCCGCCAGCAACTCGGCCCTTGAGCGCGGCATACCTCTCGAGGCTGCCATGGCGGTCGAGGTGATCGGCCGAAATATTGAGTACGGCGGCCGCAAGCGGCTTGAGGCTCGCGGTGGTCTCCATTTGGAAGCTCGAGATCTCGAGCACATAGGCCGCGGCGCGATCATCGAGCAACTCGAGCGCCGGCGGACCGAGATTGCCGCCGGCCGGAACTCGCAGCCCGTAGCTCTCGAGCATGGCGCGCCGTCAGCGTCGTGACCGTGCTCTTGCCGTTGGAGCCCGTGATCGCGACGACCGGGGCCGTGGCGGCCCGCGCGAACAGCTCGATGTCGCCGACGACGGGTAAGCCACGTCGCCGGCGCGGCGAGCGCAAGCGGAATGTCCGCGCCGAGACCGGGCGAGACGACGACGCGCGTCGACATCGTCGAGCCAGCGCTCGTCGAGCGTCTCGAGAACCACCTCGGCAGCGGGGCACGATCGCTTGCAGGTCGACGAGACCCGGAGGCTGCGCACGGCTGTCGATGACGCGCACGTGCTCACCGCGGTCGCTCAGGAATCGGGCAACCGCAACGCCCGTGGCGCCTAGCCCGACGATCAGACTGCGCTTCATCGACGCGCGCTCCACTCCGGTCTCTTGTCGAAGACCTCTGCTGTGCGGGCACCGGCCAAAAGATGCTGCGCTCGGATCCCGCACTCGTTCGTTCGCCGCCAGCATCACCGGATCTTCAAGCTCGCCAAGCCCGACCAACACGAAAATGACCGTGATGATCCAGAAACGAACGATCACTTTCGGCTCGGCCCAGCCCTTGAGCTCGAAGTGATGGTGCAGCGGCGCCATGCGAAAAATGCGCCGGCCTGTCATCTTGTAGGAGGCAACCTGGATAATGACTGAGACGGTTTCGACGACGAAAACACCGCCCATAATGAATAACACCAGTTCTTGCCGCACCACCACCGCTACAAGCCCCAGAGCCGCACCGAGTGCAAGCGCACCGATGTCGCCCATGAAGACCTGCGCGGGATAGGTGTTGAACCACAAGAAGCCCAAGCCGGCGCCAGCGAGGGCCGCACAGAAAACCAACATCTCCCCGGCACCCGCGACATACGGGATGCCGAGGTAGGACGCGAAGATGACGTTGCCGGCCGCGTAGGCAAAGACGCCGAGCGCTGCCGCCCACGAGCACGGCCGGCATGATGGCGAGGCCGTCGAGACCGTCGGTCAAATTCACGCGCGTTCGAGCTGCCACGACGATCAGAGGCGGTGAACAGCGACGTAGCTCACAGCGCCGAGCGGAATCATCGGCGTCCTTGAAATAGGGGATCAGCAACGCGTGCTCGACGGCCGGATTCTCGGCCGTCACGTAAAGGGCGATCGCCGCTGCCAGCGCCGACCGACGCGACTGCCAGAAGACATCTTCGTCTTGGCGCTGCAGCCCCTTCGAATTGCGCACCACGAGCTTCTTGATAGTCGTCGATGAAACCGATCGACACCGAAGACCAACGTTATCGACAGCACGATCCAGACGAAACGGTTGCTGAGATTCGCCCATAGCAGCGTGCTGATCGCGATCGCGAGCAAGATCAGCGCGCCACCCATCGTCGGCGTGCCGGCCTTCGGCAGATGACTCTCGGGGCCGAGCTCGCGGATCTGCTGACCGATGCGGCTCACGGTGAGCCGCTGAATCAGATACGGACCCATGGCAAAAGACAGCACGAGCGCCGTCAGCGCACCCAAAATCGCGCGCATGGTCAGATAGCTGAAGACGTTGAAGCCGGAGTAGATAGCGCGTCAGATGTTCGCTGAGCAACATCAGCATGGTGAAAGCTGCTCCTGCGTCGTCGTCCGCCAACGCGCGGACGAGTCGGTCGAGACCCATCATGCGCGAGCCCTTGACCAGCACCGTAACCCCCGTGGCGAGCAGCGGCTCGACGATCGCCGCGCGCAGCATCGATGTCCGCGCAGCGGGCGGCCTCGCCGTCGAAGACGCCGCAGGCGTCGGCGGCGAGCGATCGCCGACCGTGACGAGCACGTCGCAGCGGCCGCGCGGCGTAGTCGCCGATCCCTCGATGCAGCTCGATTGCACGCTGTCCCGAGCTCGGCCATGTCGCCGAGCACGAGGACTCGCCGGCCGCTCAACGTAGCCAAGTAGTCGAGCGCCGCTCGAACAGAGCCGGGATTGGCGTTATAGCTGTCGTCGAAGATCACGGCGCCGCGCAAACCCGGCACCGCTTTCAACCGGCCACTGACGGCGCGCGCCCGCGCCGAGCCCGTGGCGATGTCGTCGGTACGTTGCACCCACGGCTTGCGCCGCGGCCGCCGCCGCCAGCGCGTTGGCGACGTTCTGCCGGCCGAGCAGCGGGTAGACGAATCGGCAAGGACCTCGCCGTCCGGCAAGCGCATCGTGAAACGCATGCCGTCGGCGTCCAATCGAGGCTCGTCGGCAAGACCGTGCAGTCGGCACGCGACGTCGAACCCGAACGTCAACTTGAACTCGCAAGGCGCCCGCGCGATCCAGTCGCCGCAGAACGTCATCGTCGGCATTGAGCACCGCCGTGCCGGCCTGCGGCAGCGCATCGAGCAGCTCGCCCTTGGCGGCGGCCACGCCTTCGAGCGAGCCGAAGCCTTCCAGGTGCGCGGGGCCCGCGTTCGTGATCACGCCGACGGTCGGCTGCACGAGCTCGCCCAAATATGCGATCTCGCCGGCGTGGTTCGCGCCGAGCTCGACGACAAGCGCGTCGTGCTTGCGCATCGAGCCGCATCAACGTGAGCGGCACACCGATGTCGTTGTTGAGATTGCCCTGCGTCACGCAGACATTGCGGCTGACGGCCAGGATCGCGGCGATGAGCTCCTTGACCGTCGTCTTGCCGCTGCTTCCCGTCACGGCGACGACGGGGATCTCGAACGTCGCGCGCCAAGCGCGCGCCATGCGAGCCGAAAGCAAGGCGCGTGTCGCGCACTTGCGACTTGCGGCAGAGGGAGCTCGGCCGAGCGCGACACGAGCGCACCTGCCGCGCCTTTGCTGTACGCGGCGGCGACGAAAATCGTTGCCGTCGAAGCGATCGCCGACGATCGCGACGAACAAAGAGCCCTGCGAGATCGTGCGCGTATCCGTACTGACCACGTCGAAAACGCCGTCGGCCCCGATCAGACGGCCTTCGACTTCGTGCGCCACCGAACCGAGCGTCCGCGTCATCACGATCCACCCCCGAGCCACGCGGCGGCGGTTTCGCGATCGCTGAATGGGCGCCGCTCACGGCCGACGACCTGTTCGTACTTCGTGCCCCTTGCCCGCAATCAGCACGACGTCGCCGGCGCCAGCCCGAGCAACAGCCGAGCCGATTGCAGCGCGCCGATCATGCTCGACTTCCACGCGCGAGCTCTCTGCGAGCCCCGCCAAAATGTCCGCGACGATCGCTTCCGGGTCTTCGCCGCGCGGATTGTCGTCGGTCAGCACGATGTGATCCGCCTGCGCCCCGGCAATCGCGCCCATCTCGGCGCGTTTGCCGCGATCACGATCGCCGCCGCAACCGAAAACGCACCACAGCCGCCCCGTCGCAAACGGCTTGAGCACGGCGAGGGCCCGCCGCAGGCCGTCCGGCGTATGCGCGTAGTCGACGACGACCCACGGTCGCGATCGCCCCACCGAGCACGTCCATTCGGCCCGGCGCGGGGCTGGCAGCCTCGAGCGCGGCCGCGGCGGCGTCGAGAGACTGTCCGCTCGCCAGCAATGCACCGAGCGCGCCGAGCAGATTCTCGGCATTGAAGTCGCCGATCAGCCGCGACCGGAAGCGCACACGACCGAAACGCCCGTCGACGGCCAGCATGAGACCCGAGAGATCCGAGTGCTCGATCGTCGCCCCAAGCTCCGCGCGTTCGCCACGCACGCTCGTGCGAATGACGTCGCAGCCCGCGGGCACGACGCGCTCGAGCTCGGCGGCGAACGCGTCGTCGGCGTTGAGCACCGCTGTCTTGAGACCGGCACGGCGAAACAGCAAAGACTTAGCTTGCCCGTAAGCCGCCAAGTCGCCGTGCGCATCGAGATGATCGCGCGTGAGGTTCGTAAAGACTGCCGTTTCGAATTGCAGACCCGCAATGCGGTCCTGGGCGAGCGCATGCGAGGACACTTCCATGGCGACACGCGGAGCACCGAGTGATTCCATCTCGCGATGCAGCGTGAGGCAGTCGGGTGTCGTGAGCGCATGGGACGTCAAAGCGGGCGGCACACCGAAGCCGAGCGTGCCGATGTAGGCGCACGGTCCGCCGTCGGCGCCGAGCGCCTGCGACAGCAGATAGGCCACTGTGGTTTTGCCGTTGGTACCCGTGACACCGACGATTGCCGGCGCCGGGTCGAGCGCGAAGAAGCGTTCGCGCGAGATCGCCGAGCCGACCGCGAAGCTCAGGCACGGCAACACTCGGCACCGCCGACTTCCACACGGGCGTCGACCGGGTCGTAGAGCACGACGGCCGCGCCGCGCGAAAACGCTTCGGCCGCATGCTGCAAACCGTGGCTACGCTCACCGGCCAATGCGACGAAAGCCGCGCCGCGTGTGACTTGGCGGCTGTCGAGCACGAGATCGGTTAGCGCCAGGCGCGCGTGGACGCCCGCAAGCGAACCGAGCAAGTCGCCGAGCGTTCGCGCGCGCTCCTTTCGTACCGCCATCATGGGCCCACCCGCGCTTGGGCCACGACGGTCAACGGCTCGGCCGGCAACGCGTCGGGCGGCACAGCCAGCACCCGTAGCGCCCCGGAGACGATGCTCGAGAACACCGGCGCGGCCACGTCGCCGCCGTAATAAGCATTGCCCTTGGGCTCGTCGATCACCACCACGACAACGAGTCGAGGATGACTTGCCGGAGCCATGCCCGCGAATACGGCCGTATGACGCTGCGCGTCGTAGCCGCCGTCCTCGGCCTTTCGCGAAGTGCCGGTCTTGCCCGCGATGCGGTAGTTCTTTATGGCGGCGCGCTGACCCGTGCCGCTCGGAGACACCACGGCTTCGAGCATCGTTCGCAGTGCGACGGCCGACTTGGCCGAAATCACGCGCTGGCCCGCAGGCGGCTCGTCGAGCGCCAGCATCGAGACCGGACGCAACACGCCGTCGGCGGCGATGGCCGCATAGGCACGTGCGAGCTGCAGGGTCGTCACGGCCACGCCGTAGCCGTAAGACAACGTTGCTTGTCCCACGGCGCGCCAATGCTGCGGATCGTTGAGCACGCCCGCCGACTCGCCGGGGAAGCCGCTCGAGGTCAGCTGCCCGATACCGAAACCCGACAACACGCGCCAGAGCGTATCCGGCTCCATGGTCGAGCGCGACACGGGCAGTCGCCGACGTCGCTCGACTTCGCGAGCACGGTGGTCAAATCGATGCGGCCGAGATTGGACGAGTCCTGCGTGATGATCCGGTTGTTCACACGCAGCACACCCGGCGACGTATCGATGATCGTCGTCGGCGTGTAGTCGCCGCTTTCGAGCGCGGCGGCGAGCACGAGCGGCTTGAAACTCGAGCCCGGCTCGAAAATGTCAGTGATCGCCCGGTTGCGATAGTGCTCGGGGCTGTATTGAGAGCGATCGTTCGGGTTGTAAGACGGCTGGTTGACCATGGCGAGCACTTCGCCGGAAGCCGGGTCGAGAATGACGGCCGAGCCCGAACGGGCCTTGCCCTCGGCGACGGCGAGCTTGAGCTCCCGATAGGCAAGATATTGCAGCCGCAGATCGAGGCTCGTACGAAGGTCGCGCCCGGGACGGGCCGCACTTGATGAGCTCGACGTCGTCGATGATGCGGCCGAGCCGATCCTGCAGCACTCGCTTACTGCCGCTTTCCCCGTTCAGCCAATAGTCGAATGCGAGCTCGAGACCCTCTTGGCCCGTATCGTCGACGTCCGTGAAGCCGAGCACGTGCCCGGTGACTTCGCCCGCCGGATAGTACCGACGATACTCGCGCAGCGTGCCGACCCCTGGCAGGCCCAGCTTGAGCACCTGCTCGGACTTGTTGGGGGGCAAGTGCCGTTGCAGATAAACGAACTCTCGATCGAGGTTGCTCGTGATCCGCCGTGCGAGCCACTCGTCGTCTTGGCCGAGCACGGCGGCGAGCTCGGGGAGACGATCGAGCGCCGGCTTCAGCTGCTGAGGATTCGCCCAGATGCTGTCGACCGGCGTGCTGACGGCCAAAGGCTCGCCGTAACGATCGGTGATCGAGCCGCGATGCGCGGAGATCTGCACCGTCCGCAGGTGCCGATCGTTGGCCTGCTCGGTCAGGAAGTCTTTGTTGACGAGCTGCAAATACAGAATACGCCCCTCGAGCGCCACGGCAGCGAGCGCAAAGCACGCGAGCAAAAACGTTCCGCGCCAGCGAGCGCGCCCGGCATTGACCGATGTGGACCGCTTCTTCATTTCTGCGGCTTCATCACGACTACGAGTTGCTCATCCGTTGGCGCGGTGAGATGCAATTTGTCCCGCGCGAGCGCCTCGATGCGCGGGTGCGTTGGCCCAAGTGCTCTGCTCGAGCTGCAGACCGCCCCCAATCGATCTGCAAACGATCCTGCTCACGATTGAGCTCTTCGAGCTCGATGAACAGCTGGCGTGATTGGTGCTTGGCTCGGATGACCCAAATGCCCGAGGCGACCACGGACGCCGCCAGCGGCAACACGGCTAGGAGCTCGAGCCCTTGGTGTCGCATGCGAGCTACCCGCCTTCCACGCGCTCGGCGACCCGCATCCGGGCGCTACGCGCACGGGGGTTGCGCGCGAGCTCTTCGGCCGACGGACGCACGAGGCGGCCGACGAGCTCGAGCCGCGGGCGAGCGTGAGGCGGGATGTCGGGCAACCCGGCGTAAGCCTCGTCGCCGCGCGCCTCGCGAGCCATGAATCGCTTGACGATACGGTCCTCGAACGAATGGAAGCTGATGACCACCAGACGCCCACCTACCGCGAGCAACTCCAACGCCTGAGACAGCCCGCGCTCGAGCGCCGCGAGTTCGTCATTGAGCGCGATTCGCAACGCCTGAAACACGCGCGTCGCGGGATGGATTCTGCTCGGCGTACGTCCGACCGCCGACGCCACGACGGATGCGAGCTCGGCCGTGCGCGTCAACGGACGTTCGGCCCGGGCGCGCACGATGGCAGCGGCAATCTGTCGTGCGCGCGGCTCCTCGCCGTAGCGAAACAGCACATCGACCAACGCGGCGTTGCGGCACTTGGGCGATCCACTCTGCCGCCGTCGGTCCCACGTCTGGATTCATACGCATGTCCAAAGGTCCGTCGTGAGCGAAGCTGAAGCCGCGCGCGGGCACATCCAGCTGCGGCGACGAGACTCCGAGGTCGAGCAAGATGCCGCCGAGCGGGCGTCCCGCGAGCCACGGCACCGGCAATCGTCCGAAGCTCCTCGAAGCCGGCGTGCTCGATTGTGAAACGGCTGTCTGCGGCGAACCGACCTCGGCCTTGAGCCACTGCCTCGGGATCCTTGTCCAAAGCGAGCAGCCTTCCTTGCGCCCCCAGTCGCGCCAGATATCTCAGCGCTATGTCCGCCGCGTCCGTAGGTCGCATCGACGTAACAGCCGTCATCCCCACCGCCAAACCTTCGAGCGCCTCTCTCAGCAGCACGGGCTGATGTCCAGGTACCCTGGTCAACGCCTTGCCGCCTCAGAACGACAGCTATTCGAGTTCTTGGGGTAGATCCGCCTGATCGCCTTCGCTGTCCGCTAGAAACTCATCTCGCCGGGCGTTCCATCGTTCTTCGTCCCAAAGCTCGAACTTCGCACCTTGTCCAACCAGCATGGCCTGACGCTCGAGCCCCGCGAACTCGCGCAGTTCTCGTGTCAGCAGGATTCGACCGTGGCCGTCCATGTCGAGCTCGGTGGCATACCCCACCATGAGACGCGTCAGACTTCGCATGCGCTTGTTCAGCGAAGGTAAACGGACCAGCTTGCGCTCGATCTCCTCCCAATCTGCCAGTGGGTATATGAGCAGGCAGCGATCCTGATCCACGGTGGCGACCAAATGCCCATCGGAACGGCTCATGAGCCGTTCGCGATGGCGGCTCGGAATTGCGAGCCGGCCCTTGGCATCGAGGGTGACTTTGGTAGCGCCGCGAAACATAAGGAGGCCGCCGGGCCCATTCCTGCCCACTTTTATCCACTTTGTTACACACTATAGGGACAGCCGCGCCTGACTGTCAACCGAAGTCCGGGGAAATCTTTTTTACTGACAGTAAGTTAGGTATTGGCCCGTGTCGGCCGACGGCGACAGGCAGTCATGGCACCCGGCTAGAGATAAAGGAGTCGGCCTATAAGCCGGGTTCTGTCGAGAGCAACCATTCATCTCGAGTGCGCGTCGCCACGCACCTCTAGCGACCTACCCGGGAGCTCGTGTGGGCTCACTAAGCGCTCCCCTATTCGGTCTTGCTCCGGGTGGGGTTTACCGTGCCGCAGCGTGTTGCCACCTGCGCGGTGCGCTCTTACCGCACCTTTTCACCCTTACCGGCACGTTACCGCGCGGCGGTTTGTTTTCTGTGGCACTTTCCGTAGGCTCGCGCCTCCCAGGCGTTACCTGGCACCCTGCCCAATGGAGCCCGGACTTTCCTCCAGGAAAAATCCCAGCGGCTGCTCGGCCGACTCCGGGGCTAACTCTAGTCGCTTTTCGATCCGCTCGCACGCCGGCCGCCGGGGCCGGCTCGATCACGTACGCGCGTGAGCCGGTACAACGCGTTGCGCGGCATGCCCGTGATCGCAGCCGTCAACGCGAGAGCCCGGTCCGGAGGGAGCTCGGAGCTCAGCAACGTGAACACTCGACGAGCTTCGGTCTCGTCGGGCGGCACGGCGACCATGCACCCGCCGACGACGACGACGAACTCGCCGAGCAGAGGAATTTCCCCGCCCAACGACGCGAGCAGCTCGCCGAGGGTCGCATAACGGATTTGTTCGTGGAGCTTGGTCAGCTCACGCGCGATTACGGCCGGCCGATCGGCGCCGAAAGCCGGACACGAGCGCAGCCAACGTTTCCGCGAGCCGGTGGACGGCCTCGAAGAAGACCATCGTGCGCGGCTCGGCGGCAAGCGCCTCGAGCCGCTGCGCGCGGGGGCCGGGACGCCGCGGCAAAAAACCCTCGAACACGAAGCGGTCGGTCGGCAATCCGGCAGCACTCGAACGCCGCAACGACGGCGCTCGGCCCCGGAATCGGAACCACTGCGTACCCGCCCGTCTGCGCCGCATGAACGAGCCGCCAACCGGGATCGCTGATGAGCGGCGTGCCTGCGTCGCTCACGAGCGCGACGCAGGCCCCCTGCCGAAGACGATCGAGAAGCTCGGCAAGGCGCTGGTCCTCGTTGTGCTCGTGGAACGCTATTACGCGCGATTCAACCCCGATTCTCGATAGCAATCCCTGAGTGCGGCGCGTATCCTCGGCAGCGATGACGTCCGCGATACGCAGCACGTCACGCGCCCGCGGGCTCAAATCTTCGACATTACCGATCGGCGTGCCGACCACGTAAAGCTTACCGCCCACGGACGGCGCATCGGTCATAGACTCTGAGTGTCAGTGATCATGATCGACTGCAAGTCTACAAGCGCTGCGTCGGCGGCAGCCAGAAACGGGCTGCTCGGTCTGCTGTTGCTGGCGGCGGCAGCCTGTACGACGACGGCCGTCGCTCCCCGCGCGACCGACGTTCAAAGCCTGCAAACGCGCGCGCGCGCGGCCGCCGACAGCGGCAATCTGACGACCGCCGCAGAGCTCTACGCACAGCTTGCCGCAAGTGTCACGGGCACGCTGCGCGCAGGCTACTTGATCGAGTCTGCGCGTTTATCGGTTCGGCTCGGCGATGCGTTGACTGCGCGCCGACGCCTGACCGAGGCACGCGCCGACGCCGACCGCGACCAGCAACAGAGCATCGTCGTGCTGCTCGCCGGACTCGAAGTCGATCAAGATCGCGCCCAAGGGGCTCTCGACCTTCTCGCCACGTTGCAGCCGCCGTTGTCGATGACGGTTTCGAGCGAAAGCGCGGCCGTGCGCGCTCGCGCCTTTTTTGCGCTCGGGCGCACCACCGACGCCGTGCGTACGCTCGTCGACCGCGAGGTATGGCTCGACGACACGGCATCGGTACTCGCGAATCAACGCATGATTTGGGACGGCTTCCGTCAGCATCCGCCGGCGGGACTCTTGCCGCCCACGGGCGACCGGATCATCGACGGCTGGCTGGCTCTTGCGCCGATAGCCGCACGCGGCGACGACCCCGCGACGCTGCGTCGCGATCTATTGACCTGGCGCGAAACCTATACCGATCACCCGGCAGCGGGCGGGCTTCTCGCCGATCTGCTGTCCGCTCAACGCGCCACCGGGTTCCCGACCCAGATCGCGTTGCTGTTGCCGCTGAGCTCGCCGCAGCGCACGGCGGCGCTGGCCATCCGGGATGGCTTCATGAGCGCCTATCTAAGCGGCCCGAATGCAGCAATGACCGACGTTCGCGTCTACGACACCACGGCGCTCGGTGCGCAAGAAGCGTACTTGCGCGCCCAATTGGAAGGCGCCGAATTCATCGTCGGCCCCCTGCTTCGCCCCGAGGTCGATCAAGTCATCGCCCAAGCCGGTTTCGTGCCGACACTTGCGCTGAACTTCGCGCAGGACGACAAGGTCTTCTTGCGCAGCTTCTACCAATTCGCACTTTGGCCCGAGGACGAGGCGAGCGCCATTGCCGATTCGGCGATGGCGGCTGGAGCGAAGACAGCGATAGCGCTCGTGCCCAGCACGGATCGCGGTTACAGGCTACTCAATAGTTTTCGCACGGAATTGGAGGCGCGCGGCGGACAGTTGCTCGACTTCCGCGGCTACGACCCGAATCTTCAGGATTTCTCGCAGCCGATCATGGGACTGCTGAACATCGCGCGTAGCAATCAGCGTGAACGGCGCTTGCAGGCGAATCTCGGCACACCGCTCGAGTTCGAGCCGCGGCGCCGCCAAGACGTGGACGCGATCTTCATCGCGGCCGATGCTCAGGCCGGACGGCTGCTCGCGCCACAATTGAAGTTCAACTTCGCCGGCAGCATTCCGACATACGCGACCTCGGACATCTTCAACCCGAGTAGCACGACGCGTGACAACGACTTAAACGGGGTCATCTTCACGGACGCACCGATGCTGCTGACGCCCAGTGACCGCGGCGCGAGCTTGCGCCGCGAGCTGGCAACCTACTGGCCACAGCGCACGGGACTGGTGCGCTTCTACGCCATGGGTTACGACGCGTTTCAGCTCGTCGGCTCACTGTATACGGGCAATGCGAGTGTCTGGCCCGTGCCGGGAATGTCGGGAAGCTTGAGCCTCGATGCGCAAGGCCGGATTCACCGTCAGCTGTCCTTGGGTCAGTTCCGTAACGGACGGCCCGTGGCGCTCGAAGCGCCGGCGTCGGCGCAAGGCGTTAGCGATCTCGTCGGATCGCGGTGAATGCCGGCGCTCGAGCGGGGTCGTCGCTGGGAAGCCGCGGCGGCTCGCTATCTCGAGCGACAAGGGCTCGCGGTGCTCACTCGCGGCTACCGCTGCCGGCTCGGCGAGCTCGATCTCGTTTGTCGGGACCGCGATGCGTTGATCGTGGTGGAGGTCCGCGCTCGCGCCACCGGCGCACGATGTAGCGCAGCGGAGAGTGTCGACGCGCATAAGCGCCGGCGCATCGTCCAAGCGACTCGACATCTGCTCATGCGCAACCCCCGGCTCGGCGACCTACGGATTCGATTCGATGTCGTCGCGTTCGACGCCATCGACACGCAAAGTCCGCGGATCGAATGGATCAAGAACGCCTTCGACGCCAGTTGATCGACCTCCGATTTCAGGGCACAGTGCCCCGCAGACTCGCAGCACTGACGAAGGACATGGACGAACGCGTTCGGCAGCACTTTCTGGAGAGCATTGCAGTGAAGCAAGCGGCGATAGAACTCGCGCCCAAAATCACCGCGGCCGCGGCGATGATGACACACAGCTTGCTCGAAGACGGCAAGATATTGAGTTGCGGCAACGGCGGATCCGCGGCCGACTCACAGCATTTCTCGAGCGAGCTGCTGAATCGTTTCGAGCTCGAGCGCCCGGGATTGCCGGCCGTCGCTTTGACGACGGATAGCTCGACCGTCACTTCGATCGGCAACGACTATTCGTTCGCGGAGATATTCGCCAAGCAGGTCAGGGCCCTCGGTCACGCCAGCGACGTGTTGCTCGCGATCTCGACGTCGGGCAACTCCGAAAACGTGCTGCGCGCCATCCGTGCGGCACACGAGCGCAGCCTGCGCGTTGTCGCCCTAACAGGCCGCGACGGCGGCACGATCGCGGGCGCACTGGCTCCCGCGGATATAGAAATAAGAGTTCCGCACGAGCGCACGTGCCGAATACAAGAAGTGCACTTGCTGGTCATTCATTGTCTTTGCGATCTCATCGACGCGGAGCTGCTCGAGCCTCGCTGACGCGAGCTTACTTGACGACTTTGAGTTTCGGCCGATTATCGCCCGCCGGCGCCGGCCCGTCACCGCCGGCAGGAGGCTCCTCCTCGCCGAAGATCATGCCCTGACCCGTCTCGCGAGCGTAGATCCCGAGCACGGCCTCTGTCGGAACCTCGACCTGCCGCGGTACACCACCGAAGCGCGCCTCGAAACTCACGAGCTCGTTACCCAAAACCAGTCCCCGAGTCGCCGCGGGGCTCACGTTCAGCACGATCTTGCCGTCGGCGACATGGCCTTCCGGAATTTGGACGCCCTCATGTTTGGCATCCACGACGAGGTGCGGGGTCAAACCGCTGTCGGCCATCCACTCGTGCATCGCACGCAACAAGTAAGGCCGCTGCTTGGGTTGCGCGCCACCAGTTACTGGCGTATCTCCTGCTCGAACTCGGTGAGGCTGGCCTGGAAGGAAGGGCGCGAGAACACTTCGTCCATATAGCGCTGAATCGGCCGCGCCTGAGCCGGAAGCTTGATGTTGAACAGCGGCAGCCGCCACAGAATCGGCGCGATAGTGCAATCGACCAGCGAGAACTCGTCGCTCAAGAAGAACTTCTTTGCGGAGAAGATCTCGACGCTCGACAGGATACTTTCCTCGAGCAGCTTGACGGCTCGCGTAAGCGGCTTACGATCGCCGCCGGCGACGATTTCTTCCGCCAAGGAATACCAGTCGCGCTCGATACGAAACAATGCAAGCCGGAACTGCGCACGTGTCACGGGATCGACGGGCATGAGAGGAGGATGCGGGAACCGTTCGTCCAAGTACTCCATGATCACTCGGGAGTCATAGAGGACGAGGTCGCGGTCGACGAGCGTCGGCACGCTGTTGTATGGATTCAGATCGAGCAGATCCTCAGGCAAGCTGCCTTCGTCCACGTCGACGATGTCGATACTGATGCTCTTCTCTGCCAGCACCAGCCGCGTGCGATGACTCCAGGGATCAGCAGGGCGAGAGAATAGGGTCATCACTGATCGACGGTTGGCGATGACCGTCATACTGGGAGTCTCCTTAACTTCGCGAGCACACGCTCGAGGCCGGAAGAACTATTCAACGTCCTTCCAGATTTCCTTCTTCAACATGTACGCGATCAGCAAGAACACGAGTAGGAAGGCTATCACTCGTATGCCGAGCGCGTGTCGCTCGCGTTGCACCGGTTCGCCGATGTAATCGAGGAAGTTGACGATATCGCGAACGGCCTGATCGAACTCCATGGACGTCATCGTGCCCGGAGTTACGGTCTCGAAACCTTCGAACATCTTCATGCCGTGCTCGTCGGTTTCGAACTTGGCGCGTTGAATACCTTGCAACTGCCAGAGCACGGCCGGCATGGCAGCGTTGGGCAAAACGACGTTGTTGGCTCCCGTGGGTCGCGACGGGTCCTCATAGAAGCCGCGTAGGAACGTGTAGATGTAGTCCGTACCGCGAGCGCGGGACATCAACGAAAGATCGGGCGGCGCCTTGCCGAACCAGCGCGTCGCATCCTCCGGCTTCATTGCGATCGACATGGTGTCGAACGGCCGGCCACCCGTGAACATCAGATTCTTCACGAGCTGATCGTTCGTGAGCTGCAGGTCCTTACCCAGGCGATTGTAACGAACGTACTTCGCGGAATGGCAGCCGAGGCAGTAGTTCACGAAATACTTCGCGCCGCGTTGCAGGGAGGCCGTATTGGCGATGTTGTTGTTCGCCGGCTCCAGCTCGACTTCCGTTTCCTGCGCGAAAGCCACACTCGCGAGCGCGACGCCCAACACCAAAACGATTACACCGGTTTTCACTTCGTGACCCTAGTTGGAACGGGTTTGGTCTTTTCGTTTCGCGAGTAGAACGGCATCAGAACGAAGAACGCGAAATACAGCACCGTGAACACGCGCGCCAAGACGGGATAGATACCGGTCGCCGGTTGCAACGCAACATAGCCGAGCCCGATGAAGGTAACGGCAAACGCCATGAGCGCTACTTTGAAGATCCAGCTACGGTAGCGAATCGACTTGACCCGGCACCGGTCGAGCCAGGGCAGGAAAAACGGCAGCAGAACCGCCGATCCCATGAGCACGACGCCGAGCAGCTTGTTCGGAACGCCGCGCAACATGGCGTAGAACGGCGTGAAGTACCAGACCGGCGCGATCTCGGGCGGCGTCTGCAGCGGATTCGCGGGCTCGAAGTTCGCGTGCTCGAGGAAGTATCCGCCCATGTCCGGCGCGAAGAACACGACGACCGCAAAAGCGATCAAAAAGATGATGATGATCACCAGGTCCTTGCTCGTGTGATACGGGTGGAACGCCACGCCGTCGATCGGCTTGCCGTCCGCACCTTTGTGCTCCTTGATCTCGATGCCGTCCGGATTGTTGGAGCCCACCTCGTGCAGAGCCATGATGTGGACGACTACGAGCAGCAGCAGCATGAGCGGCACCGCGATCACGTGGAACGCGAAGAAGCGATTCAACGTGATGTCGGAAATGTAGAAATCGCCACGAATCCATTCCGCGATCTGGTCGCCAATGGCAGGGATGGCGCCGAACAGCGACGTAATCACCTGCGCGCCCCAATAGGACATGTTGCCCCAAGGCAGCAGATAGCCGAAGAACGCCTCGCCCATCAGGCAAAGGTAAATGAACATGCCGATGATCCACACGAGCTCGCGAGGTTTCTTGTACGATCCGTACAGCAGGCCGCGGAACATATGCAGATAGACCACGATGAAGAACGCCGACGCACCCGTCGAGTGCATGTAGCGGATCAGCCACCCCCAATCGACGTCTCGCATGATGTACTCGACCGATGCGAATGCGTCCGCGGAAGCGGGCTTGTAATTCATAGTGAGGAAGATGCCGGTGACGATCTGGATCACCAGAACCACGGTCGCCAGCACGCCGAAGCCGTACCAAAAATTGAAATTCTTGGAGGCGTAGTATTCGGTGGCATGCTCCTTGATGAGCTTCGTCATCGGGAACCGGGCATCGATCCAGGTTCCGAGCGCGCTCAATCCCCGACCCAAACGATCGAAGACGTCAGCCTCGGTGCTCGCCATTATGAATTCCCCGTATCTGAGCCGATGAGAACGGTGCTGTCGTTAATGTAGCGATAAGGCGGCACCGTGAGATTCGTCGGCGCAGGCACCCCTTCGAAAACACGACCGGCCAAGTCGAAACGCGACCCGTGGCACGGGCAATAGAAACCGCCCGGCCATTCGGGGCCGAGGTCGGCAGGGGCCACTTCGGCTCTAAGCAGCGGCGCACAACCCAGGTGAGTGCACACACCTAGGAGAATCAGGAACGCGGGCCGAATGCTGCGATATTCGTTGTCGGCATCGGTAGGCTGGATCGACTCTTTGGACTCCGGGTCCCTGAGCAGCTGATCGTGCTTGCCGAGCGTGTCCAGCATCTCCTCGGAGCGGTGCAGGATATAGACGGGGTGCCCCCGCCACTCGACCTTGAGCAACGCGCCGACTTCGACCTTACTTATATCGACCTCGACCGGCGCGCCAAGCGCTTGCGCTCGCGCGCTCGGCTGGAACGACGCCACGAACGGCACCGCAGTCGCAACTACGCCAACGCCGCCGGTGACGGCAGTGGCAACAGTCAAGAAATGCCGCCTAGTGAAACCCGTGCTCTCACTCATCGAGCACTCCTTGACCGACGGGGCCAAGCATCAGGTACGCCTCCCTCTGCAACCAATAATTCGAATTGCCATTCGGGGGGCTGCGCTCTTGCCGATGCGCGCGCCATGCCGATGGTTTCAGAGCGCCGCATTATACACAGCGCCGGAAGAGCTTGACCACCAAAGCCCCCGCGACGAGCTGCTAAACTCCCGCGATGTCGTCCTTTTGGAAGGTCGCGGGATTCATCACGCAGTCGGCCTCGATCGGGCTGGCAGTCGCATTTCTGGTGGTATTGGCGAAGCCGGATCTGGTTCACCTCGGCCCACCGGCTTCGAAGGGCGACACCGCAAGTTACGCCAACGCGGTGTCGGCCAGCGCCCCGGCCGTGGTCAGCATCTACACGGAACGGACGCTGAATCCCGCCGGCGCCCCGCCGGGGTTCACGCTCCGCGGGCGCGCGCTCGGCTCGGGGGTCGTGATCAATCGCGACGGCTACCTCGTGACCAACTGGCACGTGATCGAGGGCGCCGAAGAAATCCGCGTACGGCTGGCCGACGGGCGCGAAGCCGTACCGAAGCTCGTTGGCGCCGATCCCGACACGGAGCTCGCCCTGCTTCGGATCGACTTGCCCGATCTACCCGTCATCGAGCTCGGCCGATCCGACAACCTGCAAGTGGGCGACGTCGTGCTCGCGATCGGCAACTCGCTCGGCCTGAGCCAAACCGTGACGATGGGCATCGTCAGCGCCACGGGCCGCGGGCAGCTGTTCGTCGCGACCTTCGAGAACTTCATTCAAACCGATGCGGCCATCAATGCCGGCAACTCCGGCGGCGCGCTCGTCAATGCACGGGGCGAGCTCGTCGGAATCACGACGGCCGTCATCAGCGCTGCCGCGCGCGACCGCACCGTCCCCGAAGGACTCGGCTTCGCGATCCCAGTCAACTTAGTGCGCGGCGTCATGGAGCAGCTCATCGCGCACGGCCGCGTGATTCGCGGCTACCTCGGTGTCGATACGCTCGACATGCCTGCGACCGAGACGGCGGCCTATGGCGTCCAAGGACCTGCGGTCCTGCTGCAATCCGTTCGCGGTCCAGCGGCCGCAGCCGGACTGCAGCCGGGCGACCTGCTCACGCACATCAACGGTGAGCGCATGTACTCGCAGCAACAGGCCCAGAACTTGGTGGCAAGCTCGCAGCCCGGAGACCGAATCCGGATCGGTGTTGCGCGACGCGACGGGACGGTATTCGCGACCGACGCAGTGCTCGAGGAGCGCCCGGCGCAAGAAACCCCGTAAGGGCCCGCGCGCCTCAGCGCGCCAACCGGCGGATCTCGGCGCCGAGCTGACCGAGCTTTTCCTCGATACGCTCGTAACCGCGGTCGACGTGATAGATGCGGTTGACCACCGTAGTGCCTTCGGCCGCGAGCCCGGCCAACACGAGCGACGCGGACGCACGCAAGTCCGTCGCCATGACCTCGGCGCCTTTGAGGCGCTCGATGCCGCGGCTGAACACGGTGTTTCCCTCGATCGTGAGATTCGCGCCGAGGCGCTGCAGCTCGAGCGCGTGCTGCAGCCTGTTTTCGAAGATCGTCTCGGTGATCTTCGCGGCGCCGGCGGCCACCGCGTTCAGCGCGCAAAACTGGGCCTGCATGTCGGTCGGGAAGCCGGGATAGGGCGCTGTCTTGATATCGACGGCCGCCGGTCGGCGACCTTGCATATCGAGCTCGATCCAGTCATCGCCGCACTTGAGCTCGGCGCCGGCCTCTTTGAGCTTTTGCAAAACCGCGTCCAGATGCTCCGGTCGCGTTCGCAATAGCTTGACGCGGCCACCCGTGATCGCGCCTGCGATTAGATAGGTCCCCGACTCGATCCGATCGGGCATGATCTCGTAGTCCGTTCCCGACAGGCGATCCGTACCCTGCACAAAAATCGTGTCCGTGCCGGCGCCTTCGATTTGCGCGCCCATGGCGATCAGAAAGTCCGCGAGCTCCGTGATTTCCGGCTCGCGCGCGGCGTTCTCGATCACGCTTTCGCCACGCGCGCAGGCGGCCGCCATCATGAGATTCTCGGTACCGGTCACCGTCACCGTGTCGAGCACGAGGCGTGCACCGCTCAATCGCTCGGCCCGCGCGCGGATATAGCCGTTCTCGATGGAGATCGATGCACCCATCGCGCGCAGGCCGGTCACATGCAGATTCACGGGCCGAGCGCCGATCGCGCAGCCGCCGGGCAAGGAGACGTCGGCATGTCCGAAGCGTCCGAGCAACGGGCCGAGAACGAGAATAGAGGCGCGCATCGTTTTCACGAGCTCGTAAGGGGCCACGAACTCGCTGATGCCGGTCGGGTCCACCTCGATCTTCAGGCCGTCGTGCAGCGTAATCTCCACGCCCATGCGCCGCAGCAGCTTGACCGTCGTCGTGATGTCGTTGAGGTGCGGGACGTTGCTGAGCACGACGGGGCTGTCGGCCAGCAGCGTGGCGGCGAGAATCGGCAACGCGGCATTTTTCGCGCCGGAGATACGCACCTCGCCGCGCAGCGGCACGCCTCCGACGATCGCGAGCTTGTCCAAGTCAGCGAGCCGGCTGCGAGACGCGCGGTAAACGGGGCGCCCGAATCACGAGTCCCTAGCCTGCCACTCCTCGGGCGTGAACGTCTTCACGGCCAAAGCGTGGATTTCCCGACCGACGCGTTCGCCGAGCGTGCCGTAGACGAGCTGATGGCGTTGCAGACTGCGCTTGCCCACAAACGCGGGACAGACCACCCACGCCTCGTAATGGCCTTGGCCGTCGGTATGCACCTCGGCGCGGGCGCCCTCGAGGTTCTGCTCGATCAACGCGGCGATGTCTCTTGGATCCATTGGCCTTCCGGCTGCGGTCGACTCAAAACGCCGCTAGTCTAGCCGATGGCTTGTCTCGGCCAAACACGCAGCCACCGGCGCTGCGGCGCCATCGCGTACAATCGCGTCAAGACCGAGGGTTAAAGCCGCTATGTGGATGGATTTGCGCAACGGCATCGCAATCGTCACGTTGGCGGCGGCGGCGATCGCGACTTGGTATTGGAGCAGGCCGACCGAGCCCCCGCGCGTCGCCCGGCGCGCCGAGGATACGGCACCTCTAGGGTATTACCTGCGCGGAGCCCGCGTGCTCGGAACCGACGCGGAGGGCCATGTGACCTACAAAATTCTCGCCGACCGGCTCGAGGAGCTGCCTGACCAGTCGCTGCTGCAACTCGACGGTGTGCGCGTTGAGTATTCGCCGTCCGACGACGTGCCATGGCTCATCAGCGCGTCGCGGGCAAGCACGCCGAAGAACGGAGCTCACCTCGACCTCGAAGGCAACGTCCAGCTGCGCAGCGCGCCGACGGACGGAAGCAAGGCGGTCACGATTGCCACGACGCGCCTGAGGTTCGTCCCGGACGACTCGACGGCCGTTTCGGACGAGGCCGTGCAGCTGACGGTGGGCGGCTGGCAAGTCGATGCCGTCGGCCTGCGCGCGAATTTGAAGGACAACGAGGTGGAGCTAGAATCCAAAGTACATGGGCAAGTCGCTCCTTAGCATTGGGATACTCGCGCTCGCTATGGCGCAGACCGTCCGCGCAGCCGACGAGGCCCCGGCGAAAGACCTGTTGCTGGATTCGGCCTCGATGACGATCGACCGTAAGACCAACCTGTTCCACCTGCGTGGGCCGCGCATCACACAGGGAAACATGACGATCCAGGCCGATGAAGCCTCGACAACCGGGGTGGACTTCAACGAGCGCAGTGAATGGCGGTTCACGGGCCACGTGCGTATCAATGTCGATTCGGCCCTGCTCGAGGCCGACAGCGCCGTCTTCACGTTCGACGCCGACCGGCTCGCACGCGGTGAGCTCGACGGGCACCCCGCCGCCCTTACCGATCACAGCACGGCGCACAAGGAACCTGTGCGCGGCGGCGCCAACAAGCTCATCTACGATTCCGGCGCGCACACTTTACGCATGTCGGGTCACGCCTGGATCAACAAAGGGCAAGCCGAGATCCAGAGCTGCGATCTCATCTACGACTTCAACGACGAGCGCGTTACGTCCGGGTCCTCGGACTGCGGGGAGCCGTTTCGCGTCAGAATCCTGCCGCAATCGGATGAGGCTCCGAAGCACGACGACCCCGCTCCATGAGCAAGCTCGAAGCGCTAGGAGTCGCCAAGCGCTATCGTTTGCGCGAGGTCGTCAAAGACTTGACGCTGTCTATAGAAAGCGGCCAAGTCGTGGGCCTGCTCGGTCCCAACGGCGCCGGGAAGACGACGGCGTTTTACATGATCGTGGGGCTCATTCGCTGCGATCGAGGCAGCATCCGACTCAACGGACGCGACGTCACGAAACTACCCGTTCATCGTCGCGCCAAGCTCGGCTTGGGGTATCTGCCCCAAGAAGCGTCCGTTTTCCGTAAGCTCAGTGTGGCGGATAATATCCGCGCGATTCTCGAAACCAGGAAGGATTTGGATCGTGCGGCGCGCCAAACGAAGCTGGAAGAACTCATGGAAGAACTGCACATCAGCCACGTGCGAGACTCGCTCGGCGTGAGCCTATCCGGCGGGGAGCGTCGGCGAGTGGAAATCGCCAGAGCCCTGGCCGTCGAGCCGAAATTCGTGTTGCTCGACGAGCCGTTTGCCGGCGTCGACCCCATCTCGGTCCTCGACATCCAAAGAATCATCCGACACTTGAGCCAACGCGACATCGGCGTCCTGATCACCGACCACAATGTGCGTGAAACCCTTGGAATCTGCGGCAGCGCTTATATCCTCAACAATGGCGCTGTAATGGCTTCAGGCACACCCGACGACATTCTGTCGAATAAGAGCGTGCGCGACGTCTATCTGGGAGAAGGTTTCTCCCTCTAAGAATACGGCTAGACTGGTCTTATGCTCAAACCTTCCCTGCAGCTCAAGCTGACCCAACAGCTGACGATGACGCCGCAATTGCAGCAGGCGATTCGCTTGCTGCAATTGCCCGTCATGGAGCTGCAGACACAGATTCAGCAAGCCCTCGACGAGAACGTGATGCTCGAGGTCGAGGAGCAGGAGCTTCCAGAAGCTCCTGAGGTTCCCGAGGAACCGACGCAAGAATCTGCCGACAGCGACATCGACGCGGAGCCGGACCCGGACTCTTTCGGCGAGGAGATGGTCGTCACCGGCGAGAGCGACTGGGAAGACGTGCAGCGGACGGGACCGTCCGAGGCGCCCAAAAGCGCCGAGCCGCCGACAACGTTCGAATACGCGGACCGCTCGGAAGAGACGCTGCGTGACCACCTGCTCTGGCAGCTCGAGCTCGAAAATCTCGATGCGCGAACGACGGCGATCGGTCAGTCGATCGTCGATGCGATCAGCGACGACGGTTACCTGAGCGAAGATCTCGAGACGATTCGCGCCACGCTTGCACCGGATGTGCTCGCGAGCATCGAGGAGATCGAGCGCGTCCTCGTAGACGTCGTTCAGCAATTCGAACCGACGGGCATCGGAGCGCGATCGGTCAGCGAATGCGTGCTGCTGCAGCTGGCCCAGCTCGCGCCCGATACCGTCAGCCTGGAAACCGCGAAGGCCGTCGCGCGCGAGCACCTCGAGCTCATCGCCGAACATCAGTACGCGGCGTTGAAACGACAACTACGAATTTCCGACGAAGAGCTCGAGGCCGCCGTCATGCTCGTGCGCTCCTGCCATCCTCGTCCGGGCTCGGCCGTGTTCGCCCCCGCAGCGGAATACATCGTGCCCGACGTATTCGTGCGGCGCAGTGAAGGCGCCTGGGTCGTCGAGCTCAACAACTCGATCTCTCCGAAGCTGCGCGTCAACCAATTGTACGCGGGATCACTCGGCCGAGGAGAGGAGTATGATGCTCTCAAAACACAGCTCCAAGAGGCGCGCTGGTTGATTCGCAGCTTGGAAATACGCAATGAGACGCTTCTGAAAGTAGCGCTGACGATCGTTCAGCGGCAAACCGAATTTCTCGAGCTCGGCGAAGAGCACATGCGGCCGATGGTGCTGCGAGACATCGCCGAGGCCATCGAAATGCACGAGTCGACGATCTCGCGCGTCACCACCAACAAGTACATGCACACGCCGCGGGGCGTGTTCGAGTTTCGTTACTTTTTTTCGAGCCACGTTTCAGGGGATGAAGGCGAGCAATCGTCGACGGCGGTCCGGGCGAAGATTCGCAAACTGGTTACCGGCGAGGACCCTGAAAAACCGCTCAGCGACAATCAAATTGCGCAACTGCTATCCGAGGAGGGGATCAACGTAGCGCGTCGTACTGTGGCCAAGTACAGGGAGGCCATGAAGATACCGTCATCGAGCGATCGAAAACGGAGCAAATTGGTTGGGTAGTTGTCTACCAATGAAGGAGCGCATGTTATGCAGTTGAGCGTCACCGGCCATCACATCGATGTCACCCCGGCGTTGCGAGAATATGTAGGGACGAAGCTGGCAAAGCTCGAGCGCCATTTTGACAATATGACGGATATCCACTGCGTCCTTACGGTGGAAAAACTGATGCACAAAGCAGAAGCGACCGTCTATGTGAGTGGTGGTACAATACACGCCGACTCGACTGAACAAGACATGTACGCAGCGATCGATATGCTGGTGGACAAGCTCGATCGCCAAGTAAAAAAACACAAAGAAAAAGTAACCGATCACCACGCCAGGGAAGTACCGCGCTTTCGATAGCGGTTTCCCAATGGCGGCACGACAAAACATGGACGTCGCCAGCATATTGGCCCCAAGCAGCATCCGCTGCGAACAAAAATGCACGAGCAAAAAGCACGCGCTCGAATTGTTGAGCCGAATGCTTGCGGCCGCTGCGGGCGACGTGAGCACGGGCCAAGTGCTCGATGGTCTCGCCGCACGAGAGCGACTCGGCTCGACGGGGCTCGGCGCGTCGGTAGCCATGCCGCACACCCGGGTTTCCGGTATCGACAAGAGCGTCGGTGCTTTTCTGCGTCTGGCCGTACCAGTCACCTTCGACTCACCTGACGGACTGCCGGTCGACCTCTTGTTCGGGCTGCTGGTTCCGGACGACTCGACACCCTCCGAGCTCAAAGCGCTGCGTGAGCTCGTCAAGAAACTGCGGGATCCGGATTTGCAACGTGAATTGCGGCAATCGAACGATCCGCAAGTGCTCTACGAGCTATTGACGGACGGACTGACCGTCATCCGACCAACGCCGGTGCATCGAACCACCGGAGCATGATCGGGCGAGCACGATGCGGCTGGTCATCATCAGCGGTTTGTCGGGGTCCGGAAAGAGCGTTGCGCTACACGTGCTCGAAGACCTCGGCTTCTATTGCATCGACAACATCCCCGTAGCGCTATTGCGCTCTTTCGTCGACGAGATCCTGCCGCGGCGAGATGCGGCCTTCGAAAACGTCGGCATAGGACTCGACGCGCGTAGCCGCGCGAGCGACTTCGAGGAGATTCCGGACCTCATCCACAAAATGCGCGGCGACGGACTCGCGTGCGAGATGATCTTTTTACAGGCAGACGACGCGGTGCTGCTGTCACGCTTCAGTGATACGCGCCGCAAACATCCTCTCGCCGCCAAGGGCATGAGCCTCGAAGAAGCCATCGCCAAGGAGCGCGAGTTGCTCGGGCCGCTCATCAATTGTGCAGAGCTCATCATCGATACCACCGGGATGACGGTGTATGCGCTTCGCGAGCAGATCCGCGAGCGCATCGGGGTCCGCGAGACCGGCACCCTGTCGATCATGGTGGAATCTTTCGGCTACAAGCACGGCTTGCCCGCCAATGCGGATTTCGTGTTCGACGTCCGCTGCCTGCCGAATCCTTATTGGCAGCCGAATCTTCGGCCCCTGAGCGGCAAGGACGCTGCCGTCAAACAGTTCCTCGACTCGCAACCGGTCGTGCAGAAAATGGTCGAAGACGTCGTCGGCTTCCTCGAGCAGTGGATTCCTCGCTATCAGGACTTCCAGCGTTCCTATCTCACCGTCGCGATCGGCTGCACGGGAGGGTTGCACCGTTCCGTGTACGTTGCGGAGGCCGTCGCGAAACGGCTCGAGACGACGCATGGTCCGATTCGGACGCACCATCACGAGCTGCCCTGAGCCACTTCGACGACTTCGTCAGCGTTCGAGCTCAATCTTCAAGTGCGGCGGCGCGTAAAGGGTATCCAACGGACCGTCGAACAAGAACGCACGCAGCTCCTCTTCCATCGCAAGCGCGTCGCGAAAACCCATCGCAATGAGCTCTCGAGTGAAGCCCGACTCGAACAAAAGGTAGCTGACGAGCTGCATGCCGCTGCGGTTCATCGCACCGAGACCCTGCAAAAGCAAGCGCACTGCGCGCGGCAGTTCCTGCGCGTGCCGCGCCGCTACGGCGCGAATGTCGTCTTTCGGCACGACCACGAGAGTGTGAATCGGCCGTAGACCGGCCAACCGACCGCTCAGGTGTCCGCCCGGAACCTGCTCTATGATGCGATTGATGCGCGCGAGCCGTTCCAAATCGGTGAACAATCCGTCCATGAAGAGCGTATCCAGCATATAGCCGGCCAGGTGTGCGAATGATGGAAGCTCCGGATGACTGCTCAAGGGCGGCTCGGGATCGGGGTGCTCGTCCCGGACACCGATGACCAGAATACGGTTGGCTCCCAAGTGGATTGCCGACGACAGCGGCGCGCGGTGGCGCATCGAGCCATCGCCATAGTATTCGCCGCCGATCTGCACGGGCGGAAAGACGAACGGCACGGCCGCGCTCGCCATCAGATGCTCGACGCCGATCCGTGCGGCGCGCCCGACTCGGCGCACTCGCGACCACGGCAACACCGATTCTCCCGCTTGAAAAAAAGTCACGGAGCGTGCCGAGGCATAGGCCGACGCCGTCACGGCAAGCGCTTCGAGGTGCCCGCGTTCGATCGCTTTCGCGATGCCCGAGAACCGGACATTGCGCCGCAGTAACTCCCGTAGCGGCGAGTTGTCGAGCAGCGAGCCGGGATTGCGCACCCCAAGCCCGCCGAACACCATGGCCGCGAGCCAATGAAGACTCGCCTTGAGCATGGTCCAATTATCGGTTTTGTAGACTTCGTGAGCTTTGAAATTCGCCCAGACTTGCTCCATGTCGGCGATCGCGCGCTCGAAATGCGCCGCGCGGCCGGCGAGCACGGCAGCGTTGATGGCGCCGGCCGAAGTACCGGCGATCACGGCAAAAGGGTTGTGAGCATCCTTCGGCAGGATCGTGGCAATGGCCTTGAGCACGCCGACTTGATAGGCGCCGCGTGCTCCGGCACCCGGCAGAACTAACGCCTTGCGCAGAGGCTCAGCCACTCACCCGCGGGCGCGCGTCGCCCGCGTCGGGCACCGTCAAAATCTGCATCGTGTTCGTTCGGCCGGCGACCCCCTGCTGATCACCTTTCGTGAACAACACCAGATCGCCGGGCGCAACCGCTCCGTCGCGCAGCAGCGTCGCGAACACACTTTGCTGCACGGCGCTCGGATCGGCGTGCACCACGTCGAAAGGCACGGCGTAAACGCCGCGGTACATGCTCACGCGCCGTCGCGTCGCCTCGTGACGTGTGAACGCAAACACTGGGATGTCGGAGCGCACTCGCGACATCCACAGCGTCGTCGAGCCTGACTCCGTCAAGGCGATGATGGCGCGTACGTGCAAGTGGTTTGCAACGTACATGACGGCCATCGCGATCGCTTCGTCGACATGGGCAAACACGTCCTCCAGCCGATAGTTGGCGGCGCGCCGGAACGTCTCGTGCTTTTCCGCGCCGACGCAAAGCTCGGCCATAGTGCTGACCGCGCGCACAGGATACTTGCCGACGGCGCTCTCGGCCGACAGCATCACGGCATCCGTGCCGTCCATGACGGCATTCGCAACGTCCGATACCTCCGCGCGCGTCGGAGACGGAGAGTTGATCATCGACTCGAGCATCTGAGTGGCCGTGATGCACACGCGGTTACGTGCGCGCGCCAGCTTGATCAGACCTTTCTGCAGGCCCGTCATGGACGCATAGCCCACCTCGACCGCAAGGTCACCCCGAGCGACCATGATCACGTCGCTGGCGTCGATAATCGAACGAATATTCTGCACGGCTTCCGCTCGCTCGATCTTGGCGACGATATGCGCATGACCACCTGCTGCACGCAGCAGCGACCGCGCTTCCTCGATATCGTCTGCGTTGCGCGCGAACGAAACCGACACGAAATCGAGCCCGAGCTTCGCCGCGCTCTCGATGTCGCGCCGATCTTTGTCGGTCAGCGCGGGCGCCGACAACCCACCGCCCTGCTTGTTCAGGCCTTTGTGATCGGCGAGCTTGCCGCCGACTTTAACGCGACAAGCAACGCGAGTGCCCTCGATGCTCTCGACCTCGAGCACGATCAATCCGTCGTCGAGCAGCAGCGTGTCGCCCGGCTGGACGTCTTTGACGAGGCTGCGGTAAGCAACCCCTACGGTATTCTCGTCGCCGCCGTTGGGATCCATCGCCGTATCGAGCACGAATTCGCGGTCCGCGACGAGCGTGACCGAACCTTCCTTGAAGGACTCGATTCTGATCTTCGGGCCCTGCAAGTCGCCCATGATGCCGATGTATCGGCCGGCACGCTCGGAAGTCTCGCGCACCGTGGCGACGCGCTTGGCTTGATCGGCGGCCGTTCCATGCGAGAAGTTGATCCGGCACACGTCGGCGCCCGCGAGCAGCAACCGCTCGAGAACAGCCGGGTCATCGGTGGCCGGCCCGAGAGTGGCGACGATCTTGGTTCGACGCCGAGCGTCCTTTTGCTCGCCGCTATCCGTGGCGAAAGTCATTTCTTGGCGATTCACTGTTGGCAAAGAATCAATCTGAAATCGTTGACGTTCGTTCGCGTGGGGCCAGTTCTCAGCAACAGACCGCACGCATCAAAGTAACTGTAACTGTCGTGTCGCGCTAGTAGCGCCGCAAGCGACAAGCCCTGTTTCGAGCCGCGTTCGAGCATCTCGGGCACGACCATGCCGCCGGCATGATCGCCGTGGCCGTCGATACCGTCGGTGTCGGCAGCCAACGCGTAGATGCCGGGCCGGCCATCGAGCTCGAGCGCAAGCCCGGACAGATACTCGGTGTTGCGACCGCCGCGGCCACCGCCGTCGCCGAGCACGACGCGTGTCTCGCCGCCGGAGAGAATCGCGACGCGCCGCCCCGTGCGCTGTGTCTCAATCGCGAGCCGCGCGTGCTCGCGGCCGAGCGTCTCAGCCTCGTCCGCGAGATCGTCGCCGAGCGAGCGGACCTCGTAGCCGGCCTCCGTCAGACAGTGTGCCGCGGCCTCGAGCGCCGTCTTGGCCGAAGCGATGACCGTCACGCTGTCGCCAGCGAAGCCTGAATCGTGGGGCTTCGGCGTCTCACAGCTCGGGTCCGCCAAGACGCTCGCAAGCTCCGCCAGCGCCGGATAGCCGTAGCGTTCGAGGATCGCCACCGCGTCGACCTGTGTGGTCGCATCGGGAATGGTGGGTCCTGACGCGATATCGGCCGGGTCGTCCCCCGGCACGTCGGAGATAGCGAACGTGAACACCGGCGCAGGATGCGCGGCAGCTGCGAGCCGCCCACCCTTCAACTGCGACAAGTGCTTGCGAACGCAGTTGATCTCGCGGATGTCCGCGCCTTGCCGGATCAAGAAGTTCGCCGCGGCACGCTTCTGGTCGAAGGTGATTTGCGGGAGCGGCGCTGCTGCAAGCGACGACCCGCCGCCGGAGATCAGGCAACAGAGGATCTCGCCGTCGTGCCGTCCGCGCGCAAGGTCGAGCAGCTTCGCGCCCGCCTTCAGGCTCGCACTGTCGGGCGATGGATGCCCGGCCTCCACGACCTCGATGCCGCCCGCGCTTTCGCCGTCCCGCAAGCCGTGCTCGTAACGCGTGACGACGAAGCCGCGCATGGGCGCATCCCAATGAGCGCGAAAAGCCGCCGCCATCGACGCGGCCGCCTTCCCCGTGCCGAGCACGAGCGCGGGTCCGCGCTCCATGCCGGCGAGGGTGGGCGGCAAGCAGACGGCGGGATCGGCTGCTTCGAGCGCACGCTCGAACGCGCGCCGCAACAGGTCCCGCTCGGGAGAGGATTTGGACACTGGAAGGCTCAAGCTCGCTTGTCGCGGGCTCGCTCCTCCAGCACAGCGACAGCCGGCAGCTGCTTTCCCTCGAGGAACTCGAGAAAGGCGCCGCCACCGGTCGAAATGTAGGAAATCTTATCGCTGACGCCGAATTGCTCGACTGCCGCAAGGGTATCGCCCCCTCCGGCGATCGAGAAGGCCGTGGAGTCGCCGACCGCAATCGCGACTCGTTGCGTGCCGGCCGCAAATTCGGGATGCTCGAACACGCCGAGCGGGCCGTTCCAGACGATCGTGCCAGCGTCTCGAAGCCTGCCGGCATACAGCTCGGCCGTCTCGGGACCGACGTCGAGAATCATCTCGTCCGCGCCGACATCGCCGACTTTCTTGACCTGGCCACGCGCTTCCGGCTCGAGGGAAGTGCCGACGACCACGTCGACCGGCAACGGGATCTTGGCAGCTCCGAACTTGCCCGTCAGCAGCTCGGCCGCAAAGTCGACCATCTCCCGCTCATGAAGGGAACGCCCGACGGACACACCGGAGGCGGCGAGCACGGTGTTCGCGATTCCGCCGCCGAGAATCAACTCATCGACTTTGCCGCTCAACGATTTCAATACTTCGAGCTTCGTCGACACCTTGGCGCCGCCGACGATCGCGATGAGCGGACGGCGCGGGTTTTCCAGCGCGCTCGCGAGCGCTTCGAGCTCGGCCACCAGTAGCGGCCCGGCGCATGCCACCGGTGCGAACCTGGCCACGCCGTGCGTGCTGGCCTGAGCACGGTGCGCGGTTCCGAAGGCGTCCATGACGTAGATGTCACAGAGTGCGGCCATCCTCTTGGCCAATGCCTCGTCGTCGGACTCTTCACCCACTTCGAAACGGACGTTCTCACAAAGCACCATCCGGCCCGGCTCGACTTCGACGCCGGCAAGCCAGTCGCGAACGACGGGCACGCTGCGCCCGAGCAGCTCACCGAGCTTCGCTGCAACCGGGGTCAAGGATTGGGACTCGTCGAACACGCCTGCCTTCGGGCGGCCGAGGTGGGACATGACCATGACCCGCGCGCCGGCCTCGAGCGCTGCGCGCATCGTCGGCAGCGCGGCATCCAGACGAGCGGTGCTGGTCACGCGGCCACCCTTGACGGGCACGTTCAGATCTTCCCGGATCAAGACCCGCTTGCCCGTGAGATCGAGGTCCGTCATACGCAATACAGCGAGCGCCATCGCAGCTTCCTCTGCCGTCGGACTCTCGGAACCTCAGACCTTTGCGAACGCGAGCGTCGTATCGAGCATACGATTGGAGAAGCCCCATTCGTTGTCGTACCACGCACACACTTTGACGAGTGTGCCGTCGATGACCTTCGTGAGGCTCGCATCATAGATCGACGAGGCCGGATTGTGGTTGAAGTCCACCGACACGAGAGGCTCGTCGTTGTACTGGAGCACGCCTTTGAGCGCGCCATTGCTCGCGGCACGGACCGCTTCGTTGATCTGCGCCACCGACGTCGGTCTGCTGGCCTGGAACGTCAAGTCGACGATCGAGACGTTGATTGTCGGCACGCGAATCGCGAATCCGTCGAGCTTGCCATTGAGCTCCGGCAGAACGAGGCCGACGGCCGCCGCCGCGCCCGTCTTCGTGGGAATCATCGACTGCGTCGCCGAGCGCGCCCGGCGCAGATCGGTGTGGTAAACGTCGGTGAGCACCTGGTCGTTCGTATAAGCGTGCACGGTGGTCATCAATCCGTGCACGATGCCGATGGAATCGTTCAAGACTTTCGCCAGCGGCGCGAGACAGTTCGTCGTGCACGATGCGTTGGAGATCACCGTATCGGACGGCTTCAGACTGCCGTGGTTGACGCCGTAGACGACGGTTGCATCGATGTCCTTGCCCGCCGGCGCCGAAATCACGACCTTCTTGGCCCCCGCACGCACATGCGCCGACGCTTTCTCCTTGGAGGTGAACAGCCCCGTGCACTCGAGGACCACATCGACGCCGAGGGCTCCCCAAGGCAGCTTCGACGGGTCCCGCTCGGCGCACACCTTGATCTTGTCGCCGTCGACGACGAGGCAATCGTCGGCCACTTCGACCTTGAAGGGAAACCGCCCGTGCGCGGTGTCGTAGCGGGTCAAGTGCGCATTCGTTTTGGCGTCGCCCAAGTCGTTCACGGCAACCACCGTGAGCTCGGCACGGCGATCATTCTCGTACAACGCGCGAAGGACGTTGCGGCCGATGCGGCCGTAGCCATTGATTGCAATTTTGACGGGCATGCGTGCCTCCTCAGGGCATTGCGTGAACAGCGAGCGAGCTATGCTTATAGCAGCTTTTTCGCGGCTGCGACGACCGCAGCCACGGTGAAGCCGAAATGCTCGAACAAAACCTTGGCCGGTGCCGAATGGCCGAATTTATCCAGGCCGATAACGGTGCCGCGACCTTCGATGTAACGCCACCATCCGCCAGTCGCTCCGGCTTCGATTGCGAGCCGGGCACCTTGTTGCGGCAACACGTGTGCGCGGTATTGCGCCGGTTGGCGATCGAAAACCGTCGTGCAAGGCATCGACACGACGCGGACACCGACGCCTTCGGCTTCGAGTTCTTTGGCCGCACCGAGCGCAAGCTGAACTTCCGACCCGGTCGCAATGATCGTGATGTCGGGATCGCCGTTCCCGCTCGCCAGCACATAGCCGCCGCGCGCGACCGCGCCCACTTGATCCTCCGTGCGTTGGACGTGGGGCAGGTCTTGCCTGGTGAGCACGAGGCAAGTGGGCCCGTCAGCGCGCTCGATCGCCGCTCGCCAAGCCACAGTCGTCTCGACCGTGTCGCAGGGCCGCCAGACATCCATATTGGGCATGACCCTGAGGCTTGCGAGATGCTCGATCGGCTGATGGGTCGGACCGTCTTCGCCGAGCCCTATCGAGTCGTGGCTCAGCACGAAAATCGAGCGCAGCCCGATCAGAGCGGCCATGCGCAAACCGTTGCGCGCATAGTCGGAGAAGACGAGAAAGGTCCCGCCGTAAGGGATGAACCCGCCGTGCGCGGCCATCCCGTTCATGATCGCCGCCATGCCGAACTCGCGGACGCCGTAATGCAAGTAGTTGCCGGCAGGTTCCGCTGCACTGATGAGCTTCGAATGCGAATGTTGCGTGTTGTTGGAGCCCGTGAGATCGGCCGAGCCGCCGATAAGCTCCGGCAACCCCGGGGCAAGCGAGTCGAGCGCGAGCTGCGAAGCCTTGCGGGTCGCCACCGACTTGCCCGCCGCCGCGGCCTTGTCGATGATTTCTCGGGCGGTGCTCGCCCAGTCTGCGGGCAGGTCACCGCGCATCCGCCGCTCGAACTCGGCCGCGAGATCGGGATACTTGGAACGATAATCCGCGAAGCGCTTTTGCCAGTTCGCTTCGAGGCGCGCTCCCCGCTCGCGCGCATCCCAAGCACTCTTGACGTCGTCGGGGATCACGAACGGCGGCTCTTCCCAACCGAGATGCTTGCGCGCCGCCGCAACTTCGGCGGGTCCGAGGGCCGCGCCATGCGTCGCCGCCGTGCCCTGCACGTTCGGCGCACCGAAACCGATCACGGTCTTGCAGCAAATCAGCGACGGCCGCGTGGACTCGGCACGCGCCGCGTCGATGGCCGCGCGGATCGCATCCGCGTCGTGGCCGTCGACGTTCGGCACGACATGCCAACCGTAAGCCTCGAACCGCTTCGGCGTGTCGTCCGTGAACCAGCCGCTCGTCGCCCCGTCGATCGAAATACCGTTGTCGTCGTAGAACGCGGTGAGCTTCCCGAGACGATGCGTGCCGGCGAATGAGCAAGCCTCGTGCGAGATCCCTTCCATCATGCAGCCGTCGCCGAGGAACACGTATGTGTGATGGTCGACGAGCGTGGCGTCGGGGCGATTGAACGTAGCGGCAAGCACTTGCTCGGCAAGGGCCATGCCGACCGCATTCGCCATGCCCTGTCCCAGCGGGCCCGTCGTCGTCTCAATGCCGATATCCGGATCGCGTTCCGGATGGCCCGCGGCCCGCGAGCCGAGCTGACGAAAGTTCTTTATCTCGTCGAGCCCGATCGCGTAGCCCGTAAGGTAGGCGACCGAGTACAGCAGCATCGAGCCGTGACCGTTCGAAAGGACAAACCGGTCGCGGTCGAACCAGTGAGGGTGGGTAGGATCGAAACGCAGGTAGTCGTTCCACAAGACTTCTGCGATATCGGCCATGCCCATCGGCATGCCCGGGTGGCCCGAACGGGCCGCTTCGACGGCGTCCATGGCAAGCGCCCGGATCGCGTTGGCAAGTCGTCGGCGCGGCGGTCGAGCAACTGGCGCTACATCTTTTCCGCTCAGTGCCATCTGCCTTGTTTTTCTGATAATTACGGTATCGGCCCGGAGAACGGGCCCGCCAAAAAGGCGTGCAGTCGCTGGGAACGAAGCGGAATTGTCGCCTACCGGAGACGAGTCACGCAACCGGCCGCCTCCGGCGCATGATCTTGTGAGCCAGTGCCCGCCAAGTGGATCGAGATTAAGTATGATCGCTCACATCCCGGCATGAGCCCTCGATTCGCAGACATGGCGCAACGCCCACAGGACGGCGCGGTCAGGATCCTACAGATCACGGACACGCACTTGCACGCCGCCGCCGATAGCCGGATGCGCGGCGTGCCGACTTACGCGACGATGCTCAGCGTGCTCGATCGTGCCGGACGCGATCCGCGCTGGCCACCCGATCTCGTCATCGCCACGGGTGACATCGTCCAAGACGAGAGCCGCGCGGGCTACGAACGCTTTCGCGCGACGCTGGAGCCGCTCGGCGTACCGGTTGCTTCGATCCCCGGCAACCACGACGACCCGAAGCTCATGGGCGAAGTGCTGACGGGCGGGGCCTTTCAGGTCGGAGGAGAAATTCGGTTCGGTCCCTGGTCGCTGATCTTGCTCAGCACGTTTCTCGCGGGCGAGGACGCGGGGGGCCTCGGGCCGGCTCGGTTGCGGGGGCTTCGCCAGGCGCTCGAAGCGCATGCGACCCAGCACGTTCTGATCTCGATGCATCATCATCCGCTGCCGATGGGCAGCCGCTGGCTCGACGGTGTAGCACTGCGCGACGCGGCGGAGTTTCTCGGCGTCGTCGATCAGCACGCGAATGTGCGCGCGGTCGTCTGCGGCCACGTGCATCAGGCATCCGATCGCGAGCGCAACGGCGTGCGTTACCTGAGCACTCCGTCTACGTGTGCGCAGTTCCTGCCCGGCAGCGAGTATTTCGCCCTCGACGAGCGCCCGCCCGGCATGCGCTGGCTCACGCTGCTCGCCGACGGCACGATCGAGACGGAAGTCGATTGGGCGCCTCGCGCAAAGCCCTGACGGCCCTAGCCGTTCTCGCCGGCCTCGCGACGTGCGGCCCGACTCTCGCCGACCCGGCCGCTTGGCTCGTCGAGGGACACGGCGGCGGCGAACTTCGTTTGCTCGGCTCGATGCACGAGTTGCGCTCCAGCGACTACCCATTGCCAACCTCTATCGACGAGCTCTACGCCCGCGCGGACACACTCGTCATGGAGCTCGATCTCGACGATCTCGATAGCGTCGCCGAGCAAGCGACGTTCCTCGCCGCCGCGACATTGCCCGAGGGCAAAGTGCTCGGCGACGTCGTTGCCGCGCCGCTGTATGCCCGCACCGATCGCGCAGCCCGCAGGCTCGGCGTCGACATCGCGCAGCTCGAGCGCTTCGAGCCCTGGATGGTGGCCGTCTCGTTGCTCGAGCTCGGAACGCGCCGCGTAGGCTTCGAGGCGCAGCGCGGCGTCGAGCAGTACTTGCTCGGCAAGGCCCGCCGCGATCACAAGCAGATCCTTGGCCTCGAGACCGTCGAATTTCAGGTCGGCTTGTTCGACCACCTGTCGGCGCACGATCAGCAGGCGCTGCTCGAGCAGACCGTGAACGAGCTCGATTCGGCCGGCGCGACGCTCGACTCGCTGGCCCGCGCGTGGCGCCAAGGCGAGCTCGACGCGGCGGCCAAAGAGCTGCTAGGTGAATTCGACGGCTTCCCCGAGCTGTATGCAACGCTCGTCAAGCAACGCAACGCGCGCTGGGTGCCGGTGCTGGAGCGGCTGCTCGAGAACGGGCATCGTTATCTCGTGGTCGTGGGAGCGCTGCATCTCGTCGGCGACGACAGCGTCATCGCGTTGCTGCGCCGACGCGGTCACACCGTCACGCGTCTGCCGAAAGGCTAGACCTCGACCATCTCGAAGTCTTCCTTGCCGGACCCGCAGTCCGGACAGCGCCATGACAGTGGAATGTCTACCCATTTGGTGCCCGGCGGAATCCCTTCTTCGGGTCGCCCGACCGCCTCGTCGTAGACGAATCCGCAAATCAGGCACATGTACTTCTTCACTACTCCCTCACCCTACTGGCCGTCCGTCCCGTCCCGGTCGCGGGGCGCAGAGCGTAGCACGGCGGGCAACCCTCATTCCGCCCCTCGAAAGTTCTCGAGCAGAGCCGACAGCTTCTCGAGTCGTTCCAGCGAGTCGGGCACCTCGAGCAGTGACTGTTTGACCGAAACAGCCAGAGGCAATGCCTCGGCCAAACGAAAACCGACCGATTCGGCGTCCTCCTCCAACGCTTCTCTCGCTTCGTCTCCCGCCAGGCTTCGCAACAGCTTGCCGAGCGCGGCGAACCGTTCCGGCAACGGCACGGGATCGGCACGCGGCAGCCAGACGGCACGACCCGAGTAGAGCCCGTCCGAAAGCCGTACTGAAGACTGCAAGCGGAAGCTTCGCCTGCCCACCGCGGTCACGCCGAGCAAGCCGTTGGGCTCCCGGTTCCAGTCCACGATCTCGGCCGTCGTGCCGACGTCGAAGATAGCGGCCGGCCCCACCTCCGACCCTTGCTTGATCGCGACGACGCCGAATCGATTGTCGCCGCGCAGGCAGCGCGCAACCATGTCCAGGTAGCGGGGCTCGAAGACCCTAAGCACCAAAGGACCGCCCGGGAACAGCACGGTCTGCAACGGAAAGAGCGGGAGGTCGAACGCGTCCTGGCCGACGCTCATCGCTTACCTCGATCCTCGCATCCACTTGCCAGCGCCTGCTCGAGCCGATCGGGCAGTCCTTGGAAACCGCCGTTGGACATGAGCACGACTTGATCGCCCGAGGCGAGCTCGTTCAAGAGCGCGGCCAGCAGAGCGTCGGCATCCGTGCTGACGGACAACTTCGCCCCGAGCGGCGCCAGAACGCTCCGCGGATCCCAATCCAACCGGTCCGAGCCGAGCACGAAAACTCGATCCGCCTCGTCGAATGCACGCGCGAGCGCAGCACCGTGAGCGCCCATCCTCATCGTGTTGGAACGCGGCTCGAAGACGGCGATGATGCGTTGGTCGGTTCGGCGACTGCGCAACCCCGCCAACGTCGTCGTGATCGCCGTGGGGTGATGCGCGAAATCCTCGTAGAGCGCGATGCCCCCGAACTCGCCGCGGCTTTCCAGACGCCGCTTGACACCGCGAAACTTCGCGAGCGCCCCCAGCGAGACCTGCGGCGCGACCCCGGCATGGCTCGCGGCCATCAGCGCCGCCACGGCATTCTCGAGGTTGTGCTCGCCGAGCAACCCCCAAGTCGCCTCCCCGACCTTGGTTCCACGGCACCGCACGGAGAAGGTCGACTCGGCACCGACGTCCTCGTAGCGTGCCGACCAATGCGCCTCGCTCGAACGGGCACTGAACGTTTCGACGGGCGTCCACACGCCGCGCTTCAACAAAGCCCCGATGTTTGCGTCCCGTGCATTAACGGCCACCAAGCCGCTACGCGGCACCGTGCGCAGGAGTTGATGAAACTGCCAAATGATCGACTCGACGCTCGGGTAAATATCGGCGTGGTCGTACTCGATGTTATTGATGACGAGCGTTCGCGGACGGTAGTGAACGAACTTCGCGCGCTTGTCGAAAAACGCCGTATCGTATTCGTCCGCTTCGACGACGAAATACCTACCCGCACCAAGACGAGCCGAGATACCGAAATCGACCGGCACGCCGCCGATCAGAAAGCCCGGGGCAAGGCCGGCACACTCGAGAATCCAGGCGAGCATGCTCGACGTCGTGGTCTTCCCGTGCGTGCCGGAGACGGCGAGCACCCACCGATCACGCAGCACATTATCGGCCAGCCACTGTGGCCCGGAGTAATACGGCAGGCCGGAGTCGAGCAGAGCCTCCACCACGGGCTTCCCGCGACTGAGCGCATTACCGACGACCACACAGTCGATTCCGCTCGGCAAACGAGCGTCGTCATAGCCTTGCTGCAAGTCGATGCCGAGCCGTTCGAGCTGGGTGCTCATGGGCGGGTAGACGTTTTGATCCGCGCCGGAGACCGTATGGCCGGCGGCCTTCGCGATCGCAGCGATGCCGCCCATGAACGTGCCGCAGATGCCGAGTATGTGAATGTTCATGGCTTGGGCATCGGAAACAGCGTGAGCCGCAGACTAATGGACAGCAGCACATAGCCGAGCATGATCGCAACGCCGAGGAAATACGCGCGATCGAGTGCGCGTGACAACACGAAACCCGAGATGTCGATGGACCAAATCGCCAGCAAAGCGAACAGCAGCGCCACGGTCCCGTTATCGCCCCCAGACGACTCGAGCGCTTGCCCCCAGACCAGCAGCGGCATACTCAAAAGGTTCAAGAGCGTATCCGTGCCGAGCAAAGCGCTCGCCGTCTGCTTGAATCGCCGCTCGCGAGCGAAGGCCTTGAGCACGCTCCAGATAAAGGTCAAGCTGAACGCCGTGTCGACGATCAGCAGCAAAATCGGGTGCGTGACTCCCGCACCGAGCTGCAGCGTCGCGAACGCAACGACGAGATAAACGACGAGAACGATGCCGAAGAAAAACTGCGAAGCGGGCACCTCATCGGGTCCGCGGCGGTGCAACGCGATTTCCACGAATGCCAAGATCAGACGCAGCACAGCGGCGTTTCCCTAACCCGAGGACCCGGATCATAACGTATGCATAGCGCCGAATTCTCCGCACCACGCTCATGCTGACCGACGCCGATCCGCCGATCGCCGCGACGCAGGCTGCACTCGAGCAAGCGGCTCGATGGGTCGCCGAGGCACCGTTGATTGCCGTCGACACGGAATTCGTACGTGAGAAAACCTATTACCCGAAGCTGTGCCTCATCCAGCTCGGCACGGACGAGCACGCAACCTGCATCGATTGCCTCGCACCGCTCGATTTGGAACCGCTGCTCGAGCCGCTGTTCGACGCGGAACGCACTTGGGTGCTGCACAGTGCGCGACAGGATCTCGAGGTCGTGTGGCAGCTCGCAGGCAAGCTGCCTCCGCGCCTCATCGATACGCAGATCGCCGCGGCGCTCACCGGTCACGCGCCGCAAATCGGCCTCGAAGGCTTGCTCGGCCAGGCGCTCGGCGTCGAGCTCGGCGAGAGCTATGCGCGTACCGACTGGAGCCGACGACCGTTGCCGACGGCCGCCCTCGAGTACGCACTCGACGACGTGCGGCATCTGCTGCCTGCCTGGCGCAAGCTCGAGACACGCCTCGGCGAGCTCGGCCGGCTGGCCTGGCTCGAGGAAGACTGCGCACGGCTGCTCGCCGAGCCGCCGATTGCCGACATGACCGCCATCTGGAGTCGGCTCAAAGGTGTGCACGCCCTCGCGTTCGACGGACGTTGCGCGGCGCTCGCGCTCGTGCGATGGCGCGAGCTCGAAGCTCAGCGCAAAGATCGACCGCGGCGTTGGATTCTCGCCGACGAAGACTTGCTCGGCATCGCCGCCACCATGCCGAGCGACCGAACCGGGCTAGAAAGCCGTGTCTCGGCGCGCACGGCCGCCAAACGCGGCGATGCCATCCTGGCCGCCGTCGCATCCGGTAAGGACGCGGACATTCGGGATATCGTAGCCACTAACGTCGCGGGCCCGGCACCCGACAAGACCAAGCTCAAAGCTCTGCAAGCCGCCGTACGTCAACGTGCCGGCGAGCTCGGCATAGAGCCGGAAATACTGGCAACACGCCGTGACTTGGCGGTCGTCGCGAATGGTGAGCAGCCACAGACTCTGCGCAGCGGCTGGCGCGCCGAAGCGCTCGCGGATCTGCTCGCGCGCGAAACGGCACAAGCGTCCTAGCGCGTGAGCCCGAGCGCCTTCACGAGACGGTCGTAGACGTCGTCCACGGCGCCGGTCGCGGCAACCGTCTTGAGCAGACCCTGGTTGCGGTAGTACTCGATGAGCGGCGCGGTCTGTCGTTCGTAGACCTGGAGGCGGTTGCCAATCGTTGTCTCGTTGTCGTCGTCGCGTTGCACAAGCTCGCCGCCGGCTCGCTTGCACGCCTCGAGCTCTTCGGGCGGCGAGAAATGAACGTTCAGCACTTTGCCCGTAGCAGAACAGGTGCGCCGACCCGTGAGCCGCTTCATGAGGATGTCGAAATCGACGTCCATGAGCACGGCGCAGTCGAGCGTGAGGCCGAGATCGGCGAGCACGGCTTCCAGATCCCGGGCTTGCGATTCGTTGCGCGGATAGCCGTCGAGAATGAAACCCTTGCCGGTGTCCGGCTGCACCACGCGTTCTTTGATCATGCCGAGCACGATCCGGTCGGAAACGAGCTCACCGGCGTCCATCGCCGACTTCGCTTCCAAGCCGAGCGGTGTCTTGTCGGCCACGGCACGGCGCAACAGATCGCCCGTGGATACTTGCGGCAAGCCGTAGTGGGCCTGCAGCCGCTGTGCCTGTGTGCCCTTTCCGGAGCCCGGCGCGCCGAGCATGACGATACGCATTCGCTTCTCTCGCGAAACCAACAGTGGCGGAGGCCGCTAAACTAAGCGACCGTCGCAACCTTCGTCAAACACGAGCGGCGTTTTGTTATTCTGACTGCCACAAGTCGGTGGGCCGGAGGCTGCGTGAAGAAAAACGTGTTCTATGCCCAATCGGGCGGCGTGACGGCGGTGATCAATGCGAGCGCCTGCGGCGTCATCGAAACGGCGCGGAAACACCGAGAAATCTTCGGCAAGATCTACGCAGGCCGCAACGGCGTGCTCGGCGCGCTGACCGAAGACATGGTCGATACGGGCGCCGAGACCGCGAGCGCGATCGCGGCCCTCAAACACACGCCTGGCGGGGCTTTTGGCTCGGCGCGCTACAAGCTCAAAGGCCTCGATCAGAACCGCGCCGAATACGAGCGCTTGATCGAAGTTTTCAAGGCTCACGACATCGGCTACTTTTTCTACAACGGCGGCGGCGACTCGATGGATACGGCCCACAAAGTATCGGAGATCGGCCGTACGCTCGGCTACCCGGTCACCTGCATCGGCGTGCCCAAGACCGTCGACAACGACTTGCCCGTCACCGACACGTGCCCGGGATTCGGCTCGGTCGCGAAGTACGTCGCGGTTTCCACGCGGGAAGCGGCCCTCGACGTCGCGTCGATGGCGCGCACTTCCACACGCGTGTTCATCCTCGAGGTCATGGGCCGGCACGCGGGATGGATCGCGGCCGCCGCAGGCCTCGCCGGCGAAACCGCCGCCGACGCGCCGCACATCATTCTGTTTCCCGAGATACCTTTCGACGAGGCGGCGTTTCTCGCGCGCGTCCAGGAATGCGTGGAGCGCTTCGAGTATTGCGTCGTCGTCGTCTCCGAGGGTGCGCGCCATCCCGACGGCCGATTCCTGGCCGAAGCCGGCGGCAAGGACGCCTTCGGTCACGCCCAGCTCGGCGGCGTCGCGGCCACGGTGGCGCAGCTCGTTCGCGGCAAGCTCGGCCTCAAATACCATTACGCGATCGCCGACTACCTGCAGCGATCCGCGCGCCACATCGCATCGAAGGTCGACGTCGAGCAAGCGTATGCAGTCGGCAAGGCCGCCGTGGAGCTCGCGCTCGCGGGCGAGAACGCGGTCATGCCGACGATCGTGCGCAAATCGCACAAGCCCTATCGTTGGACGGTCGGCCAGGTGGCGCTGAGCAAGGTCGCCAACAGAGAAAAGTTGATGCCACGCAGCTTCATCACGAAGGACGGATTCGGCATCACGGGCATGTGCCGGCGGTATCTCGAACCGCTGATTCAGGGCGAGGCGTACCCGCCGTACCGCAACGGACTGCCCGCTTATGTCACGCTCCGCAAGCAGCGAGTTACCAAGCGGCTCACCAGCGAGTTTGTGCTAAAGTAGCGCCCGCTTCGCCGCCTGAAGGGGGACGGCGGCGCGGTTAAGAACAACAGGGTTGAACCCCGTTCGCGACCTCCGCAACCCCGCCACGGGGCGAGGTTCCATTGGGTTGATCCAGGCGACCAGACGCTCTCTCGGCGTGCTCGGCTCCCTGGGATTTGGTTGGGAGACTACGGATGAATCCGACTTTTGCGCTTGGGCTGTCGTTGGGCGCGGCCGTGTTGGCCGTGATCTACGGTGCCGTGACGGCGAGCTGGATCTTGAAGCGCTCGCCGGGTAACGAGCGGATGCAGGAAATCGCCGGCGCCATTCAAGAGGGCGCAAAGGCCTACATGAACCGCCAATACCTCACGATTGCCGTCGTCGGTGTGGCGCTGTTCGTCATCCTCGGGGTCGCTTTGAACTGGGGCACGGCCGTGGGCTTCGCGATCGGCGCGTTCTTCTCGGCCCTCGCAGGGTACATCGGCATGTTCGTGTCGGTACGCGCCAACGTGCGCACGGCCCAGGCAGCCACCTCGGGCATCAATGCCGCGTTGACCGTCGCTTTTCGCGGCGGCGCGATCACGGGCCTTCTCGTCGTCGGCCTCGGGCTTCTCGGCGTCGCGGGCTACTACTGGGTGCTGCAGCTCATCGGCATGCCGAACGAGGAAGCGCTCAAAGCACTCGTCGGTCTCGCTTTCGGCGGCTCGCTGATTTCGATCTTCGCGCGACTCGGCGGCGGCATCTTCACGAAGGGCGCCGACGTCGGCGCCGACCTCGTCGGCAAGGTCGAAGCCGGGATTCCGGAGGACGACCCGCGCAACCCGGCCGTCATTGCCGACAACGTCGGCGACAACGTCGGCGACTGCGCCGGCATGGCTGCGGACTTGTTCGAAACGTACGCCGTGACGCTGATTGCAACGATGCTGCTCGGCGGTCTGACTGCAGCCCAGCTCGGGCCGAACGCCGTGCTGTACCCCATCTTGCTCGGAGCCGTGTCGATCGTCGCCTCGATCATCGGTACGTTCTTCGTGAGCACGAGCAGCGGCAAAATCATGCCTGCCCTCTACAAGGGAGTGATCGTATCTGGCGTGCTCGCGGCGATCGCGTTCTACCCGATCACGACGGCACTGATGGGCGCAAACTCGATGGACCTCTACTTCGCCGCGCTGATCGGCTTGGCCCTCACGGCCGCCATGGTCGTGATCACCGAGTACTACACGGGCACGAACTTCAGCCCGGTCAAGAAGATCGCCGAGGCGTCCACGACCGGTCACGCGACCAACATCATCGCGGGCCTCGGCATCTCGATGAAAGCGACTGCGCTGCCCGTCATCGCCGTTTGCATCGCCATTTGGGGCGCCTTTGAATTGGCCGACCTCTACGGCATCGCGATTGCGGCCACGAGCATGCTGTCGATGACGGGCATGATCGTCGCGCTCGACGCGTTCGGACCGATCACCGACAACGCCGGCGGCATCGCCGAAATGTCGCAGCTGCCCGGCGAGGTCCGCAACGTGACCGACGCGCTCGACGCAGTCGGCAACACGACCAAGGCCGTAACCAAGGGCTACGCCATCGGCTCGGCCGGCCTCGCCGCGCTCGTGCTGTTCGCCGACTACACTCACAGCCTGCGTGAAGCAGGCTTCGGTGTGCTGCAGTTCGACTTGTCGGATCACCGCGTGATCATCGGCCTGTTCATCGGCGGCCTCGTGCCGTATCTGTTCGGCTCGATGGCCATGGAAGCCGTCGGCCGCGCGGCGGGCTCGGTCGTCAACGAGGTCCGACGTCAGTTCCGCGAGATCAAAGGCATCATGGAAGGCACCACGCGGCCCGACTATTCGACAGCCGTGGACCTGCTCACGCGGGCGGCCATCAAGGAAATGATCGTGCCGTCGCTGCTGCCGCTGCTCGTTCCCGTGATCATCGGACTGTTGCTCGGCCCCGAGGCGCTCGGCGGTCTGCTGCTCGGCACGATCGTAACGGGCCTATTCGTCGCCATCTCGATGACCACCGGCGGCGGAGCATGGGACAACGCCAAGAAGTACATCGAGGACGGTCACTTCGGCGGCAAAGGGTCCGAAGCCCACAAGGCCGCCGTCACGGGCGACACCGTCGGCGACCCGTACAAAGATACGGCCGGCCCCGCGATCAACCCGCTGATCAAGATCATCAACATCGTAGCGCTGCTCAGCATCCCGCTGCTCTAGCGGCGCCCCTGCCGAGGCGGCGAGCCAGCCATGGCTCGCCGCCTTGTTCTTCTCCCACGACTTCGCCCCGACCACGCGCCACAGAGCGCTACCGGGTCGTTGCTGTCGGTTGTTCCACGAGCCGGCCGACGTTTTGTAAGCCGAGTCGGCGCGAACGGCGTGCGACGAGACCGTCGCGCGCAGGGATGCGCGCGCCGAGCCTACATGGACGTATTCACGGCGTGTCTCGTCGCACGCCGTTCGCGCTGGCCCGGCCCCGCACCACCTCAGCAGAAGCCGCTTCGGGTAGACGCAGAAACTCTTGCGGGGGGCACGCAGCCTAATGAACAGCGTGCAACGGCCGCGGCCGCTCGACGACGAACCCTTGCACGAAGTCGACACCGAGTCCGCGCAGTGCCTCGAACGACTCCTGGTCCTCGACTTGCTCGGCCACGACCTGAAAGTCGAGAGTTCGTGCGAGCTTGATCATGGCGGCCACCATCTCCCGATTGACGCTGTCCTGCTCGAGCTCGCGCGTGTACATCCCGTCGATCTTCAAATAGTCGAGCGACAGGTGCTTCAGGTGCGAGAAGGAGCCGATACCGCTGCCGAAATCATCGAGCGCAAACCGGCAACCGATTCCGTGCAATACGTCGATGAAACGCTGCGCGTGGTCCATCTGATTGATGACCGCGGACTCCGGCACTTCGAAACACAGCTTGTCGGGGCTCACCCCGGTATGGTCGAGCACGTCCACCACGAACTCCAGAAAGTCTTCGTCGCCCAACGTCTGCGCCGACAGGTTGATGCTGCAGGTCCGGCCCGTAGGCAGATGCGGCGCACCGCTTGCAATTGCCGTGAGAGCCGCTTGAACGACCCACCGATCGATGTGCGACATGAGCTGATAGCGCTCGGCAGATGCAAGAAAGTGCATCGGCAAAATGCTCTTGCCGGCTTCGTCTCGCATTCGGAGGAGCACTTCGGCCGCGGGGCCCGTCTGACCGCGGCTGCCGATCGCGATGATGGGTTGAACATAGAGCTCGAAGCGATTTTCCTTGAGTGCCGTCTGCAGCTTTTGCAGCCACTGGATTTCACCGCGCTCGCGGGCGAGCACTTCGTCTCGCGTGGAGTACACGTGAACACGGCCGCGGCCTTGCTGCTTGGCGACGTAGCAGGCGGAATCAGCGGCGCTAAGCACATTCTCCGCCGATCCGCTGTCCTTGCCGACTTCCACGAGACCGATGCTTACACCGATGTCGAAACTGCGGTCTTGCCAAGCAAAGTGGTAGTCGGCAATCGCTTGGCACACGTCGTCGGCGATCTGACGGGCCTTGTCGAGCGGGCATCCGGCCAGCAACATCGCGAACTCGTCGCCGCCAACGCGGGCCACGGTGTCGGAGTCGCGAATGCGCTGCTTCAGTAAAGCGGCGATCTCCCGCAACAGGTTATCGCCGGCAATGTGACCGCAGGAATCGTTGACGAGCTTGAAACGATCGAGGTCGAGGTAGCTCACGACGTGGCCGACGCCTTCGCCGCGCGCCGAGTCTAAAGCGGCCCCGAGGCGCCGCTCGAACTCCACTCGATTGACGAGGCCCGTAAGCGCATCGTGACTGGCCTGATAGGACATCTCGCGCGCCAGTCCGCGCATTTCGCTGACGTCGTGAAATATGACTACACAGCCGCCGACTTGTCCGTCGGGGCTGCGAATCGGCGATGCCGTGAGCTCCGTCGAAAACTCCCGCTCGGCGTGTTTGCTCAGTAGCAGGGCGCGCCTGCCGAGATTGATGCGCCGGCGCTCGCTCAGGCACTTCGCCACGGGGTCGCCGAGCGAATCGCGGTCCAGCTCGTCGACCAGTGCGATCAAGTCCAGCAGCCGCTTGCCCACGCCCACGCTTCGCATGGTCCCGATGAGCTGCTCCGCCGCTTCGTTCATGTAGTCGATCGTCCCGTTCCGGTCGGTCGTAATGACACCTTCGCCGATCGACTCGAGCGTGATTCTTGCTTGCAGCTTGCCGCGGCCTAGGGACGCCTCGAGGCTCTTGCGATGAGTGATGTCTTTCGCAACCGTCAGTAACGCCGGCTCGCCACCGAAGTCGATACGCCGGCTGTGCAGCTCGACCCATTGGGGCCGATCGTCGGTGCTGATGAGCTGTACCTCGAGCACCTGCAAGGGCACCGTGCCCGTCACGCTGCCGCCGATCTGCTTGCGGACCATCGCGCGGTATGCCGGGCGCAGCAGGTCGGTGATTTGCTTGCCTTCGAGGGATCTCGCCTCGAGGCCGAATAGCTCCCCGGCGGCCCGATTGGCATACAGAATCGCGTTGGTGTGAACGAGCGCAACCTCAGGCAGTGTATCGGCCAAAACGTAGAAGAGATCGCCGCCGTCGGGGGGCTGAGCGACTTGCCGCAGCTCGTCGCCGCGATCGAGCAACCGATTCACACTGGCCGTGATATCGACGAAATGGCCGATCCGGCCGTTGACCGGAATCCGGCCTTCGGTGTCGCCGGACGCCAAAATATCGTGCAGATCTTCTTTGAGACGCTCGACTTCCCGCACGTACGGCCGTCGCGAAGAAGCCCATACGAGGGCAATCAACAGCAACAAGGCGACCAGGGCCGCCAGGGTCAAAATTGGTTCGCTCAACACAGCGGCCACGTCGGTCCTTCGGTCGGTACTGGGTGCGACGCGCGCAATGAGGCCTGCCCCACCTGAAGTCGGGCGTACGAAACCTGCGATACGGACAGCGAGATCCCTGCTGGCACTTGCGGGCGGGCCCCTGTTGCTTCGGCGCCGTCATGCGCCGGTATTGTTGTTATTGAACCCAGAGCTCCGGCCGGCAGATGGGCGTGCGAGCCGCGCTCGGTGGGGCGCAAATTCCTGTTTTGCTGCGTGTTTAAAGATAGCGCAACCGAGCTTGGACCGTCGCCCGGAATTGACCATAATTCTTTAGACACCGCCTTGTCTCACCTAGCTAAACTTCGTACTCTACCGCGTTCTTCGCAGCACCCTCCGATCGGCACGACACCTATCCGCATGAATCCAGAAGTCGCAAGAGCCCAGATGCTCGGCCAGCAAATCAGGGCCTGGGAAGTGCTGGACGATCGGGTGCTGAGAACCCTCGAAGCGACACCGCGCGAGCGGTTCGTCCCCGCCGCGTATCGAGACCTCGCGTTTGCCGACACGGAAATTCCGATCGCCCACGAGCAAAGCATGCTCGCGCCGAAGCTCGAAGGGCGGTTGCTCCAAGCGCTGCAGATCGGGCCGACGGACGAGGTCCTCGAGATCGGAACGGGCAGCGGATACATCAGCGCATGCTTGGCTCGGCTCGGCCGCCGTGTGACGAGCGTCGATATCTTCCCGGACTTCATCGAGGCAGCGCGGCCAAAGCTCTACGAGCACCATGCCGACAATGTCGAGCTCGTCGTCGCGGACGCACTGACACTATCGTTGCCGGAGAGGTTTGATGCCATCGCTGTCACGGCTTCGGTCCCCGAGCTCGACGAGCATTTCATACGAATGTTGCGCCCCAACGGACGACTGTTCATCGTCGTGGGCCGCTCGCCCGTCATGGAGGCTTGCCTCGTCACGAGAAGCGCGAACGGCGATTGGACGACCGAAAGCTTGTTCGAGACCGTCGTCGCTCCAATGATCAACGCTGACCGGCCGGAGCCCTTCGTCCTCTGATCGGGACCCGCGTGCGATGCCGGCCGTCCCGGAGCTGACACCTACGGAGTTCTGCGCTCGTTGGCCAGCCGACACTCGTGCGCTGCAAGTCGTGCTGCTCGACATCCGCGAACCTTTCGAGCTCGAGATCGCAGCGCTGCCCTTTGCACGACACGTACCGATGCGCGAGATTCCGACCAACCTGGCACAGCTCGAACGCGACGTTCCGCTCGTGATCATGTGTCACAGCGGCGCGCGAAGCCGATACGTCGCGGAATTCCTAATCGGTAGTGGTTTCGATAATGTATTCAATCTCAAAGGCGGCATCGACGCTTGGTCAACGGAGATAGACCCGCTGGTCCCACGCTACTAGTGAATGGAACTGTTCGTCATACGCTTTATAGGGATACAACACCAATGGCCAAAACGATACGAACGATGACCCTGATGCTCGCAGGCGCCCTGCTTGCAGCGCCGGCAATGGCTCAAGAAGACCTCATGGATGTCTACCAGCGCGCACTGCAGAGCGATCCCGCGATTCGCGAGGCGGAAGCCACCTACCTCGCAGCCGCCGAAGCCAAGCCCCAGGCACGAAGCGCCATATTTCCCGGTCTGAGCTTCGCGGCCAGCAAGGCGCATCAATTTAGCGAGAGTAAGTCGCCCGCCGTCGTTCAAGGCAGCGGCCAGTCTTTTGGCACCGGCACCGAATTCCAGTCCGATCGCCGCCAATGGAGCGTGAGCTTGACCCAAACTCTCTTCGACTGGGCCGCATTCACGCAATTGAAGCAAGCGGACAAGCGGGTCACGAAGGCCGAGACGGACTATGAAGCCGCGAAACAGGATCTGTTGATCCGCGTTGCTACGGCCTACTTCAATGTGCTCGCCGCAGAGGACAACCTTGCCTCCGCCGTGGCCGCGCGCGAGTCCCTTTCCAGACAGCTCGAGCAGGCTCAACGGCGATTTGAGGTGGGCCTCATTGCCATCACCGACGTGCAGCAGTCGCAGGCCGGCTACGACGACGCAGTCGCCACGGAGATCGGTGCGCAGCGGCAACTCGCGACGGCGCATGAGATGTTGCGCGAAGTCATCGGCGACATCGTGACGGATCTCGCTAGCCCTACGGATCAACTCCCGTTGCTCACACCCGATCCGGCCAGCGCCGAGGACTGGGTGAAGACCGCGCTATCGCAGAATCTCACGTTGATCTCGAGTCGAATCAGCGCCGACATCGCCGAGGACAACATCCAGATACAGCGCGCCGGCAGGCTACCGACGCTGAGCTTGTCGGCTGGCTACACCGATTCATCGACCGATCAGGTGTACACCATCTTCAACCCGCCGCCGGCGGACCCGATACGCAACCCCTCCACGAGTTCACCGACCGGATACAACTGGTCACTCGACGTCAGAGTGCCGATCTTCACGGGTGGACTGAATCACTCTCGCATCCAGCAGTCCGTGTATCAGCACCGCGCAGCCAGCGAGGAGGTCGAGCGCGTCGCGCGTCAGACGGAAAGGCAAGCGCGCGACAGCTACCTCGGCGTGATCTCGCAGATCTCGCAGGTGCGGGCGCTGCGTCAATCCGTCGAGTCCAATCGCACGGCATTGCGCGCGACCGAGGCCGGCTTCGAGGTCGGCACTCAGACGACGGTCGACGTTCTGCAGGCCCAGAACAATCTCCGGCGCGCCGAAACGCTGTACTCGCAGAGCCGCTATGACTACATCATGAACGTATTGCGGTTGAAGCAAGCCGCCGGCAGCCTGGCCGTGCAGGACATCGAGCAAATCAACGGTTGGCTAGCGCCCCAAGCGCAAAATGCGTCACCGGCCCAGCCGCCTGCACAGCAATGAGGACCACGAGCCCGGCCGGACAGGCCGGGCTCATTTCGGTTCGCGCTCCAAGATCGAGTCGATGAGAGCGCTCGTTGAGCGGCCCTCGCGGAAACTCAGCACGCGCACTTCGCCGCCATTGCGCAGCACGGCCTCCCCGCCGGCGATTTCGTGCGCCTTGTAGTCCCCGCCTTTGACGAGCACGTCGGGAAGAATCCTGTCGACGAGTGCCGCGGGCGTGTCGTCGGAAAACGGCACGACCCAGTCGACCGCGGCGAGTCCGGCGAGCACGGCCATGCGATCGGCTAATGGCGTGATCGGGCGCCACTGACCCTTGAGTCGCCGCACCGAAGCATCGTCGTTGACGGCGACGACGAGCCGGTCGCCGCATGACTTGGCCTCTTCCAGATAGCTGACGTGCCCGGCGTGCAAAATGTCGAAGCACCCGTTCGTCATGACGATGCGCTCGCCGCGCACCTTGGCCTCTGCGACCAACTCCTCGAGCTCGTCGACGTCGACGAGCCCTCGCCCGCCGCGTCCGCGCCGGTGCAGCGCGAGCTTGAGCTCCGAGCCACTTGCAGTTGCCGAGCCGATCTTGCCGACTACTATGCTGGCGCCCAGGTTTGCGAGCCCCGCAGCATCGGCAGCCGAGAGCCCCGCGGCCAAGCCCGCAGCGAGCAACGCAATAACGGTATCCCCCGCACCCGTGACGTCGAAAACCTCACGCGCCTCGGCCGCGAGCGTCAGCGGCGGATCGTCGGCACTGAACAGCGTCATCCCTTGGTCGCCGCGTGTCACGAGCATCAGCCCCAGATCGAGCTCTGCACGCAGCGCACTGCCCTTGGCGACGAACTGCGATTCGGTGTCCGAGCGGCCGACGACGGCCTCGAACTCCCCGCGGTTAGGAGTCAGCGCCGTTGCGCCGCGGTAACGAGCGAAGTCGGTGCCTTTCGGGTCGATCAACACTGGGACGCCGGCATTGCGGCAGATCGCGACGAGGTCCGCGGCACGGCGTAGCGTGCCCTTGGCGTAGTCGGAGAGCACGACGACGTCGGCGAACGGGACAGCCTTGGCAAACACGTCGTTGAACTCGTCGGCGCAAGACTCCAAAGACTGCTCGGCATCGACGCGAATGAGCTGTTGATTGCGAGCAAGCACGCGCAGCTTGTGAATCGTCGGCACCGCCGCCGAACGCAAGACCTCACACCGCACACCTTGCCGTTCGAGCGCTTCACAAAGCACCCGGCCGCGCTCGTCGGCCCCGATGACGGCTGCAAGCACGGCTCGCGCGCCGAGTGCGGCGACGTTGAGAGCAACGTTCGCCGCGCCGCCGGGCCTTTGCTCGGCGGATCGTGTCTTCACGACGGGCACGGGCGCTTCGGGTGAAATGCGTGCCGTGTCGCCGAACCAATACTCGTCCAGCATGGCGTCGCCGGCAACGAGCACTCGGAGCTTCGAGAAGTCGGGAACGGATAGAGTCACGTCGGCCGCCTGGCTGCCAAGGGACTGCGCCATTCTAGCGAGTTTCGGAGGCAGCGATGGCTGCCGCTGCGCGAAAAAAGGCCCGCTCCGCGCGCTAAGCGTCGGAGCGGACCAACGGCGGACCGGTGACGCGCCCTGACCTCGGCCCGGGCGCCGGTGAGTCGATGTCTAGCCGCACTTGGAATAACCGCAGTTCAAACAGGTCATGCAACCGTCGAGCAACACGGCAGCAGTCGTGCTGCACTTGCCGCAAAGTTGGGCGCCTTCTGGGAACTCGCTTGCCGCAAACGCGTCCTTCTGGCTGCCGCGCGCCTCGAACTCGGCGCGCTTCTCGGCGATGAGCTTGTGCTGCTCCTCGGAGAGCTCGGGGCTCTTCAACAGTCCGATCTGTGTCAGATGTCGCTCGACGATGTGGCCGAGCTCGGCAATGATCGACGGCATGAACTTACCGCCGGGCTGCCAGTAACCACCGCGCGGATCGAATACGGCCTTGAGCTCGTCGACGAGAAACGTCACGTCGCCACCCTTGCGAAAGACCGCCGACATGATGCGCGTGAGCGCCACGATCCATTGGTAGTGATCGAGATTCTTGGAGTTGATGAAGATCTCGAAAGGTCGACGCTGCTCGTGCTCGGTGCCTTCGTTGAGCACGATGTCGTTGATCGTGACGTACATCGCATGATCGGAGACCGGCGTTTTCACTTTGTAAGTGGAGCCGATCAGAACCTCGGGACGCTCGAGCTTCTCGTGCATCCTGATGACGTTGCTCTCGGTGCTGCGGCCGCTCTCTTGGCGGCCCTCGGATTCCTCTTTCGCGACCGAGTACCTGACGATCTTCTTGCCTATCGTAATTTGAGCCATGGTTCCGCCTCTCGCCGCCAAAGCGGCGATGCCGTAGTTCTCTTATAACTTGCCGTAGTAGCCTTCTTTGAGCGCATCGAAGAGATTCGCCGCTGTGTGCACCTCGCCGTCGTATTCGATCTCGTCATCGCCTTTGGCCTCGATGACGGTCCCGTCGGTAAGAGTGAACCGGTAAGTCGTGTTCTTGAGATCTTTTTCTCTGACGAGCACTCCCTGAAACGCCTCGGGATTGAACCGGAACGTCGTGCACCCCTTGAGGCCCTTCTCGTGCGCGTATAGGTAGATGTCCTTGAAATCGTCGTAGGGGTAATCCGTCGGCACGTTCGCCGTCTTCGATATCGACGAATCGATCCACTTCTGGGCCGCAGCTTGAATGTCCACGTGCTCCTGCGGCGAGATGTCCTCGGAGCTCACGAAATAGTCGGGCAGCTTCTCGGCGGGCTTTGTCGACTCCGGCAACGCCCGCGGATTGACCAGCTCGCGATACGCGAGCAGCTCGAACGAGAAGACGTCCACTTTTTCCTTGCTCTTCTTGCCCTGACGGATCACGTTGCGGAAATAATGATGCGCGAACGACGGCTCGATGCCGTTGCTCGCGTTGTTCGCCAATGACAGCGAAATCGTGCCGGTCGGCGCAATCGAGCTGTGGTGTGTGAAACGCGCCCCATGCTGCTCGATTTCAGCCACGAGCTCTGGCGCAACCTCTCGGACCCGCTGCATGTATCGACTATAGCGGGCATGCAAAATCCGTCCCGGAATACGGTCGCCCACGCGCCAGCCATCCGTTCGCATTTCGGGACGTTTGCGCAACATCGTCTCGGTGACTTCGAAATCCTCGAGGAGAATCGGCGCCGTGCCCTTCTCACGCGCAAGCTCGAGCCCCATCTGCCAACCGGCCAACGCGAGCTCTCGCGAGACGTCCTCGGTGAAACGAATCGATTCGTCCGAGCCGTAGCGCATGCCGAGCAGCGTGATAGCGGAGCCGAGGCCGAGAAAGCCCATACCGTGCCGGCGCTTGCGCGCAATCTCGTCGCGCTGGCGCCCGAGCGGCAAGCCGTTGACGTCGACGACGTTGTCGAGCATGCGCGTAAAAACTTTCACGACCTCGCGGAACTCTTCCCAATCGAAATACGCGCGGTCGCTGAACGGCGCGACGACGAACTTCGTCAAGTTGATCGAGCCGAGCAGACACGCGCCGTACGGCGGTAATGGCTGCTCACCGCAAGGATTGGTGGCGCGAACGTCTTCGCACCACCAGTTGTTGTTCATCTCGTTGACGCGATCGATCAACACGAAACCGGGCTCGGCGAAGTCGTAAGTCGAGGACATGATCACGTCCCACAACCTGCGCGCCGGAAGCGTGCGATAGATTCGGCAGGCGACGAGCCCTCGCGCGTCACACACATAGCGGTCGGTGACGGGCCAGTCGCGCCATACGACGCGCGTCGCATCGTTGACGTCGAGCCCGTCCTCCTCGACCTCTTGCCGGCTCACGGGAAACGCGAGCTGCCAAGGCTTGTCCTCTCTGACGGCCTGCATGAACTCATCGGTCACGAGCAGCGAAAGATTGAATTGACGCAAGCGGCCGTCTTCGCGCTTGGCGCGCACGAAATCCATGACATCGGGGTGCCCGACGTCGAACGTGCCCATCTGAGCGCCGCGGCGCCCGCCGGCCGACGACACGGTGAAGCACATCTTGTCGTAGATATCCATGAACGACAGAGGCCCGGACGTGTAAGCGCCGGCACCCGAGACGTACGCCCCGCGCGGACGCAGTGTGGAGAACTCGTAACCGATACCGCAACCCGCCTTGAGGGTGAGCCCCGCCTCGTGCACCTTGCTCAAGATGTCGTTCATCGAGTCTTCGATGGTGCCCGACACCGTGCAGTTGATCGTGGAGGTGGCGGGCTTGTGCAGCTCCGCGCCGGCATTGGAGATGATGCGGCCGGCCGGAATCGCGCCTCGCTGCAGCGCCCAGACGAACCGCTCATACCATTCCGTTCTTTTCGCCGGCTCTTCGACGTCGGCGAGGGCCTTGGCCACGCGCTCGTAGGTGCCGTTGATGTCGCCGTCGACCGGGTCGCCCACTTTGGTCTTAAGACGGTACTTGGTATCCCAGATGTTGAGCGAGGCTTCTTGCAGAGCAATGTCCGCGAGTCTCGTCGCCTTCAGCTCCAACGCCATATTCATATCGTTATCACCCCTCCTGCTCTCGGTCCGAAGCCGCCCCGTTCGGCTTGCCGTCGAAGTTCTGCTCGCCTGTCCTGGCGGAAAACTTCGACCGGGTTTCAGACGCGAAAGCTCTCCCCTAGGCTGGTACGCACAGCCGTAGAACGCCCATGAGACTTGAAAAGTAGCGACACAAGATCTTGTGTCGTTGAGTCGTAGATTAGGCCTGGGAGGATTTCCTGTCAAGGCTTTATGACAAACCCGTGTCGGTCTTTATCAACATATAAAACAATGTGTTACATCGTCATTCTAAAATCCTCGGCAAAATTTTTTCAAGCTTGTCGAGGTCCTCGTCCACCACAATATCTTGTGTGCAGACTGCCCCCAGCCTTTCCCCCGGCAACTCACAGCAAATCCACAGGCCGATCAGCAACCGCGAGCCTCCAACGACGAGCTCGACAGGCCGCGCACAGCAAGCCAGGTGGGAATTGCGCCGCAATAAAGCCCGCAAAGATCTGCTATAAAAGCCCCATGAACCCACTTATGCTTCAGGCGCCGCGCGCTCCACTCGCGAAAGTCGCCCTGACCCTCGCCTTCGCCGCCTTTTCCCTCGCCGGCTCACTGCCAGTCCGACCGGCCGCGGCGCAGGAAATGCCCACGCTCGCGCCGATGATCGAGCGCGTGTCGCCGGCCGTCGTCAACATCTCGGTCAACGGCAGCGTCAAGGTCGACAACCCGCTCGCCCAGGACGAATTCTTCCGCCGATTCTTCGATCTACCCCCCGACGGCCGACGCGAGGTGGACGCCGCCGGATCCGGAGTGATCGTGGACGCCGCCAACGGCTATGTCCTGACGAATCACCACGTCATCGAAAACGCCGACAAGATAACGGTCACGCTGCTCGACAACCGGAGCATGGCGGCACACGTCGTGGGGTCGGACGCCGGGTCCGATATCGCCGTCCTCAAAATCGACGCCGAGGATCTGGTCCAACTACCCCTCGGCGACTCGGGCAAGCTACGAGTCGGCGACTACGTCGTCGCGATCGGCAACCCTTTCGGGTTCTCGCACACGGTTACCTCCGGTATCGTCAGCGCACTCGGACGTAGCGGCATCAACCGCGACGCCTACGAGGATTTCATCCAGACCGACGCGTCGATCAATCCCGGCAACTCCGGCGGTGCTCTCGTGAACCTCCGCGGCGAGCTCATCGGCATCAACTCGGCCATCATCTCGCGCGGCGGCGGCAACATCGGCATCGGTTTCGCGATCCCGGTCAACATGGTCCGCTCGGTCATGGACCAGCTCATCCATTTCGGCAGCGTGAGCCGGGGCTTGCTCGGCGTGAATATCGCCGACCTCACGCCCGAAGCGGCGGCTACTTATGGGCTGCACGACACGGCCGGCGCACTCGTCGTTGCCGTCTCACCGAGCTCGGCGGCGGAACGCGCCGGCATCACGATCAATGACGTCATCGTCACCGTCAACGACACGCACGTCCACGATTCGGGATCGCTCAAAAACGCGATCGGCTTGCTGCGCCCGGGCGCGACCGTTCGGGTGGGCTTCGTCCGGGACGGTCACAGCCAAACCGTCAACGCCGTCTTGGGCGAGCTCACGGCGGCCACGCCCACCGCCCCGCCCGAGGCCGAGCCGGAACCCGAAGTTCAGCTCGACCCCGCTTTCGAAGGCGCGGAAGTCGTCGACAACGAGGATTCGAGTCAGCCGGGTCTGCTCGTGCGACGCGTCGATCAGGGCAGCCCTGCGGCCGATAGCGGCCTGAGACCCGGAGATGTCATTACGAAAATCAATCGCACTCGCGTGCGCAGCGTTGCGGAAGCGACGCAGCTCATGCAAGACGCACGCTCCATCATCCTCGAGGTCCAGCGCGGCAATCGCAGCCAGCTCATATTGATGCGCTAGAGCAGCGGCACTCGACCCGCCGCCGCTCCTCCAGAGTCATGCCCACCGTACGTCGAGCCCCGCGTATCTTGATCCTAGGCGGGTCGGGGTTCGTCGGCCGGCGCCTGGTTCAGGCCCTTGCGAGCCTCGGCTATTCGATACGCGTGCCGACGCGCAATCGCTCGCGCAGCGGACATCTGCTCGTCGTGCCGGAATGCGAGGTCGTTCAGACCGACGTGCACGATCCCGCGGCGCTGCACGACTTGGCCGCCGGCTGCGACACCGTCGTGAACCTCGTCGGAATCCTCAACGAACGCGGTCACGACGGCAGCGGGTTCTTACGGGCCCACGTCGAGCTCGCCGAGAAACCTCGTCCAAGTGTGCCGTTCCCGCCGCATCACACGCGTGGTGCAGATGAGCGCGCTGAAAGCCGATGCCGATCGCGCGCCGAGCCATTATCTGCGCACCAAGGGCCGCGCCGAGCAAATCATCAGCAGCGCGGGACTCGACTATTCGATCTTCCGCCCGTCGGTCATCTTTGGCCCCGAGGATTCCTTCATCAACCGGTTCACAGGATTGCTGCGGCTCGGGCCCGTATTGCCCCTCGTGTGCCCGGACGCACGTTTCGCGCCGGTCTTCGTAGACGATGTCGTCGCGGCATTCGTCGCTGCGGTGACCGGCACCGTGACAGGTACCTTCGATCTGTGCGGCCCCGACATCTACTCGCTCCAAGACATCGTTCGGTTGATTCGCTCGCAGCTCGGCTTGCGTCGAGCGATCGTGCCCGTACCCCGACCGCTTGCGCAGACGATTGCTTGGCTCGGTGAGTATTGCCTGCCGGGGAAGCCGTTCTCGATGGACAACCTCGCTTCACTAGGCGTCGCGAGCGTGTGCGTCGACGACGCCTTCGCACACCTCGGCATTCGCCCGCAATCACTGGCTGTCCGGCTCGGCGACTGTCTCGGCAGCACCGGGCGAGCGCGTCGGCTGACTCGATACCGACGCAGCGCCGGCAGGTGACCCGGCGGCCGCCTCGAGCCACGTCTCGAGCCGTTGTGAGCGCTCGTCTGCCGACAGGTCCGCGAGCCCCGCGCAATCGGTGTAAAAACCTGCAAGCCCGACCGTGGCGAGGCGCCAACGCAGTGCCGGCAGCCAGTGCCGATAGGTCGCCACGGCTGCCAGCGTCGCATTGTTTAGTGGCTGGGCGAACCACGCATCGTAATCGCGACTTCCGCCCCATTTGACGCGCAGCCGAGCATAGCTTGTGCGCATGGCATCGAAAGAGGCCGCTTTGGCCTCACGTTTGGCGGTCGGTGACAAGTCGCTCGCGTACAGATCACGCAGCGCGGCTTGTTCGGATGCCACGAGCTCGGCAAAATCCGAGCGTCGTTCGAGTCGGCGACGATAGACGGCGACCGCGCTCGGCCCTTCATGCTCGCTCAGCCACTTCTGAGTGCCGTATTCCTCGATCGTCGTCGCAAACGCCTCGCTGAATTCGCTGTCGTCTTTTATGTAGAGCTTCTGATGCGACAGCTCGTGGAACAACAAGCTCGCGACGTAAGGCTCCCCGCCCTCGATCATCGTGCTCAGCACGGGATCGGCGAAGAAACCTAACGTCGAGTAGGCGCTCGAGCCGCCGCTATAGGTATCGTAGCCTTGCTCGTCGAGCTTCTGTTGAAAGCCCTCGGCCTTGGCTCGGTCGAAGAACCCGCGATATGCGACGCAGCCGACGAACGGGAAGCACCAGCGCTTCGGATCCACCGAGAATTCTTCGGCCGCGACGACGTTCCAAACTACATACGGACGCTGCAAATCGACGTAGGTCGTGTAGCTGTCGTTGTCGGGAAGCTGTAGCTCGTCGACCGCGAATTTGCGAATCGCGGCAACGGCACTCAACGTCGAGCGCAGTTGCGGATCGAGCGCGGGATCGGCAAGCAGCTTGTCGATCGGCGTCCGTTTACGCAGCAAGTCGATCTGCCCGTGTATGGCCTGCCAATAGAACGGCAACGCACACCCGGACATGAGTGTGCTCGCGATGAGCACCGCGACGATCTTGCGGACCCTGGCCATGCGGAAACATTAGCACGGCGATCGCTACGGTATGATTCGCCGATGAAAGTCTACGAGGTCGGCGGCGCCGTCCGCGATTCTCTGCTCGGGCTCCCCGTCACGGAACACGATTGGGTCGTCGTCGGCGGCTCGAGCGACGAGCTTGCGGCCAACGGCTATCGGCGCGTCGGCAAAGACTTCCCCGTCTTCCTCCACCCGACGACGAACGAGCAGTACGCGCTCGCGCGCACGGAGAAGAAAGTCGCCCCGGGATACACCGGCTTCGAGTTCGATACATCGTCTACGGTAACGCTCGAGCAGGACCTCGCCCGTCGCGATCTCACGATCAATGCGATGGCGCGAGACCGGGACGGCACGCTCATCGACCCGTGGGGCGGTCGCGAGGATCTCGAACGCCGATTGCTGCGCCACGTCTCGGCGGCTTTCGGCGAAGATCCGCTGCGCGTGTTGCGCGTGGCGAGGTTCGCCGCTCGCTTCGAGCCTCTCGGATTTCGCGTTGCACAGGAAACGCTCGCGCTCATGAGCGAAATCGTCGCAAACGGCGAGATAGACGCTCTTCGTCCCGAGCGGGTCTGGCAAGAGACCACCAAAGCCCTCGGCGAGCAATGTCCCGACGTGTACTTCCGAGTCTTGAGGGAGACGAGTGCGCTCGCTCACGTGTTTCCCGAGGTCGACGCGCTGTTCGGCGTGCCGCAGCCGGAACGCTGGCACCCCGAGATCGACACGGGCGTGCACACGCTCATGGCTTTGCGCACCGCGGCGAGCCTCTCGGCGAGCATCGCGGTGCGATTCGCAGTGCTTACGCACGACCTCGGCAAGGGAACGACACCAAAGAATCTGTTACCGCGACACGTCGGTCACGAGCAGCGGTCCGAAGAGCTACTCGCTGAGCTTTGCTCGCGGCTGCCCGTGCCCAATCGCTGCAGAGAGCTCGCCATGCACGTTGCCCGGCATCACGGCGCCGTCCATCGTGCTGCCGAGCTCAAGCCACAAACGCTGCTCAGGTTGATTACCGAAGTCGGCGGCCTGCGCGAGCCGCAGCGTTTGGAAGACTTCTTACTCGCATGCGAGGCAGACGCGCGCGGACGCAAGGGACTCGAAGATCGGGAATACTCTCAAGCGGACCGGTTTCGCGCTGCGTTGAGCGCTGCGCGCGCCGTCGACGCAGCGCGAGTGCAAGCAGACCGCCCGCTGGAAGGCGCGGCACTCGGCCAGGCGATCTACGAAGCTCGCGTCAAAGCAATCAAGGCCGCATTGAACGCGGGGTGATCAGCCCCCGTAGATGAGGAGTAGCAAACCGACGTACGTGGCGGAATCCAGCAGGTCCGAAGTGCCGCGGCCAATATCGACCTCCAAATCCATTCTCCCTCCGACCGGAAACAGCAAACCCGCATTGAACGTCTCATACTTCGAGCCGTCGACCGCCGACCGATCCGCTGCGAGACTCACGGACAGCAGCTTGTCGCCGAGCTCGCGCTCGAAGCCGAGCGTGCGTTCGTTGGCGAGGAAACTGTTCGCGAGCGTCAACGTCGAGGCACTCAGAAACCGCAAACGATCGATACGCGGAAGTGGCGTGAGGTCGCGGTCGTAGTCGTAGTCCGCGACCGTCGCATACACGTGCCACCCGCTTGCCGGATCCACCCGCATGCTCAGACCGATGCTGTCGCCGCCGAACCCCACAGCACGACTTAGCGTGTTCCCGAGCGGCCCAGTCACCCTGAACGGCACGTCGATATCGCGTTGTTTGTAATTGACCCCGAGGCGAAATCGATCGCGTTGCCAATAAACACCCGTGCGCACGTCCCGTGTTTCGAGGGCAGAAGCATCCCCCCAACTACCGACGCCGACCTTGACGCCGATCTCGCCGAACCGGTGGTCTATGCCGGCCGACAACGTCGTGGCCGACACGTCGGCGCGTTCAGCAGGAGAACGGCTATACCCGGCGACGAACGACAACCACGTGGTTGCCGACACGCCCCAGTCGAAGCTGGCGAGCAGGGAGTCGTTCGAGTCGGCATCGATGCGGCCCGCCACACCGATCACCCAACGCCCCGCATCGGCGCTCGAGAGTGCCTGCGTCTTACCGTCGGTTTGAGCAAGGCACGGCAGCGCGGCGGCCGCCAGCACCGTGCAGCATAAAGCTCGAAACAAACCGCTCATGACATCGGCCCCTGGAAGCCCAACGTTCATCGACGTGGATACTAACGTCAACGCCGCGTCGAATCCGTGAAACGCGGCGACACCCGAGCAGATCGTTGCGCCAAGAGATCTCAAAGTCGGTCACGCAGATCACGCCCAGCCAAAGGCAGGCTCGCACCGCCTTTGCGCAACCAGAGAATCTTGAAGCGCTCGCCCATCTCCCCCGGCAAAACCATGGTCTTCAGCGCCGCGGCCTCCCGGGGCGACATCGGCATCGCAGCGAACCCTGCCGGCGCGGCCGCCAAGGTGCCGAGCAAGAATTGCGCCTGTGTCGTGAAGCCGTCGACACCGAGACCCGCCGCCGCCGCCGCATTCGCACAGGCAGTGAAGTCGACCCACGCCGTGATGTCCTGGAGACCCGGATGCAAGAACGGATCCGCGTGCGCGCGATGGCGGTAGTGGCAAATCAGCGTCCCGTCCGAGCGCTGAGAATGGTAGTACTCGCGTGCGACGAGGCCGTAGTCGGCGAACAGCATCACGCCCCGCTCGAGCCGAGCGGCAACGGCTTCGAGCCACGCAGGCAACACTGAACAGATCTCCGAGCGATAGTCGTCCGCGAGCGTTTTCCCGAGCTCCCGTTCGAGCGCGGCAACGGCCTCGGTCAGTCCTGCCTGCTCCGCGCCTTCGGCCCACTCGAAGCTCTCCCCGCGGGTCACGACGCCGAGCGGCAAGGCGCGGAAACCGCGCTTGACGAATCGCGTCACCGGCAATGCGTCCAGCACCTCGTTCGCGAGCACGGCCCCCTCGAACGGCGCCGCCGGCAGCGCGTCGAGCCACTCGACGCGATCACCGAAACGTTGCAGCGCCGCTTGCTGCCGCGCTTTGAGATCCGCGCTCGGCTCGAGAATCAAGTAGCGCACGCGCCGCTCGCCCAGCAGCTCGAGCGCGTCGAGCACATGCGCCGCCAGCGAGCCGGTGCCGGCACCGAGCTCGAGGAGCACGGGCGACGCGAGCGCCTCGAGCGCGGGTCCAAGCTGCAAGGCGACGGCTTTGCCGAATAAGTCGCCGAGCTCGGGGGCAGTAACGAAATCACCGGCCGCACCGAGCTTCGCGCTGCCGGCGCTGTAGTAGCCGAGCCCCGGCGCGTACAGCGCAAGCTCCATGTAACGCGAAAAATCGATCCAGCCGCCCGCGCTGTCGATTTCGGCGCGAATTCGCGCCGCGAGCTCGTTGCTGAGCTCTAAAGCCTCGATGGTTGGCGCGGGAACGGATGTGGCGAAGGTCATGGCGCGTAGGCGGTCCGACTCGCCGATAGTGTACCCTTAGGGGAAAACACTCCCTCCGCGGTGTCTCGGTGACCAGTCCCGATAGAAGAAGGAATCTCGACGGCCAGTGGGCGCTCGTCACGGGCGCAGCGAAACGCATCGGCGCCGTCATTGCGACGACCCTGCACGACGCGGGCGCGAACGTCGCCATCCATTATTTTCATTCGGCCGCGGATGCCGACGAATTGGCAGCCGGATTCAACGCGCGGCGTGCGAACTCGGCTTTTACGGTGTCCGCGGACGTACGCGAGGTCGACGCCCTCCAGGCGATGGCCGAGCGAGTGATCGCGCGTGCGGGCCGGCTCGACGTGCTCGTCAACAACGCGTCGAACTTCTACCCGACCCCGATCGGCTCGATTACCGACGAGCAGTGGCACGATTTAATCGACAGCAATCTCAAGGCGCCGCTGTTCTTGTCTCAGGCCGTGCTACCGGCCCTGCGCGAATCGCGCGGCGTGATCGTCAACATCGTGGATGTCCACGCGCAACGCCCGTTGCGCGATCACCCGGTGTACGGTCCGGCCAAGGCCGGGCTCGCAATGCTGACGCGCTCACTCGCGAAAGATCTCGGACCCGACATACGCGTGAACGGCGTGTCGCCGGGTGCGATCTTGTGGCCCGAAGAGGGGATGTCGGACAAGCTGCGGGCCGGCATCCTTCGGCAAACGGCCTTAAAGCGCGCCGGCGAGCCCGAGGACATCGCCTCGGCCGTGCTGTTTCTCATCCGCGACGCGCCGTACATCACGGGTCAGATCATCGCCGTCGACGGCGGCCGCAGCGTCGGCTGGTAGCCGCAATCAGCGGGCCGCCTCCGAGGCGCCGAGCCGGACCACAGGCCGCCCGTCGGCAAGTCGGCGCCATGCCTCACCGATAGGCTCCCCCGTCACGGGGTGGCGTAGCTCCGGCGCGAGCTCGGTTAACGGCGCGAGCACAAAGGCTCGGCTCAGCACATCGGGACGCGGCAGCCGCTGCCCGGGCGCGACGCGTTGGCCATAGAGCAACAAGTCCAAGTCGAGCACGCAACGGTCAGGCGTGGCCCGATCACGCCCCGCGGCATCCTCGATGGCGCGAAGCTGCGTCCGCAGCACATCGACATCGAGGTCGGTCGCGAGACGCACGACCATGTTCAGATAGTCGTCCCCGCCACCGTCCACGGCCACGCTACGATACGGGTGCGAGCAGACGATCGGACCGAGGTCGCGACCGAGTGCCGAGACAGCGCGGCGAAGATTGGCGACGGGCTCGACATTACTGCCGAGGCCGACGAACACGTCAGGCATGTCCCGCGGCGCGCCGCTCGATGACGATGCCGACTTCGCGACAGTCCTTGACGGCCCCCGGCTTCGCGACGGCGACCTTGACCCACGGTGCACCGAATTCCTCGATCGCGATCCTCGCGACCGCCTCGGCCAACGACTCGACGAGCTGAAACTTCGACTCGCCGACGAAACCTACGAGCCGCTTGGCCAGCGCATCGTAATTCAAACCGTTGTCGATCGAGTCGGTGCCGGCCGCCACACGCGCGTCGGTCGCGACCTCGAGGTCGATGCTCACCGTTTGCTTGATGCGGCGTTCCCAGTCCCAGAAGCCGATGATGGTGTCGACTCTCAGGTCGCGCAGAAAGAGTTTGTCCACGTGTATCCCTTCAAGGCTCGAGAGGCGGTCCGAGCTCGTCGAGCGGCCAACGCGGCCGAGCAACGATGCGCGGGGGCCGGCTCCGCGCTTCGGACCGGCGGCACCAACCGGCGTGCGCGATCATCGCGCCGTTGTCGGTGCAAAGCTTCGGGTGCGGATAATACACGCGCCAGCCGCGCTGCCGCGCCAGATCCGCCAAACTCTCACGCAGTGCCCGGTTTGCGCCGACGCCACCGGCGATCACGACGCGCTCGAGTCCGGTGGCCTCGAGCCCTGCCCGGCACTTGTCCGTCAACGTGTCGACGACTGCGGCCTGGAAGCCTGCAGCGATGTCGGCCCTCACGATGGGATCGAGCTCGCCGTCGCCGCGGTGTGCCTCGATTGTGAGCCGAGCGGCCGTCTTGAGCCCACTGAAGCTGAAATCGAGCCCTTGCTTCTTGAGGGGCCTCGGCAGCGAGAAACGCTCGGGGTTCCCAGACTCCGCCAAGGCCGCGAGCGCGGGCCCGCCGGGGTACGGGAGATCGAGCAGACGCGCGACCTTGTCGAAGGCCTCGCCGGCGGCATCGTCGAGCGTTTCGCCGACGATGCGATAACGACCAATGCCCGCCACCTCGACGAGTTGCGTGTGCCCCCCGGAAACGAGCAGTGCGAGGAACGGAAAGGCCGGGCGTTCCTGCTCGAGCAGGCTCGCCAGCAGATGACCTTCCATGTGGTGGACCGGCACCACGGGTTTGCCGAGCCCATAGGCCAACGAAGCTGCGAGGGAGCCGCCGACCATCAGCGCGCCGATCAGCCCCGGTCCGGCCGTGTAGGCGATCACGTCGAGCGCGCCGAGGTCGAGGTCGGCATCGTCGAGCACGGCGCGCACCATGGGCAAAAGCTTCGCGATGTGATCTCGCGAGGCCAGCTCGGGCACGACGCCGCCGAACGCCGCATGGATGGCGACCTGGCTCGCAAGCCGCTCCGCGACGATGCCGCGACCGGCCTCGAACACCGCGACCCCGGTCTCGTCACAGCTCGTTTCGATACCCAGCACTCTCATGACGGTCTTTACAGCGTCGTACCTCGGCCGCTAATATGCCCGACTCTGCCGGCTAAGCCGGCGTATTTTTCTGTCCAGCGAGAGCCTACTAGATGCCCGGCGTTCGAATCAGAGAAAGCGAACACTTCGACGCAGCCCTGCGCCGTTTCAAGCGCGCCTGCGAGAAGGCGGGTATTCTGACAGAGTTGCGCCGCCGCGAGTTTTACGAGAAGCCGACCCAAGAGCGCAAGCGCAAGAAAGCGGCCGCCGTGAAGCGGCACATCAAGCGCAGCGCGCGCACGACGAACCCCACAAGGCGTCGCCGGCTCTACTAACTAACATCACTACTGGCTTCGGTCATGTCGCTCAAGGACCGCCTCCAGCAAGACATGCAAGCGTCGATGAGGGCCGGGAACAAGGCTCGGCTCAGTGTCGTCCGCATGGCTTTGGCGGGGGTCAAGCAGCGCGAAGTGGATACTAGACGCCCGCTCGACGACGCCGGTGTCCAAGCCGTGATCGAGCGCATGATCAAGCAGGGCAAAGACTCCGCCAACCAGTATCGCGAAGGCGGCCGCGCCGACCTCGTCGCCAAGGAAGAGGCGGAGATCGCCGTGCTGCAGGAGTATCTGCCGCAGCCGCTCAGCGAGGCGGAGCTCGACAATCTGATCGCCGAAGTGCTCGAGGCCACGGGCGCCAGCGGCGCCAAGGATCTCGGCCGCGTCATGGCGGAGATCAAGTCCCGCGCCTCCGGCCGAGTGGACATGAGCGAGGTCAGCGCCCGCGTACGGGCGAGCTTCGCGGCCGCCGACTGAACGCCGGCTTGTAGTTGGCCGCGCCACTCGCATAATCCTCTCGCATGGCCGGGCGGATTCCACAAGCCTTCATACAAGAGCTCATCGGACGCGCCGACATCGTCGAAGTCGTCGGGAGCCGCGTGACGCTCAAGAAGGCCGGCAGCAACTTCAAAGGTCTGTGTCCGTTCCACGGCGAGAAAACGCCGTCGTTCACGGTGAGTCCGACGAAAGGCTTCTACCACTGCTTCGGCTGCAGCGCCCACGGCACGGCTCTCGACTTTCTCATGAACTACGATAACTTGAGCTTTCCCGAAGCCGTCGAAGCGCTCGCTGAAATGCTCGGTCTCGAAGTACCGCGCTCCACGGCGAGCGACGAGCGCCCGCGGGAAGGCGACGACTTGCTGGGACTTATGCGCGAGGCCGATCAAATCTATCGGCAGGCGCTACGGGAGAGCCAAACGGCGATAGGTTATTTGAAGAACCGCGGCATCGACGGCACGACAGCCGGCCGCTTCGGGATGGGTTATGCGCCGGCCGCGTGGGACACTTTGCTCAGAACGCTCGGCACTTCGGACCACCGCGTCCGCCAGCTCGGCGAAGCCGGCTTGTCGATCACGAACGACTCCGGCCGCCGTTACGACCGGTTTCGCGACCGGATCATGTTTCCGATCCGCAACGCCCGTGGGCAGGTCATCGGGTTCGGCGGGCGCGTGCTCGGCGACGGCGAGCCGAAGTACTTGAACTCGCCCGAGACGCCGATCTTTCGCAAAGGCCATGAACTGTACGGTCTATACGAGGTCCGTCAGCACCCCGGCAAGCCGAAGGAGGTCATCGTCGTCGAGGGTTATCTCGATGTCGCAAGCCTCGTGCAGCATGGCGTCGAGAATGCCGTGGCGACGCTCGGCACGGCTACGACGAGCGAGAACTTGCGGCGCCTCACGCGCCTGACGGACCGCGTGCTCTTTTGCTTCGACGGCGACCGGGCAGGACGAGCCGCCGCTTGGAGGGCGCTCGAAACCGCGCTGCCTTTCGGCGGCGGGACGGTCGAGATCAAGTTTCTGCTGCTGCCGGAAGGGGAAGACCCGGACTCCTTCGTGCGCAGCCGCGGAGCCGAGGCCTTCCGAGCCCTGGCGGCCAATGCGACGCCGTTATCGGATTTCTTGGTCAAGGAACTCGCTGCTCGGGTCGACTTTGGAACCGTGGACGGGAGATCACGCTTTCAGGCGATCGCGAAGCCGCTGCTCGAGAAACTGCCGGCCGGAACCTATCGTGAGGCGGTGATGGAGGCTTTCGGCCGCGAGCTCAAGCTCGCTGCGCCGATTCTCGACGCGCTCATGAGCGGGGAGCCGGCCGTGGCCAAGCGCACGGCGCCGGGGAAACCCGGGCTCCACCGCAAAACCCGCGTGCAGCGCGCGATCACGTTGCTCTTGCACTATCCTGGTGCAGCGGGAAAACTCGACGATATCGACGACCTCGCCGAGCTGACCCAACCGGGAACCGACTTGCTGCGCAGGGTGGTCGAGACCGCTCGGAGTCTCCCCAACGTAACGTCTGCGAACCTCCGGGAAAACCTTCGCGATGATCCGGATGTCCAATATCTCGACCGGCTGGCCGGGGAGGAGCCGCTGGATGCCGAGGACAAGGCACCCGAGGTCCTCAAGGACACGTTGAAACGCATGGTCGAAGACGCGCGCAAAGCCCAAGTCGTCGAGGCCCTGCGCGCCCATCGCCCCGGTCCCTATGGGGAGACCTGACGACGAGCCGAAGTGGAACTAGTCGCTGGCTTAAAGACTCTGATTGAGGTACATTTGGCCGTTTGAGTGCCGCCCACCGAAGGTTACCAAAATACATGGATACCCCCGCACCGCAGCCCCAGGAAGATGAGCGCCAATCGCAACTCAAGCTTCTGATTGCCAAAGGCAAAGAGCAAGGGTACCTCACATATAGTGAGGTCAACGACCACTTGCCCAGCGATATCGTCGATCCCGAGCAGATCGAAGACATCGTCAACATGATCAACGACATGGGCATCACGGTCTACGAAAAAGCACCGGATGCCGAGTCGCTGCTCCTATCGGACTCCGCGGTGTCGAACGACGACGACGCCGCCGACGAAGCCGCGGCAGCGCTCGCGACCGTCGACGCCGAGTTCGGCCGGACGACGGACCCCGTTCGCATGTACATGCGCGAGATGGGCACGGTCGAGCTGCTCACGCGCGAAGGCGAGATCAGAATTGCCAAGCGCATCGAGGAGGGCCTCGACCAGGTGCGCTCGGCGCTCGCCCAGTTCCCGCCGACCTGCATGCTCATATTCGATATCTACGAGCAGATCGCTCGCGGCGAAGCGCGCCTGCAGGACTTGATCACGGGGTTCATCGATCCGAACGAGGAGATCGCGGACCCGAACGCGCGCGTCGCCGAGCAGCAAGACGACTCCGACAGCGACGACGACGAGGAAGGCACGTCGCCCGCCGATACCGGACCGGATCCCGAGGAAGTCGCGCAGCGCCTCAAGAAGCTCAAGCGTCTGCACAAAAAGTACTTCGAGACCCTCGAAGCCAACGGCGTCAAACACGCTTCTACGAAAAAGACCGTGAAGGGTCTCACCGTCGAATTCATGGAGCTCAAGCTCGCTCCGCGCGTGCTCGACCAGATGGTCACCCAGCTACGCGAGACCGTGCAGCAAATACGCGGCCACGAACGCCAAGTCATGGCGCTGTGCGTGCGCGACGCAGGCATGCCGCGCAAGGACTTCATTGCGAGCTTCCCGAAGAACGAGACGAACCTGACCTGGGTCGACAAGCACATTCGGGCAAAGCGCAAGCATTCCTCGGCGCTCGCGAAGCTCAAAGAAGACATCCAGCGCGCTCAGAAGCGGCTCCAGAAGATGGAGCAATCGACCGCGATGTCCATCAGCGACATCAAGGAGATCAATCGCGAGATCTCGCTCGGCGAGGCACAGGCACGTCGCGCCAAGAAGGAGATGGTCGAAGCAAACCTGCGACTCGTCATCTCGATTGCGAAGAAGTACACGAACCGCGGTCTGCAATTCCTCGATCTTATCCAGGAAGGCAACATCGGTCTCATGAAAGCCGTGGACAAGTTCGAATACCGCCGCGGCTACAAGTTCTCGACGTATGCCACGTGGTGGATCCGCCAAGCGATCACTCGCTCGATCGCCGACCAGGCACGAACCATCCGCATTCCGGTGCACATGATCGAGACGATCAACAAACTCAATCGTATCTCGCGCCAGATGCTCCAGGAGATGGGACGCGAGCCTACGCCCGAGGAGTTGGCGCAACGCATGGAGATGCCCGAGGACAAGGTCCGAAAGGTGCTCAAGATCGCCAAAGAGCCGATCTCCATGGAAACCCCTATCGGTGACGACGAGGATTCGCATCTCGGCGATTTCATCGAGGACGGTTCGGCCTCCTCACCGATCGACTCCGCCACGGACGAAGGCCTCAAAGAGACCACGCACGCCGTGCTGGCGGGGCTCACGCCGCGCGAGGCGAAGGTGCTCAGGATGCGCTTCGGCATCGACATGAACACCGATCACACGCTCGAAGAGGTCGGCAAGCAGTTCGACGTCACGCGCGAGCGCATCCGGCAAATCGAGGCTAAGGCGCTGCGCAAGCTTCGCCACCCGTCACGATCCGACCAGCTGCGCAGCTTCTTGCTCGAGGACTGAGCAGCCGTCCGCTCCAAAGCGCCGACACGGGCGATTCGTCGCCCGTTGCCGGTGGTAACATGTGCGGCGTGGGCCTGTAGCTCAGTTGGTTAGAGCAGGGGACTCATCGACGAAAGGTGCCTTCGCGGCGAGGAGTCGCGAAGTGGACGGGATGAATTCAGGGGAACCGCAGCGCTGCTCGAGGCGCCGGCAATCCTGAGCCAAGCCGGCGGTACACCGTCGGAAGGTGCAGAGACTACCTGAGAGCTTGAGCGCTCTTAATGACAGGCACGAGCGTCCCGCACCCCACCAAGGCAACTTGCGGGTGAAGAGATAGTCCACTCCCGTCGGAAACGGCGGCTGCAGTGAATCCCTTGGTCGTAGGTTCAAGTCCTACCGGGCCCACCATTAACTCGCTCAACCGCGGCGCGCGCGACCGCGACCCCGGGGGTGAACGTGTCGTTCGAGAATCGCATCTTGCTCTGCCTGGCCGGCGTCTCGTTGCTCGTCGCAACGATTGCGGGTGCGGCCGCGAGCCATGCACTCGGCGGACTCGACGCGCGCGCGCTGCACTCATTCGAGATCGCAGTGCAGTTTCAATTCTTCCATGGCCTCGGGCTCATCGCCGTCACGCTCGTCGGCGCGCGCCACGCCAGCGTGCCGATCAGGATCGCGGCATGGCTACTCGTCGTCGGCACCGTGCTCTTCTGCGGCAGCATCTACGCAACGTCGCTCGGCGCGCCGGCTGTCGTCGGCCGCGCCGCACCGGTCGGCGGCGTCGCGTTCATGATCGCGTGGCTCGCTTTTGCCTGGGGCGCCTCGCGGCTAAAAGCCGCCTGAGCCTACGGGAGCAATTTCGGCGTATCCTTCACCTGAGCGCGATTCACTTCGAGGAGTTTGCCGATGCGTCCGCTGCATTTTGCCGCCTTGCCGATCTTGCTGTTCGCCGTCGCGGCCACAGCACAACCGTCGCGGGACGCCGCGCCGCCCAGCGCGGTCACGGTGGGCTTCATGCACGCCATTCACGCCACCAACAAAGTCGACACCACGCTCGCCTTTTATACACGTGTCTTCGGGATCACGACCAAGATTGCGCCGTTCGAGAATCCGCACGTGCCGCTGCTGACGAACTCCCCGGGGGTGAAGCTGCGAGTCGCGATGCTGCGGTTCCCCGGCGATGGCTTCAACTTCGAGCTCACCGAGTTCACGAACTACCCGCGTACGCCCGCCCAGGCGTCGCCCGTCGACCCCGGCGCACCGCACATGAAGGTCCTCGTGCACGATCTCGCGCCCGTGCTCATGGCGCTCGACGAGCTCGGCGCACCGATCATCACGCGCTCGACCGCACCCGTGCAGCTGAAGACGCCCCTCGGCGACGTCAAGGCGATCCTCACGCGCGACCCGGACGGCTATCTCGTCGAGGCCGTCGAAGTACCGAACAGCCCGAAGCCCGAGACCGGCAACGTGCTCGGCTCGATCATGGGCCTCACGGTGGCTGACCTCGACGCGTCGCTGAAGTTCTGGGGCGATGAGCTCGGTTTTCGTTTCGAGCCCATTCAGGGTCCTTCTCGCGATCCTGCCGTGCTCGATCTGTTCGGCGTGAAGGGCAACGTGTCGTTTCGAACCGCGCACGGCGTCGTGCCCGGCAGCACGGCTCGCATCGAGCTCATCGAGTTCAACGGCGTGCCGCGGCGCCCGTTCGATCTGCGCGTGCCGGACCCCGGCGCCTCCGGGATGGCGATTCGCGTCGCGGCCATCGCCGATCTCTTGTCGAAGCTCAAGTCGGCAGGCGTACGCGTCCTCTCCAAGGACCAGGCACTCGTCGAGTGGAGCGACACGCTGCGCAACGTGTTCGTGAAGGATCCGAACGGGCTCAATATCGAGCTAGTCGGCGACGCCAAACCCGCCAACTAGCAGGCTACGGCCGTGGCGCGCGCGGGCCGGAGCGTTCAAGTCGGTCGCGGGCGCCGCAACGCGCGCTTGAGAATTTTGCCGGTCGGCCCTTTCGGCAAGCTGTCCAAAAACTCGATCGATCGCGGATATTTGTAGGCGGCAAGCCGCGCCTTGCAGTAGGCGATGAGCTCATTCGCGTCGACTGCATGAGCGCTCGGTCGTTTGGCCACTACAGCCTTGACCTCCTCGCCGAGCTCGTCATCGGGAACGCCGATAACGGCGGCCTCGGCCACGGCGGGGTGAGCGTAGAGCACTTCCTCGATTTCGCGCGGATACACGTTGAAGCCGCCGCGGATGATCATGTCTTTCTTGCGATCGACGATGAAGTAGTAGCCTTCTCCATCCCGCACTGCGATATCGCCGCTCGCGAACCAACCCTCGTGCAGCGCCTCGGCCGTCGCGACGGGGTTGCGCCAATACCCCTTCATGACATTGTGACCTTTGATCTGAATTTCGCCGGGAACGTGCGGCTCGCCCACTTCGTGGCCGTCGGCACCGACGAGCCGAAACTCGCAGCCTGCGATGGGTCTGCCGACCGAGCCGGGCTTCTTGGGGCGATCGAGGGTGTTGAACGACGCTATGGGCGAAGTCTCCGACAGCCCATAGCCTTCGAGGACGTTCACGCGGTACTTCTCGTCGAAGGCCTTCATCACCTCGACCGGCATCGGCGCACCGCCGGACACACACCATTCGAGCGACCCGAGATCATAGTCGGCGGCTGCCGGATGATGCAGCAACGCGAAATACATCGTCGGCACACCGGCGAAAAGAGTCACGCGATGCGCCTCGATGAGCCGCATCGCGCCTTCGGCATCGAACCGTGACATGAGCACCACCGTGCCGCCGGCACCGAGCACGCCGTTTTGCATACATGTCTGCCCGAAGCTATGAAAGAGCGGCAGCACACCGAGCGCGACCGTCGCGCTGGCCAGCGGCAGCAGCTGCGTACAGAAGAACTGAGCATTGAAGACCAGGTTCAAGTGCGTGAGCTCGGCGCCTTTCGGCCGTCCCGTCGTGCCGCTCGTGTATAGGATCACGGCCGTATCGTCGCCCATCGTGGGCGCCGTGTCCCGCATCGGCGTCGCTGTGTCGACGAGGACCGTCATGCTCACCGCACCGGCGGGAGCCTCCGAACCGTCGTCTCCGCGGTCCGCGACGATCAACTGGGTGCAGGTGTCTACGCGAGCGAACGCGGCCCGGCCCTGCGGCAACAACGAGGCCGCCACGACGAGCGCCACTGCGCTCGAGTCGGCGAGGTGATAAGCGATTTCGTCGGCCGTGAGCAGCACGTTGAGCGGTACGACGGGGTAACCCGCGTAGTGCGCGCCGAAATACGCGATCGTAAACTCCGGAACGTTCGGCAAGAGCAGCGCGACCGCCCGCCGGCGCTCGAGCCCGAGGCGCGAAAGGCCGCCGGCAAATCTCTGCGCCGACGCGTGCAACTCGGCGTAGGACATCGCCGCGTCGTCCGATATCAACGCACACCTGTCGCCATGACGAATCGCACTGTCGCGCAACGACGTAGCTAGATTGAGCGTCATCTTCGCCCCCCCCCGGGGCGGGCCTCGTTTGCAGCGGCGAACCGTCGAGCGCGCGCCGAAGGCTAAGGCGCGTCGCCAGCTAAGAACATCCAGGTCTCGATCACACTATCGGGATTCAGTGAAAGGCTGTCGATGCCGAGCCCGACGAGCCAGCGCGCGAAATCAAGGTGGTCGGACGGCCCCTGACCGCAGATACCGACGTACTTGCCATGCTTTCGGCAGGCCGTGATCGCCAGCTCGAGCAGCCGCTTGACCGCATCATCGCGCTCGTCGAACTGCTTCGCGACGATCGCGGAATCTCGATCCAGACCAAGCGTGAGCTGAGTCATGTCGTTGGAGCCGATCGACATACCGTCGAAGTACTCGAGGTAGTCGTCGGCCAGCAAAGCGTTAGTCGGCAACTCGCACATCATGATGACTTTGAGCCCGTGCTCACCGCGCTTCAGCCCGTTCGCGGCGAGCAAGTGCGTAACCTCGCGCGCTTCCCTGACCGTGCGCACGAACGGCACCATGACCTCGACGTTCGTGAGCCCCATGTCTTCCCGGACCTTCCTCAAGGCACGGCATTCGAGCTCGAAGCACGGCCGGAACGTAGGATCGACGTACCGTGCGGCGCCGCGGAAACCGAGCATCGGATTCTCTTCCACGGGCTCGTAGGCTCGCCCGCCGAGCAGATTCGCGTATTCGTTCGACTTGAAGTCCGACAAACGCACGATGACGGGCTCCGGCGCAAACGCCGCCGCGATTTGCGCGACACCCTCCGCGAGCTTGTCCACGAAGAACGAAATCGGACCGTCGTAGCCGGCCATCTGCGCCTCGATCTGCTCCTTGAGATCGCCGTCGAGCCGATCGAACTCGAGCAGCGCGCGCGGATGCACGCCGATCATTCGGTTGATGATGAACTCGAGCCGCGCCAGACCGACACCGCGGTGCGGCAAGCCGGCAAATGCGAACGCACGATCGGGGTTGCCGACGTTCATCATGATCTTCACGGGAATCGGCGGCAGCGCGTCGAGCTCGATGTCCTTGCGCTCGAAGTCCAGGCGACCTTCGTAGATGAACCCCGTCTCGCCCTCTGCACACGACACCGTGATCTCTTGGCCTTCCACGATCCTCTGCGTCGCATCGCCGCAACCGACCACGGCCGGAATACCGAGCTCGCGCGCGATGATCGCCGCGTGACAAGTTCGGCCGCCGCGATTCGTGACGATCGCGGCCGCGCGTTTCATGACCGGCTCCCAATCGGGATCGGTCATGTCGGCCACGAGCACGTCGCCCGCTTGCACACGCGCCATCTCCGTCACGGACCGAATCACTCGTGCGGGTCCGGCGCCGATGCGCTGGCCGATACTGCGCCCCGTCACGACGACCTTCGAGCGATCCTTGAGCGCGAATCTCTGGATCGTGCTGCCGGCACGGCTTTGCACCGTTTCCGGCCGGGCCTGCAGGATGAAGATCCGGCCCGTCGTCCCGTCCTTGCCCCATTCGATGTCCATGGGTCGGCCATAGTGCCGCTCGATCGTGAGGGCCTGCTTGGCGAGCTCCACGATGTCGGCATCGGTCAGCGAAAATCGCGCGCGCGCGGCAGCGGGCACCTCGACCGTCGTGACACGCTCGGTCGAGCCCGGCGCGGCGTAGACCATCTTGATGGCCTTGGCGCCCAGATTGCGGCGCAAAACCGCGTGCTTGCCCGCCCTGAGCGCGGGCTTGTAGACATAGAACTCGTCGGGGTTCACGGCGCCCTGCACGACCGTCTCGCCGAGACCGTAAGCGGCCGTGATGAAGACGACGTCGCGGAAACCCGAGTCGGTATCGAGCGTGAACATCACGCCGCTGGCGCCGAGGTCGCTGCGTACCATGTGCTGCACGCCGGCCGACAGCGCCACCGCCGCATGATCGAAACCCTGGTGAACGCGGTATGCAATTGCGCGATCGTTGAACAGGGACGCGAACACGTCGTGCATCGCGGCCAGGACGTTGGCTTCTCCCGTGACGTTGAGAAACGTCTCCTGCTGCCCGGCGAAGGACGCTTCGGGCAGGTCCTCGGCGGTGGCCGACGAGCGCACCGCGACCGCGATTTCGCGCCCACCCGCCATGCGCCGCAACTCGTCGCGCACGGCGTTCTCGAGCGCAGGCGGGAACGGCGTCGCCTTGATCCAGCCGCGAATCTCGGCACCCGTCGCGGCGAGTGCCGTCACGTCGTCGACGTCCAGCACTTCGAGCTTTCGGCGAATCCGCTCGTCGAGCCCGTCGCGACTCAAGAACTCGCGGTAGGCTTGTGCCGTCGTGGCGAAGCCACCGGGCACGCTGACACCGAGCGCAGCGAGCGCGTGGATCATTTCCCCGAGCGATGCATTCTTGCCGCCGACCTTGTCGACGTCGTGCATGCCGAGATTCTCGAAAGGCAGAACGTATTCGTTCAAGTCACACCATCAAGCGGCTGCGGCCCTTGCCCGGCCGAGCCCGCGGTGAAACACTCGCCCAATCGCAACAGAGCCCAAGGCGCATGCCCGTGAGTCACCGGACAGTGTTTTTCGTATCGGACCAAACCGGCGTGACCGCGGAGACGATGGGTCACAGCTTGTTGACACAATTTGGCGGTCTCGAATTCCGAGCTGTGACTCTGCCATTTGTGTCCGGTATTGACAAGGCGGAAGAGGCCGTGCGGCGAATTAATCGCACGGCCGAGGAAGAGGGTGCACGGCCGATCATCTTCAGCACGCTCGTGCAGGATGAAGTTCGCGATATCGTGATCACCGCAAATGCGCTGTTTCTCGATTTTTTCGCGGCCTTCATCGAACCGCTCGAGCGCGAGCTCGACGTGCGCGCGACGCACCTCGCGGGCCGCGCCCACGGCATGACCGATATCGCGAGCTACACGGCTCGCATCGATGCGACGAACTACGCGCTCGCGAACGACGACGGCGCCGGCGGTGACTACGAGCATGCCGATGTGATCATCATCGGCGTGTCGCGCTCGGGCAAGACGCCGACTTGCTTATACATGGCCCTGCAATACGGCATCTATGCGGCGAACTACCCTCTGACCGAAGACGACCTCGAGGCCGGCAAGCTGCCGCCGCTAATCGAGCCTCACCGACACAAGCTCTATGCGCTGACGATCACTCCCGAGAGGCTGCACCAGATTCGCAACGAGCGCCGGCCGGACAGCCGCTACTCATCTCGCCAGCAAGTTCAGTACGAGCTGCGTGCGGCCGCAGCACTATTCGCGCGCTATGGCATCCCCGTGCTGGACACGACCGAATGCTCGATCGAGGAGATCGCGAGTCGAATGATCAGCACGACCGGAGTTGGCCGGAGAGTGCGGCCGTAATCGACATACGACCGCGCTAGCCCTTGCCCACGCGCCGAAGCGCATCTCGGCAAATACGCTCGCAAAGTTCCGCAAAGTCGATGCCGACGGCTGCGGCCGCGCGTGGCAGCAAGCTGCCCGACGTGAGTCCAGGCAAGGTATTGACCTCGAGGCACCACAGCGCGCCGTTGTCGTCCATGCGGAAATCTACGCGGCTGTAGCTCTCGAGCTTGAGCGCGCGATGCACGCGCAGCGCGAGCTCTTGCGCGCGCACCGTTTGCTCCTCGGTGAGGTCCGCCGGGAAGACCTCCTCGGCACCGCCCGCCTGGTATTTCGACGCGTAGTCGAAGATCGGGCCGTGGGCAGGAATGATCTCCCCGACCGGCAACGCTTGCCCGGCCAAAATACCGACCGTGAGCTCGCGCCCTTGGACATAGCGCTCGAGCATCACCTCTCGATCGAACTGGCCAGCGAGCTCGATGGCAGGAGCAAGCTCGGCCGCCGACCTTACGAGCGTCAGCCCGACGGTCGATCCCTGTCCGTTGGGCTTTACGATCATGGGGAAGCCGAGCTTGGCCACGACGTCGTCGGCCGATGCCGGGGCCATGAGCCAATCCGGCGTCGGCACACCGGCCGCAAGAAACAGGCGCTTCGCCACGTCCTTGTCCCAACCGAGCGCGCTGCCGAGACGGCCCGTACCCGTGTAGGGGATGCGTGCGAGATCGAGCAACGCTTGAATGGTGCCGTCCTCGCCGCTGCCACCGTGCAGCGCAATGAACACGAGGTCGACGTCCTCGAGATCGGGCGCCGAAACGACGGCGGGCCAAGACCCGGCGGCCGTACGCGCCGGCGGCAGGCGATCGACGCGCCCGGTCAGCAGCGATTTTTCCTCCGCCGGAGGCAGCCGGCCACGGCCGGCATCGATCGCAATGACCTCGTGGCCACGACTGCGCAACGCACCGACGACTTGCGCCGCGCTCGCGGCCGAGACGTCGCGCTCCATGCTGTCGCCCCCGAACAAAACGGCGATCTTCAAAGTAGCTCTCCCACTGAAGCCCGCGCATTGTACTCGAACGATTTGCCGTGAATGACGCAGCGCGGCTTCTGCCGATCGCGGTATATACTCGCTCCGCGGGGCATCGATGCAACCTTCAACGGAAGGGGGGGACAGGCGCATGCAGCGCTCTAAATTCGCTCTACTCGTCATTGCAGCCGTACTTTTCGGCTGTGAAAACGGCTCCTCCACAGGCCCGGCGCCGATATCGTTCACTGCGCCGCCGCCACCGGCCGGCACGGGCTTGGTCGCGCTCTATGCTCCGCCCATCGACGTGGGCCCTTACCCGACCGATCTCTACAACCCGACGGGCAGCAAGCTCGAAGTGCCGGAGCGCATCACGAGCCCGCTCGCGGGCGCGCTCGATACGCTCGACGGCTTCTCGACGACTTCCGCGATCAGCGCACCGTTCAACGGACCCGTCGACGCCGCGACGCTGGTGCCATTCAACCCGCTCGCGGCCCCGACCGGCGCGGAATCCGTGTTCGTGCTCGACGCGACGCACGGCGCCCCACTCGTGCCCGGCGTCGACTACGAGGTGCGCCTGTCGAGCGCCGCCGGCAGCGGCGGGACGGTCGAGATCGTGCCGCTCAAGCCGCTCGCGCCGCGCACGCGCTACGTGTTCATCATGACGAGCGGCGTGCAAAGCACCTCCGGCGTCGCCGCGGGCGCTGACACGGTGTTCGCGGCCGTACGCGATGCGCACCTCGCGGGGCTCACGAGCGTGCCGGGCACCCCGCAGCTCGACCCGCTCTTCCCGGCCATCGCGCCGCTCGTCGACACGGCCACGAACGTGTTCGGGATCCCGGGACCCAACGTCGTCGTGGCGTGGAGCATGATGACCGAGTCGATCAGCGACGTACTCGACGTCATCGAGGCGAGCGCCACGCCACGGCCAGCGACGCTGGCTCCCATGGGCATCACGACGGCCCAGCTCGGTCTCGGCTTGCCGGGTCTTGCCGACATCTACACGGGCTACATCGAGATTCCCTACTACGGCGATCCTGCAAACCCGCTCACGAGCTTCTGGGTCAACGCGAATCTCATGCCGCCGACCGCGGCCGATCCGACACCCGTGCCGCGCGTAGCGAGCTTGCGGATTCCGCTGCTCGCGACGCTGCCGAACGCCGCAAGCGGCATGACGGAGCCTGCTAACGGCTGGCCCGTCGTAATCTTCCAGCACGGCGATCACGCTAAACCGCACCGTCATGCTCGCCATCGCCGACTCGTTTGCACAGGCAGGCTTTGCCGTGATCGCAATCGATCTGCCGCTGCACGGCGTCACGGACACGTCGAGCCCGTTCTACCAGGGTCCGGGCAGTCCTTTCGGCAACAACGAGCGGCACTTCAACCTCGACAACGTGGGCGCGGTCGGGCGTGTTCGCGCCCGACGGGCAGATCGACGACGGCTGGGAAATCTTGAACGTGCAAAATCCGCTCAACGCGCGCGACCACATTCGCCAGGCCGTGGCCGACACGATCGCGCTCACCCGCACGATCCCGACGCTCGATTTCCCGGACGGTGACTCGAACCCCGATCTCGACGGCTCGCGAATCCATTTCGTCGGGATCTCGCTCGGCAGCATCATCAGCGGCGTCTTCCTCGGCGTGAACGACGACGTCGGCACCGCGTCGTTGTCGAGCCCGGCGGGCCCGTGGACCTCGATCTTGACTGACCCCGAGGCCATCGACTTCGGCGCGCCGATACGCGCGGCGCTGGCGGCTCAAGGTCTGCCGCCAGGCACGGTCGGGTTTCGACAATTTCGTGCGCGATCTGCAAACGGTCATCGACCCGGTAGACCCGGTCAACTACGCGGCCGACGCCGCGGCCCTGCATCCGCTGCACGTGCTCGAGATCCTCGGCGACACGGCCGTGCCCAACGGGCCGACCGATTACCTCTCGTCGCTTTGGGGACTGCCAAGCGTGAGCAGCACTGTCGCCGTCGCGCCGCCAGCGACGACTAGCGGCATCGTGCGCTTCACGGCGGGCGGACACTCGTCGCTGTTCAACCCGGCCATCGATCCGGCCGTCACGACCGAGATGCAGCGCGAGGTCGTCACGTTCGCCGCATCGGCCGGGCAGCGTGATCCAAGTCACCGACGGCAGCGTCGTGCAGTAGGGGGGGATTCAAGGACATGAAGACTCGAGCAGCATCCTCGACCGTCATCGCCGCTCCTCACCGGCCGCGAGCCGCGCTCGCGGCTTTCGGCTTCGCGGCACTCGCTTGCGCCGCGTCCGATGCGAGCGCGCAACAGCCCGCCGCAGCCACCGCCGCAGCAACAAGGCGTCGAAGAGATCGTCGTCACGGGCACGTACATCAAGCGCAAGTCGCAGTTCGACGCGCCGTCGCCGCTCGTCGTGGTCGGCAGCGAAGATCTCGCCGCCACGGGCGCCAACGTGATCGGCGACGTGCTCAAGGACCTCACGATCAACACGGGCTCGCAGAACAACCCCGACGCCTTCACGCAGAACTTCACGACGGGCACGAGCAACGTGAACCTGCGCGGCCTCGGCGTGAGCTCCACCCTCGTGCTCATCAACGGCCGGCGCCAAACGCAAAGCGCCGTGGCAACCGATCGGGGCGAGAACTTCGTCGACACGTCGTCGCTGCCGCCGATGATCGCGTTCGACCAAGTGCAGATCCTCAAAGACGGCGCGACGGCACTGTACGGCTCCGAGGCCGTCGCCGGCGTCGTCAATTTCATCACGCGCAGCAGCTTCGAAGGCTTCGACCTCGAGCTCGACGTGCAGGACATCGACAACTATCCGCAGGAGGATCGTCAGATCAGCGGCCTGTACGGCGTCGGCAACGACCGTAGCCATTTCCTGGCCGCGTTCAGCTACCTCGATCGCGATCCTTTGACGACCTACGATCGACGCCTATCCGGACCCACGGACGACTTGAGCCAAGCCGGCAACCCGGGCTCGTTCCTGATTCCTTCGCTGCCGGGCAACCCCGCGTTTCAGTCCGTCTGGACGGCCGCGTTCGACAGCAACTTGAACGGCGTCGCCGATTTCGTCGAGCCGTCGCTGGGTCTTCCGGCCGTGCCCGGCGCGCAGCCGCCCGTGTTCGCCGATCAGGATTGCGCGGCGATCGCCGCCCAGGACCCGAAGGTCGTGCCGAACGTCTCGGCCGCCGTACCGAGCCCGATCGGCACGATTCCGCTCGGCTTGTGCGAGTTCGACTTCGGCGGCTTCTACTCGATCGTGCCTCGCGAGAAACGCGCGAGCGCCTACTTCGAGCTCACGCACGACTTCTCGGACAAGCTGCACGGGCGCCTCGAGATGCACGTCGCAAACAACGACGCGGCGCGCAACAACTCGCCGTCGTTCCCGTTCGCGGCATTCCCGACCGTCTCCGCCACACATCCCGACAATCCGTACGGCACGGACGTTCGATTCATCGGCCGCATCATCGGCGCCGGCGGCACGGCCATCGAAAGCGTCCACAACTCGGACACGAAACGCCTCGTCGCGTCGCTCAACGGCACGCTCGGCCATGATTGGGTGTGGGAGGCGGCGACTCAGTTCAGCGAGAACGACTTCTTCGTCCAAGCGCCCGACGTGCTCGTCGACCGCTTCGATCTCGCGATTCGCGGCCTCGGCGGCTTCAATTGCGATCCCACGACGGGGACACCCGGCACGGGCGAGTGTCTGTACTTCAATCCTTTCGGCAGCGCATTGACCGGCACGGGCACGCCGAATCCGCCCGCGCTGTTCGATTACCTGATCGGCTACGAGAGCTTCAACGCGCACAGCCAGCTCAAGACGGCCGAAGGCTTCGTGTCACGGCAGTTCGGCAACCTCGGCGGCGGTCCCGTGGGACTCGCCATCGGTGCACAGTACCGTGGCGACGAGATCTCTTACGACTACGACGAGAACGCCAACCGCGACAATTTTCTGTTCCTGACCGGCAATCCGGATTTCGGCGACAGCCGCGACATCAGAGCCGTGTTCGCCGAGTTCGCATTGCCGTTCACCGAGACCTTGAATCTTCAGGTCGCGGCCCGCTACGAAGACTATGGTCGCGGCGTCCACTCCACGGACCCCAAGTTCACGCTGCTGTGGCGCCCGTCATTGAAGTTCTCGTTGCGCGGCTCGGTGGGCACCTCGTTCCGAGCGCCTTCTTTGTTCCAGGCTTTCGGAACGCAGACGACACTCGCGGAGCTCATCGATCCCACGGTCGGCACGCCGCAGTTCTTCCCGGTCCGCACGCAACCGAATCCGAGCGGCAATCCTCTCAAGCCCGAAGAAGCCGATGTCTTGAACTTCGGCGTGAGCTTGTCGCCGACCGAGAACCTCGAGATCGGCATCGATTATTGGTCGTTCGACTACCGTAGCGTGATCATCGAGCAGAATGCCCAAGCTCTCCTGAATGCCGCGACGCTGGGTGACGTCCAAGCGCAATCGCAAGTCGTCCGCGACAGCAGCGGCTTGCTGTTGCGCATCGACTCGTACTACACGAATGCCTCTTCGCTCAAGACGGATGGACTCGATCTATCGATCGCCCGCAATTTCTCGCTGGAGAGCGGCGCGTCGCTGCGCGTCGGTGCCGATGCGACTTATATCGCTACGTACGACCTCGAAGATCCTCAGGCCGGGCACATCGACGGCGTCGGCAAACGAAATTTCGCCAACTTCGGAACTTCGACGCCCAAGTGGCGACTCAATACGTTCGTCGACTGGCGCCGCGAAGGCCACGCGATCAATGCGTTCCTACGCTACATCGACTCTTACACGGATGACGAGATTCAGCTCGGGCAGGGCGCGGAATCCTATCGTCCCATCGGCAGCTTCTTCACGGTGGACGCGCAGTACGTGCTCACGCTGAAGGCTAAACGCGCACCCACGCTGACTTTCGGCACGATCAACCTGCTCAACGAGGATCCGCCCCATGTGGCGACGAGCGGCGGCTACGATTCGAAGGTCCACGACCCGCGCGGCCGGCTCTTGTACGCCAAGGCCGTCTTCAACTTCTGAGAACTGTCCAAGCGACGCGCGACCAGCGGTGCGTCGGCGCTCAGTCGTAGTATTCTGGCGCCTTCTTGAGCTTGCGATGCGCGACGAGGTCGTGCTGGATCCATAGCGTCGCACCTTTGCGCTTCAAGAACGCCTCGACGTCTGCGCGCGAGGCTTTGGTCTGCTCGGCGTCGAACTCGAATGTCGGCACCTTGCCTAGAGCTCGTTCCTCGGGGTAGTGGTACAGATCGCCCGACAGCACGACCGGACCCGTGTGCGCGAGGTCGACGTACAACACCTGATGCCCCGGCGTGTGTCCCGGCGCGTATTTGATAATTACGGTGCCGTCGCCGAACACGTCGTATTCGTCCGTCGTGATGTACTCGGTGCGGCTGTTCTTCAGGGCCGAGTACGTCGCAGGCCTAATCGAGCCCGTGGCGTTCGGCGCAAACATCGCGTCCCGCTCGATCTTGCGCGTGAGCCAGGTGGCGCCGGCGAATGCATTGGCGTTGGCCGTGTGATCCCAATGCTCGTGGGACAGCACGAGATAAGTGACGTCAGCGGGCGAGTAACCGCTGGCGCGCAACTGCTCGAGCAGCGGCGGGCCGAGCGTCACATCCCGACCTTGGCCGTCCGCGAGCGTGAGGTGCTGCTGGCTACCGCTCGGCTTCGAGGCACGCTCCTCGTCGGGCACCGCCCCTGCGTCCCAAAGCAGCACGCCTTTCGGATGGACTATCAAGTAGGCCGCGACCGACAACGCGGTCGACTGAACCTGATCGGCCGTCATGTGATACCGCGAAGGATCAGACGCAAGCACGCCGCCTTCGAACACATACAGACGCGGCGACGTCACTGTTTGGCTACGAGCCGGCGGTGCGCCGACCCCGGCGACCATGACCAAAAGCCAAAACGCGCTTACGAGTGCTGCTGTAATCCGTGACACGATCTTCCCCCGGTATCGACCTGCCGCAGCGATCGTCGCTGCGAACGATTGCGAATCCAACGCCGCGGGCAACGACGCGCCCCCAGCCCCGTCAAACGATACGCCAGACTCCGGGCCGGCGCAGGCTCTTGCCCGAATCGGCGGGCGCCAGCAACCCCGCGGCATGCCGCTGCTCGGCGGGCGTGAGCGATACGAGCCACTCGCAGCCCGCCGCCGTCTCGGCCGCCACGGCCGATCCGTTCTTGTAGACGACGCGCCGGCTTGCGCTCACGCAGACACGACCCGGACCATCGAGCCAGCCCGCGAGATTCAGCGGATCGGCTGCCGACAGCGCGACCCATTCGTCGGCATCCCGCTGCCGGCGCAACCGGCGCAGCTCCTCGACGGCCTCTAGCAAAGCGAACTGCTCGCCGCCGAGCGGCTCTACGAAGCGGCCACCGCGGATCTCACCGCGCGCCTCCGCGCTGCGGTAGATCGGTAGGAGCTCGCGCCAACTCGGCGCCAACGTCTCGCGCGCGAGCACCTTGCGGCATACGACGCCGTAGCGGCGCAGCAATGTCATGGCTGCGTGCTCGACGGCCTCGCGATCGCCGGCCGGCACGGCCGGCAGCAGCGACCAACGGCCGGCCGCGTCGAAACCCGTGGTGCCGCGCAACCGGTTACGTCCCCGGTAGCCGCGCCTGCGGCTTTGAGGCGTCAGAAGCGCGCGCAGGCCCGCGTAAGAGTCGGCGGTGACGAGACCGCGGGCGACGAGCTCGCCGAGCGCGTCCTCGGCCTGGACGCGCAACAATCCGCTCTCCTGAACGAGCTCCAAGAAAAATAGCGCTCCGCGCTGCTGCAAGGCGACCAGCAGCCGTTCGGCCGCACCGGACAAGGTCGGCTCGAGCTGCACGGGGCAGAGGCTGCGCCACAGCCGCAGCGCCGCACGCGGCACGATCGAGATCGGCGAAGTCGCGACGGTGCTTGCGCGGCCGGCCGTGGTCGAGCTGCTCGGCCGCGGCCGCCACCACGACGAACTCGCCGCTCGCGCACGCTTGGTCGAGCAATTGCGGGCCATAGGCCTCAAGCCGCGCGGGCAACACCTCACGTTCCCAAACCCCGGCCGGCAGAGCGACGCCCTGGAGCTCTCCGAGCACAGCGCTCAGAGCCTCACGGCCCGTACGGCGCTCCGTGCCCAGACCCTGCCAATGAAACAGGAACCTCTGATAGTCGGCCAGCGTCGCCGGCTCGATCTCGCTACGCAGCCGTTTGAGCGTATAGCGATGAATTCGCGCAAGCAGCCGCCGCTCGCACCATTCCTCGGCGGCCACGCCCGTGAAGCGGCCGCGCATCGCCACGCCCTCCTGCTCGAGCGCCGCAAGCGCAGGCAACACATCTTGGGCTTGCAGGCCGAGCGGCCGGGCCAGCACGTCCGGCGTCACGGGCCCGAGCGCTTCGAGACGGCTCCGCACGATCTCGCGCAACGCGGCATCGCCGTCGGCCACGGGCCCGGAAATCCGCACGAGCTGCGCGGCCACAGTGCTGCCCGGCACCGCCAAGCGCAGCTCCTCGAGACGTTCGGCAGCAACCCAGAGGGTTGCCGCCCCCGGAACCGTCACGGTCGTGGCCCGACCATCGCTCTCGAGGCTCGCAAAGTGAGCTCGCCAGCCCGTATCGGCTTCCGTCACCGCCACGAAGCCGAGCGTGGCCAGGGCGTCGTAGAGCTCGTCGGCATTGAGCACCTGCGGCCACGCTTCGGCTCGAACGCGTGCGATCGCGTCGGGGTCGAGCTTGCCGAGCTCCGCGGCCTGCTCGACGCTCATGTAGCGCCGCGCCTGAACGGCGAGCGTGCGCCGCTCCTCGGGCGGCGCATCGTCGAGGAATGCATAGGGTTTGGCGCCCAGAATCTCTTGCGCGAGAGGCGAGGGGCTCGTGAGCTCACAGCACAACACACCCACCTCGCCGGCCTCCACGCGCGCGAGCAGCCGCTCGAGGCCCTCGATATCCATCGCGCTCGTGAGACAGTCGGTAAGCGTCTGCGCGACGAGCGGATGATCGGGGATCTCCCGATCGCCACCGCCCAAGTTCTCGGCGCAAGCAAGCTGGTCGGGGAACACCGTCGCGAGCAGGTCTTCCGCGTCGCTACGCTGGAACTGTGCGGGCGCGCGCTTGCCGTTGCGAAAACGCCGAACCGCGAGCGCGATACTCGCATTCCACCGCCAATACGCCGGGAACACGGGCGCGCCGAGCACGGCCTGCTCGAGCACGTTGCGCACGGTTTTGCTCGTGAGCCACTTGATGACCTCGTCGAGCGCAAAGCTGTGCACGGGACCGAGCGAGATCACGATCGAGTCTTCGAGCGCGGCGGCCTGCAACTCGAAGTTGAACCGTCGGCAAAAGCGTTTGCGCAACGCGAGGCCCCAGGCGCGGTTGATACGCGATCCGAAGGGCGAATGGATGACGAGGTGCGTGTCGCCGGCCTCGTCGAAGAACCGCTCGAACACGACGCGAGCGTTTGTGGGCAGGTCGCCGAGCGCGGCTTTGGCGGCGCCGAGATATTCGACGATCTGCTCGGCGGCGGTCGCAATGAGACCGATCTCGGTCGTGAGCCAGGTAACGGCTGCCGCCGGACCCTGCGTGTCGAGCAACTCGGCGACGGTCGCCGCGAGACGACCCACGGCGTGGGACAACTCATCGCTGCGGCCAGGAGCCTCGCCGAGCCAGAACGGGATATTCGGCGGCTGACCGAGCGCATCGGCCACGTAGACCTTGCCCGCCTCGACTTTGAGGATCCGATAAGACGTATTGCCGAGCTGAAAGATGTCGCCCGGCATGCTTTCGAACGCGAAGTCCTCGTTGAGCGTGCCTATCTGCTGCTCGCTCGGGAGCAGCACGACGTCGTAATCGAACTGATCGGGTATCGCCCCGCCGTTGGTGATCGCCGTCAGGCTCGCGCCGCGCCGCCCCCGCAGCACGTCGTTGACGCGATCGAAGTGCAAATGCGCGCTGCGTCGCCCGCGATGCGTGGTAAAACCATCCGCAAGCATTCGGACGACGGCGACGAAGGACTCGCGGTCGAGATCGCGATAGTTCGCCGCACGCGTGAATCGCGCAAAGAGATCATCGACGCGCCACTCTTGCGAGCCGACCTCGGCGACGATTTGCTGAGCCAGCACGTCGAGCGGGGCTGGTCTCAGCTTGATCGCATCGAGCTCACCGCGGCGCACGGCGTCGAGCAACGCGGCGCATTCGACGAGCTCATCGCGCGACAGCGGAAACATCCTCCCCTTCGGAAGCCTGCCGAGGCCGTGCCCGGACCGCCCGACCCGCTGTAATAGCGCGGCGATGGCGCGCGGCGAGCCGAGCTGGCACACGAGATCGACGTCGCCGATGTCGATGCCGAGCTCGAGCGACGACGTCGCGACGAGCGCCTTGAGCTCGCCGGCCTTCAGTCGCTGCTCCGCACGCAGCCGATGCTCCTTCGCGAGGCTGCCGTGATGCGAAGTGACCACGTCCTCGCCGAGGCGCTCCGCAAGATGACGGGCAGCCCGCTCGGCGAGCCGGCGCGTGTTCACGAAGACGAGCGTCGTCCGGTGCGCGCGTACGAGATCGGCGAGCCGATCGTACTCCTCGGTCCAAACCTCGTTCGCCATGATCGCCTCGAGCGGCGAGGACGGCAGCTCGAGTTGCAGATCGCGCTCGCGGACATGCCCTTCGTCGATGACCGTGCACGGACCGGCATCGGCGCCGGTCAAAAACGCCGTGAGCGTCTCGATAGGCTTGGTCGTAGCCGAGATTCCGACCCGCGTCGGCGCGGCTCCCGTGATGGCTCCGAGCCGCTCGAGCGACAGCGCGAGATGAGCCCCACGCTTGTTGCCCGCCAGCGCGTGAATCTCGTCGACGATCACCGTGCGTACGGTGGACAGCATGCGCCGCCCGGATTCGGCCGTGAGCAGGATGTACAACGACTCGGGCGTCGTTACGAGGATGTGCGGCGGCGTACGGCGCATGCGGGCCCGCTCGGTCTGAGGCGTATCGCCCGTACGCACGGCCGCGCGAATCGGCACATCGCCCAGCATGCGCTCGGCAAACTCGCGCGAGATGCCTTCGAGCGGCCCCTGGAGGTTCTTCTGAATGTCGTTCGACAGCGCCTTGAGCGGCGAGACATATAGCACTCGCGTCTCGTCGGGCAGCCAGCCGGCAGCCGCTTCTTTTGCCAGCTGATCGATGACGCCGAGAAACGCCGCGAGCGTCTTGCCCGAGCCCGTCGGCGCGCTGATGAGCGTGTGTACGCCGCTACCGATCGCCGTCCAGGCCTTGAGCTGCACGCTCGTCGGCGCTGCAAACGCCTTGTCGAACCAGCCAGCCACCGCGGGATGAAAGTGCTCGGGGAACATCCCGCAAGCATAAGTGAGGCAGCGTTTATGTCCAATCGAGCTCAAGTTCCAGCGCCGGGAGCCGTCTGGTTGGGCATGGACAAGATCGGCTCCGTCGCCCAGATCGCGCTGGGCGCCATCCAGACCAATCTTCGCGGCTTAGGGCAATCCGCTCAGGCCGTGGCATCGGCCACCGGCCGGTCGAATACGGACCCGACCGGTCTCGCGAAGCCGTTGGTGCGCTCGCTCGAGCAACAGCGCGCGATCGAAGCTTCGGCGAAAGTCCTGCAGCACGCCGACAGGATGCTCGGGGCGCTGCTCGACGCTTTGGCCTGATCGGCCAGCGCCTCTCACCCACGCCGCTCTTTTCGCGCCGGCCGAGCGCCACCGTATAATCGTCGTGCCTTTTACGAGCGGTTCTACCCATGCGAATGACACGCGCCGAATTTCTGCGGTGGCCGCACAAGGCCATCACTTTGCTGGGCATGTCCGGCGTCGGGAAGACCACGCTTGCCAACAAGCTGCCCAAGTCGAAGTGGTTTCACTACTCGGGCGACTATCGGATCGGCACCAAGTATCTATCCGAGCCGATTCTCGACAACATCAAACGCCAAGCAATGCAAGTCGACTTCTTGCGCGATCTGTTGCGCAACGACTCGATCTACATCGCGAGCAACGTGACTGTCCACAACCTCGAGCCGGTCGCGACCTTTCTCGGCAAGATCGGCAGGCCCGATCTCGGCGGGCTCCCGGTCGCCGAGTTCAAGAAACGGCAGAAACTGCACCGCGAAGCCGAGATCGGCGCAATGCGCGACGTGGCGTCGTTCATCGAGAAAGCGCAAGAGATTTACGGTTACGATCACTTCATCAACGACGCCGGCGGCAGCCTTTGTGAGATCGACGACGAGGAAACAGAACGAACGTTGGCCGACAACACGCTGATTCTGTACCTCAAGCCCGACGACACGCTCGAGCGACAGCTCGTGCAACGCGCGATCGACAACCCCAAGCCGCTCTACTACCAAGATGATTTTCTCGACGAGAAGCTCACTCAGTATCTGAGAGAAGCGCAGCTCGAGGGCCCGAATGACATCGTGCCGGACGAGTTCGTCCGCTGGATTTTCCCGTCGCTCGTCGCGCATCGGCGGCCCCGCTACCAGGCGCTTGCCGATCGCCACGGATACACGCTCAGCGCACGCTTGGCCGAGGCGATCACGAGCGAAAGGGACTTTCTCGAGTACGTGGCGAGCGTGCTCGATTGACCGTGCCCAGAGCGTTTCAGCCCGAGGCAGCCATCCCCCAGACCCACGCCACTGCGACGAGCAGCATCGCGCCGGCCGCACACCAGGCCTGAGCGCGCCGCGAGGTCAGAAGACGCAGCGTCGCAAACCGGGCAAGCCCGAGACCCGCGACAAACCCGACGGTGAATCCGGCCAGATGCGCGACGAGGTCCGTGTTCTCACCGCCCGTGCCCGTGAACGCGAGCAGCCCGACGCCGGCCACGATCGGTGCGATTCGCGCCCGCCAGGGCGTCGAGCGCCAGAAGCCGCGCCGCCACGTGTAGGCCGTCAACAGCCCGAGCGCTGCAAAAACCGCCGTCGAAGCACCGATGGACCGAAATTCCGGTACTTGCACGAGGGCGTCGAGCATATTCGCGGCCGCAGCGGCGCCCACGATCGCGAGCCAACCAATGCCGCGCCCGAGGTAGCGACCGGCGAAATAGCCGAAGAACGCACCGAAAGCGAGATTGCCGAGCACATGGTCGAGGTCGACGTGGACGGTCAATGCCGTAACGACGCGCCACCACTGCCCCGCGAGCACACCGCCCGCATCGAGGCGTCCGACCGCGAGCCAGTCTCGATCGAACGCGTCGACGTGCAGTGCGACGAACACGAACAGCAAAGTGGCGATGTACGCAATCGTGCCGGGCCAACCGTCGTCGACCTTCGCGAGGTCGCGCTGACCCACGCGGCGCGCATTTTCCGCCCGATAGGCCGCAAGCTCCGCAGCCGCCTGCGGCGCGCTCGCCGCCGGTACCCACAGCTGCCAACCGCCGGAGCCAGCGAGCTTACGGTGCTCGAGGCCGCGTGCCGTCAGGACCAGCGAGAGCTCGGCGCAACGGCGCTCGTTCGGGGCCGTTGCGACGACGACCCAGGGATCAAATTGAGAGGGCGTGTCTGTTAGCATCGTGCGTCGACACACGTTACCAGACTGAGCAACGCGCATGCCCGAGCCTCTGCACTGTTATCGCTGCGGCGAGTCTCTCGCCGGCTTGTCTCTGCCGCTGGCGCGGCTCGATGAATGCCCGCAATGTCGGGTGCAGCTGCACGTTTGCAAGATGTGCCTGAGATATGCGCCGCGACTGCCGAAAGGCTGCTCGGAAGAGGATGCACCGGACGTCCGCGATAAACAGAGCGCGAACTTCTGCGACTATTTCAAACCGAGCGCGACGGCTTTCGATCCCGCGCAACGGGACGCGGAAGCGGCTGCCAAGGCCGCGTTAGAGTCGCTGTTCGAGAAGTGAAGGCGGTCGAAACCTGCGGCGTGGATTCGAGGCCGCCGGATCACCCGCGCGTAAGCTCCCTGGGGTCGCCCTCGGCATCGATCGTCTCGAGCCGTATCGGGCGCCGCCACATTCGATGAATGTAGTCGAGCACTCGCTCGGCGCGTTCCAAATCGAGGCCTCGGCCGTCGGTCACCGCCTCGTGGTACAAATCGAGCGAGCCGTCGCCGCCGACGTGTTTGGCCAACACGGCAGGGGCGCCGAAGTTGTACTTCGGCGTTAGCATCGTCTCGCGCAGGGCATCGATATCGTTGTCTTGCACGCGCACCGCGCCGTCGGCAGTGGCCTCGTAGCGAAACAGCTTGAGATCCTCCGCAAGCTCTTCGCTGAGATAGTTGCGCACGAAGCCGAAGTCGTCGTCCTCGGCGCGAATCTGAAACGCGCGCTCGACACCGTGCTCGGCGACAATCGATTCCCAAATCGAGAAACCGAGATGATACGGATTGACGACGAGCGAAGCCTGCTGCTCCGCCGCGTGCGGCCTAACGACATCCGAATGCGTCTTCAGCGCATCCAGGTACTCGTTCTGCGGCAAGAAGTCCGCTTCCCTCAACAACTTCGCATGCCAATACGATGCCCACCCTTCGTTCATGATCTGGCACGCAAACACCGGGTAGAAATAAAACGACTCCTCGCGCACGGCGAGAAAGATGTCTCGCTCCCACTCCTCCAGATCGGGCGCATATTCGGCGATGAACCACAGCAGATCGCGTTCGGGTACCGGGGGTAACGGCGAGCGGACACGCTCGAGCGGCTGATCGGCGACGATTGCACCTCCCGGCAGACTGTCGAAACGGCTTTGAAACCCGGCGTCGCTCGCTGACCGGCCCGGCTCAAGATATTGCGGATAGCGCTCGCGATGCAGCGCCTGAAAAGTGTCGATATGGGCTTCGAGCGCAAGCGCGGCATCGAGGACGCGCTCGACTCGGTCCTGGCCGTGTTGCTCCACTGCTTGACCGATCCGCCGCGCGTGCGACGCGGCTTGCTCGACGATACGGTACCCGACCTGCTCCTGACTTCGCTTGAACAACGAATTGTTCTTGGCGAAATCCGCATGTCCGAGCACGTGCGCAGTGACGAGAGTGTTCTCCTGCAGTGAATTGTTGCGCGCGAGATAGGCGCGACCGGGATTACCCGGGAAAACTACTTCGAACAACCGCGAGTGCCCCATGCGGTGCTGGATGAGCTGGTAGATGTAGCGCACGCCGAACGACCAGTGTGGCATTCGCACCGGCAGCCCGTAGACGGCGATCTCCATCATGAAGCTCGAAGGCACCTCCTCGAATTGCACGGGGAAGTAGTCGAGTCCATGCTCACGCGCGAGCGCTTCGAGCTGCACAGCATAGTCGCGCAGCGTCCCGGGCACGGCTATACCTCCGCCTCGGCCTGACGGGTGAAAAACGCGCGGATCGCGTCCCAGACCGACTCCGGCGTGGACAGGCCATAGCGCCCAGCCACGCCGGTCTCCTCGTCGACCGCATCGAACAACCCCGCGGTCTCCGAGCTCAGAGCCTGCTGGGCGGCCGGCGCCGTTTCGACGTAGCCGACGTAGTTACTGATCTTCGCGAGCTCGAGAAGCGACTCCTGCGCCAGCTCGCGGTCGTGCCTGAAGTTGGCTCCGTCCGAGGCGTAGAACACGTAAATGTTGAAGCGAGCCGGATCGTAACGCTCCGCCGAAATCTCGAGAACCTTTCGAAAGGCCGAGGATGCGACGGTTCCGCCGGAGCCGCTCACTTGAAAGAACTCCGATTCCGGAAACTCCCACGCTTCCACGGTATGGGCCACGAACACCGGCTGCAGGTGAGTGTATTGGCGTCGCAAACCCTGGATCACCCAGAAAAAGAACGTCTTCGCTAGACGTCTGTCGCGCTCGGTCATGCTCGAGGACACGTCCATGGCGAAAAAGACCACCGCCTCGGTCGCTGGGCGCTGACGCATCACGAGCTGCCGATAGCGCAAGTCGTCGTCCGTAAAGGCCGGCGAATCGCGCCGCACGGCACGACGCTTGATGGCCTCTTTGACAGACCGACGCCGATCGAGCCGCGAGCGCACACCACGACGATTCCAGCCTTCGCGCGCAAAGTCGTCCTCGCGCACCGCTCCGCTTTTGACCTTGAGGTTCGGTAGCTCGAGCTCCTCCCAGAGCCAGTCGACGATGTCGTCGATCTTCAGCTCCAAGACGAACTGATAGCCACCATCCTCGTTGCCGCCCTCGCCACGTCCTTCGCCGCCGCTGTCCGCAGGACGCGACAGCACATCACCTGGCTTGCCGTCGCCTTGGCCGACGCCGTTTGCTTGGCCCGAGTCGCGCAGTCGAAACCGCGAGTGCTCGAGGAATCTCACCGGCACCTGCACGGTGCTGTCGGCCCTGGGAAAGATGTCGCTGTGGGCGATCAGATCGGGAAGTTGATCGCGAACCGCCGCCCGGACTTTGTCGTTGTGCCTCAGCCAGTCGCGGGCGCCTCGCGAAAACAAGTCATACCACTGGCGATCGGACCCGGGACGTTCGATGAAACCAGACGACCCGTTTTCCATGCCTCGGTCTCCATTCGCGGCGGCGCTCACTCCTGTGAAAGCAGCGTCGTCACGTAATTCAAAGCTTCCTTGGCGCCGTGCGCGTCGTATCCGTATTCGCGGATCAGGCGCTCCTGCACGGCGGAAATTTTCTGCTCGGCGTCCTCGTCGGGACGCGCACGCGAGGTTACGAGACGCAGCACGTCCCGTCGCTCCTCGAACAAGTACTGCTCGATGGCCTCGTGCAGTCGCGAGTGATTGTCCAGCGTGAATCTCTCACCGGCCTTGAACGCGACCATCGCTTTGCGCACGACCTCTTGGCGAAACGACGACTTGCCGGACTCCGAGACCTTGATCTTCTCCTCGACCGAGCGAAGAAAGCGCTCGTCGGGCGGGCGCGACTCGCCCGTGATGGGGTCCTCGACCTCGCGTTTGTCGAGGGAGGCCTCGACCTCGTCGAGATACTTTTCGAGCAACTGTTGCGCTTCTTCCTGGAACGAGGCGAACAGCGCACGGTGCACGTCCTCCTTGACCCAACGGTTATAGAAATCCTTGCGCGCCAAGACGAGAAATTCGATCCATTGCTTCTTTCTGCCGGCATCCATGCGCGCATCGGTCTCGATGGCGTCCTTGAGAGCGAGCAGCATTTCCATGCTCGTGAGGCTCGCGACGTCGTTGCGCGTGATCGCGTTGGAGATCGCGTTGATGACGAAACGAGGGCTGACGCCCGTGAGTCCCTCCTCCGGCGCTTCGGTCTTGATCCGCGGCAGGTCGGCGGCGGTGAATCCTTCCACGTCCTCGCCGGAGTAGAGCCTGAGCTTCTTCGTCAAGTCGAGCCCTTCCCGCTGCGGCTTCTGCAACCGCGTCAGAATCGAGAACACGGCAGCCAGATCGAGCACGTGCGGATCGAAATGGACCTTGCGAAACGCTGGCGCGCTGGACACGAGCTTGCGATAGATGCGCGCCTCGTCCGTATAGGACAGGGTATACGGCACTTTGACGATCACCATGCGATCGAGCAGCGCCTCGTTTTCCTTTTCCTGCAAAAACTTATTGAACTCCGCGAGGTTGGTGTGCGCGAGAATCGTCTCGTCGAGATGAATCAGGGGGAATCTCGACACCTTGACGTTCTTTTCCTGCGTGAGTGTGAGGAGCAGATAAAGGAACTCGCGCTTGACCTTGAGGATCTCGATCATCTCGAGAACACCACGGCTCGCCGAGTAGACGGCCCCCGACCACGACCAAGCCCGCGGGTCGCCTTCGTCGCCGATGTGCGCGACCTTCGACAAGTCGACGGAACCCACGAGATCGGCGATGTCTGCCGTGGTCGGATCGTGCGGCGCATATGTGCCGACACCGACGCGTGCGGCTTCCGATAGGAACACGCGCTCGACCGGGAATCGCATGAAGTCGCCGTCGAACTCGTCGTCGAGGCGCGCCCGCGAGTGGGGACTCAGCTCGCCGGCGACATCGAAACCATAGGTCTCGCGGAACTTCGGCCGCAGGCTCGCTGGAATCAGATTGAGGGGCGACTCGTGCAGCGGAGAGCCTCCGAGCGCGTAGAGAGCGCCGTCCTCGGTATGGCTATATTCCTCGAGGCCGCGCTTGAGCAGGATCACCATGGTGGACTTACCGCCGGAGGGCGGACCGAGCAACAGCAGCATGCGGCGCCCCACGTCCGAGCCCGCAGCGGCTGCTTTGAAATAGTCGATGACGCGGTCGAGCGCCGAGTCGATGCCGAACAACTCATCCGCAAACAGCGCCTTGTCGGCGACTACGCGACCCTCACCCTCGCCGTCGGGCACTCTTCGCGCTTCGCGGTACCAACGCAACATGTCGAAAATGTATTGGTGCGACGTTCGGGCGAACTTCGCCGGATCGGCAGGAAGAACTTGCTCGAGAAATTCTGCGAACGTTCCGCGCCAGTGCTGCGCGTGGTGCTCCGTCGCAAATGCCGCCAGGTCATCCAGGAACGATGTTCCCGCAGACCGCCCGTGGCCATTAGTGTGCCTATGAGAAGCAACGGACTCGGATAGTGTCATTATCACCCTCTTAGCCTGTGTTCGCGGTGACCAAGGCGTGCGGCTGATTTTTTTTGTTGTTATGTTGTCGTCGAGACGCCCTCCATACTTCTATTCATCATCCAAGAATTTAGACGAAGCTCGTCAGTCAACGTTCCGGCTCGGACGAGCACTGTCGATCAGGCTCCGTGTTTCGCCTAACGATGTCTGTGAGAGCAGTCACAAACTGAACAAGCGTTGACATAATCGGCGCACAAGCAACATAACGTCGCGGCACGGTTCGTAGCAACCCCTGTGAAACGACCTTTGCGTCAAGGGGTTACGGCTGTCAGTACCCGGAATGGCTCGGAACGCGAGCGACAAACCCGTCGCAGCCCGCACGGATGCTGGGATTGAGCCTGCCGGCCGTGCGCCAAGGCGCAAGCACGAGCACGCGCTCGCGCGCGACGAGTTACGAAATCTTAACTATTTCGAGCTCGACTATTTTTCGCCGCCGCCGTGACCAGCGGCGCGACGCGCTTCGAGCAAGGATCGGCGCATGTCGATCGCAATCGTCGAGTCCGTCTTCGTGTCGGCGTTCTTCTCGAGTTCCTGGATCACGCGGACGTCGGTGTCGCTCAGCGACGGCAAGTGGTCGACGTGGTCGACGTGGCGGAAACATTGGAGCCGTTGCTCTTGAGTGCCTGGTATTTGCGCTTCCAAGATTCGGCGCTGCGCTTGAGCTCAGCGATCGTGTTGACGTGGCGATTAATCGAGCCTTCCAGCTGCTCGATGATCTCGCGTTTCTCGTCGAGACCCGCCTCGAGCCGCGCGAGGCGTTCCTGGTCCGCCCGCAAGCTCTTGATCATGGTCTTGCGTGCGTCGAGCTCGGCGCGCAGCGCCTCGAGCTCGGCAGATTCGTCACTGTCACGGCTCGCCGCGGCCTCGCGCAAGCTCTCGATCTCTTGGGCTGCCTGCTCGTTGGCCTGCTCGGCTTTCTCGGCTCGCGCGCGCAAGCGTTCGAGTTCGCTGTCCTTGATCTTGGCATCGGCCTTGAGGCGGTCGACGGTCTCCGCATCGCGGCGTAGCGCTCGGACCAGCTCCCTTTTGCTGTCGAGCTCCGAGTTCACGCGCTCGAATTCGAGATCCTTACTCCGCACTTCTTGCCGCAGCCTCGAGGCCTCCTCGGCGTCGGATTTGAGCGTCTCGATGAGGCTCTCCTGACCGGCGAGCTGTTTGCGCAGCCCATCGAGCTCGTCGCCCCGACCGTTCGCGTGCTGCTCCAGCTCCTGTACACGCGCTCGCTGTTCCTCGAGCTCCTTGAGCACGGAAGACAGCTCCGAGCCCCAATCTGCGAGCAATTCGGTCAAACGATCGCGAAGACCCTGGATCGACTGTGCGTGTTCGGCCATAACGGATTCCGCGGAGAGACGCTCCGGCGGAGCTAAAGTGCCGGTTTTACTGGCCGATTACGGTGAATTACGTCACAAGAGCAGCAGCGCAGCCGGCTGCAGCCGGGCCCGAGAACCTACCGGTAGCGCTTCTGAATCAAAGCCAAGCTCTCTTGCCCCGGGCATAGATCGGCGTAATCGAGCTCGTTGAGCGGCACGGTCGTCGTACCGCTCACACCGTGGAGGTCCGGCTCGCTCTCGTCGACGTACAGCAACCCGGTCACGATCTCGCCGCTACGCTGGCGCGTCCGAATGTAGTCGATGGCGGCTCCGCGGTTGTCGCATGGTAGTCGCCGGCTCACCTTGCGCAGCAGTATTCGGCTGCCGTCGTGCAACTCGACCGGCATGACCTCGCCTTGATCGTAGGCGGCCTTGATCTCCTTGGCGGGCGGAACGAAGTCGGCTTGCACGACGGGATGACGAAATGCTCTCGCGTGTACGCATAGCTCTTCGTCGAGGCCTCGTGGTCGTTGAACGTCACGCACGGCGACAGCACGTCGATCAATGCGAAACCGCGATGCCTTATGCCGGCCTTGATCAACGGGACGAGCTGCTCTTTGTCGCCCGAGAAGCTCCGCGCCACGAACGTGCCGCCGAGCGCCATCGCGATTTGCACCGGATCGATCGGCGGTTGCTGGTTGGTCTCGCCGCGCTTGGCTTTCGAGCCGATATCGGCGGATGCCGAGAATTGCCCCTTCGTGAGTCCGTAAACGCCGTTGTTCTCGATGATGTACACCATGTCGAGGTTGCGGCGCAGCGCATGCACGAACTGCCCGAGCCCGATCGACAAGGAGTCGCCGTCGCCGGAGATGCCGATCAGATGCAGATCTCGGTTGGCAGCGCACGCACCGGTTGCGATGGAAGGCATTCGGCCATGCACGGAATTGAAGCCGTGCGAGGCGCTCAAGAAAGTACGCCGGCGTCTTCGACGAGCAGCCGATGCCGCTCATCTTGGCAACGCGATGGGGTGGAATGTCGAGCTCGAAGAAAGCCTGCACGATCGCGGCCGTGATCGGAATCGTGGCCGCAACCCGCGCAAAGCGTGGACATGCCGCCCTCGTAGTCGCGAATCGTGAGACCGAGCGCGTTGCGACTGGAGCCCGCGATGGACGATCTTCGGTTTGGCTATCGAGGTCATGCGGCTGCTCCTTGCGCTTGCGCCTGCTCGAGCGCCTCGACGATGCAGCGGCAGTCCATCGGCAGACCGCCGTAGTCGAGAATCGAGGTGCATATTTGCCTTCGGATAGTCCGTCTCGAGCGCGAGCAGGCTTTTGAGCTGAGCGTCCCTGTTTTGGTCGACGACGAAAACGCGATCGTGCTGTTCGAGAAACTCTTGACCTTCTTGCCGAAAGGAAACGCGCGGATACGGCAATAGTCGAGATGGATCCCCTTCTTCGCGAGCTGATCGAGCGCCTCACTGACGGCCGAGTCGCAACTGCCGATCGCGAGGATGCCCCACTTGGCTGCCTTGCGCGACCGGCGAATCACCGGCTCCGGCACGAGCTCCGCCGCCGTTTGCCATTTGACGCAGCAGCCGATCGACGACCTGCTGGTATTCGGCAGAGTCTTCGGTGTAGCGCGCCGTAATTGGTTGTGGCCCGAGCCCCGCACGAAGTAGGCGCCTTTCGGATGGACGCCGGGCAGCGTCCGGTACGGCGATGCCGTCGCCATCTGCATCGAGATAGCGATGAAAAGCCTTGAGCCCCTCGATTTGCTCGGCCGACAAAACCTTGCCGCGGTCGGGCCGATAGTCCGGATCCCACGTGAGCTCTTGGCACATCCAATCGTTCATGCCGATGTCGAGATCCGACAGCACGATCACCGGAGTCTGCAGCCTTTCGGCCAGATCGAAGGCCTTGACCGCGAAATCGAAGCATTCGCCCGGGTCGCGCGGGAACAGCAGCACGTGCCTCGTATCGCCGTGCGAGGCGTACGCGGCCGCGAGAATGTCGGCTTGCTGCGTCCGAGTCGGCATGCCGGTGGACGGCCCGACGCGCTGCACGTCGAACAGCACCGCGGGAATCTCGGTGAAGTAAGCGAAGCCGAGAAACTCGTTCATCAGCGAGAGTCCCGGGCCGCTCGTGGGCGTGAAGGCACGCACACCGTTCCAAGTCGCTCCGAGCACGATGCCGATCGCGGCGAGCTCGTCCTCGGCTTGCATGATGCAGTAGCGTTGCTCGCCGGTCTTCGCATCCACGCGAAAGCGCTCGCAGAACGATTTGAAGGCGTCCATGAGGGACGTCGACGGAGTGATCGGATACCACGCACCGACGGTAGCTCCGGCGTACACGCAGCCGAGCGCCGCCGCCGTATTGCCGTCGATCATGATCTGCCCGGCGGTCTTGTCCATGGGCTTTGCGCGCGTCGGCAGCGGGCACTGCAAAGTGCTCGCGTGCATAGTCGAAGCCGAGATCGATCGCCTCGTATGTTCGCATCGATCAAAGCCGGCTTGCGCGCGAACATCTCTTGCACGAGCGTGTCGATCACGTCCCGATCGAGATCGAGCAGCGCGGCCAGGGCGCCCACGTAGGCCATGTTCTTCATCAAAATACGCGTTCGCGCCTTCGAGAAATGCTCGTTGCACATGCGCGCGAAGCGGAATGCCGAGAATGTCGATGTCGCGGCGCGCGAACAGCAGCTGTGCGCGGCCAAGTCGAATCGTAGATCAGCGTTCCGCCCGGTCGCACCTCGGCGAGATCGCGCTCGTAGGTCTGCGCATTCATGGCAACCATGACGTCGACGACGCCCGAGCGCCCGAGATATCCGTCCTTGCTCACGCGGATTTCGTACCACGTCGGCAAGCCCTGAATGTTCGACGGGAAAAAATTCTTGCCGCTTACCGGCACGCCCATGCGGAAAATAGCTTTCATCAACAGCGTGTTGGCACTCGCGGAGCCCGTGCCGTTCACGTTGGCTATCTTCAGAACAAAATCGTTTATCCGGCTTTTCTTGCTCTCTTCCACTGGCCCGTATCCTGCCGGGCTTCGTGCTCGGCATATGGGATTGCAACGCTCGACTTCTGCATGTCCCACGCACCGGTCGGACAACGCTCCGCGCAAAGCCCGCAATGCACGCAGAGGTTTTCGTCCTTGAACATCGCGCGCCCGGTCTGTTTGAGGGGCGCGGAGACGTAAAACGGTTGATCGGCGTTCAATCGCGGGCGCCTTGAGGCTCGCCTCGACGCTCGCCCGATCCCCGTTGGGAGCGATCGTGAGGCAGTCCACGGGGCAGATGTCGATGCAGGCGTCGCACTCGATGCACAGATCGGCGGTAAACACCGTCTGCAAGTCGCAGTTGAGGCAACGCTCCACTTCCGTCGCCGCTTGCTCGGCAGTGAATCCGAGCTCGACCTCGATGTTGAGTTTCTTGAAGCGCTTCTTCAGGTCGACGTGCGGCATCATGCGACGCACGGCAGGATCATAGTCGTTGCTGTAGCTCCACTCGTGAATTCCCATCTTGGCACTCGAGAGGTTGACTCCGCGAGGCAATCGCCGCGTGAGATCGGCGCCGGTGCAATGCTTGTGAATCGAGATGGCGGCCTGATGGCCGTGCTCGACGGCCCAGATAATGTTCTTCGGACCGAAGGCGGCGTCGCCGCCGAAGAATACTCCCGGCCGCGTCGCTTGGAACGTCAAGGGATCGACGACCGGGACGTCGTGCTCGTCGAAGTCGATCCCGATGTCCCGTTCGATCCATGGAAATGCGTTGTCTTGGCCGATGGCCAGCACGACATCGTCGCAAGGCAGAAAGACTTCGCGCAAAATCCGGCTCGACAAGATCCGGCCGCGCTCGTCGACGTCGTACTCGAGCTCGTCGAATCGCATGCCCACGAGCTTGCCGTTCTCGACCACGAACGCCTTCGGCGAGTGGTTTACGACGATCTCGACGCGTTCCTCTTCCGCGTCCTCTAGCTCCCAGTCGGAAGCCTTGAAGAATTGCCGTGGCTTGCGCGCCATGACCTTCACGTCCTTGGCCCCGAGGCGCAACGAGCTGCGGCAACAATCCATCGCCGTGTTCCCGACCCCGATGATCAATACACGCTCGCCGACCTTCTCGACGTGGCCGAAGGCTATCGACCCCAGCCATTCGATACCGATGTGAATGCGGTCCGCGTCGTGACGACCGGGCAGATCGAGATCCTTGCCCTTGGGCGCGCCGCTGCCAACGAACACCGCGTCGAAATCCTGGCCGAGCAGCTCACGCATGCTCGCGACAGGAGACGACAAACGTAAATCCACACCGAGATTCACGATGTAGCCGATCTCCTCATCGAGCACGGGCGCCGGTAGACGGAACGCCGGGATATTCGTGCGCATGAGGCCGCCGGGCTGATCGAGGGCCTCGAATATCACACAATCGTAGCCGAGCGGAGCGAGGTCGTTGGCTACCGCCAGCGAGGCGCAGCCCGCCCCGATCAGCGCGACACGCTTACCGTTACCCTGCTGCGGCGCTTGCGGTAGCCGGCGATTCGATGTCTTCGCGGTTGTCGGCCGCCACGCGCTTGAGTCGGCAGATCGCAACGGGTTTGTCCTCGACGCGACCGCGACGGCAAGCCGGCTCGCACGGACGATCGCACACTCGGCCGAGAATGCCGGGAAACACGTTCGACTGGCGATTCAGCAGATACGCGTCGCCGAATCTACCTTGCGCAATCAAACGAATGTATTCGGGTACGTCGGTGTGAGCCGGACACGCCCACTGACAATCGACGACGCGGTGGAAGAATTCGGAACCGGTGGTATCGGTAGGGTCCATTAGGTTGCTGCAGGCAGGTCTACGCAAAAACGGCGTGGCGGGCTCTCTACTGCGGTGTGACCAGCACGTTTAGAGGGTGTTCAACGGCTGTGGGCGGACGGCAGGATCGGCGGACACTTGCGGCGCGGGGCGCCGGTGCTGAGCACGGCGCTTGCACGAGACGTCCGCAGCCCGGACGCGGGGACCCAAAGGCGATCGCAAGACATCGGCATTAACCCCCAAATGGCGGGCCATTATAGACTCAAGAGCAACAGCGACAAGCGCGACTCGTCACAGACCGGACGGCTCCCCGGCGAACGTTGGAGTGGATCGGGCTAACCGTATTCGCGATTGCGCCGAGCGCGGAACCAGCAGCTACCGCCGCAGGTCTCTCGGAGCGCACGACAGCAAAGCTGCGATGACCACAACGATGGGGATAGAATGAAACCGATGGCGTGTTTTTGGGCAACCGGTCCAGGCGGCCGGCGCTCGAGCCGAGCGGAAAACTGCCGAGCTGCCTGGCTCGCAGGCGTGGCTTTGGCGCTCGCGGGGATCCTGCACGCCCAGCCCGTACCCGTTGCGGATGTGCCGGAGCCGGCCGTTTCGCCCGCCTCGGATGCCGCCACCGAACCCACACCTCCCGCGACGATCGGTCCCGCCGAGACGACCGGGCCCAGCGAGCCGCAGACAACGGGCACCGACGACGAAGTGCCCCCCGATGCGCTCGTGAGCCGCTTCGAGGCCAACGACGAGTTCGGCAAGCTCGTCGCCGAGCAAAAATTCACGGCTGCCGTGCCCGTGGGCAAACGACTGGCCGAGCTCACCGAGCAGGAATTCGGCAAGAAAAGCCGCCAAACGGCCCAAGTGTATACGTCGCTGGGCGACGCGCAGCGCCACGCCGGCGACCACGACGGCGCCGAGAAGAGCTATCTCGAGGCCATCGACATCTATCGATCGGTCGACGGCGTTTTCACGCCGCTCGTCATCGGCCCGCTGACGTCGATGGGCGAAAACTACGACGAAGCCGGGCGGTATCTGAACGCCGTATCGGCCTACAGCGAAGCGCGAACGGTCAACCGCCGCACATTCGGATTGCTCAACGAGGAACAACTTCCACTCATCGACCGGATGACCCAGTCGCTGGTGGCGTTGAACGACCTCGCGGAAGCCGACAAACAGCAGCTCGAAGCACTGCATCTCGTGCAGCGCAACTGGCCCGCCGATTCCGATCAAGCCCTCGCCGCGACTTACAAGTATGCCGCTTGGCTTCGCTCGACGGGACGCTTCCAAGAGGAACGAGATCAGTACGCGCAGGCGCTGCGCACCATCGCCGATTCGACGGGCGAGAACGATCTGCGACGCGTCGAGCCCCTCGTGGGCATAGGCAACAGCTTCCGCACGCAACGGCTGCCCGATACGCAGGGACTCGGCTCGCTCGAAGAAGCTCTCATGCTGCTCATGTCGCAGTCACCTCGCGACGACTTGAAGCTCGCCGAAGTCCTCCGAGACATCGGCGACTGGAACATTGCTTTCGTCAAGATCGATTACGACGGGGCCGAGTACCGTCAGGCGTGGGAGCTGCTCGGCAACGTCGACAACGGCTCGAAACTGCGAGAAGACTGGTTCCACGGCCCCATCTACGTGCTTCGCGAACCGACAAGCCCGCGCGACCTCAGCCAAGATCCGGACGCGCCGCAGGGCTTCGTGCTCGCGAAGTTCGACCTCGACACGAGCGGCCGACCCGACAACGTCACCGTCGTCGAGTCCGAGCCCTCCGGCCTCAAAGACGACGCCGTGCTTCGAGCCGTCCGCCGCTCGCGCTTTCGGCCGCAGATGATGGACGGCGAGATCGTGCCCGGCTCGGGATTGGCTTTGAAGTTCACCTTTCGGTATACGACCGATGAGCCCAAGTCACGCAGGAAACGCAAAGGGGACTAACGGTTCCGGGTTTCTGACGGCCGCGCTCGCGTATGCGGCGCTGTGCGGCGCTCCGGCGTTCGCACAATCCGCGACGCCCGCACAAGGACCGTTACCGCCGAGTGCGTCGACCCGGCTTACAACCGACGTAGACGCTGGCCCTGGCGCTGGTGCAGAGAATTCGGCACCGAAGCTCGTGTCGTTGCGCCGCGCGCGGGACACCCTCATGGGGATCGGCGACTTCAATGCGGCCTTGAATCCGGCCAAGGAAGCCGTTGCGGTCCAAGAGGACGATCGCGACGCCGACTACGATCGCGACGTCGAGGCACTGGCGCGAATTCAGCTCGAGATCGGCGAGTACGACGACGCAGAGAGCGGCTACCTGAAGGCGATCGACTTGATCGAAACGCGGGAGGGGGAGTTCTCGATGGCGCTCGTCGACCCTTATCGGGGCCTGGGCCGCGTCTACATCAAGAGCGCTCGCTATCCCGAGGCAATCACGACGCTGAGGGAAGCTCAGCACATCAGCCAGAGGAACCTCGGTCTGTTCAATGTCGAGCAAGCGCCGTTGCTCGACGATATCACGACAGCCTACCTCGGCGTCGGCGACACGGTCGAGGCGCGAAAGGTGCAACTCGAGCGCGTCGACAATGCCGTTCGACGGTTCGGGGCCGACGATCCTCGCGTCATTCCGTTTCGTTACGAGCTTGCGAACTACTATGAGCGCTCGCGAATGCCCTTGAGCGCGCGCGAGCAGTACGCTGAGGTGCTCAAGGCGCGTGAAACCACGGCGGGTCCGACCGATGCGACGCTGCTGCGACCGCTACGCGAGCTCGTCAAGGTCGATCTCACCGTGAGCCAGGGCGACGAGAAGGACGCGCACGACAGGCTCATGTCCGTTCTCGAGCAAAACCCCGACGCCGACGCGGTCGAGCGCGGACAGTCGCTGGCCGTGCTCGGCGATTGGGCAACGGTGACCGGCGACACGACGATGGCGCAAAGCTACTACAAGCAGGCCTGGGACGTTCTGAGCACGAGCGCGGACTTCGACGTCGACGGATACTTCGCAAATCCCGTTGCCATCGATTTCGTCGCGCCGCTGAGCGCCGTCGACCGCGCGGCGCGTTCGAGACCATACCGCTGGGCGACGGTGGCCTTCCGATTCGACTTGTCGCCCGAAGGCCGACCGTTGAACGTTCGCACCGTGGGGCTCGACTCACCGCTCCCGTCGACCTCTCTGCTGAGCCGTTACTTACGCCGCGTGAGGGAAACCCACTTTCGACCGCGTATCGTAAACGGGCAGACGGTAGCGACGCAGGCCGTGGAGTTCATGCACTACTTTCGTTTCTACGTCGACAAGGACGACGACAAGAGCTGAATCGAGCCGGGCCTGCAAACGACGACTCCTTCACAGCTTACCTTGCCCCCGGCTCGTAGCATCGGCGCTTCTGGCATCCCGAGTCGCGTGAAGTTATGTCCAAATCGCTGCTGACCTTGACGGCCTTGTGCTGCGCGCTCGCGTCCCTCGCCGACGCTGCGGAAGGGGTCGACGTACGCCACTCCGAGCCTCTGTCCGACTACACGCTGTCGGTCCCCGGCGCCATGCAAGCCGCGAAACCGACGGCCGGTGGCCCGGTCGAGGCGAAGTTCTTGGCGCTCGGTCGCAGCTTCGACCTCACGCTCGAGCCAAACGCACGGCTCGACGCCGTTCGGCAGCAATTGCACGTACCTGCCGGCGTTGTGGCCTACCGGGGCACCGTTGCCGGGACCGCGAAGTCGTGGGTGCGCTTGGTCGTCGGGCCGGATGGACCGTCCGGCCTGATCTTCGACGGCTCGACGCTCTATGCGATCGAGACACCGAAAGATACGGCCGTGCAACCGGGACGTACGACGCCTGCGCCTGCGATCTTTCGGCTCGCCGACGTGTATCTCGCGCCTGGCACGCTCGGCTGCAGCGTTGTCGATGCGGCGGCAACGGCCAGTCAAGCGCTTCAGGCCATGGTCGGCGAGATCACGACCCTGGCCGCGCAAGGCGCGAGGCTCAACCTCGACATCGGCGCCGTTGCGGACTACGAGTTCACGCAAAACTTCACCGACCCGACGACCGCATTACTGACACGGTTCAACAACGTCGACGGCATCTTCAGCGAGCAAGTCGGGGTGCAAATCACGGTCGCCGAAGTCGCCGTCTTCACGGCCGACAACGATCCGTTCACGACGACGAATCCGTCGGACTTGCTCGACGAGCTCGCAGAGTACCGCGGCGCGACGCCCGCCCAGGACGCACAGGGTCTCACGCATCTTTTCACGGGCCGGAATCTCGACGGCTCGACGGCCGGGATTGCCTTCGTCGGCTCGCTGTGCAGTCGCAAGAGCCGTTTCGATGCACTCGGGCGCAGCTTCGGCTCGGGCCTCAGCGAGGGACGCCGCGGTGCTGCCATCGACAGCTTGATCGCCGCGCACGAGATTGGGCACAACTTCGGCGCGCCGCACGACGGCGAGGCCGGGTCGGCCTGCGAGACGACGCCCGAAACCTTCCTCATGGCGCCGAGCATCAACGGCAGCGACCAATTCTCGCAGTGCTCGATCGATCAGATGCAGGCCGAGATTGCCTCGGCGGCTTGTTTGCAGCCGATCGGGGCCGCGGACGTCGCGTTGACGGCTGCCGCACCGAGCTCGAGCGTGCTCGCGGGCATCGCATTCGACTACCGCTTGAACGTCACCAACGGCGGAATCGATGCCGCCACGAACGTCGGAGTGGACGTCACGCCGGACTCGAGCTTCGAGATTCAGGCAGCCGTGGCGAATGCCGGTACTTGCAACATCGCGAACCAATCGGTCAGCTGCGCGCTCGGCGATATCGCGGGCGGTAGCTCGAGGCAAGTGACTCTCACGTTGCGGGCGGCGACCCCGGGCACCCATACGGTAGACGGCGCCGTGACAGCGGATTCGGATGCCAACCCCGGCAACGATTCGTCGACCGACACCGTCACAGTGGTTCCTGCCGTCGACCTCACCGTCAGTGCGGCGGCAGCCACGGTGGCACTGAACGAACAAACGGTCGTCGACGCAGTGATCGAGAACGCCACCGACTATGCCGCGACGAATGTGACGGTCCAAGCGACGCTCAGCAGCGGTTTGCGCGCCGATGCCGCGACGCTCGGAGGCGCGGCTTGCACGGTCGCCGCGCAGACGGTGTCCTGCCCGCCGTTAACGCTCGCAGGCCGCGCCACGACCGATTTACACCTTACGCTCACGGCGCTCGCCACCGGTTCGCAGAACGTTTCCCTCAGCGCGAGCGCCGACGAGGCCGAGGTCAACTCGGGCAACAACGACCTTGCGCTCAACGTCACGGTCGCCGCACCGACGACAGCCGACAACGGCGGCGGAGGTGGAGGCGACTCGTGGGCGTTGATTTCACTTCTGGGGCTGGCAGCGTGGGCGCGGCGCTTCAGACACTCGGCACCGGGCCAACGTAGCGGCTAGAATCAAGCTCGGCCCTTCACAAAGTCGCGCTCATGCGGGCGATGGTTCTCGAATCGCCGGACGCCGCACTTGCTTTGCGCGAGCTGCCACGCCCCGTGCCGAATACCGGTCAAGTGCTGGTCGAAGTCGATGCGTGCGGCGTCTGTCGCACGGATCTACATGTCATGGACGGCGAGCTCCCCGGCATTGCGTACCCCCTGGTGCCGGGCCACCAAGTCGTCGGAACGGTCGTCGAATCGGCGACGGCCGCGCTGCCGGTCGGCACCCGCGTCGGCGTCCCGTGGCTTGGCCGGACCTGCGGCACGTGTCGATATTGTCGGTCCGCTCGTGAGAACCTATGCGACAGCGCTGGATTCACCGGCTATACGTTGCCGGGAGGGTTCGCCGAATATCTCGCGGCCGACGCCGGATACTGCTTCCGGCTGCCGCCCGAGGCGGCTGCCACTGAGCTCGCCCCGCTGCTGTGCGCCGGATTCATCGGCTACCGCGCACTGCAGATGTGCGCCGACGCAGAGCACGTGGGGCTCTACGGGTTCGGTGCAGCCGCAAACCTGCTCGCCCAGATTCTGCGGTTTCAGGGCCGCCCGTTCTATGCGTTCACGCGACGGGACGACACGCCGGCGCAAGCCGCCGCGCTCGAGCTCGGCGCCGCCTGGGCCGGCGCGTCGGACGAGAAGGCGCCCGTCGAGCTCGATGCCGCGATCATCTTCGCGCCCGTCGGCTCCCTCGTTCCGCAGTGTTTGTCGGCGGTGGCCAAAGGCGGCGTCGTCGTCTGTGCCGGCATTCATATGTCGGACATTCCGGCCTTCGCCTATGGGCTGCTCTGGGGAGAGCGGCAAATCCGCTCGGTGGCGAATCTCACCCGAGCGGACGGCGAGAAATTTCTCGCCCTCGTGCCGCGCGTGCCCATTCGTACGACCGTCAAGACCTATGCTCTGGACGCCGCGAACGACGCGCTCGACGACTTGCGCCATGGCCGGTTCACGGGCAGCGCGGTGCTCGAAATTCCTCGGCGGGCGATTCGAACGACCGAGACACCGCGATGAAAAAGACCAAGAACGTCGGGCGAGGCGCTTTGTCGAATCCCGAGGGGCGCTTCGCGCAGGTGACACACGAGCACGATTCGGATTCCACGACCGAACTGTGGCTCGACGAGGACCCGGGCGACGAGCCGACGGAGCTTCATCTGGACACGTCGCGAACGATCATCGCTCGCAACGATTCTCCCGACTTGCCGTTCAGGCAGTCCATAAACCCCTACCGCGGCTGCGAGCATGGCTGCATCTACTGCTACGCTCGCGCGACACACGCGTACCTCGATTTGTCGCCGGGTAGGGACTTCGAGACACAGCTGTTCTACAAGCCGAAAGCGCGCGAACTGCTGCGCGCGGAGCTCGCCAAGCCGAGCTACGTCGTGAGCCCGATCGCGCTCGGCACGAACACCGATCCGTATCAACCCGTCGAGCGCAAGCTAGGCATTACTCGCGACGTTCTCGAGCTGCTGCTCGAAGTCGAGCACCCGGTCACGATCGTGACTAAGGGGGCCTTGATTCTGCGGGACCTCGATGTCCTCGCGGCGCTCGCGGCTCGACGCCTCGTGGCAGTGACCGTGAGCCTCACGACGCTCGACGACGAGCTCAAGCGCCGCATGGAGCCGCGCACGGCCGGCCCCGACCGCCGATTGCGCATGATCGAGGCGCTCGCTCGGCACGGCGTGCCGACGGGCGTGCTCGTGGCACCGATCATCCCGGGACTCAACGATCACGAGATCGAGCACATGCTCGCGCAAGCTGCAGCACGCGGTGCGCAGTCGGCCGCCTACGTGCTTTTGCGCCTGCCGCACGAGGTCGAAGGCCTGTTCGTCGAATGGCTCGACGAGCACTACCCGGAGCGCTCCCGGCACGTGCAAAGCCTGTTGCGTCAGATGCGCGGCGGCGGCCTCAACGACGCGCGGTTTCACAGCCGGCAACGCGGCTCGGGCCCCTTTGCCGATCTCCTGCGAGCCCGGTTTGCGCGCGCACGGGACCGCCACGGTCTCAACACCGCGGCCGTGCTGAACACGAAGTCGTTCCGCCGACCGCAACTGCGCGGCAGCCAGCTCGACCTGTGGTCGGACGAGGGACGCGACGCCCTCTCTTAGAGTCTGAATTTTTGTCAGGCCTACGGCGGGAGACTTTGGGTTTCCGCGACGTTGTGGCAACTTGGCTCGCCGGCGGGACAAAACAGTGGCAGAACATCGTTTACTCATCATCGATGACGACGTGCGTCTCGGCGAGATGCTCGCCGAGTATCTCGCACCCGAAGGTATCAGCTTGACCACGGTCGCCTCGGGAATACAGGGCTTGCGCGACGCACAACGAGAAAGCTACGACCTCATCATCCTCGACGTCATGCTGCCTGGTTTGTCCGGATTCGATGTGCTCAAGCAGCTTCGCGAGTCGGGCTCGCGCACGCCCGTGCTCATGCTGACGGCGCGCGGCGACGACGTTGATCGCATCGTCGGCTTGGACCTCGGCGCGGACGACTACTTGTCTAAGCCGTTCAATCCACGCGAGTTGCTGGCCCGCATCAAAGCCATCTTGCGGCGCACGGGAGAGAGCGACAGCGACGAACCGGACGAGCTGAACGTCGGCGAGCTCAAGGCCAATCTGCGCCGCCGCGAGGCTTGGCTCAGCAACCAGGCGTTGAAACTCACGAATGCGGAGTTCGTCATCCTCGTGACACTCATGCGTGCCCCCGGCGAGGTCGTGTCGCGCGAGGCACTGACGCGAACGGCGCTCGGCCGGCAGTTGCTTCCCGATGACCGAAGCCTCGACACCCACATCAGCAACCTGCGCCGCAAGGTCGGAAGCGATCCCGATTCGGATCTCGCCATTCGCAGCATCCGTGGCAGCGGCTACGTGCTCGTGCCGCCGCAAGGCTGACCATGGGGCTGTTCTGGAAAATCTTGGTGTCGTTCACCGTCGCAATGACGTTGACGCTAGTCGGCGCCGTGTACGTGAGCTTTCGGCTCGCCGGCCAAGCGTTCGATCAGGTCAACGTCGAAGGTCGCGACCGTATCATCGAGGAGGCCGCCGCGGCCTTGGCCCACGGAGGTGAGCGTGAGCTCAAGGGTTGGCTCTTCAAGCATCCGCGACCGGCGCCGGGTACCGTGCTGCTCGTCACGAACGAGCAAGGCGACGAGTTGCTCGGGCGCGCGATGCCGCGCGAGCTCGCGCGACTTCTCGTCACGCGGCCCTTTCGTCGCCCCGCCGCCCCGCCGAACCTGCGGCCGATGCAGCTCACTCCGCATTTGATTGGCCCGAACAACGAGGAATACCGCCTGCTGTTCGCCAGAGCGCCCGTCACCGTGCTCGGGATACTGATGTGGCCCGGGACGCAAGTGGCCGTGCTCAGCATTGCCATTCTCGCATCGCTCGCGACATCGCTCGTGCTCGCGCGATACTTGTCCTCGCCCATTGTTCGCGTGCAGAAGGCGAGCCGCGCATTGGCTGCGGGCGCGCTCGACACGCGTGTGGGACGGCCGTTCACGCGCCGCAAGGACGAGGTTGGAGCGCTCGCGCGGGACTTCGACGCGATGGCGGAGCGGATTCAAGCGCTCGTAACGGATAAGGAGACGCTGCTTCGCGACGTGTCGCATGAGCTACGCTCGCCGCTCGCCCGCATCAGAGTGGCACTCGCTCTCGCGCAGCGACGATCCGAGCAGTGCTCGCAGCCGGAACTCATGCGCATCGAACGCGAGACCGAAAGGCTCGACGAGCTCGTCGGTCAAGTCATGACATTGACACGGCTGCGAACGGCTACGGAGCCCCGGCGCGAGCTCGTGCAGCTCGACGCGTTGATCGGCGAAGTCGTCGACGATGCTCGCTTCGAGCATCCGCAGTCCGCGATCGACTACAAATGCGGCGCGGTCGCTCAACTGCTCGGCGATCCCGATGGACTCAAGAGCGCCGTGGAAAACGTCGTTCGGAACGCGTTAGCCTATGCCGAGCCCGGGCGTCCCATCGTGGTGGACCTCGAAGTCACGGCCGAGGAGGCGATCATTCGCGTGCTCGACCGAGGGCCCGGGGTTCCGCCCGACGAGCTCAAGAGAATTTTCGAGCCCTTCTACCGCACGGACAAAAGCCGCGACCATCGCAACGGCGGGCAGGGAATCGGCCTCGCCATCACGGCCCGCGTGATGGAGCTGCACGGGGGTTCGGTCGCCGCCGACAATCGCGTCGGCGGCGGACTCGAAGTCGCGTTGCGGCTACCGCTCGGCGCCGTTGCGCCCGGTGCTCACAAGGCTATAGCCGCGCTCCTCGTGCATGGCGAGGTCGAGGCCTTCCGTCTCCTGCTCCGCCGACACACGTAGCGGCAAGAACAAGTTCACGACTTTGAGGATTGCGAAAGTCGCGATGCCGCACCACACGGCCGTCGCGAGCGCGCCGATGAGTTGGGTCATGAGCTGACCTGCGACGGTCACGCCTTCGTCGAGCCCGAGCCCTCCGAAGGCCGTCGACGAGAAGACTCCGGTCAACAATATGCCCGTAAAACCGCCGACGCCGTGGACGGGAAACACATCGAGAGAGTCGTCGATTCTGAGCGTGCGTTTGACCAGTTGCGTCGCGAAAAAGCACACGAGGCCGGCCACCACCCCTATCGCGAGCGCCCCTACCGGACCGACATACCCGGACGCCGGGGTGATCGTGCCGAGCCCTGCCACCATGCCCGTAACGATGCCGAGCACGCTCGGCTTGCCAAATCTGATCCACTCCATGGTCATCCACGCCAAGGCGCCCGCTGCGGCGCCCATATGTGTCACGAGCATCGCCATCCCGGCCGAGCCGTTGGCCGCCAACGCGCTGCCGGCGTTGAACCCGTACCAACCGACCCACAACAAAGATGCGCCCGTGACCGTCATCGTGAGGTTGTGAGGCGGCATGGCCGTCGACGGAAAACCCGAACGGTTGCCGATCACGAGGGCCGCCACGAGAGCTGCTACGCCCGCGTTGATGTGCACGACGGCGCCGCCGGCGAAATCGCGAAACCCCATCTGAGCCAACCAGCCCCCGCCCCAGACCCAATGCGTGACAGGCAGATAGACGATGATGAACCAGAGAATAGACACCCAAAGCATCGCGGAGAAACGCATGCGCTCGGCGAAGCCACCCACGACGAGCGCCGGAGTGATAATCGCGAACGTCAGCTGGAACATGACGAACACGGTCTCCGGCACGACCCCGCTCCTCGAGTCGACTCCGACGCCCTTGAGCCAGGCTTTGGACAATCCGCCGATCAGCGCCGGTGCTCCGCCACTGTCGAAAGCGACCGAATAGCCGAAAATCAGCCACAGCACGGACACCACGCAGCAGATCACGAAGCACTGCATCAACACGGACAGGACGTTGCGGCTGCGCACGAGTCCGCCGTAAAACAGCGCGAGCCCCGGCAACGTCATGAGCAGTACCAGCGCAGTGGCGGTCAACAGCCATGCCGTCGCACCCGAATCGACCGGCTGCGCCATGCCGACGGCCGGGCCAAAGCGACGCCCACGACGATAGCCGACAACAACCTCGTTATTTTCATTATATTTTGCCCCCGAAAAGCCCAGCGGCTCAGATCGCTTGGTCGCCGGTTTCTCCGGTGCGGATCCGGTATACCTGGACGAGATCCGTCACGAAGATCTTGCCGTCGCCGACCTTGCCGGTCTTCGCGGCATCGATGATCGCTTCGATGACTCGCTCGACGAGCTCGTCCGTGACCGCGACTTCGACTTTGACCTTGGGCAGAAAATCGACCACGTACTCCGCGCCGCGGTATAGCTCGGTGTGACCGCGCTGCCGACCGAATCCTTTGACCTCGGTGACGGTCATTCCCTGAACGCCGACCTCGGCGAGCGCATTGCGGACGTCGTCGAGACGAAACGGTTTGATCACTGCGGTAATCAACTTCATTGGAGCCCCCTAAAAGAACGATTTCAGATACTGCGCGAGATACCGCTCTTCGCTCGAACGGTTTTGTCTATTCTGTGTCCGTAGTATTGTATCGAAGTCAGGTGTACCGTTGCACGATCTTGGTGCATCCCTAGAATTACTCGCGGGGGCGGTCGACTGCGTGCAACATTTTAGGGCTTCGCGGCGTCCTAACCTATGCAAAGACCCAAACGGTGACGACCATGAGCAAGCTGAGCCCAAAGATCAAACCCTCTGAAATCACTCCGGAATCCGCCTTTCTGAAGCGGCGCTCACTACTGAAGGCAGCGGTGACGGCAGGGTTATTACCGAGCATTATCGGATCGGTCGATGCAGCCACGATCCCGGCCGGAGGGGAGTTTTCCGACCTGAAGAAGTGGCCGGGTTCAGGCGATCTGAAACCCAATTCGTACAACGACATCACGACGTACAACAACTACTACGAGTTCGGCACCGGCAAGGGCGATCCCGCCGAGAATGCCGGCTCTTTGGTGACCAAGCCGTGGTCCGTGACAGTGACGGGCGAGGCGGGCAAAACCGGCACGTACACTCTCGAGGATATCCTCAAACCGCATACGCTCGAGGAGCGAATCTATCGGTTGCGCTGCGTCGAAGCCTGGTCGATGGTCATTCCGTGGGTCGGGTTTCCGCTCGGCGATCTGCTCAAGCGGTTCGAACCGACCTCGAACGCCAAATACGTACAGTTCTTCACGCTGAACGACCCGAAGCAGATGCCCGGCGTTCGCTATCCGGTCCTCGACTGGCCGTACCGCGAGGGACTGACGATGGACGAAGCCATGCACCCGCTCACGCTGGCCACGGTCGGCCTCTACGGCAAAGTGCTGCCGAATCAGAACGGCGCGCCGATTCGCGTACGTCGTGCCGTGGAAATACGGCTTCAAGAGCATGCAAGTCGATCGTGCGAATCCACTTCACCGACCGCAAGCCCAGGACGAGCTGGAACATGGCGGCGCCGCAGGAGTACGGCTTCTATTCCAACGTGAATCCCAACGTGGACCATCCGCGCTGGAGCCAGGCGACGGAGCGCCGGCTCGGCACCGGACTGTTCGCCGCACGCGTGCCGACGCTGATGTTCAACGGCTATGGCGACCAGGTAGCGAGCTGTATACGGGTCTCGACTTACGCAAGAACTACTAGTCGCTGGGAACGACGCTACTCGATGGCCCGATACCTCGCGCTCATCAAGGTTCTCCTTGCCTGCGCGTGCCTCATTCCTTTCGTCTTGCTCGTGCTACGCGCAGTCGGCATCGCTGGGAGTCGCTCGGCGCGAACCCCGTGGACGAGATTTTGAACATCTGCGGAAAGACCGGGCTCAACCTGCTGATGCTGACACTGTGCGTGACACCGATCCGGCGATCCACTGGACTCAACCGACTCGTCGCATTGCGCCGCATGTTGGGGCTATTCAGTTTCTTCTATCTGATTCATGCATTTCCTGACGTACGCACTGCTCGATCTGCATCTGGATTGGAGCACGCTCGTCGTCGACATAGTTAAGCGGCCGTACATCACTGTCGGGTTCACCGCGCTGGTCTTGATGATACCGCTGGCCATTACTTCCACGAACGGCATGCAGCGGCGGCTCGGTCGAAAGTGGGTCAAGCTGCACCGGCTCATCTATCCGATAGCGATCCTCGCCGTCTGCACTTCTGTGGCAGACCAAGCTCGACGTGAGCGAGCCCTGATGTACGCATTTCTTCTCGGCATATTGTTCGCTCGCGCGGATTTTGCACTGGCGCGAGAGTCCGCCGGAAACGTCGCGATAGTCAGTAGATTCGAAAGCCTCCATGGCGGCGACGTATCGAGCGCGTCGAGCCACCACAGCCCGGCCAGGAAGCCAGCCACTAGCGCAACGAGTAGTGCGGCGCCGACCCAGGGCAGAGGCAAAGCGCCGCGATAGCCTTCCGAGCGGGATTCGTATTCCTCGTTCTCGTGCTTCAGCCGGCCGAGCGTGTCCTGGATAGCTTCGGCAGAATCGCTCGACGCAGCGACCTGCTTGTTCAGCCGGCCGGCCTCCTCTTCGGCGACGAGCCGCGCGTTGCGAGCCTCGGCGAATTCGTTGCGCATCCGCGTGAGCTCGGCCTCGAGCTCGGCAACGCGCAGCTGTGCGGGCTTGTCGGCGACGAGGTAGGCGGACTTCACCCAACCCTCCTGGCCGTCCGCAGTCCTGACGTGAGCGTAATTGGGCCTCTTCTCGATGACTTCGAGCGGGGCGCCGCTCACGAGATTCTCGAACGGCTGATCGCTCGTGTCCTCGGCGTGATGCAGGCCGAGTCGGAGTATGTCAGTGACATACAGGGTTTCCGCGCCCGCGGGCGCGCAGCAAATCACCAACAACACTGAAAGGCCTATCCGCATCGCACCGGCGTTTGACAGAATACGGCTATTATAGTTTTTCGGTACCGCGGCGCGATGTGAACTAGGTACCGGCGCGCGTGGCCGCCGCCGGGGGCTCACCGCGCGCACCCAGGTCGGAGGCTGCGGGAGCCGACTCGGGCAGCAGCGGAAAGGGCTGAGGCCGCCCCAAGAAGAAACCCTGGCCGAAATCTACATCGAGGTCTCGGAGCTTCTCGGCCAGTGCCTCGCTCTCTACGTGCTTGGCAATCGTGCCGACCCCCAGCGTACGCGCCGCCTTCGTAATGCCGGACACGATCGACTCGGCGACTCGATCGTCGAGCACGCGCCGCACGAAACGGCCATCGATCTTCAAATATTGAACTGGCAGGCGCTTCAAGTGCGCGAGCGAGCTCAGGCCGAAACCGAAGTCGTCGAGCGCGATTTTGCACCCCGCGTCGTTGAGCTCCCGAATCAGCCTTTCCGCTTGTTGCAGATGATTGACGGCCGCAGCCTCTTTTATTTCGAAGCAAAACGCGCTCGGCGGCAGTCCGGCATGACTCAACTGGTCGAGAACGAATCGCGCGAAGTGCTCCCCGGCCAGCGACTGAGAAGACACGTTGATCGTAAACGAGTGCGACAGACGGTCGACCGGTACCTCGCTTCGCTTGAGCGCTTCGAGAGCGGAGCACACGACCCACCGATCGAGCGCCGGCAATAGCTCGTAGCGTTCGGCGGCATCGAAGAATTTGTCGGGCGCGATGAGCTCGCCGCTCGGGCTGCTCATACGGACGAGCAGCTCGAGCGCGACGGTTTCGGCAGGACGCACGCGCAGACCGACGATCGGCTGTGCTTCGAGGCGGAATTGGTTGTTGCGCAGCGCGTCTTGCAAGCTCTCGGACGCATACAGTTGCTTGCGGCGGCTCAGCATAGCGCCGTCCTGATCGCCGAACACCTCGATGCGATTTCGGCCTTGCAGTTTGGCGCGTTTGCAAGCGAGCTCGGCGGAAGCGATGAGATGTGGAGCGCGCTCGCCCCGCTGATTCGTGAGAGCGACGCCGATACTTGCCGACACGGGCACGGCGTGTGTGCCGTTTATGTAGCCGAGTTGCGAGGCGGACGCGAGGATTCTTCGGCCGAGGTCGGTTGCACGCGCTGCCGCCTCCTCGGTCGGCAAGAAAACGGCAAACCTGATCTCCGCCCACGCGGCTGGCAATGGCGGCTCGATCGGTCGTGGCGCGAATGACCTCGGCCAGCCGCTGGATGACCTCGTCACCGGCCTGCAGGCCAAAGGCCTCGTTGACGAGTTGGAGTTTGTCGATGTCCACGTACAACAGCGCGCGCGCCTGGGGTTCGGTTTGATCCAGCAGGTTCTGCACTCGACGCTCAAAGATCAGGGGGTTGACTAGACCCGTCAATGCATCGTGCTGGCTCGCCAGGATGCTTACGACCTTGCGGCTGACGAACTCGAGAATCCGAACGTCGCGCAGCTCGAAATCTTCGGCCGTGGGAGAGCGGAACAGCGCTATGAGGCCCATGACGCGGTTTTGCGGATCGCGTACCGGGCACGAGAGAATCTTGTAGGCCGCCATCTCGGCGGAGCCGTTGACCCGATTGACGACCATGGGGCGGTTGTTGAGCTGGGCCCAGGCGAGTAGGTGTTTTTGGGTGCGATCGAGCAGCTGAGACTCCGCGAGCGTGTCGTCGACACAGCAGGAAGCCGTCAGATTCGCATCGGGAATCGAGATGGCACCCATTGCGCAGCCGAGGTGCTCAGTGCAGTGACGGAGTAATCTGTCGAGCGCGCTCGCGTCTTCACGGTCGTGCTCGTCCACGGTCAGCAACAGGTCGAAACCTTCGTGGTCGGAGCCGTCGGTGCGCAAGATGGTGCGCTCGAGGCTCATGCGACTTTCCAAGCAGTCGAGGACGGGTCTGAGGAGGCTGACGACCATCGACCCGGCGTAGCGCGTGTTTGGGCCTTGGCCTAGCTCGACGACGAGCGCCCCGAGCGCCCTCTGATCGTCGCCGCGCAAAGCGGCGACGAACGACGGGGTTCCGGCGGCCGTGGGGCGCACAGCGCCTCGGCCCGCGAGCGTCTCCTCGCCTTCGGAGCGGAGGCTTTCGAGCAACGATCGCAGATCCGGGCGCTCGTATCCGTCCGAGCACCAGAGTAACTCGTCGACCGCGTCGTAGATGGCGATGCTGCCGGCGCTCGGCAGTAGCATCTTCACGAGCTGCCCATAGGGCGCGTAGCTATCTCCCGTGGGGGCGACGTCGTCGGACAGAGCGGTAGATGGCTGCGGCATCCAATCGGGGCGACATTTGATCAGTCTTCGGGATCATCCCCGAAGCGGGCAATCAAATCCTTGATCTAAGTCGCAAAGCCCAGCCGGCGACCGGTGTTAGGGACGAGTCAAGTACCGGGGCGGCTTCTCCGGGCTCACGACCTTGAGAGGCTCGGCCCGATCCGATTGGCTCAGTAGCTCCACGTACAGGCGCACGATCGTGCTGGCGTGGCTACCGGCCTCCAGCGCGGACATCTTCTGCACGTTGGCCCGGATGCGCGTTTCGGTGCCGGCGGGCTCGAGCCGGTTCAGGGCCGCTTGTAACACACCGAAGTCGCGGCGGAGTCCTGGAGGCAGCTCGACTTCCTGCAGGTCGTCGAGGTATTCGGTATAGGCGCGGCTAAGGCGCGCCTTGACAGGTCCGTCGCCGACGAGAGTGCGGACCGCGGCAGCAAATCGATCGGCCAAATGCGCCATTTTGGGGCCTTTTTTCGTTCGTGTTCTCGGCACCACCGGGGACTTCAAGGCCATGGACGTCGAATCCCCAGCTTTCTTCAGCTTATGTCGAACGTATACCAGATGTGAGTTATCGGGCGCAACCCCTTGATGGTGTGGAGATGATTGGTGGCCCAATTGGGAAATTACGCGCGCTGGCGAGTCTTTGCGATCCGAAATTTCTTGATGCGGTCGGTGAGTGTCGTGGGCTTGATACCGAGTAGTTTCGCCGCCCCGTTCGGGCCCGACACACGACCGTTCGATGTGCGCAGCGCGCGCACGATGTTTTGGCGCTCGAGATCGCGAACCTCGGCTTCCGTCAAAACGCGCTCCATCGCCGCCTCGCTGTGTCCTTCTTCGGCATGAGGTGCGTTGAGGATGTCGCTCATTGCCAAGTCGAGCCGCAAGATCTTACCGCGCGACAGGATCACGGCCCGCTCGATGACATTCTTGAGCTCGCGGATGTTGCCCGGCCAATCGTAGCGTTTGAGCAATGCGGCCTGCTGCTTCGACAGCGTGAGCGGCCGATGCCCGAACTCCTGGCACGTTCGTTCGAGAAAGTGACTCGCAAGCTGCACGACATCGTCACCACGGTCACGTAATGGCGGAACCTCGATCGGAAACACGCTGAGACGATAGTACAGGTCTTCGCGAAATCGACCCTCTTCGACGGCCTGCTCGAGATCACGATTCGTCGCTGCGACGACACGCACGTCGACGGAATGCGTGTGATCGTCGCCGACGCGCTCGTATTCGCTTTCCTGCAGCACGCGCAACAGCTTGCTCTGCAGATCGAGAGGAATCTCACCGACTTCGTCGAGAAAGATCGTGCCCCCGTCGGCGAGCTGGAAACGGCCGACGCGATCGCGCACGGCGCCCGTAAATGCGCCTTTGACGTGGCCGAAGAACTCGCTTTCGAACAGTTCGTGCGGTATCGAGGCGCAGTTGACCTTGACGAGAGGGCCGTTGCTACGGGCGCTGCGTGAATGAATCACATGCGCGACGAGCTCCTTACCGACGCCCGATTCCCCTTGAATCAGCACGCTAGCCGACGTTTGAGCGACGGCTTCGAGCCGCGCGAGCATCTTTTGCAGCACGGCACTCTCGCCGATGATTCGGCCGAAATTCATCGACACCTGCACTTCCTCCCGCAGGTAGTCGCGCTCGCGCTCGAGCTCCTCTCGGAGTCGCGCATTCTCTTCGAAGGCCGCCCGCAGCTGGCGCTCGGCACGATTGCGCTCCGTCACGTCCTTCGACGCGACCAACAGCGCAACAACGGCACCGGTTTGGTCGCGATCAGCCGTTGCTGACAAGACAACCTCCACGATGTCACCGGTCTTGGTGATGTACGTACGCGGCTCGTTTTCGAGCTCGCCGTGCGCAATGACGTCCAGCAGCTTGCCGCCACCGAGAGTCGCACGGAACTCCTCGCCCATGAAGTCGGTGATGACGCGCCCAAGAACCTCCTCGCGACGATAACCGAGCTTCTGCAACCAGCGGTCGCTGACGTGCACGATGCGCCCGCGACTGTCGACCGTGTGCAGCATGGCCGGAGTCGCGCGGTAGAGCTCGCGGTAATGTTGCTCGATGCGAGCTTGTTGGCCGACTTCCGTGTAGACCGCGACAGTGCGCAAATAGTCGCCCTCGTCACCACGCTCGACGATCGCGCTCGCGAGACAATCGACGCGCTCTGCGCCGCGCGTGGTCAAATCGACCGGCACGGCCTCGAGCCGACCCGTACGGCGCAGCAACGGCAGGAATTCCTCGACGATGCGCTTGGAAGCCTCGGGGCTCGCTATATCCTGCGGCCGCAAGTCGACGATTTCGTCTCGCGTGTAGCCGAAACGGCGCAACCAAGCGTCGCTCGCATCCAAAAAGAACCCGTCCTCGTCAAGCGAGACGATCAGGGCGGGACTCTTTCGGAACAGCCATTGGTAGCGGTCTTGTAGCGACATCGCGAAATCTTACGAATTTCCGAGGCACAAAACAACGGAAAATCGTCATTCGCGAAATTCCGTAAACTCAGATTCGCGTAACTCTCTGTTTTTCAGTGAGCTTGTGCTTGGCACACGTCGTGCATATATCAGCGCGGTAATCTCAACAGGACGAGATTGGATTTTCGGAGTTTCGTAAAGGAAGGGATGCAGAGATGGTTACGCGCAAACTGATCACGCCGGGCACGAGCTTGGCCATAGGTTTGGTCGCGAGCCTGGCCGCTCACCAGGCTGCGGCTGCGGAAGAGTTGGTCGTCTACGCGACCCAGGCGGCAGTGGGAATACGGAGCGAACAAGCTTCTATTCGGGCCGATATCGAGATCTACATCAGCTCTTTGAATGAGCAGCTGCGCGCTACGCTGAGCCAGGATCTAAAGCTCCTGCCCCAGCGGATCGAGATCGCCACGGAGGATCTGCGCACGCGCGGCTGAGGAGGACAGAACAAACGGCCGACCACTTCTCCCCCCCGTGGTCGCCGTTGGCCGAACCGGTCGGCCGATGCTGAGGGGACCGGGCTTTGCCGGTTGCGAACTGAAGGACCTGATCTTCGATTGAAGAACATGGATGTTCGACGCCCGGTTCCCCATTTTTTTTCGCCGCGCCGAAGGACGGCGAGACCGGAGGGAATGATTTCAGACGAGCGGCTCACCATTTCTCCCCCCCGTGGTGACCGCTAGGGCCGAGCCGGTCGGCCAACGCTAAGGGGACCGGGCTTTACCGGTTGCGAACTGAAGGACCTGATCTTCGCCAGAAGAACATGGAATGTTCGACGCCCGGTCCCCTTTTTTCTCGCGTGAGCAGGGCGAGGTTGCCTCGCCGGTCAGTGAGCGCGGACCGAATTACTTTGACGGGGCCTTCAGATTGGCCTTGAGAAACGCCAGCGTCTTCTCCCAAGCATCCATCGCTGCCTTCTCGTCGTAGTTCCCCCCACTCGGATTGGCGAACGCGTGCTTCGCGTGCGGGTAGATCAACACTTCCGATTGTTTGCCGAGCTGGCGCAAGCTCTCCCGGAAGGACTGGACGTCGCGCACCGGGATGCTCTCGTCCAATTCGCCGAAGAAACCGAGGATCGGCGAGTGCACCTTTGCCAGCTCCGCGGAGTCTGTCACGAGCTGTCCGTAATACATCACCATCGCGTCGAGGTCGTCCGGAAACATCATTGCGGTCTGCAGGGACCACCCACCACCGAGGCACCAGCCGATGCTGCCGATCCTGGGCGCCAACGCGTATTTCTCGAGGTACTGATACGCCTGGCGCAGGTTAGAGCGCGCCGCGTCCTCGTCGCTGACGATGCCGGTCATGAGCGCTTGGGCCTGCTCGGGCGTCTGGGCAACGGCGCCCCCGTACAGATCCACGGCCAGCGCCACGTAGCCCTCGCCAGCCAACCGGCGCGTCATCGCCTTGATGTTCTCGTTGAGCCCCCACCATTCGTGAATGACGATGAGGCCGGGCAAAGGCTCCGCGGCGTCCGCCGGCATCGCGAGAAAGCCGACGAGGTTGGTGCCCTTGCCCTCTCCGTAGGCAACTGTTTGCTCGAGCAAAGGGGCCGACGGCGCCGGTGCCGTCAAAGGCGAGGGAATGGGGACGTCGTGGGCGTGCTCGGCAGCCGTTGCTGCGACCTGGGCCGCTGCGTCGTCGTTGCTTGGCGTCGGCTCCGAGCGTTGACAGCCCATCAACGAGAGCACTGCGAAAATTGTGACTAGCGTTCTAATCATGAGACGGCCTCTTCGCGTGGCTAGACTCAATCACAACCGACGCAACGCTGACAAGGCACCATGTCGCTATTCGCGGTGGAATTTCAAGGGTTGGGCGGCGCGCTCACCCACCGGCTCGCCATTGCGATACACGACAGCACCGTTGACGATGGTCGTCAGCACTTTCCCCCGCAGCGTCACGCCTTCGAGCGGCGACCAACCACACTTGTAGCGCACTTGATCGGCGGTTACCGATGTGGTCCCGTCGAGATCTACCGCTACGAGATCGGCGAAGTAGCCTTCTCGCACGAAACCGCGCTCGACGATGCCGAACAGAATCGCCGGATTGTGCGCGGCCTTCTCGACGATGGTTTCGAGGCTGAACACGCCGGCGTGATGCTGATCGAGCAGCATGAGCAACGAATGTTGGACGAGCGGCAGACCCGAAGGCGCTTGAAAGTACGTTCTAGCCTTCTCCTCGAGAGTGTGCGGAGCATGGTCCGTCGCGATCACGTCGATGACACCATCGCGCACGGCGGCGCGCAGAGCGTCTCGATCCTCCACTGTCTTGATGGCCGGATTGCATTTGATTCGGGTGCCGAGCTCCTCGTAGTCGGACTCATCGAACCACAAATGGTGCACACAGACTTCGCCCGTAATTCGTTTTCCCTCGATGGGGCCGGCGCCGAAAAGTGCGAGCTCACGAGCAGTGGTCAAATGGAGCACATGCAGCCGCGTGCCGTGCCGTTTCGCAAGGTCTACGGCCAACGACGACGACTTGTAACAAGCTTCGGCCGAGCGGATCTGGGGATGGGCGCTCATCGGCACGTCCTCGCCGTATTGCTCGCGAAAACGCTGCTCGGCCTCCCGAATCATCGGAGAATCCTCGCAATGCGTGACCACCGGCAGCCGAGCCTCCGCGAAAATCGCCTCGAGCGTCGCCGGGTCGTCGACGAGCATGTTGCCGGTCGAGGCGCCCATGAACACCTTGATGCCGCAGGCCTGTTGCTCGCCGACCAGCTTGAGATCCTCGAGATTCGTGTTCGTGGCCCCGACGTAAAAGCCCCAATTGGTGTGGCAACCGGCGGCTGCGACGAGCTGTTTCTCGGCAAGCGCTGCTCGGTTCACCGTGGGCGGGCTGGTGTTCGGCATGTCGAGGAAACTCGTGACTCCGCCGCATACGGCCGCCAGAGATTCGCTGGCAAGCGTCGCTTTGTGCGTCAATCCCGGTTCTCGAAAATGCACTTGGTCGTCGATGAGACCGGGCAGCAGATGACGCCCCCTCAGGTCGATCACCTCCGTGCCGGCTGGCACCGGACCGGTGCCGACGCGCTCGATTCGCTCGCCCGACACCCACACGTCGGTCTCGACGATTCGTCCTTCGTTGACGAGCTTCGCATTAGTCAACAACAAGCTGCCCATGCGTCCTATCCTCCTTAGTGGCGCGCGAACCCATCCGTTGCCGCGACGAGCTCACTCGTGATGCCAGGCTCGTAGGCAGAGTGGCCCGCATCGACGACTATTCGAAAATCCGCTTCCGGCCAGCCCCGGTGCAGCTCCCAAGCCGTCGCCATTGGGCAAACGACATCGTAACGTCCTTGCACAATTACGGTCGGTATTTCGCGCAGCAGCTCGACGCCGCGCAGCAACTGATCCTCCGCATCGAAGAACCCCCTATTGACGAAGTAGTGGGTTTCGATTCTCGCCAAAGCGAGCGCGAAATCCGCTCCGCCGAACTGACTCGTTCTCTCGCGATTGGGCCATAGCGAGCTCGTCGCCCCTTCCCAGATCGACCACGCACGCGCGGCCTCGAGCCGGGTCGCGCGCTCCGTCGACAACAGACGACGGTGATAAGCACCCAGCAGGTCGACTCTCTCGCCTTCCGGAATCGGAGCCAGGAAAGCTTGCCATTCCTGCGGATACAACATGCTCGCGCCGTGCTGGTAAAACCATTCGAGCTCCAGCGTTCGGAGCAAGAAGATGCCGCGTAACACGAGCTCACTGACGGCCTCCGCATGCATTTGGGAATAAGCGAGCGACAACGTGCTCCCCCAGGAGCCCCCGAACAAGAGCCATTTGTCGATTCCGAGATGGCCGCGTAAGCGCTCCATGTCCGCCACGAGGTGCCAAGTCGTATTGGCCTCGAGCGACGCGTGAGGCCTGCTGCGACCGGAGCCGCGCTGATCGAACACGACGATGCGGTAGAGCCTCGGATCGAAGAAACGCCGCGCATTGACGTCTCCTCCGCCGCCCGGTCCGCCATGGACGAACAGCGCCGGCTTGCCTCGAGGGTTTCCGGCTTGCTCCCAGTACACGGAGTGACCGTCGCCGACATCGAGCAGTCCGGTCTCGTACGGTTCGATCGGGGGATAAAGCTCCCGCTCCTTCATTCTCCGCTCACTCCGCCCGCTGCTTCGCCTTAGTAAGTCACCGCCCGCCGCGCTTATACTCGCGTCTGGCCGGATACGACGAGCTCTCGATCGCCCGCCGCGGGCGACGAACTCCCGATCGGGCCGACAGAATGCCACCCCGGCCGCATCACGCGCCACAGTTCGGCGCGCGGCACGGCCGTTTCGCGATTTGTGCGACGATCGACCGGTCATTTGGCACAAGCCAGCACGCCCGTCATTCGCGCGGGCATGCGAAGACCGCTCGCGAGCCGTCCGACAAGGCCATCAGAGGGGAAACCGATGAACCGCTTGCTCACTTTCGCCGGTCTTCTATGCTGCCTCGCCGCGCAAGCACGAGCGCAAGATCCCGAGATTCCGTTCGACGAGTTTTACCTCGACAACGGGCTGCACGTGGTAGTCCACGAGGATCACAAGGCACCGATCATCGCCGTGACCGTTTGGTATCACGTGGGATCGAAGAACGAGGTCCCGGGTAAAACAGGTTTCGCTCATCTGTTCGAGCATTTGATGTTCAACGGTTCGGAGCATTACAACGACGAGTATTTCCGCCCATTTCAGGAAGTCGGCGCCACGAGCATGAACGGCACGACCGACTTCGACCGGACGAACTACTTCGAGACGGTGCCGAGCACGGCGATCGATCTCGCGCTGTGGATGGAATCCGACCGCATGGGGCACCTCGTCGGCGCGATCGACCAAGCAAAGCTCGATGAGCAACGCGGCGTCGTGCAGAACGAGAAGCGCCAGGGGGACAACCAACCGTACGGGCGGGTGTTCGAGCAGATCATCACGAACCTTTTTCCACAAGGACATCCGTATTCCTGGGAGACGATCGGCTCGATGGCCGATCTGAACGCCGCGACGCTCGATGACGTCAAACAGTGGTTCAAGACGTACTACGGCCCGAACAATGCAACGTTGGTGCTCGCGGGTGACATCGACCTCGCCACCGCCAAAGAGAAGGTCACGCGATATTTCGGCGACATCCCACCTGGTCCGCCGCTGACTCGTCGCCAGGTGTGGATTCCAGATCATGTGCCCGATACCCGCATCGTGATGCAGGATCGCGTACCAGAGGCTCGCATCTACAAGGTATGGCGCGGGCCGGAATGGAAGAACGACGACACGACGATCATGGAGCTCATCGATTCCGTGCTTACGGCGGGCAAAACGTCGCGGCTGTATAAGCGGCTCGTATACGACGAGCAAGTTGCCACGTCGGCCGGCGCATTCGCGCTGAGCGGCGAAATCGCTGGCGCCTACGTGGTCTACGCAACCGTTCCGCGCGAGCAGGACCTCGGCAAGGCCGAGCAACTCATCGACGAAGAGCTGGCTCGATTTCTGACCAAGGGCCCGACCCGCACGGAGCTCGAGCGCGTAAAGACGGACATCAAAGGGTCGTTCATCCGCGGCATCGAGCAAGTCGGCGGCTTTCGCGGCAAATCGAACATATTGGCCGAGAACACCGTGTTCGGCGGACGGCCGGACTTCTACAAGCACTCCTTTAGCGTCTTGGACACCGCGACACCCGAAGACCTGCGAAATACCGCGCAGCGTTGGCTCAGCGGCAATGCGCTGACGCTCGAAGTTCATCCCTATCCGGACGACCTCAAAACGACTTCGACCTCGGTCGACCGCTCGGCGCCGCCGATGCCCACGACATTTCCGCAGGCGCCGTTTCCGGCATTGAGCCAGGCAACGCTCGCCAACGGGATGCGACTGATTGTCGCCGAACGCCATGCCGTACCCGTGGTGAGATTCAGCTTACAGCTAGACGCCGGTTATGCGGCAGATCAGTTTGCGAGCCCGGGCGTATCCACAATGGCGATGGCGATGCTGGACGAGGGCACGCAGAACATGAACGCGCTCGAGATCAGCGACAAGCTCGAAAGCCTCGGTGCCGACCTCAATGCCGGGTCCAATCTCGACTTCTCGGTCGTCAGCCTCTCTGCGCTCAAAGAGCACCTCGACGACTCGCTCTCCATCTTTGCCGACGTGATCCTGAATCCGTCGTTTCCGCAGATGGAGCTCGACCGGCTGAAGCGCCTCCAGATTGCCGGCATTCAGCAGGAGAAGCGCAGACCCACCTCAATGGCGTTACGCGTGCTGCCGCGGCTTCTCTACGGCGCGAACAACGCGTACTCGATGCCGATGACGGGCTCGGGAAACGAGGACACAGTGGCGGCAATCGCACGCGACGACCTCGTCAAGTTCCACGACGAATGGTTCAAGCCGAACAACGCGACGCTGATCGTCGTGGGAGACACCACGCTTGCGCAGATCAAGCCCAAGCTCGAATCGTTGTTCGCGCGTTGGCGGCCCAGCCAAGTGCCGTCCAAGACACTGCCTCGAAACGTTCCGTTGCCGGGCGCTACCCGCGTGTACCTGATCGACCGGCCGGGATCCGAGCAAAGCATCATCATCGCGGGCCACCTGATCCCGGCCAAGAACGAGTCGGACGAGATCGCCATCGAGGCCGTCGACGACATCCTCGGCGGCAGCTTCACATCGCGCATCAACATGAATTTGCGTGAGGACAAATCCTGGTCCTACGGGGCGAGCACGACGATCGTGGACACCCAAGCGCAGCGGCCATTGCTCGCCATCGCCCCGGTTCAGGCCGACAAGACGGCTCCTTCGATGCAAGAGCTCAAGAAGGAGTTCGAGCAATTCGTCGGAACGCGGGTCCCGACCGCGCAGGAGGTCGCAACGAGCAAACGGCAAGCCACCTTGACCCTGCCGGGCCGCTGGGAGACCGCAAGATCGGTCGCCGGCGACATCGCGAGCCTCGTCAGATTCAAGCTGCCGGACGATTATTGGAACCGATACGCGGAACTCGTTGCGAAACTCGATGTCGATGACGTCGATGCAGCGGCGAAACGTATTCTGGCACCCGACCGGCTCACATGGGTCGTCGTCGGCGATCTCGGCAAGATCGAGTCGAGCATACGTGCGCTCGACTTCGGCGAGGTCAGCGTCATTGACGCGGACGGTAAGGTACGCTGAGGCGTGCTTGAATCAACGCCGGGCAGTGTGCAGAATTGTGCGCCGCCGGTTCCGGTCCGCGCTACCAATCCTTTAGCTTGCCGTCGATAGAACGATGATCGAATGCCAGAGCCTCACCAAGGAATACGGGCGGCTCCGTGCCGTCGATGATTTGAGCTTTCGCGTCGAGCCCGGCGAGGTGCTCGGGTTCCTGGGCCCAAACGGCGCCGGCAAGACGACCACGATGCGAATCATCGCGGGTTTTCTGCCGGCCACCACGGGCCGCGCCCTCGTCTGCGGATTCGACGTCGAGACGCAATCGACCGAAGCAAAGCGGCTCATCGGCTACTTGCCCGAAGGCGCGCCGAGCTACCCCGAGATGACACCGCGCTCGTTCCTGCACTTCATCGCCGAAGCGCGCGGCTTGTCTGCCGACAAGCGCCGCCAGCGGCTCGATGACGTTTTCGGGCTCCTGCACCTCGAGAAGGTGCTCGACCGTAACATCGACACGCTATCCAAGGGCTATCGACGCCGCGTCGGCCTCGCGCAGGCAATCCTGCACGACCCGCCCGTCCTGATCCTCGACGAGCCGACCGACGGTCTCGATCCGAATCAAAAGCACGAGGTCCGTGAGCTCATCGGACGCATGGCGCACGACAAGATCATCGTGATCTCGACGCATTTGCTCGAGGAGGTCGAGGCCGTGTGCAATCGCGCGATCATCATCGCGCAGGGACGCATCCTCGCCGACGACACGCCGCGCGGCCTCGAAGCGCGCTCGAAATTTCACAATGCCGTCTCGATGAAGTTCACGAACGAGGAGCTCCTGCCCGCGGCCCGCAAGGCGATCGAGGCGTTACCGGAAGTCGAGGGCACGCAAGTCGAGGCGGGCCGGCTCACGGCGTTTCCGGCACCCGGCAAACGGCCGCTCGCAGCGATCAACGGGCTGGCCGAAGGCCAAGGCTGGGCGCTCGAGGAATTGCAGCTCGAGGCTGGCCGCCTAGACGAGGTATTCCGAACCGTGACGGGCGGAGCGGCAGCATGAACGGTGTATTGGCGGTCATGAAGCGCGAGCTGCGCAGCTATTTCGCGACCCCGGTGGCGTACGTTTTCATCGTCATCTTTCTCGCGATGTCGAGCGCATTTACATTCTTCCTCGGCAACTTCTACGAGCGCGGGCAAGCCGATCTCGCCTCTTTCTTCACGTTCCACCCGTGGTTGTTTCTGTTTCTCGTGCCGGCTCTCAGCATGCGACTCTGGGCCGAGGAACGGAAGTCCGGCAGCATCGAGCTGCTCATGACGTTGCCCGTCGAAGTTTGGCAAGCGGTGCTCGGGAAGTTTCTCGCCGCGTGGATCTTCACGGGACTTGCCATCGCTTTGACGTTTCCGATCTGGATCACGGTCAACTACCTCGGTTCACCCGACAACGGCGTGATCTTCGCCGCCTATATCGGGAGCTTCTTCATGGCGGGCGGCTTTCTCGCAGTCGGCGCGTGCATCTCGGCCACGACCAAGAATCAGGTAATAGCGTTCATCCTGTCGGTGGTGGTGTGCTTCCTGTTGCTGCTCTCGGGCTTCGACCTCGTTCTCGACTGGTTCTCCTGGGCTCCGCAGTCACTCGTCGATGCCATCGCGAGCCTGAGCTTTTTGACCCATTTCACGAACATCAGCAAAGGTGTGATCGATTTGCGGGACGTCGTGTATTTCGGGTTGCTGATCGCGACTTGTCTCTACGCCAACACCATCGTGTTGCATCTGAAAAAGGCGGAGTGAGCAGATGAGCGCACAGTCCCGACAGCGAATCGGCTATTCGACGCTGGTCGTCCTGTTTCTCGTATTCGGCGCCGCCGTGATGGTAAGCAACGTCGCACTGCGCGGCGTTCGCCTGGATCTCACGGACAACAACCTTTACACGCTGTCCGACGGTACCCGCAAGCTCCTCAAGGGCATCGACGAGCCGATCAATCTCTATTTGTTCTTTTCCAACGAGCAGACGAAGGATCTACCACAGCTTCGCAGCTACGAAAATCGGGTCAAAGAGACTTTGCAGGAGTTCGTCGCTCAAGCCCCGGAAGGCCGGCTCGTGCTGCACGAGGTCGACCCGCTGCCGTTCTCCGAGGACGAGGACCGGGCACAGCAGTTCGGCCTCAAAGCCGCCAACATCGGACCGGCGGGAGAAGGGGTCTATTTCGGCCTGGCAGGCTCCAACAGTGTCGGAACGACCGACACGATTCCGTTCTTTCAGCCCGATCCCTCGAAGGAAGCATTCCTCGAATACGACCTGGCGCGGTTGGTCTACAACCTCGCGCACCCGAACAAGAGCGTCATCGGGCTGCTGGCCGGGGTTCCGATGAGTGGCGGCTTCGATCCGGCAACCCAGCAACCGAGCCAGCCGTGGGCGATCTCGGACCAAGTCAAGGAAGTCTTCGACGTGAAAACGCTGCAGCCGAAGACGCTGCACATCGACGACAACGTCAAAGTGCTCTGGATCGTTCACCCCGCCAACCTGGACGACACCACGCTCTACGCCATCGACCAGTTCATCATGCGAGGCGGCCGGGCCCTGATCTTCGTCGACCCGGTCGCCGAAGTCGCGTCCGCCGGTGGGCCGAGCGGTCTCGGCGGCGGACGAAGCTCGACGCTCGACAAGCTCTTCACGGCCTGGGGTGTAAAGTTCTCGACAGACCAAGTGGTCGCGGACAACCGCTACGCCTTGTCCGTGCGCGGCAACTTCCGGCCCGTTCGCCATGTGGGCCTGCTCGGCCTCGACATGGAGGCCATGAACCAGAACGACGTGATCACGTCCGGGCTCGGCACGATCAACCTAGGGTTGGCCGGACACTTCACGCTGGACGATGCGGCGAAGGTCAAACTGACGCCGCTGTTGAGCTCTAGCTCCGAAGCCGAGCTCATCCCTTCGGCGCGCTTCCAGTTTCTGCAAGACCCCGGCGAGCTCCTAAACGGCTTTGCGCCTACCGGCACGAAATACGTACTGGCGGCGCGCCTGGAGGGACCGCTCAAATCCGCTTTCCCCGACGGTCCGCCCGCGGCACCGGACAGGGAGCAGCCCGTGGATAGCGCGCTGAAGGCACAGCACCTGGCCTCGACGGACAGCGCCAACATCGTTCTCGTCGGCGACGTCGATATTTTGAGCGATCGGCTGTGGGTCCAAGCACAAAACTTTCTCGGCCAGCGTTTACTCAACGCGTTTGCCAACAACGGCGATTTCGTCGTCAATGCGCTCGACAATCTGTCGGGCAGCGAGGACCTCATCGGCTTGCGCAGCCGCGCGATTTACACGCGACCGTTTACGAGAGTCGAAGAATTGCGGCGCGAGGCGGACGCCCAATTCCGGCAGACCGAGCAGCAGTTGCAGGCACAGCTTTCGGAAACGGAGCATAAGCTCGGCGAGCTGCAGTCGTCGCGCAACGACAAGAGCTCGGTGCTCATGAGCCCCGAGCAACAACAAGAAATCCAGCGCTTTCTCGATCAGCAGACCAAAATACGCTCAGAGCTACGTGCGGTCCGCCGCAATCTCGATGCCAGCATCGACCGGCTCGGCACGACGTTGAAGGTGCTCAACATTGCGGTCGTGCCCCTACTGTTGACGTTGATCGCACTCATCGTCGTATTCGTCAGACGCAGTCGCAAGGTGTCGCAATGAATCAGCGCGGACTGCTCGGCCTCGTCGCTGCGTTGGTAGTGCTCGCAATCGTCGCCGTGGTCGTCCAGCGGTCCGGGGCTCCGTCGTCGTCCCAGGGCTCGAAGCTCGTCCCGGATCTGCAAACGGCGTTGAACGACATCGACAAGGTCACCATCGTCAAAGCCGGAGGCGCCGTCGTCGCGACGCTGGAACGGCGCCCGGACTCTTGGGTGGTCGACGAGCGCAGTGACTATCCGGCCGACGTCGGCAAACTCAGGAAAAATCTCGTCGAGCTCGCCGAGGCGCGCATCCTCGAGGAGAAGACGTCCAACCCAGACAACTACGATCGCCTCGGCGTCCAGGACATCGCCAAGGACTCTGCCAAGGGGATCGCCGTCTCCTTCGCCGCTCCGAACCGTCAGTTGCCCACGGTAATCATCGGTAATGCGCAAGGCTCCAAATACCGCTACGTCCGGCGCGCGGACGAAGCCCAGAGCTTCCTTATCGATCGTGATCCGGATCTGCCCCACAACACATCGCAGTGGCTCAGCCCGAACATCGTCGACGTACGCCCCGACCGCATGCAGCAGGTCACGATACGTCATCAAGACGGCGAGACCGTGACGATCGATAAGCCCGATCGCAACGCGATGAACTTCGAGGTACGAAACCTACCGGCAGGCCGCGAGCTTCTGTACCCCGGCGTCGCCAACGTGATAGGCAACTCGCTTCGCGAGCTGCACCTCGAGGACGTCGAGCCCGCCGCATCGACCCCGGCCGGCGAGCCTGTCGTCCAGGTGGAATTCAAGACGTTCGACGGCCTCGTCGTCGACGTGCGGGGGTTCAAGCAAGACGACAAGAATTGGATCGCCTTGACTGCATCCTTCGATGCCGACCAGGCGCAACGTTTCCCGCAGCCGGCGGCAGCCTCCGATCCCGAAGGCAAGGCGTCCGACGGGAAACCGGCTTCCGCCGAAACGGGTGATTCGAGCTCGACCGATACGGGAAAGCCGGCGTCTCCGGACGTTGCTGCCGAAACACAAGGCATCAACGCCCGCGTCGGCAAGTGGCGGTATCAGATCGCAAACTTCCAATACGATCAGATGACCCGGCGGATGTCGGATCTGTTGAAGCCCAAAGAAGAGGCCAAGAAAGAGGCTGCGGCGACGAAAAAGAAGTAGCCCGTCGCGGGGACGCAGCGGGCCGCTTCCCTGCAGGGGGAGGTGCTTTTCTTAACGGGGCGCCCCTCGACCGGTACACTTGCGCCGACCCCCCGATGCCGCGGCACCGATGATCGACGACTCCAACGACCGGCCCCTGTCCGCGCGCTATGCCGCGCAGGTCCTCGCAGCCCGCGTCTATGACGTCGCGATCGAGTCGCCCCTCGACAAAGCGCGCCGCCTCTCACAACGGCTCGGTAACGATGTGTTGTTCAAGCGCGAAGACCTGCAGGCTGTTTTTTCGTTCAAGCTACGCGGCGCGTACAACAAAGTCTCCAAACTGTCGCGAGCAGCTCTCGCTCGAGGCGTCATCTGCAGCTCGGCAGGCAATCATGCACAAGGCGTCGCCTTGGCTGCAAGCAAGCACGGGGCACGCGCCGTGATCGTGATGCCGAAAACCACGGCAGCGATCAAGCTCGAAGCCGTCGCGGCGCTCGGGGGCGAAGTGGTGCTCGAGGGATCGACCTACGACGACGCCAACCGCCACGCGCTGGAGCTCGCCGCCCGCGAGCAGCTCACGTTCGTGCACCCGTTCAACGATCCCGACGTCATCGCAGGCCAAGGGACGATCGCAATGGAGCTCGAACGTCAATGGCCCCGCGTGCCGGACGCGGTCTTCGTGCCTGTCGGCGGAGGCGGACTCATATCGGGGATCGGCGCGTACATCAAGCACCACTATCCGCAAGTGGAGATCATCGGCGTCGAGCCAATCGATGCGCCGAGCATGCACGAGGCTCGCAGACGCGGCTCGCCGGTCACGCTCGAGCACGTCGGGACATTCGCCGACGGAGTCGCGGTCAGACGCGTGGGCGACGAGACGTTCCGAATCGTCGAGGAAGTCGTCGACGACATTCTGCTCGTTAGCACAGACGAGATCTGCGCCGCAATCAAAGACATCTTCGAAGACAGCCGTGTCATCGTCGAGCCAGCCGGCGCCCTTGCCGTTGCCGGGCTCAAACGCTACCTCGACGAGCGTCCCGCGCAGGACCGCTTGCTCATCGCCATCAACAGCGGCGCAAACATGAACTTCGGCCGGCTCCGCCACGTGAGCGAGCGAGCGGAAATAGGTGAGCACCGCGAAGCGCTGATCGCGGCCGAGATTCCGGAACGGCCCGGCGCTTTCCTGAAGTTCTGCGAAACTCTCGGCGCGCGCAACATAACGGAATTCAACTACCGCTACGCGCCGACGCCGACCGCACGCATTTTCGTTGGCGTCTCACTTCACAGAGGTCTGAGCGAGGCAGCCGAGGTCATCGATCAGCTGCGGCACGCGGGCTACGGAGTGCTCGATCTGACGGATAACGAGCTCGCGAAACTGCACTTGCGTCATATGGTGGGCGGCCAGGCGCCGTCGCTGGAGAACGAGCTCGTTTACCGTTTCGAGTTTCCCGAACGTCCCGGCGCGTTGCTCGCCTTTCTACAGGCCATCGGCGATCGTTGGAACATCAGCTTGTTCCATTATCGCAACCACGGATCGGACTACGGCCGCGTGCTCGCCGGCGTCCAAGTTCCAGCCCCCGAGCACTCGACGTTCGCGCAGCATCTCGCCACGTTGGGGTATCCCTATTGGGAGGAAACCGCGAACCCCGCATATCGTGTTTTCCTGCACGCCGCAGCCGAACAGGACGCTTAACCGTTCTCGATATGCGCGATCTTCGGCGTTTGCGACAGCCGATAGAAGCGGCGCAGCTCCCTCAAGACCGATTCCCCTGCGGGGCTTCGATCCAGCGCCGGCGCTAGCCGGCGGCAGTATTTTCCGGCGTAGTGATTCGCGTGGCGGTAGCGATCGAGCTCTGCACGATCCAGCCGCTCGTCGAATTTCGGTAAGTCGAACAGCCAACGGTGCAATTGGCGAGGTTGGCGGCTGCCTTGGCGAAGCAACAGCAAGGCGGTCGCAACGAACTTGTCGACTTCGGCCTGCAGCTCCATCTCGAGCAATGTGACCGATTTTTCGATCTGAGCGTTCCATACGTAGTACGTGAAATGACTCACGCCTTCGAAGGCCGTCCAGAAGTCGACGAGATTTTCCCCATTGAGCTCGGCGATCGGGTCGTTGCGCTCGAGACGCTCGAGCAGTCGCTGCTCCAAATACAGACTCACATTGGCCTCGCCGTCGGCTTCGGCGATCAGCAACTTCTCGTCGAGCGTCCGTCCGCGTCGATCGACTGTACTGGCGAAAGTGGCATCGCTGGTCACGAAGTCACCAACGTCATATGCGACTTCGAGGTCGTAGACGTCGCTCAACAAAGACTGCAACGCACCGAGCAACACCACCTTCTCAGTGTCTCGTTTGTCGGTTCAGGGAACGGTCCGGCTCGATCCCGCGCTTGCGCAACAAGCGGGCTGCGCGCTCGCTGCCGGTCTTGAGCCACACCTCATAGAGCCGAAGCAGATCGAAGTCATCGATCTGTTTAGAGCTGTCTCGAATTTCGGCAAGCACATCGACGAACTCACGGAATTTCGTCGCGAGCTCCGCAAACACGCCACCGAAAATTCGGCCGCGGATCGTGCCACGCAGCTCCTCGGAGAGGGAACCGTAAGCCGCCCCGCCAACATCGATGTAGTAGTCGATGTCGACGAGCTTGCGCTCGAACCCATCGCCTAGAAATCCAGCCACGAACAAGGAAGTATCCCCGACGCGCTGCAATAGAAAATTGCGCGCTTGCACGTCGTCGGTGGCAGCCGCGTCTGCGAGGAGCAGCGCGAGAGGCTGGAGCCCGGAGCCAGGTCCTGCTTCGCCGAATAACGCCTCGCTGCGAGCGAACAGCGTAAGCAAATTCACGACGTAATAGGCGGTGTGGTCGGCGGCGTCGATACGCTGCCGTTCCATGGCCTGCGCGACCGAGTCCTTGAAGAACTCTTGCAGGCTCGCTACAGGCCGAATTCTATCCGTCTCCTTGCGCACCATTGGTTGTGTCAACGTACCGCTCTGGGTCGCATCGCAAGTATCGGTTCGAGTATACGATCACGCCTTCATCGTTCTGAGCGGCGCTTCACGTTTCCCGCGACTGTTTCCAGTGTTCAACAGGACAGACGGAAGATGCAAGAGAAACCGCCTGCACGGTTGAATGTCGCTCATCGACGTTGTTCACACCGTGCATCGCGTCGGCCGAAGTTTTGACGATGCCGGCCAGCATGCGCCCGCAATGCCCCCGTATGCGCTCGTGCCAATGACGACGGCGAATGGCGGCAGCACCGTTCAAAGAATAGCGAACGTCTAGCAACAGATGAGATCCCGACTCGAGCGGCTCGAGACGCCAGTGCAGACGCAAACGCACACAACAGGGTGGATCGAGCAACGTCTCCTGCAAAGTGAGCGATACCGGACGTAGGCACTCGAGCACCTTGCCGCGGCGCAGCACTTTGCCGCGCTGCCTGGCGTACTGACAACCGGCGCGCGGCAAAGCGGCGTCGGAGGCCATGTCGAGACCGCCCCAGCGGCCTCTGGATACGACCTCGACGAGCGCTGCAAACGCGCTCATGAGCGGCGAGTCGAGCTGCGCCTCGTGTCGTTGCCTCATTGCCGCGTCCTCCGTGACGCCTGCCGAGCGACAACGGTAGACCCGACGTCGCCGTCGCGGCGAGTGCCCTATTTGGACCAAGCGGACAGAAACGCCGCGAACGATCAGGGAATGAGAACGCTGCAGCCCGTGGTTCGACGGGACTCCAGATCGCGATGCGCGCGAGCCGCATCACGCAGTGCGTAGCGCTGGTTCACGGCGATCTTCAAGACTCCGGACTCGATCAACCCGAACAGCTCGGTCGTTCCGGCCTCGAGCTCGGCCCGCTCGCGAATGAAGTCGAACAACGTCGGTCGCGTGACATACAAGGACCCTCGCTTCGTCAGCTCCTGAAGCGAGAACGGCTCCACTTTGCCCGAGGAGTTGCCGAAACTCACCATGACGCCGTGTCGCCGCAGACAATCCAGGGACTGGAAGAAAGTATCGCGTCCGACGGAGTCGTAAGCTACCGGTACGCCTTCGCCGGTAATTTGTCTCACGCGAGCCGGGACGTCGTCGTTCGCGAGCACAACCTCGGTGCACCCGTGCGCGAGCGCAAGCTCGCGCTTCGCTGGTGTGCCGACTACCCCGATGACGCGCGCGCCGAGATGGTTGGCCCATTGCGCGGCGATGAGGCCGACGCCTCCGGCCGCCGCGTACAGCAAAATCCAGTCCCCGGGCCGGACGGGATAGCTACGATTGAGCAAGTACCAGCTCGTAAGCCCTTTGAGCATGACGGCGGCCCCTACCTCGTCGCTGATGCCGGCAGGCAAGCGCACGAGCCACCGTGCATCCAGCACGCGCTCCTCGGAGTAGGCGCCCAGCGGCGCGGATGACGTGTAAGCCACACGATCTCCCGGCGCCACGTGAGTGACGTCCGGCCCCACGGACGTTACGACACCCGACGCCTCGCTGCCGAGCCCCGTCGGCAACGTAAGGGGATACAATCCGGTGCGATGATAGGCATCGATGAAGTTGAGGCCCACGGCCGCATGTCTGACCCGCGCCTCGCCCGGACCCGGCTCGCCGACCACGATATCCACGTACTCGAGCACCTCTGGCCCACCGAAACGCCGAACTTGCACTGCACCCACCATGTTTCACCTGCCGTTGGAATCGCCGCGAGACGGCCGAAAATATAGCATTCGATGACCGAGCGTTTGATCATCGTCGGCGCGGGACAGGCGGCCGCACAAACGGTTCACAGCCTGCGTCAGCAGCAGTTCGCCGGTGCGATCACGGTCGTGGGCGAAGAGCCCTTTCTGCCATACCAGCGCCCACCGTTGTCCAAGAAGTACCTTGCTGGCGAGCTGCCCCGAGAGCGCTTGTTCCTGCGGCCGGCGTCTTTCTACGCGGAAAGGGACATCTCGGTCGAGCTCGGTACGCGTGCCGCGGCGCTCGATCTGTCGGCACGATCGGTGCGACTTGCGGATGGGAGAACGCTCGACTACGACCGTTTGGTGCTCGCGACGGGCAGCCAAGTGCGGCGACTCCGCGTCCCGGGCAGCGATCTCCGAGGCGTTCACTACGTCAGGACCATCGCCGACGTCGACGCCATTAGCGCGTCGCTGACGCCGTCGGCGCGCGTCGTCATGATCGGAGCGGGGTATATCGGTCTCGAGGTGGCGGCCGTGCTTCGCCAGCGCGGCCTGGCCGTAACCGTGCTCGAGGCGGCCGACCGCATCTTGAGCCGCGTGGTGTGCCCCGAAGTCGCGGCTTTCTATCTTCGACACCATACGGCCGCCGGCGTAGACATCCGTTGCGGAGCCACGGTCAGCGCAATGCACGGCCGGACATCCGTCGACTCGATCGAGACGGACAGCGGCGAGCACTTCGAATGCGATGTCGTAATCGTCGGCATCGGCGTCATCCCGAACACCGAGCTCGCAGGCGCCGCGGGACTGCCCTGCGATAACGGAATCGTCGTCGACGAGTTCGCACGCACGCCGGACCCGTATGTGCTCGCCGCGGGCGACTGTACGAACCACCCGCATCCGCTGCTCGGGCGCCGGGTTCGGCTGGAGTCCGTGCAAAACGCAATCCACCAGGCCAAGGTAGCCGCGGCTACCGTGCTCGGTGCGCCGTCGGCGTACTCGGAAGTGCCTTGGTTTTGGTCGGATCAGTACGATTTGAAGCTGCAGATTGCGGGCCTGTCCGAGGGCTTCGACGAGGTAGTCCTGCGCGGCGACCCCGAAGCGGCTAGTTTCGCTGCCTACTATTTCGCCGCTGGCCGGCTCATCGCCGTAGACGCCGTCAACAGCCCGCGCGACTTCATTCAAGCCAAGAAGCTGCTGGCTGCCGGCAAGGTGGTGACCGTCGCCGAGCTGCGCGACGCGGCGGCGGATATCGCAGCACTAGGAGAGTCGGTCGCCTGATCAGTCGCCAGCCGCGACGACGGGCTCGAGCCCGCGCAGCTCGAGCTCTCCCGCCGCAACGACATGCTCGCTCGACCGATCGAGCGCGGTGAGCCGGTAATGCTCGACGGCCGTTGCCGAAGGCGTCGCGAATCGACCCGTGCCCCCGAGTGCGAGGCCCGTCCCGTCGGGGCCCGGACCGGCTGTCGGCACGAAATCCGTCGGGCCTTGCCACGTTCTGCCGAGATACCAGACCGGCACGAGCGTGTCTTTCAGAAAGGGCCAGAGATTTGCGTCGTCACGCAGAAAGAGCGAGCCCTCACCGGGCAGCGTGAGCAGCCAGTAGTCGCTCACGAGCGCGCCTTTGAGCAGCAGATCGGTGTCGGTCGACGCGACGATCAAACGCGTCGCAATCGCCGTCGGTTCGCCCGTGTCATCGTGAAGCACGATCGCGAGCAGCGCCGATCGGTCGATGGTCTCCTCCCAGAGCCCTTCGTCGTCTTTAGGCCACTGTGGCAACGTGACGCGCTCACCGGTTACGAAGCGCAACGCATCGGCCGGTAGCTCGTAGTGCAGCGACTTGTCGGCGCTTGCCGCAGGGGGCGGCCGCCCGCCCGTCAACGGGTTGTAGTACAGCACCGCTGCCGCTCCGGCAGCACCGAACAAGATCCCGACAACGGCGATGGTGAGGTATTTCATGATCCGCGAAATGTCACTGTATCGAGCTCGATCGTTCCGCGCAGCTCGCCGTCGGTGCTCACGCCCGTAACTGTCCACGTCTCCGTGTAATGCCCCTGCAGGCCCGCGAACTCATTGCTGCCAGCGGCAAACAGGCCCGGTTCCTTGGTGTTGCTCCCGGCACCGAGATCGACGCGCAAGTCGCCGCTCCAGGCGGTTCCGGGCATGAAGCCCGCGTTGCGAAGCGCCGCATCGAGCGCCCCTCGTCCCTCTCCGGGCGCCGTGAGCAATAGGGCTCCGCGGCTCGGAATCAGCACCGACCATGCCGTAGTCGGCCCGGCCGGCGTACTGCTCCAATGCCGAGCCGCAAGGCCGATCACGTTGCCGGCCGCATCCCGGACCTTGAAGTGCTCCACGAGCAAGGGTTGCTGGGCCAACGCGGACGGCAAGGCGGCCTGGTCCGCGCTCGAGACGCCGCGTAGACCGACCGTTGTGCCGCCCAAAGCGTCGATCCGATCGGCCGGCAGTCGAATCAGAAATCGCTCCGCGCGACCGCCATTGGCGACGACCGACGTTTGCGATGGCAGCCGCGTGTGGACCACCCACGGGTAATAGTGGGCGGCGGCGAGGACACCACAGAAACCTGCAAGCAAACCTAGCCAGAACGCTGTTTTCATTGCTGCTCGAGATGCGCTGGGACCGCTAGTATCAGGCGTCCCGGGGGTCTGCGGCGGTTAACGAAATCACAGAATTTCGCTAACCGCGCGCGACGTCAAACGGTGGAGAAGTACCGGCTCAAGTAAGCGTCGAAAGGCTCCGTCGTGGCCCGCTCCAAGGACTCTTGCTCGGCGAGCGACTGGCGCGCAATGCCTGCGAACCACTCGTCGCGCTCAGCCGGCAGCGGCAAGGCGGCGAAATACTCATGGTGGGCGCGCGCGAGCTCATGCCCGTATTCGGAAAAACTCGCATTCTCGCTCTCCAGAGCCCGAAGCAGGGCCGCCGAGGGCGTCCGCTCGGGCTCACTCAGGGCGGCGCGCGCGAGCTCCACGGCGGCGACATAGCCCTCGTTGCTTTTATCGAGCAACGCGGCGACCTCGCCGACTCGGTCGACGATCTCCGACCCCCACGCGGCAACGCCTCGTCTGCGGCCCCGATCCGCGAGGACAAGATCCGGGCGCCGACCTTCTCGCGCTACGGTCAAGTCGCGTAGATCGATCTCGGCGTGCTCGACCGCATCGATCTGAGGACTATCGGCCAGCAGGCAAAAGAGCAGCAGGGCTTCGAGGAAACGCAGCTGACCCTGATTAATGCCGACCGGGTCCGTCGGATTGAGGTCGAGTGTGCGGATCTCGACATACTCGATGCCTCGAGTCCTCAACGCAATCGTCGGTCGGGCACTCGAGGATTTCGTCGGCTTCGGCCGAATCGTGCTGTAGTACTCGTTCTCGATCTGCAAAATGTTGGCGTTGAGCTGCCGATATTCACCATCGACTTTCACGCCGATCTCGGCGTATCGGGGCTCCAGAGTGCTCACCGCGCTAGCTAACCCGGCGACATACTCGGCCGGTGAGTTCGCGCTGATGCTCAGTCGTGCCTGGGTCTTGTTCCGATAGCCCAGATCGCTCATACGCAACGACGTTGCAAACGGCGCGTACCATGTCGCGTCGTCGAATTCTTCGAGCAGCTCGTGACCCTCCGGCCGGAAAGATCGACACACGGCCGGCGACGCGCCGAACAGGTATGTGACGAGCCATGCGTAGCGGCGATAGTTGCGTACGAGGCCCATGAAACTGGCCGAGCGAAAACTCTCCTCGCTTTCCGCCGTTCCGACGTGATCCCGGTATGCGGGCCAAAAGTCGCTCGGCGGAGAGTAATTGAAGTGCACGCCGGCTATTGCTTGCATGGCGCGCCCATAGCGATAGCCGAGTCCGCGCCGATACACGGTCTTCATGAGACCGAGATTCGACGAGCCGTACTCGGCAATCGGAATCTCTTCGTTGGCGCTCAACACACACGGCATGCTCGCTGGCCACAGAAGCTCGTCATCGAGACGACGGTGCGCGAACGCGTGAAGATCGCAAAGAAACTGCAGAGTTTCCCAGTTGGCCGCGTGCGGCGGCGTGACGAACTCGGGCAGAGCTTCGGAGTAATCCGTGGTGATATAAGGGTGCGTAAGCGCTGCGCCGAGCGATTTCGGATGTGGCCGCGGCGACAACCGCCCGGCTGCCGTGATGCGTAGACTCTCCTTTTCGACACCGCGCGCACCCCGGCGAACGAGCTCCGTGTTCGAGTCGGCACTCAGCCAACGGAGCCGGGCCGCGAACGAGCTGTCAGGGGGGACGTTATTATTCTGTGCCACTGGATCGGATCAATCGGCTTCGCCAAGCAGCGCGCATTATAGGCAGGATCACCCGGCGGCGGTTCAGCGTGCGTTCACTGCCAAGTGCTAATCTTGGATCATGCAGGCGGCAAGGCTGATCCTAAGTGCGACGGTCCTGACAGGTGCGCTGGCGGCCAGCGTCCCGGCTCATGCAATGCGCTGCGGCGCACGGATCATTACCCGAGGCGACATAGTCGCCAAGGTCCTCGAGTTTTGCGGCGAGCCGGCAAGCGTGCAGCGCCATCTCGTGCGACGCACGGCGTTTCTCGAGCTCGGCACGCTCGTGCCGGGCTTTGTCGAGGACGTATGGGTAGAGGATTGGACCTACAATCTCGGCCCGTACAAGTTCATGCGCGTCGTCAGGCTGGAAAATGGCGTCGTTACGGACGTTCGCCAGCTCGGCTACGGCTACTAGTGCGGTTCGGCGAGTCCGCTTGCCGCCGCGCCGCAACAACGGCACCTGCTCCATCTCATAACCGATGACCTCCTGCGTAGCGGGGTCCCGAATTGGCTTGCCGCGGCGGAAACACCCGGTCGTGCGAGCCTCTCGCTCGAACTCCTCCTGCGATTCCACGGGCTCGAGCGTCACGCGCCCGTCGCGACGGACCAAGCGTTGCGCACCCTTGCCGAATTGGCCTGCGTGCCACCGGCGATCGCTCGATTCGCCGAGCACGAGCGCGATGACTTCGAAGTTGCCGTCCATTGTCGAGCTCCAGTGCAAAAGGTCTGCCCCGTGACATAAGCAACCTTCATGCCAAATATTGGACTCCTTACGAAACAGTTAGTTGCAGGAGAAACGAGAAGTCCGTCACGGTGACATAAGTGGTCACCTGTTGCCGCTTGGCGGCGAATTTCCGCCGCGTGAAACCCGTTCGCGCAGCCCGCGACGAACTGGGATACCGTTCGCCCCGACCTTGCGGAGGCAATCATGAAGCTCAAACGACGGATTCAAGACTCATCGGCCGGCCCAACGACGTTCATCGCCGCGTCGACCAAAATCGTGGGCACGATCTCTGGTAAGGGTGCTTACGTGTTTTGCGGCGCGGTGGAAGGTGACTGCGACATAGAAGGTCCGTTGACGCTCGCCGAGGGGGGTCGGTGGAAGGGAACGATGAAGGCCACCGACATCGTCGTCGCCGGCACCGTGGAAGGCGACGTGATCGCCAAACAGCGCGTGGAGATCGCCGGCACCGCCCGAGTAACGGGCAGCTTGGCCGGGAACTCGATCGCGGTGGCCGAAGGCGCCGTGATCGAGGGCGAGATAAGAGTCGTCAGCGGCGAGCCGCCGAAGACGTTCCAGGAGAAGCGCCAGCCCTGACGAAAGCCCACGGCGCGGCCGCGGCCACAGTGACTACGCATCCTCGATCTCGGCGAGCACGGCCCGGTCCGCCCAGCTCCTGAGGCCGTAGCTCTCGATGAATGCGCAGTGGCCACCATGCGACAAGACGCTGATGCGCAAAGCACCGCTCGATGCCACGTCATCGAGATCCGAGATCGGTATGACCGGGTCGTCCGCTGCGGCAATGAGACGGGTCGGCACCGCCAGCCTCGAGAGCGCCGAGCCCGTCACGGCGTAGCCAGCGAGGTAAGCGTCGAGGTCTGGGAAGCTCGTGTACTGCTGCACGAAGAACTCGGTCGTGGCCGTCAGCGTGCGGAAACGCCGCAGATCGCCGAACTCGTATGCCGACGGGAAGCAGGCCGCCTTCGCGCACAGCGAGCGGCGCCACCGGCGGAGGAAGTAGTCTCGGTATATCCAAAGCCCGCGCTCCAACGCGTCCATGGTGCTCTGTGGCCGTAACACCGGACAGATAGCCACGATCTTGGTCAACGGCAACCCCGCGATGTCCGCCCGTGCGCCGACCCGCAAGGCGAAGTTGCCGCCGAGCGAGTGGCCGATCAGAAAGGTTCGCGGCGCCGGGTGTGCGGCGGCAATGCAGGCGACCGCCGCGACCACCTCGTCGATCCGGCAAGAGTGAAAGAGCTCCTGATTGAGAGCGAACGTGCCACCATGATCGCGGAAATTCAGCCTAAACACCTCGAAACCAGCCGCAAACAGCCGGCTACCGACAGACAGCACGTAACTCGCCGAGGCACTGCCCTCCCAACCGTGCAACAGGATCGCGAGGCCGCGACTGCGCGGCTGGGGACTGTGGTATCCGAGCAGGCGAACCCCCGCGCCGCACTCGAGGATTTCGGCCTGGGCCGCGGCCAGCAAGGCACCGGCATGGCGCCGGGCGACGCGCTCACGAAGGCCGCCGGCCAATAGGGACTGAACGTGGCGGTGACGTAGACCCAGCGGGGCCGCGAAACCCAAGGAGCCAGCGTGCGATGGCCTGTGCATCGGGCTAAACTTCGTTATTCGGCAAAGTTTTGAGGAGTCGCGCTGCGGCCCGGAATTTAATGTGATTCTGTCGCATCCGGCTGTGCAAGTCTGCCGGAATGTGTTCAGCTGCAAGCGCGCTACGCGCGGCTTGGATAACTATAACAAAACGGACCCCACCGGCCTTTCTAAGATGACCTCCCGACCGTCCACGCACGGCCTCAAACAGCGCTATACGATCGCTATGGCGGCGCTTGCTGCTGTTGCTGTGCTCGGCACCGCGGCGCTGCTGTATCTGCGTGCGACCGGGCTCCTGGGTGGCGCGGCTTTCGGATGGACCCTAATCGTGCTACTCGGCGCCGCGTTCGGCGCTGCTCTCGCACTCGTCGCCGGGTTGGCCGACCGTTTCGGGCGGCCTCTTCGGGCCGTAACGGCCGCGCTCGCGGACGCCGCACGAGGGGACTACCAGACACCGATCCGCGACGACGACTTCGCCGAGCTGCGCGAGCTGACAGGGGCCGTCGAGAGTATGCGTATGAGCCTGCGCTCGAGCACCATCTCCAGGGACTACCTGGACCGCTTGCTCGCGAGCATGGGAGAGGCACTGCTGATCACCGACGCCGACGGCAAAATCGAGCGGGCCAATACCGCTGCGCAGGAAATGTTCGGCGACCGCGAATCGGAATTGACCGGCAGGCTCGCTCACGAGTTGATCATCTCGAACGACCGCCGACAAGCAAACGGACCCGCATCGCGTCCACGCGAAGGCGCTGTGCTTCGACCAGACGGCAGCAAAGTCAGCATTTCCTATACGGAATCGGAAGTTCGCAACGATCGAGGTGCGCTGGAAGGGAAGGTATACGCAGCGCGCAACATCGACGAGCGCAAACGTGTCGAGCAGCGCATCAGATATCTCGCGCGCACGGACCCTCTGACCAAGATCGCCAACCGCATGCAGTTCCAGCATCTGCTGCAGCAAGGCATCGCGAGAGCGCGCCGCACGCAAACGTATCTTGCGATCCTTTACATGGACGTCGACCGATTCAAGGATATCAACGACACATTCGGTCATGCGGCCGGCGACACGAGCCTCGAGATCTTCTCGCGTCGCGTGCTCGGCGAACTGGCCGAGAACGCCCACTTCTGGCCGTCTCGCCGGCGACGAATTCGCGGTGTTGCTGACGGGCTTCGAACGAATGGAAGGACTCCGCAAAGAGCTCGCCGAGTTCGCCACCAAGCTTCTACAAGCCATCGGCAAACCGTTCCAAGTTCACGGCGAAGAGATTTTTCTGACGATCGAGCATCGGCGTCGCCGTCTATCCGCGCGACGGCGACAACGTCATCGATCTCATGCGCAACGCGCGACGCCGCGCTCTATCAGGCCAAGAAAGCGGGCGGGAACTGCCTCGAGTTCTATTCGACGGAAATGAACACGGCCGCCGTCGAGCGGCTCATGCTCAAGAGCAAGCTCCGCCGGGCATTCGAGCGCGACGAACTACGACTCCACTACCAGCCGAAGTACCGGCTGAAGACGGCCGGACTCGAGGGCGCCGAGGCGCTCGTGCGCTGGGATTTACCGGAACGCGGACTCGTGTTTCCATCGGACTTCATGCCGCTCGCCGAGGAGACCAATCTGATTCTGCAGCTCGGCGACTGGGTCCTCAATCGAGTCTGCGCCGACTACCGCTATTTGGCAACGCTCGGTACCTTCGCCGTGCCGCGTCTCGATGAATTTGTCGCTTCGGCAACTGCAGCAACGTCGATTTCTCGATCGCGTTCGAGAGACGTTTCAGGGCGCACGGCGTCTCTCCGACGTCACTCGAGCTCGAGATCACCGAGACGACGCTGATGGAGGATCCCGAACGAACGATCCGCATTCTCGACGCGCTGTACGGAATGGGCCTGCACCTCGCGATCGACGATTTCGGCACCGGATATTCGTCCTTGAGCGCACTCCAGCAATTTCCGATCAGCACGCTGAAAATCGACCAGTCGTTCGTCCGCGACGTCAGCGATCGATCGCGACGATGCGGCCATCGTCGACGCCATCATCCAGATGGCTCACAGCCTCGAGCTAGAGGTCGTTGCCGAAGGCGTCGAATCCAAGCAACAACTCGACTTCTTGCGCAAGCATGGTTGTGACTTCGCGCAGGGGCACTTGTTCGGCGACCCCGTCACGGCCGACGAGTTCGAGCTTGCTCGTGGCCGAGACCGACGGCAGCGGTAAGCACCGCACGCTGTTCGCTTGACGGAAGGACCTCGGCGGTCGCGTGGCGCCCGCTAAGACTCGTGGGGTATATTGCGGCGCAAATATGCCCCGGAAAACGAGAGGAAGGCACATGCAAAAACTCACGTCTTGCTGCGTAGCGTTACTGGCCGGTTGTTGCACTTTTGCGGCCGCGGCCTGCGAAAATCCCTCGATGATCACGATTCCGGACGGCAAATCGTCGACGATGGATCAGCTGCTGGCCGCTCAGGGCCAGGTCAAGAGCTATATGGCCGCGATGGAGCAGTACCTTTCGTGCGTCGACAAAGAGATGGAAGCGAAAGGCGACGACGCCACTGCCGAATACAAATCTCTCATGGTCAACCGCCACAACGCCGCAGTCAGCGAAATGGAATCCGTCGCGGGCGCTTTCAACGAGCAGATTCAAGCATACAAGGCTGCCAATCCTGCGCCGGCGAAGAAATAGCGACTGCCGGAACCGGTGCCGATCGGGCCACGATCGGCACCGGTTCAGCTTCCGAGATCTTTGAACTGCTGCTTCAAGTCGAAGCGTTCATCGGTGACGATTCTCTCGAGGACGCGAACGCGCTCCTCGATTTCCGCCAACCGCCTTTCGAGTTCTGCCTTTGCTCCGTCGTCATTGCCGCGATTTAGATGTCTGTTGTGCAGCCACGCTTGCGTCAGCTTGTAGCCGAAGCTCAGCACAATGATCACGATTACGAACTCGAAAGGATTCATGGACCAGAACCTCCCCGCAGCGAGACGACCCTCAGTCTTTTAACCGCCTGAACTCGCGGTCCAACGCGAAGCGGTTCGAAGTTACGTATTTTTCGAGACGCTGCAGCCTCGTATCGAGATCGCGGAACCGATAGCGCACGCTGGAGAGCATACTGTGCGGCTCCGCCCGGACGTTGCGTTGCAGCGGATCGGGCTCATCGCGCTCGTCTTCGAAGTACTGCTTACGTGGCAGCATCAGCGCCAACAACAAGTAAGCGATCAGAACGATGGGAAACGAGAACAACGCACCCACGCCGACCAGGATTCGCGTCACGTTCAAGTCGAAGCCGAAATAGTCCGCTATGCCGGCGCAGACCCCGAAAAGCACGCCACGGCGCGGATCTCGATGCATCCGATTGATGAGCCCCAAGTCCGAACCATCGTTGCCGGAACCGTGTCGAGCGCGTCGCGTATTCACGACTTCTTCCTCCAATCGGGCACCTCGTCGTCGAGGATCGTCTCCAGCGCGTTGAGCCGGCTCTGCATCTCTTGGCTGGACTTCCAAAGGTCCTCGAGCAGGCGCTGCTCGTCGTCGGATAATCCTTTAGTCGCCTTCCACTTCGTCACGTAGTGCATGACGATGACCAGAGGCAGCACCATGGTCATGAACACCATGATGATTGGGAAAACCGAGTTCATATGCTAACCCGGCTCGCCGCCGCGCTTCTGATCGGCGCGCTTGGACTTGAGCTCGCGCAACTCCTTCGCGACAGCGTCTTCGGACTCGAGATCGGTGAACTCGTCCTTCAAATCCTTCTTTTTGCCAAGATCGTACGATTCCGCGTGCGCCTCTAGATCGTCTATCCGCCTCTCGAATTGGTCGAAGCGGATCATTGCATCGTCGATCCTGTAGCTGTGCAAACGTTTCCGAACTTCCAAACGCCGGCTCGCCGTTTGATGCCGCGCGAAGATGGCTTGCTGGCGCGTCTTGGCATCGACGAGCTTCTCCTCGAGGCGAACGATGTCGTCGTTGAGCTTCTCGAGCCCGTCCCCGATCGGCTTTGTACTGAGCCTGGAGACCGTCGGCAGCAGTCTGCGCGCGAGCCTTCTCGACCAGAGCGGCGCTCGCCAAATCGTCACGGTTCTTGTCGAGCGCAAGCTCCGCCTTGGCCTGCCAATCCCTCGCTTCCTGCTCCAAGGCGTTGAGCGAGCGCGAAATTTCCTTCTTGTCGGCGATGGCACGTGCGGCCGTCGAGCGCACCTCTACCAGCGTGTCCTCCATCTCCTGAATCATCAGGCGAACCAACTTCTCCGGATCCTCGGCCTTGTCGAGAATCGCGTTGATGTTCGAGTTCACGATGTCCGTAAATCGCGAGAAGATGCCCATGGCCGGATGTCCTCTGTCAGTTGTTGCCTTCCGAACTAGCAGGTTCCGTGCCAAACCACTGCGGTCTCGACCTAACCCTATGAATTAACTGGTGCACAACCTCGGAGGGCAAGCAAATACGCGTGTCTTATCCGAACGCGAATACGGCTAAGATTTCGCCTAAATGACCAGTTGATGGCGTCATTGGCAAGAGTAGCGCGCGCGAATCCTGAATGCATCGCACTCATCGGCGAGGCGCCCGCGTTTCTCGCGATGCTCGAGCACGTATCGCGGGCCGCTGCGCTGACCAAGCCCGTGCTCGTGATCGGCGAGCGCGGGACGGGCAAAGAGCTCATCGCATCGCGCCTGCATTACCTCTCCGAGCGCTGGGAACAGCCCCTCGTCAAGGTCAACTGCGCGGCCCTTGACCGAAAGCTTGCTCGAGTCGGAGCTCTTTGGCCATGAAGCCGGTGCATTCACGGGCGCGACTCGAACTCACATCGGACGATTCGAGCAGGCCAATGGCGGGACGCTCGTCCTCGACGAACTCGGGACGATTCCACCGCGCATGCAAGAGAAGATCCTCCGGGTCATCGAATACGGAGAGTTCCAGCGCGTCGGTGGTTCAGCGACACGATCTCGACCGACGTCCGCATCGTCGGCGCGACGAACGAGGATCTGCCGCACTTGGCGGCACAAGGTCGATTTCGGGCCGACTTGCTCGATCGGTTGGCGTTCGACGTAGTGCACGTCCCGCCGTTGCGCGCACGCCCCGAGGATATTCCGACCCTCGCTTACCACTTTGCAGTCAACATGACGAGCGAGCTCAAGCGCCCCTTCTTTCCGGGCTTCACGCCCGACGCGCAAGCGACCCTGCTTGCCTACGAATGGCCCGGTAACGTTCGAGAGCTCAAGAACGCCATCGAGCGAAGCGTCTATCGCACCGACGATCCCGAGACGCCGATCGAGTCTGTCGTCTTCAACCCCTTCGACTCGCCCTATGCGCCGAGCGCCAGGGCACGAGACAGTGAGCGAGGCATCGGACCAGCGCGATCACGACAGGCACGAGTCGGGCACGTCACGCTCCGCGGATCTGCCGCGCGATTTCCGCGATGCCGTGACAGCGATTCGAGAAGCGATCTCCTGCAACGCGCTCTGGAGCGGGCTCAGTTCAAGCAGACCACGGCTGCGAAGCTGTTAGGACTGAGCTATCACCAGCTGCGCAGCTTGTTGAGAAAGTACGAGTTGTCGAAGCAAGGCTCAGCCGACGAAGCTTAGGAGCCAAAGATCCTGCCAGCGAATCGCCGCCCCGGAACGAACGCGCCCACATGCTAAGATTTGCCGACTGTGCAAGCGCACACCAGTTCGAAAACAGAGACCCAATCCATGAAGAAAGACAGCAAGAAGCCCGTCCGGGTGGCAATCACGGGTGCCGCCGGACAGATCGGCTATCAGCTGGCGTTCCGTATTGCTTCGGGGCAAATGCTCGGCGCCGACCAGCCCGTTATCTTGCAGCTGTTGGAGATCACACCGGCCCTGGACGCGCTAAATGGCGTGGCCATGGAGCTCGACGATTGTGCGTTCGAGACACTGCGCGGCATCGTCGTCACGGACCAGGCCGAAACCGGCTTTCGTGACATCGAACTATGCGCTGCTCGTCGGCGCGCGGCCGCGCGGCCCCGGCATGGAGCGCAAGGATTTGCTGCTCGCCAACGCGCAAATCTTTTCGGCGCAAGGCAAAGCACTCGAACGCCGTCGCCGACCGCAGCGCAAAGATCCTCGTCGTCGGCAATCCGGCGAACACGAACGCGCTGATCGCGCGCGAGAACGCGAAGGATCTCGATCCGCGCAATTTCACGGCCATGACGCGCCTCGACCACAACCGCGCCAAAGCACAGCTTGCGGGCAAGACCGAGCCTCACGTCACCGACGTCGAAGGTGTGATCATCTGGGGCAATCATTCAGCCACTCAGTTCCCGGATCTCGCGCACGCCACGGTCGGCGGGGAACCGGCTTTGTCGCGCGTGCCGCAAGAATGGTATCGAGAACGAGTTCATTCCCGACCGTGCAACAGCGCGGCGCAGCGATCATCAAAGCTCGCGGCGCGTCCTCGGCCGCCTCCGCCGCGTCGGCGGCGATCGATCATATTCACGACTGGGCGCTCGGCACGGCCGGCGAAGATTGGGTCAGCATGGGTGTCGCATCCGACGGCAGCTACGGCATTCCCGAGGGCGTCGTGTACTCGTATCCGGTGACGCTGCTCGCGGCGGCAGCTACAAATCGTCCAAGGGCTCGACATCGACGATTTCTGCCGCGGCAAAATCGCGGCGACGGACGCGGAGCTTACGTGAGGAGCGCGCAGGCGTTGCCGAATTGCTTTGACTACCCGCACCGCCGCGAGCCCGGCGGCTGCGACTGAGGAGCCCCGATGGTGACATCTATTCTGGCTGTTGTGCTCGATCGGTGCGCCGCTGGCGCTCGCGTATCGGCGGACGGACCTACGCGCGCGACGTGGATGCTCGGCGTCGTGCTCCTCGCTGTTCACGTGGTCTCGGGCGGCGGCGGCGTCATTCTCAAGCTGCTGCTATGGATGTTGTTCGCGGGCCTCGTCGCCCTGAACTTCAGCGCGAGCTGCGACGCGAGAGCGGTCAGCACGCCGTCTGCTCGATGGTTACCGACGCATGCTGCCGAGGATGTCGCAAGACCGAGCAGGACGCGCTCGAGGCCGGCAACGTCTGGTGGGAGGGCGAGCTGTTCTCGGGCATGCCGGAGTGGCGCCAGCTGCTGCGAGCTGCCCGCACCACAGCTGACGGACGAGGAGCAAGCGTTCCTCGACGGGCCCGTCGAAGAGCTCTGCCGAATGCTCGACGACTGGCAGGTCACGCACGAGCTGGCCGACCTGCCCGCCGGACGTCTGGGAGTTCATCAAGGACGAAGCGATTCTTCGCGATGATCATCCCGAAGGACTATGGCGGCCTCGGGTTCTCGCCGCTCGCCAACTCCATGGTGCTGACGAAGATCTGCCTCGCGCAACGCCACGGCTGCCTCGACCATCGGCGTGCCGAACTCGCTGGGGCCGGCCGAGCTCCTCCTGCACTACGGCACGGACGAGCAAAAGCAGCGTTGGCTGCCGGGACTCGCGAGCGGCGAGGAAATCCCCTGCTTCGCTCTGACGTCGCCGCGCGTGGGCTCCGACGCGACGGCAATCGTCGACACCGGCGTCGTCTGCCAAGGCGAATCTACGAAGGCAAAGAGACCGTCGGCATCAGCCTGAACTGGGACAAGCGCTACATCACGCTCGCACCGATTGCGACGGTGCTCGGACTCGCCTTCAAGCTCTACGATCCCGAGCACTTGCTCGGGGAGAAGAAGAGTCGAGGAATCACGGCTGCGCTCGTGCCGACCGATCTGCCCGGCATCGAGATCGGCCGACGGCATTTTCCGATCAACATACCGTTCCAAAACGGCCCGACACGCGGCAAGGACGTATTCGTTCCTCTCGATGCGATCATCGGCGGCCCGAAGATGGCCGGCGAGGGCTGGCGGATGCTCGTGCAGCTGCTGTCCGTCGGTCGCAGCATCGTGCTGCCGAGCAACGCGCTCGGCGGCGCGATGGCCGCGGTCTATGCGTCGGGCGCCTATGCGCGAATTCGCCGCCAATTCGGTCTGCCGATCGGCAAGTTTCACGGCGTCGGCGAGGTGCTCGCGCGGATGGCCGGCCACCTTTACATCATGGCCGCAGCGTCGCGCGTTACGTGCACGGCGCTCACGCACGGCGAGAAGCCCGCCGTCCCGTCCGCGATTCTCAAGTACCACAACACCGAGCTCGGTGCGCATGATCGCCAACGACGCGATGGATGTGCATGGCGGCAAAGCGATCATGCTCGGCCCGAAGAACTATCTTGCTCGAGGATACGAATCCGTGCCGATCGCCATTACGGTCGAAGGCGCGAACATTCTGACGCGGAATCTGATCATCTTCGGCCAGGGCGCCATCCGCTGCCATCCGTTCGTGCTCGCGGAAATGGAGGCGGCCAACGAACCCCGACGCCGAGCAGGGCTTGGTAGATTTCGATCGATCTGCTGTTCAAGCATATCGGTTACGCCGTCTCGAACGCGGCGCGATCTTTCGTCATGGCCCTAACGCTGGCACGGTTCACCGAGGTTCCGGCAACCGGCGCGACGCGGCGTTACTATCAGCACATCAACCGCTACAGCGCATCGTTCGCGCTCATCGCCGATGCGGCCATGCTCACATTCGGCGGCGCCCTCAAAAGGAAGGAGCTGATTTCGGCGCGGCTCGGCGACGTTCTGAGCTACCTCTACCTCGCCTCCATGGTCCTCAAGCACTATCTCGATCAGGGCGAGCCGGTCGAGGATTTACCACTCGTCGAATGGGCGTGCCGGACACTGCTGTATAAAACCCAGGAGCAGTTCCACAGCTTGCTCAGAAACTTTCCCAACCGCGGGCTCGCCATGGCGTTACGTCTCGCGATCTTTCCGCGCGGGCGCACGTACTCGGCGCCGTCCGACGAGCTCGGACAAAAGATCACGGAGCTCGTCATCAACCCGACCCCGACGCGAGACCGCCTGGCCGACGGCGCATACACGACTCGCGAGCCCGGAAATCCGCTCGGTGTGCTCCAAGAGGTTCTCGAGCTTGCCGAACGGGTCAAGCCACTCGAGCGTCGCGTCTTCGACGCTCGCCGTGCCGGTGAAATCACGGCGGACGATACCCCCGGGCAGATCGACGAGGCCGAGCGCAAGGGCGTGATTACGGCCGAGGAGGCGATCACGCTTCGCGAATTCGACGCGCAAGTGATAGCCGTGACCGGTGTCGACGATTTCGATCCGAGCGAGCTCGTGAGGCATCCCGCCAGCCGCTGAGACGCCGTGGGGGCCCCCAGGTCAGTGTGCTAGAGTGAGCGCAGCTTGTGTCTTTGCGAGGAGCTGGAGTTATGCTGATCCGCACCGCCATCATCCTGCTGGCCACTGCACTCGTCGCCTGCGGCGAACAGGCGGCACCACCACCCGCAGCTCCTGCCACGGTCCCCGCGCCCGCCGCGGCACCGGCCATTGCACGTAAACCCGCCCCGGCCGGAGCGATGGTTTACATCATCTCGCCTGCCGACGGCGCCGTCGTCAGCAATCCCGTGCGGGTCGTATTCGGTCTCAAGGGCATGGGCGTCGCCCCGGCCGGTATCGAGAAGGCCAACACCGGTCACCACCATCTGCTCATCGACGTCGGCTTGCCGCCACTCGACCAGCCCATTCCGAAAGACGAGCAACATTTGCACTTCGGCGGTGGTCAAACAGAGACGACACTGACGCTTGCGCCGGGCAAGCACGAGCTGCGCTTACTTCTCGGCGATGAGCTGCACGTGCCGTTCGATCCTCCTATCGTCTCGGAGCCGATCACGATCGAGGTCCAGTAGCCAGAGAGCTCGAAACCCGGTCGCGCGACGCGTCGCCGGGCCGACGGGCTCGAGGATCCGCAGCGTGTACACGGAATTCTTCGGCCTCAGCGAAAAACCGTTCTCTATCACGCCTGATCCGCGCTACCTGTACATGAGTGCGCGGCATGCGGACGCGCTGGCCCATCTCATTTACGGCATCTCCGAGAGCGGTGGCTTCATCCAGCTCACGGGCGAAGTGGGGACGGGCAAAACCACGCTGATCCGCAGCCTGCTCGAGCAGTTGCCTGCCAAGGCCGAGATCGCGCTGATCTTGAACCCGCAGCTCTCGACGAAAGAGTTCTTGTTGGCCATTTGCGAAGAGCTGCGCGTGCCGGCACCGCGAGACGAGACGATCAAGGCCCGTATCGACGCGCTGAACGCTCACTTGCTCGACGTGCACGCGGACGGACGGCGAGTCGTCCTCATCGTCGACGAGGCACAGACGTTGAGCCCGGATCTGCTCGAGCAAGTCCGGCTGCTGACGAACCTCGAGACCGCCAAGCACAAGCTCCTGCAAATCATCCTGATCGGCCAACCCGAGCTCCGTGAGCTGCTCGGTCGGCCCGACATGAGACAGCTCGCCCAACGCGTCACCGGACGGTATCACCTCGAGCCCCTATCCCGGCAAGACACGGCCGCATACGTGCGTCACCGCATGCAAGTGGCGGGCGCCCAAAGCGACGTCTTCAAGCCTTCCGCGATTCGGCAGTTGTATCGCCTGTCGCGTGGAATTCCGCGCCTGATCAATGTCATCGCCGATCGTGCGCTGCTCGCGGCCTACACGCAAGACGTGCGAGCCGTGGATGGCCTCCTCGTGAAGCGAGCCGCGCATGAGGTGTACGGCGCACGACCCCATGCCCGATGGTGGCGCTGGGCAGGAGTCGCAGCAGTCGTCGTCGGCGCGCTCGGGCTCGGCGCTTTGAATGTTCGTGAGCGGTCGAGCCCGCAACCGCCGACCGACCGGCAAGCCGAACGACCTGCCGGGGATTCCGCGGCCGTAGCCGCCAACGTCACGCCGAGCGCAACCACTTTCGACGGAGTACCGGCCCCCGCCCTCACGGCCGACTCTTTGCCGGCGGCGCCGGCTCGCATGTCGCTCGAGGACCTGCTCGGAGCCAACGGCGGGCCTTCCACCGATGCAGCCGTCGGCGAGCTGTTGACGCTTTGGGGCGCCACGTACGATCCGCGCCGCGGTGACGCCTGCGCTCAGGCGACCGAGCAAGGGCTGCGCTGCCTCACGCAAGAGCGTGGCTCCCTGGGCGAGCTCAGACGAGTCAACTGGCCGGCGATCTTGTGGCTCGCGGACGAGCACGGGAGCGCTGGGCAGATCGTCATCGCATCGCTCGGGTACGACGACGCAAAGGTCATCGTCAACGGTGAGACCCGACAGATTCCGCTGTCGCTCCTGAGCTTTCACTGGTTCGGCAGATATCTGCTGCTGTGGCGACCCGGAATTTCGCCGCCCAAGGATCTCACGCCGGGTATGAGCGACACGGGAGTGCTTTGGCTACGCGCAACGCTGGCGCGGATCCGCGGAGAGAATCCGCCGACCGATGCCTCCCCGGTCTTCGATGCAGCGCTCGAAAAACGCGTGCGCGACTATCAGCGTGATCACATGCTTACGGTCGACGGGATCGTCGGCGCGCGCACACAGATCGCGATGCTGGCCGATCTCGACATTCCCGGCACTCCGTTGCTCCTCGCGAGTCACTGACATGTCGTTCATCCTCGACGCCTTACGCAAATCCGAGACAGAGCGCCGCCGCGGGGCGACGCCCGGGATCGCACAGATTCCGCTTGCGGCTCGCCCTCCGGCGCTGCCGGCTTGGGCCATCGCACTGATCGCTTTCCTCGGCATGGCGGTGCTTGCGCTCGGGGCGGCTTGGTGGCGCGACGTGCGACTGACACAACCCACGACGGCGCGCGCGCGCGCCGTCCCGCTCGAGCTACCGCCACCGGGCGCGACCCAGCCGGCCACACTGCCCAGCGTGGCACTGCAGCCGGCCGCAACGATTCCCGTCGCCTCGGTAGGCTCGGCCGGCGATCCGCCCGTCGCAGCGCACGCGTCCACCGCCGCCGTGCAGCCGGTAGAAGCGAAGCCCGTGCCCACGCCTCCGGCAACACCGCCGCGCCCATCGTCGGCACCCCCGGACACCCACGCCGATCAGGCGCCGTCGCTGTTGAGCCCAGCCGCTCTCGCTGCGCAAGGGATCACGGTACCGAAGCTCCGACTCGAACTGCACGCATACAGCGATCGTCCCAGCGAACGGTATGTATTCATCAACGGCAGCAAGTACGTCGAGGGAGATCGGCTTGCCGAAGGCCCGCGAGTCGTCGCGATCGAGCCGAAGGGCGTCGTGCTGAGCGACCAGGGCCGTCGATTTCTGTTGGCGCCCGAATAGCGCCCGAATAGCGCCCGAGTAGTCCCCGAATAGCGCCGCGGATCGCACCGGTCACTCGGTGTCAGGAAGCCCTTCGATGAGCGCCGGACTGTCATGGCGCGGGTCGTTGACTGCACGGCTCACAGCCCGCGCCTCTAGCCGCGGGCCGCCCGCCACGAGCGCGTCGAGCGCGGGATCCGCGCTCGTGTCCAACCAAGCACCGAAGGCGCTGCGGCCGATCGTCAGCGGCATTCGATCGTGAATCGGCGCAACAACGGCGTTGGCCGGGACCGTCACGATCGTGCAACTCTCCAGAGGGTCGCCGGCCGGGTCTCGCCAGCGCTCCCAAAGCCCCGCAAAAGCAATGAGCGGCTCCTCGCTCGGGGCGATGAAATACGGCTGGCTTTGGCGACCACTCGTCTTGCGCCACTCGTAAAAGCCGCTGGCGGGGAGCAAGCATCTTCTTCGCCTGAACGCTTCGCGAAACGCGGGCCGCTCCGCCAGCGTCTCGCCTCGAGCGTTGATCAACCGATAGCCAATGGAGGTCTCCTTGGCCCAAAACGGCACGAGCCCCCAGCGCAACGCGGCAACGTGCCGGCGGCCTTTCTCGTCCGCCCGCACTGCGGCAACGGCCTGTCCCGGCGCCACGTTGTAGCTCGGTCTAGCTTCGACTTGGCTCGAGACTTCCAAGTCGAAGTACGCCGCGATCTCGGCGGGATCGGCAAATAGCGCGTACCGCCCACACACGCTGCTAAGACCTGACGCCTGTGCCTCGCTGCAACAAAAAGAGCACGGCGACGAAAAGCAGCACAGCAAAACCGAGCATGATCGAGTAGGCGACGCCGATCGAGATGTCGGACTTGCCGAGCATGCCGTAACGGAAGGCATTGACCATATAGAGAATCGGGTTGACCTTGGCGACAGCCTGCCAAAGAGGGGGCAACAAGGCGATGGAGAAAAAGACGCCGCCGAGGTAGGTCAGGGGCGTCAGCACAAACGTCGGGATGATCGAGATGTCGTCGAACGTCTTCGCGAAAATCGCGTTGAGCAAACCCGCCAGCGAGAAAACGACGGCCGTCAGAATCACCGTCGAGAGAGTGATGAGTGGATGAACGACGTGCAGCTCGGTGAAGAAAAGCGCTACCGCCGTCACGAGAGCGGCCACGAGCACGCCCCGGACGACTCCACCGACGACGAATCCGAGAACTATCGTTGCGAACGACAGCGGCGACACCAGCATCTCCTCGAGGTGCAGCATCATCTTGCTCGAGAAGAACGACGACACGACATTCGCAAACGAGTTCGTGATGATAGCCATCATGATCAACCCGGGGGCGATGAACGTGGTGTAAGGCACGCCGTCCATCGTGCCGATTCGCGAGCCGACGAGGCTGCCGAAGATGATGAAATACAAGGTCATCGTGATCGCCGGCGGAATGATCGTCTGCAGCCAGATTCTGACGACACGACGGGTCTCCTTGCGGACGATCGTCCCGAAGCCGACCAGATTGATCGCCAACAGATTTGGCGCACCCGTGCGCGGCCAGGGCTCGTTGCGGACGTTGGTCGCGTCGTTCATGCGGTTTGCTCCTCCTGTTTCTCGACCAAGCGCATGAACAGCTCTTCGAGACGGTTGGTCTTGGTGCGCATGCTCGCGACGTGTAGCGCTTGCGCAGACAGCTCCATGAACATGCGATTCAGCCCCTGCCCCTTCGCGACTTCGACCTCGATCTCCCGCTCGTTGCGCAGCTTCACGGCGTAGCCGTCGAGCTGGGGTGGTGCCGAGAGCGGCTCGTCGAAGCTCAATACGAACACCTCGCGTTGCAGCTTACCGATGACGTTGGACATGGAGTCGTTTTCGATGATCCGCCCCTCGTCGATGATCGCGATGTTGCGGCAAAGGCTTTCTGCTTCTTCGAGGTAGTGAGTGGTGAGAATGATCGTCACTCCCGCCGCGTTGATTTCGCGCATGAACTCCCACATCGATCGCCGAATCTCGATGTCGACACCGGCCGTCGGCTCGTCGAGGATCAACAGCCGTGGCTCGTGGATCAGTGCGCGAGCAATCATGAGCCGCCGTTTCATGCCGCCGGACAAGGACCTGGCGATGTCGTGGCGCCGGTCCCACAGGTGCAGCGCCTTGAGGTACTTCTCGACGCGCGCCCGCGCAATGGGCGCAGGCACCCCGTAGTAGCCAGCCTGGTTGATGAGCGTCTTGTCGTTGCGCTCGAACATGTTGAGATTGACTTCCTGCGGCACGATCCCGATGCACGACTTTGCGGCTTCGCGATCCCGCTCGAGGTCGTAACCGAATACGCTCACGGAGCCGCTTGTCTTGCGGACGAGAGAGGTGATGATGCCGATTGCGGTGGTCTTGCCTGCCCCGTTCGGGCCGAGCAGCGCAAAGAAATCGCCCTCGCGCACGGTCAGATCGACGCCCTTGAGGGCCTCGACCCCGTTGGGGTAGACCTTTCGCAGGTCTTTGAGAACCAAAGCATCCATAGTCACTCGGGCGAAAACGCCGCAGTAGAGCAGGGCGGGTATTGTATTTAAATGGCGTCGCCGGCGCTCGCATGCGCCGACGAGTGCGCGCGGACCCGCGACGCTCAGCGGTACAGCAGGACTTGGCGGTTCGGCCAGTCCGACTCGAGCCTCGGCTGGAGCGCGACGAGCAGCAGCTGGCGGCGCGCCTCGGGTCGCGTTTCCGTGAGGAGCTCGGTCCATAGCCATTCCCGCGCAGGGAATGCGCACGATACTAGCCTCGGTATCTCGGCCAGCTCGTGGACCTCCCCGATCGGCAGCGCGCGCAGCCGCTGAATCGAGCGCGAGTCGAGAGCGAGCAACAGACGCGATTGGTAGACGCTTTGGCGGCTCAGGGTCCACGCGCCGAAGGCGATCGTGATCTGAATCGCGCGTTGGGCGCTGTCGAGCGCCGCCGGCACGGGGTCCCGGACTTGTGGCCGCGGCGACAACGCGTCGATGCTTACCTTGAACAGCGCGCGCGGAAACTCAGCGACGGCGTCCAGCAATGCGTCGTCGGCCTTGCGCAGGGCCCGGCGGGCTGCCTGCGGCAAACCGAGGCAATCCGTCCCTTTTTCGGCCGTGCACATGCGTAGGTAGCTCAGAAAAGCGTGGTTGAGCTCCTGCACATGCTCTAGGGGATTCGACTCGGGCCGGATAGCGATCATGGGCGGGCCTTTTTCGAGTTTGTTGCCATATATGGTCCTAAAATACCACTGGTGGTCAGGATAGGCTAAGGTCTCGAATGTTGCCGTTATGGGAGGAAAGGGGAAGATGAGGGCAACCGACGATCGGTACCGGGGGGAGAAGTCGAAGTTCGACCTGGCCGTGCGGATGATCGCCTACGAGGCGAGAACCGGCACGATCCGCTATTGGACCGGACTCAACGACGACCGCATCCGCAAGCTCTACTCGACGTATTTCAAGTTCGGCGAGGCCCCGGTAAAGCGACGGCGTGGCCGGTCGCCTACGCGTATCGCGCCGCTCGTACGCACGCCCGTCCGCGCGCTCGAGTCGGGAGTGTTCACCAACCTGTTGTTGGCCAACGGATTGTTCTCGATCGATCACCCGCCGGGCCCGGTCCTAAAGAACAATGTTGAGCTCGGTCACCGATTCTGCGAGTGCTTCGACACCTACGCGTTGCTCGTGCCGCGCGGCGCCTTGACGTTCGAATGGGGTTGGAATCTGCTGCTCAGCATTCGGCGCGGCGACGAGCTCGGGATTGCGCGGTGTCAGGCTTGCTCCGTGTGTTACGTCTTCGATCTGCTGTCGCTGCCGCGGTCGGCGTGCCCGGCGTGCCTGCTGTTCCGCGAGGGCGAGAGCCCTGCGGCGGCGCCTGCGCCAGGATGAGCGAATGTGCCTGGTGACATTTGCGGTTCGAGCTTCGACACGCTTTCCGCTCGTTTTCGCAGCGAATCGTGACGAGCGCCACGCGCGCCCGACGCGCTCGGCAGGTTGGTGGGACGATCGGCCGTGGATATTCGGCGGCCGTGACTTGCTGGCGCGCGGCGGGTGGCTCGCGGTGGATCGGCGCGGGCGGCTTGCCGCCGTCACCAACTTTCGCGATCCCGCGGCGCTGCCCGCGCCACGCTCACGCGGCAGCCTCGTGACGGAATACCTCGGCACGGACACACCGATCGACGAGTTCGCATCGGACCTGGCCCGGCGGTCCGCCGAATACGGGCCTTTCAGCCTCCTGCTCCTCGACGAGGCCGCCGTCGTCTATTGCAGCAATCGGGCGCCGCCAGCCCGTCTCGGCGACGGCGTTTACGCGCTCAGCAATGCGGCGCTCGGTGACGATTGGCCCAAGACCCGGATCGCGCGCGCCGGGTTGCAACGATTGCTCGAGCACGAGATGCCGCTCGAGCCGCTATTCGACTTGCTGACGACACGCGCACCGGCCACGGAGCAGGCTGATCGTTACCGGGACGCCTTGTTCATCGACGGCGCGGAGTATGGAACACGCTCCTCCACTATCGTGCTCATCGACGGCACCGGCACGCTCACGTTCGCGGAGCGATCCTTCGACGCGACGGGAAAACAGATCGGCGAAGTTCGTGCGAACATGACGCTCGCAACGGCTGCCGCGAGGTCAGCTCGCCGCGAGTCGGCGTAACCAAGCGCGAATGGCGACGATCTCGGGGCCGCATACGGCATGCTCCATCGAGTAGGAATGCCACTCCACGGTGTAGCCGAGCCGCTCGAGCGTTTGCTTCGAAGCTTCGGCGTAGCCGATCGGGATCACCGGATCGGCCGTGCCGTGCGCCATGAGGATCGGAATCTCGGCGTTTGCAGCGGTGCGCTCCGCAGCCAACGTCGGGCCTAGCGGTAGATAGGTCGACAGCGCCACGACCCCCGCAAGACGCCGCGTCGCGCGCAACGCCGTATGTAGCGCGATCGCACCGCCTTGCGAGAACCCGGCCAACGCCACGCGCGCCGGATCGAGACCGCGTGCGACCTCTCGACCGACGAGCCGCTCGATGGCCGCGGCGCTGGCTCGAATACCGCCGGCATCCTCCGGAGCCTGCTGGCCCCAACCCAAGATGTCATACCACGCGCGCATGCGCAGGCCGCCGTTGACCGTGACCGGCCTAACCGGGGCATGAGGGAACACGAACCTCACCGGGACATCGAGATCCAACTCCGCAACGATCGGCTCGAAGTCGTGACCGTCGGCGCCGAGCCCGTGCAGCCAGATCACCGAGATCTCGGGATCGGCCGTCGGGGCGACTTCCACGGTGTCGAGCAACGGATCATTCATGCCGGAAACACTCCCACGGGCAGACCGCGCAGAACAGGGCTTGCAAAGTTGCGCATAAGGTATAGGATATGCGCAACTTTATTCAGTCCCCAGAATCATGCCAAGCGCAATTCTCGAACAACACGAGCGTCGGCAAGCGATTGCGCGTTTGCTCGACGAGCATCCGATTCATCGGCAGGCCGAGCTGGTGGAATTGCTGCGCACTGCAGGATTCACGGCCACGCAGTCGAGCGTCAGCAGGGATCTCCGGGATCTCGGCGCCGCGAAGCTGAAAAACGGCTACAGCTTGCCGAAGCAAAGCGAGCATAGCAACGCGCAAGCTCTGCACGTGGTGGCCGAGTTCGTTCGCGACATACGCACCGCGGGACCGAACCTGCTCGTGATCCGACGGCCGTCGGCGCCGCCCAGCGCGTCGCGGTGACGCTGGATCGAATCGATTGGCCCGAGATCGTCGGTACGCTGTCGGGTGACGACACGATCTTCGTGGCCACGGTGGGCTCAACACAACAGCGCCGGCTGCGCGGCCGGTTGCGGCAAAACCTCAAGAAGGCAACGACATGACTGCTTCCAATTCACCGATCGTGCTCGCGTTCTCGGGCGGTCTCGACACGTCCTTTTGCGTCCCGTGGCTCAAGGAAACCTATGGGCGCCCGATCGTTACCGTGACGGTCGACACGGGCGGCATCGACGAGGCGGCCGCCAAGCAACTCGCAGGAACGCGCGCTCGCGCTCGGCGCCGTCGAGCATCGACTCATCGAGGCGCGTCGACGAGTTTTTCGACAGCGTGCTCAAGTACCTGATCATGGGCAACGTGCGTCGCGGGCAGCTGTACCCGCTGTGCGTCGGCGCCGAGCGCGGCGTTCAAGCCAAGCACCTCGCCGAGCTTGCCACCGAGCTCGGCGCCGACACGGTTGCGCACGGCTGCACGGCCGCGGGCAACGACCAGGTGCGTTTCGAGGTCGTCCTGAAGACCCTGCGCACCGACGCTGGAGATACTCGCGCCCGTGCGCGACCACTGCCTGGGCGCGCACCGATCAAGTCGCATTCCTCGAGGAGCGCGAGCTGCCCGTGCCGAGCAAAGGCTCTGCCTACTCGATCAATCGCGGACTCTGGGGCGTCACGATCGGCGGCACCGAGACGCTCGACTCGAGAGGCATCGATCCCCGAGTCCGCCTGGGTGCTCTCGGCCGGCGCATTCGACTCGCCGCAAGCCCTCGGCGAGCTCGAGCTCGAGTTCGAGCGCGGCGTGCCCAGTCGCCGCTCGACGGCGAGCGCCTCGACCCCGTCGCGCTGATCGAGACGGCTCGAGACGCTCGGCGCCGAGTACGCGATCGGCCGCGGCATTCACCTCGGCGACACGATCCTCGGCACGAAGGGCCGCGTCGCGTTCGAAGCGCCGGCCGCCGACATCCTGCTCAGCGCGCACCGCGAGCTCGAGAAGCTCACGCTGACGGCACTGCAAGCACGCGTCAAGGAGCTCGTGAGCTTACTCTATGGCGACTTCGTTCACGAGGGCAAGCAGCTCGATCCCGTCTGCCGCGATATCGAGGCGCTGCTCGCGTCCTCACAGGCCCGCGTGACGGGCACGGTGCGAATCGCGCTTCGGCCCGGCAGCTTGTTCGTGGTCGGCGTCGAGTCGCCGCATTCGCTCATGGCCGCGAGCCGCGGCAAGTACGGCGAAGTCGGCCGGCGAGTGGACGAGCGCCGACGCGCTCGGTTTCTCGCGAGATTCTCGCGCTGCCCGGCATGCTTCATACGCGGGCCGGAGGATAGTGAAAATGCGCCCGATCATCGTCGACAAGATTGCCTCCGTCGCGCTCGGCTGCGGATCTCGGCCACGAGATTCGCGTGAGCGCGGAAATCCCGTGCGAAGAAGGCGTGCTCGATCGCCGTCGAGGTGCTCAACAACAAATCGCGCTACAACACGCTCGAGCTCACGAGCGGCCGGATGGCGCAGGTCAAGCGCGGCGACGTCATCGTCGGCGCGCTCGGTCACCGCAAAGCACTGTTCGGCTACTCGGGCCACCTGCCCGAGCAGCCTCGAGCCCGGCGACACCGTGCAGCTGCTCAATCTCGGCGGCGTCATCGGCATTTGCGACTCGATCAACCCGTCGCACGGCCAGCCGTTCGACTGTCGCGTGCTCGGCGTCGTGCTCGACTTCCCCTATCTCGGCCAGCGCGTCGGCGTGCCGGCGCGGGCTGCGCAGCGAGAGCGCTGAGCCCGGACCTGCCGATCGACACTCGGCGGAGTGCCCGTCGTCGCGATCGCCGGCACCTGCATGAACTCCGGCAAGACCGCGGCCGCCTGCGCAATCGTCAGCCGGTTCCGCCACAACGGCCTCACCGTCGACGCCTTCAAGGCGACGGGCGTCGCGCTGCGCCGCGACATCCTCGCGATGGAGGACGCCGGCGCGCGCAACACCGGCAATCTTCACGCGACTTCGGCATCGTCGCGACGACGTCGACCAACGCCCCGGCGCTCACGCGCAACCTGCTTGACCGACTCGGACAGAGACGGCCCGATGTCGATCGTCTTCGAGCTCGGCGACGGCCTGCTCGGCGCCTACGGCGTCGAGGCGATCCTGCGCGACGCCGAGATCCGCAAAGTGCTGACGGCCGTGGTGCTGTGCGCCAACGATCCGGTCGGCGGCCTGGGGCGGCGTCAAGCTGCTGCGCGAGGAGTTCGGCATCGAGCCCGCGGTCGTGACCGGGCCGGCCACCGACAACCAAGTCGGCATCGACATCATCAAGCGAGCGCTCCAAGGTCCCGCGATCAACGCCATGACCAACGGCGCCGAGCTCGGCGACTTGCTGCCAGGGCGAGATCGGGCTCGGCGACCGCGAGCCGAGGAACACGCATGAGCGATGAGCGAGCGCGCTGCCCGTGATCGTGCTCGGCGGCTCGGGCTACGTGGCCGGCGAGTTGCTGCGGCTCGTCGCCGCGCACCCCGGCTCGCGCTCGGCGGCGGCCGTGTCGACGAGCCAGGTCGGTGAGCCGATCGCCGCGAGCTTCGCACATCTGGCGCCCGCGTACCCGATGCACGACGCTTCGTCTCGCTCGAGGCCGTCGCCGAGCGGCTCGGCGAAGCGCCGCGCTGGGTCGCTGTTGTCGGCCGCGCCGCACGGCGCGTCGGCGCAGACTCGTCGACCAGTTGCTCGAGCGCGGCCGAATCGCGCCGGCGTCGCGATGACGGCCGTCGATGCATCGGCCGACTTCCGCTTCGCGCGACGCCGGCGCGCTTCGCCGCGGTCTACGGTCACGCGCATCCGGCACCGCGAGCGGCTCGGGCAATTCCACTGCGCCGTGCCCGAGCACGCTGCCGAACATCGAAACGCCGCACGCGGCGCACCCCGGCTGCTTCGCGACGGCGATGCTGCTCGGCATCGTGCCGCTGCGCGGCGCGCGGGACTCGCAGCGCCGCAGTTCTTCGTGAGCGCCGTGACCGGCAGCACGGGCGCCGGGCCGCACGCCGCGCGAAACGACGCACCATCCCGTGCGGCAGAGCAATCTGTTCGCGTATCAAGCCGCTGCGCGCACCGGCACGAGCCCGAGGTCCGCGCGCTCGCAGCAGCGGCGACCGGGCAAAGCCGATCGAGCTGCAGCTTCGTGCCGCATTCGGGCCCGTTCGCGCGCGGCATTCACGCGACGATCTTTGCGCAGCGCACGGCCGCGGACGTCACGCGGACGCAGGTCAACGAGGCGCTCGCCGAGTTCTACCGCGAGCTCGACTTCGTGCACGTCGCGACGACGCCGCCGCGCATGAAGGACGTCGCGGCCAGCAACTACGCGCGGCTGCACGCCGACGTCGAGGGCGACACGGTCGTCGTTTGCTGGGTGCTCGACAACCTGATCAAGGGCGCGGCCGGCGGCGGCATGCAATGGGTCAATCGGCTGCTCGGTCTGGCCCGAGACGCTCGGCCTGACCGCTCCGGCGGCGGATGGCTCTGATGAACGCTGCATACGAACGGCGCCGATCGGCGCACCTCGACGAGGTCTACCCGCATGCTGCCGTTCGCGCCGGTCGCGCGGCGAGGGCGTATATCTCGAGGATGCGGCAGGTCGACGCGTGCTCGATTTCTATGGCGGCCACGCCGTCGCGGCGCTCGGCTACGGCCACCCGCGCTCGACCGCGGCGCATCGAGCGCCAGGCCGCGCAGCTGCTGTTCCAGAGCAACGCCGTGCCGCTCGCGGTCCGCGACGCGCGGCCGAGAAGCTCGCCGCGTTCGCGCCGCGCGGCCTCGACACGCGTGTTCTTCGTCAACAGCGGCGCCGAGGCCAACGAGAACGCGCTGCGCCTCGCGCTCAAGCTCACGGGCCGCAGCAAGATCGTCGCGCTCGAGCACGGCTTCCACGGCCGCACGGCCGCGGCGGCCGCCGTGACCTGGGGCGCCGCGGAGAAGTGGTACGGCTTTCCGCGCACGCCGATGGACGTCGACGTTCGTGCCGCGCGACGACGCCGACGCGCTCGAGCGCGACCGTCGACGCACGACACGGCCGCCGTCATCGTCGAGCCCGTGCAGGGCCTCGCCGGCGCGCTACGACTTCGCGCCCGAATTCTTCGCGCCGCGCGTGCCGGCCTGCGACCGCAGCGGCGCGCTGCTGATCCTCGACGAGGTGCAAACGGGCATGGGCCGCCTCGGCGCGCCTTTCGGCGCCGATCTCTACGGCGTTCGGCCCGATCTGCTCACGACGGCCAAAGGGCTCGGCGGCGGATTTCCGTGCGGCGCCGTGCTCATGCGCGCACGCGATCGCCGCAGAGCTCAAGCCCGGCGCGCTCGGCACGACCTTCGGCGGCGGCCCGGTCGCCTGCGCGGCCATCAACGCCGTCATCGACGCGATCGACGAGGAGGGCCTGCTCGAGCAACGTCGCGCGGTGTCGAGCCTCATTCGCGAACGCTGCGTGCGTCGGTCCCGTCGAGGGCATCGCAGGGCGCGGGTTTCTGCTCGGGCTGCGGACGACGGCCGCGCGCTGCCGTCGTCCGCGATGCGCTGCTCGAGCGCGACATCTTGACCGGCACGAGCGCCGACCCGCACGTGCTGCGGCTGTTGCCGCCGCTGATGCTCGAACGACGAGCACGTGCAACGACTCGCCGACGCGCTTGGAGGAGCTCGACCGATGCAACGCTTTAACGATCTGGCGGACTTCTCGACGCGAGGAGATCAGCGGCGCTGCTCGAGCTCGCGGCGCGCCTCGACACGCAGCCCGAGCCGCGCGCGCTCGAAGGCAAGGTGCTGTCGCTGCTGTTCCTGAGCCCGTCGCTGCGCACGCTGGCGTCGTTCCAGGCCGCGATGGTGCGGCTCGGCGGCGGCTCGTTCGTGATCTCGCCCGAGATGTCCATTCACGGGCTCGAGACGCGCCCCGGCATCGTCATGGACGGCGCTGCGGCCGAGCACGTGCGCGAGGCCGTGCCCGTGATCGCCTCGTACGGCGACGCGCTCGGCATCCGCGCGTTCGCGCGAGCGGCGCAGCCTCGACGACGACCTGGCCGACAAGGAATTCGACGCGCTGACGTCGCTCGTCGACAAGCCGAGGATCAACATGGAGTCGGCGATCAACCATCCCTGCCAGAGCCTGGCCGACTGGAAGACGATGGACGATCTCGGAGTTCCGCGCACAGGGCGGCACGCTTCGTGCTGTCGTGGGCCTATCACCCGAAGGCGCTGCCGCTGGCCGTGCCGGCGGCGACCGTGCACATGGCCGCGATGCGCGGCATGGACGTCGTCGTGCTGCGGCCCCGACGGCTTCGAGCTGCCGGAGCCGATCATGGAGAAGGCGCGGCAGTGCAGCCGCAGCCTCGGGCGGCAGCGTCACGCGAAACCGCCGATCGGCGCGAAGCGATGGAAGGCGCGCACGTGATTTACGCCAAGTCGTGGTCGTCGACGCGCCACTACGGCGACCAGCTCGGCGACCAGGCGCTGCGCGAGGAGCTCGTGCAGTGGTGCGTCGACGAGCCCTGGTTCGAGAACGCCGCGACCGGACTGCCGCTTCATGCACTGCCTGCCCGTGCGCCGCGGCGTCGTCGTGGCCGACCGAGTTCTCGACGGCCCGCGCAGCGTCGTGATTCAGGAGGCCCGCAACCGCATGGTCGTGCAAATGGCCGTGCTGTATCGGATGATGAGAGGCTAACGCTCATGACGCAGACTGACCGGCAACGAGCGAGCAATCGTCGTCACGGCGCTGCGCCACGCAGTGCCGTACATCCGGATGTACAAGCGCAAGGTCTTCGTGCTCAAGGCCGGCGGCGAGGCATTCGACTCGCGCCGAGACGACGCGCGCGCTGCATCGAGCAGATCGGCATCCTGCATCAGGTCGGCATTCGCGTCGTGCTCGTGCATGGCGGCGGCCCGCAGTCGACGCGCGCTCGCGCAACGCGCTCGGGCTCGAGAGCGCAGTTCGTCGACGGCCGCCGGGTCACCGATGCGCAGAGCGCTCGAGGTCGCGACGATGGTCTTGAACGGCGACATCAATACGCGCATCGTCGCCGCCTGCCGCGAGCTCGGCGATCCCGGCCGTCGGCATCAGCGGCGTCGACGGCGGGCCTGATCAAGGCGCGCAAGCGCCCGCCCGTCGCGCGCGCGGCGCATCGACGAGACCGATCGACTACGGCTTCGTCGGCGACATCGATCGGCGTCGACGCGAGCGTCATCGTCAAGCAGCTCGACAACGATCTCGTGCCGATCGTCAGCCCGCTGTCGGCCGACGATCGCGGCACCGTTGCTCAATATCAACGCCGACACCGTCGCGGCCGCGATCGCGCTGCGCGCTCGGCGCCGAGAAGCTCATGCTCGCAACCGGCGCGCCGGGAATTCTCGAGACGCTCGACGACCCGCGCTCGCTGATCTCCTATGTCGATCGCGCGGGGCTCGCGCGGCTGCGCGACGAGGGCCGCCTCACCGACGGCATGCTGCCGAAGGTCGCGGCGATCGAGCAGGCGCTCGGCCGGCGGCGTGCCGCGCGTGCACGTGATCTCGTACTCGCTGCCCGACAGCCTGCTGCTCGAGGTGTTCACGAACGAAGGCACGGGCACGCTCGTCGTCGACGACGTCGAGCGACTGAGCCCGGCCGAGCAGCAGGTCAGTAGGACGGCCGCGATGACGCGCCTCTGGGACAAAGGGCTGCCGCTCGACGAGCGGATCCTGCGCTTCACGGCCGGCGAGGATCACCGGCTCGACGCGCGCCTCGTGCCCTACGACGTGCGCGCGTCGCATCGCGCATGCGCGGATGCTCGCGGCCCAGGGTCTGCTCGTCGCGCGAGGACTGCGCGGCGATCTGCGCAGGGCCTCGAGGCAGCTCGGCGAGGCGCATGCAGCCGGCGAGTGGTCGATCGCGCTCGCCGACGAGGACGTCGCACAGCGCGCTCGAGCGGCGGCTCATCGAGACGGATCGGACGCTGCCGGCGGCCGCGTGCACCTCGGCCGCTCGCGCAACGATCAGGTGCTCGCGGCGCTGCGGCTCTATCTGCGAGATGCGATCGCAGCGACTCGCCGCGAGCCACGGCGCGCCGTCGTCGCGGCGCTCGAGCCGCTCGCGCACGACACAAGGCGACATCGCACCTGCCGGGCTACACGCACATGCAGCCGGCCATGCCGAGCTCGCGTCGCGCTCTGGGCGCGCGGCTTCGCGGCGGAGCTGCGCGACGATCGCGACGGGTCTCGAGCGGCGCCGCGCGGCGCGCGGAGCAGAACCCGCTCGGCTCGGCGGCCGGCTACGGCGCGCCGGGGCTCGCCGCTCGATCGCGAAGCAACGCGCGCGGCGCTCGGCTTTGCCGCGCGTGCAGAGCCCGTCACGGCCGTGCAGCTCAGTCGCGGCAAGGCCGAGGCCTCGCTTGATCTTCGAGATCGACGCTGCTCGCTCGGCGATCTCGCGCCGCCTCGCGACCGATCTGTTGCTGTTCTACACGGAGCGAGTTCGCCTACGTCGCGCTGCCCGACGCGATGACGACGGGCTCGTCGATCATGCCGCAGAAGCGCAACCCCGACGTCTTCGAGCTCGTGCGCGGCGCGCAGGCGACCGTGGCACGGGCGCGCTCGATCGAGGCGCTCGCGCATCACGGCGAAGCTGCCCTCGGGCTACCATCGCGATCTGCAGCGGCTCAAGGCGCCGCTGTTCCGCAGCATCGATCTGGCCGACGACTGTGCTCGCGATCATGGCGCACGCGCTCGCATGGCGTGCGCTTTCGCGCCGAGAAGATCTCGCTCGGGCACGAGCTCTACGCGGCCGAGCGCGCGAACGAGCTCGTCGTCGCGCGAAGGCATGCCGTTCCGCGAGGCCTACCGGCGCGTCGCCGCCGAGCTCGCCGCAAGCGCGCGGATCATGACGATCCTCGCACGCATCGCCGACTGTGCCTCGCGTCGCCTGTGCCGGCTCGCTGCTTGTGCCGCGCTCGCGGCGCTCGCCGCTTGCGGCCAGAAGGGCCCGCTTGACGCTGCCCGAGCCGAGCGCCCGCGACGGCACCGCCAGTCGCCGGCCGACGCGCACCGCAACCGCCGACGACGAGCAGACGACGCAAGACGATGAGCGCTAAGCCGCTGGTTCTCGTCGACGGCTCGTCCTATCTCTATCGCGCGTTTCACGCGCTGCCGCCGCTCACGACTCGAAGGGCGAGCCGACCGGCGCCGTGCTCGGCGTGCTCAACATGCTCTACAAGCTCCTCGACGAGTACGCGCCCGAGCGCATCGCCGTCGTTTTCGACGCTCCGGGCAAGACATTCCGCGACGAGCTCTATGCGCGAATACAAGTCGCAGCGACCGCCGATGCCCGACGATCTGCGCGCGCAGATCGAGCCCGCTGCTCGAGGCCATCGAGGCGATGGGCATCGCCCGTGCTGCGCGTCGCGGGCGTCGAAGCCGACGACGTGATCGGCACGCTCGCGCGCAGGCCGCGGCACGCAGCGGCATCGACGACGCTGATCTCGACCACCGACAAGGATCTGGCGCAGCTCGTCGACGACGCACGTCACGCTCGTCAACACGATGAACGACACGACGCTCGATGCCCGAGGCGTGCAGAAGAAGTTCGGCGTCGCGCCCGAGCAGATCGTCGACTATCTCGACGCTGGTCGGCGACACCTCCGACAACATCCCCGGCGTGCCGGGCGTCGGGCCGAAGACGGCGGCGAAATGGCTCGCGCAGTACGGCGATCTCGACAAGCTCGAGGCGCACGCCGAGGAGATTCCGCGGCAAGGCCGGCGAGCGACTGCGCGCGGCGCTCGCCGACGCTCGATCTCTTCGAAGAGCTCGTCACGATCAAGCTGCGACGTCGACCTTGCCGCTCGACGTCGGACCAGCTCGAGCGCGCGACGCCCGACGCGGACGCAGCTCGTGACGCTATTCGAGCGGCTCGAGATGCGCCAGCTGCTCGCGGCGCCGCGAGCCGCGAGGCCGCACGAGACCGCCGCCGCAGCCGACGACGACGCGGCGCGCCGACGACACGCAGACGATACGACCGTGCTCGACGAGGCCGATCTCGAGCGGTGGCTAGGGCGAATCGAGCGCGGCGGCGCTCGTCGCCCTCGACACCGAGACGACGAGCCTCGACTACATGGAGCGCCGAGCTCGTCGGCATCTCGCTTGCCGTCACGCCCGGCGAGGCCGCCTACATCCCGCTCGCGTCACCGCTATCCCGGGCGCGCCCGAGCAGCTCGATCGGGAGCTCCGTGCTCGAGCGGCTGCGGGCCTGGCTCGAAGGCGCGAGCACCCAAGCTCGGACATCAGCTCAAGTACGACGTGCACATATTCTCGAAAACTACGGCATCGAGCTCGGCGGAATCGCGCACGACTCGATGCTCGAATCGTACGTGCTCAATTCCACGGCGACGCGCCACGACATGGACTCGCGTTGCGAGCGAAGTATCTCGGGCTTGCACGACCGTCAAGTACGAGGACGTGGTCGGCAAAGGCGTGAAGCAGATCCGCTTCGACGAGGTCGACATCGATACGGCCACGCGCTACGCGGCCGAGGACGCCGACGTTACGTTGCGCCTGCACTCGGCACTCTGGCCAGCGCTCGAGCCGGTGCCGGACCTCGAGCGCGTCTATCTCGAGATCGAGAGGCCGCTGATCGGCGTGCTCGAGAAGATGGAGCATTCGGGCGTCATGGTCGACGCGCGGATGCTGCGGCGCCAGAGCCAGGAGCTCGCCGAGACGATGGCAACCGAGGAGCGCGAGCGCACGCAGCCGCCGGCGGACCATTCAATCTCGGCTCGCCGAAGCAACTCCAAGAGAGTGCTCTACGAGCGGCTCGCGTTGCCCGTGCTCGGCAAGACGCCGAAAGGGCAGCCGTCGACGGCCGAGAACGTGCTGCAGGAGCTGGCCGACAACTACGACCTGCCGCGCCTCGTCTTGGAATACCGCGCGCTCGCCAAGCTGAAGTCGACGTATACGGACAAGCTGCCGCCCGAGATCAACCCGCGAACCGGGCGGATCCACACGTCTTATCATCAAGCCGTCGCCGCCACCGGGCGGCTTTCGTCGTCGGATCCGAACCTGCAGAACATCCCGATCCGCACGCCCGAAGGCCGGCGGATCCGCCAAGCGTTCGTCGCGCCGCCGGGGATGCAAGCTGATCGCGGCCGACTACTCGCAGATCGAGCTCAGAATCATGGCGCATCTGTCGGGCGACGAGGGGCTGCTGGCGGCATTTCCGCGCGGCGCGGACATCCATCGTGCGACGGCCGCCGAGGTATTCAACGCGTCGGCCGAGGCTGTCACGAACGAGCAGCGCCGTTCGGCCAAGGCGATCAACTTCGGGTTGATCTACGGCATGTCCGCCTTCGGGCTGGCTCGTCAGCTCGGGATCGAGCGCGGTCAGGCGCAGGCATACGTGGATCTCTATTTCGAGCGTTATCCGGGCGTCAGACGCTACATGGACGAGACGCGCCAAAAGGCCCGCGAGCAGGGCTACGTGAGCACCGTTTTCGGCCGGCGGCTGTACCTGCCCGAAATCAACGCTCGCAATGCCCAGCGGCGCCAATACGCCGAGCGCAGCGCGATCAACGCCCCGATGCAAGGCACGGCCGCCGACATCATCAAGCGCGCCATGATCGACGTCGACGCGTGGCTCGCGGACCGCGGACACGACACGCGGCTCATCATGCAGGTGCACGACGAGCTCGTCATCGAAGCCCCGGAGGCCGAAATCGACGAAGTCGCTGCCGGCGTCATAAGAATTATGGAGGCCGCCGCCGAGCTTCGCGTACCGCTCAAGGTCGACAGCGGCATCGGGGACAACTGGGACGAGGCGCATTGATACGGCGCAGGAACTTTTGCGGGGGGCCAAAGCCTAATTAATGGCACCAGGAAGAGTGCACCCGCTATCCTCCCTAAGCGGGGTCGTTTGATCCCGGCCTACCCCGCCGGGACCTCAGCGCCCCGGGTGTGTCCCCTGAATCCCGCACCCGGGGCCTCTTTAATCCGAGTCTCTTAGCCAAGCCTCGAGCCAATTTTGGGCTTCGTCGACGCCTTGCCGATCGATCGCCGAGAACCGGACGACCGCAGCGCGCTCGGTAAGCTGCTTTGCCGCGGCCCGCTCGGCCGCAAGTCCCGCACCGCGCCCGAGCTTGTCCGCCTTGGTCAGCAACACGCCGACCGGCAAGTCCAGCGGCGCCGTCCACTCGAGCATCTGCACATCGAGAGGCCCGAGCCCGCGCCGAATGTCGACCGTCAGCACGAGCCCTGCCAGAGACCGCCGGTCGGCGAAATACGCCTCGAGCAGACCGCGCCAGCTCTCCCGGAGCTGCGGCGGAACGCGCGCAAAACCGTAGCCGGGCAGATCGACGAGCCGCCGGCCGGGCGCGAGCTCGAAGAAGTTGATGAGTTGCGTACGCCCCGGCGTCTTGCTGACGCGAGCGAGCTTGCGGGCCCCGGTAACGAGGTTCACGGCCGTAGATTTACCCGAGTTCGAGCGGCCCACGAAGGCCACCTCGCGCCCAGCGTCGGCAGGAAAGTCGGCACGCTTAGCGGCACTTTTGAGAAAAACCGGGCTCGACACGAACTCTCCGAAGGCTTTGCAACTGCTGAGATCTGGCCGATTAGTGTACAATCGGCCGCCGTTTTCGAGGAAAAAGAACGAGGCGACTGACGCGTGCACGGGCAAACGATTGTGGCAAATCAGACCTCGGTGCCCTTTGGGCGTTGGTTGTTGGCGGTGGCGCTCGGATGCACGTGGCTCGCGGGGCAAGCCCTCGCTCAGGAAGGCTCCGTCGAGGCGGGCAAAGCCAAGTCGACGACTTGCGCCGCTTGTCACGGCGTCGACGGCAACAGCGTCAATGCGGATTGGCCGAGCCTGGCCGGCCAGCATGCGAGCTACATCGCCCACCAGCTGCACGCGTTCAAGAACGGCGACCGCTCCAACGTCACGATGAATCCGTTCGCGATGACCCTGTCGGACCAAGACATTCTGGACATCGCCGCGTACTTCTCCTCGCAGAAACTCTCGCCGAAAGGCGCGGACCCGGCTCTCGTGACGCTGGGCCAGCAGATCTACCGCGGCGGCTCGGTCGATCGCGGCATTGCGGCCTGCATCGCGTGCCACGGGCCCGACGGCCACGGCAATCCGCTGGCCGCGTTCCCGCGAATCGGCGGTCAGCACGCGGCTTACGTCGCTCAGACCCTAGGTGCCTATGCCTCGGGGCAGCGTCGTTCCGACGCGAACCATAATCAAATGATGCGCAACGTCGCGGCACTCCTGCGCGACGACGAGATCAAAGCACTAGCGAGCTACGTGCAAGGGCTGCAGTAAACGCGCGGTGGCCCACCAACCCAGGGGAAGGCCATGATGATTCGCCCGAAACAACTTCTGATTCTGTCGGTTCTGTTGCTGGCCGCCTGCGGCGGCGGCTCGCCGAGCGGGACTCAGGGCGCATCAGCCGACGCGACGGCGGCAGACGAAACCGCTAACGCAACGGCCGCCGCGCAGACCGCCGACACCCAGGCGGATACGGCGGACGCGGCCACGGTTGCCGCCGATTCCGAGCCGGCACCGATTCCCGAAGATCAGTTTCGGATGGGGGTCAGCTACCTGCGCCTCACTCCGACCCAGCCGACGAGCTCGAGCCCCGACCAAGTCGAGGTGGCCGAAGTATTCTGGTACGGCTGCCCGCATTGCTTCCATTTCGACCCGTACGTACGCAAGTGGCTCGAGACGAAGCCCGATTACGTTCATTTCGTTCGCATTCCTGCCGTCTGGAATCCGCTCGTTCGCATGCACGCGCGCATGTTTTACACGGCCCAGGAGCTCGGTAAAGGCGACGAAATGCACGAGGCCTTCTTCAACGAGATTCACGTCAACGGCAATATGCTCGACTCCGAGGAGAAGATCGCCGCTTTCTTCGGCAAGTACGGCGTGAGCGAGGCCGACTTCAAGAACGCCTGGGACTCGTTCGCCGTCAACGCGAAGCTGCAGCGTGCGAACGAGCTCGCACGCCGTTACAACATCGCGAGCGTCCCATCGATCGTCATCAACGGCAAGTACACGACCGACGGCCAAATGGCGGGCAGCTACGAGCAGCTCATCGAGCTCGTCAACCAGCTCGCCGCAGCCGAGCACGCCGCTTCCCACTGACGCCGCTACCTGCTCCGGATTAGAGGTCAGCCAACCGCTGCGCGGCCGAGTCGAGCGTCGCCGGCTGTTTCGCGAAGCAAAAACGCACGAGCTTGCTGTCCGGCGCCTCGCGATAGAACACCGAGATCGGAATCACCGCGACGCCGCGGTCGGTCGTGAGCCAACGCGCGAACTCGACGTCGGGAAGATCCGACACGGCCGAATAGTCGGCCAACTGAAAATACGTACCTGAGGACGGCTCGAATCGAAGCCGCGTGCCGCCGAGCAGACGGCAGAAGTGGTCGCGCTTATGTTGATAGAAAGCCGGCAGCTCGAGATGATGCTCGGGATGCGTGGTCAAGAAATCCGCGAGCGCGTACTGCAGCGGCGATGCCGAGGCAAATGTGACGTATTGGTGCACTCGGCGCAGCTCGTCGGTGAGCGGTGGCGGCGCGACGGCATAGCCGAGCTTCCAACCCGTCGCGTGGTAAGTCTTGCCGAAGGAAAACACGGCAAAGCTCCGCGTCGCGAGCTCCGCCTGAGCCAGCACGGTCGCGTGCCGCCTGCCGTCGAATACGATGTGCTCGTAGACCTCGTCGCTGAGCACATAGCAATCCCACGGCCGCAGCATCTCGGCGAGCCGGTCGAGATCGGCGGCGTCCGTAAGCGCACCGCTCGGATTGTGCGGCGAGTTGACGATGACCAGACGCGTCCGCTCGCTGAGCGCCGAGCCCAGAGCCTCCCAATCGATCGCAAACCGCGGCAGCATCAGGGGCACGTGGACGACGCGGCCGCCGGCGAGCGTCACCGAAGGCTCGTAGGAATCGTAGGCGGGGTCGAAGACGATCACTTCGTCCCCGGTTCTCACGAGAGCTTGTATCGCGCAAAAAATCGCTTCGGTCGCTCCACTCGTGACCGTGATCGACGTGTCCGGATCCACCGTCACGCCATACAGATCCAGCAGCTTGCCGGCAATCGCTGTGCGCAGTGACGCCGCGCCCGGCATCGGCGGGTATTGATGGCAATGTGCACGCAGGTAATGCTCGACGCGCTCGATGAGCCCGGCCGGTGGATCGAAGTCGGGGAAGCCTTGGGACAGATTGATGGCGCCATGCTGCTCGGCGAGCCGTGTCATGACGGTGAAGATCGTCGTACCGATGGTGGGCAGCTTGCTCTCGAGCGGATGCATGACTCAGCTCCCGTCGCGCGCGGCCACGTGATACAGCGCGACCGAGACCGCGCCGACGACAATGAGCCCGAGCGCTGCCGGCATATCGAACGGCAGCGCAAAGACGTTTGCGTCGCCCGAGACGACGATCGGAATGGCCATGAGAATTCCCACGAGGGCTTCGCCCGTGATGAGCCCGGCGGCGAACAAAAGCCCGTGACGCGCGTTGCTTTGCGCCGCACGCCGAGCCGTAAATTCCGCAATCAACCCGCCGAGCAGGATCGGCACCTCGAGCTCGAGCGGTAGATAGATTCCGACGGCTACGGCTAGCACGGGCGCGCGCCAGGCTGCACCGCGATATGCGAGGTATTGGTCGACGCCGATGATCACGACGCCGATCGCCGCCCCCCATGCGATCATGTCCCACGGCAAGCCGCCGCCGAACACGCCGTTCGCAACCGAAGCCATCAGCGTGGCCTGAGGTGCGAGCAGCGAGTTCGGATGCTCGTCCGTAGGCGCGCCGATACCGTAGGCGGCCAACAACAAGTTGAGGATCGGCGCGATCACGAGCACGGCGGCCACGACGCCGAGGCACTGGGCAAGCTGCTGCTTCCATGGCGTCGCGCCGAGCAAATAGCCCGCCTTGAGGTCCTGGAGATTGTCGCCGCCGATCGCGGCCGCGCAGCAGACCACTGCGCCCACCATGATCGCTCCGGCCGGACCGACGGCATCCTCTCCGCCGATCAAAAGCAGCAACAGCGAGGTCAGCAGGATCGTCGCAATCGTGATGCCCGAAATCGGATTGTTGGAAGAGCCGACGAGACCGGCCATGTAACCGGCGACGGACGAAAACAGAAACCCCGCCAACAACATGACCAGGGTCATCGCGGCCGCGACGCCATAGCTGCCGACGATGCTTTGATACGCGACGAAGATCGGAATCACGAACAACGCGATGCCGATCAGCACGAGCCGCATCGGCACATCGTGATCGGTGTGGTCGTAGGCGACGTCTGCCGCCGCTCGCGTGGCGCGCAAACCGCTGCGAACGCCCGACCACAGCGACTCGCGCATCGAGATGAGCGCCCAGATGCCGCCGACGAGCATCGAGCCCACACCGAGATAGCGAATCTTCGACGTCCAAATGTCGTAGGCAAGATCCGCCGCCGCGGCACCACTGGCGAGCTCGGCGGCCAACCGCGGGTCATGATCCAGGAAAAACCCGGAGTAGATCGGAATCGCGACATACCACGATATGGCGCCGCCGATGAAGACGAGCGCGGCGATGTTGAGACCGACGATGTAGCCGACGCTGAGCAGCGCCGGCGAGAGATTCGCGCCGACGTAGGCGATCGTGCTGGAGCCGACGTAGCTGGCGGCTTGCGCCGTACCGGACCAGAGCCGCAAGCCCGGTCTCGGCGAATTTCACGGCCGCACCTACGATGCCGGCCGTCGCGAGGAACTTTGCTCCGCGACCACCGGCCTCGCCGATCTTGAGCACCTCGGCCGTGGCTGCGCCTTCCGGATACGCGAGCTGCTGCTCGACGATCAGCGAGCGCCGCAGCGGAATCGTGAACAGGACGCCGAGCAAGCCGCCGAGTCCGGCAATCACGGTGACCCACCAATAGTCGAAGACGTGCCAATACGCCGAGGATGATGAGACGCCGGCATCGTGAAGATCACGCCGGCCGCAAGCGACTCCCCGGCCGAGGCCGCGGTCTGCACGATGTTGTTCTCGAGGATGTTCGAGTGACTTGAATAGCTTGAGCACGGCCATCGAGATCACGGCCGCCGGAATCGAGGCCGAGACGGTCAGCCCCGCGAATAATCCCAGATAGGCGTTCGCGCCCGCGAGCAGCGCCGACAGAACGAGCCCGAGCACGATCGCTTTGACGGTCAGCTGCGGCAGCGACTGGGGCACCTATCGCCATGGGCCGCCTCTAGCGCACGCTGCCCATCAAGCGCTCGAGCGGGCGCGAAAACAGAAACAGCACAACCCCCGTGCCGACGGTCATGAGCACGATTCGGCCGTACAACCATGGCCACTGATCGACGGCATCGGGGTCGAACGTGCCCGCAATCAGGCCGGCAAGCACGTTGCCGAGTCCCGTGCACATGAACCACATGCCCATCATCTGGCCCACGAAGCGTCTGGGCGCGAGCTTCGTCATTGCGCTCAAGCCGACGGGGCTCAGCGCCAACTCGCCCATCGTGTGCAAAAGATACGTCGTGACCAGCCAGCTCGGACCGACTCGACTACCGCCGGCGACAAACGTTGCCGCGCCTATCATGACCGCAAACCCGGCGCCGAGAATCGCGAGCCCCAAGCCAAACTTTGCCGGCGTCGACGGCTCGAGGTGTCGTCGGGCAAGCGCGACCCACAGCGTCGAATACAGCGGCGCGATCAGGATGATAAAGGCCGGATTCAACGACTGGAACCAGCTCGCGGGCAACACGAAGCCCGCCAAGTCGCGCAACGTGTAGCGCTCCGCGAATAGGTTCAGCGACGAGCCCGCCTGCTCGTAGCCCGCCCAAAACATTGCGCCCGCCAATACCAGCACCACGATGACCACGGTGCGACGGCGTTCATCGGCAGACAGACCGCCGGTCGCGAAGACACCGGCGAAATACAGCACCGTGGCACCCACGAGCGCGGCGGCGGTGCCGCGTGCCATGAGCACCGCATCGAGCTCTACGAACCCCGCCAGTGCCAACCACAGCAATAGCAGCAGCCCGGCAACGACCACGGCCACCGACCACCACGTGGCACGACGAACGCCCTGAGTCGGCTCAGCAGCCGGCGCGAGACCCGCGTCCCCGAGCCAGCCGCGCATCAGGCGGTACTGCACGAGCCCCGCGAGCATCCCGACACCGGCCGCCGCAAAGCCGTAGTGCCAGTTCGAGCCCGCGAGCCAACCGCACACGAGCGGCCCCATTGCGGCGCCGAGATTGATGCCGACGTAAAACAACGTGAACCCGCTGTCTCGCCGCGAGTCGCCCGGCGCATAGAGCTCGCCCACGATCGAGCTTGCGTTCGGCTTCAGGAGCCCCGTTCCGAGAACGACGAGCAGCAAACCCATGAAGAACGCTCCGACCGTCGGAATGGCGAGCACGAAATGACCGCACATGATCACGAAGGCGCCAACGAGCACCGCGCGCTGGGCACCCCAAATCCGATCGGCAATCCAGCCGCCCGGCAGGCAAACCAGATAGGCCGCTGCCGTGTATAAGCCGTAGACGGCGGTCGCGGTTTGATCGGACCAGCCAAGCCCGCCGTGCTCGACTTGATCCACCATGAACAAAACGAGCAACGCCCGCATGCCGTAGTAGCTGAATCGCTCCCACATCTCGGTGCAGAACACCACCGCAAGGCCGCGCGGGTGACCGAGCAGCTCGATCGCGCGCCCGGATGCAACGGTGCCGTGGCTCACCGGCTCGCTCTGTTCGCTGGCCGCGCCGAAGTCAGCGCGGAATCAGCTTTCAACTTCCTTTTCCGCCGCGATCTTTTCAGGCAACAGGATCTTCGCGAGGATCAAGCCGCTTTCGTAGAGCAAGTACATCGGAATAGCCAACAGCGTTTGCGAAAAGATGTCCGGCGGCGTTAGAAACATGCCGACCACGAAAGCACCGAGGAAGATGTACGGTCGCGCCTTGGCCAAAGTCTTCACCGTAACCAAACCGCTCCAGATCAGCATGACCGTCGCGATCGGAACCTCGAATGCTGCACCGAAAGCCAGGAAGATCGACAGCACGAAGTCGAGATACGAGTCGATATCCGGCATCATGGCGACGCCGCCGGGAACGACCTTCGCGAAGAACGTGAACATGAGCCGGAAGACGACGAAATACGCAAACGCCATGCCGGGGTAAAAGAGCAGGATGCTCGAGACGAGCAGGGGCATGGCGAAGCGTTTCTCCCGCCGATACAGCCCCGGGGCTACGAACTGCCATATCTGGAAGAGCACCACGGGCATCGCGAGAAAAAGAGCGACGAAAAACGTCGTCTTGAAAGGGGTTAGAAACGGCGAGGCGACGCCAGTCGCGATGAGCTGAGGCTTGACGTTGCCATTCGCCGGCAACACCGCCAGCAAGGGTAGCGACACGACTTCGAATACACGATTCGAGAACGGCGCGAGACACACGAAGATCGCGATGATAGCGAACACCGCCTTCATGAGACGCGAGCGCAGCTCGATCAGATGCGAGATAAGAGTGCCTTCCGCGAGCTGCTCCTCTTCAGACTCGTGGTTGTCTGAGCTGTTGCTCATAGGTCAGCCGGGCGGCGTCTTTTCCGCTTGCGCCGGCGTCTCCGGCGAGGGAGCCTCGCTCGTGACTGAACCTTCCGTGGAAGGCTCACTCTGATCCGCCCCGGTCGGCTCCGTTTCGGCGGAATGGAAGGACGGGTTTTGCTCTTCTGGCGGCTGCTGCGGTTGGGCCGGCTGTTTCGGCGGCACGATGACTTCGTTGAGCTCGATCTCGCGCTCCAGCTGCCGCCGAAGCTGCATTGCCGTTCGGCGCGCGCGACCGACCCACTTACCGACCTCGGCCGCCACTTTCGGCAACCGCTGTGGACCGAGCACGAGCAACGCGATCACGAAGATCAGGACGAGCTCAGGGAATCCGACGTCGAACATGGCCGAACGACCCCAGTATGTTAGGCGTGATTGCTCTTGTCTTTCTGCTCGGCGAACTCCGCGTCGGGTTGATCGCTCTTGATTCGCTTCGGATCGTCTTTGTCTTTGTCCTTCTTGTCGTCCTCCGTGTTATCCATGGCACGGCGGAAACTTTTCAACGCGCCGCCAAGATCGCTGCCGAGAGACGTCAGACGCTTAGTGCCGAAGATCATCACTACGATCAACAAAATGATCAGTAGCTGCCAAATGCTGACTCCGCCCAGTCCCATGTCGATACTCCAAGAAGCTCGAGGCTTCGATTTCGTTTATGGATAGACGAATGATACGCCAAACGGGATGCCTCAAACGGCCCACTCCCTTGACTTAACGCGACGTAACTTGAAGCCAGAAAGTGACCGGTCCGTCGTTCGTCGACCCGACCTGCATGTGCGCGCCGAACCGCCCCGTAGCGCATGTCAGACCACTTTCGGCCACGGCAGCCACGAGACGATCGAACAGCGCGCGGCCGGGCTCAGGGGGTGCCGCGCGCGAGAATCCAGGCTCGTGTCCCGCTACGGGTGTCCGCGGCCAGCGTGAACTGCGGCACGAGCAAAACGGCGCCGCCGCTGTCACGTACCGAAAGGTTCATCCTCCCGCCTTCGTCCGGAAAGACTCGGTAATTCAGCAAGCGTTCCGCGAGTCGGTCCGCTTCCCGCGGGCCGTCGTCGCGCTCGACGCCCACGAGAACGAGCAAACCGGGACCGATCCGTCCTATGAGCTCGCCAGCGACGCGAACGTCGGCGCGGCTCACACGCTGAAGCAACCCAATCACGCTAAGTCGACCACATGACAGCCTTGTGCATACACACGGGCTTCGTTTGCGCGGAAGAATTAGCGTCGATATCCCACAAATTTGGAATTTCGGCGATCTCTGTGGGCCCGTGAGACGGGTTGAGGGCCTCAAGCATTGTAGAGAAGCCATTGAGCGCCATTTTAGATTGATTCATCATTAATAGTGGGAAAGACAGTCGATATATATCGGATATCACCCGATATGTGGGGTTATAGTTCGTTGTCGGGCGACGCTTTCCACGAAGCCCTCGCTGCCCGCCCCCTGCCGCGGTAGCCAGACGCCGCAGGAGAAACCCGAGAGCGGACATATCACCGCGCGGCCGATTCATTCCCGATTTTTCTGCCCGCACCACAGTGGCCGCAACCCATCTCGAACACGGATGCGATTGAAATGCGCCGACGTCCAACCTTCTGCTAACATCGGTTCGCTTGCAGGCCTGAGGTCAGGTTGAGCAAGACAGAGATTATCGATGGGAAGAGCTTTCGTATTAATCGCAGTGGCCGCTTTGGCGTTTACGACTCGTGCGTGGAGCCAAGAGTGCTCCGTCTCCATCGAGGGAAACGACCAAATCCAATATAACAAGAAGGAGCTCGAAGTCAGCTCCGGCTGCAAGCAAGTCACCGTCACGCTCAAGCATGTTGGAACTCTTGCGGCGAACGTCATGGGCCACAACTGGGTACTCGCCGCGACGGCCGACTATCAGGCTGTCGCGCAAGCCGGCCAAGGCGCCGGCCCGCCAAATTACTTGCCTGCCGGCGACGCCCGCGTGCTCGCCTCGACGCCGATCATCGGCGGCGGCCAAGAAGTGTCGGTGACATTCGACATTTCCAAGCTAAAGCCTGGCGGCGACTACACGTATTTTTGCTCGTTTCCTGGACACTTCGTATTGATGAACGGGAAGTTCGTTATCGGATAGCTTTCTTTCTTGAGGTTTCGCGCGACGGACCGTGCACTCCAGGACAGCAAGTCAGTTTTGACTTTGACAAGAGGATGCATGCGGTATGGTGGCCTTAGCCGTCGTCATTGTCTTACTCGTTATCGGCTCGCTGATTTTCCATTTCGCGAGTCCCTGGTACTTCACTCCACTGGCCTCGAACTGGTCGGCAGTGGACTTCACGGTCAACATGACGTTTTGGGTCACCGGAATCGTGTTCGTCGCCGTCAATTTGTTCACGGCCTATTGCGTGTGGCGATTCCGGCACCGACCATCGAATAAAGCTCACTACGAGCCCGAGAGCAGCAAGCTCGAAATCACGCTGACCGCTGCGACGACGATCGGCGTCGTCGCCATGCTGACCCCGGGGCTCTTCGTCTGGGGTAGTTTCGTCAATCCGCCTTCCGACGCCAAGATATTCGAGGCCGTCGGCAAGCAATGGAATTGGAGCTACCGTCTGCCGGGCGCCGATAACGTGCTCGGCAGAAGCGACGTTCGCTATTTGTCGGTCGACAACCCACTCGGCATCGATCCCGACGACCCCAAGGGCCGCGACGATATCGTGATCGCCGATCCGATCATGCACTTACCCGTCGGTCAGTCGGTCAAAGCGTTGCTTCGGTCGACCGACGTCTTACACGACTTCGCCGTCCCGCAGTTCCGCGTCAAGATGGATCTCGTGCCGGGCATCGTGACTTATCAATGGTTCACGCCGACGGTAGAAGGCACCTACGAGATACTTTGCGAGGAGCTTTGCGGGGCCGGGCACTTTGCCATGCGCGGCAAGGTCGTCGTCGACTCCGCGGCCGACTACCAAGCTTGGCTCGCCAAACAGCCCACGTTCGCCGAGACCCAGGCGCGCCCAGCCGGCAACGCGCAGGCCGGAGCCGCAAACTACGCGGTTTGCTCGGCGTGCCACGGCGCGCAGGGCGAGGGCAACCAGCAGCTCAATGCGCCGAGGCTCGCGGGCCTCAATGGCTGGTATATCCGCCGACAGTTGCACAATTTCCAAACGGGAGTTCGCGGCACGGCTCCGAACGACGAGTTCGGCCCCCAAATGGCACCGATGGCACAGACCGTCGCGAGCCCGACCGCGCTCGAGAACGTCATCGCCAGAATCGAAACGTTGCCCGACACTCCCGCTGCGACGACAGTGATCGGCGATGTCGATCACGGCCGCGAGCTGTTCCAGACCTGCGCTCTTTGCCACGGCAACGACGGCAAAGGCAGGTGGGCCACGAACGCACCGCGGATCGCGGGCATGAGCGACTGGTACCTGCAACGACAGCTCCAGAACTTCAAGGCGCGCACCCGGGGGGCGCATCCTGAAGACGTGTACGGCGACCAAATGTCGATGATGTCGATCATGCTGAGGAACGACCAGGCCATCAACGACGTCATCGCGTACATCAATACATTGCGCTGAGGTCGGGAGCTCGCCGCTCGACCCACGAGAGTCAACTCGAGGCAGCCGAGGTTGCCGAGACGAAAAGTCGAAGAGGAACAGCTGACATGGCATACGTTGCAATCGCCGACCGGGATCATCATCTTCACGATCCCCAGACCTTCGTCGAAAAGTACATTTGGAGCCAGGACCACAAGGTCATCGCGATCCAGTACGGATCCGTAGCGATCTTCGTGGGCTTGATCGCACTCGTGCTGTCGCTGTTGATGCGACTGCAGATCGGCTTCCCCAACACGTTCGCCTTCATCACGCCGTATCGGTATTACGAATTCGTGACGATGCACGGCATGATCATGGTCATCTACCTGCTCACTGCTTTGTTCCTGGGCGGATTTGGCAACTACCTCATCCCGCTCATGTGCGGCGCACGCGACATGGTGTTTCCGTACATGAACATGCTGAGCTTTTGGGTCTACTTGCTGTCGGTGGTCGTGCTGCTCGCGAGCTTCTTCGTGCCCGGCGGGCCCACGGGAGCCGGCTGGACGCTTTATCCGCCGCAGACGATGCTCAACGGAACCCCCGGCAACGACATGGGGCATCGTGCTCATGCTCGCGTCGCTCGCGATCTTCATCGTCGCGTTCACGATGGGCGGTCTGAACTACGTGACTACGGTGCTGCAGGCGCGTTGCCGAGGTATGACGCTCATGCGCATGCCGCTGTCGGTTTGGGGCATCTTCGTCGCGACGATCCTGGGTCTGCTCGCCTTTCCGGCGTTGCTCGTCGCGGCCATCATGATGCTGCTCGATCGCTTGATCGGCACGAGCTTTTTCATGCCGGCGCTGCATGTCGCTCGGCAGATCTATCGCAGCACAATGGCGGCAGCCCGATCCTGTTCCAACATCTGTTCTGGTTCTTCGGGCATCCGGAGGTGTACATCGTCGCCCTGCCGGCTTTCGGGATCGTCTCGGATCTGTTGAGCACGCACGCGCGAAAGAACATCTTCGGCTACCGCATGATGGTCTGGGCCATCGTCGCGATCGGCGCGTTGAGCTTCGTCGTGTGGGCACATCACATGTACGTGAGCGGCATGAATCCCTACTTCGGATTCTTCTTCGCGACGACGACGCTGATCATCGCGATCCCCACGGCAATCAAGGTCTACAACTGGGTGCTGACGCTGTGGCGCGGCGACATCCAGTTGACACTGCCGAATGCTGTTTGCCATCGGGTTCATCTTCACTTTCGTGCACGGCGGACTCACGGGCCTTTTTCTCGGCAACGTCACGGTTGACCTGCCGCTGTCGGACACGTATTTCGTGATCGGCCATTTCCACATGGTCATGGGCGTTTCGCCCGTCATGGTCTTGTTCGGCGCCATCTATCACTGGTTCCCGAAGATAACCGGCAGAATGCCAAACGAGACTGCTCGGACAGGATCCACTTCTGGATGACATTCCTCGGCACTTATGCGATTTACTTGCCGATGCACTACCTGGGCCTGTTGGGCATGCCGCGACGCTACTACGCTTACGGCAATACGAACTTCATCCCGCAATCCGCGCACGCCGTGAACGAGGCGATCACGATCGCCGCGATCGTCGTCGCGACCGCCCAAGTGATCTTCATCATCAACGTGCTCTACAGCCTGCGTAAAGGGAAGATCGGCGGATCCGAATCCGTGGCGCGCAACCACGCTCGAGTGGCAGACGCCGCAGACGCCGCCCGTGCACGGAAATTGGGGTCCGAAGTTGCCAGTCGTGTACCGCTGGGCCTACGACTACAGCGTGCCCGGCGAGGACAAGGATTTCATCCCGCAGAACGAGCCGCCGAAAGGCCACTCGTCCTTGGGCTAGCTGGAGGGATAGACCGTCATGTTGAACGTAGTCTCGGTCGTCATGGTGCTCGCCATCACCGTGTGGTGGCTGATCGTGAGGCGCCTGCGCGAAAAGCCGTGGGCACAACAAGGCGTCATTTCAGGCAGCCAGGACAACGTCACGTCGTCCGCGCCGAAGGTCGGCCTGTGGTTCTTCCTCGCGATGGTCTCGAGCCTGTTCGGGTTGTTCGCCAGCGCCTACATGATGCGCATGACGCAGTCGCAAGGACTCGCGCCGTGGCAGCCGGTCGACGAGCCGAGCATTCTGTGGGTCAACACGCTGGTCCTCGTGCTCGCGAGCGCGGCGATGCAGATCGCTCGAGCCCGCGCCGACAAGAGCGATCTCGGCGGCGTTCGCGCCTTTTTCACGGGCGCCGGCGTGCTCACGGTCATCTTCCTTGCAGGCCAGGTTTTGGCTTGGCGTTTAGCCAACGCGAGCGGCCAATATGGACCCAACAGTCCTGCGTATACCTTCTTCGTGCTGCTGACGGCGGTCCACGGCCTGCATCTCGTCGGCGGGCTTTTCGTGCTCGGGCGAACCGCTTCGCGTGTTTGGCGCGGCGTCGGACGGAACAGCGTCGTGGCGCGCAGCCAAATTCGCTTGAGCGTGCAGCTGTGCACCCTTTACTGGCATTGGCTGTTGCTGATATGGCTCGGCCTGTTTGCCCTGCTTCTGTCGACCTAGCGAGGAATATCCCGTATGGCGCAAGACGGTTTGACCACTACCGCGACAGCCCCCGACGCAGCGGGTTGGGGAAGCATCGTCACCGATTGGTCCGCTGACAAGCAGACGTTCCGCGTGCCTTGGGGCAAGGCCATGATGTGGATCTTTCTGCTCAGCGACACGTTCATCTTTACCTGCTTTTTGACGTCGTACATGAACGTGCGCATGTCGACTCCGGTGCCGTGGCCGAACGTAAGCGAGGTGTTCTCGCTGAACTTGTTCGGCGTCCACATGCCGCTGATCCTCATTGCGATCATGACGTTCGACCTGATCACGAGCAGCGGCACGATGGCACTCGCGGTCAACTTCGGCTATCGCGGCGATCGCGGGCGGGCGGCGTCGCTCATGCTGCTGACGGCCGCTTTCGGTGCGGTCTTCGTCGGTATGCAAGCTTTCGAGTGGAGCAACCTGATTCTCAACGAAGGGGTTCGGCCCTGGGGCAACCCGCTCGGCGCCTCGCAGTTCGGTGCGTCGTTTTTCATGATCACCGGTTTTCACGGACTGCACGTCTCGGCCGGTGTCGTGTATCTGACGATCGTAGCGATGAAGGTCCTGCGCGGGGACTACGAGCGCGGCGGTGGTAACTACGAGATCGTCGAGATCGCGGGCCTCTATTGGCACTTCGTCGACCTCGTGTGGGTATTCATTTTCGCATTCTTCTATCTCTGGTAGGGGGCTTCAGATGTCAGGGGAACCAGGCCAACAGCATCCGCTGAAGATCTACTTCCTGATCTGGATACTGCTGTTCGTATTCAGCACGGGCTCGTATGCCACCGACTTCATAGACCACGGCATGCTCAGGTGGGCCCTGATCGTGTTGTTCATGTTTCTGAAGGCGGGCTTCATCATCGCCTTCTTCATGCACATGAAGTGGGAGCGGTTGGCGCTCATGTACGCCATTCTCGGCCCGCCCGTCGTGCTGCTTGTGCTCATCGGCCTCATGGCCGTCGAGGGCGACTATACGGAGCTCACGCGGCTGAACTCGTTCTCGGCACCGATCGTGCCGGTGGCACAGGAGGCCGAAGCCGAAGCTCAGCATTAACGCTCGCCGTTACCCACGGAGGATGCTCACGTGATTGTTTGGTTACTCGGCATTGTCGTCTTACTGCTCCTTTGGGCGGGCGTATGGCGGAGCCAACCGAAGCTGGCTTTTGGTATTCTGCTCGGGTTGCCCATCGCCTGGATTCTTTCTCTACTCATTGCACCCTACGTGACCGGAATGACTGCCATACCCATTTGGATTCCACCGATACCGTTCTTGACCGTCGCTTTGCTGTTGTTCGTGTTTGGCAGCATCGTGTGGCTGCGGGCGGACAATTTGCCGCCGCCGCGGAAAATCGACGACGAGCACAAACGGCACGACGAATCGGACGCTCATCACTGACCGCCGGCGCCCTCGCCGGGCGCCGAACCCCTATGGCTCGGCGGATCCGCCGAGTCGCTTGAGAAACACGCGCATTTCGTTGACCGCTTGTCGGTCACCGCGTCGCTCGGCGACTTCGATGCCGCGACGATAGCTCTCGGCCGCCGCCTCCACGTCCCCGGCGGCAGCGTGGGCACGTCCCAGCACTTTCCACGCGGCGGAGTAGGTCTCGTCCTGCGCAACGGCCGCCTCGGCATGAGTCACCGCTCGATCGTGCACGCCCGCATCGTAATAGCGCGCGGCGAGCGCGAGCCTGAGCGCGGGCGTGTCGTTGCCCTTGGCGAGCAGGGCCTCCAGATTGGCGGTCAGGTCCTTGGGCATGCCGGCGACCTCGACGCTTAAACGAACGTGACACCCACCTCGAACAAACGTTCGACTTCGTCGATCTGCCGACGATCCGCGATGAACAGGATCACGTGGTCGTCGGCCTCGATCTGTGTGTCGTGATGGGCCATGAGAACTTGGTCGCCGCGGACGATTGCGCTGATCGCTCGCCCCGCGCGGCAGGCGAATCTCCTCGATGAGCCGCCCCACCACGCGGGACTCTCGCGAGTCGCCGTGCGCAATCGCCTCGATCGCCTCCGCCGCGCCGCGGCGCAGCGAGTGCACCTTTACGACGTCGCCGCGGCGAACGTGCGCCAAGCAGTGTTCCGAGGGTGATCTGCTGAGGAGAGATCGCGACGTCGATCGTGCCTGCCTCGACTAGTTCGGCGTAAGCGATCTTGTTGATCAACGCCATGACCTTGCGAGCCCCGAGCCGCTTTGCGAGCATCGCCGATAAGATATTCGCTTCCTCGGCGTTCGTGACGGCGACAAACACATCCGCGCTGTCGATGTTCTCCTCGAGCAGCAGCTCCTCGTCTGCCGAATCGCCGTGGAGCACGATCGCGCGATTGAGCTGATCGGAGATCTCCCGGGCGCGTTGCCAATCGCGCTCGATTACCTTCACTTGGTTCGTCCCCTCGAGAGCCCGAGCGAGATCGAGCCCGATGTTGCCTCCGCCCGCGATCACGACCTTGCGGACTGGGTCGTCGAGCTTGCGCATCTCGCGCAGCACCATGCGGATGTCTTTACGCGCCGCAATGAAGAAGACTTCGTCGCCTTCCTCCACCACGGTGTCACCGTCGGGAATAATGCCTCGGCCACCGCGGTAGATGGCGACTACACGACTCTCCACGTTCGGTATGTGCTTCGGCAACTCGCGCAGCGGATGACCGACGAGCGCGCCCTCGCGGTTTGCCCGCGTGGCCACGAGACGCACGCGACCGTCCGCGAAATCGAGCACCTGGAGCGCCCCGGGGAAACGAATGAGCTGCTCGATGTAGTCCGTGACCAGAGATGCGGGACTGATCGCCACATCGACGGGAATGCCGTCGGGACCGAACAGTTGCGTCCGGCCCGTGAGCTCTCGAGCTCGAATACGGGCTATCCTCGTCGGCGTGCGAAACAGCGTGAAGGCGATTTGGCAGGCGAGCATGTTGATCTCGTCACTGTTCGTCAACGCGATGATCATGTCCGCATCGCGTCCGCCGGCACGCTCCAGAACGTCGGGATAGGCCGCATTGCCGACGACCGTGCGCACGTCGAGCCGATCCTGCAGCTCGCGCAGCACGTCGGGATTTCGATCGACGATCGTGACTTCGTTGGCCTCTTCACGGGCCAGGCTGAAAGCGGCGGTGCTGCCGACCTGTCCCGCGCCCAAAATCAGAATCTTCATGATTTGCCCGGTCGCGACTGCGCGGCTAGTCTACATCACTTCGAGGTTCGCATAGGCAACGACGAGCCACTTGGTTCCAGCCCTTTCGAAGTTGACTTGCACGCGAGCATGCGAGCCGCTGCCCTCGCTGTCGAGAACGATGCCCTCGCCGAACTTCGTGTGCCGCACGCGCTGACCGAGCCGCATGCCGGATTCGAGGTAATTGCCGCGATCGCCGCGCGGGCTTTCGCTGCGCCGATAGACGGGCCGTGCGACGATCATGGCCGGCCGGACTTCTTCGACGAACTCGGCCGGAATCTCGCGAATGAACCGCGACGGCGTAGCGAAGGTTTCGACGCCGTGCAGACGGCGTTTTTCGGCATACGTCAAAAAGAGTTGGCGGCGCGCGCGCGTGATGCCGACGTAGCAAAGACGGCGTTCCTCCTCGAGCCCGACGGCATCGTTCAACGACCGCTGATGGGGGAACAGACCATCCTCGAGGCCGCACAGAAAGACGAGACCGAATTCCAGTCCCTTTGCCGAATGCAGCGTCATGAGCTGCACGCTGTCCTCGTAGGCGTCCGCCTGCCCGTCACCCGACTCGAGCACGGCGTACGACAGGAATTCCGCGAGCGGCGGCAAGTCGGACTCCTCGCTACGAATCAGGTCGCTGGCGGCGCTCGACGAGCTCCTCGAGGTTCTCGACTCGCGCCTCGCCGCCGGCTTGCGTGTTTTTGCCATGGTGTGCGATGAGTCCGCTCGCCTCTACGACTCGCGCGACTTGCTCGTGCAGACTCGAAGTGCGGGTTTCCTCGTCGAGCCGGTCGACGAGATTAAGGAAGCCCCAGAGCGACTCGAGCGAGCGTTTCGCCAGCGTACGCTGCGAGATGACGGCGGCCGCGGCTCGCCACAAGCTCGTTCCCGCTTGTCGTGCCTCCGCACGTACGGCTTCGACGGTTCGCGAGCCGATGCCGCGCGTCGGTGTATTTACCACGCGCTCGAACGACGGGTCGTCGTCACGGTTCGCGATCAGCCGCAGATAGGCGAGCGCGTCCTTGATCTCCGCGCGCTCGAAAAAACGCAAGCCACCGTAGACGCGGTACGGAATACCTGCCGCAAGGAGATTTTCCTCGAAGACGCGGGACTGCGCGTTAGAGCGATACAGAACCGCGACGTCGCTGCGACGGTTACCCTGCGTCAGGTAGTCTTGGATGCGATTGATCACGAACTCGGCTTCATCGCGCTCGTTGAATGCCGAATAGAGCTTCATCGGCTCGCCGTTGTCGCCGTCCGTCCAAAGCGTCTTGCCGAGACGTGCCGTGTTGTTGGCGATGACGGCATTCGCAGCGTTCAGAATCGTCGCCGTAGAGCGATAATTTTGCTCGAGCCGCACGACTTGAGTGTCAGCAAAGTCCTGTTGAAAACGGAAGAGGTTTTCGACTCGTGCGCCGCGCCACCGATAGATCGACTGGTCGTCGTCGCCGACGACGAAGGGCGTGCCTTTCGGACCCGCGATGAGCTTCAACCATCGGTATTGAATGGCGTTCGTGTCTTGAAACTCGTCCACGAGGACGTGATGAAATCGTTCGCGGTATTGACGCAGCAAGTCTTCGTTGTCGCGCAACAGCTCGAGACTGCGCAAGCAGCAGCTCGCCGAAATCGATGACCCCCGCATCCGCACAGGTTTTCTCGTAACGCGCGTAAAGGTCGATCATTTGGCGTCGCCCCGCGTTGCCCTCGTCGGCCAGATCGGCGGGCCGCAGACCCTCGTCCTTCTGCGCGTTGATGAACCACTGCACTTCTTTCGGCACCCATTCGTTTTCGTCGAGCTCGAGCATTGCGAACGAGACGACGAATCAGCCGCTGCTGATCGTCGGAATCCATGATCTGGAATCCTTCCGTCAAGCCCGCTTCGCGCCAATGGATGCGCAACAGCCGATGGGAGAGTCCGTGAAAGGTGCCGATCCACAGATGGCGCGTCGGGAAACCGAGCAACGCCTCGATGCGCTCGCGCATTTCGCTCGCGGCTTTGTTGGTGAACGTCACGGCAAGGACGTGCTGCGGCGCGACCCCCATCGACCCTGATCGCCCAGGCAATTCGATGCACGAGGACGCGCGTCTTGCCGCTGCCGGCGCCCGCGAGCACGAGCGTCGGCCGATCCGGCGCCGTGACGGCCTCCCGCTGCGCATCGTTCAGAGGATCGATGATGTCGGTGACGTCCATTCGGCGAAGGCGGGGAGCGCAGGCGCGTAAGTGCCGGGACTGCCCCTATTGCGGCCAGAGCAGCCGGGATGTAGTGGTCGATCAGCAGGAAGCTGAACAGCGCCATGAGATAGGTGATCGAATAGCGGAATGTCGTCATTGCGAGAAACGGAGTCGAAGCTCGCTTGAGGCGCACGGCGTAATACAGGAAGCCGCTACCCAGCGCGAGCGCGCCGAACAAGTACAGCGGACCGCTCATGCCCGTCAAGTAAGGAAGCAACGGACACGACGAGGAGCAAGATCGTGTAGTAGACGACGAACGACTTCGTGACCTCTTCGCCGTGCGTAACGGGCAGCATCGGTATTTCGGCACGCTCGTAGTCGAGCCGGCGAGCGATCGCGAGCGCCCAGAAATGCGGCGGCGTCCACGTGAAGATGATCAGAAACAGCAGCAACGCATAGCCGTTCACGTCCCCCGTGACGGCGGCCCACCCGAGCACGGGCGGCGCGGCGCCGGCGGCGCCGCCGATGACGATGTTTTGCGGCGTTGCACGCTTGAGATAGACGGTATAGACAACGGCGTAGCCGATCAGGGAAAGGAACGTCAGCGCGGCCGTCAGCGCATTCACGAGCAAGGCGAGAATAGCCAAACCGGCGAGCCCCAGGATCAAGGCAAACGCGAACGCATCGCGCTCCTGGACTCGACCCGTCGGCAGCGGACGTTGCCGCGTGCGCGCCATGCGCGCGTCGACTCGCTGGTCGAGGACTTGATTGACGACCGCCCCTGAGGCCGCCGCGAGTCCGATGCCGATGCTGCCGAATACCAACGCATGCCACGGCACCATTCCGGGCGTCGAGAGAAACATGCCCACGATGGCCGTGAACACGAGCAGCTGAACGACCACCGGCTTCGTGAGCGCATAGTAGTCGCGCCAGCGAGGCACGGCAGCGACGAGCTTAGCGTTGCCGAATTCTCTGGTTAGCATTGAGCACTGCCAAGAGGAGCAAGGCCGCCGTGCCGTTGTGCGCAACGGCGACGGGCAAGGGCACCCCGAAGAGGACGATACTAACACCGAGACTCAGCTGGAGCAGCAGCACGGCGAGAAGGGCCGCGCCGTCCGGTCGCGTGAGCGGCTCGCGAAGCAGGCGCCATGCGAGCAGCAGGATCAAGACCGCCGCCACGAGCGCCCCGAGCCGATGGGTGAAATGTATCGCCACACGCGCTGGGTTATCGAGCACGCCGCCCTCGTAGTTCGATGCCGAGTCCGCGCCAGAGCACGAAGCCGTCTCGAAAGTCGGCGAGCACCGGCCACCACTGAGTCTGGCACGTCGGGAAGTCGGGGCATGCGAGTGCGGCATAGTTGGCGCTCGTCCAGCCGCCCAGCGCGATCTGCAGCGCGAGCGCTCCGCCCGCGACGAGACCGAGCGCGCGCAAACCGATGCTCGGGCGGGGCAGCTTGACCGTCCGCCAACGGCCGAGCGAGGCGAGCAACGCGAGCGTCGTGAGCCCGCCGAGCAAATGAGCGACGACGACGATGGGCTTCAACAGCAGCGTGACCGTCCACATGCCGAGTAGCGCTTGAAAGACGATGACCCCCACCAGCGCCAGCGGAGCCCGCCAAGGCTGATCCGGATCGCGGCGATTCATCCAAGCCAGCGTGGCGAGCGCCACGCAGACGAACCCGAGGGTACTGGCGAGATAGCGGTGAATCATCTCGCGCCATGCTTTGCCGGCTTCGACGGGCCGACCATAGGCCTCGCCGAGCTCGGTGGCCGCGGCACCGTGCTCGGGCACGACGATCCGCCCGTAGCAGCCCGGCCAATCCGGGCAGCCGAGACCTGCATCCGTCAGGCGCACCAACGCGCCCATCACCACCACGACCAAGGCGAGCACCGTGCCGAATCGAGCCAGCCGCACAAAGATGGTGTTCATCACCCCGTCCTGGACACTGCGAGCAGGCGCTGCAGGTCGCGTAATAGTTCTTTCTGCTCTGCGGAGGGGGGATAGCTCACGACGAGGTTCCCGGACGGGTCCGCGATGTACACGCGACCTGCCCGCAATCGATCCTCACCGAGCAGTCCCAGCACCGGCGCGCCCCGATCGTCATCCAAACGACGTACTAAGAGTTGTCGATCGTCCGGAAACTGCGGCTCGTCGCCCGTGTACAAGTAGACTCGCCGCACGCGATCGACCTCGCTGCCGAGCGCGAGGTGAACTTGCCGCAACCGCTCAAGGTCTGCGACACATTGCTGGTCGCAGGCCGCTATTCTTGCATAGATGAGCGACCATCGGTATCGCACCGCCGGCGACGCGGCCGGCTCGTCGAACCACGCCGGCGGCAGTGCGACCGGCGGCTGCACGAGCTCTCTGACGCCGGGCAGAGTCGGCAACGCCGAATGCTGCCAAGGGCCATAGTAGAGGATCGCAGCCAAAACGAACGGGCCGATACAGGCGAGCCCGATCAGCCACAGTATGATGGACTTGTACTTCATGTCTGCCTCCTCAGACGCGCGCCACACGAGCGCGACGGCGGCGCCGACGGCCCCGCATGCGAACAGCCACCACTGCCCCGCGTAGGCGAGATGGCGCTCCGGCCCGAGGCCGGCGGGTCGCCATTCTCGTGCAAACCCCACGGACTCGCGGGCGTCGAGCAGCAGCTGATAAGGATAGACCGGTCGACCGAGCCGCTCGGCGAGCTCCGCCGCCGTGGGATAGGACAACACGGTCAGCGCTTCGGTTTTCATGCCGGCCGCCCCTCCGCCAAGCGTAAGACCCGGCCGAGGCAACCGATCGATTCGGCCTTCGACGTCGCGCTCGCCGGAATCGACGGCCACCTCCGGCAACACGCGCCTGTCGGGATTGGCCGGCAGCCAACCGCGATTGACGAGCAGCCATCGCCCGCCGTCGCTCGGACGAAACGGAGTCAAGACCTCGTAGCCGGCGCGCCCGTCCTCGACGATGTTATCGAGCAGGAACTGCCGCTCCGGAACGTATTCGCCGTGCAGCCGCAGCCGGCGATAGCGCTGCCCTTCGAAATCCGGGGGCGCGCTCGTCAGCGGCGCCAGATCGGCCGTGACGGCGAACCGAGCCGCCGTCTCACGGCTCTCCGCGGCGCGGTGCCATTGCCAACGGCCGAGGGCCACGCACAAAAACCCCACCGCGCCGAGGAGCACGGCTGCCCCGAGATTGGCGAGCGACCCCGAGCGAAGCGGCACGCTACAATTCCTCCTGCTATGACGGGACGCCCATTATGAATCTCATCGCCGTGCTGTTCTTCGCGGGAATGCTGGCCAGCTTGGGCGTCGCGCTCACTGCGCTGTTCAAACGCGGAGACAACTCGCGCAGCCTGCTCAGGGCGCTGACCGTGCGCGTCGGCCTGTCCGTGGCGTTCTTCTTGTTCCTGATGCTCGCGTGGTACACCGGGCTCATCGAGCCACACGGTCTCGGCGGCTCGCGCGAGCACCGCCCGTGCATCAAACCCAGTAGACGAAGACGAACAATCCGAGCCAGACGACATCGACGAAGTGCCAGTACCAAGCCACCGCTTCGAACGCGAAGTGGCGGTCGCGGCGTGAAGTGCCCGCGCAGAATCCGTAGCCAGATCACGATGAGCATGATGGCGCCGAGCGTCACGTGCAGGCCGTGAAAGCCCGTCAGCATGAAGAACGTGCTGCCGTAGATGCCCGTATCGAGTCGGAAGCCACTCCGTATACGCGTGCATGTACTCGTGCGCCTGCAAGCCCACGAACAGGAAGCCGAGCACAACGTCGCGGCCAGCCACACCGTGAGCCCGCGGCGGTGCCCGGCCCGCAGCATATGGTGCGCGATCGTGATCGTGACACCGCTCGACAATAGAATTGCGGTGTTGAGCGCCGGAATGCCCCATGCGCTCCAGGCTCGAACATCGGAGCCGGCCGGCCCCGTCGTCGGCCAGGTGTTCTCGAAACCCGGCCACAGCAGCAGGTTCGTGAAGAAATTGTTGCCTTCGCCGGCGAGCCAAGGCATCGACGAGCTGCGCGCGCATAGAACAACGTGGCGAAGAACACGGCGAAGAACATGACCTCGGAGAAGATGAACCAGCTCATTCCCCAGCCGGAACGAGCGGTCGACCTGGTCGTTGTACAGCGATCGCTCGCTCTCGCCGATCACGGTGCCGAACCAACCCGAACAGCATGATGAGCAGAAGCCCGAAACCGATGAGCAGACCAGCGGCCGATGACCGGCTTGATTCGAGCCACAGCGCTGCGCCGAGCAGCATCAGGAACAGGCCGACCGAGCCGAAGATCGGCCAACGCGTGCCGTGGGGCACGTAGTAAGGACCTGGAGCGTGGTCCATGACTGTCCTAGAATCCTCTATTCCGGAGGCGTAATAAAAAGTGTAGAGAGCGATCAGCATGTCGATGTGCTCGGGTAGCTCTGGCGATCGATCATGAACACGACCGGCATGCTCGCGCGCCTCGTCCGGCAGCGAACGTCTGCTGCGTGAAGCAGAAGCATTCGTGACTTCTTGAGGTCCTCGGCGGCCTCGCCCGGCGCCACGCTCGGCACGGCCTGCGCCGACGAGCGTGTCGATCCGTCAGGTTGCTTGGCGCATGATACAGCGCCTCGTAGAGCTGTCCGGGATGCACATCGAGGTGATTGACTTCTGCGGCCGAAATTCCCAGTGGCGCGCCGCTCGACACGGAGGCGAGGAACTCGATCCGCACCGTTGCGATTGGTCCGGTCGCTCTCGAACGACCTGCGGCAGCGGCGTTCGCGGTCTTGCCGCCGAAACCCGTCACCGCACAAAAGACGTTGTAAAGCGGCACCAACGCGAAGCCGAAAGCGAACATTGCCGCACAGACGCCGGCGAGCTTGACGACCAGTCAATTCCGGTCCGTGCTCTTTCACGATCGTGCTATCCGGCCGACAGGCCGCGGAAAACGTTCCAGGCGATGAACCCAAGGTAGAACACTATCGCGAGCAGCGCCAACTTCCAGCCGCTGCGGCGCAGTTTCGCGCGCAACGCGGCGGGGTCGCGAGTATTCGCGGCGTCCGCGTCGCGATCAATGCGCGTCGTCATCAGCTGATCACGGGCGGTTCGGTCGAACGTATGGTGCGGCGCCGGCGAAGGCACGGTCCACTCGAGCCCCTGCGGGTTGTCCCAGACCTGTGCGGTCGCCTTCGGGCCGCCGCGCGCGCACTTGATGACGACGTACACGAAAATCAGCTGCGACAAGCCCAAGCCGAACGCGCCGATGCTCGAGATCATGTTGAAATCGGCGAACTGCGTCGCATAGTCCGGGATGCGCCGCGGCATTCCGGCAAGCCCGAGGAAGTGCTGCGGGAAAAACGTCACGTTCACGAAGATCAGTCGTGAGCCAGAAGTGCAGCTTGCCGAGCTGCTCGTCGTACATGTGGCCGGTCCACTTCGGCATCCAGTAGTACGCGCCGCCGAACGCGCCGAACAACGCGCCCGGCACGAGCACGTAGTGGAAGTGCGCGACGACGAAATAGCGTGTCGTGATATTGGATATCGGCCGGCACGATCGCGAGCATGAGGCCCGAGAAACCGCCGAGCGTGAACAGGAACAGGAACGCGAGCGCGAACAGCATCGGCGTCTCGAACGTCAGCGAGCCCTTCCACAGCGTCGCGGTCCAGTTGAAGATCTTCACGCCCGTCGGCACGGCGATGAGCATCGTCGTCAGCATGAAGAACAATCTCGCCCGGCGAGCGGCATGCCGACCGTGAACATATGGTGCGCCCAGACGATCAGCGACAGGAACGCGATGCTCGCGGTCGCGTAGACCATTGCCGCATAGCCGAACAGCGGCTTGCGCGCGAACGTCGGAATGATCTCGGAGATGATGCCGAACGCCGGCAGAATGATGATGTACACCTCCGGGTGACCGAAGAACCAGAAGATGTGCTGGAACAGCACCGGGTCGCCGCCGCCGGCCGCCTAGAAGAAGCTCGTGCCGAAGAATCGGTCCGTCAGCAGCATCGTGACGCCGCCGGCAAGCACCGGCATCGCGAGCAGCAGCAGGTAAGCCGTGATCAGCCACGTCCACACGAACATCGGCATCTTGAGCAGCGGTCATGCCCGGCGCGCGCAGATTCATGATCGTCACGATGATGTTGATCGCGGCGAGAATCGACGAGATGCCGAGCAAGTGGACCGCGAAAATCATGAACGGAAACGCGTCGCCGGTCTGCAGCACGAGCGGCGGATACAGCGTCCAGCCCGCCGCGGGGCCGCCGCCCGGCAAGAAACAGCGTGAGAATCAAGCAGACCGGTAGCAAACGGCAACAGCCAGAACGACCAGTTGTTGAGCCGCGGCAGCGCCATGTCCGGCGCGCCGATCATGAGCGGAAGCATCCAGTTCGCAAAACCCGCGAACGCCGGCATGATCATGCCGAACACCATGATCAGCGCATGCACGGTCGTCATCTGGTTGAAGAACGCACGGGATCGACGAATTGCAGGCCTGGCTGGAAGAGCTCCGCGCGAATGACGAGCGCCATACACGCCGCCCACGAACAGCATGAGCGAAGCTGAAGATCAGGTAGAGCGTGCCGATGTCTTTGTGATTGGTCGTCGTGATCCAACGCGTGAGCCAAGCGAGACGCTCCCTGTGGCGAGTGATGCTCCGCGTGAGTGTCGATTGCCGTGCTGCTCATTAGAGTTCCGTCCTTGTCTCGTAGAGTTCGCGTCGTCATTGCGTGCTGCGCGGCGAGCCAAGTCTTGATAGTCGTCCTGGCTCACGACGTTCACGACGATCGGCATGAATCCGTGGTCCATGCCGCAAAGCTCCGCGCATTGACCGCGGTAAGTGCCCACCTCGGTCGGCCTGGAACCAGGCCTCGTTGATGAAGCCCGGGATAGCGTCTTTCTTGACGCCGAAAGCCGGCATCCACCAGGAATGGAGCACATCCGCGGCCGTGACCAGCAGCCGCACTTTCGTGTCCACGGGAACGACCAAGGGATGGTCGACCTCGAGCAGGTAGTTGCTCGACGGTATACGGATCGATCCCCGAACCGCGGCGTCGCGCCGCGTTGCTATCGCGCGCAAGCGTGCTGAAGAACTTCACGCCGTCGTCGATATAGTCGTACTGCCACCGCCACTGATAGCCGGTGACCTTGATGGTCAGCTCGCGAATTGCGCGTGTCCTCCATCTTCACGAGCGTCTCGGCGGCCGGAACGGCCATAGCCACGAGGATGACGGCCGGGATGACGGTCCAAATCACCTCGGCGGTGGTGTTGTGAGAGAATTTCGCGGGCTTGCGCACCGGCCGACTTGCGGAACTTAACGATCGCGTAGACCATCGCCGCGTAAACGCCGGCGGCAATCAGCGCGCACACAGTCAACATCATCATGTGCAGGCTGTGGATCTCTCGGCTGGTGCTGGTCACCCCTTCCGTCATATTGAGCTGGAAGTCGGCCCACACGGGGTGCGCGAAAACCAATGCGAGCAGCGTCAACGCTGCGTTGAACGTCCTGTTAATCATTCGTCCTACAACAACGGTTGTGAGTCGGTCCGGGCCGAGCGGTCCAGAAACCGGGCGCGCGCATTCTAGCAGACTCGCGCGCAAGAACAGCTGCGGATTGCGCGTATTGCGGGTTAGCCCGAGCCGCGCCGACCGATTTGCTCGACGGGCACGGCCACCTCGGCCGCCCGGCGCGGGCCGGCCTTGGGTCCTCGCCCCCAAGCTTGACCGAGCACGAGCTCGATGCTGACCTCGAGACGCTCTTGCGGCCCGCGCCCGGCACCCAGAGCGCTCTCGAACGTACGCCAACGCCCGGTTCCGGTCAGCCCCCGCCGACGACCGGCAGCGGTGTTGACGGCACCGCAGTCGCGCAGATCCTTCGTAAGCGCTCGCGACTCGCCGTAGGTCAGGGTCAAGCGGTCCACGTCGACGACGGGCTCCGCGAGCCCGTTTGCCAGCGCCAAGTCCCCGAGATCGTGCATGTCGAAGGCCGCGTGAACATGGATACCGCCGTCGATCTTGGCCCACGCCCGCCGGACCTCCTGCAGCGTGTCCGGACCGACGGTCGAGAATGCGAACAAGCCGCCGGGTGCGAGCACCCGCGCCATTTCGGCAAATACGCGATCGGGCCGGCAAAACGGCAGACACAGATTCGCAAACGCGAGCTGCACCGTACCCGCGCGAAGGGGCAAGCTCTCGGCGTCGGCGCGAACCAGGCTCAGGCGGTTACCGTCACATGTCTGCTTCGCCCTGCCCAGCATCCCGCTCGAGGCATCGAGGCCGAGCACGCGGGCGCCCGGATAACGCTGCGCCAACGCACGCGAAGCGCGTCCCGTTGCGCACCCCAAGTCGAGGATGAGCTCGGGCTCCAAGCGAAAGAAATCCAGCCGCTCGATGAGCCGTTGCCGAGCCTCGTCGTGAACGACGCACGCGGCGTCGAACGACTCCGCGGCGCGATCGAACGCGCACCGCACCGCGCTCTTTTCGGGCAGCGCGTCCTCGGCGCTCGGGCGATTCATGGATCCGTCAACTTTGCACTGTTTCCGGCTCGATCTTCAGCCGCGCGAACAAAGCCCGGTCTGCTTCGGTATCCGGGTTGCCGGTCGTCAACAGCTTCTCGCCGTAGAAAATGGAGTTGGCGCCGGCGAAAAAGCACAGCGCCTGCAACTCATCGCTGAAATCGGACCGGCCGGCCGACAGGCGTACATGCGAACAGGGCATGAGAATTCGAGCTGCCGCTATATTGCGCACGAACTCGAATCCGTCGAACGAGTCCGCTGCCGCTAGCGGCGTGCCCGGGACGGGCACGAGCTGATTGATCGGCACGCTCTCCGGATGCGGATCGAGCGTCGCCAGCGTGTGGAGCAGCCCCACCCGATCCGAACGGGTCTCACCCATGCCGAGAATTCCGCCGCAACAAACCTTGATGCCGGCCTCGCGAACGCGTTCCAGCGTTTCGAGTCGATCCTCGTACGTGCGCGTGCTGATGATCCTGGAGTAGAACTCCGGCGACGAATCGAGGTTATGGTTGTAATAGTCGAGACCTGCGGCCGCGAGCCGCTCCGCTTGCCCCGGCCGCAACAGACCGAGCGTTGCGCACGTCTCGAGGCCGATCTCCTTGACCGCCTCGACCATTTCGAGAATCGGCTCGAGCTGTGCATCCTTGGGGCCGCGGTAGGAGGCGCCCATGCAAAAGCGCGTGGCACCCGAGTCTTTGGCCCGACGCGCAGCGATCTTGACCTCTTCGAGAGGCATCAACGGATGCGTGTCGATGTCGGTCTCGAAACGGATGCTCTGCGGGCAGTACGCGCAGTCCTCGGGGCAGGCTCCCGTCTTGATCGAGAGCAAGGTCGACACCTGAACCGTGTTCGGGTCGAAGTGCCGACGATGAACCCATTGCGCCGAATACAACAGATCGTTGAACGGCAGATCGAGTAAGGCCTCGACCTCTGCGCGGCTCCAATCGCTGCGCGGCTCGGCCGTGACTCGTGCGCTGCCTGCGCTCATTTCCTTCTCGACTGCTGCCATTACGTCCTCGCTCGTTGCATTCGAACCGCAAAAAATCAGTATCGATAACCGAACCGAAAGCTGTCAACTTGGCTCTTCGCCCGAGGTTTACACCTATGCTGCTCGCCCGCCTCTTCGTCGAAATTTGTCCCGGCTGCGGCGCTCGGAGCGCGGCCGGCTTTTGCCGCACTTGCGCCGCCGGCTTCGAGCGAGTCGGCCCGACTTGCCCGCGATGCGGGCTGGCGCAGCCCGTCACGAGCTGTCCCAAGGCCGATGGGGCGTGGCATCTCGAGTTCGTCGCGGCGCCTTTCGCCTACGTGCCGCCCCTCGATCGTTTTGTGCTCGCGCTCAAATATCGACGCGCGCGCAACCTCGGCCGCGCCCTCGGTCTCCTGCTCGCAGCCGAGCTCGATCACGCTTCACCCAGGCCCGATGCGCTCATACCGATTCCGCTGCACCCGAGCCGGCTGCGCGAACGCGGATACAACCAAGCCACCGAGATCGCGTGGGCCCTCTCGAGATCGCTCGACGTGCCGTTGCTGCTCAGCGGTGTTCGCCGAACAAAGCCGACGGCGCCGCAGACCGGCGGCACAGCGGCGCTGCGACGGCGCAACGTCGCAGAGGCATTCGCTGTTTCCACCGGCGTGGCGGGCTTGCAGCTCGCGATCGTCGACGACGTCGTGACGACGGGCGCTACGATCAACGCTCTCGCGCAAGCATTGGAAGCGGCCGGGGCGGCGCGCGTCGGCGCGTGGGCCGTCGCACGAACTCGGCCGCCGGACGCCGCGCGCAGCACGGCCGCTCAAGCTCGAAACACGTAGTCGAGCGCGATGCCCACGAACACACTGCCACCCAGCCACGCATTGTTGAGAAAGGCCCGCACGCAGCGTCCCGCGTCGCGGTCGCGAATCAACACTTGCTGATACACGCCGAACAGCGCCGCGGCAACCAGCCCGCCGTAATACCAAGGACCGAACTGCGCGCTGCGCCCTACCAGGACCAAGCTCGCGAGCAGCAGCACCTGCAGGCCGCCGACAAATGCGCGATCTAGATCGCCGAACAAGATCGCGGTCGAGCGCACGCCGATCTTCAGATCGTCATTACGATCGGCCATGGCGTACTGCGTATCGTAGACGACGACCCAGATCACTGCGGCCAGAAACAGCAGCCAGCCGACACGCGTGACTTCGCCGAGCTGAGCCGCGAACGCCATCGGCACACCCCACGCGAAAGCAACGCCGAGCACGAATTGGGGCGTGGACAAGAACCGCTTCGTGAACGGGTACACGACGGTGACGGCGGCACCGGCTGCGGCCAACAGAACCGTAAGCCGATTCAACGTAAGCACGAGGCCGAGCGCGATGAGCATCAAGGCCACGAACAGTATCAAGGCCTCCGCCGGGCTGACCTCGCCGCGCGCGAGCGGGCGATCCGCGGTTCGCTCGACGTGCGGGTCGATGTTGCGATCCGCAAAATCGTTAATCACGCAGCCAGCCGAACGCACGACGATCGTACCGATCACGAAAATCAGGAAAATCTCCGGGCTCGGCCGTCCGGACGACGACACCCAAAGAGCCCACAACGTGGGCCATAGCAATAGCCAAATACCGATCGGCCGGTGCAAACGCATCAAGCGCGCGTAGCGCGAGTAATGTTGCAGCACTCTCGCGGTCTGCCGCCAGAAGCCGCCGCGCGCAGTTTGGGTGGCGTTGCCCTCGTTCAACACGCTACGAGTCCGAATCGAAGGAGGTTCATACCTTCGCATACTCTGCCGCACCCTTCACCCAGCGGCCGATCAACGGTGCAACGCGATCCGGCGCCGCGGTGAGCAAACGCTCGGAAATCTCGATCGCGAGCGGCAGCAACTCGGCGTCGCGCAAAAGATCGGCGATGCGCAACTGCATCACGCCGGTCTGTCGGGTGCCGAGCACCTCGCCGGGGCCGCGCAGCTGCAAGTCCTTCTGGGCGATCTCAAAACCGTCGTTCGTCTCGCGCATGACTTTCAGTCGCTCGCGCGCGAGCTGGCTCAGAGGGGGCTTGTAAAGCAGCACGCACGTGGACGCGCCGCTACCGCGGCCGACTCGCCCGCGCAGCTGATGCAGCTGTGCGAGCCCCATGCGCTCGGCATTCTCGACGATCATGAGTGTCGCCCGCGGTACGTCGACGCCGACTTCGATGACTGTCGTAGCCACCAGCAAATCGAGATCCGCGTTCTTGAACGCTCGCATGACCGTTTCCTTGTCTGCGGCCTTCATCCGGCCGTGGATGAGCCCGATTCGCACACTCGGCAGCGCCGCCGCCAAACTCGCCGCGAGAGCGCTCGCAGCACTCGAGTCCACCGTTTCCGATTCCTCGATGAGCGGACACACCCAATACGCTTGCTCGCCGCCGCGACAATGTGCGCCGACGCGCTCGACGAGCTCGATCCGCCGCTGCTCGGGCATGACGACGGTGCGCACGGGCTGACGCCCGGGCGGCAGCTCGTCGATCACGGAGCAATCCAGATCTGCGTAGGCCGTCATGGCCAATGTGCGCGGAATCGGCGTGGCCGTCATGATCAGCTGGTGCGGAGTCAATGTACCGTGCTCGCCTTTGAGCCTGAGCTTCAAGCGCTGCTGCACGCCGAATCGGTGTTGCTCGTCCACGACTACGAGCGCAAGGCGATTGAATCGCACGGACTCCTGAAAGAGAGCATGGGTGCCGACGGCGACGGCGACCGCACCGCTCGCGACTTGCTCCAGCGCCGCCGTCCGCGCTCGCTGAGACAACGAGCCCATCACGTTGGTGACACCGATGCCCAGCGGCTCGAGCCAGCGGGCGAAGTTCGCGAAATGCTGCTCGGCGAGCAGCTCCGTCGGCGCCATCACGGCGGTCTGATAGCCCGCGCTCGCTGCAACGACGGCGCCGAGCGCCGCGACCACGGTCTTGCCGGATCCGACGTCGCCTTGAAGCAGACGAGTCATCGGCACGCGTTTGGCGAGATCCTCGAGCATCTCGTGCGCAGCGCGAGCTTGCGCTGACGTGAGCTCGAACCCGAGGCCGGCGCGAAATCTTTCGAGCGCCGGCTCCGCGGCCTGCAGCGGGGTCGCCGTCTCGCTGCGCGCCGCCAAGGCCGTTCGCCGCAAGCCGAGGCGCTGAGCGACGAGCTCTTCGAGCGCGAGTCGGCGCTGCTCGGGCAGCTGGCCGGTCGCGAGCAGTGCCGCCGAAGTGTCGACGGGCGGGTTATGCAAGCGGACGATCGCCGCAGTGAAATCGGGCCAACCGGCCGGCAACTGATCGTCTAGGTAGTCGGGCATCGGCTCGCGCTGGAGACGCAGGATGAGCTTTTCGACGAGCCTGCGGACGGTCAGCTGGTGCAAGCCTTCGGTCGTCGGATACACGGGTGTGAGGGTCGCGGTGGGCTCCGGTTCTCCGACGCCGATCACACGGTGCTCGGGATGAACCATCTCGAGCCCCGCGGGTCCGGTGCGCACCTCTCCGTAGCAGCGCACTCTCGCCCCGCGCGCGAGGGCGTGTTGCTGAGCGCGGTTGAAGTGAAAGAATCGCAAGGTGATGGCCCCCGTCCCATCGGAGACGCGGCACAGCAGCGATCTACGACGGCGAAGCGCCACCTCCGCGAGCTCGATCTCGCCCTCGATGAGGACCTTCTCGCCGGGCCCGAGCCCACCTAACGGTCGAATGGCCGTACGATCCTCGTAGCGCTGCGGCAGCAGGCACAGCAGATCACCGACGCGTTCGACGCCGAGCTTGGTGAGCTTCGCGGCGACTTTCGGTCCGACGCCCGCGAGCGTCTCGATCGGCAAATCGAACAGCGATGCGGCCTTCGAATCGATTCCCGGCCGCCTACAACACGAGGATGGCGTCGACTTCCACGGCCACGCCGCGGGGCAAGGCCGCCACGCCGATGGCGGCACGGGCCGGATACGGCTCGTCGAAGTAATCGGCCATCACTTCGTTCACGGCGGCGAAGTTCGCGAGATCCGTGAGGTACACGGTCAGCTTGACCGCGTTCGCAAGCGTGGCGCCCGCAGCTCCCGCCACGGCCGAGAGGTTGTCGAAGACTTGGCGAATCTCGGCACGAACATCGCCGCTCACGAGCTCACCCGAACCGGGCTTCAAGGGTATCTGGCCCGACAAATAGACGGTGTTTCCCGAGCGGATTGCCTGACTGTAAGTGCCAATGGCGGCCGGCGCACTCTGCGTTTGAATTCTCTGCTTGACCATTTCGTATTCTCGAACCCTCAACCGGCGCTGCGCATCACGCGCACGACGCCGGGAATCGCGCGAATGCTCCTGACCACCTGTGCCAGCTGACGGCGGTCATGGACCTTGAGCCTGAAGACGAGCGCCGACGCATCGCCTTCCGTATCGACGCGCACATGCTCGATATTCGTGTGCGTCGCCGAGATGCGGCCGGCCACCTCGGCCAGCAACCCGACTCGGTCGAGCGTACGCACTTGGATCTCGGAATCGAATTCGCCCTTGACGCCTTTCTTCCAGTTGACCGGAATCCACTTCGACGGCTGCTTGCGGTACTCGGCCAAGTTCCGGCAATTGCCGCGGTGAACGACGATGCCCCGGCCGCTCGACATGAAGCCCACGATTTCGTCGCCCGGAATCGGATAACAGCAGCGCGCGTAATTGACGACCATGCCTTCCGTGCCCGCGATCTCGAGCGGCTTGCGCCGCTCTGCGGCGGTCGCGTCTTCGTCGCTCTGCTGTGCGAGCATGCCGGCGATGACGGGCGCCAGCCTCTCGCCCAAGCCGACCTGCTCGAACAAGGCCTCGACGCCGCCGATTCCGAGCTCTCGCAGCAACGCGTCGAGACGAGCCTTCGGCAGCTTGCGTAGGCTCAGCGAGTACGACATGAGCTCTTGGTTGAGCAGCCGGCGGCCGAGCTCCTGGGCCTCGTCGCGCTTCAGATTCTTCAGATAGTTGCGGATAGCGTTGCGGGCCTTGGCCGTCGTGACGAAATTGACCCAGTTCGGGTTCGGCCGCGCGCCGCGCGCCGTGATGATCTCGACCGTCTCGCCGTTGCGAAGGGCGTCTTCAGCGGCACTAGGCGCCGATCGATTTTCGCCGCGACGCACCGGTTGCCGACGTCCGTATGCACGGCATAGGCGAAATCCACGGCCGTCGCACCGCGCGGCAATCGCAGAATCGCGCCCTTCGGCGTGAATACGTAAACCTTGTCGGGAAACAGATCGGCCTTGACCGTCTCGAGAAACTCCTCGGAGTTCGCCGACCGCTCCATCTCCATGAGGCCCGCGAGCCAGTCTGCGCGCGCGTTCCTCGGCTGCCGTAGCTGTGCTTCTCGACGGCCTTGTACTGCCAATGCGCCGCAATCCCGCGCTCGGCCACCTTGTCCATCTCCTCCGTGCGAATTTGGACCTCTAAGGGCAAACCGTTCGGGCCGAACAACGTCGTGTGCAACGACTGATAGCCGTTGACGCGCGGAATCGAGATGTAGTCCTTGAAACGTCCAGGCATGGGCTTGTACAGCTGGTGCGTGATGCCGAGCACGCGATAGCAACTGTCGACGTCTTGCACGATGATCCGCACGCCGTAGACGTCGACGATATCCGACGAGGTGCACGTGCTTGCGCTGCATCTTCTGGTAGATGCTGTAGAGATGCTTCTCGCGCGCCGACGACGCGAGCCTCGACGCCTCGAATCGCCGAGCCCTTTCGTGAGCCTCGCCTCGATCTTGCGCAACAAATGGCGCTGGTTGCCTTTGGCCCGTGCGCAGCGCGCGCTGTAGCACGCGATAGCGAAACGGATAGAACGTCTTGAAACCGAGATCCTCGAGCTCGACTTTGAGGCTGTAGATACCGAGCCGATTGGCGATCGGCGCGTAGATATCGAGCGTCTCGCGCGCGATGCGCCGCTGCTTCTCGGGCGGCAGGCGACTGATCGTCCGCATGTTGTGCGTGCGATCGGCAAGCTTGACGAGAATCACGCGCAGGTCCTTGACCATCGCAAGCAGCATCTTGCGGAAGCTCTCGGCCTGCGCCTCTGCGACGCTGTCGAATCGCAAGTGATCGATCTTGCTGACGCCGTCGACGAGCAGTGCGACGTCCTCGCCGAAGCGCGTCTCGATTTCCGTGAGCGTGCTCGGCGTGTCTTCGATGACGTCGTGAAGAAGTGCGGCTTTGATCGTTGCGGCGTCGAGCTGCAAGCTCGCCAAGAATTTCTGCAACCGCGACCGGGTGAGTGATGTACGGGTCGCCGCTACGACGATGCTGGCCCTGATGGGCCTTGGCGCTGAACTCGTAGGCTTCGCTGATGCTCTGGATGTCGGCCGGCGAAGATAACTCTCGAGCTTGCCGGTCAGGCGGCCGAAGTCGTCCGTGCGCCAAACCGACGACAACCTGCGTTCGCGGATGGCGGCACCATAATCCATGGCATCTCAAGTACCGGCCCGTTGCCGGTGCCTCTTGTCATTGACCGATCAATCGCCGATCGAGATGGGCCTCGCCAGCAAATCGTCTTGCATCGCGGCGGCACTCGAGCTGAGGTCCAGCAGATCGTCGACGGGTTGCTCGCGCTGCGTCAAGGATATCCTCACCGACGTAGCCTTCCGCGATTTCACGCAGAGCCACGACCGTCGGCTTGTCGTTCTCCCAGTCGACCATCGGATGCGCGCCATTGGCGAGCTGCCGTGCCCGCTTCGCGGCCACGAGCACCACCTGAAACATGTTCGGAATCCTCTCCGCGCAGTCTTCGACCGTAATTCTTGCCATCGGTTTACGCCTCCTTGGTCTGCAGTCAGTGTACTGCAAGACCCCCTTGCGCTAGCAAGTGGCCGATTCGCGCGCCTGCGCCAGAATGGCTTCGGCCTCGGCGCGGACCTGCTGCGCGTCGGCTCGGCAAGCAGCGCCGCGCCCCACCACGATGCCCGCCAGCCGCTCCACAGCGCTGGCGAAGTCGTCGTTGACGACGACGTAGTCGAACTCGCTCCAATGCGTCATGTCGGCGAGCGCATCGCGCAGACGCCGCTGGATCGTCGCCTCGCTGTCCGTCGCCCGGCCACGCAGCCGCCGTTCGAGCTCGGCGCCGGTCGGCGGCAGAATGAAGATGCTTTTCGAGTCCGGCGCGCGCTCGCGGACCTGTCGCGCGCCTTGCCAATCGATCTCGAGAAGCACCGACCAGCCCTCGTCGAGCAGGCCGCGCACGTGCTCGGCGCCCGTGCCGTACCAGTGATCGAACACGCGCGCATGCTCGAGGAACGCTTGGTGCGCGATCATCTCGAGGAAACTGGGCTCGTCGACGAAGAAGTAGTCCCGGCCGTCGACCTCGGAGGCGCGTTTCGGCCGCGTGGTATAGGAAATCGAGAACCGCAGCCGCGAATCGCGCTCGAGCAATGCGCGCACGAGCGACGTCTTGCCCGCGCCGGAGGGCGCCGCGATAACCCACAGGTCACCGGGCGAGCCGCCGCGACGTACATCTTTGGCTGCCGGATCGGCGTCCACGCTCACTCCAAGTTCTGCACTTGCTCGCGCATTTGCTCGATCAGGACCTTGAGATCGACGGCTCCGCGCGTGAGCGTCTCGTCCTGCACTTTGGAGGCAAAGGTGTTGGCCTCTCGGTTGAGCTCCTGGATTAGGAAATCGAGCCGCCGCCCGATCGGCTCCTCACGCATCAGCACGTCGCGAACCTCGGCGACGTGGGCTGTGAGCCGGTCGACTTCCTCGGCCACATCGACTCGCTGCGCGACGAACGCGAGCTCTTGCTCGAGTCGTGCGGGATCGGCCTGGACGTCGAGCCGCTGCAAACGCTCGAGAAGCTTGTCCCGATGCCGCGCCTGAAGTCCGCCCAGCACCGGCCTGACCTCCTCGATCAGCGCGACGATTCCGGCGTTGCGCTGCTCGAGAAACTCGGCGATCCGCGCCCCTTCGCGCGCCCGGCTCTGCTGAAAAGCCGCGAGGGTGCGCTGCAAGCACTCCAGCGCCGGCTCGGCCAGGGCTTCGACGTGTTGCTCGGCCTCCTTGAGAACTCCGGACCAGCGCAGCACCTCACCGACCGACAGCGGCCGTGCCTCGGGAAACACGCGCCGGACATCGTCCTCTAGGCTGCGCAGCGCTTGCAGCGCGTCGGGCACGAGCTCGGCGGTCGGCGTCGCGCCCTCGGCGACCGACACCTTGAGAGTGCAGTCGACTTTGCCGCGGCGCAGGACCGCGGTCACTGCATCTCGGCATGCGGGCTCGAGCGACCGCAGCTCCTCGGGCAAGCGGAAGCCGAGCTCGAGAAAACGATGATTGACGGAGCGGATTTCCCAAACGAGCCGGAAAGGCGCGATGAGCGCGTCCGCTGTAGCAAAGCCGGTCATGCTGTGAGGCATTCGATTGAGTCCGTCGTGCGTTTCAGCCACTCTTGGGCGCCTTTCGAGCGTGGCCGAGTGTACAACACGCGGCCCCCGGCCCGGCGCGGCAACCGTTGCGTCGTGCGACCGAGTCGGGCAGGGCAGGCTAAGATTGCGGATTCAGCTAAACGAGTGGTGGCGTGCGCGTCGATTATGCAAAGTTGAGCCTGGCCGGCAACCGGCCGGAAAACCAGGATCGGGTGGAAGTCGTAAACCAAAGGGAAGCGCTGCTGCTCGTCGTCGTCGACGGAATGGGCGGTCACGCCCATGGGGCTCGGGCCGCCGAAGTGACCGTCAATGCGCTGAAGGAGAGCTTCAACGAGCAACCCACGCCGGTGCTCGATCCTCAAGGCTTCCTGACACTCGCGCTGGCACGCGCTCACGATCGCGTCGTCGCCCTCGGCGAGGGCGTCGCGCTCGATCACAAACCCCGCGCGACATGCGCGGTGTGCCTCGTGCAAGACGGCGGCAGCTACTGGGCCCACGTCGGCGACAGCCGGATCTACCACCTGCGCGCAGGCCTCGTGCACGAACGCACACGCGACCACAGTCACGTCGAGCTGCTACTGCGCGAGGGTCTGATTGCCGAGCAAGAAATGCGCGGTCATCCGATGCGCAACTTCGTCGAATGCTGCCTGGGCGGCGACGTGCCACTCCCGGACATGAGCATCACTGCGCGCAAGAAACTGCGCGAGGGCGACGTGATCATGGTGTGCACGGATGGCCTATGGTCCGGCGCCGAAGATGCCGATATCGCCGCGCTGTCCGAAGACGAGGGCTCGCCGCTGGACGCCGCGCTGCAGGCACTGGCAGATCGCGCCGTGAAGCGCAACTCACCCTACAGCGACAATACGACGGCCGCCGTCGCACGTTGGCTGGGCCGCTGAAGCCGAGCCGACCGAAAGGGCTTGCGCGAGACTGCTAAGCTTCGCAGATAGTCGATCATCGAGGAGTCAGCATGCGGCCAAGCGGACGCCGTCCGGACGAAATACGCCCGGTGCGATTCGTGCCTGGGTTCACGCGCCACGCGGAGGGCTCCGTCCTCACCGAATTCGGCGACACGCGCGTGCTGTGCACGGCGTCGGTCGAGCCGAAGGTGCCCCCGTTCTTGAAAGGCAAGCAGCAAGGCTGGGTCACGGCGGAGTACGGGATGTTGCCCCGCGCGACGCACACTCGGTCGCCGCGTGAAGCCGCCCGCGGAAAGCAAGGCGGGCGCACGCTCGAGATTCAGCGACTCATCGGGCGTAGCCTGCGCGCGGCCGTCAACCTGGCCGCTCTCGGTGAGCACACGATCACGATCGACTGCGACGTGCTGCAAGCGGACGGCGGAACCCGCACAGCTGCAATTTCCGGCGGGTACATCGCACTCGCGTTGGCCGCTCGGCAGCTCACGTTGCAGCGAAGAATTGACCGCGATCCGATTCATGGCCAAATCGCGGCCGTTTCGGTGGGCATCTTCAAAGGGTTACCCGTACTGGATCTCGATTACGCCGAAGACTCGGATGCGGAAACCGACATGAACGTCGTGATGAACGAAGTCGGCGGCTTCATCGAGATTCAAGGCACGGCCGAAGGACACGCTCTGCAGCGCCATGAACTCGACCGGCTGCTCGAGCTCGCCGGACGGGGCATCAAGGATCTCTTGGCTGCCCAGGCCGAGGTGCTCGCCGCGGTGAGCCATGCGACGCGCTGGGTCATTGCGAGCTCGAACTCCGGCAAGGTCTCCGAGCTTCGGCGACTGCTCGAGAGCGAAGGGTTCCACGGTCTAGATCTCGTCACTCAGACGGAGCTCGGGATCGAGCCGGCAGAAGAGACGGCGCCGACTTTCGTCGAGAATGCGCTGATCAAGGCCCGGCATGCGTCGCTATCGAGCGGATTGCCGGCCTTGGCCGACGACTCCGGACTCGTGGTGGGTGCGCTGGGCGGGGCTCCCGGTGTCCGATCGGCCCGATTTGCAGGGCCGCAGGGGGACGATCGGGCCAACGTCGCCAAGCTTCTTGCCTCCCTCGAGACGTGTGAAGGCGACGACCGCAGCGCTTGTTTTTACTGCGTGATCGTCGTCGTCGAACATGCCGAGGACCCGGTGCCGCTCATTGCGGCGGGCCGGTGGGACGGCGAGATCGCGGCAGAGTCCTGCGGCAGCGCCGGCTTCGGGTACGACCCGGTATTCTTCGATCCGCGGCTCGGACAAACGGCCGCCGAACTGACCCCGGAAGCCAAGAATGCGGTTTCGCATCGGGGCCAGGCGCTGCGGGCACTCGCCCTCGCGCTGCGCACGAGAGCGTCGCCCTCCGCGCGTTGACCGTTCGAGCCGGCAGTGTTATGCACACGTGGCTCGGCGACTCGCAGAACAAGAACGTTGCGGACGTTTGTTCCTAAGAAAACTTCGGATAACACTCATATCCTATTGATATTTAAGGTTAAAAAGAGTCTGATCGTTTTTTGATCAGACATGCCGAAAGGCGGCTCGACCCCGCCGTCACGAGTTTTCCGACGTCCGTTTCCACAGAGTTATTCACAGGCCTTGTGGATGGGGGCCACGGGCGCGCCGCCACGGGCCTCTGCTTGTCATCGGCGCGGCTCGGCAGTATCCTTCCGCGCCCGCCCGGAGCCGCAACCATGAAAGCAGAAACCCATCCGACCTATGCCGAAATAAAAGTCATCTGTAGCTGCGGAAACGAATTCACGACCCGCTCCACCCTTGGAAATGACTTGCAGGTGGAAGTGTGCTCTTCGTGCCATCCGTTCTACACGGGGAAGCAGAAGATCGTCGACAGCGGTGGCCGCGTCGACAAGTTCCGTCGCCGCTACGGCAAATCCGCCACGGGCTAATCTCGCGAAACCCGCTTGGCCCTAAAAGCGGCGCTGCTATACTTGGGTGCTTCTTGCTGCGCCTGGGCGATGCCGCCCAACGCTTGCAATAACCAAGACTGAACCCATCGAACCGGAATCGACGTCGATTCCGGTTGGCCAACCGATCTAGCTAGGCGCTGCGATGACAGATAAGCACTACACGCTGACAGATTCCGAGTCCGGCGAGCAATTGATCGTGCCCGTGCTCAAACCGACGCTCGGGCCGGACGTTCTGCGAGTCACTCACCTTTATGGGGAACGTGGAGTCTTCACGTTCGATCCGGGATTCGCGGCGACGGCGAGTTGCGCAAGCGCGATTACATATATCGACGGCGAAGCTGGGGTCCTGCTCTATCGCGGCTACCCGATCGAGCAGCTGGCAGAGCTGTCGAGCTTCATGGAAGTCTCGTACCTACTGTTGCACGGCGAGTTGCCGACGCAGGAGGAGCTCAACGGCTTCGACAAATCGATTCGCGGCGCACACGATGATCAACGAGTCGTTGCTGCGCTTCTTCAACGGCTTCCATCACAACGCCCATCCGATGGCCATGGTTTCTGGCGTCGTCGCGTCGATGTCGGCGTTTTATCACGACAGTACGGACATCAGAAATCCACGCGACCGCGACGTCTTCGCCTACCGCATCATCGCGAAGCTGCCGACCATCGCCGCGGCCGCATACAAGCATTCGCTCGGGCAGCCGTTCGTCTACCCGCAAAACCGACTCGAATACTGCAGCAACCTACTGCACATGTTCTTTGCCGTTCCGTCGGACGAGTACGGGGTGAATCCGGTCGCCGCGGAAGCGCTGGACCTGCTGTTCATTCTGCATGCCGACCACGAGCAAAACTGCAGCACGTCGACGGTACGCTTGGCGGGCAGCTCCGGCACGAACCCTTACTCGGCCATCGCCGCAGGCATGAGCGCGCTATGGGGCCCGGCGCATGGCGGGGCCAATGAGGCCGTGATCAACATGCTCGAAGCGATCGGCAACGTCGACCAGATCGGTAAGTACATCGCCAAAGCGAAGGACAAGGCAGATCCGTTCAGGCTCATGGGCTTCGGCCATCGCGTCTACAAGAGCTACGATCCGCGCGCGGCGATTATCCGTAAGATGTGTCACCGGGTTCTAGAGAAGCTCGGCCACACCAGGATCAACCGTTGTTCGAGCTCGCCCTCAAGCTCGAGGAAATCGCGCTCAAAGACGAGTACTTCATCGAGAAGAATCTGTACCCGAACGTCGATTTCTACTCCGGCATCATCTACCGCGCGCTCGGTATTCCCAAATCGATGTTCACGGTGATGTTCGCGATCGCGCGCTGCGTCGGCTGGGTAACGCATTGGCGCGAAATGGTCGCCGACCCCGAGACCCGTATCGGGCGGCCGCGCCAGCTGTATATCGGCGCCGATCAGCGCGACTACTTGCCCGTCAGCAAGCGCTAGGCCGGCAGCAAGGCCAGCACGGTCGCGAGCGGCGCCCGACGCATCGGGCGCCGGTCGACGGGGCTCAACGGCGGCTCGTGCGCGCCGCGCTCGGGAAAGATCATCACCTCTACGCGCTCGCCGTCACGCGCGAACGCAAACCCCGGGTATTGCCCTGCTCGCTGGCCGCCGAACCGGAAGCGGCGCTGACAATCGCGCGGCGCGATCCCATCCTGCTCGAGCACGGCGGCTACAGCTTCCGGCGCATCGGCGAACACGTGCAGCTCGATCGACGAGTTGATGGTCGCGGTCCCGAGTAGGACCGCACCGACGAGGCGGGGTCTAAACGGCTCGAGCAACTGCATGACCTGCGCCGCGACACGGCGCAATTTCGTGAGTCTGCGATCCAGCACGAGCGGCTCGAATATGCGCTGGCGCTCTGAAACACTGGCCTGAATCTGGGCGTTGCTCGGCAGTGCGCCCGCCGCCGCAACGCCGAGCCGTTCGGCAGCTTTGCGTTTTGCGAGCCCGAAATCCTCGATCCCGTTCTCGACGATTAGCCGAGCGGCCTCCTCCGCCAGTTGCGCCCGCAAAACCATGGACGTCCCTCGCTGGGACATTCGGTTGCTGCGTGATCCCATCGCGATCCTCCGCTCGCCCTTCGCCCGAATCCTTTCAGCTCAGAAAATCGGCTCGCCCTGGCGTGATTTGTCGGCCGGCCCGACCGTGTCCACGGCACCCGGAAACGCCGGTTCCGGCTCGCGGTCGGGGATGTTGTCGATCTCGAACTTTTCGAAGATTGTGTTGCGCGTCGCGTCGTTGGCAATCAAGCCGTTGGTTGGATTGATGCGATATTCGACGATGCCCGGAGGACGTGGCATCTCGTGCTCGGGGACGCCGGCCAGCGCGCTATCCATGTAGCTGATCCACATGGGAATCGCAGTGACGCCACCCTGCTCGTTGCGACCGAGCGGCCGGTCCTGATCGAATCCGACCCAGGCCGCAGCGACGACGTCCGCATTGAAGCCGACGAACCAGGTATCGCGGCCGTCGTTCGTCGTGCCCGTCTTACCGGCCAGATCGCCGCGCTCGAGTGCGCGGTAGGCTCTCGCGCCCGTGCCATGCCGAACGACGTCCTGCAGCATGTCCGTCATGAGGTAGGCGTTTTGCGGCGTGATCACGGTCGGCGCCTCGCGCAGCGGCGGGTAAAGCTCCGTCGGGTCGTCGATCAAAGCCGGCTCGGGCTTTGCTGCGAGCGCGGATGGCGTGTCCGATCGCGCGTCGGCGGCCGGCGCGGCCATCGGACCGTTAGCAGGGTCCGAAGCACAGTCCGGGCACGCAATAACCGGCGAAGCATCGTAAAGCACGTCCCCCTGCGCATCGGTGATCCGTTGGATGAAATAGTGCTCGACGCCGTAGCCCCCGTTCGCGAAGGTCGCGTAACCGTTGACGAGATCGATGGGCGCGACGCCGCCACTACCGAGCGCGAGAGACAGATTCTCGGGAACCGCGACGCTGTCGAAGCCGAAATTGCGCACGTACTTGACGGCCTTCGGCACGGTGACCTGTTGCAGGACGCGGATGGCTGCTGCGTTCATCGATTCCGCTAGCGCCTCGCGCACGCGCGTGTCGCCGTGATAAACGGCGCCGTAGTTCTCGGGGCGCCAGACGCGCTCGAGCACGGGATCGTAGCCGATGTTGGGCGGCGCGTCGGTCACGATGGTCGCCGGCGTGAACCCGTTTTCGAGCGCCGCGGAATAGACGAACGGCTTGAAGGCCGAGCCGGGCTGACGCTTGGATTGGGTCGCGCGATTGAAGTTGCTCAAGAAGAAATCGTAGCCGCCGGTCAACGCCGCGATGGCGCCGTCCTTGGGGTCCTCGGAGACGAACGCACCTTGGACCTCGGGAATTTGGGCCAGGCGCCAAGCACCGTTGGCATCGTGCCGAAACCGCACGACGTCGCCGGGATGCAGCACGTCGGTGACGGCCTTCGGCTTCGCGCCCGCCGTGTCGTCGTCGATGTACGGCGCGGCCCATGCCACTGCCTCGAGACCGATCGTCTGCTCGCCGCGGTTGGCGAAGAATACTCGGGCCGACTGGTCCTCGGCTTCGACGACGAGCCCCGTCTCGAGATCGAGCAGCGACGGATAGTCGTCGAGCAGCTTGCGCCAAGACTGCGACGCGTCCTGGCCGGGCTCAGACTGCGGCAGATCCACATGGGCCAATGCCCCGCGGTAGCCGTGACGCTCGTCGTAGGCGGTCAACGTCGTGCGCATCGCGCGGTTGGCCGCCCTCTGCAGCCGGCTGTCGATCGTGGTCGTCACCTTGAGCCCCGCCGTATAGGCGGCAGGTCCGAAGCGGCGCATCATTTCGGCCCGCACCATCTCCGCAACGTACGGAGCGTCGAGGCGGGTTTCCGTTCCGTAGCGCTTGGCGACCATGGGCTCGGCGAACGCTTGCGCGTACTGCGCATCGGTGATGGCACCCGTCTCGCGCATCCGGCGCAACACATAGCCGCGGCGCTGCTTGGCGCGCTCGGGGCTGTAGATCGGGTTGAAGATCGAGGGGCCTTGCGGCAAGCCTGCAATGATTGCGGCTTCGGAGACGGTCAGCTCGTCGAGGTCCTTGCCGAAATATGTGCGGGCGGCAGCCGCGACGCCATAGGAGGACTGGCCGAAGAAATAGGTGTTGAGGAAGAGCGCGAGGATTTCCTCCTTGCTGAACTCGTGCTCGATCCTGAGCGCTAGGATTGCCTCCTTGAACTTGCGAACGTAAAGCCGCTCGCGGTTCAGGAAGTTCATGCGCGCGACCTGCTGTGTGATGGTGCTGCCGCCGATGCTGCGGTCGCCGCCCGTCACGATCACGTTGATGAAAGCCCGCAGAATTCCCTGGTAGTCGAGGCCCGGATGCTCGAAGAACCGATCGTCCTCGGCCGCGAGCACGGCTTTGATGAGCGAGCGGCGGAATGTCCTCGTAAGCGACGGGGGTGCGCTTTTGCTCACCGAACTCCGCCATCAATCGGCCGTCGCGGCTGTAAACCTGCAGCGGGATCTGCATCTTCAAGTCACGCAGCTCGTCCGCATGCGGCAACGCTCGGCGCAACGTAGTAGTACGCGCCGACCAATAACGCCGACACGGCCACGACGAGCAAGGCCATCGCGGCCGCAATTACGAGCGGAATTTAAGGTAAGCGCTCATTTCTGAAGTTGGATTCTACGCCCTTGCCACCGCGATGGCCTTTGTGCATAGTCCGCGGCGTCAGGGCAAACCCAGTCGAAAGATGGGGACGCAAAGCCTCCGGTCTAAGGGCACGGCGCGAGCCGAAGTGCCTAGGATAGCGGGGCTGCCGGAGCAGTTGAACCACGGTCCGATCGGACTGCGGACGGCCGCTTCGCCAGCCGCACCTCTCATCCGTCCGAGACCCGCCGGCCCGAGTCCGGCCGAGTCGCAGGAAATCCGGTCGCTTTTCGGCCGATTCCCGGAGCGCGACTGCAGTCGATGGGGGAATAGGCTCGATCGCGGTATCGTGAAGCCCGATCACAACGGTATATATCGTCGGCTGAGATATAGTTAAATTGGCGCATCTGGGGGCACGTGTAGGATTCTAACCCAACCTCCCGAGTTGGAAAGGAAAAGCAGTGTTTGCGAGTCGCAGAAAAGCGATCTCTGCGTCGGGCTTGACATAACGACGTCGTCGGTCAAGCTCATCGAGCTTGGCCGAGAGCGGCCGCGGCTTCCGGGTCGAAGCTTATGCCGCCGAAGCCGACGCCGCCGAATGCGATCAACGAGAAAGCGATCGTCGATGCCGAGGCCGTCGGCGAAGCGATTCGCCGGGCCATGAAGCGTTCCGGCACCAAGAGCGCGAAGTCGCCATTGCGATCAGCGGCGATGCGGCGATCACCAAAGTGATCCAGATGCCGAAGAACTTGAGCAGCGGCGATCTCGAAGGCCAGGTCGAGCTGCAAGCCGATCAGTACATCCCGTTTCCGATGGAGGAAGTCAGCTTCGACTTCGAGGTCATCGGTGAGAGCGAGCGCGATCCCGACATGCTCGACGTGCTGCTCGTCGCGACCCGCACCGAGAACGTCGAGCAGCGCCAAGTCGCCGTCGAGGCCGCCGGTCTCGCGTCGCGAGTGGTCGACGTCGAGGCATTCGCGGTCGAGAACGCTTGCCAGCTACTGACGCACCAGATGCCCGACGCGGGCGCCGACAAGTTCATCGCGATCGTCGACTTCGGCGCCAGCACGACGACATTCAGCGTGCTCAAGGATCTCAAGGTCATCTACACGCGCGATTTCGCTTTCGGCGGCCAGCAGCTGACCGAAGAGATCATGCGCACTTACGGTCTGAGCATGGAAGACGCCGGACGCGCCAAGAAGGAAGGCGGCCTGCCGAGCAACTATCAGCCCGAAGTGCTCGACGCGTTCATGGACGACATGTCGCAGCAGGTCAGCCGCTCGCTGCAGTTCTTCCTGGCGTCGGGCAGCGGCCGCGAACAGCCGGATCAGATTCTCGATCTGCGGCGGCTGCGCAAACATTCCGGGCGTCGCCGACGTGATCGGCAGCCGCGTCGGCATTACCACGCGAGATCGGCGACCCGCTCGGACAGATGAAGATCTCGTCCCGCGCCAAGTCGCAGGGCGTGCGACAGAGATGCCACGGCGCTGTTGACAGCATGCGGCCTCGCGTTGAGGAGCTTCGACTAAATGCCAAGAATCAACCTACTGCCCTGGCGCGCAGAGCTTCGCCAAAAGCGAAAGAAGGAGTTTCTCGTCGGCCTTGCTTGGCGCGGCTTTGGTCGGCGGGCTGCTCGTTTACGGCTCGAAACTGACGGTTCAGGGGTGGATCGCGCTCAGCAAGCCCGCAACAACGTTCTGAGAAACGAGATCGCCGAGCTCGACAAGCAGATCGAGGAGATCAAGGGCCTCGAGAGCCAGCAGGAGCGGCTGCTCGCGCGCATGCAAATCATCGACCAGCTGCAGCGCTCGCGGCCCGAGGTGGTTCACCTGTTCGACGAGCTCGTCAACACGATGCCGGAGGGCGTCTATCTGACGGGGGTCAAGCAGACAAGGTACGCGGCTCGAGCTGACGGGCGACGCTCAATCGAGCACGCGCGTCTCGGCCTTGATGCGCAACATCGACGGCTCCGCCTGGTTGAAGGATCCGGCCCTCGACGTCGTGGAAACGGTCGAGACTGGGCCGACGCGAAACGCGCAAATTCAAGCTGTATGCGCAGGAAGTTACAACCGACGACGAGGACGCAGACGCGAACGCGGCCCAAGGCGCGCCGAGACGAGGGGCACAGCAATGAACATCGTCGACGACTTACGCTCGCTTGACACCAACGATCCCGGCCGCTGGCCGCTGCCGTATCGAGTCGCGGCCGTCGCACTCGTCTTCGTGGCCGTCGTCGCATTCGGCATCTACATGTTCGTCGATCAAAGACGACAAGCCGCTGCTCGAACGAGCGCGAGCAAGAGGAGCGAGACTTGCGCGCCACGTTCGAGGACAAGCAGACGCAGGCCGCGAACTTCGACGCCTACCGCGCCCAGCTCGCCGAGATCGAGCGCGATTTCGGCGCGATGCTGCGCCAGCTCCCGGCAAAACCGAGGTTCCGAACCTGCTCGTCGACATCTCCCAGACCGCCCTCGCCGCCGGCCTCGAGGAGCAGCTGTTCCAGCCCATGGGCGAGGTGCAGAAGGATTTCTATGCCGAGCTGCCGATCAAGATTCGTTACCAGGGCAACTATCATGAACTCGGCAATTTCGTGAGCGGCATCGCTGCACTGCCGCGCATCGTGACTTTACATGACATCTCTATTCAACCCGTCAACGACGGCAGCTTCCGACGAGCTGATGCTTGGACGTGACGGCAAAGACGTACCGCTACCTAGATGAGGATGCGACGGAGGGCTAGATGTTGACGCGCACTGCACTATCTGACGCGTTTGCTTGCTCGTTGCCGATCGCAGCGGTGAATCTGAGCGCATGCGGCGGCGGCAACACGGACGATCTGCGAGCGTACATCGACGCGGTCAAAGCGCGACCCGGCGGACGCATCGAGCCGTTGCCGCAGATCCAGCCTGCTCCGACGTTCGCCTACGAGGCGGGCGACCGGCGCTCCCCGTTCATGCCCGACACGCCGCAGACGCCGCGTGAGCGACAACCCGAACGCCGTCAACGGGCCCGATCCGAATCGGCCCCGCGAGTTTCTCGAGCAGTTTCCGCTCGACACGCTGCAGCATGGTCGGCACGCTTGACCGACCAGCGCGCGAGCTTCGGGCTCGTGCAAGACGCGCAGACGGCTCGTTCACCGCGTGACGGTCGGCAACCACTTGGGCCAGAACTACGGCCGCATCACAAGAATCACGGATTCTGAGATTCAATTGGTGGAGATCATTCCCGGACGGCCTCGGCGGGCTACCTGGAGCGACCCAGCGGCGATCGCTCTAGCAATTGAACCGCAGGGAAGTTATTAGGGAGTGAACAGTATGCATACGATCAGCGCCACGTTCGATGCGCGGACATCTCGTCGTGGCTCGCACCGAGGGTTGGCGATGTTTGGTCTGGGCTATGATCGCTGGCCGCGATGCCGGCAGCGTCGCCGCTCCACGCCCAGGATGCGGGCCGCAAGCCTCGAGGCCATCGACGTTCAGCCGCTGCCGGGCCAACGCGTGGAGATCCGGCTGCGACTGAACGAAGCGGCGCCCGAGCCGATGAGCTTCACGATCGACGATCCGGCGCGGATCGCGCTCGATCTGCCCGACACCGCGCTCGCTCTGCCGACTCGCGCCGACAGGACATCAACCTCGGGCCGCGTCACGACGATGCTCGCGGCCGAAGCCGAACGGCCGCACACGCGTCGTCCTCAACATGATCACGATGGTGCCCTACGAGACCCGCGTTGCAGGGCGATAGCGTCTACGTGACGATCGGCCAAGCGCCGGCCAGCCGCGCCAGCGCCGTCGTTCGCGGCGCAGCGCCGACGCTCGAGCACCGCCGGCGCGTCGAGGGCCGCCGCGCAGACCGCAGCGCCCGGCGCGCGCGCGATCAACAACATCGACTTCCGCCGCGGGCCCGACGGCTGCCGGCCAAGTCGATCGTCGAGCTCAGCGATCCCGCGCACGACCGTCGACGTGCGCCAGGAAGGCGGCCGCGTCGCAGTCGTCGACTTCCAGAACACGACGCTGCCGAGCGAGCTGATGCGCCGCCTCGACGTGACGGACTTTGCAACGCCCGTCGCGACCGTCGACGCGCTGCAGCTCAACCGCGATGCGCGACTGTTGGTCGTAACGACCTCGAGCGACTACGAGCAGGTCGCCTACCAGTCGGACAACACGTTCACGCTCGAGCTGCAAGCCGCCAGCGCACCCGCGAGGACAGCCCCGGGACTCTTCGATCAAGACGCGCGAATACACGGCGAACGCCTTACGCTGAACTTCCAGGACATCGAGACGCGCGCCGTGCTGCAGCTTCTAGCGGACACGAGCGGGCTCAATATCGTCGTCAGCGACACCGTGCAGGGCAACGTCACGTTGCGCCTGCAGAACGTGCCGTGGGACCAGGCGCTCGATATCGTCATGACCACCAAGGGTCTCGACATGCGCCGTAACGGCAACGTCATCATCGTTGCCCCGGCCGAGGAGATCGCAGCGCGCGAGCAGGCCGCACTCGAGGCTCAGCGCGACATCCAGGAGCTCGAGCCGCTGCGCTCGGAGTTCATCCAGGTCAACTACGCGAAGGCCTCGGAGCTCGCCGAGCTCATCCGCGGCGGCGGACAACAATAATACGCTGCATTTCCGAGCGCGGCAGCGTCGCGATCGACGACGCGCACCAACACGTTGCTCGTTCAGGACACGAGCCGACCGGCTCGCGAACATTCGCCGGCTGGTGACGACGCTCGACATCCCCGTGCGGCAGGTGCTGATCGAGTCGCGCATCGTCATCGTCAACGACGACTACAGCCGCGACGCTCGGCGTGCGCTTCGGTTCGACGGTCGGTACGCCAGAACGGCTACCGACGGCCTGGTTTCGATGACCGGCAACGGCTCGGGCTCCGACACGATCGTCGGCTCGGGGCTCGACAATCTGCAACACGCACCGGCTCGCCGTTCCCCGGTGAGCGTTCCGCCGATCAACCAACGCTACAACGTGAATTTGCCGGTCGCGAACCCGGCGGGGTCTTTCGCGCTCGCGATCCTCGATTCCGACTACCTCGTCGATCTCGAGCTGACGGCGATGCAAGCCGAAGGCAACGGCGCAGATCGTATCGACGCCGCGCGATCATCACGGCCAACCAGAAGGAGGCCCGATCTCGCAGGGTGTCGAAATTCCTTACCAGGAGTCGGCATCGAGCGGCGCCACGACGACGCAGTTCAAGGAAGCGGTGCTGAGCCTGACCGGTGACGCCGCAGATCACGCCGGACGATCGCATCATCATGGACCTACTCGTGACCAAGGACTCGTCGGCGAGATCGTGCCGAGCGCGACCGGTGGCAATCGTGCCCAGCATCGACACGCGCGTCGGTCGAACACGCAGGTCTAGTCAACGACGGCGAGACCGTCGTGCTCGGCGGCATCTACGAGACCGAGCAGCGGGAGACGATCAACAAGGTGCCGGTGCCTCGGCAGACATTCCCGGCCTCGGCTACCTGTTCCGAAGCCGAGAGAACGTCAACAACAAAGCGGAGCTGTTGATCTTCGTCACGCCGAGGATTCTCGCGCGAAGGCGCCAGAGTCGAGTAGCGCGCGACCGGAAACGGACGTCTGCGGACATCGCCAGGTTTAAAGGATCAGGGATATGCGCAAGCTAAAGCTCTTCTTGTTGACTGCGCACGGCGGCGCTCCTCGCCGCTTGTAGCGGCGGCGGCGACAACACGATCATCACTCCGGGAGGAAACAACGGCGGAGGCGGAACGACGCCAAGCGTAGCGACGCTTACGTTGTTGACGTCGAGCCCGCAGATGCCTTCGGACGGCAGCGCCGACGCGACGATCACGGCGCTTGGTCCGTGACACCAACAACAACGTCATGGAAGACGTGAGCGTCGTGTTCACCGCCAACTCCGGCAGCCTGGTCGTCGCGCCACCCGCGACCACGGACGCTAACGGCGTCGTGACCGCCAAGCTGAGCACGGCCGGCGATCCCACCAATCGAACGATCACCGTCACGGGCTTGGCCGCAGGCACCGTCCAGTCCGCCGTGATGTCAATGTCATCGGCACGGCGTTGACGTTGAACGGCCCGAGGAGCCTGCCGCTCGGGAGGTCGGCAGTTACAACGTCGTGCTCGCGGACGCGGGCGGCGCCGGCATCGGTAACACGAGCGTCGACGATTACGTCGTCGCTCTCCAACGGCATCTCGCAAACCCCGCTGATCACCGACGCGCAGGGCCGCGCTTCTTTCTCGTTGAGCGGCAAACAACGGCGGCGTCCGATACCCTGACGGCCGAGGCGCTTGGCATTCAGGCAACGAAAGCGGTGAACGTCTCGACCGACGCGTTCACGTTCAGCTCCCCCGCCGCCGACGCGGAGGTCACGCTCGGCACCAACGCAGTCGTGACCGTGAATTGGACGCAGGGCGGGGCGGCGGTCGCGAACTGACCCATCGATTTCTCGACCACGCGCGGCAGCTGTGAGCGCGGGCAGCCGTCAACACGGACGCCAACGGCGGAACGCTAGCATCACGATCTCGGCCAACAACGCTGGCCCCGCGGTGCTAACCGCCACGAACTCGGATGGCACGAGCATTCAACTGTCCATCGAGTTCGTTGCCACCGCGCCGCGCTGACCGATCGAACTGCAGGCCAATCCGTTCACGGTCGCGACGAACGCGCAGAGCACGATCACGGCAGTCGTGCAGCGACGCGGCGGGCAATCTCGTCAAGAACCAGACCGTCGATTTCGTGCTCGACGACGTGACTAGCGGGTCGTTGTCCGTCGCCCAAGCGGTCACGAACGAGCCAAGGCCGCGCCCAGACCTTCTACAATGCGACCGGCACGACGAGCGCCGGCGACGGCGTCCATATCACCGCAGCGTTCAAGGTGCTCCCGCGGTTACTGACTCCGCCAATCTCACCGTCGCGCAGCGCAGCTGTTTATCAGCATCGGAACCGGCAACGAGATTCGACGAATCGAACACGGCGCAGTACACAAGGAATGGGTCGTCCAAGTCACGGACTCCCAGGGCAGTCGGCGTGAGCGGTGCCGACGTGCTCGTTCAGCGTGCATTCCGTACGCTACTGGGACGGCACCCGAACCTTTCCGCTGGGCGGCAAAGCGTGGGTGACCAACGCAATGCCGGCTGGCGGCTGTATCGACGAGGACATAGACCGCGACGGCGTGCTCGACCCGGGCGAGGACTACGAACAACAACGGCCGGATCGAGGCCGGCAACATCGCCTCCGCGGCCGCGAAGGTTGGCGGCGGCGGCACGCTGACCACAGACGCCAACGGCTTCGGCGTCATCGAGGTCTATTGGCCGCAGGAATACGCTTATTGGCTCAAGTCACGCTCGAAGGCGCGCATACGGTGCAGGGCACGGAGTTCGCTGAGATCGACGACGTTCATGCTCGACTGGCTCCGCCCAGGACTTCAACGCAGGAGACCGTGGCGCCGCCGGGCGTCGACAGCCCGTTCGGCACCGACGGCAGCTGCGCGACGCCGCCGCCGCCCGACGGCCCGTAGCCGTCCCTACTGGGGCGTCGCTCGACGCCGCAGGCGGAATCGAAAGGCCGGCCGCTGCGCCGGCCTTTCTTTTTTCGGGTGCGCAATCGCGAACGGGTGCGCACTAGACTGTCGCCGTGACCGAACAAGCGCCGCAACGTCTATCTCGTCGGCCCGATGGGCTCGGCAAGACCGCCGTCGGGCGGCGGCTCGCCAACGCTGCTCAAGCCTAAGTTCGTCGACAGCGATGCCGAGATCGAAAGCCGGACTGGCGTCGACATCCCCTACATCTTCGAAAAGGAAGGCGAGACGCGATTCCGACGAGCGCGAGCGCGAGGTCATCGCCGATCTCACCGCTCTCGAAGGCATCGTGCTCGCGACGGGCGGCGGCGCTGTTCTCGACGCGCGACAACCGCGAGCGGCTCGCGGGCCACCGGCATCGTGATATACCTGCAGGCGAGCGTCGACACGCAGCTCTCGCGCACGCAGCCGCGGCACGCATCGGCCGCTGCTGCTCAACGGCGACCCGCGCGAGGTGCTCGAGAGGCTGGGCGCGATCCGTAGGCCGCTATACGAGGAAATCGCCGACTATCACGCTCGACACGACGGGCCGGCGGGTCAAGCGCGTGGCGGCCGAGCATCCGAGAGCTGCCTGGCCGAGCGAGCCTGAGGAACGTTGCAAAACGGCCGGCCCCCTGCGAATCTTCGCCGCGTGGAAACCATCATGGTCGCGCTCGGTGAGCGCAGTTACCCGATCCACATCGGCCCGGACTCTCATCGGGCGACTCGACGCTATACGGTATCTCGGCGAGCCAGGTCTTGATCGTCACGAACACGGTCGTGGCGCCGCTTTATCTCAGCGCCGTGCAGACCGCGCTTCAGGACCGTGAGACTCGAGGTGCTGATCGCTGCCCGACGGCGAGCAGCACAAGACACTCGCGAGCTTCGCAGCGATCATCGACCGCCTCATCGACGCGCAGTTTCATCGCGACGCATGCGTCGTCGCGCTCGGCGGCGGAGTCATCGGCGACCTCGCGGGTTTCGCGGCCGCGTGCTACCAGCGCGGCATCGATTTCGTTCAGATGCCGACCACGCTGCTCGCGCAAGTCGACTCCTCGGTCGGCGGCAAGACGGCCGTGAATCACCCACGCGCAAAGAACATGATCGGCGCGTTTCACCAGCCGATCGCCGTCGATCGCGGACACGAGCACGCTTGCGTACGCTGCCGCCGCGCGAGCTCTCCGCCGGCCTCGCCGAGGTCATCAAGTACGGACTGATCGTCGATGACCGAATTCTTCGCATGGCTCGAGCAGAACATCGACGCGCTGCGCGCGTTTAGACCCCGCCGCGCTCGACCCACGCGATCCGCCGCAGCTGCGAGATCAAGGCCGCGATCGTCGCCGAGGACGAGCGCGAGCACGGCCGCCGTGCATTACTCAATCTCGGCCACACCTTCGGCCATGCGCTCGAAGCCTCGGCGGCTACGAGCGCTGGCTGCACGGCGAAGCCGTCGCAATCGGCATCGGTCCTGGCCGCCAAGGACCTCCGCAGCGCTCGGGTGGATCGAGGCGCGAGACTGCGGCCGCATCGAGGCGCTGCTCGAACGCGCCGGGCTGCCGACGACCGCGCCTGGAGTCGAGCGGCCGACGCGTTGCTCGAGCATGATGCGCATCGACAAGAAGGCCGACAAAGCGGGTCTGAAGCTCGTTCTGCTCGAAGCGCATCGGCCACGCCGAGGTCGTGCGAGCGCCGGACTCGACAGCTGCTCGCGAGCTGTCATCGAGGAGCATTGTCGACCCTGATGGACACCCGGATCGAGCTCGCCTCCTACGCCGCACACAGCTCGACGTCGCGCGGGCGCCGGTTCCCGGAGGAACCGCCGGCCTATCGCACGGAGTTTCAGCGCGACCGCGATCGCGTCATCCACTCCACTGCATTCCGCCGCCTCGTCTACAAGACGCAGGTGTTCGTCAACTCACGAAGGCGACCTTTATCGAACGCGGCTCACTCATTCACTCGAAGTCGCACAGATCGCGCGCACCGTCGCACGCGCGATGCGCCTCAACGAGGACCTCGTCGAAGCCGATCAGCCTCGCCCACGATCTCGGTCACACGCCTTTCGGCCACGCCGGCCAGGACGCACTCAACGAATGCATGCGCGACTACGGCGGTTTCGAGCACAACCTCCAGTCGCTGCGCGTCGTCGACGAGCTCGAGGAGCGCTACGCGAGCTTTCCCGGCCTCAACCTGACATTCGAGACCCGTGAAGGCATCTTGAAGCACTGCTCGATCGAAACACGCCCGCCAGCTCGGCGAGCTCGGGCGACGGTTCCTCGAGCGACGACAGCCGGGGCTCGAGGCACAACTCGCGAACATCGCCGACGAGATCGCCTACAACAATCACGATGTCGACGACGGACTGCGCTTCGGGCCTGATCACGCTGGAGCAACTCGCCGCGATCCCGTTCTTCGCCGACCACTGAGCTGGGTCGAGCAACAGTATCCCGGCATCCGCGACCGAAGGTCGGGCGCCGAGACCGTCCGTCGAATGATCGATCAGCTCGTGACGGATCTGCTCAAAGCCAGCGAGGCGTCCATCGAGGCCGCAGGCGCCGCAGCACATCGACGACGTGCGCGGCGCACCGGCGTCCGTTGATTGCGTTCAGCCCGCCGTTTCGCGACGCCCAACGGGCACTCAAACGCTTCCTCCGCGCCGAGCTTTACGCTCACCCTCGCGTGCGGCAAATGACGGAGCAGGCCAACGAGACCGTCAAGCTGCTCTTCGAGGCCTTGTCGGCCGACTTCACACGAATGCCGGAAGACCACGCCGCACGCGCCCGCGCCGCCGCCGAGCGCGGCGACATGGCAGGGGCGGCCCGCGTGGTTGCCGACTACATTGCCGGCATGACGGACCGGTTCGCGCTTGCAAACCCGCGATGCGCTGCTCGGCGAGCGCTAGCCCGGCAGTTTGCTAGAATCCCGTCGTGGCCGCCCATCCCGCAGACAACCCGCGCACGATCCCGAGCCGCGAGCGGCTGATCTTCGCTCTCGACGTGCCGGAGCTCGATGCGGCGAAAGCGCTCGTCACGCACCTCGACGACACCGTCGTCGTTCTACAAGATCGGTCTGGAGCTTGCGACCTCCGGTCACTACTTCGAGCTCATGCGTTGGCTCATCGACCGCGACAAAAAAGTCTTTGCCGATTTGAAGCTCTACGACATCCCGGCCACGGTACGCGGCCGCGGTCCGTCAACTTGCCAAGACGGGCGCGTCGTTTCTGACCGTGCACGGCGACCGCGCGATCATGAGCGCCGCCGCCGCCGAGAAGGGTCGCGATTTGAAGGTCCTGGCCGTCACGGTGCTCACGAGCCTGGCACAAAGCGACCTCGAAGCGATGGGCATCACTCTGGACCTCGCCGCGCTCGTCGAGCTGCGTGCGCGTGGCGCCGCGGCCGCCGGCTGCGACGGCGTGATCGCATCGGGGCTCGAAGCGGCACGCCTGCGCGGCGTGCTCGGCGACGAACGGCTCATCGTGACGCCAGGCATTCGGCCGGCCGGAGACGCCGGCGGGGACGATCAACGCCGAGTCGTGACTCCAACGCGTGCGTTCGAGGCCGGCGCAGACTACATCGTCGTCGGCCGCCCGATTCGCGACGCCGACGACCCGAATCGTGCCGCGGCCGCGATCCAAGCCGAGATCGCCGCCGTCTTTGGATGAGCGAAAGCTCACCGGCTTCTCGTACTGCTCCGGAACAGAGTCTTGCGCGCCGTCTCGGCCGCATGCGCGCGGTCGCGACGGGTCTGCTCGCGGGCATGGCGCTCGTGTTCGCCGGCACGAATTTCTTGCTGCCGCGACACCCATGGCTGGCGCCGTTGCGGGCGTTCGCCGAAGCCGCCGTCGTCGGCGGGCTGGCCGACTGGTTTGCCGTAACGGCGCTGTTTCGGCGACCGCTCGGCTTGCCGATCCCGCACACGGCCATCGTCCCGTCTCGCAAAAATGAAATAGGCCGAGCGCTCGCCCGATTCATTCGTGATCACTTTCTGGTAAAGGAAGCGATCGATAGACAGCTCGAGCGCACCGGACTCGCGCAACGTCTGGGGCACTGGCTCGACGACGGGCAAGCCGCGGCACGCATCGGCCGCGATCTCGCCGTGGCGTTCGACTGGTTGCTGGCCGCCGGCGACGGCGGCGCGCTGCGCAGCGCGCTCGGCGCGAGCTTGCGAGCGGCGCCTGCGCAGCTGCCGGCCAACGCCGTCATCGCCACGCTGCTCGAAGTGCTCACCACGGCGAGTCACGAGCAAGTGCTCATCGACCAGCTCGTGGCCTTCGGCCGGACCGAGCTCGAACGCCATCGCGTCGATATCCGAGTTCGTATTCATGAACGAAGTCCATGGTGGCTGCCGCGGTTTGTGGATCAGGAGATCTACGATCAACTCATGCGCGAGATCGAACGAATTCTCGACGACATCGGCGACGACCCGGCCCATCCGGCCCGAGAGCAATTCAAGGCGCGCCTCACGGCACTGCAGCACTCGCTCGCAACGGACCCCGCCTTCGCGGTCAGGGCACGAGAAATCGCGGCGACCTTGCTCGACGAGCCTGCCGTTCGCGACTACGGCCGCGAGCTGTGGACACGCACGAGCCAATCGATACGCGCGGCGCTGGCCGAGCCGACGTCGGCGATGCGGCAAGGTCTGGAGACCGAAATCCGGCGCATCGGTAACGTCCTGAAGAACGATCCGGCCGTTGCGGCGAGTCTCGACGCTTGGCTCAAGCAGGTGCTCCTTTACGTCGTGGAAACGTACCGCGATCCGCTCAGCGAGATCGTGTCGGAGACGATCGAGCGCTGGGACCCGGCCGAGACGGCCGCACGCGTGGAGCTCAATATCGGGCGGGATCTGCAATTCATCCGCGTGAACGGAACGCTCGTCGGCGGATGTGTCGGGCTCTTGCTCTACCTCGGCGGTGCGCTCTTCGGCTGAGCAAATCAAGAGCGATCGCGCAGCGCCCGTCGCAATACCTTGCCGACATTGGTCTTCGGCAGCTCGTCCAAGAACTCGATCACGCGCGGAATCTTGTATCCGGTGAGCCGCTCGCGCGCGTAGCGACGCACGTCGGCCTCCGTCAGGCCCGGATCCTTCGCCACCACGAACAGCTTTACGGCCTCTCCCGACTGCGCGTCGGGAATCCCGATGGCCGCCGCCTCGAGGATCGCGGGATGCCCGGTCATAACGTCCTCGATTTCGTTCGGATAGACCTTGAAGCCGGAGACCACGATCACGTCCTTCTTGCGATCTTCGATGAAGATATAGCCCTTGTCGTCCATACGCCCGAGGTCGCCCGTCCTGAGCCACCCGTCCGGCCAAAACACCGCAGAGGTCTCTTCCTGGCGCTGCCAATAACCCGCCATGACTTGCGGCCCGCGGCCGCAGATCTCGCCCACTTCGCCGGTCGGTAGCTGCGTGCCCGTGTCGTTGAAGATGGCGACTTCCGTCGACGGGAACGGCAAACCGACCGAGCCGTTGAACGCCTTCGTGTCGAGCGGATTGCCCGACAGAATCGGCGACGCCTCGGTCAAACCGTAGCCTTGGGCAATCGGCACTCCGGTCACCTCTTGCCAGCGCGTCGCCACTTCACGTTGAACGGCCATCCCGCCGCCCATGCACACTCGTAGCGCGCTGAAATCGAGCTGCGCGAAGCCCGGCGCGTGCAACAACGCATTGAACAGCGTGTTCACGCCCGTGATGAACGCGAAACGAATCCTGCCGAGCTCACGAATGAAGCCGCGGATGTCGCGCGGATCCGTGATGAGCAAGTTGCGCGCCCCCGAGCTCGAGAAAGCACAACAGGTTCGCCGTCAACGAATAGACGTGATAGAGCGGCAGGGGAGTGACGACCACACCTGCATTCGGACCGTGAAACGGGGCAGCCCAAGCGGCCGCCTGCAGTGCGTTTGCGACCATGTTCCGATGCGTGAGCATCGCCCCCTTGGCTCGCCCGGTCGTGCCGCCGGTGTATTGCAGGAACGCGGTCATGTCGCCGCGCAGCTGCGGTCGCTCGTAATCCATGGCTCGTCGCTCGGCAACGGTATCCAGATATGCCACGGCGCCCGGGATTCGATAGGGACGTACGCGTCGTTGAACGTGCTTCACGACGAAGTTGACGAGCCAGCGCTTCGCCCAACGGCAGTGGTCGCCGGCTTTCGTCACGATCACGGTCTGTAACGGCGTCGCCGACAGCGCGTCGGCCACCGTGTGAGCGAAGTTTTCGAGGACGACGATCAGGCGCGCGCCGCTGTCGCCGAGCTGGTGCTCCAGCTCGGGGACCGTATACAGAGGATTGACGTTCACGACGACCATGCCGGCCCGTAGGATCCCGAGCACCGTGACGGGGTACTGCAGAAGATTCGGCAACATCACCGCGACGCGGTCGCCCGGGGACAGTCCGGGCAACGATTGCAAGTACGCGGCAAACGCGCGGCTGAGCTCGTCGACCTGTGCAAACGTCAGCGTCACACCGAGATTCGTGAAGGCCGGCGCCGCGCCGAAGCGCCGAGCGCTCGCTTCGAACAGCCCCGCCAAGGAGTCGTATTTGTCGGGGTCGATCTCGGCCGGCACGCCGGGCGGATAGAACTCGAGCCAAGGCTTGGTCGTCATCGCGACTCAGAGCAGCCCGGACAGCAACTGCCAAACGTTATCGAACAAGATCTTTTGTCCTTCCGCGTTCGGGTGAATGCCATCGGCTTGCATGAGCTCCGGATGCAGCGCAACACCCGCGAGCAAGAAATCTACGAGCGGGACGTCGAAACGTTTCGCGAGCTCGGGATACACCTCGGCGAGAGCCTGCGTGTACGTCTGGCCGTAGTTCGGCGGGATCCGAATGCCGATGAGCAGCACGGCGGCGCCATGGGCCCGGCTCATCTCGATCATGCTCGCGAGATTGTCGCGCAGGGCATCGATCGGCAGACCTCTAAGGCCGTCGTTGCCGCCGAGCTCGATGATGACGAGCTTGGGCTCATGCCGCTCGAGCAGATGCGGCAAGCGCGAGAGGCCGCCGGCCGAGGTGTCCCCGGCGATGCTGGCATTCACCACTTGCGCACCGTAACCTTGCGTCTTCAGGCGGTCGGCCAGCATCGCGACCCATGACTGGTCCGCGGTAAGCCCGTATCCGCTGCTCAATGAGTCGCCCACGACGACGATCGTCCCCCCGGCGGCCCAGACCGAGGGTGCGGCGAGAACGGTCAGCGCGACGAGAATCGAGAGACATTTGTGCACGAAAGCACCCGCGAGTTTCTGCTGCAGGCCAAGGAGCTGACCAAAAAGGTTAGCAGCCCCGAAGGGGAACTGACCATCCTCGACCATGTGAATTTCGGCGTGGCGGCCGGCGAGAGCGCGGCGATAGTGGGGCCGTCCGGCGCCGGGAAGTCCACCCTGCTCGCTTTGCTCGCCGGGCTCGACGAGCCGACCTCCGGCAAGGTCAGCATCGGCAGCGCCGAGCTCACCGCTCTGGACGAGGACGGCCGAGCGAGCGTGCGCAATCGCGAAGTCGGCTTCGTCTTCCAATCGTTTCATCTACTGCCCTCTCTGACGGCGATCGAGAACGTAATGCTGCCGCTCGAGCTCAGTGCGGCGCCGGAGACGGCCGCCCGCGCCCGGCAGGCGCTCGTCGACGTCGGGCTCCAAGAGCGCCTCCGGCACTATCCGAACCAACTGTCCGGGGGCGAAAAGCAACGCGTCGCGATCGCACGAGCGTTCGTCACCGGTCCGTCCCTGCTGTTCGCCGACGAACCGACCGGCAACCTCGACAACAAGACCGGTGAGCGAATCCTCGCACTGCTCTTCGAGCTCAATGCGCGAGCCGGGACGACGCTCGTGCTCGTCACGCACGACTTGGACGCCGCGGCCCGTTGCGACCGCGTGATCGAGCTCGCTGCGGGAAGGATCGTGCGATCCTGAGACAGCCTTTGTCTAGACGATGCGGCGTAGTCGGCCGCCGCCGAGAAAGTCGGCTATGTTTTCCGTGACTTGATCGAGCGCTCGCTGTCTCGCTTCTTGCGCGGCCCACGCAATGTGCGGCGTCACGATGAGATTCGGAATGTCCGCGCCGAGCAACGGATCCTCGCCCGACGGCGGCTCCTCCGGTAGCACATCGATGCCCGCGCCGCCGATCTCGCATCGCACAGCGCGCGCACGAGCGCGTCGCTGTCGACGAGCCCGCCGCGGGCCGTGTTGATGAGAATTGCGTCGGACTTCATCCGTTGCAGCTCGGGCGCGCCGATCAAATGCCGCGTCGCAGCGGTCAACGGGCAATGCAGACTCAACACGTCCGCTTGCTCCAGCACGAATTCCAGAGGATGCCGGTCGGCCGGCACCTCGTCAGCGGGCGTACCGGCCCGCGCGGACACGAGCACGCGCATGCCGAGACATTCGCCGAGCCGGCCGACCGCTTGGCCGAGCGACCCGTAACCGACGATGCCGAGCTTGCGGCCCGCGAGCTCGCGGATCGGAAAGTCGAACAGCGCAAACGTTCGCTTCGCTGCCAAGCGCCGGCTCGTACGAGTGCGGCATAGCCTGCGATCTGTTGCGTCAGTCCGAGCACGAGAGCAAACACATGCTGCACGAGTGCGGTGCTGCAATAGTCGCGAATGTTCGCGACGGCGACGCCACACTCCTTGGCGGCTGCCGTGTCGACATTGTCCGTGCCCGTGGCGGACAAAGTAATGAGCTCGAGCCGAGGCGAGCGTCGAATGACTTCGCCGCTCACCTTGGCTTTGTTGAGGATGGCGATCTCGCAGTCGGTGACTCGTACGCCGACTTCGTCCGGGGTCGAATACGCGAAATAGCTCGCATCGACCAGCGCTTCGAGGGCGCGTGTATCTACATTCGGTCCGAGCGTCGCAAAGTCCAAGAAGGCGGCTTTGGGTTTGGCAGCCATGAGCGAGAGCTTACACTATGGATTGCGTTGCGAAACGTCAGGCGTATCACACTTGTCCAAGTTCTGGGAGCACAAATCGCTCGCCGAAATGACCGGCTCGGAGTGGGAGTCACTCTGCGACGGCTGCGGACGATGCTGCCTCAAAAAGCTCGAAGACGAAACCACGGGTGAAGTGGAGTACACCGACGTGGCATGCCGATTGCTCGACATCGAGCGCTGCCGTTGCACGCGGTACGGCGCTCGCACCGAGCTCGTCGCGGAGTGCGTCCAGCTCACACCGGGCACCGTCGACGCTCTGAGTTGGCTGCCGGGCAGCTGCGCATACCGGCGCATCGCGGAGGGCCGCCCGCTGGAGTGGTGGCATCCCTTGGTGTCCGGAGATCCGCACAGTGTGCACAGTGCGGGCATTTCGGTTCGCGGCCGCACGTTGTCCGAACGCGATGTACACCCCCTCGAGATCGAGGAGCGCGTGATCCATTGGGTGCAGTTCAAAGACCGTAAGGAATAAGGTGGCGTGCGCGCTCACCCCGTGTTTTGCATGCCGTGCGCGATTCCGCTGATGCACGCCGTCAGCGCCTGCAGCACGCCTTCGTCCTCGCGTCCGGCCGAACGCCAGCGCCGCAGCAGATCCACCTGCAGAAAGCTCATCGGATCCACGTAGGGATTGCGCAGCCGAATTGCGCGGCGCAGCGTGCGCGAGGCCTCCAGCAACTCACTTTGACGGCTCAAGCGCAGCACGAGCTCGACGCAGCGCTCGTATTCGGCTTTGATCGTCGGAAAGAACGCGTCGTGCAACGGTCCGGCCAGCTTCGAGTAAAGCTCGGCGATTTCCAGATCCGCCTTCGCGAGCGCGGCATCGATGTCCGACAACAGTACGCGAAAGAAGTGCCACTGCTCGAACATTTCGACGAGCGTGCTCTCGCCATAGCGGTCGATAGCGCGCGTCAGCCCGATGCCCACGCCGAACCAGCTCGGCAGCAAGCAGCGGTTCTGCGTCCAAGCGAATACCCATTGCGCAGCACGCGGATCTTCCGACAGGTCGGGAGGCAAATCGTGCTCCGACGTCCCAGCGCGCTCGATCACGTCGATCGGCGTCGCGGCTCGAAAGTACTCCATGAACTCCGGTGATTCGTACACGAGCGTTTGATACGCGCCGCGACTGGCCGTCGTGATGTCCTCCATGACGGCATGCCAATGCGCCTCCTCCGGCTTCGGCTTGGGCGGACGTGCCGTGACGAGCATGACGGCGCTCAGCGTCTGCTCCAAGCTGCGCATCGCGATGCCGCGCAAACCGTACTTGGCATTGATGACCTCGCCTTGCTCGGTCAAACGTAAACGCCCTGCCACGGCGCCGTTTGGCGCGGCCAACACAGCCTCGTGGAGGCTACCGCCGCTACGGCTGACGGTTCCGCCGCGGCCGTGAAACAGCGTTAGCTCGACGTCGTGGCGCTGCACGGTCTCTACCAGCGCTTGCTGAGCCTTCTGCAAACTCCAACGGGCGGCGACAATGCCGCCGTCCTTGTTACTGTCGGAGTAGCCGATCATGACCATCTGATGGTCGCCGCGCCCGCGTAGGTGATTGCGGTAGCGGCTCATCGGCCAACAGCCGCTCCATGATGTCGGGCGCGCGCTCCAAGTCCTCGAGCGTTTCGAACAACGGAGCGATATCGAGCGGCACGGCAGCGCCTTTCGGGCCGAGATGGCCCCACTTCGCGAGCAACAGCACGGACAGCACATCGTCGGGCCCGTGCGCCATGCTCACGATATAGGGGCCGATCGAGCTGGCGCCGTACTTGCGACGGCAATGCGCGATGGTTTGAAACACGGCCAGCGTCCGCCGTCCTCGGACGACAACGCGCCGAGCGGCGACTCGCGCCGTTCGAGCGCCTCCTCGAGCCGGCGCGTTCGCTCGTCACTCGACAGATCGAGCCACGATTCTTCTTGCAGGGCCTCGCCGATCACGCGCCGATGCACGAGCGCGTTTTGCCGCACGTCGAGCGTCGCGAGGTGAAAGCCGAAAGTCTGCGCCCGCCGCAGCAACCGCTGCACGGCAAAAAGGCCGGCATTACGTCCCTTGTTGGCCCGCAAACTGTCGGCAATGATCTCGAGGTCCGCGATGAACTCCTCGGGCGACTCGTACGGGAAGGCCGTATCGTCGTACGTAGCCTGGAGACGGGCACCGACGAGCCGCAGGAAGCAACGATAGGGCATCTGCCGGTGACGGACCGGCACGGTGTTGGCGACCTGAGGGAAATGCCCGGCGTATAGCCTCGATTGACGCTCGAGTGCCTCGGACACACCCACACGGCTCGCGATTGGCTCAGATGCCTCGCGAGCTCCTGACACTCGTGATAGTAGAGATCCAGCGCGAGCGCGCGATGCCGCGCGAGGCTTGCGCGCATGCTCTTGGCCGTCACGTTGGGGTTGCCGTCCATGTCACCGCCCACCCAGGTGCCGAAGCGCACCACCACGGGCAATCGGAGGCGCGCCCCGACCTCGGGGAACGTCGTGGCGAGCGCGCTTTCGAGACTTTCGTAAAACGGCGGGACCATCCGATAGAGCACGTCGGTCAAGAAGAACAGGACGTGCTCGGCCTGGTCTCGCAGGCGGATTCCGCCTTCCATGGGCCGTTCCGCGGTCTGCCAGCCCGTCGTCATCTCGAGTCGTATCTGGCCGAGTGTCGCCGCGAGCTCTTGCGGCGTCATATACGGGTCGATCATCTCGCACGAGATGCCGTGCAATGCTCTGTTGCTTTGCGCAACAGCGTGCGACGCGTGACGTCGGTGGCGTGCGCCGTGAACACGGGCTCGATCACGAGCTTGCCGATGACGCCTTCGACTTCCTCGATGCTCGCGCCGTCGGCTTTCAGCCGCTGCAGAATGTCGACGAAGCCAAAGGGCTGCGGTGTGCTCGAGTCGCGCAGGTAGGCACGGCGCCGACGGATCCGATGGACCTTTTCGGCCATATTGACCATCTGGAAATACGTCGAGAACGCGCGAATGAAGTCCCGCGCGGTGCTCGGCGCGAGCGCCGCGAGCAAGGCCGTGAGCTGCGCGTGCGCCTCGCCGTCGCCCTCGCGATGTGCGATGGCCGCCCGTCGGGCCGCCTCGACCAGGTCGAACAGGGCTTCGCCGCCCTGTTCGCGAACGAGCTCGCCGACGAGCTCGCCGAGCCGATGGACGTCCTCGCGCAGCGCCAGGTCCTTTTCGGCGAAAAAGATGTTCGCGCGGACCGTTTTGGCTGTGGTTGAGACCATCGCGAGCGACTCCTCGACGTGCCCGAGCCCGGCAGGGCGGCGGACCACGGAATTGTAGCGCAAACCCCTCGGGCGGCCGCAGAAGCGTCAGCGATAGCCCCGCGCCTGCAGCTCGAACAGTCGCGCGTAGCGGCCGCCTTGCTCGATGAGCTCCTCGTGGCTGCCCTGCTCGACGATTCTGCCCCTGATCCATGACGACGATCGTGTCGGCATGGCGCACGGTGGAGAATCGATGCGAAATCAGGATCGCGATCTTGTTCGTCGTCATCGAGCGAAAGTGCTCGAAGATCTCGCGTCTCGGTTTCCGCATCCATCGCCGCCGTCGGCTCGTCGAGGACCAGGATTTCCGCGCCGGATCGCATGAAGGCGCGCGCGAGCGCGATCCTCTGCCACTGGCCGCCGGAGAGCTCCTGGCCGTTGTTGAACCAGCGTCCGAGCTGGGTGTCGTAGGCCGATGGCAGCGATTCGATGAAATCCACGGCGAGCCCGCGCGCAGCCGCGTCGACCCAACGTCCGCGGTCGTCGAACGCCGTGACGTCGCCGACGCCGATGTTCTCGCCGACTTTGAGCTGGTAGCGATTGAAGTCCTGGAAAATCACGCCGATACGGCGCTTGCAGCTCGACGGGCGACCAATCCAGAAGATCGCGTCCCTGATAGCGAATTGTGCCCGACGTCGGCCGGTACAGCCCCGCCAGCAGCTTGACGAGCGTCGTTTTGCCCGAGCCGTTAATGGCCGACGAGCGCGACGCTATGACCTGGGCGGATCTGCAGCTCAGGTCGCGGATGGCGCGGCTTCTCGGCGCCGGGATACGTGAAGCTCACGTTGTCGAATTCGATGCCCGCGGTCGGGATCGAGGCCTTGCTCGGCTTGCCCGTAGCCGCCGAGCAGCGGCTGCTCGAGGTACTCGTAGAGGTTCGACAGATACAGGTTGTCCTCGTACATCCCGCCGATCGCGCTCAGCATCGCCGAACCGAGGACTGCCCCTGCTTGAACAGCAGCAGATACATCGTCATCTGCCCGAGCGTGATGACCTGCCCCGATCGTCGCAGAGCGCGACCCAAGCGTAAGCCCCATAGAACGCCGCGCTGCTCGACGAGCCCGAGCGCGAAACCCCAGCCGTCGCGGCGGACCGTGAGGCGCTTCTCCTCCTCGTAGAGTCGTTCGGAAGATGCCTCGGTAGCGCTGCATGAGCTTCGGCCCGAGGTTGAAGCAGCTTGACCTCCTTCGCGTGATCCTCGCGCGCCAGCACGATCTCGAGATACAGCAGCATGCGCCGCAGTCGGCGAGCGCCACTGGAACACGCGGAAGCGCTCGCCGGAGAACTTGGCCTCGGCAAAGAACACGGGCAGACCCGCGACCACGAGAATCACGACGGCCCAAGGCGAGAACTGCAGCAGCAGGCCCGCGTAGCTCACGAGCGAGATCCCGTTTTGCGACGAGCGCGAACGTTCGATTGACGAGGCTCAGCGGCCGCACGGACGCCTCCTGCCGCGCGCGGTTGAGCTTGTCGTAGAACTCCGAATCCTCGAACTGCGCGAGCTCGAGCGTCAAGGGCCTTCTCGAGAATCAGACGTGCACGCGCTGGCTCAAGAGCACGCGCAGCAGCGATTGGCAAAAGCCGATGCCGCGTTGAGCGCCGGCTCAACGCCACGACGAGCAGGCCCTCGAGCAGCGACGAAGCCGAGCACGCGGCCCGTAGTCGGCGACCGCCCCGCGCCCGATTGACCGCGATCGCCGCGACGACGGCGTCGACGATGAGCTTGCCGACATAGGCGACACCGGCCGGCAAGAGCCCGGCCGCGACGGTCAGCACGCCGAGCGCGACGTCAGGCCCTTGTGGGTCGTCCAGACGAGCTCGATGGCGCGCCGGCTGTAGCGCCAAAAGACCGCGACAGTGTCTGGATCGCGAGACATCGCTGAGACTTCGCGTCCGAGCGCGATCCGGATGCCCTAGGCGGCAGGGGCCGCCGAGAGCTCGCGGCGAACCGGTTGCAAGCTGTCAAGTCTGGTCGCTGGCGAGACACATGGTATTAGGGCACTCACCAGATATCCAGAAGACCATCGGTCCAAGTGCCGGCATTTCCCGAGTATCATACGCTGTTCGTGCTCGTCGTGACGTGCTTTGCGCTGTATCTGTTCACGCGCGACCAGCTGCCGCTCGAGGCATCGGGCCTGGCCATACTGATCATGCTCGATACTGATCTTTCAGCTGTTCCCCTACGACGGGCACCGGCGCCATGCGCTCGACGCCGCAGCGGCTGTTCAGCGGCTTCGGCCACGAGGCGCTGATCACGATCTGCGCGCTCATGATCATCGGCAAGGGCATGGAGACGACGGGCGCGCTGCAGCCGCTCGCGCTTGTCGCTGGCCAAGGCTGGACCCGACGACCGCGTCTTGCAAGCCTCGTGACTTGATCGCGAGCGGTGCTCTGAGCGCTTTCGTCAACAACACGCCCGTCGTCGTGATGCTGCTGCCGATGCTCGATCAGTGTGGCGTTGCGCAACAAGCTCGCGCCGTCGTCGATCCTCATGCCCGTCGGTTTCGCGACGTTGATCGGCGGCATGGCGACGACGATCGGCACTCGACGAACCTGCTCGTCGTCTCGATCGCCGCACGATCTCGGCGCTCGGCCGAGTTCAGATGTTCGACTTCACGCTGCCCGTCCTGATCGTCGGCGGCGTCGGCGTGCTGTATCTGTGGCTCATCGCGCCGCGACTGCTGCCGGCGCGCCAGGCGCCGCTGGCCGATACCTCGCCGCGCGTATTCAACGCCGTGTTCCACGTCAACGACGACAGCAACTGTCTGCGGCAAGACGTTCTCCGAGTGCCTCGCCCTCACGAACAAAGCGATGCGCGTCGACCGCATTCAGCGCGGCGAGAGCCTGCTCGTCGCGAAACTGCCTTCGGTCAGGCATCGTCGCCGGCGACCGGCTCGTCGTGCGCGATACGCCCGAGCGGCTCAAGGAGTTCGAGAAGCAGCTCGGCGCAACGCTCCACGACGAAGGCGGGCGCGACCGGAATCATCGAACGTGTGCGGTCGCGGCCGCCGAGCAGGAGCATCTCGCCGAGATCGTCGTGACGCGCGGCTCGATGCTGCACAAGGCGACCTCGCCGGCACGCGCTTCGCGCAGCGCACGGGGCTGCTGCCGCTCGCGCTGCACCGCGCCCGCTCCGCCGGCGGCGACGAGATCAGCGGCCACATCAGCCTCGTGCCGCTGCGCGCCGGCGACGTCGTGCTCGTTCAGGGGACCAGCGCAGCAGCTCGACAAGCTCAAGCGCTCCGGCGCGGCCCTCGTGCTCGACGGCACGACCGACCTGCCGCGCACGCATCGCCCGCACCGCGCACTCACGATCATCGTGGCCGTCGTCGTCGATCGCCGCGCTCGGGCATCCTGCCGATCTCGGTCAGCGCCGTCGCCGGCGTCGGCCGATGCTCGCGACACAATGCCTGACCTGGAAGGACTTGCGGCGAACGCGCTGTCGGTTCCGGTGATCGTCATCATCGTCACGAGCCTCGCGCTCGGCCTCGACGCTCGACGGCAACGGGCGGCGCGCTGTACATCGCCCAGGTCTTCGTCGAGCTGTTGCACGGGCTGCCCGACGCCGCTCGATTCTGAGCGGGCTCATGCTCGTCATGGCGCTGTTGACCAATGTCGTGTCGAACAATGCGGCCGGCGTCATCGGCACACCGATTGCGGTGCAGGTCGCACGTCAGCTCGGCGTGTCGCCCGAGCCTTTCGTTCTCGCCGTGATCTTCGGCGCCAACATGAGCTTCGCGACGCCTTTCGGCTATCAGACCAACTTGCTCGTGCTGTCGGCCGGCGGCTACCGGTTCTGGCGATTTCCTGCGCGTCGGCCTGCCGCTGACGGTACTGACATGTGGCTCGGCTTCTCGATAGTCCTGCCGATGGTTTAACGCCCGGCTCGTGAGGCTTGACCGCCATCGGCACCGCCGACATACTTTCGCCCCATGAGCGGACAGCGCAACGGTCATGCCTGCGGCAACCGCTGGTGGCGAAGGCCACCAGCGGAGAGGGTAGTGCGCGCGTAGCAGATAGACCGGAAGTTCGTCTCTCGACCCATCGCGAAAAGCCCGTCTCCGCAGTCTCCGGAGATGGGTTTTTGCTTTTTGGGGTCCAGGAAAATCGCAGGCAAAGGTAGTCAGTCCATGGAGTCACCGTTCGACATCGCGGCCGATCTCGACACGCCCGTATCGGCCTACATGAAGCTGAAGGCCTTCAAGCCGCGGTTTCTGCTCGAGAGCGTGGAAAGCGGCGAGCGACTCGCGCGCTATTCGTTTCATGGGCTTCGGCGAGGCATCGACGCTCGAGCTCGGCGCCGACCGCGTGCGGCTCGACGGTGAACCGCAGTTGCGGCCCCGAGGACGCCGCCGATTGGCTCACGCTCATGCGCGAAGCGCTCGAGCGTGCACCGCGCGCTCGCGCCCGCGATCGACGATATTCCGTTCGACGGCGGCCTCGTCGGCGCCACGGGCTACGACGTCGTCCGCTACTTCGAGCGCCTGCCGCCGAACCGAGCGGAACTGCCCCGGCTGCCGCAAGCCGCCTACGTGGCGCCGCGAGTCGCTGCTCGTCTTCGATCATCTGACGCGGCGCGTCGCCTGCTGCATGCAGGCTCGGAAACCGCAACGGCAGCAGCTGCGCTCCGAGGTCATCGAGGCGCTGCGCGGCGGCCTCGACGGCGCCCGCTACCGGGGCGCTTCTCGCCCGCCGAGGCGAGCATGGCCGAAGACGAATTCCTCGCGGCCGTCGTCGACGCGCAAGGAGCACATCAAGGCCGGCGACATCTACCAGATCGTGCTATCCGTCCGTTTCAGCGGGCGCACCGATCTCGATCCGTTCCAGACCTACCGCGGCCTGCGTCTCCTGAACCCGTCGCCTTATATGTATTTCTTCGAGCTCGGCGACTTGAGCGTCGCCGGCTCCTCGCCCGAGGCGCTCGTGCGCTCGGCGGGGCGTCACGCCTCGCTGCGACCGATCGCCGGCACGCGGCCGCGCGGCGCGGCGCCGGAGACGACGTCGGCACTCGAGCAAGAGCTGCTCGCGGATCCGAAGGAGAACGCCGAGCACGTCATGCTCGTCGATCTCGCGCGCAACGACTTGGGCCGCGTCGCGACGGCGGGTTCCGTACACGTCGACCCGTACCGCCAGCATCGAGCGCTACAGTCACGTCATGCACATCGTCAGCGGCGTGCAAGGCGAGGCTTGCCGCGGACAAGCGACGCGTTCGATCTCTTTGCGGCCGACGTTCCCGGCCGGCACGCTCGTCGGCGCGCCGAAAGTCCGCGCCATGGAGCTCATCGCCGAGCTCGAGCCCGTCGGGCGCGGGCTCTACGGCGGCACGGTCGGTTACTTTGCCAAGAACGGCAACATGGATCAGGCAATCACGATCCGCACGATGGTGTTCAACGGCGACGAGTACAGCTTTCAGGCAGGGGCGGGCATCGTGGCCGACAGCGAGCCGGCCCGCGAATACGAGGAAGTACTGGCGAAGAGCGCGATCGCGCGGCGGGCGCTGGAGCTCGCGGAGGAGGGTCTGTGAGCACGCGGCTGCTGTTGATCGACAACTACGATTCGTTTACCTACAACCTCGTCCAAGCTTTCCTCGTGCTCGGCGCCGAAGTGCTCGATGTACCGCAACGACGCGCTCGACGTCGCCGCGGCCGAAGCGCTCGATCCGACCCACCTCGTGATCTCGCCCGGGCCCGGGCGCCCCGAGGACGCCGGCAGCTCGCTCGGCGATGATCGGCGCTTTCGCCGGCAAGGTGCCCGTGCTCGGCGTGTGCCTCGGCCACCAGAGCATCGTCCAATACTTCGGCGGTGAGATCGTCGGCGCGGCCGCCCTCATGCACGGCAAGACGTCTCTGCGTCGAGCACGACGGCCGCTCGCTCTATCGCGGGCTTGCCGAATCCGTTCGAGGCCGGTCGCTATCACTCGCTCGCTGCACGCCGCGACCGAATCCCGCCCGACCTCGTGGTGACTGCGCGACACGACCGACGGCGAAATCATGGGAGTGCGTCACCGCGAGCTCGCGGTCGAGGGCGTGCAGTTTCACCCCGAAAGCGTGCTGACCCCGGAAGGACCGCAGCTGCTCGAAAATTTCCTCTACCCCGAGCGAAGAACAGACAGTTGAGAGCCTTGCAGACCGATGAACGTCGATCCGTCACTATTGCTCGAGCGTCTACTGACGCAACGTAGCCTAGAAGAGGCCGAAGCCTCGGGATTGCTGCAAGCTCATGGCGAGCGGCGCGCTCGCGCCGGCGCTCGCGGGCGCCTTGCTCGCCGCGTTACGCGCCAAAGGCGAGACGGCCGCCGAGATCCGCGGATTCGCAACGGCTATGCGCGAGCTCGCGCTGACGCCGTCGATCCCGCCGGGACCTTACGTCGATGTCGTCGGCACCGGCGGCGACGGGTCGGGTAGCCTGAACCTTTCCACAGGCAGCGCGTTGCTCGCGGCCGCCTGCGGCGTGCCAATCGTCAAGCACGGGAATCGCTCGATCTCGAGCCTTTCGGGCAGCGCGGACGTGCTCGCGGCTCTCGGCCTTCCCGTGCCCCTCGGCGAGAAAAGCGCGGGCGAATGTTTGCGGCGACTCGGCTTCACGTTCCTGTTCGCGCCGCATTACCACCCGGCTATGAAGCACATCGCTCCCGTGCGCGCCGCGCTCGGTGTCCGCACGGTGTTCAACATTTTGGGGCCGCTCGCCAATCCCGCGGCCCCGCCTTACCACGTGATCGGCGCTTACAGCGAAGCGATCGCCGCCGTCATGGCCGAGACGCTCGCCGGCATGCCGCTCGAGCGCGCATTCGTCGATTCACGGCACGGGCGGCTGGGACGAAGCGACGCCGGTCGGGCCTTTCGTCTGCTACGACGTGTCTCCGGATCACGTAGAGCGCGGCGTGCGCGACCCTCGGGACTACGGCATCGCAAGCTGTACGCCCGAAGAGCTGCATGGCAGCGACGCGGCGGAAAACGCGGCGCGTCTTCGTGCGGCGTTGACCGGCGGCGATACGCCGGCACACCGCGAGGCACTCGTGCTCGGTGCGGCCCTCGCGCTCGAGGTCTGCGGAGCGACGCCCGATGCGAGCAGCGGTGTCGCGCGTGCGCGCAAAGCCATCGCGAGCGGCGCCGCGGCGAAGCTACTTGCCGACCTCGAAGCCTTCGGCCGCGAGGCGAGCGCATGAGCTTCCTCGAGCGCATGGCCGCAGCCAGCCGGGCGCGCGTCCGGGAGGCCCGGGCGGCGCGCAGCGAAGCCACGCTCGCGGCGGCCGTCCGTTCGTTGCCCGCGCCGCCACCTCTGCGGCTGTCGGGCTTCGACGTCATTGCGGAGCTCAAACTGCGCTCACCGGCCGCGGGCGGTCTCGCCGACGGAGGCTTCGATCGTGCCGCACAGATCGAAGCCTATGCGCGCGGCGGTGCGGCCGCGGTATCGGTGCTGACCGAACCGACCGAGTTTCACGGCGACCTCGCCCATCTGGCCGACGCCGTCGAGCGACTGAAGCCGGCCGGAATTCCGGCGATGCGTAAGGACTTCGTCACCGACCCGTATCAGATCCTCGAAGCGCGCGAGGCAGGCGCCGGCGGAGTGCTCGTGATCGTGACCATGCTAGACGACGCCGCGATTCGGGAGCTCGTCGACTGTGCGCTCCACTCGGGACTTTTCGTGCTGCTCGAAGCGTTCGACCGGGCCGATCTCGAGCGGCTCGCGGCTTTCGATCGGCCCACGTCAGGGACTCCACCGATCCTCGCGGGCGTGAATTGCCGCGACTTGCGCGATCTCGACGTGCGTTTCGAGCGCTTTGCCGAGCTCGCGCCGTACCTGCCGAAGCATTTGCCGGTCGTGGCCGAAAGCGGCGTGGCGAGCGGCGCGAACGTTCGCACCGTGGCCGCGCTCGGTTATCGCCTCGCGCTGATCGGCTCGGCGCTCATGCGCGCCGCGGCCCCCGGGGCGCGCGCTGGCCGAATGGCTGACCATCGGCCGACAGGCCGGGGCAGCGTGAGATGTTCGTGAAGATCTGCGGGATGACGAGCCGCGAAGCGGTCGACGCTGCCGCCGCGGCCGGCGCGGACGCCGTCGGGTTCGTGTTTGCGTCCTCGCCGCGCGAGGTCACGCCGGAGCAAGCGCTCGTGCTGTGCCAGGACTTGCCGGCCTCGCTCGTTCGCGTCGCCGTCATGCGCCATCCGCCGGCGGAAACCTGGCGCCGCGTGCTCGATGTCTTCGCGCCCGATTGGCTGCAGACCGATGCGGAGGATCTCGCCGCCATCGACCTGCCGGCCGACTGCCGGGCACTACCGGTCTATCGCAACGGCCGGGCCCCGGCAGCCACGGACCGCCCGCCGCCGCGGCTGTTGTTCGAAGGCGCGTTGAGCGGCAGCGGCCATGTGGCCGATTGGGAAGAAGCGCGGCGGCTCGCAGCGGGGCACGCAGCTCGTGCTCGCGGGCGGCCTCACGCCCGACAATGTGGCCGATGCGATCCGCATCGTCGCCCCATGGGGTGTGGACGTGTCGAGCGGTGTCGAACGACGGCGCGGCGAGAAAGACGCCGTCAAGATCAAGGAATTCGTCGCCCGCGTGCGGGCGCTGGAGGAGAACTAATGGACGACCAAGCCATCGACCGGGAAGCGCTGCTCAAAGCGCTGCTCGACCGGCAGTTGCCGGACCGCAACGGCCGATTCGGCCCTTTCGGCGGGCGCTATGTGCCCGAAACGCTCATGCCCGCCATCGAACGGCTCATGCACGGCGTCGAGCACATATTGCCGTCGAGCCGACTTCAAGGCACGACTCGCCGAGGAGCTTCGGACCTGGGTCGGCCGGCCGACGGCTCTGACTCACGCCAACGCGACTCGGCGAACGCTGGGGCGCGGACATCTGGCTCAAGCGCGAGGATCTGGCACACACGGGCGCGCACAAGATCAACAATGCGATCGGCCAGGGCCTGCTCGCGCAAGCGCTCGGGGCAACACGAATCGTCGCGGAGACCGGTGCGGGACAACATGGCGTCGCCTCCGCAGCCGCCTGTGCTCGGCTCGGCCTGCCATGCACCGTCTACATGGGCGAGATCGACGTCGCTCGGCAAGCGCCGAACGTCGACCGAATGCGCCGGCTGGGTGCCAACGTCGTCCCCGTAAAATCCGGCGACCGGACCTTGCGCGCGGCCATCGACGAGGCGATTCGCGATTGGGTCGCCGATCCGGCCGGAACGTATTACCTGCTCGGCTCCGCCGTCGGACCACATCCGTATCCGTATCTCGTCCGCGAGCTACAGGCCGTGATCGGCTGCGAGGCCCGAGCGCAAATCCGCGAGGCGGCGGGGCCGCCCGATGCCGCGTTTGCCTGCGTGGGCGGCGGCTCCAATGCGATCGGGCTCTTTCACCCGCTGCTCGGCGACCGCGAGACGGCTCTGTTCGGCGTCGAGGCCGGCGGCCGCGGCGCGGCACTCGGCGAGCACTCGGCCACGCTCAGCGGCGGACGGCCCGGCGTGCTGCACGGCGCTTATTCGATGCTGCTGTACGACGAGAACGGCCAGATCCAGGAAACGCACTCCGTCTCGGCCGGCCTCGACTATCCGGGCGTCGGTCCCGAGCATGCGTTGCTCAAGCTCATCGGCCGCGTCGACTACGTGACCGCCACCGACGATGAAGCGCTCGATGCCCTCGAAGAATTGTGTGCGCTCGAAGGCATCCTGCCTGCGCTCGAGAGCTCGCACGCGCTGGCGGGCGCGAAACGTTGGGCGCGGAGCAACCCCGGCAAGCGGATCTTGATCGGTCTTTCGGGCCGCGGGGACAAGGACATGCCGATCCTTGCGCAATACCCGATTGGCCGGGAGCGCGTCCATGCAGCCGCGTGAACGCATTCGCGACGCGCTCGCGCGCGACGGCAAGGGCTCTTCGGCGCCCGCGCTCGTGGCCTTCTTGACGGCCGGGTACCCCGAACCCGCACGTTTTCTCGACGTGCTGCGCGCCACCTCGAGCGCCGCAGACGCCATCGAGATAGGCGTGCCGTTCAGCGACCCGATGGCCGACGGCGTCACCATTCAACGCTCGAGCCAGCGCGCGATCGAGCACGGCGTGAGCCTCGCGTGGATTTTCGCCGAGCTCGAGCGCCGCGATTTCGAGCTCACCGCTCCCGTGCTGCTCATGAGCTACCTGAACCCGCTGCTGGCTTTCGGCTTCGAGACCCTCGCGGCGCGCGCCGCGGCCAGCGGCGTGAGCGGCTTCATCGTGCCGGACTTGCCCTACGAAGAGAGCGCCCCGCTGCGCGCGGCGCTCGAACCGCAAGGACTCGCGCTCGTGCAGCTCGTCACGCCGGCGACCTCCGCACAGAGATTGCGCGCGCTGTGCGCCGCGAGCGAAGGGTTCGTCTATGCCGTCACGCGTGCCGGTATCACGGGAGGGGAATCGACGTTGCCCGATGAGCTCGCCGCGTATCTCGATCGGGTGAAATCGGCGACCGACCTGCCGGTGTGCGCCGGCTTCGGCGTCCGCCGCCCGGAGCAAGTCGCCCTGATCGGTGCTCACGCCGACGGCGTGATCGTAGGCTCGGCGCTCATCGAGGCACTCGAGCGCGGTGAGGATCCCGCGGCGTTTCTACGGTCGTTGCGGCCCGCCGACGCCGGGTCGAGGCGCTGACGGGCCGCCGTGAAGCGCGTCTTCGCCACCACGGCCCTGGCCGACATCGGGCATCTGAGGAATCTGCTCGAACAGGACGGCATCCGATGCTTCATCAAGCACGAGCAGCTCAGCGGCGGACTCGGCGATTTGCCGTTTCTGGACTGCCAGCCCGAGCTGTGGGTCTACGCCGACGATGAAGTGCCGCGCGCCGAAGCGTTGATCGCGGCGGCGTTGCGCGACACGCCCTCGGAGCGAGGCCAATCATGGGCCTGCAAGAACTGCGGCGAGCCGAACGAAGCTCACTTCGCCGCTTGCTGGCGCTGCGGCGCGTCGGATCGCTCGGACTGAAGCGCCGTATGCACCCGCTCGAGCGGCCCGTCGTCGCGGCAGCGGCGGTCTTGATCGGCGCCACCTGCATGGCGCTCGGCGCGCGGTTCTGGTGGGTCTTCGACCTCGCAACCCATTTCCGACTGCAGTACGTTGTTGCAGCCCTCGTACTGCTCGTGCCTCTCGCGTTGCGCCGCCGCGTCGCGTGGTGCGTTGCGTTGCTCGGGACGCTTGCTCTCAACGGCGCAGCGCTCGTCGCATATCCCCCGATCCAGGCGTTCGCTCGAGCGCCGGGCGCCGCCGCGACACGTCCGGGCGCCGCCGAAGCCGCCGTCCGGATCGCGAGTGCGAACCTGTTCTTCCGCAACACCGGACCCGGCCGCTTGGCTCCCATCCTCGAGGCCGCCGCACCCGACGTCGTGGTCCTCGAGGAATTCACGCCCGATGCCCAGCGCGAGCTCGGGGGATGGGCGCAGAAGTACCCTTACCGCGTCGAGAAGCCCGCCCACGGGCCCTACGGCATTGCGCTCCTGTCGCGTTATCCGCTCGAGGATGCGCGATCATTCATGCTGGGCAGCACCGTCGCTATCGAGGCGCGTGTCGTCATGCCGGCGAGCACGTTCACGATCATCGGCGTCCACCTGCGCTCGCCGGTGTCCGGCGTGCACGCTGCGGCTCGCGACCGACAACTCGGATTGCTCGCCGCCGAGCGCAGGCACGTCGCCGGCCCCGTGGTCGTGATCGGTGATTTCAACCTCGCCCCGTTCTCGCCGCATTACGCCGACTGGCTGGCCGCGGCGCACCTCGAAGACGCGCGGCGCCATCGTATGTACCTTCCGACGTGGCCGACCTTCTTGCCAATCCTCGGTATCCCCATCGATCATTGCTTCGTCAGCAGCGAGTTTCGGGTCGCCGGCCTCGGGCGCCTCGCGGCTTTCGGCTCGGATCACGTTCCGCTGCTCGCGGATCTCTTGCTCGAAGGCCCCGAAGCCCCGCCGAGCAGGCATCACTGAAGCACCATTCCAACTCGGACGACCATGACTGCCATTACATCGCCCACAGCCGCCGTCCTCATCATCGGCAACGAAATCCTGTCCGGCAAAACTCAGGACGCGAATCTGCAGTTTCTCGGGATCGAGCTGGCCAAGCTCGGCATCAGGCTCGAGGAGGCTCGCGTGGTTCGCGATGTGCCCGAAGCGATTGTCGAGAGCCTCGACGCTTGCCGCGCAAAGTATACGTATGTGTTCACGACGGGCGGGATTGGTCCGACGCATGACGACATCACGGCCGAATGCGTTGCCCGCGCCTTCGGCGTCGAGCTCGTTCTCGATCCCGGGGCGGTCGAGCGGCTCGGCCGCGGCGGCCGCGAGCTTACGGAGGCGCGGCTGCGCATGGCACGCGTGCCGAAAGGCGCCGAGCTGGTCGATAACCCACTCAGCAATGCACCGGGCTTCAAAATGGAGAACGTGTTCGTGCTCGCCGGCATTCCGAGCGTCGCGCGCGCGATGTTCGGCGCCGCAGTCCCGATGCTTGCGCACGGCGCGCCGATTGCTTCGGGCAGCATAGACGTGCATCTGCGGGAGAGCGATTTCGCGGCAGTGCTGGCAGAAATTCAGCGGCGCAACACGGCTGTCGAGATCGGCAGCTACCCGTTCAACCGCAACGGTCGCTATGGCGCCACGCTAGTAGTGCGCGGCACGAACGGCGCGCTCATCGACCGGGTCCTCGACGAGATCGTGGACACCATGACCTCGCTCGGCGGACAGACGAACCGCAACTGACGCGCGTTGCCCGCTCACGGCAGTCGGAACGCGATCACGTAGTCGCCGGTGCCCCACGCGTCGCCGCCACCGACCGTCACGGCCACATACTGCTCGCCCGAGCGCAGTTCGTAGCTCATCGGCGTGGCTTTGGCGCTCGCGGGGAGGTCCGCGTGCCAAAGCTCCGCACCGGTTTCGACGTCGTAAGCATGCAACCGGCGGTCGAGCGATGCACCGATGAACACCAGGCCGCCAGCCGTCACGATGGGCCCGGGCACGATCGCGAACGCGCGCCCGGGATCGATCGCGGCTCGGCACGCCGCACGGTCGACCTCGTCGAGCGCCCAGACGCTGTCGGCCGAGAACCGGTGCGGGCTCAGCGGCGGCGTGATTGCGGTGAATGGCTGCGTAGGGGAGGCGGTCTCGCCGTCGACGTCGCTCGCGGGCACCGGCCGTTCCTCGACGGGGAAGATCGGCTGACCCGTCTCGCGGTTCAGCACGAACAGCATGCCCGTCTTGGTCGCGAGAACGACGGCCGGGAGTTGGCGTAACGGTCGTCGCCGAGCCGATGCGCGCGAGCGAAAGCAGCGCTGCCGCCGAGGCGGTGGCAAGAGCGATCTCTGTCGAGCGCATGCGCCGTCACCTCCCGACCCGATGTGGGCCGAAATCGGCCGGCCGCCTTACGTGCGAGCCCGACCGTTGAACAACAGGATCAACCCGAGGGCTGCGCCGAGCCAGCCGATCCAAACGGGCTCGGCCAAGCCCGCCCAAAGCACGCCCGCCACCAACACGGCCGCCCCTGCGAAAGCCGCTCGCCGCGCCGATTCCGCGTGCTCCTCTCGGCGTGCGGGCGCTTGGCGGCGGCGGCATCGGCAATCTCCGCGCGACGGATCGCACGGTGGACGAGCCGCGGCAAAAGACTCAAATCCTCGCTGATCTCAGGCCACGCCGCGATGAGCTCCTTGAGCCGGTTCGCAGGGTTCTGACGCTGGCGCATCCACTCCTCGAGCACGGGCTTGGCCGTCTTCCACAGATCGAGCTCCGGATAGAGCTGCCGGCCGAGACCTTCGATCGTGAGCAGGGTCTTTTGCAGCAGCACGAGCTGCGGCTGGACCTCCATATGGAACTGGCGTGCGGTCTGGAAGAGCCGCAGCAACACGAGCCCGAAGGAGATGTCCTTGAGCGGCTTGTTGAAGATCGGCTCGCACACCGAGCGCACGGCCGACTCGAGCTCGTCGACGCGCGTGTCGGGCGGAACCCAGCCCGAATCGATGTGCAACGTCGCAACGCGCCGATAGTCGCGGCGAAAGAACGCGAGAAAATTTTCGGCGAGGTAGTGCTGATCGCGCGCGTCGAGCGTACCGACGATGCCGAAGTCGACGGCGACGTAGCGCGGCTGTGCCGGGTTCGTCACGTCGACGAAGATGTTGCCCGGATGCATGTCGGCATGAAAGAAGTTGTGCCGAAACACCTGCGTGAAGAAGATCTCCACGCCGTTCTCGGCAAGCTTGCGGATATCCGTATTCGCGCTTTTCAGCGCCGCCAGGTCGTCGATCGGAATACCCGTAGATTCGCTCGATCGTCAGCACGTTCGGACGGCAGTAGTCCCAGTAAACCTCGGGCACGTAGAGCAACGAGGAGCCCGAGAAATTGCGCTTGAGCTGCGCAGCGTTTGCCGCTTCGCGCATCAGATCGAGCTCGTTGGCAAGCGTCTTCTCGAACTCGGCCACGACTTCGGTCGGGTGCAATCGGCGCGCCTCCGCCCAATAGCGCTCCGCCAAGTGCGCGATCGCATACAGCACGTCGACGTCGCGCTGGATCAGCGCGCGGACGTTCGGCCGAAGAATCTTCGACGACGACGTCGCTACCGTCGTGAAGCCGTGCGGCATGGACCTGAGCGATCGATGCGGCCGCGAGCGGCTCGCGCTCGAACGACGGCGAATACCGTCTCGACCGGCTGATCGAAAGCCTTCTCCAGCGCCGCGAGCGCCTGCTCGGGCGGAAACGGCGGCACCTGATCCTGCAGCTTCGTAAGCTCGGCCGCCACCTCCGGCGGCAGCAAGTCGGGGCGCACGGACAGCGCCTGGCCGAACTTGACGAAGATCGGGCCGAGCTCCTCCAGCGCCAGACGCAGCCGCGCGCCGAGCGGCCGAGCGCGGCGGCGAAAGAACAGAAGGCGCGGCAGCCAGGCGAGCGGACGGAACAAATGCATGTTCCAGACGATCTCGTCGAGACCGTGCTTGAGCAGCGTGAGCTGAATGGTCAGTAATCGTAAGAAGAAGCTTGAGGCGGCGCATCAGCGGCTGTCCGTTGCTCGAGCCTCGTGAGACGCGCTGCCGCGCGCTCGACGTCGTCGCGCAACCGCTCGACGTCGTCGAAGAAGGCCTGAGCTTCGAGCGCGGCCGGCAGCGCGCGGCTTTCTTCCTGCAAATACTCCGACGTGTTCATCGTAAGCGCATCACCCGCGCGCTCGAGCCAAGCGAAGATCCCACGGGCTGCGCGGCCGACCTCGTGCGCGGCCAAATCGCCAATCCAGCGCGACAACTCTTCCTCGAGATCGGGGCGGGCGAGCTTGAGGAGATCGGCGAATTGCTCGGCGATCTGCACGTCGCCACGCACCTCGGCGCGCGTGCTGCGCAGCGATGCGACGCTGCTGCGCCGAGCGAGTGTCAGCAAGTCGAGCGGCGTCGCGCGCAGAGTCGCAGTCGGCGCCGGCGCGTTGCCGTCTACCTCGATGCGTCCACCGTGTGCAACGAGCACGCACGTGAGCCCGACGCCTTCGAGCTCGAGCACGAAGCTTTTGCCGTCGAGGGCATGCGCGAGATCGCCGGCGGGCGTGGACTCTTCGATGAGTCGATTCAGCACACTTGCGGCGGTACGGCGCAGCGGCGCCGGCACGGGTGCGAACGAGCGCGGCTCGACGGCACCTTGGCGGGACTCGGCGTCGCGGCTCGTCATCGAGACCCTAGAGCTTGTAGCCGACGTGCAATGCGACGATGCCAGCAGCAGAGATTGAAGTACTCGCAGCGCTCGAATCCTTGCTCTTCGAACAAACGTTGCAGTGCGTCCTGGTCCGGGTGGCGACGGATCGACTCGGCAAGGTAACGATAACTGTCGGCGTCACCGGCAAGGAGGCGCCCGAGCCGCGGCAGTACTTGGAAGGAATAGAGTTTCGTACAGCGGCGCGAGCGGCCCCAAATGGGCGTGCGAGAACTCCAACACCAGCAGCCGCCCGCCCGGCTTGAGCACGTCGAACATCGACCTCAGCGCCGCGTCTTTGTCCGTCACGTTGCGCAGCCCGAAACCGATCGTGACGCAGTGGAACGTACCGGCTTTGAACGGCAGCGCTTCCGCGTCGGCTTGCACGTAATCGACACCGCCCGCGATACCCGCGTCGAGTAGCCGGTCGCGGCCGACGCCGAGCATCGCGGCGTTGATGTCGGTCACGACGACCCGGCCCGTAGCGCCGACCTTGCGTGCTAAACCGATCGCCAGGTCGCCGCTGCCCGCCGCGACGTCGAGCGCACGTTGCCCGGGCCTGAGGCCCGTCCGCGCGAGCGTGAAGCGCTTCCAGAGCCGGTGCATGCCGAACGACATCACGTCGTTCATGAGGTCGTAACGCGGCGCGACCGAGTCGAATACGCCGCGCACGCGCTCCTTCTTCTCGTCCCACGGCACGCGTTCGTAGCCGAAGTCGGTCAGCGGCGGTGCGTCGGGCTGCTCTGTGCTCATGTCGTCGGGCTCGTCAGTCGGCTGTCAGTCGGCGCGCCGCGCATGGCCGGCGGCCGCGAGGCGCTCGAGATAGCGCTGCCACTTGCGGTCGCGCTCGCTGCAAAGCTCGTAGAGTATAGGCCAGGTATAGAGCCCCGTGTCGTGCCCGTCGTCGAACACGAGCCGCACCGCGTAACTGCCGACCGGCTCGATGCGCGCGATGTTCGACGCTCTCTTTGCCTTTGACGAGCACGCCTTCGCCGCGCCGAGTGCCCTTTGACCTCGGCGGAGGGCGAGTGGACCCGCAAGAACTCCGCCGGTAGCTCGCCCGCTCGAGCCGTCGGCGAAACGAACCTCGAGCTCGCGCGAGCGACGGTGCAGCTTGAGCTCCGTGGGCGGTGGAATGGGCAAATCGATCATGGCTATAGAGATGTAGCGACTCAGATCCTCGTCCTGCACGAGCTCGCCGAGGTGCGTGTCGACGTAGTCGGCGTCGACACCGCGATGCTTTGCCCGCCACGGTCGGCGGCTTCGAACGAGAACGTCTCGAGCAGCCGCTCGAGCACGGTATGCAGCCGTCGTGCGCCGATATTCTCGCTGCGCTCGTTGACCTCGATACGCGACCTCGGCGATCCGCCGCACACCGCTAGGCTCGAACGTCGAGCGTCACGCGCTCGGTCGCAAGCAGACTCGCGATACTGCTCCGTGAGCGACGCATCGGGCTCGGTCAGGATCCGCTCGAATTCCTCGATGCCGAGCGCGCGCGAGCTCGACGCGAATCGGAAACCGCCCCTGCAGCTCGGGAATGAGGTCGGAAGGCTTCGCAACGCTGAATGCGCCCGAAGCGATGAAGAGAACGTGATCGGTGCGGACCATGCCGTAACGCGTGCTCACCGTGCAGCCCTCGACGAGCGGCAATAGATCTCGCTGCACGCCTTCGCGCGAGACGTCCGGCCCCTTGCGCCTTCGGCGCGGCGCGCGACTTTGTCGATCTCGTCGATGAAGACGATGCCGTCCTGCTCGACCGCGCGCAAGGCCGCAGCTTGACTCTTCCTCGATTGACGAGCTTGCCGGCTTCCTCCTCCTTGAGCAGCCGCAGCGCGTCTTTGACTCTGAGCTTGCGCGCGCGCTGGCCGCTCGAGAGAGGTTCTGGAACATGCTCTGCAGCTGGCTCGTCATTTCCTCCATGCCGGGCGGCGCCATGATCTCGACGCCGGCCGCGCGGCGCCTGCACGTCGACCTCGACCTCGCGCTCGTCGAGCGCTGCCTCGCGCAGCATCTTGCGAAAGCGCTGCCGCGTCTCGCGGCCGATCGCCGACGTCGCGCGAGCCGGGCAGCAGCGCGTCGAGCAGCCGATCCTCGGCCGCGTCCGCGGCGCGGTGACTCGACTTTCGGCGCACTTCCTGCTCGCGAACCATCTTGACGGCCACGTCGGCGAGATCGCGAACGATCGAATCGACGTCGCGACCGACGTAGCCGACCTCGGTGAACTTCGTCGCCTCGACCTTGATGAACGGCGCGTTCGCGAGCTTGGCGAGCCGTCGCGCAATCTCGGTCTTGCCGACGCCCGTCGGGCCGATCATGAGAATGTTCTTCGGCGTGATCTCGGCGCGCAGCGGCTCGCGCGACCTGCGCTCGCCGCCATCGGTTGCGCAGCGCGATCGCAACCGCGCGCTTGGCCTCGTCCTGGCCGATGATGTGCTTGTCGAGCTCCTGCGACGATTTCTCGCGGCGTCATCGACATGCGGCTCAAAGCTCCTCGATCGTGATCTCGCGATTCGTGTAGATGCAGATCTCGCGCCGCGATGCGCGAGCGCCTTGCTCGACGATCGCACGCGCATCGAGCTCCGTGTTCTCGCAGCAGCGCGCAGCGCCGCCGCTTGCGCGTAGGCGCCGCCCGAGCCGATCGCGAGGACGTCGTGCTCGGGCTCGATCACGTCGCCGGTCCCCGAGATCAGCAGCGACTGCGTCGCGTCGGCCACGCAGAGCAGCGCCTCGAGACGCCGCAGCATGCGGTCCGTCCGCCAGTCCTTCGCGAGCTCGATCGCGGCGCGCGTGAGATTGCCGTACTGCTCGAGCTTGGTCTCGAAGTAGTCGAACAACGTGAACGCATCGGCCGCGCCGCCCGCGAAGCCCGCCAGCACCTTGCCGTTGTGCGAGCCGCCGCACCTTGCGCGCGTTGCCTTTGACGACCTTGTCGCCGAGCGTGACCTGGCCGTCGCCGCCGAGCGCGACGCGGCCGTCGCGTCGCACGCAGACGATCGTGGTCGCCGTGAAACTGTCGTGCACTCGAATCGTGCGCGCGGCTCCGAACCGCGCCGAAGCTTCAGTCGCCGCGCGCCGACGCGCGCGGGATGGGCTTGATCGTAGATGTGAGCGAGATGCTGGAAGTCGAGATGCGTATAGACCTGCGTCGTCGAGAGGCTCGCATGACCGAGCAGCTCCTGCACCGCGCGCAGATCGCCGCTCGACTCGAGCAGGTGCGTCGCGAACGAATGCCGCAGCATGTGCGGATGCACGCGCGTCGGCGCGCCTTGGCGTTGCGCCCAATGATTGAGCCGCGCCTGCACGCTGCGCGCTGCCGAGCCGCTCGCCGCGCCGGCTCACGAACAGCGCCAGCTCGCTCGGGCGGCGCGAGCTCGCGGCGCACCTTGAGCCAGCTCGCCGACGGCGCGAAGCGCATGCCGGCCGACGGGCACGATCCGCGTCTTGCCGCCTTTGCCCGTCACGCGGACCGTGCGGTCGGCGACGTCGACGTCGCCGCAAGTCGAGCCCCACGAGCTCGGCGAGCCGCAGCCCGGAGGAGTAGAAGAGCTCGAGGATCGCGCGATCGCGCAGCGTCAGCGCATCGTCGCCGCTAATGCGCAAGCAAGCTCGCAACTTGATCGGCATCGAGCGTCGCAGGCAGCCGCCGCGAGGGCTTCGGCGCCTGCACGTGCACGGCCGCATTCGCCGCGAGCGACGCCCGTCTGCGACCAGATAGCTCAAGAAGCTCCGCACCGCCGACAAGCGCCGCGCGACGCTGCGCGGCGCCCAAGCCGCGGCGGTGACTCTCGGCAGCGAAGCGGCGCACGTGCGTATGACATCGAGCGTCGGCGAGGACCCGATCACGCTCGCGTGCGCAAAAGCTCGAGCAGCGCGCTCAAATCGCGGCGATAGGCCGCGACCGTATGCGGCGACAGACGCCGCTCGATCCGCAAGCCGCTCGAGAAACGCCTCGACTGCTGCGTCTCCGTTGACCGTCACGGCGCGCTCGCCGTCCAACAGCGACCGACAGCAGCTCGCCGAGCCGGCTCAAGAAATCCACCGCTTGCCCGGATGGAAATGATCGGGGTCACGGCTGCCGATCACGAGAAAGCCGAGACTCGCGTCCGTCGCCGAGCGGCACCATGGCGGCCGAGCCGATGCTGTCGGCGTCGCGCTCGAACAGAGGCTCTTTTGCCGCTCCCGCAGGACGCCGCAGCGCGGTCGCGCCGCGCGCAGAGAACGCCGCGAACGGCCGAACAGTCGGGATCCTGGCGGCCGAGAGCTGCTTGACGAAGCCGTCGCGCTCGGCGACCGGCGGCGCGGCTCCGTGAACAGCACGAGCACCGCGCGCTCGGCGCGCAAAGTCCTCGCGCAGGCTCGTCTCGAGCTGCTCGAGCTTGGCACTCGAGACCTCGGGCTCGCGAGCAAGCTTCACAGACGAGCTGATGAATCTTCTCCACGAGCGTGTCGTTCATCTTGGCGACCGCGAGCAGATCCTTGAGCTGGCGCTCGAGCTGGGCGTTGCGCTGGCGCAGCATCGAGACCTGCCGCTCGACGAGCGATATGGCCGAGCCGCCCGTCTCGATGCGGCAACGCAGTCCGAGCAAGCAGCGGCGCGATGGCGTTCGAAGAAATCGGGATGGCTGCGCAGATAGTCGGCGATGTCTCGTCCGAGAACGTGTCGCCGAGCCGCGGCGCCCCGCTCTTCTGTTGGCTCATAGCTCGATTCGACCCTCGTAGACTCGAGTTGTCGGGCCCAGTTTGCCACAGCGGCATCCCGGGCCCCGGCCAGCGGACCGATGAGCGTGCCGCCGGGCAGCTCGACCTCGCACCTCCGTCGGCGAGCTCGCCCCAATGCCGGCCGACTGCCACGGCCGCGGCGGCACCCGGTGCCGCAGGCCCGCGTCTCGCCGACGCCGCGCTCGAACACGCGCAGCCGGATGCGTGTCGAGCGATCGACGTGCTGCATGAACCCACGTTGACGCCGCGCGGAAATCGCGGGTGCGCGCGCCAGCTCGCGCGCCCAGTATACCGACGGGCGCGCGTTCCACCGAATCCACGGGAATGACGGCGTGCGGGTTGCCCATCGAAACGGCGCCGAACTCGACGACCGCGCCGTCGCAGCGCGAGCCGAGTAGCGCGGCTCGCTGCTCGGACGCGCGAAACGGCAGGGACGCGGGCTCGAAAATCGGGCTCACCGAGATTGACGCTGACGTCGCCGTCCGTCGAGCACGCGCGCTTCGAGCTGTCCGGCCGCGCTCTCGAGCCGCTGAGCTCGCGACCGCGGCGCGGCGCCGAGATAACTGCGCGATGCAGCGTGCCCCGTTGCCGCATTGCTCGACCTCGCCGCCGTCCGCGTTGAAGACCCGGTAGCGTAGGCATCGCCGCCGGCCGGGCGCGGCGCGCTCGAGCACGAGCAGCTGAGTCGAAGCCGACGCCGAGACGCCGATCGGCCCAGCGCCGCACGAGATCCGGCTCCGGCAGCGGCACACCAGCGGCCATTCGACGACCATGAAGTCGTTGCCGAGGCCGTGCATCTTCGTGAAATTCGAGTTGCATGGGAGCTGGCAATGCGAACACCGCGAGGTTAATGTCGCGGCCAATTCGCGGAGAGCGGCTCAGGCGCGCGTCAGCGAGATTATAGTGGATTCGCATCTGGCCGAGGCCGCGGAAGAAGTTTGCCGATCTGCGCGGCTTTCTCGCGTGCGCTCGAGCGCCGCAGCGAGCTCAAGCGCATCGACCGACCGGTGAGCCCGGCTCTGGAGATCACCGAAGTTTCGCGCCGCGTGCTCGCCAGCGGGCGGACCGGCGCTGCTGTTCACGCAGGCCGCCGCCGCACGGCGTTCCCGTGCTCACGAACCTGTTCGGCACGCCGGAGCGAATCGCGGCCGCCCTCGGCGCCGACAGCACCGCCGCGCTTCCGGGAGCTCGGCGAGCTGCTCGCGATGCTGCGCGCGCCCGAGCCGCCTCAGGGCATTGCCGACGCTTGGCGGCAAGCTGCCGCTGCTCAGGGAGGTGCTGCACATGGCCCCGCGCGACTGTCGCTCGGCGCCGACTGCCAGGAGATGCGCGTCGAAGGCGCGGCCGTCGACCTCGGCGCATGGCCGATCCAAACCTGCTGGCCCGACGACGCGGGGCCGCTGATCACCTGGGGCCTCACGACGACGCGTCGGCCCCGAGCGCGACCGGCAGAACCTCGGCATCTACCGCCAGCAGGTCATCGGCCGCAACCGCATCATCATGCGCTGGCTCGCGCATCGCGGCGGTGCCACGGACTATGCGGCCTGGCACGACCAACATCCCGGGCGAGCGCTTTCCCGTCGCCGTCAGCATCGGCGCGGATCCGGCCACGATGCTTGCCGCCGTGACACCGATTCCGAATACGCTGTCGGAGTATGCGTTCGCCGGGCTCTGCGTGGCGCGCGCACCGAGCTCGTCAAATGCCTCGGCTCGGACCTGCTCGTGCCGGCGACTGCCGAAATCACGCTCGAAGGCCACATCGAGCCGGGCGACAGAGGCCGCCGAAGGGCCGTTTCGGCGACCACACGGGCTACTACAACGAGGTCGAGCGATTCCCGGTCATGACGGTCGACCGGATCACGCATCGGCGCGATCCGATCTACCACACGACCTACACGGGCCGGCCGCCCGACGAGCCGGCCGTGCTCGGCCTCGCGCTCAACGACGTGTTCGTGCCGATCCTGAAGACGCAGTTCCCCGAGATCGTCGACTTCTATTTGCCGAGCGAGGCCTGCTCGTACCGCTTCGCCGTCGTCAGCATCCGCAAGGAATATCCCGGCCACGCGCGCCGGATCATGTTCGGCATCTGGTCGTATCTGCGACAGTTCATGTATACGAAATTCGTGATCGTCGTGGACGAGGACATCGACGTGCGCACTTGGACCGACGTGATCTGGGCCATTTCCACGCGGGTCGACCCGGCGCGCGACACGGTCTCGTCGACTCCACGCCGATCGACTACCTCGACTTCGCCTCGCCCGTCGCCGGGCTCGGCGTCGAAGCTCGGGATCGACGCCACGTCCAAGTGGCCGCGGCGAAGTCGATCGCCAATGGGGTCGGCCGATTTCGATGCGCGCGGACGTCATCGAGCGCGTTGATGCAATCTGGGCGGACCTCGGCCTTCAATAGCGCGGCGCGATTGGACATTTGTCATAAGGCTGGCTACTTTATGCGGGCATCGCGGCGCCCGCTTAGTCGATAACAACAAAATCACGGGAGAGCAGCATGCGACACATCCTCGTGACCAATGCCAAGGGCGGCTGCGGCAAGAGCACCATTGCGACGAATCTCGCCGCCTATTTCGCGTCCGAAGGCTTCGCGACGGCGTTCGCGGATTACGACCCGCAGGCTTCGGCACTTGCGTGGCTCGAGCAGCGTCCCGAGGACTACGCCCCGATCACGGGCGTAGCAGGCTTCGAATCCGGGCTGCGCACCGTCCCGCGCAATACGCGAGTATGTGATCATCGACTCGCCGGCGCGCTCCCACGGGAAGGAGCTCACCGAGCTCGTCCGCCGCGCCGAGATCGATCATCGTGCCCGTGCTGCCGTCGCCGATCGACATCAAGGCCGCCGAGCGCTTCGTCGACGAGCTGCTGCAGTATCGGGAAGGTCGCCGACAAGAAAGCCAAAGTCGCGCTCGTCGCGAACCGAGTCAAGGAAAACACCTTGATCTTCGAGGAGCTCGACGACGTACTTGTCCAGGCTCAAGGTCCCCTATGTCACGACGCTGCGCGAGGCGCAAAACTACATCCGCGCCTATCAGCGCGGCCTCGGCATTCACGAGCTGCCGCCCTACTTGGCCTGGCCGGACTGGGAACAGTGGGATCCGCTGCTCGAGTGGCTCGACTCGCGCCGCTCGCAGCCGAGCCGCTAGCCGGCTTTCTTGCTGTCTTTGCCACCGCGTGGCGGCTCCAAGCGCACGCGTGAGATCGGGCAGCTTTGCGTCCATGGGGCGCACGAGCGCAAGCCCGGAACGAAACGCGAGCGACGCTTCGTCGCCTTCGCCGAGCTGGGTCAGCAGCTGCCCGTATAGCGCGTAGGCGGCGGGGTCCGGCGCAAGCGCGAGGCTCGACTCGAGGTAGCTGCGGGCCTTGCCCCAGAGCTCGTTCGCCATGCACAGCCGCGCGGCCGCGAGCAACAGCGCTCCGTCCTCGGGGTGGGTGCCGAGCCAGCTTTCGGCCTGGCGCAGCTGCTTGGGCATGTCGCCGGCACGAACCTCGCCGTAGGCCGCGACGAGCGGGCTGTCCCAGCTGCGCTTGAGCGCCGCGCGCAGCTCCTTCTCGGCCTCGTCGCCACGGCCGAGACGCTCCAGCGCGCGGGCTTTGAGCGCGACGAGCTGCGGACTCGCGCGCAGATCAGACGGCACCTCCGACCATAGCGAGCCAAGCTCGTCCTTGGTTAGCGTGGACCGTTGCGCGGCCGCTTCGAAAGCTTCGGCCACGAGCCCAGCGCGACTCTCTGTGGGGAGCCGAGCCCGCGCGAGTTTCGGCAACAGCTCGCCGAGCCGGACTCGGTCGCCCGTAGCGTCGTACAGACGAGCCCAGAACGCCGTGGCGACGGGGTGATCGGGTTTGAGCCGGTCGACGCGTGCGAGCGTCGCGCGGGCCGCGTCGTGCTCGCCGCCGGCCAGCTGCAGCTCCGCTTGAGTCAGAAGCACCGCGGCTTCGCCGCCTGGGGATTCGTCATAGGCGAGCTTGAGCCACGCATCGCGCCTTTGCGAGGAGCCTTGTAGCTGCGCCGCTCGAGCGGCAAGCAGGTAGTTCGTCAACGGCGCATCGGTGCTCTTGAGCCCGCGGGTCAAGAGCCGCTCGCCGCGCGCCCAGTCGCCCTCGGTCATGTGCACGAGCGCTTGCATGAGTGTCGCGCTGCCGCGGCGCGAGCGACGGTCCGCCAGCGCCGCGCCGAGCCTACGCGGTGCGCGCACGAGCGCACCGAGACCACGGACCAAAAGGTAGGCGAGCACGAGCACGAGCACGAGGCCCGGAACGGACATCTCGATCACGTAGCCGTGAAAGTTCACGAGCACGTAGCCGCGGTCCTGCAAGAAGAAGTGCGCGGCAAACGCGCCGAGCACGAGCGCCAACAGGGCCCAAAGCCCGAATCGCATCAGTCGCCTCCGGTCGACAGGCTACGCAGCAGTTTGAGCGAGCCGCTGATGTCCGGCCGCATCGGCTCGATGTCGAGGTTCTGCATTTCGTGCAGCAGCCCGAGCGCACCGTCGACGTCGGCCGAGTCTTTGTCGAAATCGCGCTCGAGAATGTCGGTCGCCGCTCGCAAGCTGCTCTGAAACGCTTGCGGCTCGGTCCGCAGGGCCGCGACGCGAGCGAGCTCGATTTCGAGCTCGAGCTCGCGCCTACGCAGCTCGCGAGTGGCCGACGACAAGGCTTGAGGCACCGGCTCGTCGCGATGCTCGACGTGCACGAGCGCGAGCAACGTACGCTTGAGGCCTAGCCACAGGCGCTCGAGGCCGGGCTGCGCATCGTTGGAGTCGGCGTTACGCGAATAGTTGGTTGGCGCATCAGCGCGCATCGGCAGCGCGTCGACTCGGGCGGCAAGCCTTCCTAAGCTGAACACGAGCCCTGCCGTATCGGGCAGCCGGACGCCGCGCAGCTTCAACAGCTCGTCAGCAATCGCCTCGCGCACGGGCGCGACGCCGGGGTCCGCGAGGTCGGCGAGGCGCTCGTCGGCGAGCCGCAATGCTTCGGTGGCGTTGTCCCAATGCCCCGCGAGCGTAAGCTCGGTGTTCGCGACCTCGAGGTAGTACTCAGCTTCCGATCGCAGCCAGTGGCTGCGTGCGTCGAACGATCCCCCTTGCACCGAATCGAGCCGACGCTCGAGGTCCGATAGTCGGCCCGGGAGTTGGTCCACTCGGTCACCGAGGGCATTCGTAGCCTGCCGCGCGTCGTCCACCGTGCTCTTGACCTGCGCGAGACCATCTTGCAATCCGCGCACGTCGGCGCGAACACGCTCGAGCGATCGAGCCGTCGCATTGTCGGTCTGATCCAGCGAGACGTAGAACTGTCGGTATTGCCACCACAGCATGCCGCTCACGGCGATCGCGATCAGCGCGAACACGAGGGCAAGCGCGCCGAACACGGGCACGGGCACGCGCCCGGGGCTCGAATCACTCGGGGGCCCGGACACGCTGTCGCGGCGCGAAGCTTTCGACTGATCGGCCGCGAGCGACGCCGCAAGGTCTTGCCAATCGGCCCTAGTCGATTCCTGGCCGGCATCGGCCGCCGGGCGAGACTTCTCGCCCGCGCCCTCCGTCTCGGTGTCGGTCGTTTTGCTCATCGGTGCAGATAGTAGGGGGTCGGAAGCGTTTTATCACGCCGCCTCGCGACAAACTGTGGTGGCGTGCTAAACATTCTATCGCCGCCCCGCGAGGCGTTTGCGCAGCTCCGGAAGCTGCCGGCGACTGACGGCGAGCGGCTCGCCTTCGCCGCGAAGCCGCAAAACGTAGTTGCCGTCGGCGCTTCGCTCGAGTGCTTCGATATGGGCGATCGCCACGAGCACACTTCGGTGCGCCCGGACGAAGTCGGTATCGAACTCTTCCTCCAGTTGGCGCAGTGATTCGTCGAGCAAATCCTCGCCGCTCGTGTGCCTCACGGTCACGTACTTCTGATCGGCGCGAAAGTAGCGGACGTCCTTGAGCGGAATGAGCTTCAAATCGTCCCGCACACGCACGGCGACGTGCTGGCGCGATGCGAGCGGGCGGGGCGGGGCGGACAGGCTGCGCAGCTGCGGCGCCGTGAGCCGCGCCGCGTGCTTGAGGGCGTCGGCCAAACGCTCGCGGCGCACGGGCTTGAGCAGATAACCCACGGCCTGGGATTCGAACGCCTCGAGCGCGTATTCATCGTATGCCGTCGTGAAAACGACGGCCGGTGCTTGCTCGAGAGCTCCCAAGTGCCGCGCGGCCTCGATGCCCGTCATCCCGGGCATTCGGATGTCCATCAACACGACGGCAGGCGTCCGTGCGCGCACGAGCTTCAGCGCTTCGGCACCCGTCGCGCAAGTGCCCACGACGGTCCAGCCTTCGATGTCGGCCACGAGCCGCTCGAGTCGCTCGCGAGCCGGTTGCTCGTCATCGACGATCAGCACGCCAAGTGGTTGAGCGGAAATCATTCTTCGTAGGGGAAGCGAATCGTGACGCGATACTCGTCCGGTCGCGCATCGACCTCGAGGCTTCCTCGATTGGCGTAAGCGAGCTCGAGCCGTTGGCGGATGTTATCGAGCGCCAAACGGTTGCCGTGCCGGTCTTTGGGACCGTGGCTCGGGCCCACGGGATTCGTCACGGCAATCTCGATGGTGCCGCCGGCGACATGTCCGGCCACGGTGACGGTACCACCACGATCGAGGGGCTCTATGCCGTGGTAGATCGCGTTCTCGAGCAGCGGTTGCACCGTAAGCCCGGGGACGAACGCCCGCATCGGCAGATCCGCGACATCCCAGCGCACCTTGAGTCGGTCACCGAGTCGCAGCTCCTCGATGCGCTGATAGATGCGCGTGAGCTCGAGCTCCTCTTTCAAGCGCAGGGGGCTCGCCGAGTCGCGCAGCGTTGCGCGGAAAAGATCCGCGAGATCTTCGACGGCCTCCTCGGCCCGCAGCGGATCGCTACGCGTGAGTGCGGCAATCGTGTTCATACTGTTGAACAGAAAGTGCGGCCTAATGCGCGCCTGAAGCGCCTCGATGCGCGACCTCGCTTCCGCACGCACATGGTGCCGCCACTGATGCGCCACGAAGAAATACCGCAGAAGCATCGCCGCCACGATGATGCAGATGCCTCCGTTACGCAGCAGGAACGACCAGTGATCGTTCGGGAACAAGGTTTGAGGCACGCCGGTTCGCAACGTCAGGCTGCTGCCGAACCAAAGAGCGGCTTCGGAGATCAGCGCCGTGTTCGCGAGCAGCAAAACGAAGACCGCTACCGTCGCGACCGGCACGCTCAAGCGCGCGAGCCATGGCCGCGTATAGCAAACCAGTGCCGCGCTCGTAAGCCCGAGCCATTGGAGAAACAGCGAGACGCGCGCAAGCTCGGTGAGGAAGTCGGCTGCGGGGCGCGCGAGACTCAGCGTGAGCGCAATGAGCTCGGCGACGAGCACGATCGCGAAGACCATTCGCGTCGCGCACAGATCGGGGATGAAGAAATCGTCGAGGGCGGGAGCGACCTTGTCGGCGGCGCGCTCGGGGTCGACTCGCTCAGCTGCCGAAAGGCGCTCGTGCTCCGTCGAAGCTTCAATTGCACCAGGTTTCGACATCAGCCGCAGCCTTGGCTCGGGCTTCGTCGATCTCGGCGTCGTTCAAGTACTGCCGCTCGCCGTTCGGGCCGGTCCGGTAAAGCCGATGCGACGTGGTGTACGTCTGCTGGCGTTCGCGAGCGATCTTACAGTTCTTGGCCCGATCTTCTGCCTTCTCGGCCGGTGTGGGCTCCCGCTTCTCTTTTTGCGGTGTGGCGGCATCGTCCGTGGCGGGCTTCGCGGCATCGGCACCACCGGCCGCGGGACGCGGTGGCGTCGCGACCGTGCGCGGCGCAGAGCTCGAGGGACGCGCCGTCAGCACCGTGACCGCCTGCGACGTCGAGTTTTCGGGCCGATCACTGTAGATCACGTTGCCCTTTGCGTCCGTCGAGCGGTACACCTCGGCGCCGAAAGTCGTGGTCGCCGCGAGCGTCAATAAAACATAAGCCGCGATTCGCACGTGCATGCTCTCCGATGATCGAGGCGGTTGATCGCGACCGAGTCTAACAAGCTCCGCGCGCCCGCCGCGTGACTCACTTCGCCCTTTTCTCTACATCCCGAACGAAGCCCGTCGACGCCCCAACATTAAGTCAAATCCTCGGTCGCGCCTAGTCCGCGTTATCATCGAAATTTCTGCGCTAGATCGATTGATTGAAGACTGGCTCGAACGGCCGGAGGACGCTGCAATGACCGACGACAAATCGAAGCGGTTCAACTTGGACGAGCTCGCGAAGCAGCTCGCGGAGTCGGTCCCGCAGAATCTCAAGGTGCTCGGCCAGGACCTCGAGCGCAACTTCAAAGCGCTGCTGCAATCCGGCCTCGAGCGAATGGAGCTCGTGACACGTGAGGAATTCGACTTGCAGCGCGCCGTGCTCGAGCGCACGCGCGAGAAGCTCGAGACGATGGAGGCGCGTCTCGCCGATCTCGAAAAAGCCCTCGGCTCCGGCCGCAAATAGCGATCCACGCCACACCGCGCGGCGCGAGCCAACGTCGCGCTCCCGATGGCTCTCGCCAGCCTGCTGAGCCGCGGCCAGGCAGGGCTCGTTGCCTATGAGGTCGCCGTCGAAGTTCATATCACTGGAGGCTTACCGGGATTCGCGGTGACTGGGCTGCCCGCGGGCGCCGTTCGTGAGAGCAAGGATCGCGTTAAAGCCGCGCTTCAGACCTCGGGGCACAACGTTCCGGCAAGTCGCATCACCGTGCACTTGGGCCCCGCAGACGTCCCCAAGCAGGGCGGACGATTCGACTTGCCGATCGCGCTCGGCGTCATCATGGCCACGCGCGAGACCGCGTGGCCCACGGCGAAGATCGAGTTTCTCGGCGAGCTCGCGCTCGGCGGCGAGCTGCGCCCGATCAGGGGCGCTCTGCCGGCCGTGCTGGCCGCTCGCGCGGCGGGGCGCGGCCTCGTGCTTCCGGCCGCCAACGCACAGGAAGCCGGGCTCGTCGATGCCGAGGTCTACGTGGCGGGTCACCTCAACGAGGTGGTCGCTCACCTGGACGGCACGGCTCGACTGCCCCGCGTCGAGTTGCGCTCGAGCGACGCCGCGGACGGCGGCGCGCCCGATCTCGGGGAGGTCCGGGGTCAAATCGTCGCAAAACGTGCGCTCGTCGTTGCCGCGGCCGGAAATCACAATCTGCTGATGATCGGGCCGCCGGGCAGCGGCAAAAGCATGCTGGCGGAGCGGCTGCGCGGTCTGCTGCCTGCACTGCGATACGACGACATGCTCGAGGTCGCGAGCATCGCCTCCGTGGCCGGAGAATCCAGCGCCGCGCACCCTAGCCGGCTCGCACCGTTTCGTGCCCCGCACCACACGACCTCGGCCATCGCCTTGGTCGGTGGCGGCACTCGGCCGCGTCCCGGCGAGATCTCCCTTGCGCACCGCGGGGTGCTGTTTCTCGACGAGCTGCCCGAGTTCGGCCGTACGGCACTCGAGGGCTTGCGCGAGCCGCTCGAGAGCGGTGTCGCGCGAATCTCCCGCGTTCACGAGCAAATGGTCTTTCCTGCCGAGTTCCAACTCGTCGCCGCGATGAATCCATGTCCGTGCGGATTTCTCGGCGACGGCACGGACCGATGCCGCTGCTCGCCGAGCCGGCTCGAACACTACCGCGCGCGGATCTCCGGGCCACTGCTGGATCGCTTCGATCTACACGTAGAGGTGCCGCGCGTGGGCTTCGACGATGTTGCCGCCGTCCCGCGACCGCCGGAGTCGCCCGCACTACGAGCCGAGGTCGAGCGCGCCCGGCAGCGACAGCTCGAGCGGGCCGGAAAGCTCAACGCTCGGCTCGACGCGAGGGCGCTCTGGCAATCGACCGAGCTCGGGCCCGAGCAGCGCAAACTTCTGCGTCGAGCCGTGGACCGCTGGCAGCTCAGCGCGCGCAGCGCACTGCGTGTGGTGAAAGTTGCCCGCACGATCGCGGACCTCGCCCGCAGCGACGGCGTCGAGGTCGAGCACGTCGCCGAGGCACTTCAGCTGCGCTGCCGCGATCGGGCCTGACGGGAAGCAAACTAGCCGTTGTGCGCTATAATCCCCGCGGATTCAACGACGGGGCTCCGACGGTGCGCCAGCACGATCAGCAGTTCTTCGACAGCTTCATGCTCGTCATCGGCATTCTCATGGGAGTGGCGGTCGGGCTGTTCTTCCTGGCCCGAGCGATCGCGATCGACACGCAGGGCGTATACGTTCAGGACGATCCCGAGGTGCAAGCCGCCATCGACGAGCGGATCCAGCCGATCGGCCACGTCGTGCTCATGGGCAGCGACGAGCTCAAGGCCGCCGCGGCCGCGGCAGTCGTCGCGCCGACACCGGTGGCCGCCAAGATGACGGGACCCCAGGTGTTCAACGCGGTCTGTATCGCCTGTCACGGTCCTCCCGGAGTCGGCGGCGCACCCGTACTCGGCGACGTCGGCGCGTGGGCGCCGCGCATCGCGCAAGGCACGGACACGCTGCACATGCATGCGCTCATGGGCTTCCAAGGCGAGAAGGGGTTCATGCCGCCGAAGGGCGGTCGCGTCGATCTGTCCGACGAAGAGATCATGAACGCCGTCGATTACATGGTGTCGCAGGCCAAGCAGTAGGGCACCGAGCGTTCCGCCAATCAACCAAGCTTCCGTTCCCGAGCGGCTCGCTGCCCGGCGGACTATCGTGCCGAAAGCGTCCCGGTGAACAGGCCGCGTCGTTAGCCTGGCGGAAGCTTCTATTCGTGCCGGAGAGCGACGACCGGATCGACGCCCAGCGCGCGACGCATTGGGATCAAACAGCCCAGCGTGGCGGCAACGAGTAGCACGCAAATCACGGCCACTAGCGTTGTCGGATCGAGTGGCGAAACCTGGACGAGCTCGGGGGTCAGCAAGGGATCGAGCATTGCGGCAATAGCGAGTCCGCTCACGAGGCCGAAGCCCACGGGCGCAGCAGCCGTCGTGAGCACGAGTCGACGGATGTCGCGGGCCGTAGCGCCGAGCGCCGCTCGAACGCCGATCTCTTGGGTCCGATTGGTCACGGCGCGCGAGACGCTCGCATACAGCCCGATGCAGGCGAGCAAGAGCGATATCGCCGCGAATGAAAAGAACAGTCTCGTGAGACCGCGCTCGAACGCGTAGCTACGCTCGAAACGTTCGTCGAGCGACCATAGCGCGGGGACTGGCAGACTCCGATCGAGCGCGTAGACCGCCCGGCGGAACTGGGCCGCGAGCGTCTCGGGCCGTACCCGCGTTCGCGCCAGCGCAAACATGTTCGCTTGTGGGTTCTGTGAGAACGGGAGGTAAACGCATGGCTCGAATGCTTGCCGGTTCCGATCGTTCTGCACCACGTTGCCGACCACCCCGACGACGGTCACCCATGCTCCGGCGCTGCCGCCGAGGAACAGGCGCAAGCGTTGCCCTACGGGACTCTGCGACGGCCAGTGCAAGCTCGCAAATCGCTCGTTGACGATCGCGACTGGAACGCTCGACGGTCGATCCGATGCGTCGAACTCGCGTCCCGCAACTACGCCGATTCCCAATGTGCGGAAGTATCCCTCGTCGGCCACGAAACGTGCGACGGTCGGCCGCACGTTGCGCTCGACCGGGCTGCTCGCGACCTCGTACTCGACGCGCGGCACGTAGTCGCTGGGCGCCGCCGTGCCGAAACCCACGGCCTCCACACCGGGGGTTGCAGCAAGCCGTCCGCCAAGCTCACGATAGAACGACCTCCGAGATTCCGGGCTCGGATATCGATCGGGAGGCACGTACAACGACATCGTGAGCACGTTGTCCCCCTGCACGCCGATGTCCGCAGTCGCAACGTTGACGAAGCTGCGAATCAGCACACCCGCCCCCGCCAGCAGCACAACGGCCATAGCCATCTGCAGCGCCACGAGCATTTGGGTCAGACCGCGCGCTGCTGCGCGAAAGCCCTCGTGTACCGCCGCGAAGGGCGCTGGCGTCCAGGTGCGCGAGTCCGGCGGCGGCGATCAGACCGACGACGATTCCGGCGCCGACCGAGACCGAGCCGAGAAAACCGAAGGTCTTGCCGTCTATCGCGTAGCTCAAGATACGCGTGTAGTCGCCCGGGGGCTGCGCGAGCGCGTAAACGCGCAGCGCGAGCCCGGCCAACCCGATGCCTGCGACGCCACCTGCCGTAGATAGCAGCAAAGCCTCGAGCAAGATCTGTCTGACCACGCGCGTGCGGCTGGAGCCGATCGCGAGCCGGATCGCGACGTCGCGCGATCTGCCGAGTGCGCGCCCGAGCACCAAATTCGCCGTGTTGGCGCAAACGATCAGCAGCACGAAGAAGACCGCGCCGAATGCCGCCTCGTAGAGCACAGTTGCGCTAGGTCCCGCGGACCACTCGGCGAATGTCTTTAGAACCGGCGTCACGCCGCGGTGGGTGGACGGGTATGCGCGGGCGAGACGTTCGCCGATCGCCGTCATTTGCGCGCGCGCACCGTCGAGCGTCGCGCCGTGGGCCAGGCGCGCGAACGCATATCGCGCATACGGGGTTTCGCGTCTCAGCGCCGCGGCGCTTGGTATGAGCGGCGTCCAAAGAGACTGATCGGTGGGGAACGAAAAGCCCTTGGGCATCACGCCGACCACCACGGTCGGTACGCCGTTGATTCGGACCGATCGGCCGACGATGGACGGATCCGCGGCGAATCGCCGCTGCCAAAAGTCGTAACGCAGCATCGCAACAGGTGCTGCACCGGGCTGCTCGTCCTCGTGTCGGAAGTCCCGGCCGAGAATCGGCTTCACACCGAGCAGCGCGAATGCGTTCGAGGTCACCTCGGTCGTGAAATAGGCGTCCAAATCGTCGTCGCCGATGGTCAACGTCGAGTAGACGTTGCGAGCCAGTGCCATGGCCGAGAACGACGTCGCGCCCGTCCGCCATTCAGTGAAATCCGGGTAATAGACCGAATCCTTCGTCGTCGTTAGATACACGACGCGGTCGCTGTGCTCGACGAGCGGAAAGCCGTCGAACAAAGTGGCGTGAACGACCGTGAAGACCGCGGCATTGAGGCCAATGCCGACCGCAAGCGTCGTGACGACGGTAAGAGCGAACCACGGACTCCTGCGAAGACCTCGGAGAACATGGCGAAAGTCCATAAACATCGCGTTACGCGGACTCAAGTCGAGTGTTGACGCGGGTCGATCGACTCTTCACGTCCCCGCGTGTGTCGCCCCTCAGGAAAACGCAGAACTATGGATAAAAGCATTCTGTTTGTCACAGGTGTTCACACGCGTGTGTCGCGACACTGTACCGCAAGGCGCGCGAGGCCATTGGTTCAAGGGAGTGCGTGTCGATGAGTATACAAACGTGTTTGGGCCGTGTTGTGGCCGTATCGTTATTCGTGGCGCTTGGCGCCTGTGGCGGAGGCGGCGGAGGCGGCGGAACGGGCGGTGGCGGTACCGGCGGTGTCGGCAGCAACGCCGGGTCCGTTCGGACCGGTGTGTTCGTGGATGGGCCGGTCAAGGGGCTGCACTACGAGACGCCCACGCGTTCCGGGCTGACCGACGCAAGCGGTCATTTCAAGTACTTGGACGGCGAAAGCGTCACGTTCTCGATTGGCGACGTCGAGCTCGGCTCCGCACCCGGAGATGCGCGAATCACCCCATTCGATCTGTTCGGGCTGAGTCCTCCGAGCACGGAGGCCGAGTTGCGCGCCGAGTTTCGGAGCAACGGAGACGTTACCGATTTCGATCGTGTGGCCAACATTGCTCTGCTGCTGCTCGCGCTCGACGAGGACAGTGAGCCGGACAACGGTATCGACCTCGCCGACGCCGATACTGCGCTCAGCGGGGTCTCGCTGAGCTTCGACGAGGGTTCGATTCCCTTCTACCTGGAGACACTGACCCCCTTCCTATCGGCTCACCACATTGGACACGGTCCGACGGATCCGGCCGGCGCCCTCGTGCATCTGTACGAGTCATTGGAGATAGCGGTGCCCGTCCACGCGCTCAGCTTGCAACAGACGGATTTGAGCCACAACGGCACCATCGACTCCGTCGAAGAGAGGGAATACGGCGAAAACGGTCAGCGCACGCTCAGGAGAATCGATGAGGATGGCGATGGCAACTGCGACACCATCGAGACCTATCTCTACGACGAGAACGGCAAGCTGTTCTCGGACGTGCGTGAATGGGACAACGACGACGATGGCACGGTCGATTCTCAAGCATCGGAGACGTACACCTATGACGCCAGCGGCAACGCGGTCACGTATATGTACGAGCGAGACGACAACAACGACGGTACGACCGACTACTCTTCGACTCTTGACGATACGTATGACGAATACGGCCGTCAGCTGACGCGGATCGCCAATACGGACACCGACGCCGACGGCATCCCGGATTCCAGTAGCGCGGGGACCTATACGTATGGCCCCAACGGCTACCTTCTCGCGTACACGTCTGAGGACGACGCCAACGCCGACGGAACGGTGGACTCCATTGACGCTTATGCTTACACACGCGACGCCGACGGCAATTTCCTCGTGCAGACATACGAGCACGACAGCGACGCCGACGGCACGCCGAACGACATCCGCGTCATCACTAGGACATACGACGCCGATGAGAACCTGCTCACCCAGACGTCTGAAGACGACGATGACGCGGACGGCACGCCGGATTCGAGGGATCTGTACAGCTATCAGTATGACGCGGACGGGCACCTCGCCACGCAGACGTATGAGGAGGACGGCAACGCGGACGGCACGACGGACTCGAGCAGCGTCTATGCAAAAACGTTCGATGCCCACGGCAACGCGGTCACGGCGACGTCGACGGAAGACACCGACGGCGATGGCACGCCTGACGATCGGAAGACCATAACCTACACCTACGATGCCGACGGCAACCCTCTCACGCTGACGTCCGAGCGTGACATCGGAGCCGACAGCACGGTGGAGCAGAGGTCTATCTACACCTACACCTATGACGCTGACCGGAATCTGCTCACGACGACGTCCGAGTTGGATCTCAACAACGACGGCGTGATCGACGACGTCTCCTTCACGCAATATTCGTACACCGTGATCGACGACGGTATTGGTTACCTGACGCACTTCTTCTTCACCGACTGAGAGGAGGCGCCGATGCTCTGGATGTCGGCGGTGCAGCCCCGATCTGAAACCTTAGCCCCACGGAGACGGAGGGCACGCCGGTCTTCCCCTGTCCGCGTCGTCGCGTGTGCCGGGGGCAGTGTCAACCCGGGCCACGGGGCGGCACGATCGATGGACCTCCATGGAATTGGCGCACCCATCAGGATTCGAACCTGAGACCTCTACCTTCGGAGGGTAGCGCTCTATCCAGCTGAGCTATGGGTGCTCTTTGCTATTTGAACCGATTGACGCCCGACCGGCTCCGGAGGGCAGTGCTCTATCCACTGAACTACGGGCGCAACGTCGTCGAAGTATATATCGCGGAGGCGCTCCGGCTACGCCGCGGCCATGCTGGAGACAACACCTCGGGCCGCGGCGAGCCGATCCTTACGCGCCGGGGTTCGTCGTCACTCGAGGAGCCAGCCCCACAGGTTGCCCTCGGGCGCGTTCACGCTGTCGATTTGCAGGTAAACCTGGCCGCGGCGCAGGGCCTCGGCCTCATCGCGCGTCAGCGCGATCTCGGCCGAGAACGTTCCGCTCGACGCCGCCGGCACGCTCAAGTCGTGAATCTTCTTGCCTCGCACGCCGCGGGCTGGCCCCAAGTTCAGATGCGCGCCACGAGCGGCCGAGCGCAGTCCCGCGAACGACCCTTCGAGCTTGAGCTTCTGACCGTCGAGCGAGGCAGAGGCAGTCCCGGCTCCGGTGATCGCGGCGCGCGCGGCCGGGTCGATCGGTACGGGACTCAATCGAATGCTGAACGTGGCGCCGGCGACGAGGGCATACGTTGCCCCTATCGACACAGCGACGGCTGCTGCCGCGGCCACTCTGCACGCTCGGAATACACATTTCCCCGTCATGCCTTTTCCCCCCTCGAGGCTCCCGTCTCGGCCAACGTCGCAGTCAGGCTGCGCCGGCGGATCTAACGACGATTCTACCGGCGCTGTCGCGGTTAAGACATCCACGGCACCGGACCGAAGGACCTCGAGCTAGCGGCCGCCCGCGCTCGCTGCCCCGGCGTGCCACAGAGATTCGAACTCGGCTTTGCTCACGTTGCTCGTGAGCATGGCGTGCGACAACCGCGCTAGGCCGAACCAGCCCGGCCGGGTATCGCTCGGGACGAGTTGGTGCGTGATCAATCCTTCGTCATCGACACCGAGCTCGCGTTGCACCCAACCGTCCTCGTCGACTTCCGTGTACAAGGCACCGAGGTCGAGGGTTGCGAGCTCCGAGGAAGTCCATTTGAGATAGATCATGCCGTGTGTCGCCGTCGCGCGGCCCGATCGCGACAGGCAGGTAATCGCGTCCGACCGTTCGTTGTGATTATGCAAGGGATTATAGCGAGCGCGGACCGCGTTGCTTAGAGACGCGACATAACACACAAATGCGAGGCGCAAAGGGGTACACGCTCGCGGCCCGTGACCGGACCGGAACACGACCGGCCCCCCGCCGGTTCACTGTTACGCCGTGCGAATCAGGCCGCCACCCGATCCGCTAGCCGACGACAGAAGGTCTAACGCCGCTCTCTGGGACGCGCTTCGTTGATGCGCAGCGCGCGCCCGCCGAGCTCTTTGCCGTTGAGTTGCGTGATGGCAGTTTCCGCTTCGCTCTGGTTCGGCATCTCGACGAAGCCGAAACCGCGCGAGCGTCCCGTTTCACGATCCATGAGGATCTTCACGGACGAAACGTCTCCGAACGCACTGAACGCATCACGAAGCTCGCTTTCGCTCATCGTGTAGGACAGATTTCCGACGTAGATATTCATTCCAAGATTACTCGCGCCGTTGCATACAGCTAGCAGCTCAACCGACGGCGCAAGATCAAGCGCTAGAGTGGTGATCGACTCTAGATTGTTTTCGTTATGTAGCGCCTATATCAAAACCAGACAACACGGCAGCTCGTCGACCAACACACCCCGAACGCCCTTAAGGCGTGGTATGACTCTACGGCGGGGCAGAGGACCGGTCAATCCCGAATTCGGCATCGTCACGGCGTTCGGAGCCTTTCAGGGAGCCTCGCACGGCCCTCGGTATTGCAAAAAAATTCACCCGTCCCGTCAGCGGGTGAGCGGCGTGACCCCGGTGATCTTCAAATCGAGCTCGTCGCCGATGAAGTTCGCGTCGTAGTCGATGTCGATCGACGTCGGAAATCCGAGCATCGGATCGTAAGCAACGCGGACGTTCGCACCGCGTTGATACGCGGCGCGCAGCAGAGCGAATAGTCCATCCACGGTCCAGTAGTACTGGAGGTTCTTCGGCTCGGCCGGCACTTCGCGGTCATAGCCCACCGGTCGGTGCCGCACGGCGGTGACTTTATCGTCACCCACGGTCACGATGGTCTCGGGCGGAGAGTCCGGGTGACACTCGCAGTATTTTCGGTAACCATACTCGTAGCTCGACAGCGCCGCAGCCTTCCAACGCGCGAGACTTGCCGTGAATTGCGCGTCTTGCGCATGAGCCATCGCCGGCAGCGCCGCCAGTGCGACCCAGACTGCGCCCATACGGCACCAACGGACCGCGCGATCAATTGACGATGCAGTGCCGCGCATAATCGAGAGCCTCGTTTGCCGTCCAATCGCCTCGCGGCTTGTCACGCATGTTGGCGCACCACCGCTCCGAGCCCACCTCCGGAGCACAGGCGCTCAGCAGCGAGATGGCATAAAGCGCCGCCAGTATCGTCGCCGGCTTCCAGGCCCTGGCTGACATCGATCTCATCGTGAAAGCTCCGTTCGCCCTCGGGGGCTCGCTTGACACCGAATTCTAGACGCCTACGACCGCCGACGGTACGTGAGCATCGCGACCCGCGGGTGTCGTCAGCGCAGCGGTGCCAGCTCGCCGGCGTGCTGCTCCCAGTTCGCGCCGTCGAACGCGCTGACCTTGATGCCGGCAACGCTACCGTCATCCAGACACCGCGCGTTGACGCTGATGCCGTCGGGGTGCGAGCGCGGCACATAGAACGATTTGACGCCGCAATGTCGGCAGAACAGGTGCTCGGCGACGCCGGTGTTGAATCGGTAGCTCGTTAGAGCCTCCGCTCCGGCCAGTAATCTGAACCGCTGCTTCGGGACGATGAGGTGCAGATAGCCGGTCTTGCTGCAGATCGAACAGTTGCACTCGCTGACCTCTATGTCGCGCGGTGCTTGCACTTCGAATCGCACACGACCGCAATGACAGCCTCCGGCATGCACGTTCATTGCGGACTGCCCGAGTCGGTTGCAGCCGACGAGGCCAGCGCGCGTGCCGTAACCCACATGAGTACACCGCCCGCGAGCAGACCCGTGTCGAGCCACCCGACCCATTTGAGCCAGTGGTCGACTTGAGTGAGGGTCACGCCGATCGGAAAGAACGACGCAATGAAGGCGAATACGAGCACCGCGCTATGACCGCGGACGGCCGCAATGACCGAGAACAGTCCCGCCAGCGCCAACCCGAACGCGACGATGAAGCTCACGCCGGTCAGGTGCAAACCCGCCGCCGGCACCCACATGACGTAGGTCCAACAAACCGCGAGCACTGCACCGCTCAAGGCACCGATCCCGCGACCGAGCATGTTGAGTACCCGGAGCACCGCCCTCCTCAGCCTTCCATCGTCACGTGCCGCGGCAGCGCCGCCACGTCGGCGAGCCAGCGACTGAGATTCGGAAACTCCTGCAACGAGAACCCCCCTTCGTGCGCGACATGGGTATAAGCATACAACGAGATGTCGGCGATGCTCGGGGCCGATCCGACGAAGTACTTCGACTTCGCGAGCTGCTGCTCCATGACGTGTAGCGCCCCGTAACCACCGACGTGTTTCGCTTCGTATTCCGCGCGCCGGGCCGCGGGCAGCCCCAAGTATTTGGCAATGAATCTCGCGACGGCGATGTACGGCTCATGGCTGTACTGCTCGAAGTTTTGCCACTGTAGGACGAGTGCCCTCGCGTACCGATCGGTGGGCAAGAATTCCGTGCCGTCGGCGAGGTAGTAGAGAATGGCATTCGACTCGGCGAGATATTCACCCGTCGGTAGTTCCAAGAGCGGAATTTTGCCGTTCGGATTTTTCTCTAGGAACGCCGGCGTGCGTGTCTCGCCGTTCAGAATATCCATCGGCACCCACTCGAGCCGCAGCTCGAGAAAGCTGGCGAGCAGCTTGACCTTGTAGCAATTGCCCGACTGGTAGTCACCGTAGAGACGATACATAGCGGTGCCTCGTGGCGGCGTGATCGCCGCGTTCGAGTGACATGCGGGGTTTCGAAACCGTCGTTTACAGCTTGCTGGAGGCGACCACGATCGCGGCGGCGAACAGCGTCAACCCGACACCGAGCCCGAGCCCGACGCCGATTGCCGCGCCGATCGCGACGTTGCCGAAGAACAGTCCGGCGAGCACGCCGATCAAAGTGCCCCATAGCACGCCGGCCGGTATGGCGAGGCTGCCCCACAGGGGAAAAATCGGCGGCTTGCCGCGATTGTCGGTCACGCTGCTCGGCGGTCGCTCTCGTGCAATCCTTCAGGTCGAGCTGATCATAACCCGCGGAGTCCGCGCGAACATCACTGCGATCTCAATATCCTTCGATCGGAACACCTTCAAGGATGCTCGTTCGCGAAAAGATTCGGCCGCGCAGATCGGCCAGCGCAAGCGTAGCCGGGTCTGCGCGATACGCCGCCAACCCAGCCCGATCCGGAAACGACACGACGTGGACCTCGAATGGCTCCTCGGCATTGGCCCGCGGGCCCGTCATCCTCACGGCCCGCTCGATACGCGCTCCGTGCTTGGCCTGAATGGCCGCGACACGCCGTTCGAAGTCCTCGAAGGCTTCGATCATGCCGTCTCGAAGCCACACGCTCACTATCAGGAATGTTCGCCGACTCATCGCTCGCCCATTTTGCTCTGCGGTGTCGCTGCTGGATTCGCCGATTGCCGACTGGGCGGCGAATCGTCACAGCTTGTGTATCGTGAGCTTGCCCTTGGGCGGCTCACGCCGTTCCTTGTCCTTGTACATCGCTCGATCGGCCGCCGTCATCACGGGCTGCACGGCGTTGCCGTCGTCCGGAAACGTTCCGACGCCCACGTTGACCTTGAGCCGAACCATCTTGACGTCGACTTCGAGCGTGGTCGAGAAAACGACATTGCGTATGCGTTGCGCCACCTCTTCGCCCGCGGCCTTGTCCGCGTTACCCAGAAACACCACGAACTCGTCGCCGCCGAAGCGCGCCACTACATCGGTCGAGCGAGTAAGGCGCACGAGTGCGTCGGCGACGAGCTTCACCGCGCGGTTACCCGCCTCGTGTCCGTAGGTGTCGTTCAACGTCTTCAAATGCTCGATATCGACGAGCAGGATCGAGTACACGCGCTCCGCCCGGTTGGCCTGCTCGTGCTCCCGGTCGACGAGCCGCGTGAATGCCCGCAGGTTGTAAACGCCGGTGAGCTCGTCGCGATCCGACAACGCGCGGATCCGCTGCTTGGCCATGTGGATGTTGTCGACGAGCAGCGTCGTCGAGAAGGCCACGAGCACGAATGGCGCAAGCACACCCGCCGCCACCGTGGCGAAGTCGACGGTCAGAGCTTCGCTGCCGACAGTCGTCGTCGCGAGCAGCGCGTAGCACGCGCAGACGAGGAACATGACCAGCGCCGTGGCGCGTTTGCCGAGCGCGAGGGCTGCCGTCACGATCGGCAAGAGATACAGGTTCACGAGGGGGTTACTCGTCCCGCCGGCCGGCACGAGAACAGCCGTTAGAAACGCGAGCATCGCGAGAATTTCCATGCCGAGCTTGAGCCGCGTTTGCTTCGCGAACGGCCGCGCATAGCGGAACGTAAGGATGAACGCCGCGAAGCCGATCAAGACACCGACGACGACGGCGTTCTGGGCAAGCGCTGGATTGACGACGAACAGGTACAGCACGACGAGAATGAGCAGCAGCCACTCGACTTCCGACACGCTGCGAGCGAAACCGCGAAGCTGTGCCTGTTCGATCTCGAAATCGCGTTCGATCGGGTCCCGCGTCATGGGTCGGTACTCCTGGCCGGCATCAGCTCCGAGAGCGGGACGAGCAAGAAACCGTTGGCGTCCACCGTCGGCAACACGCGCTCCAGGAGTTCCAACGTAGCAGGATAGGGGTGACCGATACCCACTGCAAAGCCGTGAAGACGTGCGCGTTGCAGTAATCGCTCCCATTGAAACTCGATGGCGTCCGGCGTTTGGTCCGGATCCAAAAACACATCGCGCCGCAGTGCCGGCACGCCTTCTTCGCGCGCGACCTGAAGGGCCACGCTGGCAGGCGTCGTGTAGCTGTCGAGAAAGAACAACGTGCTGTGCGCGCGAAGGTCCTCCATGAGCCAGCGCATCGCCCCGGGATGGCGTGTCAGTAAGCTGCCCATATGGTTGTTCACGCCGCGAGCGAGGGGGACGGAAGCGAGATCGTCAGCCAGCACCGACTCGAACTCGGTACGCGTTTGATAGAGGTCGAGTGCGCCGGGACCCGGATGCTCGTTTTCCTCGATGGGCTGCATCGGCAAGTGCAACAGGATTTCCTTCCCGTGCTCATTTGCCTCGCGAGCGAGCGAGGCCGTGTGGGCGGTGTGCGGCAAGATTGCAACCGTGACGGGCCCCGGCAACCGCGTCGCGCGTAGGCCCTCGCTCCAGCGATAGCCGAGATCGTCGATGATCAATGCGATGCGGGGAGTACTGGGAGGCGCCCCTGCCCCGGCGTTGGCGCACCAGCTCAGCGCCACGGCGATGGCCACGAAGCCCCACCGGAGCGCGCCGACGTTAGCGCATGTCACTGGGCGGCGCTGAGCGAGATGGAGTCGTAGCTGATCAGCCGAACGGCTTCCAGCATTTGTTGGTCGTCGCTCATCGGAACCGTGCCGGCCGCACCCCGGTATTGGCGCTTGGGATCGACGTTGTGCACGACGACGTCCGGATCGATGCCGACGCCATTGATCGAGCGACCCGACGGCGTGAGATATCGCGACGTGGTGAGCTTGAGCGCCAAGCCTTCGCCAAGCGGCATGACGGTTTGCACGGAGCCCTTGCCGTAGGTCCGCTCACCGACGAGTCGCGCTCTGTGCTGATCTTGCAGCGCGCCGGCAACGATCTCCGAAGCGGAAGCCGACCCGCCGTTAACGAGGACCACCGTAGGCACACCTTCGAGCTCGTCGCCGGCGTGCGCGTATTGCTCGAAGCGTGCTTGGCGCACACGCCCCGTGCCACGCACGATGAGACCGTCGTCGAGAAACGTGTCGGCCACTCGTACCGCAGCATCGAGCACACCGCCCGGGTTGCCGCGCAAATCGAGCACTACCCCGAGCAGCTTGTCGCCGGCTTCGCTCTTCAACGCTCGCGCCGCTTGCACGAGCTCGCGCGGCGTGGTCTCGGCAAACGACGACAGCCGCACGTAGCCGAGACCGTTGCCGAGGTACTCGCTCGCGACCGTCTGGACTTGAACCTCGGTGCGCGTGAGCGCGAAGCGTATCGGCACTTCCTTGCCGTCGCGCACGACACCGAGCGTCACGGCCGTGCCGGCCTCGCCGCGCATCCGGCTCACGGCTTCTTCCACGTTCTTCGGGTCGACCGGGTGATCGTCGACGGATACGACGACGTCGCCCGGCAAGATACCCGCGCGCGCGGCCGGCGCACCGTCGAGGGGCGCGACGACCGTGACTTTGCCGTCGTCGAGGCTTACGTCGATTCCCACGCCGGTGTAGTTGCCGGACGTGCTGATGCGGATCTCGTCGTACTGATCGGGGTCGAGAAACTTCGAATGATCGTCGAGCTCGGCCAGGATGCCGCGAATAGCGCCCTCGGCCAATTGCCGATCGTCGATGCGGTCGACATACTCGCGCCGCACGCGATCCATGACCTCGGTCACGAGCTCGGCGGAACGAGAAGCGGCAGGCACGGCCGAAGCGACGGAATGCGGCTGAGCGACGACGTGATCCCGAGTCCATACGGTCGTGCCGATCGCAAGCCCGAGCCCAAACGCCGTGCCGATCAAAAGCATCACGAGGCTGCGAATCATCGGTGGCATTATTGTTATTGAATCTCCACGGACCGCAATCAACCTTAGCACAGGCCGATCGGGCCGGGAATCGTGCCGCTTATGTCACGCGCCGTGCTCATCGCGCCGCGGCTCGATTGCCGATCCACGCGTGCGGATTCACGGGCTCGCCGTTCTTGCGAATCTCGAAGTACAGCGACGGTCGCGGCTCTCCGCCCGTGTCGCCGACTTGCGCGATGGGCTCGCCGGGCTCGACCCAGTCGCCCGACTCCTTCAACAGTGCCTCGTTGTGACCGTACAAGCTCATGTACCCGTCGCCGTGGTCGACGATGATCAACAAGCCGAGACCGGGCAGCCAGTCTGCGAACGCGACACGGCCGTGATACACGGCGCGCACCGGTGCGCCCGCGTCCGCCTCGATCTCGACCCCGTTCCACTTGACGGGTCCGCCGGCTCGCGGCTGACCGTACTCGCCCACCAATCGACCCTGCACGGGCCATGCGAGCTTGCCTTTGAGGCCGACCGAAGGGCTGTTCCGTGTCGACCGGAAAGCCGGCCGTCATTTGGCTGATCTCGTCGGCGAGCTTTTTGAGCCGCTTTTCCTCTTCGGCTAACCGGGCGATCTCGCCTTTGTCGCTCGCGATGCTCGAATCGAGCTCGGCGAGCAACGCGTGACGCTCGTCCCGCGACTGCGCAAGCGCCGCGAGCTCACTGCTCTGACTCGCCTTCAACGATGCCAGCTCCTGCTCGATGCGCTCCGATTCGGCGCCGAGCGACTTGAGCTGCCGAACCTCGTCGCCGACTTTCGCAATGCGCTCGCTGCGCGCCCGATTGAAGTAATCGTAATAAACGAGCATACGGCCCAGATCCGAGGGGCTCTCCTGGCTCAAGAGCAACTTGAACACCTCCTCGCGGCCGGTCATATAGCTCATGCGGACCTGTTGGGCGAGCGCGGCTCGCTCGGCACCGAGGCGGCCGCTGGCTCGTTGCTGCTCGGCGCCGAGGGACTGCTGGCGGGCTCGTTGGGCACTCAGATCCGCCTCGACCTTGGCGAGCTTGCGGCCGCTGGCCGCTATTTTGAGCTCGAGCTCCCGGAGGGCCCGGGCTTTATCGTCGCGTTCCGTGACCTGACTCGCGACCCTGCGTTGCAGAGCTTCGATCTGCTTGTGCACGGCTGCCGCCGAGGCCTTGTCGTGAGCGCGCCTGGGCGCCCACGATCGGCGCCGCGATCGTAACAGCCAGGACTATCCATAAGCCCGCAATCCCGCGCAGCGGCCTCGGCTCGTCATGGTCATCCATATGAACGCGGAGTCTAGTCGGTTTTCGCGGCCCATTTCACGCGCTCGCGACGGCGGCCCGTGAGGCGCTGGTATACTGGCGCGTCCTCGCAACCGCACATTAGAGCCATGGGTCAGCTGGTCGAATTCGCGACGCATCATCCGTTACTGGTCGCCGGCCTTCTGGCCTCGGCGTTCGCCGCCATGGCGTATGAGCTGCGCCTGCGCGCGCAGAGCATCTCGAACATATCCGCGGCGGACGCCGTGCGTCTCATCAACAAGGGGGCCATAGTCGTCGATGTGCGTAAGCCGGAGGACTTTCAGGCCGGCCATATCGTCGGCGCCCGCAACGTAGTTTTCGATCGGCTCGCCCAAGATACCGAGCTGCTGAACAAGAAGAAAAAGAACCGCGTGGTCTTGACCGTTTGCGAAAACGGTCTCATGTCGGCTCGGGCCGCGAAGATCCTTCGCAACACGGGTTTCGAGGCCGTGTTCAGCCTCAAGAGCGGCTTGGGCGGCTGGCGATCCGACAATCTGCCATTGGTCAAGTGACATGGCCCACAGTCGCATCGTGATGTATACGACTCCTTTCTGCGGCTATTGCGGGGCCGCGAAGCGGCTGCTTGCGGCCAAGGGCACCGAGTTCACCGAAATCGACGTAATGTTCGACGCCGAACGCAAACGCGAAATGATCGAACGCAGCGGTCGCCGGACGGTGCCGCAGATTTTCATCGGCGACCGCCACATCGGCGGCTACGACGACTTGAGCGCACTCGATGAGCGGGGGGGCCTAGACGAGCTCCTAACGGCTCCGGCAACCGCCGCAGCGCGCTCCTCAAGCACCTGATTTCCACCTCAACATTCGGACTGACGATGGCAGAAGAACAACCGCAAACGACGAACGATAAGCAACTAGCACTTCAGAAGATCTACGTGAAAGACCTGTCCTTCGAGTCGCCGAAGGCACCGAACGTGTTCGCGACCAACGTGTCGCCGCAGACTCAGCTCAACATTCGAACGAGCTCGCAGGAGGTCGCGCCGAACGTCCAAGAGGTCACCCTCACGCTGACGGTGGAGGCCAAGGACCAGGATACGACCCTGTTCCTTATCGAGGTCGCTCAGGCCGGCATCTTTTCGATGCAGGGCTATACGGCCGACGAGCACTCGCTGTTGGTCGGCAGCTTCTGCCCGAACACGCTGTACCCGTTCGCCCGAGAAGCGATCGCGGACATCGTCACGAAAGGCGGCTTCCCGCAACTGCTGCTGCAGCCGATCAATTTTGACGCGCTGTACTCCCAGGCTATGCAGGAGCGCAACGGCGGTTCGGCGCAACCGGTGGCACAGCCGGCGCCGCAGCCCGAGGGCGGGGAGACTCATTAGCGCAACGCGGATCGCCGTCCTCGGCGCGGGGTCGTGGGGAACGGCACTCGCGATTCAATTCGCACGGGCCGGGCATCCGGCCGTGCTCTGGGGCCGCGACGAGCGGCATGTCGTCGACATGTCGAGAGCGCGTTCCAATCGGCGTTACCTGTCCGCTGTCTCGTTCCCGGACGGGCTGCAGGTGACTGCCGATCTCGGTGCGGCGGTCGAAACGGCCGAGGACGTCTTGATCGCCGTTCCGAGCCCCGGCTTTCGGACGACCGTGCAGGCGCTCGCCACGCTGCACGTGCGTCGACTTTGCTGGGCGACCAAGGGATTCGAGCTCGACACGGGGCTACTGCCTTACCAAATCGTGGCGGAAACTGTTGCCGAGCAGATTCCGACGGCCGTGCTGTCGGGCCCTACTTTCGCACGCGAGGTCGCCGCGGGGCTGCCGAGCGCGATGACGATCGCATCGACCGACGAGGGCTACGCGCGCCATCTTGCGGAGTCGATAAGCACCGACACTTTTCGTGCCTATCGGTCGAACGATGTCGTCGGCGTCGAGGTCGGCGGCGCGACGAAGAACGTCTATGCAATCGGCGCCGGCATCTCCGACGGGCTCGGTTTCGGCGCCAACACACGCATCGCGTTGATCGCTCGCGGCCTCGTCGAGATGACGCGGCTCGGCCTCGCGCTCGGCGGCCGGCGGGAAACGTTCATGGGGCTCGCCGGAATGGGCGACCTCGTGCTTACGTGCACGGACGATCAATCCCGCAACCGGCGTTTCGGGCTCGCGCTCGCGCAGGGGCAAACCGCGGCGGAAGCGCTTGCGAGCATCGGCCAGGTCGTCGAGGGCTACTATGGCGCGCGCGCCGTCCACGGCGTTGCCGACCGGCATGGCGTGGAAATGCCGATCGTCGAGCAGGTGTACAGGGTGCTCTACGAGGGGGCGGATCCCCGTGGGGCGGTCGACGGCGCTCATGCGCCGCCCGATCTCCGTCGAGTCGAGCGGCTGAAGCCCCGACTCACTCCAGCGCCCCCGCAAAACCGAGCTGACGCCATGCTTCGTAGACCGTCACGGCCGCAGCGTTCGACAGATTCAAGCTGCGATTGCCCGGCCGCAACGGCAGCCTGAGCCGCGACTGCTCGGGCAACGCGTCGAGCAAAGCCTGGGGCAAGCCGCGCGTTTCGGGGCCGAACAGCAGAGCGTCACCGGCGGCGAACCGCGCGGTGTAGACGGACCGTCTCGCGCGGGTCGTCAAAGCGAACAGCCGCGGGTGTCCGAGCGCTGCGAGACAGCCGTCGAGGTCGGCATGCTCCGTAACCGTGGCAAGCTCGTGGTAATCGAGCCCCGCACGCCTCAAGCGCGGCTCGTCCATGCTGAAGCCGAGCGGGTGCACGAGGTGCAGCGCGGCGCCGACATTCGCGCACAGCCGAATGACGTTGCCCGTATTGGGCGGGATCTCGGGCTGAAACAAGATCACGTTGAACATCGCTGTCCATCATAGAGCAGCGCAGCGCTGTCGCGCCGATCTGGAGTTCGCTGCGGCGCTCGCCGATAATTTGCTGGCCACGGTCTCGGAGCCCACAAATGGCGCGCGTCGACGCTACGTTGAGTTCAATTCGAGCATGAGCCGCCTCACCCTCGAGTTCTGCGGACTCAAGCTCAACTCTCCCATCGTGCTGTTGTCCGGCTGCGTGGGCTTCGGCGAGGAATACACACGAATCGAAGGGTTCTCCAACGAAACCGTCGGCGCAATCGTGCTCAAGGGCACGACCCTCGCACCACGGCTCGGCAATGCCGCGCATCGCGTGTGGGAGACGCCGGGCGGCATGCTGAATGCCATCGGTTTGCAGAATCCCGGCGTCGATCACGTCGTGCGCAAGATATTGCCCGAGCTCGACTTCGGCGAGACGCGCTTCATCGCCAACGTTTGCGGGTCGACGATCGAAGAGTATGCCGAGGTGGCGCGGCGCTTCGACGACTCGCCGATCGACGCCATGGAGATCAACATTTCCTGCCCGAACGTGAAGGAAGGCGGCGTTGCTTTCGGCAACTACCCGGACATGTCCGCGCGCGTGGTCGAAGCTTGCCGCAAGGTCACGGCCAAGCCGCTCATCACGAAGCTCTCACCCAACCAAACCGATATCGCCGCGAATGCGCGAGCCTGCATGGACGCCGGCACGGATGCATTCGCCGTAATCAATACGCTGATGGGCATGGCGATCGACGTCGAGACGCGCCAACCGATCATCGGCAACGTCCAAGGAGGCCTATCGGGACCTGCGATTCGGCCGATCGCGTTGCTCAAAGTGCAGCAGGTGTACCGTGAGTGCGCTGCACGAGGGATTCCGATCATCGGCCAAGGCGGCATCGAGACGGCGCACGACGCGCTCGAGTTCGTGCTGGCCGGCGCCACGGCCGTCGGCATCGGCACGGCACTGTTTTATGACCCGTTGGCTCCGTCCAAGGTCAACGAGGGTCTCGACGATTATCTCGACCGGCACGCCGTTGCGTCGATCCACGACCTCGTCGGCGGGCTGCGGATCGGTGGCACGGTCGATCAGGCGGCCAGCGGCTGAAGCAAAACCTCGCGCAATCAGCGCATGTGCAGCTCCACTACGTCCCGATCGGCGACGGGGTGATCCGGACCGACTTGTCGCCCGCAGCATGTCTTTGAGGCACGCGAGACGCTCGCGATCGTCGCTAGCGCTGCGATACGTGGTTTCGGCTTTCTTGTATCCGGGCTCAGATTGGCCGGCATCGCGAAGGAACCTGACAGCTCTTGGTCGAATTATGCACGACGAGGGCACGGTGCTCGCTTGCCAGCTCGCGCTGCTGTGGTGTATCACGAGCGGGATTCGGTTCTAGCCAGGCGGTTGCGACATTGAGCATTCATCCGAGCGCGGTCATCGACGAACGCGCGAACATTTCTCGGCAGGCCGAAATCGGCCCGTTTTGCGTAATCACGGGTGAAGTGACGATCGGTCCGCACACTGTGCTCGATTCGCATGTGCGCATCGGCAGCCGGTTCGGACGCGTAACGATCGGCGAGCACAATCACATTCTCTCCGGCGCCGTGCTGGGCGGTCCGGCGCAGGATCGTGCCTATCGGGACGGCGCCTACACGGCGCTCACGATCGGCGATCACAACCGTATCGGCGAGTTCGTCACAGCGCACCTGGCTACGGACAAAGGCGACGGGGTCACGCGCATCGGCAGCCACAATTTCCTTATGGCCTATGTGCACATTGCGCACGATTGCCAGATCGGCGATCACATCGTAATGGCCAACGCGGCAAACCTCGCCGGCCACGTGATGGTCGAGGATCACGCGCTGCTGAGCGGTGTGCTGGCCGTTACGCAGTTCGTGCGCCTCGGCACCTACAGCTTCCTGGCCGCCGGCTCGCACGTCAACAAGGACATCGCGCCGTACACGATCGCGGACGGGCATTGGGCCGCACCGAGGGCAATGAACCGCGTCGGGCTCAAACGCGCGGGCTTCGACGCGTCCGAACGGCGCGACATCGATCGCGCCGTGAGAATCCTTCTGGATCGATCGTTGAGGATCGAGCAGGTCGTCGAGAGGATCGGCGCCGAGTGCGGTTCGGGAGCTCACGTCGCGCATTTTCGCGAATTTCTTTCCTCTTCCAAACGCGGGGTGGCACGGGCGTGAGCAGGCTGCGCGTCGCCGTCGTCGGCGTCGGCTATCTCGGACGTTTTCACGCGCAAAAGTACCGTCTAATCGAGGGCGTGGACCTCGTCGGCGTCAGCGATCTCGATGCGGCTGCCGGCCAGGCCTGCGCCGCGGAGACCGAGACGAAGTTCTTTGCCGACCATCGAGACCTGATCGGCAAGGTCGATGCGGTTACGATCGCGGCCAGCACGGCCGCGCACTTCGAGCTCGCTCGTTTCTTTCTCGAGCACGGCGTGCACGTGCTCGTAGAAAAGCCGATGACGCGTACGAGCGCCGAAGGCGGGGTTCTGACGCGCATCGCGGCGCAACGCGGACTCAAGCTCCAAGTCGGTCACGTCGAGCGCTTCAATCCGGCGCTGCTCTCCGCGCGCGAAGGCCTTACGACAGTTCAGTTCATCGAGTGCCATCGACTGGCTCCTTTCAAAGCGCGCGGTGTGGATGTCAACGTCGTGCTCGACTTGATGATTCACGATCTGGACGTGATCTTGTCTCTCGTCGACGCCGAGCCGATCGACGTGTCGGCCGTGGGTATCTCCGTGCTGACTGACGATGTGGACATCGCCAACGCGCGCATCGAGTTTGCCAATGGGGCCATCGCAAACGTGACGGCCTCGCGTGCGTCCACCGCCGCTCAACGGAAATTTCGAGTCTGGTTGCACGAACCAATATGTCTCGATCGACTTCGGCAGCCGGCGAAGTGCGACGCGTAACGCGGCGCGGCGACTGGCGTGAGGGAGATCCGCCGCTCCACGAGCAGACATGGAGCCTCGACAAGGGCGACGCGCTGCTCGCGGAAAGCCGCGCGTTCGTGGCGTCGATACTCGAAGACGCGCCGTGCCGAGTGTCCGGGGAGGATGGCCTCGCAGCGCTCAAGCTCGCCGAGACGATCGTGGATGCGATAGACCGCAGGCGCCGCGGCCTTTGAGCGAACGACCCTAGACGCGCCCTTCCAGTCCGAGCTCCTTGATCTTGCGCGTCAGGGTGTTGCGCCCCCACCCGAGCAGTTTCGCGGCTTCGAGTCGCTTCCCGCGAGCGCGGCGCAACGCGGTGACGATGAGGGTGCGCTCGAAGGCCGGCAACGCGTCCGCGAGCAGAGGGGGCGCGGTATCGATCGCCAGCTGAGTTTCGGCCCACTGCGCGAGGCCGGTGGTCCAGTCCGCGCTCGGCTGGGTCGGTGACTCCGCCGAGCTCGTGGGGCAAATCCTGCGCGGCGATTTCCCGGCCGGCCGCCGTCACGGTCAAACGCCGGCAGACGTTCACGAGCTCGCGCACGTTGCCGGGCCAGTCGTACTTCTGCATGACGCTCGGCGGCGTCCGCGCTCAGCGTCTTCGGCGCCACGCCGAGCTCGCTCGCGGCCTGCTCGAGGTAGAACCGGGCGAGCTCCCGAATGTCCTCGCGCCGTTGGCGCAGCGGCGGCACCTCGATGCGCATGACGTTGAGGCGGTGATACAGGTCCTCGCGGAAGCGACCGGTAACCGCACGCCTGCGCGAGCTCTTGGTGCGTCGCGGCGATCACTCGCACGTCGACGCGAATCGGGGTCTGCCCGCCGACGCGGAAGAATTCGCTCTCCGCAAGCACGCGCAGCAGCCGCGTCTGCAGCGCAAGCGACATGTCGCCGATCTCGTCGAGAAACAGCGTGCCGCCATTGGCCTGCTCGAAGCGGCCGATGCGCCGCTCCGTCGCACCGGTGAACGCGCCCTTCTCGTGGCCGAACAGCTCCGACTCGAGCAGCTCTGCCGCAATGGCCGACGTGTTGAGGGCGACGAAGGGCGCTACGTGCGCGCGGAGAGTTGTCGTGCAAAGCGCGCGCGACGAGCTCCTTGCCCGGTGCCCGATTCGCCGGTGATCAGCACCGTCATGCTCGAGCGCGACAGGCGTCCGATCGCCTTGAACACCTCTTGCATGGCCGGCGCCTGGCCGATGATTCGCGGTGTTCGGCGCGCCTCGGTTTGCTCGGTCGAACCCGCGGCTCCGCTGGCGGGCCGCGCGCGACACGAGCTCGATCGCTTCGTCGATGTCGAAGGGCTTGGGCAGGTACTCGAATGCGCCGCCCTGATACGCCGACACCGCGCTGTCGAGGTCCGAGTGCGCCGTGATGACGATGACGGGGACATCGGGGTCGGTCGTGGCCAGACGCTCCATGAGCTCGAGACCGCTCATGTCGGGCATGCGAATGTCGGTGACGAGCACATCGGGTCGGTCGCGCTCGAGCGCCGCGAAGAAGTCGTGTCCGGACTCGAAGCAGCGCGGAATCATGTGCGCCTGCTTGAGCGCCTGCTCGAGCACCCAGCGCACCGACTCGTCGTCATCGACGACCCAGACGCTCAAGCCAGGAGTCGGCCATCAGCCGCCGACCTCCCGACGCTGCCGTTGTGCGACCGGCAACGCGCAGCTGAAACATCGTGCGCCCGGGCCGACTCGTGAACTCGATCAGACCGCCGTTGCGACTGCACGAGGTCCTGCGCGATCGTGAGCCCAAGGCCGGTGCCCGTGGTTCGGCCCGTCACGAGCGGATAGAAAATCGTGTCCTTGAGTTCGTCCGGGATGCCGGGACCGTTGTCCTCGATTTCGGCCGAGAGCACGAGCCGGTGTTGCTCGCCAGCCGAGCGTGAAGTTCGACAGCGCGCGCGTCCTGAAGATCAATCGGCCGTGGTCGCCGACCGACTGCAGCGCGTTGCGCGCGAGGTTGAGCAACGCCTGAATCATCTGGTTGCGGTCGACGTTGATCGGCGGCAGGCTCGGGTCGTAGTCGCGCACGAGCTCGACGCCCGGCGCCTTCTCCGCTTCGATGAGCTGCGCCACGTGCTCGGTGATCCTGTGCAAATTGACCTCTTCGGCGCGCGGGCGCGCCACCGGCACTGCAGAATGCCGTCGACGAGCGCGGCGAGGCGATCGGCTTCTTCGATGATCACACGCGTGTAGGCTTTGAGCTCCGGGATCCGGGAGCTGCCGCTCGAGCAACTGCGCCGCACCGCGCAAACCGCCGAGCGGGTTCTTCACTTCGTGGGCGAGCTGGCGAATGATGCGCCGCGACAGTTGCTGCTGGGCGATGCAGCGCGGCTTCGCGGCGAACGCTTGCGATCGCGCTCGGTGTCGAGGAGCTCGAGCGACAAGAACCGCTCGCGCTCGAGCGGAGCGGCGTGGCAATCGAGCACGATCTCGCGGTCTCCGACCCGCACGGCCAACTCGCGCAAGACCGAAAGTGAGTCCGGTCTCGAGCGCGCGTTTGCACAGCGCCACGAGCTCGATCGACGGATGGACTAGATCTGCGATGGGCTTGCCGACGACTGCGCCGCGCGCTGACACCGAGCAAGCTCTCGGCAGCGGTGTTCAGGTACGCCACGGCAAGGTCTTCGTCGACGACCACGAGCGCGGTGGTCTGTCCCTGGAGAATGCTGTCGGCGTCCGGGCCGCGACGCGGCCGGCGCAGACCACCGAAGGGTTCGAATGAGCTCGCTAGTTGCCGGCCGCCCGCTGTCGGGCCGCCGGTCGAGTTCGGGTTCAAGATGCTCGTCTGCTGCACCATGAAGGTCGTCGCCAGCGTGCGGATAACTTCCGATCCCGACGAATCGAACACGGCCACTTGCATCGTGTGCAAACCGCGAAACACGTCCGGAACCGCGAACTGCGGACTCGTCTCGTTCATGTTCAACCGCTTGCCATCGAGGAATACATCGAAGTGATGGCCGGCCTGCAGCGCCGGCTGCAGTTGCACCTGGACGGGCAGACTCGCGCCTATGTTCCAGAGCGTCTGTTGCTGCGTCGGGCTCGTGATCGTGAAGGTTGTGTATTGTGCCGCGGGCTGTGCCGGCGATGACGCCGGAGCAGAAGCCGCACCGGTCGGTGACGGAGACGTCTGGAGCGCTGGGCGGCCGAAGCCCTGAGCGCCGCGCAGATCGATCTGCTTCGCGCCGGGGACCGGTAGATCCGAGTAGTGCACCGTGCCGTCTTTGTCGACCCACGTCCACGCCGGCGCGGCGCTCGCGGTCGTCATGGACAACACAGACAGTAGGATCAGCCACTTACGCATGCTCCAAGCTTAGCGCCAACGCCGGCTCCGTGCCAGCCAGATGGCGGGGTTCTGAGAACCCCGCCACACTTGGCGTTTGACAAAAGACGCGAGCGGGCGCGATTAGAGGCTGTAGTACATGTCGAACTCGACAGGGTGCGTCGTCATTTGCAGCCGCGTCACCTCCGTCGACTTCAAGTCGATGTATGCGTCGATAAGCGAGTCCGTGAACACGTCACCGGCCGTGAGGAAGGCACGGTCCTTGTCGAGCGCGTCGAGGGATTGCTGCAACGAGAACGACACGGTCGGGATCGCCTTCTCCTCCTCGGGCGGCAAGTCGTAGAGGTCCTTGTCGCTCGGGGCACCCGGGTTGATCTTGTTTTTGATGCCGTCGAGGCCGGCCATCATCATCGCGACGAACGCGAAGTACGGGTTGGCCGTGCTGTCCGGGAAGCGAACCTCGATCCGGCGTCCCTTCGGGTTCTGCACGTAAGGGATGCGGATCGACGCGGAGCGGTTGCGTGCCGAATAGGCCAACAGGGTCGGTGCCTCGAAGCCCTTTACGAGCCGCTTGTAGCTGTTCGTCGAGGCGTTCGTGAACGCGTTGATGGCGTGAGCGTGCTTGATGATGCCGCCGATGTAGTGGAATGCGAGCTCCGACATGCCGCCGTAACCGTCGCCCGTGAACAGGTTCTTGCCGTCCTTCGCCAGCGACTGGTGGACGTGCATGCCGCTGCCGTTGTCGCCGACGAGCGGCTTCGGCATGAAGGTGGCCGTCTTACCGTAGCTATGGGCCACGTTTTGGACGACGTACTTGAGCGTCATGACATCGTCGGCCTTGCGGATGAGGTGGCCGAACTTCACGCCGATTTCGCACTGGCCGGCCGTCGCGACCTCGTGGTGGTGGACCTCGACGACGAGACCCATCTCCTCGAGCGCCAGACACATGGCGGCGCGAATGTCGTGCAGAGAGTCGACCGGCGGTACCGGGAAATAGCCGCCCTTGACACCCGGGCGGTGGCCGAGGTTGCCCTCTTCCATGATCTTGCCGGACTGCCAAGAGCCTTCGGTCGGATTCGACGGCGTAGAAAGCGCCTTGCATGGTGGATGCCCAACGCACGTCATCGAAAATGAAGAACTCGTTTTCGGGTCCGAAGAACGCCTCGTCGGCGATGCCCGTAGAACGCATGTAGGCTTCGGCTCGGCGCGCCGCCGAGCGGGGGTCGCGTTCGTAGCCTTGCATCGTGGCGGGTTCGATGACGTCGCAACGGATGTTGACGGTCGGCTCTTCGGTGAACACGTCGAGCACGGCCGTCGTCGGGTCCGGCATGAGGATCATGTCGGAATCGTTGATGCCCTTCCAGCCGGCGATCGACGAGCCGTCGAACATCTTGCCGTCCTCGAAGAAGCCGTCGTCGACCACATGAGTCGGCACCGTCACGTGCTGCTCCTTGCCACGGGTGTCCGTCAGCCGTAGGTCGACGAATTTGACTCCTTTTTCCTTGATTAGCTTGAGAACGTCGGCTGGCGACATGGGGTTTCCTCCGTTTGGTGTCTATCTTTTGACGTTATCGTGCCGGGCCATCTCGCGATGCGTCTCGGCGTTTGCCCTGTTATAGAGCCGCACACTGTGCACTTCCTGTGCCAGCGGCCTCATCGGCTCTAACTGGTTGATTAATTTATGGACCCGGTCAAGACCCGGCTTTGGGGCGCTCCGAAACGGTGCGCGCTGCAGAGCATGATGCATTATTCCAGTGCGTCGTGGAAAGGTGTCCGCGTCGAGCCATCAGTAGTGAGTGCTCATTCCGGTGCTCGGTGAGCCGCGGGCGTGGCGGCTATACTTGCGCGCTTCGCTTTGGAGCGCCGGAGCTGTCAGATGGATTTGATGGAAAAGGTCGTATCGCTGTGCAAACGCCGCGGGTTCATCTTCCCGTCGAGCGAGATCTATGGCGGGCTCAACGGTGCTTGGGATTACGGCCCGCTCGGGGTCGAGCTCAAACGCAATATCAAGCAAGCGTGGTGGCAGGACATGATCGAGCACCACGACGAGACCGGCGCGCCGAGGGGCGCGCCGTCGCCTTTCGGGATGGTCGGTCTCGATAGCGCATTGCTCATGAATGCGCGCGTGTGGGAAGCGAGCGGTCACGTTGGCGGGTTCAGCGACCCCATGGTCGACGACAGAGAGACACGGGCGCGGTTTCGTGCGGACCAGCTCGTGGTTTTCGCGCTCGAGTTCGTGGCCAGCGATGGCAGCTCGGCGGTCGTGGAAGACGTGCTGTTCGCAGCGCCCGGGGAGCTTGGCAAGACCGCGGAAGAAGCACTCATTGAGCCGCACCGAAAACGTATCGCCGCCCTGTGCAAGGCGCGGCCCGCGGAAACTCTGAAGGTGCGCGCGGTGCCCGGCGCACTCGAGGACGAAACAGTTCGCGCTCGGGTGCTCGCACCGGGGGCTAGCGCGCCCGGCACGCTGACCGCGCCGCGCGCCTTCAATCTCATGTTCAAGACCCACGTCGGCGCACTCGAGGATAATTCGAGCATCACCTATTTGCGGCCCGAGACGGCGCAAGGAATCTTCGTCAACTTCAAGAACGTCTGCGACACCGCGCGCGTGCGCGTCCCTTTCGGTATCGGCCAGATCGGCAAAGCATTTCGCAACGAAATCAATCCGCGGAACTTCACGTTCAGAAGCCGCGAGTTCGAGCAAATGGAGATCGAGTTCTTCTGCCGTCCGGCCGACGCGGCGCAGTGGTACCGGTATTGGCGCGACCGGCGCTATCAATGGTACGTGGATCTCGGGATGCGACGCGAGAACTTGCACTTGCGTGAGCACGAGGCGGACGAGCTGGCACACTACGCAGCCGGTTGCGCCGACGTCGAGTACGACTTTCCTTTCGGACGGAGTGAGCTCGAGGGAATCGCGAATCGGACGGACTTCGACCTGAGGCAGCACATGGAATCGAGCGGCAAGGATCTGAGGTACTTCGACGACCAAGAGCCCGATCCGGATGCTCGTCGCTTCCTGCCGCACGTCATCGAGCCTTCGGCGGGTGCCGATCGCGCGACGCTCGCGTTTTTGTGCGACGCGTATTCGGAGGACGAGGTCGGGGGTGAAACGCGGACTGTTTTGAAGCTGCATCCGCGGTTGGCGCCGATCAAGGCGGCGATCTTTCCGCTGGTCAAAAAGGACGGCATGCCTGAGCGCGCGCTCGAGATTTATCGCTCGCTCAAACGTCGGCTCAACGTCTTTTACGACGAGAAGGGGGCGATCGGGCGCAGGTATCGTCGGCAGGACGAGGCGGGGACACCTTTTTGCATCACGGTAGACGGGGACACAGTGAGCGCTGGCACCGTGACCGTGCGCGAGCGGGACACGTGCGCGCAAACGCGCTTGGCTATTTCGGAGGTCGGGACGTTTCTTGCGGAGCGCGTCGAGAGCTGATCCGTGAACCCGGCTTCGAAGATTGTCATCCTCGATCGCGATGGCGTGATCAACGAGGATTCGGGCGATTTCATCAAGAGCGTCGATGAATGGCAGGCGATTCCGGGCAGCCTCGAGGCCATTGCCGAGCTCGGTGACGCGGGTTTTCGCGTGGCGGTCGTGACGAACCAGTCGGGCATCGCGCGCGGGCTGCTTACTGAGGGAGATTTGCGTGCAATTCACGCGCGCATGGGCGCGGCAGTAGAGCAGGCCGGCGGGCACCTGGCGGCCGTGTACTATTGCCCGCACCATCCGGAGGACGGCTGCGAGTGCCGTAAACCGCGTACTGGGATGCTGCGGAAGCTGTCGCGCGACTTGGAGTGTTCGCTGGTTGGAGCACCATTCATCGGCGATCGACTCAGCGACATGCTGGCGGCCGAGGGCGTTGGGGCACGTCCTATATTGGTGCGAACGGGAAGCGGCATGACGACCGAGCGGTTGTTGACGGATCGGTCGGTCGCAGTCTTCGCCGACCTACGCGAAGCGGCTCGTGCCTTGATCAGGGAGAGTGGCCGGTCGTGAGGAAGCTGGTGCAGTGGGTTGGTTCGGTCGCCTTCACGGCACTTTTGTTCGTCTCGGTGCCCGTTTATGGGCTCCTCGTGCTGTTGACGGCACCGTTTCCTCGAAAGGTCACTTATGCCGGCGTCACCGCATGGGCAGCGGCGGTTCTGACCATGCTGCGGTGGTTGTGCCGGCTGGATTACAGGGTGGACGGGGCGGAGCATTTGCCGGACGGCCCGGCGGTCGTGCTGCTCAAGCACTCGTCCGCTTGGGAGACGATCGCGCAACTGAGGATATTCCCGGAGCAGACATGGGTGTTGAAGAGAGAGCTGATGTGGCTGCCCGTATTCGGGTGGGTCTTGGCGCTGCTCAAGCCCATCGCGATCAACCGGAAGGGCGGGAGCGGAGCTGTGCAACAGGTTCTTGAGCAGGGGCAGGCCAGGCTCGGAGATGGGCTGTGGGTCTGCATCTTTCCGGAAGGCACGCGCGTGCCCGTCGGCCAGAGTCGCCGTTATGGACTCAGCGGCGCGCTGCTCGCACAAGCCGCTGGACGACCGATCGTGCCAGTGGCGCACAACGCGGGCGAGTTTTGGCCGCGCCGAGGGTTACTCAAACGCGCGGGCACGATCAGAGTGGTCATCGGGCCGCCGATCGAGACAATCGGTTGCGAGCCGCGCGCGATCAACGAGGCGGCTCAGCAGTGGATCGAGGCCAAGGTCGTCGAGATCAGTCAAACCCAATCGACGACCAGCCGGGCCTGAGGAACCGGACTAAACGTCGAGGTTCGCTACGGCGAGGGCGTTGCGCTCGATGAACTCGCGGCGTGGCTCGACCTGGTCGCCCATGAGGGTAGTGAAGATTTCGTCCGCAGCGACGGCGTCTTCGATCCGAACCTGCATTAATCGGCGAGTATCCGGATTCACGGTCGTTTCCCAGAGCTGCTCGGGATTCATTTCGCCGAGACCTTTATAGCGCTGAATGGTTTGGCCGTGCTTGGCTTGCGCCATGAGCCAGTCAATGGCCTCGGCAAACGTCGCGACTTCACGTCGGTCCTTGCCGCGCTCGACCACCGCACCGGGGCCCACGACGTCTTTGAGCAACGTACCGATAGACACGATTCGGCGGTATTCCGGGGAGCGGAAGAACCCCTGGTGGATCACCTTGGTGCCGAGAATACCGTGATGCTCACGTATCACACTGATGCTGGCGTCGACACCATCGGCTCGGGGCTGCTGGTTCACGGTGTAACGCGGACCACCGCTGGCGACCGCGCGCAGCCGCTGCTCGAGTTGGCTACTCCAGCTCGCGCGCACCGCGTTGTCGTTGAACTGCTCGACCGTGATTTCGGGAAGCGACATCATTGCCCGAAGCACACTGCTGTCGTAACGCTTGCCCCACCGTTCGACGATGGCATTGGCTTCCATGTACTGCACGGCGAGGTTGTCGAGCGTCGTGCCCTGAATGGGCTCGGCCCCCGTGCGAGGGTAAAGGACCGCATCGGACGTGGCGCTCGTGAGCAGTAGCGAATTGAGCTCATTGTCGTCCTTGACGTAGTGCTCCTGCTTGCCGCGCTTGAGCTTGTAGAGCGGCGGTTGAGCAATGTAGACGTGGCCGCGCTCGATCAGCTCGGGCATTTGCCGGTAGAAGAAAGTGAGTAACAACGTTCGAATGTGAGACCCGTCGACGTCGGCATCGGTCATGATGATGATGCGGTGATAACGCAGGTTGGCGATATCGAACTCGTCTCGACCTATGCCGCAGCCGAGCGCGGTGATGAGCGTCCCGACCTCCTGCGATTGCAGCATCTTGTCGAAGCGAGCTTTTTCGACGTTGAGGATCTTACCTTTGAGCGGTAATACGGCCTGGGTCCGGCGATCGCGCCCCTGCTTCGCGGAGCCGCCGGCCGAGTCCCCCTCGACGAGAAACAGCTCGGACAAGGCCGGATCCTTCTCTTGACAGTCGGCAAGCTTGCCGGGCAGACCAGCGACGTCGAGCGCGCCTTTGCGGCGCGTCATCTCGCGCGCTTTGCGGGCAGCTTCGCGAGCCCTTGCGGCCTCCAGAACCTTGCCGACGATGGTTTTGGCCTCGGCGGGGTGCTCTAGCAAGAACTCCTCGAGGCGTTGGGCCACCACCGACTCGGTTACGGCCTTGACCTCGGACGAAACGAGCTTGTCCTTGGTTTGCGAGGAGAATTTCGGGTCGGGTAGCTTGACGGACAGAACGGCAGTGAGTCCCTCGCGCGCGTCGTCACCGGAAGTCGCGACTTTCTCGCGCTTGCCGATGCCTTCCCTCTCGATGTAGGCGTTGAGCGTGCGAGTCAACGCAGCGCGAAAGCCCGCAAGGTGCGTACCGCCATCGCGTTGAGGGATGTTGTTGGTGTAGCAGAACATCCCCTCTTGGTAGCCGTCATTCCATTGCAGCGCGACCTCGACCTGTATCGGCGCGCGGTCTTCGGTGAAGTAGACCACGGTGGGATGAATGGGCGTCTTGTTGCGGTTCAGGTGAGTAACGAAGGCCTTGATGCCGCCTTCGAACTCGAAAACGTCTCGCCTGTCTTCACGCTCGTCGGTGAGCTTGATCCTCACTCCGGAGTTCAAAAAAGACAGTTCTCTCAATCGCTTAGCGAGAATGTCGTAGTCGAACTCGATATTCGAAAAGATTGTTGCGCTCGGTTTGAAGTGAATCGTCGTTCCGGACCGATCGGTCGTGCCCGTGACGGCAAGTGGAGCTACCGGCTCACCCATGCGATACGTCTGCTCGTGGATGTGGCCACCGCGGTAGATCGTTAGCACGAGCAGTTCCGACAGCGCGTTTACGACCGACACACCGACGCCGTGCAGCCCGCCGGAGACCTTGTATGAGTTGTCGTCGAATTTCCCGCCCGCATGCAGGATGGTCATGATGACTTCGGCGGCCGAGCGGCCTTCCTCGGGGTGGATGTCGACCGGAATGCCCCGCCCGTCGTCCGTCACCGTAATGGACTCGTCGGGATGAATCGTGACCGAGACTTCCTTGCAGTGGCCAGCCAGGGCTTCGTCGATCGAATTGTCGACAACCTCGAAAACCATGTGGTGCAAGCCGGTCCCGTCATCGGTGTCACCGATGTACATGCCCGGGCGTTTCCGGACGGCCTCGAGGCCCTTTAAGACCTTGATATTCTTCGAGGTATATTCGTTTTGGCTCATCCTGAAGCGTGCTCCGAGGCTAACGGAGCATTATACCGCCTGCAGGGTGCCGCGTTCCACGTGAAACACGGGCGAACCGGGCTGGGGCGGCAGAAGCCCGGGATCCAGACCGGTGATAACGAGTTGCGCAGGCACGGTCTCCAGAGCGATCGCCAGTCTGGCCAAGGCGCTCCGATCGAGCTCGGCAGCCGGATCGTCGACGAGCAAAAGATCGCAGCCTCCAATCGCTCGCGCATGCGTCTCCGTTTGGGCCAGCACGAGGGCCGCTGCGCATAGCTTTTGCTGTCCTCGCGACGCCTCCTCCGACACGGTCGCGCCGTCCAGCCGAACGGCGAGGTCAGCCCGATGCGGACCGACTTCCGTCGTACCCGACTGGCTCTCGCGCGCCCGCGCCGCCTCTAGGGCCTCCGCGAAGCTCAGATCCGAACGCCAACCGGGCCAGTACTCCACGGTCAGCTCGCGTCCGAGCAGCATCTGTCCGTACCGACCGATCACGGCGTTCGCGGCCGCCGCATAGGCCCGACGACGTTCGTCGACGAGCTGCGCCGCAGTGCAGAGAGCCTTTGTCCAAGTCTGGAGCTCCGCTCGGTTTGGTGAGGTCTTGAGAGCCGCATTTCGCTGACTCAGCAGGCGGCGGTAGCGCTTCCACGCATCGAGGTAGTCCGGTTCCACGTGGAACACACCCCAATCCAGAAATCTACGTCTCTCGCTGGGCCCACCCTGAATCAGGTCGTGAACACCGGGATCGATCACGTGGACTGGGAGCAGTGCCGCAAGTGTCCCCATCCCAGGCACTGCCTCGCCGTCCACACGCTTCTCGAGACGACCACTACTAAAGCCAACGCCGATCCGGTGGCGAGACCCGTCACTTCCCCCGCCGATCTCTCCGTAAACCGTGAATTCCTGTTCCCCCCTTTGAACAAGCTTTCGCATCTGCCGCGTACGGAACGACCGGCCACGCCCAAGGACGAACAGCGCTTCAAGGAAGCTCGTCTTACCGGCCCCATTCGAACCGAACACATACGTGCGCCGTGCATCGAGCTGCAGCTCGACGTCTGTGAGGCAACGGAAGTTTCTGACGCGAATGCGATCGAGCGGCAACCCGCGACCGTCCGCTACTGGCTTCAGAGACGCATGGGCATCACGACGAACTTGGTCCCGTCGGCGCCAGGCGCCCGAATCAGGCAGCTCGAGTTCGAGTCCGTCACGGCCACCTCGACTTGATCCCCATCAACGGCTGCCAACGCGTCGAGCAGGTAATTCACGTTGAAGCCAATCTCCATGGCCTCGCCCGAGTACTCGACCTCCAATGTCTCGACGGCTTCTTCCTGCTCCGGGTTGTTCGCCTGGAGCACTACGCTGTTCTCGCCGAGCTCCAGCCGAACGCCTCGGTACTTCTCGTTCGACAGAATGGCCGTCCGCTGCAGGGCCTCCCGCAGAAGCACGCGGTCTGCGCGAATAACGTGCGGCGGATCCTTCGGCACCACCCGCCCGTACTCCGGAAACCGCCCATCGATGAGCTTCGACGTTAGCCGGATCCCATCGAGCTCGACTCGAATGTGATTCGTCCCCAGCGCAAGCTGAACCTCCCCGTCCCCGTCCAACAAGCGGCTGAGCTCCAACACACCCTTCCGGGGCACGATAAGTTGCTCATCCCGCGCCGCCGGAGCCGCCATCTCCACCTCGGCAAGCGCCAGCCGGTGACCGTCCGTCGCCACTGCCCTCAGCTTCTTGCGCTCCGTCTCGAACAACAAGCCATTCAGGTAGTACCTAACGTCCTGCTGAGCCATCGAGAACTGCGTCTTGTCCACGAGTCGCCGCAGATCCTTCCTTGCTACCCGCAACGTCTGCTTCGCAGCGATTTCATCGACGGTCGGAAAGTCCGCCGCTCTTAGCGTTGAAAGCGTGAAACGACTTCTGCCCGCCTTTACCGTCAGCCGCTCGCCACTCAACGATACCTCGACCATCGCCGCGTCCGGCAGTGCACGACAGATATCGTGCAGCTTTCGCCCCGGCACGGTGATCTCACCGGCCGTTTCCATCTTCACCTCGGCCTCAGCCACGATCTCCACTTCGAGATCCGTCGCCGTCATGGTCAACAAACCATTTTTCGCGGTGAGCAGCACGTTGCTCAATATGGGCATCGTCTGCCGTCTCTCGACTACGCCAACGACCGTCTGCAGGGGCTTCAGGATTGCTTCGCGAGGTGCGCTGAACTTCATTACAGTTTTTACCTATGTATATATATAAAGATTGTGATTATTAGACTGCGCTAAAACGCTGGAAAAGCCTATTTCTCTTTTACTATCAATATGTTGCCACACCATAGATCTGTGGGCTTACGCGCTTGTAGCTGTGCTGGGGCTGTGGATCAAAAACGATCCGCAGGTTATCAACAGCCTGTGCCCGGTCATGCTGTCAATGTCCTCAACAGGTTGTTGTAGTCCTCCGACACGCGTGTCTCCGTATCGCGAAGAAGCTTGATTCGTCGGCAAGCGTGAAGCACCGTCGTATGATCGCGACCCCCAAAAGCGTCGCCGATCTCTGGCAAGCTGTGCGTAGTGAGTTCCTTCGCCAGAGCCATCGCAATCTGCCGCGGCCTCGCCATAGAGCGGTTCCGCCGTTTGGACAATAAGTCGGCCACGCGAATTTTGAAATACTCGGCGACGGTCTTTTGAATGTTCTCGACCGTCACCAGTTTGTCCTGAAGCGCTAGCACGTCACGTAGCGCGTCCTTAGCGAACTCCAGCGTGATGGCCTGACCCGTGAATCGAGCGTTCGCGAAGACGCGCCGCAACGCGCCTTCAAGCTCACGGACGTTGGAGCGAATCCGCTGCGCGATGAAAAACGCCACTTCCTCGGGAAACGCTTCCTTCTCGACCGCCGCCTTGCTCATGAGGATTGCCACGCTGGTCTCCAACTCCGGCGGCTCGATGGCTACCGTCAGACCCCACCCAAACCGGGATTTCAGTCGCTCCTCGAGACCGGACACTTCCTTCGGATACCGATCGCAGGTCAATACGATCTGCCGCTGCCCTTCCAGCAACGCGTTGAAAGTATGGAAGAACTCCTCCTGCGATCGCTCTTTGCCGGCAAAAAACTGGATGTCGTCGATCAGCAACGCGTCCAGCGATCGATAAGCGCGCTTGAACTCGGCAATGGAGTTGTGCTGCAGACCGCGCACCATATCGCTCACGAATCGTTCGGAATGAACGTACGCCACCTTGGCGCCGGGATCGCCAGCGACAATCAAGTTACCGACGGCGTGCATGAGGTGAGTCTTGCCAAGACCCACTCCGCCGTAGATGAACAGCGGGTTGTACGCACTGCCCGGGTTTTGCCCTATCTGGAAAGCAGCCGCTCGCGCCAGCTGATTGCTCTTGCCCTCGACGAAGCTCTCGAACGTGAATGTCGGGTTGATCCGGCTACCGACTACGGGAGGCGCCGCCCGGGCCTCTATTTCCGCCGGGCGGGAGTCGCGCGGTGTGTTCTGGCGACTGCCGACCTCGACGATAACCTCGGCGGCGGCGCCACGCTGTCCGGCCCACCAACCACGAATGTCCTCGAGGCAATGCCCCCGAACCCAGTCGACCACGAACCGGTTCGGAGCCAGCAGGCGCAGGCTCGCACCTTCCGCGACCGCCTGTAGCGGTCGGATCCAAGTGTTGAATTGCTGCTCCGAAAGCGACCCTTCGAGCATCCTCAAACACTGACTCCAAAGAGACGAGTGAACCGCCGAGTTCTCTGCCACGGGAGTTAAATTCTTCGTTGAAAGTTGGAACGCAGGTCAGGATTCTGTTGGAGTCTAATGGCCTGCGTCGCAGTTATCCACAGCTTACGGCAGCGTCGGAACTATTGACAGTGCTCACCGTGCCGCGTACAGTTCGCCGCTTCCGCTAACACCACATCCTTTTGTTTTCGTTAGAAGTTTTTCGCCCTGCGGGGGAATGCCGCCATGAAAAGAACCTATCAGCCCAGCAACTTGCATCGAAAACGCACCCATGGTTTCCGGGCACGCATGGCGACTCGCGGCGGACGCAAGGTGTTAGCCAATCGACGGCAAAAAGGTCGCGCGCGTTTGGCGCCCTGACGGGTCGGACGTTGGCGCCGAATTGGCAGCCACCCGCGCAGGGTTCTCGAGCCTGCAACGCCTTCATAACTCGACTGAATTCGCCCGCGTCTTCGCTGATTCGAAACGCTCGGCAGACCGCTACTTCACGGTGCTCGGCTGTCCAAACACGCGTACCATTGCGCGACTCGGGCTGACGATCTCGCGTCGAGCGGCAAGACGTGCTGTCGACCGAAACAAACTAAAACGACTCGCGCGCGAGTCCTTTCGAATGCAACAGGAGCTACCGACTTGGGACTTCGTCGTAATGGCCAGACCCGGCGCCGCCGCAGCCGATGCCAGCGTCTTGCGCCAGAGCCTCGACGACCATTTCCGGCGGCTCGCGGCCAAGGCAGTCGCAGGGCGTAATGGATAACGTCCGTATGTTTCTGTGGATGGCCTTTTTGGCCATGGCATGGTTCGTCTACAGCGCCTGGGTTGCCGATCACCCCGGCCGCGCAGACACAGTCACAGACCCAGTCCACGAGCACGGCGCCGAGCTCGACACCGACGGTGAGCGCTCCGCCACGACGCAGCGCCGACGACCCTGCCGAGTCTCGACGGCGCTTCGACCTCGACGGCGGCCGCAGTCACGACCCCGGAGCCGCCGCCAGTCACACCGACCGACCTCGTCCACGTCAAGACCGACGTGTTGGACGTCATGATCGATCTGCACGGCGGCGACCTCGTTCGCGCCGACCTTCCGAAGTATCCGGTCGCTAAACACGACCCCGACAAGCTCGTCCGTCTCCTGGACTTTGCGCCCGACGATCGCTGGGTATTTCAAACAGGTCTGCGGTCGATCGATGACGGCGCGGAGCCCGACCATCTAGCAAACTACACCGCAGCGAGCCGCGACTACGTGCTGGCTCCCGGACAAGACGAGCTCACGGTCACGCTCGCCTGGGCAAGCCCCGGTCCGCTGTCGGCGAAAAAAACCTACACGTTCCGGCGTGGGCGCTACGAGGTAGATCTCGAGTTGACCGCAACCGCGGCCGATGGCTCAACTTGGCGCGGTGCTCCTTACGCTCAAATGGTGCGGTTCTACGTGCCCGTCAAACGATCGTATCGGTCCGTCGACACTTACTCGTTTCGTGGACCCGTTCTCTACGACGGCGACAAATACACCAAGCTCAAGTTCGACGACATCGCCAAGACCCCCGTTTCCCAAACTCTCGCAGGCGGCTGGTTTGCGGCGATTCAGCACCACTTCCTCGCCGCCGCCGTGCCGCCTCCCGGCGACGACGTCCAATACCAGGCAGCACGCGCGGGCAGGATTACGTGCTGAGGGCGGTCAGCGAAGCGTTCGCGACGTTGCCTCCGCGATGCCGCTGGACTACCGCTACCAGCTCTTCGTCGGCCCGAAGCTCCAGGACCAGCTCACGGCGACGGACGACAGGCCTCGAGCTCACCGTCGATTACGGCAACATTCTCGGCCCGCTGGCGCGGCCGCTGTTCTGGCTTCTTTCGCACGTCGAAGCGCTGCGTCGGCAACTGGGGCTGGGCGATCATCATCGTCACGTTCATGATCAAGCTCGCGTTCTACAAGCTCACGCAGACGAGCGGCAGATCCATGGCAAAGATGCGCCAGCTCGCGCCGCGCATGAAGGCTCTGCAGGAGCGCTACAAGGAAGACCAACAAGGCTCGAGCCAAGCACATGATGGAGCTCTACAAGCGCGAGAAGGTCAATCCGGCCGCCGGGCTGCTTGCCGATCGCTGATTCAGATGCCGTTTTTCTTCGCCTTCTACTGGGTGCTCATCGAGAGCGTCGAGATGCGGCAGGCGCCGTTCATGCTCTGGATCGACGACCTATCGGCGCGCGATCCCTACTATCGTCCTGCCCCTGTTGATGGGCGCGCTCATGTTCCTCCAAACGCGCCTGAACCCCGCGCCTCCCGATCCGATTCAAGCGCAGGTCATGCAGATCATGCCGCTCGTGTTCACGGTCTTCTTCGCTTTCTTCCCGTCGGGTCTCGTGCTGTACTGGCTAACCAATACGGGGCTGTCGATTCTGCAGCAATGGCGGATCAACAAGGTCGTCGCTCGCGAAGCCGCGGCCTCGTCCGCGTAGCCGAAGCCCGACGCTAGCGGCCCGTGCAGTCGCTGTGCGTCAAGGGCGCAACCCCTGCTCGGAGCGGTCGTGGAATATCGACACGGCGACACCATTGCGGCGTTGGCAACGCCGCCAGGCGGCGGCGCGGTCGCCATCGTCCGCGTTTCGGGACCGGCCACGAGAGCCGTCGCCCGCGCTGTCACCGGCCTGGAGCCGCGCGCGCGGTACGCGCAGCTGTGCACGTTCCGCGCAGCCGACGGCACGCACGATCGATCGCGGCATCGCGTTGTTTTTCCCATCGCCGCATTCCTATACGGGCGAGGACGTCTCGAGCTGCATGGCCACGGCGGACGCGTCGCGCCGGACTGGTTGCTCGCCAGCGTGCTCGCGCTCGGAGCCCGTCCGGCCCAACCCGGAGAGTTCACGTTGCGCGCCTTTCTCAACGACAAAATCGATTTGGCTGCAGGCGGAGGCCGTCGCGGATCTCGTCGAAAGCGGCTCCGCGCACGCCGCGCGTGCCGCTTCGCGCTCGCTGAGCGGCGAATTCTCGGCGGTAGTCGAAGCGCTGCAGGCCGATCTGACCGGAGTTGCGCGTCCATATCGAGGCTTGGCTCGACTTTCCCGAGGAGGACCTCGAGTTCGACGCGGGCGGCGAGCTCACGCGGCGCATCGCCGCCATGCTCGACGAACTCGCCGCTCTGCGTGCGCGTGCCGAGCACGGTGCCGCGCTTCGGGACGGTCTCAGCATCGTCATTGCGGGACCGCCGAATGCCGGTAAGTCGAGCCTGCTCAATCGTCTCGCCGGTTACGACGCCGCGATCGTGACCGACATTCCGGGCACGACGCGCGACCCACTGCGCGAGCACCTGTCGCTCGGCGGGCTGCCCGTGAACGTGATCGACACGGCCGGTCTGCGCGAGGCCGGTGATCCGGTCGAGCAGGAAGGCCTGCGCCGCGCCCGAATGGAGATAGGTCGTGCCGACCGGATCCTGTGGGTCGCGGACGCCCGCGACCCGCTGGCTTCGGTCATAGCCGCAGCCCGGGCGGCCGCGGGCGACGTCCCAGTCACCGTGGTGCGCAACAAGATCGATCTCATCGACGCTCTGGCGACGAGCGCCGACAACGGTGGTGTGCCCGTCGTTTCGCTGTCGGCACTCACGGGTCTCGGATCGAGCTCCTCGCGGCGCATTTGCGCGGCGTGGCCGGGATCGGTGCCGAGATTGGCGGAACATTCAGTGCGCGGCGCCGGCATGTCGAAGCCGTGGAGCGGGCTCGAGCCCATCTCGTCGCAGCTCGCGAGCAGATCGGAAGCGCTCTGGAGCTCGCCGCGGAGGAATTGCGCGGCGCGCAAATCGCGCTGAGCGAGCTCACTGGCGAGCTCTCGAGCGACGACTTGCTTGGCGAGATCTTCTCGACGTTCTGCATCGGCAAGTGACCGAACCGTGCCTCGCGGGCTTCATTTGCGCTTCGGTAGCGGCTATACATGGGATCACGGTGAACAAGGGTTTTCGTGACCGGGGTCATGCGCCATAAGCTCGGAGTCCGCATCGCGCATTGGATCAATGCCGTCGCGTTCGTCTTCCTCGCGGTCAGCGGGGTCGGAATCCTGCTGGCCCACCCGCAGTTCTACTGGGGGGAAGCCGGCTACTTCGGCATGGAGCCATGGTTGAAGCTTTGGTTCGAGCCGGATTTCGTGCAGACGAGCTGGGGCCGCAACCTGCACTTTCTGTTTGCTTGGGTGTTCGTCGTGAACGGTGGGGTGTATCTCGCGAGCGCTCTCGCGACGGGCCATTTCCGCACGCGCCTGTTGCCCACGCGAGAGCAATTGCGCACGCGCCACATCCTCGCGGACTTCGCGGCACACGTGGGTCTGCGGCGCCGGCCCGGCGGCATCGCCGACGACTACAACGTCCTGCAAAAGACGGCTTACCTCACGGTAATAGTCGTGCTCGCACCTTTGATGCTGCTCACGGGTATGACGATGGCACCGGGCTTCGTCGCCGCTTTCCCCGAGCTCACCGTACTGTTCGGCGGCCGCCAGTCCGCACGGTCTATTCACTTCATTGTCGCGAATCTGCTGCTGGCCTTTCTCGTCGTGCACCTGCTCGAGGTGGCGCTCGCCGGAGGAGGCCGCATGCTGCGCGCGATGATCACTGGGCGCCTCGCGGCACCGAAGGAGCCTTCATGAAAGCAAAAGTCTCGCGCCGGACGTTTCTGGCCGGCGTCTCGGCTGTCGGCGGCGCAGCTTTGGCCGGCTGCGACAAAGATGTCTACGTGCCTCCGCACTTCGGCGGTCTGCTCGACGCAAGCGACGCGCTCATGATGAGCGTGCAACGAATGCTCATGTCCGAACATTCCATGGCTCGCGAATATTCGCGAGCCGACCTCTCGCCAATGTTTCCGGTGGAAGGCACTAGCCTGCCTTTCGATGCCGGTTACCAGGCTGAGATGGAGAAAGGGTTCGTGGATTGGCGGCTCGGCGTCGAGGGACTCGTGTCGCGGCCGCTGTCCTTATCGGTCGCCGACCTCAAGGCCATGCCCGCCAGAACGCAGATCACTTCGCACAGCTGCGAGGGCGGCTGGACTGCGATCGGAGAATGGACCGGCGTGCAGCTTTCGCATGTGCTCGATCTCGCGGGACTCGACCGAGGCGCCCGCTATGTCGCGTTCGACTGCGTGGACGGCTGGTACGACTATCTGGATCTTTTCGATGCGCTGCACGTACAGACCATTCTCGCGTACGGCATGAACGGCGGTGAGCTGCCCGTCGAGCACGGCGCTCCCGTGCGTCTGCGCGTCGAACGCCAGCTCGGTTACAAGAATCTCAAATTCATCGAGCGCATACGCGTCGTCGACCAGCCCGATAGGATTGATTACGGTGACGAGCCGCGCCTGTTCCACTACGCGTGGTATGCGGGGATCTGACGCCCGACCGGCTCAGTCGAACAAGCCAACGACCTTTGCGCGCTCGACGTGGCTCGGCGGTGTCGGCGATACCTCGACGCGGTCTCGGCCGAACTGCTTAGCGACGTGCAACGCGCGCTCGGATCTCGCGAGCAGCTCGTCGATGCGCTCGCCGATTCGATGCTGCGCGACGCTGATCGACACCGTCGCGTTGATACGCTGTGCCAGCGGTGCCTCGGCGACGCCGAACCGCAGCGCTTCGGCGAGCATTTCGCCGTGATGAAGTGCGCACGGCCGCGCGAGGACCATGAGTGCGCCCCCGTCGTAGCGAGCCAGAGTGTATTCCGAGCGATGCCAAGCCGGCTCTTTGAGCACCGAGCGAAGCCGGTCCGCGAGCGCCGCCAGCACTTCATCGCCGATTGCGACGCCGCGCGTATCGTTGATATTACGCAAGCGGTCTACGTCCGCGAGCAGCAGGCAAAAAACATTGCCAGTACGTTGCGCAGCCAGTGCTTGTTCATGCAGCGCAGCGACAAAAGCTTGTCGACCGAGCGTTTGAGTAAGCGCGTCGTTGCCTTGGGCGGGCTTCTTGTCAGCGTGTATTCGTTGAGTCATGTCGTCGTGATTCTGCGATCGCGTCGACGACGGACTTTGCCACTGCGTAAACGCCAGCTACGTGAACATGGTCCCAGAAGTGCTCACGCGCCGTTTACATAACTTGCGCGCGTTCGCTAACCGAGAATTGCTTCGCGCTCGTAGAGTCTCGTAGCGAGCCAAGCCACCACTGCACCAAAGGCCAGCGTGCTGGCCACCGATATGGCCACGAGCAGCGGCTGCAAGGGCTCGTGCTTGATCAGGCTCGTCACGAGTAGGTGTTGGCTCAAGCTCGGAATCCACATGAGCTTCAAAGCCGGTTCCACGTTGAGCATCGTCGCGAACATTACGGGCAGCGTGGGCACGAGCAACACCCAAGTGAGGTAGGTCTGTGCCTCGCGGTAGGTCTTCGTGAACGACGCGATGAGCGTCATGAAAGCCGCGCCTAGCGGCGCGAATGGGCAGACCACTAAGAAGACCGCCACGGCGGTTCGGAGGCTGAAGCTCGTGCTCATTCCGAGTTGCTCGAGCGGCAGAAAACGCAGCGCTATGGCGTACGCGCCCACGGTCAATGCGAGCGACAGCAGCATGTAACAGACCGTCGCCGTCATCTTGCCGATCAGCAGACTCTTACGCGTAACGGGCATTGCGAGCAGCGGCTCGAGCGACTTGCGCTCGCGTTCGCCGGCAGTCGTGTCGATCGCAAGATGAAGTCCGCCCGCCAGAGTGGCGAGCAACAGAAAATACGTGAGGACGCCGAGCATGAGCACGGAGCGCCCGGCCGGCGTCGACACGTCGAGATCGTCGACGAGAAGCGGGCGTAGCAGAGTCGGGCTCGCGCCATTCGCGACGAGCCGAAGTGTGCCGATCTGCTGACCATAGGCCGCAATCGCGCCGCGGACTCGCTCGACGCGGCTGTTGATGCGCGAGCGCGAGCGATCGAAGATCAATGTGACTCGCGCGGCGTGCTCGGTGGCGAAGTCGTCGCCGAAGCGTTCGTCGATCACGAGGGCCAAGTCTTGGCTGCCGGCTTTCACTGCCGCCGCCGCGTCCTCGATTCCGGTCAAGCCGTGGTCGTGCGTTTCGTGAATGCCGCGAGCCGACAAGAACGTGATGAGATTCGGCGCTCGATCGGCGCCCACGATCACGATGTCGAGCGGTTCCTCGATCGAGGAGACGTTCTGCGTCACGACTACGTTGAGCAGGACCACGAACAGCAATGGCCCGAACAAAGGACCCAGTAGCAGCGAGAACAACGTACGCCGGTCGCGCGCGGTCTCGAGAACCTCCTTGCGGCAGACGACGCCTATCGTGGATCTCACGCGCGAGGGTCTCCCGTGTGCTCGACGGCCGCGACGAAGATCTCTTCGAGGTTCTTGCCGGGGAACCGCTCGCGCACAGTGTCCGGTGATCCGGTGAGTGTGACTCGCCCGGCCGCGATGACGACCAGATCGTCGACGAGGGCTTCGACCTCCTGCATGACGTGACTCGACAGCAGCACACAGCACCCGTCGGAGCGAAGCTCACGCAGCCAGTCTCGCAGGTGCCGCGTGGCCATCACGTCGAGCCCGTTCGTGGGTTCGTCGAGCAACAAGTGCTTCGGGTTGTGAATCAACGCGCGGGCGAGCGCGACTTTGGTGCTCTCGCCTTGCGAGAAACCTTTGGCTTTGCGGTCTGCAATCGGCTCGAGCTCGAGGCGCGCGAGCAGCGCGGCGATACGTTGCTCGAGCAACGGCTCCGGCAACCCGTGCAGCCGTCCGTAGTAGGCGATGTTCTCGCGCGCCGTGAGCTGCGGGTAGAGGCCGGAGTCGTGCGGCAGCACACCGAGCAAACGGCGGGCCTCGAGCGGGTGCGCGGCAAGATCGGTGCCGCCGACGCGGGCCACACCGCCGTCGGGCTGCGAGCACCGTCGACAGAATGCGCAAACAGGTCGACTTGCCGGCGCCGTTCGGTCCGAGCAAGCCCGTAATCTTGCCATCGCCGGCCGTCAGGCTCACGCCGTCGAGTGCCCGGACGGCGCCGAAGCTCTTGGTCAGATTCTGTGCTTCGATCACGGGCTGACCGCAGTCAAGGCGCGGGGCCGAGCAGCGTGAGGAAGAACGGCATGGCCGGCTCGGCCGCGAGGCAGGCCCCGTCGACCTTGGCCGTCGGCTCCTCGAGAAAGGTACGCACGAGGCGCGACACGCAGCCGATGCCGATCAGCCCGTGCCCCTGATGCTTGCCGGTCAGCTGCTGGGCGTTGCGCAGGCCGTCGGCCACCACGCGCGCGGCATAGGCCGGCGGCGTGATCGGGTCGTTGTCACCTGACAGCAGTAGTGCGGGGACGTCGGCGACGAGGGGTTTTTTGAAATCGGCGTCGATACTGCCTTTCGGCCAACGTGCGCAAATACGATCCAGCGCGTCGACGATCGTCGTCCCGAGGTAGGTGTCGGCCAGCCCATCGGCCGCGTTCGGCCGGACGAACGGCACGTCCTCGGTGCAGACGACGGCGTTGCTCATCGGAAAGCTCAATGCCTCGGGCAACCCGCGAAGCAGGGTCGAGGTCTGGCTCGCGAGCGGTGCGTAGTTTCCGTCGTAGGCGGTGTCGAGCAACACCGGCAGCAGCGCGACCGTCGCCGAGTTGTAGCTCATGAGACGCACGAGCGCGCGCAGCTCGTTCGGCCCGAATGACGCGCCGTCCTGGGTCGCAGCCTCTGCCGGGGCGGCCTCGAGCCGCTGCAGCAGCGCTGCGAAAGTGCTCGGGCAGGTCCGGAAAGCGGGCTGCGCAGTCGCCGTCGGCGGCGCAGCGGGCGAAGATTCCGTCCAGGGCCGCTTTGAGCTTCGCGCGCGACGTCGGGCCCGAGCGCCACCTCGGGTGGCACGACGCCGTCGAGCACCGTGGCCCGCACGCGCTCGGGAAATCGGCGCACGTAATGCAGCGCGACACGCGTGCCATACGAGACGCCGTAGATGTTCCAGCGCTCGATGCCGAGCGCCGCGCGTAGCTGTTCGAGATCCTGCACGGCGACCGACGTCGTGTAAAAGCGCGGATCGTGCTCCAACGTGTCGAGGCAGCGCTCGACGAACGTGCCAATCGCATCGCCGCCGGCGGTGTCGAGCGCGAAGTCGTCGGGCACGCTGCATTCGAAGCCCGTGGCCGAGCGGCCCGTGCCGCGCTGATCGAGCAGAATCAAGTCGCGATCCCGCCGGGCCTGCTCGAACGCGCCGCGCTGCTGGAGGTAGAAGTCGATCGTGCTTTGGCCGGGGCCGCCTGCGATCAGCACGAGCGGGTCGGGTCGAGGCGTGGCACTGCGCGCCGCGATTTTGGCGACATAAAGATCCACGGTGGGACCGTCCGGCGCGCTCGGGTCTTCGGGCACCGTGAGCAGTCCACAGCGCGCGAATGCGGCCGGAACAGACTCCGTGACGAGCCGGCACGTGTCGTCGGACAACGTCAGCCGCTCGGCGTGAACGAGGTGTGGTACGGCGAAAGCCGCGGCCATGCACAGCACGACGCGCGGCGGGCTCAAGCGCAGCATAGCGGCGAATGGTGGCGCAGCAGCCGGCAAATTGCCACGACCCATCGCGGGCGGGCGTGATGCCACGACGGCCTTCGGTTGGCGTTTCGGGGCGAATCCGTGCACCACGGCGACCGCCGAACCCTGGCACCGCTCGATGCGCTCGCCCTAGAATCCAACACAGGAGCACGACAAGACCATGGATTACCCCACCCGCTACGGCTGTATCGTCGTCGGCGGCGGCCATGCCGGCACCGAAGCGGCGCTCGCCGCGGCGCGTGCGCGGCGTGCGCGACGCTGCTACTGACGCAGAACCTCGAGACGCTCGGCCAGATGAGCTGCAACCCCGCGATCGGCGGCATCGGCAAGGGGCATCTCGCGAAAGAGATCGACGCGCTCGGCGGCGCCATGGCGCGCGCGATCGATCGGGCCGGCATCCATTTTCGCACTCTAAACGCGAGCAAGGGACCGGCCGTGCGTGCGACGCGCGCGCAAGCGGATCGCGTGCTCTACAGGCAGGCGATGCGCGGCATGCTCGACGCGGAGCCGAACCTGACGCTGCTGCAGCAAACCGTCGAGCGATTGCTGCTAGAGGGCGCGTGCGTGCGCGGTGTCGTCACGCAGGCGGGGCTCAAGATCGCCGCCGACACGGTCGTGCTCACGGTCGGCACCTTTCTCGACGGCAAGATTCACGTCGGCGAGGTGAACTACTCCGGCGGCCGGGCCGGCGACCCGGCCGTCGCTCGGCCTTGCGCACGATCTGCGCGGTCTCGGTCTCGCCGTAGGCCGCCTGAAGACCGGGACACCGCCGCGCATCGACGGGCGCAGCATCGACTACTCGAAGCTCGAAGCCGCAGCCCGGCGACGAGCCGCGTCCGGTGTTCTCGTTTCTCGGCCGCCGCGCCGAGCATCCGCGGCAGGTCTGCTGCCACATCACGCGTACGACGCGAGCGACGCACGAGATCATCCGCGCCGGCCTCGACCGCTCGCCGCTGTTCAGCGGCGCGATCGAAGGCGTCGGGTCCGCGCTACTGCCCTTCGATCGAGGACAAGGTCGTGCGCTTCGCCGACCGGGAGCGCGCACCAGATCTTCATCGAGCCCGAGGGACTCGACGACGCACGAGGTCTATCCGAACGGCATCTCGACGCGCTTGCCGTTCGACGTGCAGCACGACTTCGTGCGCTCGATCCCCGGCTTCGAGCACGCCCACATCACGCGCCCCGGCTATGCGATCGAGTACGACTTCTTCGACCCGCGCGATCTGCGAGCCGCACGCTCGAGACCAAAGCCATAGCGGGGACTGTATTTCGCCGGGCAGATCAACGGCACGACGGGCTACGAGGAGGCGGCCGCGCAGGGCATCGTGGCCGGCATCAACGCCGCCTGCGCGTGCGCGGCCGCGAGCCTTGGCGCGCCGCGAGCGCGACGAGGCCTACATCGGCGTGCTCATGGACGATCTCGTCACGCGCGGCACCAGCGGAGCCGTATCGCATGTTCACGAGCCGCGCGGAGTATCGGCTCAGCCTGCGCGAGGACAACGCCGACCACCGGCTTACGCCCGTCGGGCGTGAGCTCGGCGTCGTCGACGACGAGCGCTGGCGCCGTTTCGAGGTGCGAAGCGCGAATGGCTCGCGCGCGAGAGGCAGCGCCTTAAGCGACATGCGCGTGCGGCCGCCGACGTGCCGGGCTCGATCTGCGCTAGGCGCGCTCACGCGCGAGACGCCGGCGCACGAGCTGCTGCGCCGGCCCGAGGTCGCGTATCGCGACATTGCCGCGTTGCCGCGCGTCGGTCGGCGCCGAGGATTTCGCTGCGCTCGACGCCGAGCTCGCGCGAGCAACTCGTCGCGCGCGCTCGAGATCGAGGCGCGGTACGCCGGCTACATCGAGCGCCAAAGCGCGCGAGATCGAGCGCCAGCGGCGTCAGAGCCGGTACGCGCTTGCCGCCGGACCTCGACTATGCCGCGGTACGTGGGCTGTCGAACGAGGTCCGCGAGAAGCTGGCGCGCATTCGGCCCGCAGACATCGCCCAGGCCGGCGCGTATCTCGGGCATCACGCCGGCGGCCATCTCGCTGCTGCTCGTTCACCTGAAGAAGCTCAAGCGCCAAATCGCTTGATCGATTTCGGTCGTGGCCAAGCTCATCGTTTTTCCTGGAGGTGCGGATGAAGTCGACGAGAGCTTGGACGGCAGCGGCGGTCCTTGCGCTAACGGCGTGCGGGACAGGATCGGATACCGGCGCGACGAACGGCGCGGTGCCGGTCGGCGGTGCGACGGGTAAAGAGCTTGCCGCAGCCCAGGTTCTGCACATCGGCAACGGCGCCGAGATCCAGACACTCGATCCGCAGCGCGGCGAAGAAGTTCAGGGCTCGAACATCCAGCGCGATCTGTTCGAGGGGCTTATCAGCGAGGCGCCGAACGGCGACTTGGTTCCGGGCGTTGCCGAGACCTGGAGCATCAGCGACGACGGCAAGACTATACGTATTCCACTTGCGGCACGACGCGAGATGGTCCAACGGCGACCCCGTGACGGCCGCAGACTTCGTTTACGGAATGCGCCGCGGCGCCGATCCCGAGACGTTGTCCGTATACAGCTTCATCCTGGCGCCGATCGAGAATGCCGCCGCCATCACGGCCGGCAAGAAGCCGCCGAGCGCGCTCGGCGTGCGCGCGCTCGACGCCTACACGCTCGAAATCGATCTCGAGAACCCGACGCCCTATTTCCTCGGGCTGCTCGCTCACAGCACGACCTATCCGTTGCATCGTGCCAGTGTCGAGAAATACGGCGATCAGTTCACGCGTCCCGGCAATCTCGTGTCAGCAACGGTGCCTACAAGCTCGACGAATGGGTCGTGCATTCGTATATCAAAGCGGTTCGCAATCCGTACTATTGGGACAACGAGCACACGACGATCGACGAGGTCTGCTACTACCCGATCAACGATCAGGATGCGGAGCTTCAAGCGCTATCGCGCCGGCGAGCTCGATCTCGACCGACATCATCCCGGCGTCGCAACTGGGCTGGATTCGCGACAATCTGCCGAAGGAGCTCGTCATCGCGCCGTATCTCGGCACGTACTACTACGGCTTCAACATGACGCGGCCGCCGTTCAAGGACAATCCGAAACTTCGCCGAGCGCTGAGCCTCGCGATCGATCGCGACGTCATCACGAAACAAATCCTCGGCCAGCGGCCAGACGTCGGCCTATGGCTTCGTGCCACCGGTCGCGAACTACGAAGGTCAGCAGATGCCGGAGGCGAGCTGGACTCAAGATCGTCGCGAAGCAGAGGCGAAGCGGCTGTATTCGGAAGCCGGCTACTCGGCCGCGAATCCGCTGCGACGTGCAGATCATGTACAACACGCAAGACGACCACCGGCGCATCGCCATTGCGATCGCTTCGATGTGGAAGCAGGTGCTCGGTGTCGAGACGACGCTCGCGAACCAGGAATGGAAGGTCTTTCTCGACACGCTCCAGCGCAAGGTCGACTCACAGGTGTATCGGGCCTCTTGGATCGGCGACTACAACGACGCCTACACGTTCGCCGAGCTCCTGCAGTCGACGTCGGGCACGAACTACACGGGCTATGCCAGCCCCGAGTACGATCGGCTCGTTCGAGAATCGGCGGGAGAGCTCGATCCGCAGAAGCGCGCAGCCGAGCTCGAGCACGCCGAGCGCGTGCTGCTCGCCGACATGCCGATCATCCCGATTTATTTCTATGTGAAGAGCCGCCTCGTCAAGCCATGGGTAGGCGGGTTACGAGTCCAACATCATGGATCACCAGTACCACAAGAATTTCTACGTCCTCAAACACTGAGCCGCTTTGCTTAAGTACTCCTTACGTCGACTGCTCGGCGCCATTCCGACGCTGTTCGTATTGATCGCCTTCTCGTTCCTGTTGATCCGCGCCGCGCCGGGTGGCCCGTTCGATTCCGAGCGGCGGCTGCTGCCGGAAGTCGAAGCCAACCTGCGAGCCGCGTATCACCTCGACGAGCCGCTCTACGAGCAGTTCGGCCGCTATGTATGGGGGCTCGTCAGGGTCGATTTCGGGCCGTCGTTTCAATACCGCGATTACACGGTGACCGAGCTCATCGAGGCGGGCTTTCCCGTGTCTTTGAAGCTCGGCGGCGGCCGCGATGCTGCTCGCGCTTCTGCGTCGGCGTCGCGGCCGGCTGCCTCGCGGCGCTCAAGCCAGAACTCGATGGCCGATTACGGCGTCATGACCGTGGCGATGACGGGTATGTCGATTCCGAATTTCGTCATGGCGCCGCTGCTGATCCTGCTGTTTGCGGTCTACCTTGCACTGGCTGCCCGCCGGCGGCTGGGGCGACGGCTCGCTGCGCAACATGGTGCTGCCGGTCGTGGCGCTGGCCTTGCCGCAGATCGCCTATCTTGCTCGGCTCACGCGCGGGAGCATGATCGAGGTGCTGCAGGAGCAATTTCATCCGTACCGCCAAAGCCCAGGGTCTGCCGACTTGGCAGATCGTTTTGCGACATGCGCTCAAGCCCGCCCTGCTGCCCGTCGTGTCGTATCTCGGGCCCGCCCTGGCCGCCGTGATCACGGGATCGGTCGTTATCGAGCAGATCTTCAGCGGTGCCGGGACTCGGCCAGTTCTTCGTCACGGGGGCGCTCAATCGCGACTACACGCTCGTGATGGGCGTCGTGGTGTTCTATGGCACGTTGATCATCGCGCTGAATTTCATCGTCGATCTGGCGTACGCGTGGCTCGATCCGAAGGTGAAGTACTCGTGAGCGCGCGCATCGTGAGCGCGGGTGCGCACGAGCCCGTGAAAGGCCGGCAGCCTTTGGCTCGACGCGTGGCGGACGCTGCGGCAAAACCGTGCCGCAATGGTCGGCGCGCTGGATCATCATGACGATGACCGTGTTCGTGATCGTCGGGCCGTGGTTGAGCTCCTATGCCTTCGACTTCACGGATTTTGCCCATGCGTCGGCCGGGCCCAGCCTCTCGACGGGTCACATTTTCGGCACCGACACGCTCGGTCGCGACCTCTACGTGCGCGTGCTGTACGGTGGTCGAATCTCGCTGCTGATCGGTGTCGTCGCGACGGCCGTGAGCCTCGTGATCGGCGTGACTTACGGCGCCGTTGCCGGCTACTTCGGCGGGCGGCTCGACCAGTTGATGATGCGCGTCGTCGACGTCCTCTACGCGTTGCCCTTCATGTTCCTCGTGATCTTGCTCATGGTGTTCTTCGGCCGAAATATCCTGCTGATCTTCGCCGCGATCGGCGCGATCAACTGGCTCGACATGGCGCGTATCGTGCGCGGCCAAACGCTGAGCTTGAAGCATCGCGAGTTCGTCGAAGCCGCGCAGGCGCAGGGTGTGCGAGCGTTCGCCATCATCCACCGCCACATCGTGCCGAATCTGCTCGGCGTCGTGGCGGTCTACGTGACCTTGACCATTCCGCAGGTCATTCTCGTAGAGTCGTTCTTGAGCTTTCTCGGGCTCGGCGTCCAGGAGCCGATGACATCGTGGGGGGCGCTCGTGCACGAAGGGGCGGACCAGCTCGAGAACGCGCCGTGGATGCTCATTGCTCCGGCAGTGTTTCTTGCGACGACACTGTTCTGCTTCAACTTCGTCGGTGACGGCATGCGCGATGCGCTCGATCCGAAGGACCGGTAGCGGCGATGAGCGTGCTCGAGGTCGACCGGCTCAACGTGCGCTTTGCGACGCGGGACGGGGAGCTGCACGCCGTCAGGGATCTTGGCTTCGCGCTCGAGGCCGGCGAAACGCTCGGCATCGTCGGGGAATCGGGATCCGGCAAGACTCAAGGCATGCTGGCGTTGCTCGGCCTGCTGGCCGATAACGGCCGAGGCGACCGGCGCGGCGAGCTTCGGGCGGCACAACCTGCTCGCATTGTCCCAGCGTGAGCTGCGGCGCGTCCGCGGCCGCGAGATATCCATGATCTTCCAGGATCCGATGACGTCGCTGAACCCGTATCTGACCATCGGCGCGCAGATGCTGCACGTCGTCCACGCTCACGAGCGCGTGTCGCGCCGCGCCGCCGAGAAGCGTTGCATCGAGATGCTCGAGGCCGTGGCGATTCCCGATGCCGCGGCAGGGCTTGCGCGTTATCCGCACGAGCTGTCGGGCGGCATGCGCCAGCGCGTGATGATTGCGACGAGCGTGCTGCTCGGTCCGCGCGTGTTGATTGCCGACGAGCCGACGACGGCGCTCGACGTCACGGTTCAGGCGCAGATCCTAGAGCTGCTCAAAGACGTCAAGCGCCGGTTCGACACGGCCATCGTCTTGATCACCCACGACTTGGGTGTGATCGCGGGCCTCGCCGATCGCGTGCTCGTCATGCGCGACGGCATATTGCAGGAACAGGGGAACGTGGCCGACATCTTCTATCGGCCGCGTAGCGACTACACGCGTGCTTTGCTCGCCGCGGTGCCACGGCTCGATCGCTCGGCGCCGAGCACCGAGGCAGAGACGTCGAGGCGTCGCGACAGCGCGGCACCGCTCGTCGAAGCTCACGGGCTCAAGGTGCAATATGCCGTACCGGGGGGCGGCTGGCGGGCGCGGCAACGGCGGCTGCGCGCGGTCGACGGCATCGACGTCACACTCCATTCGGGCGAAACGCTCGGTGTGGTCGGCGAGTCCGGTTGCGGCAAATCGACGCTGGCGCGTGCGATCTTGAAGCTCGTGCCGGTCGCCGCGGGACGCATCGCAGTGCTCGGTCACGACGTGACGCATGCGACAGCCGCCGAGGTTCGGCCTCTGCGCCGCGACATGCAGATCGTATTCCAAGATCCGCTTGCGGCACTGAATCCGCGGATGACGGTCGGCGACATCGTGAGCGAGCCGCTGTGGACGCACCGGCCGGAGCTGGCCGCGGACGCCGTGCGCAATGAGGTCGTCGAAATCCTTCGCCGCGTGGGTCTCACGGGACGGGAGCTCAACCGCTATCCGCACGAATTCTCGGGCGGACAGTGTCAGCGCATCGGCATCGCTCGGGCGCTCGTCCTCAAACCGAAGCTCGTCGTCTGCGACGAGCCCGTGAGCGCGCTCGACGTGTCGATACAGGCACAGATCGTGGAGTTGCTCATCGAGCTGCGCCGCGAGCTTGGTCTGTCGTTGATTTTCATCGCCCACGACCTCGCCGTCGTGCGTCGCATCAGCCATCGGGTCATGGTCATGTACCTCGGGGCGGCGATGGAGGTGGCGACGGCGGAGCGCCTCTATAGCCATCCGGCCCACCCCTACACGCGAGCGCTCATCAGTGCCGTGCCCCTGCCCGATCCCGACGCCGAGCGGTCGCGGTCGCGCGAAATACTGGGCGGGGACCCGCCGTCGCCGCTCGACCCGCCCAGCGGTTGCCGCTTCCGGACTCGTTGCGGCTTTGCCGTGGAGCGTTGCGCGGCCGAAGCGCCGGCGCTTCGGCCATTCGGCTCCAGCAAGGTGGCGTGCCATCGGGCCGAAGAATTGGCTACAATGCCCGGCTAAATTTCAGCAATCCCGTGTGAGGAGCGTTCGTCCCTTGGCTAGATCAAAAAAGGACTTTTGGATCTTCTCGCTCATGCTGGCCACGTCCGGGCTGATTGCAACGGCCGCACACGCGCAAGCACCCGCAACGCCGCCCGCGCCGCTGACTCCGATTACGCTCAAGGGCGATGCGGATCGGGGCCGCGCGTTGGCCGAGACCTGCGAAGGTTGTCACGGCGTGCCGAACTCGCACAACGCGTATCCGGCCTACAACGTGCCGAAGCTCGGCGGCCAAAACGCCGAGTACCTCACGATCGCGCTGCAAGGCTACCGTCGCGGCACGCGGCCGCACCCGACGATGCAGGCCCAAGCGGCGACGCTCTCGGACCAGGATATCGCCGACATCGCCGCGTATTTCTCGACCCGCCAGGGCGAGCCCGAGGTCGGCAAGTCGAGCGCCACTGCCATGGAAATCGAGGAAGGCAAGCGCAAAGCCGTTGCTTGCCAGCAGTGCCACGGCGAGAACGGAGTGGCTCAGACGGCTCAGTGGCCGACCCTCGCGGGTCAGCACGAGTCGTACCTGTTGCAAGCCTTGTCGCAGTACAAGAGCGGTGCGCGGGAGAGTCTCATCATGAAGCCGATGGTGGCATCGCTCGATCAGGAGACGATCGACGCGCTGGCGGCGTACTTCTCGACCCAGCCCTACCTGTACTCGTTCGACTGACGGCTGCGGCGCACCGGGGGTGCGCCGAGGTGCGCACGGCCGCTTGGCGAGGCCCGGCCGACGCCGCGCCGAGCGCTCCGGCCGATCGTCGGGGGCATACTGAGCTCATGTCCGCGCGCGATTCCGATCCTGCCTTCGCACAAGTGGGCCGTCGCCTCGAGCGCGCGGGTTTGACGCTTGCCGATGCCGACGTGGCCGTGCTCACGAAGTTTCTCGAGCTGCTGCAGCGCTGGAATCGCGTTTACAACCTGACCGGCATTCGCGATACGGCGCAGCTAGTGGACCGGCATCTCGTCGAGAGCTTGGCGTTGAGGCCGCTCCTAAAGGGCACCCGGATCGCCGACGTCGGCAGCGGCGCCGGTCTGCCCGGCCTGCCGCTGGCGATCGTCGAGCCGGCACGTGCGTTCACATTGATCGAAAGCCGCGCGAAGCGCGTGCGGTTTCTTCGCCACGTCGTCGGCGAGCTCGAGCTCGGCAACGTCGTGGTGGCTCATTCGCGGGCCGAGCACTTACGTCCCGATCATCCGTTTGATACCGTGCTTGCCCGGGCGGTCGCGCCGCCGGCGGAGCTGCTCGAGGTCTGCCGGCCTCTGACGGCTGCGGGCAGCGTCTTGGTACTCCTGACGTCGACACATCGACAGCAGGCCTTCCACGGACTGGCGACGGACTGGGAAGTGCGCACCGCGGGCGCCGCAAAGCCGGCGCTCAAGAGCTCGATTGTGGTACTGGAACGGACCGATGGCTGACACTCGCGCCGCAAGGCGTACCAACAACCGCGCCGGGTCGCTTCGATGGCAACCGTAATCGCCGTCACCAACCAGAAGGGTGGGGTCGGCAAGACCACGACCTGCGTGAACCTTGCGGCATCGCTCGCCGCGACGCAGCGCCGCGTGCTGCTCATCGATCTCGATCCGCAGGCCAATGCGACGATGGGATCGGGGCTCGACAAGAACGTTCTCGAGCACACCATATGCGACGTTCTGCTCGACGATCTGCCGGCCGTCGATGCGCTCGCCACTCCGCCCGAGGGCGGTTTCACGATGCTGCCGAGCAACCAAGAGCTTACGGCTGCCGAAGTCGAGCTCGTTCAACACCCGGACCGCGAGTTTCGACTGCGCAAGGCACTCGAGCCCGTGCTGTCGCGGTACGACTATGTGCTGATCGACTGCCCGCCGGCGCTCAATATGCTCACGGTCAACGCGCTGACGGCGGCCGATCGCGTGCTGATTCCGATGCAGTGCGAGTACTTCGCGCTCGAAGGCTTGAGCGCGTTGCTCGGCACGGTGGAGAAGATTCGTGGGAGTGCGAATCCGAAGCTCGAGATCCATGGGATCCTGCGCACGATGTTCGATCCGCGAAACAACCTCTCCAACGAGGTGTCCTCGCAGCTGATCAGCCACTTCGGCGACCGCGTCTACCGCACCGTGATTCCGCGCAACGTGCGTTTGGCCGAGGCGCCGAGCTTCGGTCGGCCCGTGCTATTCCACGACAAGTACTCGCGTGGGGCACTCGCGTATCTGGCGCTGGCCGGCGAGGTCAACCGCCGCTCGGGCAGTGCTCCGCGCCCGGCCGCCGAGTAGCGGACACCGCGCGCGGGGCTCGAGCGCCGCCGCGCCGAGGTCGCCGCGGGTTCGTCGCTGCTACAATCGATCGAAGACCTCTCAATTCCGCTCGCGAGCGCACGAATATGAACAAGCGAAAAAGCCTCGGGCGCGGCCTCGAAGCGCTGCTCGGCAGCTCGAGCGTCAGCCGTTCGGCCGAGCCGCAGGAGCCTGGCGCGGCTGCGGTCCCGAAGGACGGCAGCCTGCGCGAGCTGCCCGTCGACTTATTGTCGCGCGGCCGGTACCAGCCGCGCGTGGACATGCGCGAGGAAACCCTGGCCGAGCTCGCGGAGTCGATACGGGCCCAGGGTATCGTGCAGCCCATCGTCGTGCGGCCGTTGCCTCGGCAGGCGGCGAGACGCGCTACGAGATCGTCGCGGGTGAGCGACGGTGGCGCGCTGCGCAGCTCGCGGGATTGCATACGGTCCCGGCCCTGATCCGCGACATTCCGGACGAAGCGGCCGTCGTCGTCGCGCTCATCGAGAACATCCAGCGCGAGAATTTGAACCCGATCGAGGAGGCCCAGTCGTTGAGCCGTCTCGTCGAGGAATTCGGGCTCACGCACGACGAGGCCGCGGCAGCTGTCGGGCGCTCGCGCGCCTCGGTCACGAATCTGCTGCGGTTGCTCGAGCTGCCGCGCGTCGTGCGCGAGATGCTCGAGCATCGCGACCTCGACATGGGCCACGGCCGGGCGTTGCTCGGGCCTGACGAGCGCCGAGATGCAGGTCGAGATCGCGCAGCGCGTTGCCAAGCAGGGTTGGAGCGTGCGTGAGACCGAGGCCGCCGTCCGCCGGCTGGCCGGCTCTCCCGGCGCGGCCCCGAAACCGGCCAAAACCGGGGGCCGGCCCGCCGACCCGAACGTCAAACGGCTCGAAACCGAGCTCGCCGAGACGCTCGGGGCGGTCGTCGCGATCGAGCACGGGCCGAAAGGCGGCCGGGTCGATCATTCGCTACAACGGACTCGAGGAGCTCGAGGGCATTCTCGCGCACATCAAGTAACCGCCCGCCGAGACCTGCTGCCGTGCCCGAGCGCCCGGCGGGTCGGCCGGCCGCAAAGGGCCGTTGAATAGAGAGAGCCGACTGCTTAGAATGCCGGTCGCTGGAAGGGGCCACGATGCCGTCGTGGCTTTTTTTTGCCGACCCTTCGACAAGCCGATCGGGCAAGCCCGGCACTTAAGACAACGAGGCCGCTGTGCTCATAGACGACAGGCGCGTCGTGCCCTTGACGTTGCTCGCGCAAGCGGGCTCGAGTCTGGTCCTCGCGGCGGCGTTGTCGCTTTGGCAGGGCCCGGCGGTCGGGCTTTCGGCGCTGCTCGGCGGAGCCGCGGCGGTCGTTCCGAACGGGTTTCTCGCGGCCAGGTTGCTCGCGCCACGCGCCGGATTCAGCGCGCGCGCGATGCTGCAAGTCGGCTTGGCTCGGCGAAATCGGCAAGATCTTGCTGACGGCGCTGGCGTTTTGGTTGATTTTCGGGGTCATCGAGCCGGTTTCGGCCGGCCGGCGGTATTCGGCGGCTTCATCGCTGCTCAGGCAGTGGTGCTCATTGCGCCGCTGCTCGGCGGCTCGGTCGGCCGGCACAAAGAAGCGATGACGAAGAGCTGAAGGGATGGAAGAGCAGCTCAGGCGGGCAGCGAAACCTCCGGCGAATACATCAATCACCATCTGACCAATCTGACGGTCTGCCGGCACGACGGGCACTGGGTCTGGAGCGAGTGCCCGGCAACTTTTGGGCGCCTGAACGTCGATTCCATGGCGTTTTCGCTGATGCTCGGGCTCGTGTTCATGCTACGCTGTTCCGCAAAGTCGCCAAGAGTGCGACGAGTCGGCAGGCCCGGCAAGCTGCAGCCGGCGATCGAGCTGGTCGTCGAGTTCGTCGATACGTCGGTCAAAGACGCGTTCCACGGCGAAAACAAGCTCATCGCGCCGCTCGCGCTGACGATCTTCGTGCTGGGTGTTCTTGATGAACCTCATGGACCTGATTCCGGTCGACTGGCTGCCGAGCGTCGGCCGGTGCAGGCCGGCATGCCGTATCTGCGCGTCGTGCCGACGACCGACGTCAACGTGACGTTCGCGATGTCGATCTCGGTGTTCATTCTCACGCTCTACTACTCGATCAAGATCAAAGGGATCGGCGGCTTCACCAAGGAGCTCACGCTGCACCCGATCGCGCCGCCGACCAAGGGCATCGGCCTGGTCGCCGCGCCGCTCATCATCGCCTTCAATTTCGTGCTCGAAGGCGTCGCGCTGATCGCAAAGCCCGTATCGCTGTCGCTGCGGTTGTTCGGCAACATGTACGCGGGCGAGCTGATCTTCATTCTGATCGCGCTGCTCGGCATCTGGTCAGCTGCCGCTGCACTTCGGCTGGGCCGTGTTCCACATCCTCGTGATCACGCTGCAAGCCTTCATCTTCATGATGCTGACGATCGTGTACCTGAGTCAGGCGCACGAGCACGAGCCACTGACGGCAACCTGGGTTCTTTTTGACGCTTAAGACCATTCTCGACTGGAGACACTGATGGAAACTGTGATTGGTATGACCGCAATCTCGGTTGCGATTCTTATCGGCCTCGGCGCGCTCGGCGTCGGTATCGGCATGGGCCTTCTCGGCGGCCGGTTCCTCGAAGGCGCGGCACGGCAGCCCGAGCTTGCGCCGATGCTGCGAACCCAAATGTTCCTCGTCGTCGCGTTGCTCGACGCAGTGGCGATGATCGGCGTGGGTATCGCGCTGTTCTTCGCCTTCGCCAATCCGTTCGTGGGCAGCTGCAACGGCTCGGCGGCAGCGCAATCGCGGAGCCGGCGGCTGACGTCGGCCGAAGAGAACAGCGAGGAGAGTCCGCGTGGATTTCAATCTGCACACTTGATCGGCCAGACGATCGCGATGATCGTGTTCGTCTGGTTCTGCATGAAGTACATCTGGCCGTTCATCACCGACGCGATCGAAGCGCGGCAGGACGACGATCGCCGACGGCCTCGCGGCCGCCGAGCGCGGTCAGCAGCGACCTCGCGCAACGCGAAGAGCGAGGCCGACAAGATCGATCGCGCGCGGCTCGCGAGCAAGCGCGCGACGATCGTCGACCAGGCGAAATCGCGTGCCAACGAGCATCGTCGAGGCAAGGCCAGAGTCGACGGCGAGACCGAGAAGCGCAGCGACTGACTCGAGCAGGCGCGCAGACGGAGATCGAGGTCGAGATCAATCGCGCCCGGGACGAGCTGCGCGGCCAGGTTGCGCGATCGCGATCGCCGGCGCCGAGAAAGTCCTCGCTCGCGAGATCGACGCGAACGACGCACAGGGAGCTGCTCGACGCGGCTCGCGAGCGAGCTCTGAGGACGCACCGATGGCCGACTTCAGCACCGTCGCCGCCCCTACGCGCGAGCGTTGTTCGACGTCGCGAACGCGGCGCGGCACGCTCGACGGCTTGGTCGTCGGCGCTTGCGCGTGGCCGCCGCCGTCGTCGAAGATGCCGCGGCGCAGCGGTTTTCTCGCGCGATCCCGACGTCTGCGACGCGGCGCAGCGCGCCGAGTTCGTCGCAGGTAATCGCGCCGGCGCGCCGGGCGGCGCGAGTGTGCGGTCCGCAGACGGCAAGAACCTGCTCGCGGTTGCTCGCGCGAGAACGATCGGCTGGAGGCGCTGCCGCGAGATCGCGCGCGCAATTCGACGCGCTCAAGGCGCAGGCCGAGAACAAGGTCAAAGTCACGCTGGTGTCGGCGACGCCCGTCGACGACGAGCTCGCCGAGCACGGTCAGCGCAAGCGCTCGAGAAGCGAGCTCGGCCGCAGCGTCGAGCTCGCAGCTCGAGGTCGACGCCGGGCTTGTCGGCGGCGCGATCATTCGCGCCGAAGACAGGGTGATCGACGGCTCGGTGCGAGCCGTTTGCAGCGGCTCGCCGAAGACCGCTGGTCGGTTGATTAGAGGATCAAGACATGGCACTTAAAGCTTCCGAAATCAGCGAGCTGATTCGGCAACGCATCCAGAGCTTCGAAGTCAAAGCCGAAGCGCGCGACGTCGGCACGGTCATCGCGCTGACCGACGGCATCTGCCGCATCCACGGCCTCGCCGACGTGCAGTACGGCGAGATGATCGAGTTCCCGGGCGGCAGCTTCGGCCTCGCGCTCAACCTCGAGCAGGACTCGGTCGGCGCCGTCGTGCTCGGCGACTACAAGCACATCTCCGAAGGCGACACGGTCAAGACCACGGGTCGAATTCTCGAAGTGCCGGTCGGCGAAGGCGCTGCTCGGCCGCGTCGTCGACTCGCTCGGCAACCCGATCGACGGCAAGGGCCCGATCGCAGGCGCAGGTCACGTCGCCGATCGAGAAAGTCGCGCCCGGCGTCATCGACCGCCAGTCGCGTCAACCAGCCCGTGCAGACGGGGCTCGAAGTCGATCGACTCGATGGTGCCGATCGGCCGCGGCCAGCGCGAGCTCATCATCGGCGACCGCCAGACCGGCAAGAGCGCCGTCGCGATCGACACGATCATCAATCAGAAGGGCAGCGGCATTAAGTGTATCTATGTCGCGATCGGTCAAAAGAACTCGACGGTCGCGAACGTCGTGCGCAAGCTCGAGGAGCACGGCGCGATGGAGCACACGATCGTCGTCGCGGCCACGGCCGCGGAGTCGGCCGCGATGCAGTACATCGCGCCCTATGCGGGCTGCGCGATGGGCGAGTACTTCCGCGACAAGGGCGAGGACGCGCTGATCATTTACGACGATCTGACGAAGCAGGCCTGGGCTTATCGCCAGGTCTCGCTGCTGCTGCGCCGCCCGCCGGGCCGCGAGGCCTACCCCGGCGACGTGTTCTACCTGCACTCGCGCCTGCTCGAGCGCGCCGCCCGCGTCAATGCCGACGTACGTCGAGCAGGTCACGGACGGCAAGGTCAAAGGCAAGACCGGCTCGCTGACGGCGCTGCCGATCATCGAGACGCAGGCCGGCGACGTGTCGGCGTTCGTGCCGACGAACGTGATCTCGATCACGGACGGCCAGATCTACCTCGAGACGGACTTGTTCAACGCCGGTATCCGGCCCGCCATCAACGCAGGTCTCTCGGTGTCGCGCGTCGGCGGCTCGGCGCAGACGAAGATCATCAAGAAGCTCGGCGGCGGCGTGCGTCTTGCGCTCGCGCAGTACCGCGAGCTCGCCGCGTTCGCCCAGTTCGCATCCGACCTCGACGCCGCGACGCGCCGTCAGCTCGAGCGCGGCCAGCGCGTCACCGAGCTCATGAAGCAGAAGCAGTACCCGCCGCTGTCGGTGGCCGAGATGGCGCTGTCGCTGTTCGCCGTCAACGAAGGGTCTCTCGACGACGTGCCGGCCAACAAGGTCGTCGCATTCGAAGCGGCGCTGCATGCGCACGCGCACGCGACACACGCCAGCGCTGCTCGACAAGATCAACTCGACGCGGTGACTACAACGACGAGATCGCGGCCGAGCTCAAGAAAGCTCGTCGAAGGCTTCAAGACCACGCGGCGCTTACTGAGCGGCGGTAGAGGGACATAGATGGCGAGCGGCAAAGAAATCCGCACCAAGATCGCGAGCGTCAAGAACACGCAGAAGATCACGAAAGCCATGGAGATGGTCGCGGCTTCGAAGCTGCGCCGTACGCAGCAGCGCATGGAGGCCTCGCGCCCGTATGCCGAGCGCATCCGCACCGTGATCGGCCACTTGTCGCGAGGCCAATCCCGACTATCGGCACCCGTATCTCGAGCGCGCGCGACGTCAAGCGCGTCGGCTACATCGTGATCAGCACCGACCGCGGGCTTTGCGGCTCGCTCAACGTCAACATGTTCCGCGCGATGGTCGGCGGACTTGCGCAAGTGGCAGCAGCAGGGCGTCGAGGCCGATCTCTGCCTGATCGGCGCCAAGGGCATGTCGTTCTTTCGGCGGCTCAACGACGAACATCGTCGCGGCCACGAGCCATCTCGGCGAGGTGCCGAAGGTCGCGGATCTCGATCGGCGCGATCACGACGATGACGGACGCCTATCGCAAGGGCAACGATCGACCGGCTGTTCCTCGTGCACAAGGTCTTCGTGAACACGATGAGCAGACAGCCCACGATCACGACGCTGCTGCCGGTGGAGCCGATCGACAAAGAGAGCTGCAGGCAGCATTGGGATTACATCTACGAGCCGGATGCCGGAGCGCTGCTCGACACCGTGCTCGATCGCTACATCGAGTCGCAGGTGTATCGCGGCGCGGTCGAGAACGTCGCCTGCGAGATGGCGGCGAAGATGGTGGCCATGAAGGCGGCCACCGACAATGCCGGCAAGTTCATCGAGCAGCTGCAGCTCGCATACAACAAGGCGCGCCAGGCGGCGATCACGCAAGAAATTGCGGAGATCGTGGGCGGCGCGGCAGCAGTTTGACGAGATTGTTTAAAGGGTAAGATTCATGAGCACGGGCACGATTGTTCAGGTCATCGGCGCGGTCGTCGACGTAGAGTTTCCGCGCGATGCGATTCCGAAGGTCTACGACGCGCTGAAGCTGCAGGACCGCGAGCTCACGCTCGAGGTGCAGCAGCAGCTCGGCGACGGCGTCGTGCGCACGATCGCGATGGGCGCGAGCGAGGGCTTGCGCCGCGGCCTGCGGTCGCGAACACGGGCGAAGCCGATCAGCGGTGCCGGTCGGCACGAAGACGCTCGGCCGCATCATGAACGTGCTCGGCGACCCGATCGACGACGCGGGACCCATCGGCGCGGAGCAGCGCTGGCCGATTCACCGCCACGCGCCGAGCTACGAGGAGCAGGCCACCGCCACGGAGCTGCTCGAGACCGGCATCAAGGTCATCGACCTGATCATGCCGATCTCCAAAGGCGGCAAGATCGGCCTCTTCGGCGGCGCCGGTGTCGGCAAGACCGTGACGCTGCTCGAGCTCATCAACAACATCGCCAAGGAGCACGGCGGCTACTCGGTGTTCGCGGGTGTCGGCGAGCGCACGCGCGAAGGCAACGACTTCTATCACGAGATGAAGGACGCCGGCGTGCTCGACAAGGTCGCGCTCGTGTTCGGCCAGATGAACGAGCCGCCCGGCAACCGCCTGCGCGTCGCGCTGACGGGCCTCACGATGGCCGAGTACTTCCGCGACGACGGTCAGCGACGTGCTCATGTTCATCGACAACATCTACCGCTACACGCTCGCGGGCACCGAGGTCTCGGCGCTGCTCGGCCGTATGCCGTCGGCCGTGGGCTACCAGCCGACGCTGGCCGAGGAAATGGGCGTGCTGCAGGAGCGCATCACGTCGACGAAGCAAGGCTCGATCACGTCGTTCCAGGCCGTCTACGTGCCGGCCGACGACTTGACCGACCCGTCGCCCGCAACGACGTTCGCGCATTTGGACGCGACGCTCGTGCTGTCGCGCCAGATCGCCGAGCTCGGTATCTACCCGGCCGTCGATCCGCTCGACTCGACGAGCCGCCTGCTCGACCCGAACGTGATCGGCCAGGAGCATTACGATACGGCCCGCGCGACTCAGGCCGTGCTGCAGCGCTACAAGGAGCTGCAGGACATCATCGCGATTCTCGGCATGGACGAGCTGTCGGAGGACGACAAGCTCACCGTGCAGCGCGCCCGCAAGATCCAGCGCTTCCTCTCGCAGCCGTTCTCGGTCGCCGAGACCTTCACGGGCACGCCCGGCAAGTACGTGTCGCTCAAGGACACGATTCGAGAGCTTCAAGGCCATCGTCGAAGGCGAGTACGATCATCTGCCCGAGCAGGCCTTCTTCATGGTCGGCTCGATCGAGGAAGCCGTCGAGAAGGCCAAGCAGCGTCCAGTAACAAACGAAGGCGCTCGCCCATGGCAATTCACGTCGACATCGTCAGCGCCGAAGGCGCGATCTTCTCGGGCGACGCCGACATGGTGTTCGCGCCCGCCAAGATGGGCGAGATCGGCATCGCGCCGCGCCACGCGCCGCTGCTGACCGATCTGCGGCCGGGCGCGGTGCGAGTGCAGACCGAGTGAGGGCGAGAAGTTCTTCTACGTCACCGGCGGAATCCTCGAGGTCCAACCGCATCTCGTCACGGTGCTCGCCGACAGCGCGCTGCACGGCGACCAGCTCGACGAAGCCGCCGCGCTCGCAGCGCGCGAGCGGGCCCGCGAGGCGCTGGAAGGCCGACGCGGCGAGGTCGACTCGGTCCAGGCCCAGGCCGAGCTCGTCGAGGCCGAAGCTCGCTATCGCGCGGCCCAGCAGCTCAAGGGCAACGCGCAGCTAAGGGCCGGTCGCGACGCGCTGCGGCGGCTCGATCGTGACGCAGCGTGACAAGTCTTGGCGCGCGCTCCGCGTTATCATCCGGAGCTTGATTGCGCCACGCTCGAGGTCTGATCCGTGCCCGCTCACCGTCGTCGTGTCTGGCCGCCGGCCAGGGCAAGCGCATGCACTCGGACTTGCCGAAAGTGCTGCAGCCGTTGGCCGGGCGTCCGCTGCTGGCGCACGTGCTCGACGCTGCGCGTGCATTCGGAGCCCGCCGCGGTACATGTCGTCTACGGTCACGGCGGCGACCACGTCCGGAGCGTGTTTCCCGATGACGGATCTCACCTGGGTGCTGCAGGCCGAGCAGCTCGGCACCGGCCATGCCGTGTCCCAAGCGCTGCCCGAAATTCCCGACGATCACGACGTAGTCGTCTTCTGCGGCGACGTGCCGCTCGTGCGCCATGCGACGTTGCAGCGGCTGCTCGAAGCCTCGTCGGGCGGCCGTCTCGCGCTCGTCACGGCCGTGGTCGACGACCCGGCGGGCTACGGCCGCGTCGTGCGCGATGCGGCGCGGCGAAGTCGTACGGATCGTGGAAGACAAGGACGCCGACGACGCGCAGCGCGCCATCGCCGAGATCAATACGGGGTTGCTTTGCTGCGGCGCGCGCGAGCTGCGCGGCTGGCTTGCCGAAGCTCACGAACTGCAACGCCCAAGGCGAGTACTACCTGACGGACGTCATCGGCGTGGCCGTCGGCCGAAGGCATCCCGGTTCGGGGCATCGTCGCCGCAGAGGCTCGCCGAGGTGCTCGGCATAAACGACCAGTTTGCAGCTTGCCGAGGCGGAGCGTCAGTCTCCAGCGCCGAATCGCGGAAGAGCTGCATGCAGCGCGGCGTCACGCTCGCCGACCCCGCTCGTATCGACGTGCGCGGGCGCGGTGACCGTCGGCAAAGACGTATTTCATCGACGTCGGCGTCGTGCTCGAGGGCGAGGTCAAGCTCGGCGATCGCGTGCGAATCGGAGCTCATGCCGTCGTAACGCGATTGCGAGCTCGGCGACGACACTGTCGTTCATCCGCACACGCGTGATGCACGACGCGACCGCAGGCGCTCGGTGCGAGATCGGCCCTTTCGCGCGCCTGCGCCCGGGCGCCGAGCTCGCCGAGCAGGTCAAGGTCGGCAACTTCGTCGAGGTCAAGAAGAGCCAAGATCGGCGACGGCAGCAAGATGAATCACTTGAGCTACGTCGGCGACGCCACGATCGGCATCGAAGGTCAACGTCGGTGCCGGCACGATCACGTGCAACTACGACGGTGCGAACAAGCACCGGACCGTAATCGGTTCGACGGCGCGTTCATCGGCTCCGGTGTCATGCTGATCGCGCCCGTGGAAGTCGGCGACAGTGCAACGATCGGTGCCGGGTCCGCGATCAGCAAGGATGCGCCGGCCGGCGAGCTCACGCTCGCGCGCGCGCGGCAAGTGACCGTTCCGGGTTGGCAAAGACCGAAAAAAGCACAGTAAGTAGCCCGAGCGCCGCGCTGGTCGCTCGGGCAGCCAAAAGGTGCAAAGGATATGTGCGGAATCGTAGGCGCAATCGCCGAACGAAACATCGTCCCCGTTCTCGTCGAAGGCTTGAGGCGGCTCGAGTACCGCGGCTACGACTCGGCGGGTGTTGCCGTCGCTCAAGGACGACCAGCGAGCTCGGCCTCGTGCGCACGGTCGGTAAGGTCATGCAGCTGGAGGACAAGCTCTCGCCGCACACCGCTCAGCGGCCATCTCGGCGTCGCGCACACGCGATGGGCCACGCACGGCGGCGTGACCGAAGCCAACGCGCATCCGCATCTGTCCGGCAATCGCGTGGCCGTGATCCACAACGGCATCATCGAGAACTACGAGCCGATCAAGGAAGAGCTTCTTGCCAAAGGCTACGAGTTCAAATCCGAGACCGATACCGAAGTGGCGGCGCATCTCGTGCACGAGTATCTCAAGCAGGGACACGACCTCGTCGAAGCGCTCCGGCTCGCCGTAAAGCGATTCGTCGGCGCCTACGCGCTTCTCGTGTTCGATGTGGAGGATCCCGACCGAATCGTCGTGACGCGCATCGCGAGCCCGCTCGTCATCGGGCTCGGCATCGGCGAGAACTTCGTTGCGAGCGGCGTGCCCGCACTGCTGCCCGTCACGCAGCGGTTCATCTACTTGAAGAAGGCGATCTGGCCGAGATCACGCGCGAAGGCGTTCATATTTTCGACGCGCACGGCAAGTCCGTGAATCGCGCCGTCCACGAAACGCAGTGGACCTCGGATTCGACCGAAAAAGGGCCCTACCGGCATTTCATGCTCAAAGAAATCTTCGAGCAGCCGAGCGCGCTGGCCGACACTTTGTACGGTCGCGTCGTCGACAAGCGGGTCATGCCCGAGTCGCTCGGGCCCCGCGCCAACGAGCTGCTATCGCAGGCGAAGCAGCTGCACATCGTTGCTTGCGGCACGTCCTACCATGCGGGCATGGTCGGCAGGTACTGGCTCGAATCGCTCGCGGGGCTTCCGTGCCAAGTGGAGATCGCGAGCGAATATCGCTATCGCAAGGTCGTTGTGCCCCCCGGCACGCTGTTCGTCACGCTGAGCCAATCCGGTGAGACCGCGGACACGCTCGAGGCCTTACGCATGGCCAAAACGGCCGGCTACATCGGGTCGCTCACCATCTGCAACAGCCCCCACAGCTCGATGGTGCGGGAGTCCGATCTCGTGATGATGACGCATGCGGGACCCGAGATCGGCGTCGCGAGCACTAAAGCTTTCACGACACAGCTGCTGTCTCTGTTGCTCGTGACGCTCATGGTCGCGCGTCACCGAGGCATCACGGAAACCCGCGAAGCCGAGCTCGTCGGTCACCTGTACCACACCGCGGCGGCGGTCGAGCAGGTACTGGCGATGAACGACACGTTGCATCTGCTCGCCGAGGATTTCGCGGAAAAGCATCACGCGCTGTTTCTCGGTCGCGGTCCGATGTGGCCCGTGGCGATGGAAGGCGCGTTAAAGCTCAAAGAAATCTCGTACATCCACGCCGAAGGCTACGCGGCAGGCGAGCTCAAGCACGGCCCGCTTGCCCTGATCGACGAGGAGATGCCCGTGATCGTGGTGGCGCCGAACAATGATCTGCTCGACAAGCTCAAGTCGAACATGCAGGTCGTACGCGCACGCGGCGGGAAGCTATATGTATTTGCCGATCGCGAGACGGGCCTCGAGTCCGAGCCCGGCGTCACGATCATCCCGATGCCTCATGCGGACCGTCTCATCGCCCCCATCGTGTATACCGTGCCGCTGCAACTGCTGGCGTATCACGTCGCCGTGCTCAAAGGCACGGACGTCGATCAGCCGCGCAACCTCGCGAAGTCCGTCACCGTCGAGTAGCGCGGCGGCGCGCTCGATCGCGGACGAGCCTCGCGCGCGGTAAGCGCGGGCAAACCGGGCACGGCACGCGGCGGTGGATCCTCGACGGCATTGACGGCACCGTCAGCTTCGCTGCCGGCAGGATCGACTGGGGCATGCTCATTGCGCTCGAAGTCGATGGCCGTGTGGTCGTGGGCCTCTGTGACGCGCCCGCCCGAGACCACCGCCATTGGGCCGTGCGGGATCGCGGCGCCTTCTGGTCCCGCGCCCGCGGCCTCGTCGAGCGTCTACGAGTGAGCGCAACCGCCAAACCCCGCGCTCGCAGCTTCGTGCCGCCTGCCGAGTGGCGCCGATACGGCGTCAAACGCTCGCGCGAGCCGGCCAACGTGACGCAATCGTCGGTCGCAGACCATCCAGCTTGCCGATCGTTCCGAACGGAGTCGATCTCACGTGTTCCCCGCGCAGGACGGATTTACGTCGCGGCGTCCGATGTCGTGCGACGAAAGCTCTTCAACTGGCGGGCCGTCGACGAGCCTTCGAGCCCCGAGAACGTCGTTCGCATCCAAATGCGGCAAGACCCCGGCAAGCCACAAAGCGAAAGCTGGCCACACCCGATCTTCCAGCTCGCACTGCTCGACTTCGAGCTCGTCGGCGACGCGGCCGCGCAAAGCTGCGACTGATCCTGAGCCGACCCGATGCCCACGACGGCTGCGGTATGATCCGCGGACCCTAGCCACGCGCGGTCACCGAGGATCAATGGGAAAACGGCGCAAGAGACCGTCTGCGGCCAACGCCGCGTCACCGCCGGGCGGCGACGTCGTCGGCAGCAACCTTGCGAGCTTGCTCACGACGGCCGTCGAGCTGCATCGGCAGGGTAATCTGCAGCAGGCGATGCTGTTGTATCGCACGGTCCTATCGGTCGATCCACGACATGCCGACGCGCTGCATTTGCTCGGCCTAATCGCGCACCAGTCCGGGGACTTTTCGGGTGCCTGTGCGCTGATTCGCCAAGCGATAGACGTGCGTCCCGACGTCGCGGAGTATCACTTCAATCTCGGTGTGTCGCTGCAGGCGCTGCAGCGTCATGCCGAGGCCGCCGCCGCGTACACGCGAGCGCTCGAGATCCAGCCGCGCTATCGGGCCGCGTGCGAAAATCTCGGCGTCGCTTTGCAGGACGCCGACCAATGGGAGGCCGCCGCCGCGGCTTACGCCCGCGCGCTCGAGCTCGACCCAAGCTCGGTGATCGCGCATCAAAACCTCGGGACCTTGCTCGATCACCTCGGTCGTACGCACGAGGCCGAGGCGCACTTCTCCACCGTCATCGAGCACCACCCGGCGGCTGCCGAAGCTCATCTGAAGCGCGCGTGGGCGCAGCTAAAGCTCGGCGACCTGGCGCGCGGTTGGCGAGAGTACGAGTGGCGCAGTCACGCGCCGGCGTTCACCGATCACAACCCGGTTCGCGTCGTGCCCTTTCCGGCGTGGGACGGCTCCTCGCTGGCCGGCAAGACGATCCTCGTCGATCCGGAGCAGGGCATTGGCGACGAAATCATGTTCGCCTCGTGCTATGCGGACCTGATTCGCGCGGCAGGACGCACGCTGATCGAATGCGATCCGCGGCTCGTCGCGCTGTTCGAGCGCTCGTTTCCGACGGCGGACGTGCTGCCGAGCAATGCGCCCGAAGACTTCGCTTGGACGAGCGCACTGCCGAGCATCGATTACCGCGTCGGCGCAGGTTCGTTGCCGCGGCATTTTCGTACCGGCTTGGATCGCTTCCCGGCCGCGCCCGCCTATTTGCGGCCGGATTCCGCCAAGGTCGCGCGTTGGCGCGAACTGCTGGCCGGCCTCGCGCCCGGGCTCAACGTCGGCATCTCGTGGCGCGGCGGTCGGCAAACTCGGGGGGCCCGTGCGCGGTCGCTGCCCCTCGAATCGTGGCGGCCGCTGTTCGATTGCGGTGTCGCTAACGTCGTCAATCTCCAATACGGGGATCACGGACCGGAAATCGAAGCGTTTCATGCTCACGGTGACGCGCGGCTCGTCACGCTCGAAGACGTGGACCCCGTGCGCGACGTCGACGGTTTCGTAGCCCTCCTCGCCGCCCTGGATCTCGTCATCTCGATCGACAACTCCACTGTCTTCATGGCCGGTGCCATCGGTGCGCCGGCCTGGGTGCTCCTACCTGCGAGCAGCGAGTGGCGCTGGCTCCGCGATCGCGACACGAGTCCTTGGCATCCGTCGTTGACGTTGTTCAGGCAGCCACGCGCCGACGCTGCGGCGTGGCGAACGGTTATCGACGGCGTGACGCGCCGGCTCGTGCAACTGTCGCAAACCGGCCGGCCGCCTCGCGCGATCCGCGCGCCGATGCCGCCCGAGCCAGAGTCCGACCCGTCCACCGGGGGGGGCGATACGCCTTTCTCGAACGCGACTCGCGCCGCAACGCAGTCACGTGCCGTGCTCGTCAACGACACGAGCCACTGGTACCACTTCGGATGCAGCTGCACGAGTCTCGCGCTGCACGATCGCCTGCGCCGACGTTTTGCCACCGTCGAATCGGTCCCGATCCACCGCATCGTCACACCACGCGTGCTCCCGCACTCCGCGGAAGCGTTCGACGACGACGAAACGTTCGCTCGCTTCGTCGGCGCGTATGAGCGTGAGTGGGCCATACTCGGGCGGGCCGACGCCGTATACGTCAACGGCGAAGGCTCCTTGCACAATCTCTCGGCCGGCGCCGTCGGGCTCCTGTACCTCGCTTACGCCGCCAGCACTCGCCTCGGCAAGCCCGTGCACTTGATCAACCATTCCTGCTACCCGGAAGACACGGAGTCCCTCGGCGACGGACCCGCCGTTGCACTTTATCGAAGGGTCTACGAGAGGCTGGCCTTCGTCGCGGTCCGCGAGCCCGTAAGCGCTCGTCTCGTCGCCCGCATGGGAATTCCGGCCGTGCAGTCGTTCGACTGTCTACCGTTGTTCGTCCGCGATCATTTCCCGCAGCGCCCGCCCAAAGATCCCAAATCGATCGTGGTTGCCGGGTCGGTGAGCTGGGGCGGTGCCGACGCCTCCGCCGCGCTCGGGGACTACATCGTTCGCCTGCACGACGCCGGTTTTCGGCCCCGTGTGCTGATCGGGGCCAATGCTTATCTGGCCGGTGACGATCGGGCGTTTCTCGACGCCGTTCACGCGGTCGCGGCCGGTCGTTACGAGCTCGTCAACGCGACCTCCGAGCGAGAGTGGCTCGCGACGATCGCCTCGGCGCAGCTGCTCGTCTCCGGTCGCTTTCACCACACGATCGCCGCCGCCGCACTCGGCACACCGTTCATCGTCACGGACAGCAACACCCCGAAGGTCAAAGGGTTGCTAGAGGCCCTGCAATCGGATTCGTTCATCGGCGCGAGCACGCCGGACTTGGCCGAGCGGCTGCATGCCGCGTCGATCGAGCGGCTCGCCGATCCCGCGGCGGCGACCGTGAATCCGGCCGTCATGGAGACGGCCGCAATGCTGGCCGAGCGCAACTTCGAGCCGCCCCAAACTTAACGCGAAGCCGCGCGGCCGGTTCAGGGTGGCACGGTCGAGTGAGGCCGCGTATCGTGCGCTCGCATCGAGGATCTTTCGTTAATGGGTGACCGTGCCGTGGCGAGACCGCCCCTGACCTATGCCGATGCCGGTGTCGACTATTCGCGAGTCGACGCGTTGAAGTTGCTCGCGCAACGCTCCGCGCGTGCGACGGCGCACCACCTGACGAACCGCGCTGCGCACGAGATCGAGGCATCGCGTGGCGAGTCGGCGTACCTTTTCGAGATCAACGGTCAGATCATCGCCTCGATCACCGAATGTCTCGGCACCAAGGCATTGGTCGCCGACGCCGTCCGAAGGGTCACGGGCCGCACGCACTACGACACGATCGCGCAAGACACCATTGCGATGGCCGTGAACGATCTGATCACCGTCGGCGCAACGCCGCTGTCGGTGCACGCCTACTGGGCGGCCGGCGGCAGCGACTGGTTCGAGGACGTCGAGCGCATGCAGGATCTCGTCCAGGGCTGGCAGAGCGCTTGTAACGTCTGCGGCGTGTCGTGGGGAGGTGGCGAAACACCGGCTCTCGCCGGTGTCATCGAGGCCGGTAGGATCGATCTCGCGGCGTCGTGCGTGGGCGTAGTTCCCGGCCGAGAGCGTCTGACCCTCGGCGACGCCCTGGCTCCCGGCGACGCGATCGTGCTGCTCGGCTCGACCGGGATTCACGCCAACGGCATCAGCCTCGCGCGTAAGCTCGCCGAAACCCTACCGGGAGGCTATGGGACGCCGATCGACGACGGCCGCCCCTTCGGCGAGGCCGTGCTCGATCCGACCGCGCTGTATGTGCCGGTGACCGAAGCGCTGTTCGCTGCGGGCGTAGTGCCGCACTACTGCGCCAACGTGACGGGCCACGGCTGGCGCAAGCTCATGCGTCACCGCGCCGAGCTCACGTACCGCATCGAGCAGTTGCCGGCCGTCCCGCCCGTGCTGCGGTTTCTCGCGCGTGAGGCGGGGCTCGATGCGCGTGAGGCCTATGGGACCTTCAACATGGGAGCGGGGTTCGCGTTGTTCGTCGCAGCCGACATGGCCGAGCGTACGGTCGCGGTTGCGCGCGCTGCCGGTGTCGAGGCCGTCGTTGCCGGCAAAGTCGAGCAAGGACCGAAACGCGTGCTGATCGAGCCGCTCGGCGTCGAGTACGCCGGGGCGTCGTTGGATCTTCGCGCCTAGAGCGGCGGGAAAGCGCGTGACCTTCGCAACGAGGCCCCGTGGGCGAGCAGCCTGCCTTTTCGGTTTCGGCTGGCTGATCTTCGTGACAGGCGCCGAGACGCGCGCGCAGGCGGACAATTCGGCAGCGTCCGACCTGCTCGATGAAATCGTCGTCACGTCGAGCATCATCCCGACGCCGAGACGCCAGCTCGGCACGGCGGTCTCGGTCATCGACGCCGCGGACATCCAGCTGCGCGGCTACGAGTCTTTGGCCGATCTGTTGCGCACGCTGCCGGCGATCGGCGTCAGCAACGCGGGCGGCGTGGGCAAGGCGACGACGCTGCGTATCCGCGGCGAGGAGGCCTACCGCACGACGCTGATCATCGACGGCGTCAAAGCCGTCGATCCGAGCGCCACGCAAGTCGCACCGAGCTTCGACAGCCTGCTGATCACGCGAGACCTCGAGCGCGTGGAGGTGCTGCGTGGCCCGCAGGGCTTCATGTACGGCGCCGATGCCGGCGGCGTCGTGAACGTGCTCACGAGTCGGGGCAGCGGCCCTGCAGCTGGGCGCGTGACGGTAGAATCGGGGTCCTACGGCACCGGCCGCACGGATGCGAGCGTCTCCGGCGGCAACGGCCACGGCGACTACTTCGTATCGGGGATGAGATTCACCACGGACGGGTTCAACAGCCAAACGGCCGATACGACCCTCAGCGACGCGGACGGCGCACACAATACGACCTTGCACGCAAAGCTCGGCTGGGAGCCGAGCGAGCACTTGCGGCTGCAGCTCGTCGCCCACGACGTGGATGCCGATACGCAGTTCGACGGCTGCTTTACCGCCCTGACCTTCGTGTCGACCAACGATTGTGTCAGCACGACTCGCCAGCAAGCCTACAAGCTCTCGGCGAGCCAGTCGGCCGGCAGAGTGACGAACGCTTTCGGGCTCAGCAACGTGGATATCCTGCGCACCGACTTTGCCGCAGGCGCCGATGCTTTCGGCACGCACGGCGAGCTCGGCCGCCTCGAGTACACCGGCAGCTTCAAGTCCAACGCGACGACGACCTTCGTCTATGGCTTGGATCTGCAACGCGAGCGCGTCGTGGCCGGCGCCGACGACACGTCGCGCGATCAACGCGGCTACTATTTCGAGTACCAAGGCCAGCTCGCCGGGCGCGTCTTCGTCTCGGCAGGCGCTCGCTACGATGCGAACGACGACTTCGGCGCGCACACGAGCTCACGAGTCAGCGTCGCTTACGTTAGCGACGCGGGGGCGGACCGTTCCCTCAAGTACCGGGCGAGCTTCGGGACGGGCTTTCGAGCGCCGAGCCTCTACGAAGCGGCGTACAACCGCGGGCCTTTTGCGATGCCGCCCGCTGCGGGGCTCACGCTCGGTGAGGAATCGAGCAGCGGTTACGATCTCGGCATCGAGTACGACACCGCGCGCGGCTTGCACGCCGAGCTGACCTACTTCGATCAGCAAATCGACAACGAGGTGTTCTTCGATCTCACGGGCTTCTCGGGCTATCTGCAGTCGCCGGGCACGAGCCGCTCGAACGGCACGGAGCTCGCCGTGCAAATGCCCTTACGAAGAAACTGGCGTTTCGTCGCGAATTGGACGCACAACCGCGCGACCGACACCGATAACGAGCAGCGCTTGCGTCGGCCCAGGGATCTCGCCAACGTGGGGTTGCTCTATGCGGCCGACAGCGGGCTGCGGTTCGCCGCGAACTACCGGATCTCGCGCCACTCGATCGACGTGGGAGGTCTCGCGCTCGATGACTACGGAGTGCTCGATCTGAGCCTCGACTACGCGCTCGCGCGCGCAGTGGAAATCTACGGCCGGCTCGAGAACGCCAGCGACGAGCGATATCGGGAGCTGATCGGCTACAACACGGCCGGTCGCGCGGCGTATGCCGGAATTCGATTGCGGTTTTGATCGTGGCCACGGCGCAAAGAAAAAGGGTGGCCGAAGCCACCCTTTCTCGCTCGACAGCAAGTCGAAATGGGTCAGAAGCTGAAGCTCAAGCTCACACCGAGCTCGCGGCGCTCGCCGATGACCGTGAAGTCGTAGCCCCAGACCGTCCGAGTATCGAAACCGCCGTTGACGTAAAACACGTCGCCGAGGTTCGTGCCCCAGACTTCGAGGTTCCAGTTGGCTTCTGGTGGCTCGTACCGGACACGCGCGTTGAAGATGCCGTAGGCGGGTTCGAATATCGTGTTGCCGTTGGCGTCCTTCGGGGTGCGCTGATTCGACGGATCGCGCACGTACTTGTTGCGCCAGCCGTAGTTGCCCACGTACAGCATGTGGCCGCCGTTGGCGAGCATCTGGTCGTACTGCAGGCCGAGCGTGTACGTGCTTTTCGGTGCATAGGCGAACGGCGATCCGGGTTGAATGCCGTTGATACCGTTGGGATCCGGGTCGCCGATGTCGAGATATTTCGAGTCGAGCAGGCCGATCCCGCCGTTGAGTCTCCAGTGCTCGTTCGGTGCCCAGACGAGCTCGAACTCCCAACCGCTGGCTTCCGCCTTGCCCTGGCTCGTGTTGACCGGGAACGGCAGCTTGTGGCCGCTGTTGGGCGGGAAGGCGGGGTCGTCCGGCAGAATCGGCACGCGCAGGCCGGTCCAGTTGGATTTGAAGTAGCTCGCATTGAAGCGAAGCTCTCGATCGAGCCAGTCCGAGCGCAAACCGATCTCAGTCGTCGAGATGATCTCCGGGTCGAGCACGATCGGGTCCGGGAAGTTCGGGCTGATCGTGACGCCGCCGGAGGTGAATCCCTCACCCCACGTCAGATAGACCATCAAGTCGTCTTTGGCCTGATACGTGGCCGCGAACTTGTTCGTCGTGATCGTGCCGAGGTCGGGGTCCGGGGTCACGACGGGGTTGGTGCCGGCGAAATAGTTGCCGTTCGGCGAGATCTGGTCGCTGCCCGTCAGGAACGCGTCCGTCGGTGTCCACGTGATCGCGTTGCCGTCGTGGCCCGTCAAACGTACACCGAAAGTCAGATCGAGCTTCTCCGTTGCCGAGACCGTCGCCTCGCCGAAGAACGCGGTGTCCGTGTTGTTGCCGGCGCCTCCGGTCGTGAGCGTGTCCGAGTTGATGCCGTTCGGGCCGCCGATCGGGTTGTAGCTGGCGATCTGTGGGCAGTACCCCGGACAGCCCGGCTGGCTCGCATCGGTGAACAGCGCGGCGAACTGTCGGACGTAATTGATAGCCGTTTGGTCTCTCACGGGCAGCTCGCCGGGGCCAGGTACGAAGAACTCGGACTCGCCCCAGCGATAAAAGCGTTGAGTATTTTCCTGATCCAAGTAATAGAGGCCGGCCAGCCAGTTCAGATGGCCGTTGAAGTTGTCTCCCGTGAAGTGAATCTCTTCGGTGAAGTTCTTCTGCAACGTTCGGTAGTCGTCGGTCGTGACCGTGAAGGCCGATCCGTCGAAGTCCGTGACTTGACGCAGCTTCTGCTTCCAATTCGACGTGATCGACTCGATCGCAAAATGACCCGTCGGATGCCAGTCCATCGTGACCGTTTGGTATTGCAGATCACGTGCGGTGCCGCCGTCGGCGGTATTCGACCGCGTCTCCCATTTACCGACTTCGCCACCTGGATAACCGGGTTGCGTCGTCAACGCCGTGAAGGAGTTAGCGGCGAGCTTCTTCGGCGGATCCGGAAAGGTCGGGTCGATCGCCCGCGCCGCCGCTAGGAAATCGGGGTTTCCCGCGAGCACGTTGTAGGCGAGGTACTGCGGGTTCTGGTCGTTCGTGAAACGCACGATACGACCATCGCTCGAGTGCTTGGTCTCGTCGTTGAGCGTGATTCGCATGGAGAAGGCGTCGGTCGGCTCCCAAAGGATGTCGGCGCGGAACAGGCGATCGTCTTGGCCGCCGAAAGACCGCGGCACCGACAAGCTTTTCAAGTAGCCGTCGTTGTACTGCGAGGAGCCCATCCACTTGGTCTTGAGCTTGTCGCTCAACGGGATGTCGACCGCGATCGATGCATCGCGGCGGTTGTACTGGCCCATCCTGAGCCGCATGCGGCCACCGAACTCGTCGCCGGGCTTGCGGGTAGTGATGTTGACGGCGCCGCCGTTCGTGTTTCGACCGAACAGCGTGCCTTGCGGCCCGCGTAGCACTTCCACGCGCTCAGTCTCGACGAAGTCGCTCTCCAGAAGGCCCGCGTCGCCTTGCCATACGCCATCGACGTAAATACCTACGCCGGGCAGACCACGGATGTAGAAGCTGCCGCCACCCGGGCCGCCGCCGCCGGCCGGGTTCAGGACGACATTCGGCACCATGATGCCGAGGTCACGACCCTGCTTGATTCCGCTGAGCTCGAGAGCCTCGCCTGAAAACGCTTGGATGGAGATCGGTGTCTGCTGCAGGTTCGTCTCGCGGCGTTGTGCGGTGACGACGATCTCTTCGAGCTGGGCGGATGCAGCTAACGGTAGGCCGATCGTAATCCCCGCCACGCCGAGCGAAGCGAGCCGTGTTGTTCGTTTGCTCATATAAATAAATCCCCCTGTTGGACCCCAAACCGGGTAAGACAAAACCGGCATTCCCGCTTTCCCAAAACTGCTCAGAGTTGGGATAGTCCTGGTCAATGTTGCGCAAAGGCGACCATGGATGCCCCCTAGCCGTCGAGTTAATAGCAAAGGTGTCGCAAAAAAGTCAACGTCGTAAAGCGGTAGTGAAAAGCTCATGTTCGGGTGCAAAATCACCAAAGGCCCGCTTGTAGATTGCCGCTCAGCCGAACCGGACGGAGCGGTAAGCAGCGAATTCGGCGAATTCTCGGCGGCGAAAACTTTCTTTTTCCGCACTCCGAGCCCGACTCGCATCCGGCTCCGCGCGAGGCACGACGCCGCTCCCTGGCGGCGCGAGGGAGCCGCGGGTATTCTTCGCTGCCTATGAATGAACACGTGTCCGCCACCGAGGCGGTGGTTGATTTCGTCGGGCGGGCACGATTCGCCGCGTTTCCGGCCGAAGCCGTCACGATCGCCAAACGCTGCATCGTCGATGGGTTGGGCGTCATGCTGGCAGGCTCGACACAGCCCGCCGGCCGCATCGTGCATGCGTACGTCGATGGCTCGAGCACGCAGCGAGACAGCACGGTGCTCGGCCCGTCCCCGTTCAGGACGTCGGCGGCGTCGGCGGCGCTCGTCAACGGCACGAGCGGCCACGCGCTCGATTGGGACGACACGCAGCTGGCCACGAGCGCGGAGCGCATCTTCGGGCTGTTGACGCATCCGACCATACCCCCGCTGTCGGCAGCGCTCGCGCTCGGCGAGCGACGCGGTGTTTCGGGCAGCGAATTTCTCGAAGCGTTCCTGACGGGCTTCGAAGTCGAATGCAAGATCGCCGAAGCCATTCATCCGGATCACTACAAGAAGGGCTTTCACTCCTCGGGCACGGTCGGCACTTTCGGAGCGGCGATCGCGGCGGCCAAGCTGCTGGGTCTCGACGGCGAGAAAGTGGCGCACACGCTGGCCATCGCCGCGAGCTGCGCTTCGGGTATCCGAGTGAGCTTCGGCAGCATGACGAAGCCTCTGCACGTCGGGCGCGCGTCGGAGAACGGCGTCGTGGCCGCAGAGCTTGCGGCTCGGGGGTTCACGGGCGGCAAGGACGCGCTCGACCCGCCTTGGGGGTTCTTCCAGACATTCAGCCACAACGGCGGTTTCGACGCCCGGAGGATCATCGGCAAGCTCGGCGATCCGCACACGATCGTTTGGCCCGGAGTATCGATCAAGCCGTATCCGTGCGGTGTGCTCGGGCACCCGACCATGGATGCGATGCGCCGGCTCGTCATCGACAACGACGTGCGCCCCGAATCCATCGTGGCGATCCGCGTACGCGCAGGCTCGAACATTCTCAATCCTTTGCGCTACGCCATTGCCGACAACGAGCTCGAGGCGAAGTTCTGCCCCGCGTTCATGGTCAGCGCGATTGCGTTGCGGCGTAAGGCCGGTGTTCGCGAGTTCAACGACGAGTTCGTGCGTAGCGAGCCCGTGCAGGCCCTCATGCGCAAAGTCGAGCGCGTGCTGGACCCGGAGATCGAGGCGCTGGGCTGGGCGAAGATTCGCAGCACGGTGGAAGTCGATCTCGACGACGGCCGAACGCTCGTACAGCCGGCTGACGAGCGCTATCGCGGCGGACCGGACTTGCCTTTCACGCGCGAGGAGCTGCGCGAGAAGTTCGCGGACTGCGCTTCCCTCGTGCTTCCCCCGAGCGCAATCGACGAAGTGTTCGACATGGTCGAGTCGCTCGATACGCTCGACGACATCGGTGAGCTCTTGGCGGCATTGCAATCCGTGCATCAGGCAGGCAGATGAGCTTGGCCTGGATCTCGGTCGGAGCGCTCGTGCTGGCCGTCGCTCTGAGCTGCACGACTACGATCAATGTCGGTGTCCTCGCGCTTTCGCTGGCCTTGGCCGTCGGTGTGTTCATCGGCCACATGTCGCCGAGCACGGTGCTCGAAGGTTTTCCGACCGATCTTCTGATCACCCTCGTGGGTGTCACGCTGCTTTTCTCGATTGCCGACAGCAACGGCACGCTCGAGAAGCTCACGGGGCGGGCCGTGCGCCTGTGCAAAGGTCATGCGGGCATCTTGCCCATCATGTTTTTCGTGCTCGGGTTCGTGATTGCGACGATCGGCGCCGGCGCCACGCCGGCCAGTGCTCTCCTCGCGCCTCCGGCCATGGCTGTGGCGGCACGCGCGGGAATTCCGCCGTTGCTCATGGCCATCATGACCGGTAACGGCGCGCTGGCCGGAACGCTCTCGCCGTTTTCGCCGACGGGGATCGTGGCGCACGGCGTCATGCGCAGAATCGGCCTCGGAGGTGTCGAGTGGCAAACGTTTGGCTACAACGCGCTCGCGCACGCGTTCGTCGGCATTGCGGGTTTTCTTTTGCTCGGAGGCTGGCGGCTTTTTCGCCGCGACGCAGCGGCGGCCGGCGCGGCTGCGCACGCCGAGGCCGATAACGAGCCGTTGCACACCCACCATTGGATCACGACAGGCGGAATCGTCGTGCTGATCGCGGCCGTCGCCGGCTTCGAGCTCAACGTCGGCATGATCGCGCTCATCGTGGCGACGGTGCTGATCTTGTTGCGCACCGTCGACGAGGGCGCTGCCATACGCGGTATGCCGTGGGGCGTGATCCTCATGGTGACCGGGGTGACCGTGCTCGTCGCGCTGCTCCAGAAGACGCAAGGCCTCGATCTCATCACGAGCGGTATCGCCAACGTCTCCACTCCTGCGACGATCGAGCCGATCGTGGCCTTCGGCACGGGGCTCGTGTCGGTCTACAGCAGCACGTCCGGCGTCGTGCTGCCGGCGTTCTTGCCGATGGTGCCGGCGCTCGCCGAGCGGCTCGGTGGGCTCGACCCGCTCAACATCGCATGGTCGATGAACGTGAGCGCGAGCCTCGTTGACTTGTCTTCACTGTCCACCGTGGGGGCGCTGTACATCGCCGGCGCTGCACCGGGCACGGACGTGCGCAAGCTGTTCAACGCGCTGCTGGCGTGGGGGGTGTCCATGTCGGTCGTCGGCGCGCTGCTGTGTTGGATTTGGTTCGGTTGAGCCCGTGCGCGTCGCCATCCTCGACGATATTCACGACGCTTGGAGCCGAACCGACGGCGTGCGGAGACTGCGCGAGCGCGCGGAGCTCGTGATTTTCACATCGCCTTTCGGCGACCCGAGCGCGCTGCGCGGTTTCGATGCTTTCATCGCCAACCGCGAGCGCACGCGGTTCACGGCCGAGCTGCTCGCAGCTCTGCCCGATGTGCGCGTGATCGCCCAGACCGGGAACCATGCGGCCCACATCGATTTCGCGGCCGCGCGCGAGCACGGCATCGTTGTCGCGCAAGCCTCCGGGGGCTATTCGATCGGCGCGGCGGAGCTCGCCGTCGGTCTCGCGCAGGCCGTCATGCGCCGGATTCCGGCCGGTGACGCGGCGATTCGGCGCGGTGAGTGGCGCGTGCCGTCCACGCCCGTGCTGTTCGGCAAGACGCTCGGGCTCGTGGGCTTGGGCCGAGTCGGCTCGCACGTGGCTCGACTCGGCAAGGCTTTCGGCATGCGAGTGCTCGCGTGGAGCCCGCATCTGACCGACGCCGTGGCGGCCGCGCGCGGCGTCGAGCGGCGTGAGCTCGACGATCTGCTTGCCGTCGCTGACATCGTCTCGATCCACGCTTCGCTCACGAGCGCTTCGCGCGGCTTGATCGACGCACGGCGGCTTGCGCTCATGCAGCCTTCGGCGTACTTGATCAACACGGCCCGCGGGCCGATCGTCGACGAGACGGCGCTGATCGACGCGTTGCGCGAGCGACGCATCGCGGGTGCCGGACTCGACGTGTTCGACGAAGAGCCGCTACCGGCCGGCCATCCGCTCGCCGAGTTGCCGAATACCGTCCTGTCGGCGCACATCGGCTGGCCCACCGACGATGGTTATCAGCGTTTCGCGGCGGCCGCGTGCGACGTCTTGATTGCCTACTGGGACGGCAAGCAAGTGCCTCAGTTCGCGGCGCATTGACACGGGGCGGCGCAGTGCGCCGCTCAGCCGCCGGCTCGAACGTCGTGTACAGCCGCCGGCGAGGCCGCTTGCTGGGCGGCGGACCACTGACGCACGCGTTCGAGCGCGAGCTTTACGAGCCGCGCTTCTCCATCGGGGTCCGGTACTACGCATGGCGGGTGCCGGCGCAGCTTGTCCCAGTCGCCCGATTCGGTCACGGCCGACAGGAACATGAGGTTCTTGCGGATGAACTGCACGTACGGGCTCTGCCCCCCCTCGAAGAACACTTCCATATAGCGGTAGACGCGATTGAAGTTGTTCTCGAGCCGCGATCGCGCGGAACTCTGATAGAACGACAACGTCTTGGCCAGCAGATCCTGTGCCGACCGATATAGAACCTTGTTGCCGGCCGATTGCTCGTCTATCGCCACTCCGCCGAGCACGAACTCCGGATACAGGCGATCGCGGCATTTCTCCAGATAGCATCGGTCCGCGAGCTGCGCGACGAGATCGGCGGTCCCGAGCAGATGGCCGACCATGCTGTCCTTCGGATTCTCGAGCTCTATCTGATCGATGTTGAGCTCGTAGCCCGTGAAATGCACGATGCGCGACACGACCGGCACGAACCTCTCCAGACCGATACGCGGCAGATAGCCTTCGAGATACTTGCCGCTGCGCGATACGTGCACGCGCGTGAAGACGGCGCCGTTGATGGCTCCCGCATCGCGCTCGCGATGCCGCAGATAACCCACATCGTGAAACAGCGCGCTCACGATGGCGAGCTCGGCTCGCTCCGGTCCTAGCCGGTCCTTCTTCTCCGCGCTCATCTCGTGCCCCGCGATCAACCGGGCCAGAGCGAGCGTCATGTCGAGAGTGTGCTGGATGTCGTGATAGGTGGTATCGACGGCGTGGTAATCCGCAACGGCGCCGCTGAACAGCCTCTCGAAGTCGTGAAAGGCGAGCCACATCGTATCGAACGCGCTATTCGGATAGAGCGCCTCGAGCAGCTCTCGAACCGCCGCACGCACCTCCGGCGGTGAGCTCACGCGCACGGTATTCGTCACATCGTAGTCGTTGCGGCGTTCTTGAAGCTCGTCTTCGGTTGCCATCGTTCCGCTGTCGTCGGCCATGCGGCACTATAAAGAGTAACGCTGGGGCCGCCCCTTGGCATCTGACATAAGTTTTAGGCCCGTGTGAATTCTGCGACCACCGGCACATGATCGGAAGGCCGCTCGGCGCGCCGCGGCTCGACGTCGATCCAGCAGGCTGAGCAGTGTCGACTCAATGCCGGCGAGGCAAGCATGAGATCGATCCGCAGCCCCTGATTCCGGCGAAACGCCCCGGCCCGGTAGTCCCACCAGCTGTAGCTCTTGTCCGGCTGCTCGAATTTGCGAAACAGATCCTCGAGCCCGAGCTGCTCGATGTCCGCCAACGCGGCCCGCTCGGCCGGGCTGCACAGCACATGCCCCTCCCAGGCTGCCGGGTCATGAACGTCGCGATTCTCCGGTGCGATGTTGAAGTCGCCGACGGCAAGCAGCTCGGAGTGACGCGCGAGCTCGGCCTCCAAGTCCGCCCGCAAAGCCGCAAGCCAATCGAGCTTGTACCGATACTTGTCCGAGTCGACGCGCTGTCCGTTCGGGACGTAGAGATTCCAGAGGCGAACGCCGCCGAAAGTCGCGGCCAGCACGCGCCGTTGCGCGTCCTCGAAACCGTGATCTCGGTTTTGACTTCCGTTGGAGCGGTCCGCGACAGCACGGCGACGCCGTTATAGGTGGGCTGGCCGCTGAAAGCCGGTACGTAGCCGCATTCCGTGAAGGCGTCGGCCGGGAAATCCACGTCGCGTAGCTTCGTTTCCTGCAGCGCGAGAATGTCGGGTTGCTCGCGCTCGAGCCAGACGAGCACGTGTTCCAGCCGCACTCTGAGGCTGTTGACGTTCCAGGTCGCGATCTTCACTGCAGCGTGTCGCCGGGGGCGGTAATACCCGATTGCTTGAGCAGCGCCTCGAGCCTCGGCGGGCGGCCGCGGAACTCGACGAACGACGCGAGCGCGTCGCGGCTGCCGCCCGTGGCGAGAATCGCGCGGCGAAACCGCTCGGCCGTGTCCCGGTCGAGAACCCCGGCCTCCTCGAAGGCCGCGAAGGCGTCCGCCGCGAGCACTTCGGCCCATTTGTAGCTGTAGTAGCCTGCCGCATAGCCGCCGCCGAAGATGTGGCCGAAACTGTTCGGAAAGCGGTTGTACTCCGGGGCCTCGACGACTGCCACGTCGCGTCGAACGGCGGCCAGCAGATCGAGTACGCTCGAGTGCTCGGTCGGCGCGTACTCGTGATGTAAACGAAAATCGAACAGCGCAAACTCGATTTGCCGGACCATCGAGAGACCGGCCAAGAACGTGCGCGACCGGTTCATCGTCTCGATCTTCTCCGCCGGTAGCGGCTCGCCCGTGCGATAGTGCCGAGCCATCTCGCCGAGCACCTCGGGCCGCCAAGTGAAGTTCTCCAGAAACTGACTGGGAAGCTCCACCGCGTCCCACGCCACGCCGTTGATGCCGGCGACCGACGGATAGTCGATTTCGGTCAGCAAGTGATGCAGCGCGTGGCCGAACTCGTGAAACAGCGTCACGACGTCGCTGTGCGTGAGCAGCGACGGGGACGCGCCGATCGAGCGGATTGAAGTTGCAGACGAGATACGCGACGGGTAGCTGGCGGTGGCCGTCGAGCTTCGCCCGGCTTGCGCATCCGTCCATCCACGCACCGCCGCGCTTGTTCGGGCGCGCGAACAGATCTGCGTAGAAACTGCCGACCGGCGTGCCGTCGCGGCTGAGCTCGAAGTAGCGCACTGTCGGGATGCCAGACGCTGGGCGGTTCGGCAGAGCGGATACTCAAGCCGAAGAGCTTTGCCGCGAGGCCGAAAAGACTGTCGAGCACGCGCGGCAGAGCGAAATAGGGCCGCAGCTCCTCCTCCGAGAGCTGGAAACGCTCCTGCTTGAGCTTCTCGGCGTAGAAGCCCACGTCCCAAGGGTCGAGCTTGCGACCCGCGTAGTCGGTGAGCATCGCGAGCTCGCGCTCGGCGACGGGACGACTGCGGGCCGCGAGATCGCGCTAGGAATTCGATGACCTCGGTCGGCGATCCGGCCATCTTCGTCGCGAGAGAGAGCTCGGCGTAGTTGTCGAACCCGACCAGTCCGGCCATCTCGTGACGTAGCGCGAGTATCTCCTCGATGAGTGGGCCGTTGTTCCAGCGGCCTGCATGCGGGCCGCGGTCGGACGCGCGCGTGACCCAGGCTTCGTAGAATTGCTCGCGCAGCGCCCGTGATTGCGCGTGCGCCATGACGGCTTGATACGTCGGCGCGTCGAGCGTGAGCACCCAGCCGTCGACGCCGCGCTCGGCGGCGAGCGCGCTGGCGCGCTCGAGCGTCACCTCCGGGAGCCCCGCAAGAGCCTCACGGTCGGTCTCCCGGTGCTCGAATGCGTCAGTAGCGTCCATGAGGTTTTGCTCGAAGCTGGCCTGGCGCTGGCTCAATGTTTGCGCGACCTCGCGAAAGCGCTGACGCTCCGGACCGTGCAGCGTCACTCCCCCGAGGCGGAAATCCCGAAGCGCCTGCGCAACGAGCGCGGTTTCGACCGGCCTGTCCTTTTCGTCCAGTGCACTCTGCAGTGCTGTGAAATGACGGTAGAGAGCTTCGTTTTGGCTGAGCTGCGTACCGAATTCCGTCACGAGAGGCAGACAGCGGTTGAAGGCCTCGCGCAGCTGCGCGCTCGATAGCACGGAGTTCAAATGCGATACGGGGCCCCATACGCGCTGCAGCGCCGTATCGATGTGCTCGAGCCGGCGAAGCCACTCGAGATCGGGGGCGGCGACCTGCTCCGCCTCGACGAGCGCCTCGCGTTGCCGCCGAAGCAGCTCCTGCACGGCGGGCTCGATGTGCTCGGGTCGAATCGCGTCGAACGCCGGCAACGCGTTTGGCGTGAGCAGCGGGTTCTCGGCAGTCAGGGAGGCAGGCTCGGTCATCTTCGAAGTCCAACGGTATCTTGTCGACCCACGAATCTAGCAAAGAACTCCTGTCGCGGGGCAACTCCTTGTACCCTTCGCCCTGGTTGAGCGTCATGCGGCGAGGTGGTTCGTGCAGTCTTTCGATTTCATCGTCTTCGGCGGCGGCAGTGGCGGTCTCGCCTGCGCCCAGCGGGCGGCAGAATATGGTGCGCGCGTTGCGCTGTTCGAACGAGGCCGCCTCGGGGGCACTTGCGTCAACGTCGGCTGCGTGCCGAAGAAAGTCATGTGGAATGCCGCCGAAATCGCTCATGCACTCCACCATGCACGTCCGTATGGGTTCGACGTCCAAGTAGCGGGCCACGACTGGGCGGCCCTCAAACGCGGCCGTGACGCCTACGTCGAACGGCTCAACGGGATCTATCAACGCAATCTCGATCGCAAGTCGATCGCGACTATTCGCTCGTCTGCGTGTTTTGCGGGACCTCGGGAAGTCGTCGACGAAAGTGGCACGCGGTACGAAGCCGAGCACATGTTGATCGCGACGGGAGGGTATCCCGTCGTGCCGACGCTGCCCGGCGCCGAAAGCGGTATCACGTCGGACGGATTCTTCGATCTCGAGCGCTTACCGTCTCGCGTCGCCGTCGTCGGGAGCGGCTACATCGCAGTGGAATTCGCGGGCGTGTTGCGCGCGCTCGGTGCCGAGGTGAGTGTATTCGTGCGCTAGGATCGCGTCTTGCGCTACTTCGACTCGGTGCTCAGCCACGAGCTCATGCGCCAGATGACGGCGCAAGGCATAGACCTTGTCACGGCAGCGTCGCCGGTGGCGGTCGAAGGCGAAAGCCAGCTCACGCTGCGCACGAGTGACGGCCGACGCTTCGCCGGGTTCGACGAGCTGATCTGGGCAATCGGGCGCGCGCCGAATACCGCGCGGCTGGGTCTCGAGGTCGTCGGCGTCGAGACGGATCACGCCGGCTTCGTGCTCGTCGACGAGTTCCAGAACACCAACGTCCCGGGCGTCTATGCGGTCGGCGACGTCACTGGGCAAGCCGAGCTCACACCGGTCGCGATCGCGGCCGGCCGCCGGCTTGCGGACCGGATCTTCGGTGATCAACCCGATCGACGCTTGAGCTACGATCTCATTCCGACGGTTGTCTTCTCCCATCCTCCGATCGGCTCGGTGGGTCTGTCGGAGGAAGCGGCCCACGCTCGCCACGCCGGTGAGCCGATCAAGGTCTACCATTCGGAGTTCGTGCCGATGTTCTACGCCTTGGGCGAAGACAAGCCGCGGACCGCGATGAAGCTCGTGACCGTCGGCGAGGACGAGCGCATCGCGGGCTGTCACGTGATCGGCCCCGGCGCCGACGAGATGATTCAAGGCTTCGCCGTCGCGATCGGCGATGGGTGCGCGTAAGCGCGACTTCGACGACACGATCGCGATTCATCCGACGAGTGCCGAAGAGCTCGTCACGATGCGCTGATTCGCACCCACGAGGTTGGCTTGCGACCGGCGTCTACGCCCAAGACCGCTGCCTCAAACGACGAGCTGCTTCAAGATCGGCGCCGTGTCGGGCCGCACGCCGCGCCAAATCCAGAACGACTCGGCCGCCTGCTCGACGAGCATGCCCCAGCCCTGCACGGCACGCGCCGCGCCGAGCTGCCGCGCCCAAGCGACGAAGGGAGTCGCGTTCACGCTGTAGACGAGGTCGTAGCAGAAGGTGTCGGCTCCGACCAGAGTCGCCGGGAACGGCGGCGTCTCGCCTCTGAGACCCGCCGACGTCGCGTTGATGGCGATGTCGAACGATTCGAGCGCGGCGAGCTGGTCGAACGTCATGGCATACACCTCGCCGGCGGCGGGGAATTGTCGCGCCAGGACCCGCGCGCGTTCGATGGTCCGATTGGCGATCACGAGCTCGAGCGGCCGGCACTCGAGCAACGGCGCCACGATCCCGCGCGCAGCACCGCCGGCGCCCAGAATGAGCACTCGCCGCCCCTCTATCGTTTGTCGCTGGTTGACTCTGACGTCCCGAATGAAACCGATGCCGTCCGTGTTGTCGCCGCGTATTCGCCCATGCTCGAAGGTGATCGTGTTCACGGCTCCGGCGCGATCGGCCGCATCGCTGCGCTCGTCGACGATGGCGAACGCAGCCTCCTTGTGCGGGACAGTGACGTTCATGCCCTTGCCGCCGGCGGCCGCAAAACCGCGCACCGCGGTCTCGAAGCTCTGCGGCGCAGCGTCGATGAGCTCGTAGCTCATGTTCTGGCCGGTCTGGCTCGCGAACAGGCGATGGATCAGCGGCGAGCGGCTATGCTCTACGGGATGGCCGACCAACGCGTACCGATCGGGCTCAGATTCGCTCGTCGTCATGTTTCGCCCCACCCTATCGCTGGGGATTCTCCTAGGTTTTGTGTAGCTTTTCCAACTTGATTCTCAGGTCATGGTTGAAACGGATTCATGAGCGAGAGCAGCGATCTGCGGCGGTGTCCCTGGAGCCAGGGCATCGATCCGAGCTACGAGCGCTACCACGATATCGAGTGGGGCGTGCCCGTGCATGACGACCGCAAGCATTTCGAGTTCCTCGTACTCGAAAGTGCGCAGGCGGGTTTGAGCTGGTGGACGATATTGCGCAAGCGTGACGGTTATCGTCGCGCGTTTGCCGACTTCGATGCAGCAAAAGTGGCACGTTTCAATGCGCGCTCGGTCGAGCGCCTCGTCGTCGACCCGAGCATCGTTCGCAATCGGCAGAAGATCGAGGCCGCAATCGCCAACGCACGCGGCTTTCTCGCCGTGCAGCAGGAATTCGGTACGTTCGATGCCTACGTATGGCGATTCGTCGGTGGCCGACCGAAGGTCAATCGCTGGAGCCGGGCGGGACGAGTACCAGCGACGAGTGCGGAGTCCGATGCGCTGAGCAAAGATCTCAAGGCCCGCGGCTTCAAGTTCGTCGGCTCGACGATCGTCTACGCCCATATGCAGGCCACGGGTCTCGTCAACGACCACCTTGTAGAGTGCTTTCGCTATCGCGAGTGCGGCGCGGTCAAGGGGACTGAACGTTGACGATCGTGAGCGAATAAAGTCCGTAAGGGGTGTCGTGCGATACGCCCCCCAGGTAGCGCATGCCCGGCTCCAGATTCTCCCAATGCACGGGCACGTCGAGATGTTCTCCCTCGGTGGCCGAATCGGGCGCGTCGATGCCGAGGTTGCCGACAACGTCGTCGAGGCCGAAAGACCACGTGAACAGCGAATAATTGGCTCCCGGTCCGCCGCTGACCTGATCGGTCTCGAAACCGTGCACGAGCGCGAGATAAAGGCCGGGATCGGGCAGCGTCACGTCGATTTCCTCGTTCGAGGTGAAGTCGCCGCTTTGCCCGACCTGCGTGCATTGATCGTTGGGGCAGTAGAACAGATAAAGATCGAGATCGTCGTTGCCGTCCGTGAATTCGTCGAACAGCGCTACGCGCAAGTAGAGTTGATCCGGCGCGACGTTGATGCCGTGGGCCGTGACACCGTTGTCGAACCGAAACGTGAAGTTGCGGCTCGTGTCGTCGTCGACGAAGCCCTTCGGCACTTCACCGGTCTGATCGTCGACGAACGGTGGCCTGAGACCGTGCACCGTGCCCGCATATGCGCCGGAATAGCCGAAATCCACGGGCATCGTCGTGTCGCCGGAGCTGCCCTTCAGGTGGATCTCGGCCGGCGCGCGCAACGCCACGGGCTGCAGCGCGATAGGGCTCACGACGTTGTGAGTGCCGTCGGACCAGCTCAGTTGCCCGAAGTCCCACAGATCGAGGTTGGCGCCGAGGTCCACGAAGCGCACCGAGAAGGCCGCGGTCTGCCCGGTGTCGAGCACGAGCGTGGGCGGGTCGACGAATACGTCGATGTTCTGGGGCGCCGTCACCGAGGCGGCATAAGTCGCCGGCGGGCCTATGTTCGTGACCCGACGCGTGATCGTGTCGCCCGTGATCAGGTCGGCGATCGCTATCGACGGCAGGTTGACGTTGCGTGGGTCGCTCGAATAATCGAGATTCGTCAACGCGGCGCATTCGTCGGGTGAGATAGGCGATTGCGCGAAGCCGCACAGATACGCGGCATGGTCGCGGTAGTCGCTGTCGTAGACGAGGCCGGGATCGACGGCGTGATTGGGGTCGATATGCCCGGCCCCCATGTCGAGCGGATCGGCTGCCGTGCCGTCGGAGCGCACGACGCCTTGGTAGGCCGACGTCATGAGCGCTGACTTGAGCCGTCCCGGCGCCCAGTCCGGATGTGCTTCCTTGAGCAGCGCCGCGACGCCCGAGACCTCCGGCGCGGCCTGCGACGTGCCCGAGAGATATTGATAAGTCTCGCCGCGCAAGCCGTTCGCCACGTCCGGCGTCTGCCCGGCCAAGATGTCGACGCCGGGCGCCGTGACGTCGGGCTTCAGGAAGTTCTGGTCGCTGAGCGCCGGGCCGCGCGAGGAGAAGTCGGCCATCACGTTGCCGTCCTCGTGAAACGGCAAGAAGATGCCCTTCGCGAGCTTGAGCGTGACCTCGTCCCCGGCCGCGAGCCGGTCGACGAGCCGCTGACCATCCGCCGTGCCGATCATCACGGCCGGGATTCCGACGCTGCCCACGTCGCCGTTCATGACCATCGGCGAGCCGGAATTGTTGTAGACGACGACCGCGACGGCGCCGGCTTGCTCGGCGTTCATGATCTTGACTTGAAACTCGCAGCCGCCGCGCTGGATCAGCGCGATATGTCCCGACACCGCATCGGTATTCTGCAGAGGTTGGCACGCGTCGCGCGTGCTGCCGGTACCGCCGTTGTCGAGCGGTGCTTGACCGTCGTCGGCCGCGACGAGAGTTTCCTCGATCGGGTCCGTTGTGAGCTGCGGCGTGAAGCTTGCTTCGCGGATCGCTATGTCGCCCGCAAGATCGGCTGGCGCCGTGATCTCGATGGCGGTGTCATAGAGCTCCCCGCTTTGCGTCGAAGCCGCCACCGTCAGCACCCAGGGCGCGCTGCTCGGCGTGCCGATCGTGTCGAGGCTCGGTCCGTCGTTGCCGGCCGCGACGACGGTGAGAACGCCGGCATCGACCGCGTTGAGCAGCGCGATGTCGTCGGGTGAAGTGAGATCCGTCTCGAGGCTGCCGATCGAGTAGTTGATGATGTCGACGCCGTCGGCGACGGCGTCGTCGATGGCCCGCGTGAGATCCGACGTCGCGCACGTTGCGCGAGTCTCGCCGGGTTTGAGCCAGCACGCTTTGTAGACCGCGATACGCGCGCGCGGCGCGATGCCGCTCACGCGCGCGACGCGCGTGCCGAACAAATAGGCGTCTACCGGGTTGCCGGCGACGATCGTCGCAATGTGCGTGCCGTGCCCGTCGGCATCCTTGGGAGATCGGAATTCGTTCGGGATCCAGCTCGTTCTCGAACGAGAAACCGTCGAGATAGTAACGCGCGCCAACGACTTTGTTGTTGCAGTCGGTCGGCGCGAAGCCGTCTCCGGTCTCGCAGGCCCCCTGAAATCTCACGGGTGGATCGTAGACGCTCACGGTCGGTGGATGTCGCCGGTAGGATCCGCAAAGCCACAAGCCGAGGAAAGAGCCCGTTGCCCAGCTGCCCTGGCAGAGCTTCGGCACGCGTTCCTCGACGTCGGACAGCGACGGGTGGTTCGGCGCGATACCGCTGTCGATGATGCCGACGACGATGCCCTCGCCGCGGAGCTTGAGGTCCGCCCGCAGGCCGCCCACTTGGTCTTCGAGCCCGAGAAAGATCGAGCTGTTGTTGGTCGTCAGATGCAGCTGTTTGTCGGGCCAAATACGCTCCACTGCGTTGTCTCGCGCAAGCTGCGATACCTGCGCGGCCGTGAGCTTGGCGGCGAATCCGTTCAAGGCATAGCGAAAGCTGTAGACCTTGGCGTTCTGAGCACCGACCTCTGCCAAGAGCCGGTCGTGCGTGAGCTCGAGCTGCTTGGCGTAGGTCTGTACGGCGGACGAATGGGGGTCGAGCCGTTGGCCGGACGACGGCTTGGTCGCACCGAATCCAACGCTCCCCTTGTAGCTCGCGGCACCCGGGTCCTTGAGCTTGACGATGTAAATGCCGGTGCCGCCCTTGGCCGGTTGCACAGGCGCCGCGAGCTGCAGCCGTTTCGTGATCGGCACGAGTGTCGGCTGCGCGCCGGCCATGGCCGAGCACAGCATCGCGCCGACCGCGAGCATCGCCGTCAATCCCTGAATGCGCCTCATTATTCTACCGACCGCCAGTTCCCGGGCCCGTGGGCGGACACGTTATCACAGGGTCGACAGGGCGACCCCGCCCCCGGTGGTCCTCAGCTGCTACGCAACAGCCGGCCCGTGCGTCCGTCTTTGATCGGTGTCGGCTTATCGAGTCCCCCGAGCCCGCCGACGAGGAGATAATCGATGACGTGGCCGAGCTCGCGGCGAAGCCTCAAGGGGTCTCGCAGCGGTGCTCGCGTGCTCACGTTGGCGCTCGTCGAGACGACGCGCTTGCCCGACGCGCTCGCAAAGCGCGCGCGTCAGCGGATGGCCCGTGAGACGCACGGCGACGGTGTCGCGGCCGCCCGTGATCCAAGGCGGGACACCGGGTTGCGCCGTAAGCACCCAGGTGACGGGACCAGGCCACGAGCCGAGGATCTCGCTCCGCCGCGGTTCGCCCGGGAGTACGACGAATCTTTGAAGCTGCGCAAGATCGGCGCCGACGAGCAGTAGACCTTTGCGCCAGGAGCGCCGCTTGATCGCCAACAGGCGAACGACGGCTTCGCCGTCTTGCGGCAGGCAGCCGAGACCGTAGACCGCTTCAGTCGGATAAGCGACTACGCCGCCGCCGAGAATCGTGCGCGCGGCGCGGTCGACGTGGAGCTTCGAGCTCAACGGGTCAGTCGCCGGCGGCGTCCGAGCCGTCGGAATCGGCCGCCTTGTTCGCAGTCTTGCGCCCGGTTTTCTTCGCGGTCTTCTTCTTTTTCTTCTTCTTTTTGCTGGCAGCTTGTTTCGTCGGCGCTTTCTGGGGCGAGGGCGCCGGTCGTCGTTTTGCGTTTGCCGCCGCGCGGCCGCCGTTCCGGGGCTGCCGCGAGCAGCGCCTCGCACTCCTCGAGCGTGAGCTCGGCCGGGGTCTTGATCCTTCGGGATCTTGGCGTTCTTCTGCTTGTTGGTCACGTAAGGGCCGTAACGGCCGTTGAGGACCTGGATGCCGGCATCCGGAAAATCGCGAATGGTCCTATTCGCGTCGGCGATCTTCTTTTCCTCGATGAGCTCGAGCGCACGCTCGAGCGTGATCGTGTAAGGATCGTCGCCGCGTATCGAGACGAACTTGCTGCCGTAGCGGACATAAGGCCCGAAGCGGCCGATGTTGGCCGAGACCGCGTCGCCGTCGGCCGTCGTCGCCGAGCTCGCGGGGTAGCTTGAACAGATCGAGCGCCGCGTCGAGCGTGATGGCGTCCATCTTCTGGCCGGGCCTGAGGCCCGCGAACTTCGGCTTGTCGTCGTCGTCTTTCGTGCCGATCTGAACGAACGCACCGTAGCGGCCCATACGCACGCTCACGGGACGCCCGCTGGCCGGATCCGTACCGAGCACGCGGGCCTGCGACGCTTGCTCGCGCGTCACGGAGGTTTCCGTGTGCTCGACGAGCTCGCTGAACGGCCGCCAGAATTCCTCGAGCAGGGGCACCCACTCGCGCTCGCCGCGCGATATGGCGTCGAGCGAGTCTTCCATGCGCGCAGTGAACTCGTAGTCGACGTACTGCGAGAAGTACTCGGTCAGAAAGCGGTTGACGACGCGCCCCACGTCGGTCGGGATGAAGCGCCGATTCTCCATTTCGACGTACTCGCGGTTGCGCAGCGTGGAAATGATCGAGGCATAGGTCGACGGCCGGCCGATGCCGAATTCCTCGAGCGCCTTCACGAGCGTAGCTTCCGAGTATCGCGGCGGAGGCTCCGTGAAGTGCTGGGCGCTTTGCAGGTCCTTGAGCGTCAGCCGATCGCCTTCCACCACGGGCGGGAGGATTCGATCTTGATCGTCCTGAACCGTGTCGTCTTGGCCCTCTTGATAGACGGCGATGTACCCGGGCTCGACGAGCACGGACCCCGTCGCCCGGAACACGATGTCGCCGCCGGGCTCGGCACCGGCCGCAAGATCGAGCGCCACGGTGTCGTAGACCGCGGGGGTCATCTGCAGGCGACCGTGCGCTTCCAGATCAGCTCGTAGAGGCGAAATTGGTTGCTGTCGAGGTAAGCGCTTGCATCGTCCTCGGGTGTGCGAGCCGCCGACGTCGGGCGAATGGCTTCATGCGCTTCCTGTGCGTTCTTCGCTTTGGTCGTGTAACGGCGCGGCTCCTCGGGTAGGTTTTCTTTGCCGTAGCGCTCGGCGATCACCGCGCGAAGCTCCGTGAGCGCCTCGTTGGCGAGCGTGACGGAGTCCGTACGCATGTACGTGATGAGGCCGACCGTGCCTTCGCCGATGTCGATACCTTCATAGAGGCGCTGCGCGACGGTCATCGTCCGCTGCGCGCTGAAACCCAGCTTGCGCGAGGCTTCTTGCTGCAACGTCGAGGTCGTGAACGGCGCGGCAGGGTTGCGGCGACGCTGCTTCTTTTCGACTTTCGCGACCGTGAGCACGCCGGACGCGGCCGCGTGAATGTCGTGCTCGGCCGTCGCGTACGCTCGCTTCGTCCGTGAACGTGAACTGCTCGACCTTGTCGCCCTTGAACATGGAGAGCCGTGCCGGGAATGCCTGCACGTCCTGCGCTGCCTGCGCCTCGATCGTCCAATATTCTTGCGCTTTGAACGCGGAGATCTCGTCCTCGCGCTCGACTATCAGTCGCAGCGCGGGGCTCTGGACCCGTCCCGCCGAGAGGCCCGCGGCGGACCTTCTTCCAAAGCAGCGGCGAGAGGTTGAACCCCACGAGATAATCGAGCGCGCGGCGGGCCTGCTGGGCGTTGACGAGCGACTCGGACAGGTCGCGCGGCTGCCCGATGGCTTCCTGAATCGCCCGCTTCGTGACCTCGTGGAAGACCACGCGATGCACGGCCTTGGAGTCGAGCACCTTGCGATCCTTGAGCACTTCGAAGACGTGCCACGAGATCGCTTCGCCCTCGCGGTCGGGGTCGGTCGCCAGATACACCGTATCGGCTCTCTTGACGGCCTTGACGATCTTCTCGACGTGCTTCTCGTTCTTGTCGATGAGCTGGTACTTCATCGCGAAGCCATGCTCTGGATCGACGGCGCCTTCCTTCGGCACGAGGTCACGGACGTGACCATAGGACGCTAGGACCTCGAAGTCCTTGCCTAGGTATTTCTCGATCGTGCGGGCTTTGGCGGGCGATTCGACGATAACGAGATTCTTGCCCATATCTTAGCGGTGCGGCGAACTCGGGGTAGTCTCAGATCCGGGGGCACTTCAGCGTGGCCACGTCAACGAGGTCCGGCAGGATAGCCGATTCTCCTCGCAGCGTTAAAGATCTCGGCCGGTGGGGGGTGCTGGGCCGCGGTCTCAGTGCAGCCAGCCACTGTCTTCGGCGAACACGAGGTCTTCCATCTGAGCGTAAGCTTCCTTCTGCCCCGGTTGGCTGAAGAGAACCATCATCACGACCCATTTGATCTGCTCGGTGTCGATTTCCTCGCTGTCGAGCGCCAGCAGCCGATCGATGACGAGCTCACGTTGCACGGGCAGCAAAATCCCGATCTGCTCCAAATGCAGCAGATAACCGCGGGCCGCCGCGTCGAGCCGTTCCTGCTCGAATCGGTCGAAAATACGCATGGCGGCGGACTGCGGAGCGGTGCTCGTCACGGCGGTCGAGTTCAAGCCGTCGAGCCAATCGAGCGCACGCTCGATCTCGCGGTCGCCGAAACCAGCCCGCTCGAGCTCGCCTTTGAGCTCGTTACGATTGGGCTCCGGTTCTTCTTCGCTATCGACGAAGGACTCGAAAAGATACATGAGCACGTCGAGCACGGTTTCTTTCATCAGCTCCTCTTGGCCAGACGCGAATAGCGTCCGCCGGGCAGCGCCTCGACGAACCCTTCCAGTTCCAGGATCAGGAGCATGGAGGAAAGCTCCGCTGCCGTCAATCCGGCGCGGTCGGCGAGGTCCGTGACGGAAATCGGTGCAAAATCTATGAGTTGCAGCACCTTCTGGTATTCCGAGTCGGTCGTTACGGTGGTCGCGGCAAGAGGTTCGGAACGCGGCAATGTATCGACGTCGAGGGCGAGCTGAGGGGCCAGCTCGACAAAAACGTCGGCGGCTTCCTCGACGAGCTTCGCGCCCTGGCGGATCAGAGCATGGCAACCGCGGGCGAGCGGGTTGTGAATGGAGCCGGGAATGGCGAACACCTCGCGGCCGCTGTCGAGCGCCCACTTTGCCGTGATCAACGAACCGCTGCGACGCGTGGCTTCGACGACGAGCGTGCCGAGCGAAAGCCCGGCGATGATCCGATTGCGCTCCGGAAAGTGGAAACGGCGTGGCTCGGTCCCTGGCGGGTACTCCGAGACGAGCAAACCGCGCGCGGCGACCTCGGCCGCGAGCCGACCGTGAGCGCGCGGGAACACGACATCGAGCCCGCTGCCGAGGACGGCAATCGTGCCCGCGACGCCTTGCAGTGCGCCGCGATGGCTCGCGCCGTCGATGCCTGCGGCGAGGCCGCTCGTGATGACGAGGCCGTGTGTGCTGAAGAAACGGGCGAACTGCTCGGCAATGTCGAGGCCGCTACGCGTCGGACTGCGACTCCCGACCATGGCTAACTGCGGGGCAGCCAAGAGCTCCGTCCGGGCGCCCTCGATCCAGAGTGCGAGCGGTGCGGCATCGAGGCTCGCGAGAAGCGGCGGATACAGCGGGCTGGCGAACGGCACGAGGTGCCGATTCGGACCCGCAAGCCAGGCACCCCAGCGCTCGAGGAGCGCTTCGTCCGGAGCGGTGAGCCGGCGCGCGGTGGCTTCGTCGAGTCCCGACGCAGTCAGCTGCGAGGCCGTTTGCCGAACGAGCGCTTCGGCCGAGTCGGCGCGCCTGAGGACGGCCGCAGCGCGTGTGTCGGCGGGCCGGACGGCGGCGACGAGCCGCAGCCAAGCGTCGAGCTCAGCCACGAGTCAGAGCGCCGGCCGCGCCGGCGCCGGCGCCGGCGAGAGGATCTTAGGGGTTGCGCACCGTGTCGAGCACACTGATGGCGTTCGTCGCTTCCATGACCAGGCCATAGCTCATCCGGTCGAAGGTTCGAAACACCATCATCGTGCCCGCGGGTTCGTCGGGCAAGCGTACTTTCTTGTTGTGTCCGCGACCTTTGACGTCGTCGCGAATGGTCTGGCCGGTCTGAAAGACGCGCAGCACGTGGCCGGGCTCCAGACCGTCACGAGACCCACGGTTGATGACCACGACTTGATAGGTGCCGATGAGCGAGACGCCGTCGACCACCGAGATGATTCGACCCTCGACGTCACGCTCTGGCGGTCGCGGCAGGAAGTTGAACGGTTGGGCTTGCTGTTCTTCGAGCAAGTAGTCGCCCTTGAGCGCTTCGCGAGTGCTGTCGAGCAAATGCACCGTCGACGGATCGCCGGTACGCGCGATGCGACCCTGGCCGACGTAGACGCCTTCGTACCCGAGGACCGTCTTGTCGTCCGGGTCCACGAGCTCGTCGCCCGCATGCACGATGTTGTAGACCACGCCGACGGGAGCCGTTGTGCCACGCGCATAGACGTCGCGACCCGAGCTGCCCAGGAGGCCCTCGCGGTTCGCAACGATATACGGCAGGGTCTCGAGCTGCTTCTTGTCCAGCAGAACCGGCCGAGACAGGAACGATGCGAGCACTTCGTACGGGATCGTGGAGATGGCTTCCTCGAGCGGCTGCGACCGCACGCGCGGCGACAAGCGCTCGGTCGTGCCGCCACCGCCGCGCTCGACCTGAACGACGGGTCGGCCGTTGTCGAGATAGGCCAGCGTAAGCACGTCACCCGGGAAGATCAGGTGCGGATTCTCGATCTGCGGATTGATCTGCCAGATCTCGGGCCAGTACCAAGGATCGCGCAAAAACATTGCCGCAATGTCCCAAAGCGTGTCGCCTTTTTGAACGACGTAGGTATCTGGGTGTCGCGGGTTCAGGACCGGTGGTGCGCTGGGTTGACCGACGGCATCGTTGGCCGCGAGCGTGAGCGGCCGAGCGCGCTCTTGCGCGAAGCCTCCCGACATTACCGCGAAGCTTGCGGCCGACACGGCTATCAGACAGGCTGCCCGAATCAACGGTTTGCGCGCATAAAACATGGCCGAGCTCCCTATACGGACGAAGCCTCTGACGATCCGGTGGTCCCCGATTCCCTGCTGCTATACTTCGCGGTGCTCGGTGCGTTTTGCGCCCGGGCCCGCGTCTAGCGCTTCAGGAACCCACTATCCCTGTAAAGTCAGAGGGTTAAGATAACTTTGACGCGTTATACACGAAATCGAGGCTGAACCACAATGGCACGTCTCCCAATACTAGAGTATCCCGATCCACGGCTCCGAATTCGCGCCGAACCGGTCACAAAAGTCGATGCCGAGATTCGGCAGCTGGTCGCCGATCTCTTCGAAACCATGTATGCCGCACCCGGGATCGGTTTGGCTGCGACGCAAGTCAATGTTCACAAACGCGTTCTCGTGATCGACATCGGTAACGAAGTCAAAGAGCCGTACTGTTTCATCAATCCCGAGATCGTCAGCGCCGACGGCAAGGCCAGCGCCGAAGAAGGTTGCTTGTCCGTTCCCGAATTCTATGACTTCGTCGAGCGCGCCGCGCGTATCAAAGTACGCGCGCTGAACGAGAAAGGCGAGTCGTTCGAGCTCGATGCCGAGGGACTCTTGGCCGTGTGCATACAGCACGAGATGGACCATCTCGAGGGCAAGCTGTTCGTCGACTATCTCTCCGAGCTCAAGCGCGAGCGCCTGAAGAAGAAGGCCAACAAGAAGGCCAGGCGTGCCTCGGCCGACAACACCGACGAGACGCAGCATCAACGGTCCGTGCCGGTGATCTGAGCTGAGCTCGGATACTCACCGGTCGGCGCCGCCGCCGCGAGTTGCCTTTGCCGGCACGCCGGAATTTGCGGTGCCGACGCTCGAGGCCCTCGCTCGAGGCCCGGCGACGGTCAGCGTCGTTCTGACTCAGCCGGATAGGCCGGCCGGGCGCGGCCGCAAGCTGACCGCATCGCCGGTAAAGGCATCGGCCGAAAGTCACGGCCTGTCCGTCGCTCAGCCGGCCAGGCTCGCGGATTCGACTTTGCTCGCGACGCTCGGACCTGCGCCCGACCTCATGGTCGTGATCGCCTATGGGTTGCTGCTGCCGCGCTGGATGCTTTCTTGGCCACGACTCGGCTGCGTGAATCTGCACGCGTCGCTGCTGCCGCGTTGGCGTGGCGCTTCGCCGATCCAGCATGCGATTCTCGCCGGCGACGAGACGACCGGCATCACTCTCATGCGTATGGAGCGCGGCCTCGACACGGGGCCGGTCTACGTGTCGAGCGCCATCGACATAGGTCGGCGCGAGACGGCCGGCGAGTTGCACGACCGGCTGGCCGTCCTCGCGGCGCAGATCATGACAAGCGCGCTGCCGGCGCTGCTGGCGGGCGCGATGAGCGCCAGCGCGCAGGGCGAGGAGTTTGCGACGTTCGCACCCAAAATTGCGAAGACCGACGCACGCCTCGATTGGAGTCACGATGCCGAGGCGCTCGCGCGCCGAGTCCGTGCCTACAATCCGTGGCCCATCGCCGAGACGTCGTCGAGCGCGGGTGCCAGGTTGCGGATTTGGACGGCCGAGCCCGTCGCCGTGGAGCGGGTGGCGGGCCCGCCCGGAAGCCTCGTCGGACTCGAGCACGGCATCGATGTTGCTTGCGGCAGCGGTGTGTTGCGGCTGCTCGAGGTCCAGCCGCCATCCGGGCGCGTCATGAGCGCGGCGGCCTATCTCGCCGCGCATTCGCTCGAGGGGGTCGGATTTGTCTCCTGAGGGGCGCGCGCCGGTAGGCACGGAGGTCCGTGCCTCGGCCGCCAGAGCGATCGCGCTCGTGCTGCGCGACCGTGTGTCGGCCGACGAGGCCCTCGCTGTCGCACGGCCGCTGCCGGAGCGCGACGAGGCTCTACGCGCCGCACTCGTTCTCGGTGCTTTGCGTTGGCATCATCGTTTGAGTTGGCAGGCAGGGCAGCTCCTCGCGCGGCCGCTCAAATCGCGGCAGGAAGAGCTCGGCGCGTTGCTCGAAATCGGCCTGTTGCAGCTGCAGTTTCTGAGAATCCCCAACCATGCGGCCGTCTCGGCCACGGTCGACGCGGCTGCGGCGCTCGGTGCGCGCGACGCGCGGGGACTCGTCAACGCCGTATTGCGCCGGTTTCTGCGCGAGCGTGCGTCGCTCGACGAGCGGCTCGCAACGGTTCCCGAAGCGCTTCACAGCCATCCGCAATGGATCATCGATGCCTTGCGCAGCGATTGGCCCGATGCTTGGACGCGCATTCTCGATGCGAACAACGAGCCCGGGCCGATGTGGCTGCGAGTCAATCTAAGGCGGCTGACGCGGGCGGCATACGTCGAACGGCTCGCCGGCGCGGGAATCGCCGCCCGTCCGGCGCCCGAAGACGGCGCAGCGGTCGTGCTCGAGGTGCCTGTGCCGGTCGCCGCGCTGCCGGGGTTCTCGGCTGGCGACGTTTCCGTGCAAGACCTGGCGGCGCAACGCTCGGCTGCGCATCTTGATCTTCATCCCGGTCAGCGCGTGCTCGACGCTTGTGCGGCTCCGGGTGGTAAGACCTGCCAAATGCTCGAGGCCTGCGACGAGCTCGACGTCGTTGCCGTCGACCGCGATGCGGAGAGGTTGAAGCTCATTGAACAAAATCTCGCCCGGCTCGGGCTTGCCGCAACCATCGTGCGCGGTGACGCCGCGCAGCCCGATCCATGGTGGGACGGCCGACCTTTCGACCGGATTCTGCTCGATGCCCCCTGCAGTGCGCTCGGCGTCATCCGCCGCCATCCCGACATCAAGATCCTGCGCCGCCCGGCGGACGTCGATGGCGCCGTAGAGCTTCAATCGAGACTGCTTGCCGCCCTTTGGCCGCTCCTGAAGCCGGGCGGCCGATTGGTCTACGCCACGTGCACGGTCTTACACCGTGAGAACGACGCTCAGATACAGCGTTTCTTGGCCGCAACGCCGGAGGCCGAGCGCGCTTCGGACGACGCGGCGCGCGACGGCCAGAGCCTGCCGGGCGAAGCGGGAGGGGATGGGTTCTATTATGCTTGCCTCGTGAAGCCGGACGTGTTGCGATCTCGGCGTGTGTCTCGCGCGCAACAGTAGTGCCTCGACAGCGCCAGCGGCGGTGTTACGTGCATCGTGGCCGTGGCTCGCCTGCTGGGTGCTGTTCGGTGCCAGCGCTCATGCGCAAGAGTTCGTGCCGCCGTCCTCTCCGACGGCGGCGCCGGTGCTCGATGCAACCGAAGATCCCGGTCACTTCGAGGTTCGCAGCGCGAGCCTGCAGCTCAGCGGGGGCGTCTACTATCTCGATGCCTGGTTGGAATACCGGCTCTCGTCCGATGCGAACCGGGCACTGCAATCCGGTGTGCCGCTCACGATTCGCGTTGACGTCGAAGTTCTGACGGATCGACGTTTTTGGTTCGACACCGAGCAGGCGAGCCTGCGCCAGCGCTACCAGCTCGAATATCACGCGCTCAGCGAGCGGTACATCGTGCTGAACCTCAACAGCGGCGTGCAGGCGTCGTTCGCTACGTTGTTCTCCGCGCTGAACTATCTCGGACGCATCGAGCATCTGCCCCTCATCGACGCCGCGTTGCTCGATGCGGGACGTGACTACGATCTCAGGCTGCGGACCGTGCTCGACGTCGAGCAGTTTCCGGGTCCGCTCAGGCTATTGGCTTTCTGGCGCCGCGATTGGTCGATCGGGAGCGATTGGTACCGATGGCATTTGCGAAGAAACTGAGACGCGCGCTTTTCGTCCTACTCGCCGTGTTCGGCGTGCTGCTTTGGCTTGCCGCGCTGCTGCTATTCACACGCGTCACGGAGAACTCCCGAGACTTCGCAAGGCTGCAAGAATGGATCCTGTTGATCAACTCCGCCGGCATCGGCGTTTTGGTCTTGCTGATCTTCATCAATCTCTTTCAGCTGATCCGCGACTACCGCCGCCACGTCCCGGGCTCACGCTTACGGGCGCGCATGGTCACGTTGCTCGTGATGTTGGCCGTCACACCGCTCGTCGGGGTCTATATCTTCTCGGTGGAGTTCATCACTCGCGGGATCGACAACTGGTTCAGCGTCGATGTCGAGCAGGGTCTGGGTAACGCGCTCGAACTCGGCCAGACGGTGCTGGACATCCAGACGCGCGGCAGACTCGAGGAAGTTCAACGAATGGCCACGCAGCTTGCGACCTCGCCGCCCACAGACGTGCTGTCGACGCTCGGCATGTTGCGTGCGAACAGTCGAGCCATCGAGCTCACGGTCTACGGCGCCAACAACCGCATACTTGCGACGACGTCCGCCGAGCAGGACGCCACCATGCCGAAGTATCCGAGCGACGAGCTCATCTTCCAGCTGCGGCAAGGTCAGCCTTATGTCAGCGTGGAGCCGCGCCCGGATGGGCAGTATCAGATTCTGGCCGCCGCAACGCTATCCGCCCCCGGAGCGCGCGGCGACTTCGAGTTTCTCCAGGCCACGTTCCCGATCGAGCAGCGCTTGAGCGTTCTCGCCAATGCCGTGCAGGGGAGCTACAACCAGTTCGGTGAGTTGCGCTTTCTGCGAACCGCATTGAAATACAGCTTCACTCTCACGTTGAGCCTCGTGTTGCTCATCTCGCTGCTCGCGTCGGTATACGGAGCGTTCTTCTTCTCGCGCCGTCTCGTCGTGCCGATTCAACAGCTCATGCAAGGCACACGCGCCGTCGCCCGCGGTGACTTCGCTACGCGGCTGCCGACGCCGGCACGCGACGAGATCGGCTTTCTCGTGAATTCGTTCAACGACATGACGCGGCGCCTGGCTCAAGCGAGCGAAGACGCGCGTTTCAGTCAACAGCAGGTCGAGAGCGAGCGGCGCAAGCTCGAAGTAATCCTCGCGAGGCTGTCGACCGGCGTCGTCTCTCTAGAGCCGGATCTCAGGATTCGCACCGCCAACAGCTCCGCGGGGGCGATTCTCGGACTCGATCTCGAGTCGCACGTCGGTGAATCGCTCATCGAGCTCGCGAAGTCGCGTCCGCTGCTGTCACAGTTTCTCGCGGTCGCCGCCGCGCATCTTGGTGAAGGCGACAGCGAATGGCGCGAGCAGATCGTGCTGCGCGGCGACGTGGGCCGTCGCGTGCTTATGTGCGCTTGTACGGAGCTGCCCGGCGAAAGCGACTCGCCGAGCGGCTACGTCGTCGTGTTCGACGACATCACGACGCTGCTACAAGCGCAACGAGACGCGGCGTGGGGTGAGGTTGCACGCAGGCTCGCACATGAGATCAAGAACCCGCTGACCCCGATCCAGCTGTCGGCGGAGCGGCTGCGACGTAAGTACCTGAAGCCGGACAGCGGCGAGACAGAGCTGCTCGATCGCGCAACGCACACGATCATTCAGCAGGTCGAGGCGATGAAAGAGATGGTGAACGCGTTCAGCGAGTATGCGCGAACACCTAGCATGGAACTGTCGCGCATCGACATCAACGCGTTGATCACGGAGGTAAGCGACCTCTACGCACATCAAGACAAGCCGCTTGCGATCAAGCTGTCGTTGACGCCCGATCTGCCGCCCGTGGACGCGGACGCGAACCGTCTACGCCAGGTTCTCCACAACTTGGTGCGTAACGCTCTGGAGGCGACGGAGCATCAGAGCGAAGCGTACGTCGAGATTTCGACGCGGCGCGTGTCCGGCGCAGACGCGGACTCCGTCGAGATTAGAGTCGTCGACAATGGCCCCGGCTTCTTGGGCGAGATCGTGCACCAAGCTTTCGATCCTTACGTGACGAGCAAGCCGAAAGGCACGGGCTTAGGCCTTGCGATAGTGAAGAAGCTCGTCGAAGAGCACGGCGGGCAAATCACGGCTCGCAATCGCGAGCAAGGCGGGGCCGAGATCAGTATACTCATTCCGATATCCGTGGATACCGGCGGTACCTCGGTCAGTCGGCGCCACGACCATAGGAGAGAACGCGCATGAGCGCGCATATTTTAGTCGTCGACGACGAGTCCAATATCCGGGCGCTAATAGACGAGATCCTCAGCGAAGAGGGCTACGACGTTACGACGGCAGCGGACGCCAAGCAGGCGCGGGCCGCTCGCAAGGAACAAGAGTTCGATCTCGTTCTACTCGATATTTGGATGCCCGATACGGACGGTATCTCGTTGCTCAAGGAGTGGGCGGCCAACGGCGAGGCCGGCGCCGTCGTCATGATGTCCGGTCACGGCACGGTGGATACGGCGGTCGAGGCCACGCGGCTCGGCGCCGTAGATTTCATCGAAAAGCCGGTTTCGCTTGCCAAGTTGTTGCGGACCGTCGAGAAAGCGTTGGCCGTTCGGCGCACGCGTGAGCAGCGTCGAGCCGCGATTCCGCCAAGCGCCTCTCCGGCGGGCAAGAGTCAAACGATGCGTGCGTTGCGCGAGCAAGTTGCACGCGTCGCGCAGCACGAAGCGCACACCATGTTTTCGGGCGAGGTCGGCAGCGGGCGGGAGCTGTTCGCGCGTTACCTCGCGAGTCAGAGTCCGGCCGCGCGCAGGCCGTTCGTCGTCGTCATGGGTGGCGACTTGAACGAGTCGGGTGCGCAGCGGCAGCTACTCGGTGACGACGGCGAGCCTGGCGCGCTCGAACGGGCTGCCGGCGGCATGCTGTTCATCAAGGAGCTCGGCGATGTGTCGCCGACCGGCCAACGCTTGTTGCTCAGCATTATCGAGCAAGGTGTCTATCGGCCGCACGGCCAGTCGGAGGATCGTCCGCTCGACTTGCGGATACTTTCGAGCGCGCTGCCGGGCTTCGAGCGCACCGAGACTTTTCGCCGCGAGCTGCTGACTCATCTGAATGTCGTCGTGATCAAAGTGCCGCCGCTGCGCGAGTACTCGGAGGACGTGCCGGAGCTCTTGCGTTACCAGGTGGATCTGCTCGTCGACTCCGAGAATCTGCCGTTCAGAAGATTCGGCGTCGCGGCCCAGAATCGCTTGCGCAACTACCCATGGCCCGGCAACGTCCGCGAGCTCAAGAACATGGTCAAGCGGCTGTTGATTCTGGGCGGCGACGAGGAGATCTCGCTCGAGGAAGTCGAAGCGCAGCTCGCGACCAACGCGCCCGAGGGTGAGCCGCTCGTCAAACAAGATTTGTTGGCTATGCCGCTACGCGAGGCCCGCGAGCATTTCGAGCGAGCTTATCTGCAGCAACAGCTTTCCTTATGCGGGGGCAAAGTCGGTCAGCTCGCGAAACGCGTCGGAATGGAGCGCACGCACCTGTATCGCAAGCTGCGCTCGTTGGGCGTCGATTTCCGGCAGGCGCTCACCGACGATTGACGCTACGGCCTGCGTGCGGGCCGCTACTGCTGCGCCTTCATCAGCATCGACTCGAGACCTGCGTCTCGCAGTTGGCGCCGCACCCGGTTGAGCTCGTTGAGGTCCGTGATCGGCCCGACACGGACGCGGTGGAACACGTCGTCATCGATAGTCACGCGTTGCACGCGCGATTCGATGCCCAGAAGAGCGAGTTTGGCCTGCAGGCGATCGGCGTCGGCGAAAGCGCGGAAGGAGGCAACCTGCAGCACGTAGCTGCCGGGCTCTTCGACGGGCTTGGTGCTGGCGACACGTCCACCGTTTGCGGGTGTCTCGACCTCGGGCACGACGACTTCGTACTGCGGCAATATCTCGTAGAAATCGAAGCGCTTGTCTTTCGTTTCGGCCGGCTTTGCTTCCGCTACCGCCTTCTTCACCGGTGCGGGTGCGGGCGGCGTTGGGTGTTGCGCGGTGCGTTTCGTCTCGCGGTCCGCCGGCGCGCTCGCGCCACGATCCGGTCCGCGCACGTAGACCACGGCTGCGATGACGAGCCCGAGACTCAAGCCGAACAGCATCCATACCCAGCCGGGTGTGTGTTGCCTGCGTCTCGATTTGCGTCGCGCCATGGGCCGTCGATTTGAATTCGATTCGACCTCACATGTTGGTGGGAGCGGCTACGTCAAGCAAGTCCAATGCAAGCTCTAACGGTCTCCTCGGCCCCCGTTGCGCGCCGCGCGCTCAAATCTCGATCGGGTCGACGTCCAAACTCCAGCGGACTTTGCGCGCGTCCGCGCCGTTGCGTACGGCCGCAAGCGTGCGGCTCAAGACTTCGTGCAGCGGAGCGCGCTCCATGCTTTGTAGCAGCAGCTGTGCCCGATAACGGCCGTCCTTGCGCTCCATTTGCGCGGGCGCCGGCCCGAGTACCGTCACGGCACTCGGTGCGCTCGACGCAGTCTGTGCCGCCACACGAACGCGATTGAGAAACGCAAACACGGGCTCGCGCTGCGCAGCCTCGGCGTGCCAGGCCGCGAGATGCGAGAACGGGGGCCAGTGTGCCGCGCGGCGCTCGTCGAGCGCGAGGGCGGCGAAAGCGTCGTAATCCTGCGAGAGCAAGCAGGTCAAAAGCGGATGCGCGGGATAGTGCGTTTGGATCACGACTTCGCCCGGCCGATCCGCACGGCCCGCGCGGCCGGCGACTTGCAGGATGGTTTGCGCAAGCCGCTCGTGACTGCGCGGGTCTGTGCCGAATAGGCCTTGGTCGGCATTGAGGACGCCAACCAGCGTCACACGCGGGAAATCATGACCCTTGGTGAGCATCTGGGTGCCGACGAGAATGTCGATGCGGCCCTCGCGCACGTCGTTCAACACGTTTTGCAGCGCGCCCTTGCGGCTCGTCGCATCGCGATCGAGCCGGGCTATGCGCGCCGCCGGAAATACCGCGGCGAGCTCTTCATCCACACGCTGTGTGCCGGCGCCGACGGCGACTCGCTCGGTTGCGCAACGGGGGCACGCGAGCGAGAGCGGCCGTTGCTGGCCGCAATGGTGGCAGCGAAGCTGGCCGAGGCGGGCGTGCACGGTCATGCGCGCGTCGCAGCGTGTGCATTCCTCGACGGATTTGCATTCCGGGCAGAACAACGCGGGCGCGAAGCCGCGTCGATTCAAGAACAGCAAGACTTGATTGCCGGCTTCCAGATGTTGACCGATCGTGGCGATCAGCGGTGTCGACAGGCTTTGCCGGCTAGCATGGCGATTCAGATCCACGACCCGGAGGCGCGGTTGTCCGGCCGCGCCGATGCGCCGCGGCATGTCGATCCTTCGGTAGCGCTCGATGAGCGCGTTGTGGAAGGTTTCCAGCGACGGGGTGGCCGAGGCGAGCACGACGGGCACGCCCAATGCGCGGGCGCGAACGACGGCAAGGTCGCGGGCCGAATAACGAAAACCGCGTTGTTGCTTATACGACGCGTCGTGCTCCTCGTCGACGATGATCAATCCCGCCGCCGGTAGCGGTGCAAACACGGCCGATCGCGTGCCGACGACGAGGTTGACGTGCTGCCGATACGCTTGGCGCCACGCGTCGAAGCGCTCTTTTTCCGTCAGTCCCGAGTGGAAGATCGCGATGCCGTTGCCGAAACGCTCGCGCAACCGCCCGACGAGCTGGGGCGTGAGCCCTATTTCCGGCACGAGTAGCAGGGTCTGACGGCCGGCCGCGAGCTGCGTGCCGATGAGTTGCAGGTACACCTCTGTTTTGCCGCTACCCGTCACACCGTGCAGTAAATAGGGCTGGAACGTACCGTTCGCCGTCGTGACGGCCTCCACAGCCCGTTGCTGATCGTCCGTCAACGTCGGTCCGGTCCCTGTCCGGGCGGTGGGAGCTGCGCGTCGCGGCGCGACCTCCGGCTCTGCTGGCTCCACCCAGCCTTTGGCCGCGAGCCGCTCCATGACGTCCCGACCGATGCCCCGCGCGCGCAGGTCGCTTTCGGTCAATGTTCTCGTCGCGGAGCGCAGCGTCTGCAGTGCCAGCGCTTGACGGCGGGCCGAGCGTTCGACCTTATCGAGAGGCTGAGCCGCGCCGGTGTCCGTCACGCGCCAGGCGCGCTCGGCGTCGTCGTCGAGACTCCGGCCCTCGCGCAAGAGGCCCGGCAGCGCGTGATTCAGGACCTCGCCCACCGGATAGTGGTAGTAGTCGGCGGCCCATTGCAGCGTCGTCAGGAGCTCGCGGCCGAGCACGGGTTCGGCGTCGAGCGTTGCGCTGAGCGGTTTGAGCCGGGACTCCGCGAGCGTGCTGTTTGCCGGATGGGCTACGACGACGCCGACACGCTCGCCGCGGCCGAAAGGTACGCGGACGCGGCTGCCGAGCGGGGGCAGCGCGCCGCCGGGCACAATGTAGTCGAACGCCTCCGCCAGCGGCACAGGTACCGCGACTCTCACGAGTGTTCTTCTGTCGCCCATCGATGCCCGCAATGCTCGAAACCACGCATTCTGGCAGACGAAACCGTGAAGCGGCTCACACTTCGACTATTACGTGACCGAAAACTGCTGCCGTTACAGTAGGTTGCGGTTCGCAAACCGGCGTGCGACTTGTCAACCGGCGGCTCGTGCGAACGTTATCCCTTGCGAGACCTGCGACAGGCGTAGACGGGAGAGAGTGCTTACCATGAAACTTGACGCGGCGGGCGCCACGGGATGGCGGGTATGGGGCTAGCATTGGGGATGGTCCGGGAGCACTCGACTGGCCTCAAAGGGGAGGGGACGCTGGAGTCCGGGGCGGCAATCGAGGCGTTCTTGCGCGAGGTGGAGACGCGAGCTTTTCGAATCGCGCTCGTGAGCATCCGCGACCGTGACGAAGCTCTCGACATCGTCCAGGACGCGATGATTCGGCTGGTCCGCCGATATGCGCGGCGGCCGAGCGACGAATGGCGGCCACTGTTCTACCGGATCTTGCAGAACCGAATTCGCGACGTGCAGCGGCGCCGAAGCGTGCGCTCGAGAGTGCTCTCGTTTTTCGGAGGCACGGAGGGCGAGGAGTACGATCCCGTGATCGCGGCGCCAGCACCCAGTTGCGACGGCCCGTTGGAGCAAGTGCTCGCGGGCGATGCGATGCAAGCGCTCGAGCAAGCGTTGTTGATGCTACCGCCCAGGCAGCGCGAAGCGTTCATCCTGCGCAACTTCGAAGGATTGGATGTCGCGCAAACGGCGGCGGCGATGAGTTGTACGGAAGGGAGCGTTAAGACCCATTACTCGCGTGCAGTGCACCGTCTGCGTGAGCTGCTCCGCGAGCATGGTGAGGAGCAGCGGTCATGAGCGAACATCGCGACAAGACGTTCGACGAGCGTGAGCTAGAGCGGCGGACAAAGGAGCGGTTCGAACGCAGCGTCGGTGCACTCGATGCGGCGACGCGTTCGAAGCTCACGCAAGCTCGTCATCGGGCGTTGCGCGAGCTCGATGCCGGACGCTCGACTTGGCAGTGGTCGTGGGCGCCGGCCGGCGCTCTCGCGAGCGCGGCAGTCGTCGCCTGGCTCATGATGGGACCAGGCAGTGCGCCCATCGAGCAGCCGACCGTGCAGCCGGCCTCGTTGGCCGACCTCGAAATTGTGCTCGGTGAGGACGAGTTCGAGATGCTCGACGAGGATCTCGACTTCTACGCGTGGCTCGAGGGCCAGCCCGGGTTCGAGGCGCCGGCCCCGACCGACGATGGCGTCGGCTGATGCGAAAGTTGGGCCCGGCCGTGATCGCGCTATCCGGCATTTGCCTCGTGCCCAAAGGCGTAGCGCAGCAAGCCGACGCGCCCGACCTCGCGTTTCTCGAGTACCTGGGTAGCTGGCAATCCGACGACGACGAATGGGTTTTGATAGCGCAATGGGACAAAGACCATCCTCGGCAGGAATCGGGAGAGGAAGTCGACGGCAAAGACGGGGGTAAAGACGGATCGAGCGGCACGGCGGATCCGAAGGGGAACGAAGACGATGACTAGGGGACGGACATGGCTTGGCCTCGGCATCGCGATTGTGGTGTTCGCGAGCGTCGCGCACGCCGATGGCGTTGCGTGGAGCGATTTGACCGAGGGCCAGCAGCGGCTGCTGGCCAGTCAGAAGGACACGTGGGAGCAGCTCGCTGCCGACCGGCAGGAGCAGATTGCGCGCGGAGCCGAACGGTGGCTGCAGATGAATCAGCGGGATCGGGATCTCGCCCGGCAGCGATTTCAGCGGTGGCAAGGGCTGACGGACGAGCAGCGTTCTGCGATCAGAAAACGGCATCAAGAGCTGCGCCGGTTGCCGCCGGCCGAGCGGGCACGATTGCTGGACGTCTATCGTAGATATCGGCTGATGCCGCCCGAACGTCGCCTCGAGCTCAGGCAGCGATTTCGACAGTTGTCGCCCGAGCAGCGCCAGTCGCTGCGCGATCAACGGCTCCGACTCGGCCGTTGAGCCCGCCTGTTAGACGGCTTTGACGGCTTGCACGAGCTCGGCGGCCATGGCCTGCCCATCGCCGTAGAGCATTCGGGTCTGATCGAGATAGAAGAGCGCGTTCTCGATGCCGGAGAAGCCGGCGCCTTGGCCTCGCTTGATCACGATGACGTTTTTCGCCTTGTCGGCGTTCAAGATCGGCATTCCGTAGATCGGGCTCGACTTGTCGGTGCGTGCCACGGGATTGACGACGTCGTTCGCGCCGATGATGAGGGCGACATCGGCCGTCTCGAACTCCGAATTGATCTCGCCTTCGTCGTAGATGAGGTCGTAGGGCACTCCTGCCTCGGCGAGCAGCACGTTCATGTGCCCCGGCATGCGACCTGCGACCGGGTGAATCGCGAACTTGACCGTGACGCCGCGACCGATCAAGGCTTGGCAAAGCTCCCACACCTTGTGCTGCGCCTGCGCAACGGCCATGCCGTAGCCGGGCACGACGATGACTTTCTCGGAGAACGCGAGCATGACGGCCACGTCGCTCACGTCGATCGGCTTCATCGAGCCGGCCGGGCCCTCGGTCGAGCTCGCCGCCGTCTCGCCGAAGCCGCTGAAAAGCACATTGGCCAGCGAGCGATTCATGGCCTTGGCCATGAGCTGAGTCAGCAGCGTGCCGGCGGAGCCGACGACCGTGCCTGCGATGATCATTGCCGCGTTGTCGAGCACGAAACCTTCGAACGCCACGGCGAGACCGGTCAGCGCGTTGTAGAGCGAGATCACGACCGGCATGTCGGCGCCGCCGATCGGCAATGTCATCGTGATGCCGAGCAAGAGCGCGAGTCCGAAGAGCAGCACGACATGCCCGGCAAGACCGCCGCTGCCGTTCACGACGAGAATCGCGCCGACGACGGCAGACGCGGCCAGCAGCACGAGATTGACGAAATTCCGGCCCGGGAACCGGATGCTGCGCTTGATCAGCCCCTGCAGCTTGCCGAAAGCGATCAAGCTGCCCGTGAAGGAGATCGACCCGATGATGCCGCCGAGCACGCCGAGGGTGAGCTGCGCCGCGCCGTGCGCCTCGCCCGAGAACAGCTCCACGGCCGCGATGGCGCCGGCCGCGCCGCCGCCCATGCCGTTGTAAAGCGCAATCATCTGCGGCATGTCGGTCATCGCTACGCGTTTGCCCGTAACCCAGGCCGCGATGCCGCCGATCGCGATGGCCACGGTGATGAGCCCGTAGTTGCTCATACCCGGGAACAAGAATGTGATCAGCGTGGCGACGAGCATGCCGACGCCGGCCCAAACGATTCCGCCCCGCGCCGTGACGGGCGAGCTCATGCGTTTGAGCCCGAAGATGAACAGCGCCGCAGCGACGAAGTAGCTCGCCTGAATCAGGCTATTGGCTCCGAGTGACATCAGCGTTTGCCTTTGCTGCTCTTGAACATCTCGAGCATCCTCTCGGTGACCACGTAGCCGCCGACCGCGTTGCCGGCCGCCAGCACGACACCGATGAAAGCCACCGTGATCTCGAGCGTCGTGTCGGCGCGGCCGAGTGCGACCATGGCGCCTACGAGCACTATGCCGTGCACGAAGTTCGATCCCGACATCAGTGGTGTATGCAAAATGACCGGCACGCGGGATATGACTTCATAGCCCGTGAAAGCCGCCAGCATGAAAATGTAGAGCGCAATGAAACCATCGATCATGACGTGCCCTCCAAGAGCTTCGCCGTGCCCGGGTGCTTGACCTCGCCATCGCGTGTGAGTACCGATTGCGCGAATACCTCGTCCTCCCAGTCGATCGCTAGCTCGCCCTCGGCGATGGCCGGCTGCAGGAAGTTCAAAAGGTTGCGGGCATACATCTGACTCGCGTGACGTGCGAGCTCGGAAGGCAGATTGTTGGGGCCGAGGATCTTCACGCCGTTCGGAGTCACGATCGTCTCGCCCGGCACAGTGAGCTCGCAGTTGCCGCCGCTCTCGGCCGCGAGGTCGACGATCACGGCGCCGGCGCCCATGCCCTCGACCGCGCTTTTGGAAATGATTCGCGGCGCCGGGCGGCCGGGTATCGCAGCCGTCGTGATGACGACATCGGCGCGTCCGATGTGCTCATCCAGCACGGCCTGTTGCTTGGCTTTTTCCTCGGCTGTGAGCTCGCGTGCATAGCCGCCGGTGCCTTCCGCCGCGACGCCCGTATCGACGAACTTCGCTCCGAGGGATTGGACCTGCTCCTTGGTCGCCGAGCGCACGTCGTAGGCTTCCACAATCGCGCCAAGGCGTCTCGACGTTGCGATCGCTTGAAGGCCCGCAACGCCGGCGCCGATCACGAGTACCTGGGCGGGGCGGATGGTGCCGGCGGCCGTCGTGAGCATCGGCAGAAACTTGTCGAGCGCATTGGCCGCAAGCAGCGCAGCCTTGTAGCCCGCAACAGCCGCCTGCGACGACAATCCGTCCATCGACTGCGCGCGTGAGATTCGGGGAATGAGCTCCACGGCCAAGCTCGTGATCTTTCGCTCGCACATGCGGCGCACCACGTCGAGGTGGTTCTGCGCATGCATGAATCCCACGATCGTCGAGCCCGGCGCGAGCGCGTCGACCTCCGCCAACGTGGGCGGTTGAACCTTGAGGAGAACGTTCGCCTTGCCGAGAACATCGGCTGCTTCGGGATGAAATTCGACTCCCGCGTAGGCTCGATCCTCGAAGTGACTATTCGCGCCCGCGAGGCTCTGCATGCATAGAGAGACGCCCAGGGCAGCGAACTTGGTCGCGATCTCCGGAGTCAAGGCGACCCGCGCCTCGTGAGCCACGGTCTCCTTGAGCACACCGATACTGAGCGGCATCGCTGCCTCCGTTCGTTGTCGTTTGCTGAAAGACGTGGGGCGGCAACGCTGCGCCCACGCTCGGCTGCAGTTTTCGCGGCCGGATCATGACATAAAGGTGTAACGTCGACCATTGAATAATGTCACAGTCTCGGAGAAACTTGTGGCGGCGAGGCAGTTCGCTCCACGTGTCATGCAGCAACAACCTCACACATTGACCCAAGAGGTTCTTCGAACCGATGTCGCGGGGATGCCACTGGAGTGGATCGATTACCGCGTCGCGGCCACGCTTTATCACAGCGGCCAGGTCGCATACTGCTGTGGCTCGCCGATTTACACGATTCGCGGCGGCTTCAGTGCAAAGACCGGTACGCGCAGCGTCATCGAGGTGAATTCGATCATCGCGACGCAAGGCGACACTCGTACGCTCGAGCGTAATCGCGATCGCTATACGCCGCCGCTCAACAATCGAACGCTGTTCAAGCGCGATGGCAACGTCTGCATGTATTGCGGACTGCCTTTTCGCGTCTCCGACCTCACTCGCGACCACATCACGCCGCTGAGCCGGGGCGGGCGCGACGTGTGGACGAACGTCGTGACGGCGTGCCGGCGCTGCAACAATCACAAGGGCGGCCGCACGCCCGAGGAAGCCAACGTGCAGCTCATCGCCGTACCGTTCACGCCGACGTACGCCGAATACATCTATCTGAAGGGCCGACGCGTGTTGGCCGACCAGATGGAGTATTTGCTCACGCATTTTCCGCGCACGAGCCCGCTGCATGCACGCTTGAGCGGCGCGTTGGCCGAAGCCCAAGCGCGGAATCGAAAGAAGCTGTTGGCTGTCTATTCCCCGGCGGAATCGAGCAAGTAGAGCGACGTTCCTTCGGGCGCGACGAGCGTTGCCGAGCGGTGCGTCTGTCCCGTGAGTGGGTTCCCCGGTTTCGGCTCGAGGCCTTTCGCGCGCAGGTACTCGATTCGGGCCTCGAGCTGATCGCAGCGAAACGTGAGTCCCGGCCGAAACCGGCCTTCGTGCAAGCCCAGAGTGAGACCGTGGCCTTCGAGCCGCGCCGAGCGTCGTGGCCCCTCGCTCGTTGCCGCGACCGCAAATCCCAAGCGCGTCCAGAACGTCGCCGCCGCGTCGAGCGAATCGACTGCGAGGCTGTATTCCGAGAATTGGCCGCAGCCGGAGACGTTGCCGCTGTCCCAAACCGCCGGCGCGCACGTTCGCGCCTCGATCATCCCGATCGCCTGCCCGTCGGGACAGAAGAATCCGAGCCTGTGAAACTCGTCGTCGGCAAAATGCTGGTGGTCGGGCTCGATGCCGAGCCGGCGTATGGCGCGGGAGTAGTCGCGAAGCTGCGGTCTCACGAACGTGAGCTGCGGCGCGGGCTGCTCACGGTCATGTAGGCCGATGACGACCTTGCCGTCGCACAGCGCGACATAAGGCGTCGACAGCAGATCGCCCACGGCCAGCGACTTGAACCCGAGCGCCGTGTAGAACTCGAAAGAAGCCGCCAGTGGCGATGCGACAACCGAGAGCTCGAGAAACTGTCCGACCATCCGAACCCATTCCCCACCGCAGGGCGAACGTCTATTCTGTCAGAGTACGTGAGAGCGCGCCGTGAGGTGCGCCCGAGAGTTCGGCTCCGAGACCCTCAATCGACCCTTCGTAAACCCTTTCCGACGTGATCGCTCAAATCGCCACCGTGTTGCTGCCGGTGTTCTGCCTCGCTACGGTCGGGTATGTCTGGCGGCGCTCGGGTGCGCCGTTCGAGCTGGATTTCGTGACTCGGCTCATCATGAACGTCGCGGGGCCGTGTCTCGTGTTCGATAGCCTGTCGACGTTGACGCTCCCGCTCGACGAATTCTTGACGATGCTCGGAGCGGCCGTCGCCATGCTGGCTGTCACTGCCTTGATCAGCTTCGTCTTCCTCAAGGCACTCGGTCTGTCGATCCGGTCGTACTTGCCGTGCTTGGCGATCGGCAACACCGGCAATCTCGGCTTGCCGCTGTGCCTGTTCGCTTTCGGTGAGCAAGGCCTCGGACTTGCCGTCGCCGTTTACGTGACGAACTCCGTGGGGCAGTTCACGTTCGTTCCGATGATTCAGTCGCGTGTGTCGGCACTGCGGACATTGTTCACGACCCCGGTCGTCTACGGTGCGCTCGGCGGCTTGGTCGTGCTCGAGGCAGGCGTTGCGCTGCCGGAGTGGCTGGAGACGACCATCCGGTTGCTCGGGGATCTCATGATCCCGCTCATGCTGCTTGCGCTCGGTCATACCGTGGGCGGGCTGCGGGCACGTAACCTCCCGCTTGCGGCAGGGCTCGGCGCCGCGCGCATCGCCATCGCTTTCGGCGTGGCGGTGGCAGTGAGCCGATTGATGGGCCTGCACGGGATGGCACAGGGTGTGCTCGTATTGCAGGGGGCGATGCCGGCGGCCGTCTTCAGCTACCTATTCGCAGCCCGCTACGAGCGCGATGCGGAGGACATCGCCGGAATCGTGCTCGTGTCGACGCTGCTCGCCGCACTGCTGTTGCCGCTGTTCGTCTCGTACGCCCTGTGGCTCAGCCACCGGTGATCCGGCGGCGTCAAGCCGCTTCGAGAATCGCCGTAACGCCCATGCCCCCCGCCGTGCAGACGGAGACGAGACCGCGGCCACTGCCGCGCTCGCGAAGCTGCTTGGCGAGTGAGCCGAGCAATCTCGTGCCCGTGGCGGCGAACGGGTGACCGATCGCGACGCTGCCGCCTTTGGTGTTGAGCTTCGTGCGATCGATCGGACCGAGCGCGCGATCGAGGCCGAGCCGCTCCCGGCAAAAACGTTCCGACTCCCAGGCCTTCATCGTCGCCAGCGCCTGTGCCGCGAACGCCTCGTGAATCTCGTAGAAGTCGAAGTCCTGCAATGACAACCCGGCCTCGCGAAGCATTGCCGCAACCGCATAGGCGGGCGCCATGAGCAATCCCTCGCCGCGAACGAAATCCACCGCGGCTTCCCTCGCGTAGGTCAGGTAGGCCGAGATCGGCAGCGAATGATCCTTGGCCCATTGCTCGGAGCACAACAGCACCGCCGAGGCCCCGTCGGTGAGTGGTGTGCTGTTGCCGGCCGTGAGCGTACCGCTAGCGGTCTTGTCGAACACGGGTTTTAGCTTAGCGAGCTTGTCGAGGCTGGTGTCGGTGCGCACGCTGTTGTCGCGCTTGACGCCCTTGAACTCGACCAACAGATCATCGTAGAAGCCGTCGGCATAGGCTTGCGCGGCGTTGCGATGGCTCGCGAGCGCCAGCGCATCCTGTTCCTCGCGCGCGAGCGACCACTCCTTGGCCGTGAGCTCCATGCTCTCGCCCATCGACAGATGTGTGCGCGGCTCGATGACTCCGGGAAAGACGGGCTTGAGGTGGCGCGGTCTCAACCGTAGCCACGGCGCGAGCCGTGCGCCGAGGGAACGGCCGCGTGCGCTTTCGAGCACGATCTGGCGCAGCGCCTCCGAATACACGATCGGCGCGTCGCTAATGCTGTCCGTGCCGCCCGCGATCCCTGCGTCGATGAGGCCCGTGGAGATCTTACTGCCGATCAGAATCGCAGCCGACAAGCTCGTGCCGCAGGCGCGTTGCAGATCGAACGCCGGCGTCTCGGCCGCAAGACCGGACGACAGCGTCGACTCGCGTGCCAAGTTCCAGTCGCGAGAATGCTTGATGACGGCACCGAGCGAGACGTCTCCGAGCCGTTCCCCTTGCAAGCCGTAGCGATCGACGAGCGCGGCGAGCACGGCGCTCATCATGTCCTGATTCGAGCACCGTGCATACGACGTGTATGCCCGGCAGAACGGAATACGCATTCCGCCAACGACGGCTACGCGACGGGTTTCCTGGTTGCGCATCGAGCCTTGCTCCGTGGCCATAAAGCGAACGTGTTCAGTATAAATGCGACATCGTTTCCATGTGCGGTACGGTGTCGTGCTTTTCGTCCCGACGACACTACAATGAGCCATGCGTCAAGCACGTCACGTGGGCATTGCGTTCGCGGCCGCTCTGGTAGTCGGCTGCGGTGGCACGGCGGACCCGACGCAACAGGTCCGCGAGCTGCTTAGCGGTGCCGAGCATGCGGCCGAGCAGCGCGACGGCGGCTACTTTGCAAATCTGCTCGCGGAATCCTATCGGGACGACCACGGCAACGATCGCGACGAGATGCTGCGGCTCATACGCGGCTACTTCCTCACGCACACGAAAGTCGAGCTCGTGAGTCATATAGATTCCGTCGAGCTCGAAGGTACGGATGCGGCACGCGCCGTGCTGCATGCGGGGGTTCTCGGCCGTCGGGCCGGAGAGTCGTTGCTCGGCGGTCTGGAAGGCGAGCTCTATCGCGTCGAGCTCGAGCTCGTGGAGGACGACGGAACGTGGCACGTCATCGGCGCGAGCTGGCGGCGGGCAGGAGACTGAGATGAAGACGACGAAGGTGCTCGATTGGCTCGGTCATGCGCGCGTGCTGAGTCTCGCGGTCTGTTTGTCCTGCTTGATTCAGGCAAATTGCTCCGCGGCGCCGCGGCTCGCGCCGCCGACGATACAAGTCGTGGGATTGTCGCTGCTTGAGGCTTCCGCCGGGCGGCAGCGCTTCAGAGTCGGTCTGCTCATCGACAATCAAAATACCGAGCCGATGCCGATCAAGGAGCTCAAGTTCACGCTGCGTCTCGCCAATGGCGAGGGGTTGCTCGACGGCACTTTGCCGGCGCCCGTCGTCGTGCCCGCGCTCGAGCGTCAAACGTTGCGCATCGAGGTCACGACCGAGCTGGTGTCGTCCTCTTCGCGGCTGTTGTCGTTCGTTCAGGGTCCTGCGAACGCGCTGCCGTATGAAATTTTCGGCCGGCTCACGCTCGACCGGCGGTTCGCGAAGCCGATGCCGTTCGCATCACACGGTGAGGTGCCGTTCTCGATGACTGCGGTGCAGTGAGCGAGCGAGACCGTCGTGTCGCTGCGTCTTCAGCTGCTGGCTTTCGGACTGTTGACGCTGGTATTGCCTTGGAACGGCTTCCGCTACGTTCAGGAAATGGAAGCCGCGCTGCGCGGCGGGCTCGAACAGTCTCTATTGGCCAGCGCGAGTGCCGTGGCGACCGCGCTTCAAGAGCAAGCCGTCACGCTGTGCGAGCCGCCGCAATGCGCGGAGCCCGCGCCGGGTGACGGCACGACGCTTTATGCGCAGCCGTTGCGCGAGGCGCCGACCGTGGACGGCGTGCGCGACGATTGGTACGTGCCGAACGACGAGCCGCTGGTGCTGCAGGGCGGGCATCGAGTTTGGACCGGAGTTTATGGTCGCTACGCTTACCTCTTCGTGGCCGTCGAGGATCGCGACCTCGTTTACCAGCGGTTGCCCGGTCAAATGCCGTACGGCGACCGGCTCGTGCTCGCGCTCGAGCCCGAGCCGGGGCACGAGCGTTGGGTGTTGCTGAATACGGGCGCCCCGGGCGTCTTCCGCGCTCAAGAGACGCAGCCGAGCCGGTTCGAGCCGACCGAGTCCTACGATGCGCGCGTGTTGGCGGCTTGGCAGGAGACGGCGACGGGCTATGCCGTCGAAGCGCGCGTGCCGCTCAATCTCGTGGGCACGGCGCTCGGTGTCGGAGTGATCGACGTCGATCGCGCGGGCGCCGGCTACAAGGTGGATATGAGCGCGACGTGGGATTCGCAGCGGCCGACGCCCGGTCGATTCGTCTACCAGCGACCCGAGCTGCGAGAGTTACTCATGCAATTCGGCCGTGCGGGCGGGCGTTTTCGATTGCTCGACGCCGATGGCTGGGTGTTGTCGGATGCCGGCAGCGCGCAGCCGCGCGCGGAGGTGTCAGAGCCGCCGAACGGTTGGATCAACGACCTCTTCCGGTTTGCATTGAGCCGCAGCGACCCTCCCTATCCCGTCGAGGATCCGCCCGGACGTATCGCCGATCCGACGCTGCGCCAAGCGCTCGAGGGTGGCGCCGTGACGGTGTGGTTTGGGGGTCGCGGCGAGCAGGATTCTATCGTCGCGGCGGCCGTGCCGATCTCCGAGCCCGACGGCCGTCGCGGTGCGGTGCTCGTAGAGCAGGCAAGCGATCCGATCTTGACGTTGACGAACCAGGCGCTCGTGCGCCTCATGACGGTCACCTTTCTCACGAGCGTCGTCGCTGCGATCGCGCTGCTCGGCTATGCGACGTGGTTGTCCTTGCGCGTGCGTCGGCTGGCGCAGGCGGCGGAGACCGCACTCGGCCCGCGCGGCGAGATCCGTATCGGCATTCCCGATGCGGCCGCGAAAGACGAGCTCGGGGATCTCGCGCGCAGCTTCACGCACTTGCTCGAGCGGCTTCGCCAGCATACGGACTATCTGCGCACGCTCGCGAGCAAGCTTTCGCATGAGCTGCGCACGCCGCTCGCCGTGGTCTCCACGTCGCTCGACAATCTCGAGCACGAGCTTGCGGCGCCGTCGGCCGAGGTGTACCTGAGCCGGCTCCGGCAAGGGACCGCGAGGCTCGATGCGATTCTGGCGGCCATGAGCGAGGCCGCGCAGCTTGAGCAGGCCATCGGCGGGACTCCCGTCGAGCCGTTCGAGCTCGCCGCCGTCGTCGAATCGTGCTGCCAGGCTTACCGTGACGTGTATCCGCAACGCGAGTTCCGGTGCCGTATCACGCCGGAATCGACGCGCGTGCGCGGCTCCGGTGAGCTCGTGGCGCAACTGCTCGACAAACTCATCGACAACGCCGTCGGCTTCAGCGTGGACGGCAGCCGCATCGACGTCGAAGTCGCCGCGATCGGGCGCGAGCTTGGGCTCACCGTGGCCAATCGCGGTCCCGGTTTACCGGCTCACATGCGCGCGCAGATCTTCGATTCGCTCGTGTCGCTGCGGCCGCAAAGCGACGGGCGGCCGCATCTCGGGCTCGGCTTGCACGTCGTTGCGCTCGTAGCCAAGTTCCATGGAGGGCGCGCGAGCGCGGCCGATCTGCCCGACGGCAGTGGCGTGATCTTCACGGTTCACTTTCCGCGCAGCGAAAGCTGAGTGTCGCGCGCAGCTGTTAATATGCGTGCGCTCAAGACCACCACTTCATCTTGGAGGGACGACCCATGGCGCTTCGCGAGCAGCTCATCGAATACCGGGACGGCGATGCCGTGCTCGAAGGTTTCTTCTGTTACGACGACGCACGCTCGGGGCCGTTGCCTGCGGTGTTGATCAGCCATGCTTGGGCCGGCCGCGACGAGTTCGTCGAGCGCAAGGCACGGCGGTTGGCTTGGCACGGCTACGCCACGTTCGCGCTGGACATGTACGGCAAGGGCAAGCGCGGCCACAGCGTCGAGGAGAATCAAAAGCTCATGGGCCCGTTCGTGCAGGATCGCGCATTGCTCGCCCGGCGTATCGGTGCGGCCCTGGCTGCGGTCAAGGAACGAGCCGAGGTCGATGAGCGGCGCGTCGTCGCGATGGGCTTTTGCTTCGGGGGCTTGTGCGTGCTCGATCTCGCGCGCAGCGGTGCCGATGTGCGCGGCGTCGTAAGCTTTCACGGCCTGCTCAAAACGAACGGTCTCGACAATCCCTCGAAGATCGCAGCGAAAGTGCTGATCCTGCACGGCTACGACGACCCGATGGCGCCCCCCGACGACGTGCTGGCCGTCGCCAAGGAGTTCACGTCGATGGGCGCCGATTGGCAGTTGCATGCCTACGGGAACACGGTGCACGCTTTCACGAACCCGGAAGCCCAGAGCAAAGAGAATGGGATGGCCTACGATGCTGCGGGCGACCGGCGCTCGTGGCACACGTTGCTCGGCTTTCTCGACGAGGTGCTGCGCTAACGTTCTCGACGATCGTGCGGCCGGGCTCGGGCGTTAGGCCTGGGCCCGGTATGCCACGCCGCAGCCGCCGAGACCGCAATAACCGCTCGGGTTCTTCGCGAGGTACTGCTGATGGTAGTCCTCGGCATAGTAAAACGCCGGCTCGTCGCCGATCTCGGTCGTGATGCGCGGGAAGCCGCGTGCCGCGAGCAACTTTTGGTAGTGGTCGCGACTGTCCTCGGCCACGCGTAGCTGCTCGTCGTCCGCGCAGTAGATGGCCGACCGGTACTGCGTCCCGATATCCGCGCCTTGGCGCATACCCTGCGTCGGGTCGTGCGACTGCCAGAACACCTCGAGCAACCTCTCGTAAGCCAACGCTCGAGGGTCGAACACGACGAGCACGACCTCGGCATGACCCGTGTATCCCGTGCACACCTCTTCGTAGGTGGCATTCGGCGTGAACCCCCCCGCGTAGCCTACGGCCGTCGTGTAGACGCCGTTCAACGTCCAAAAGCACCTCTCGGCGCCCCAGAAGCACCCCATGCCGAAAGTCGCGCGCGCTGACCCCTCGGGAAACGGGGGCATGATCGCGATGGCCGAGAACGAAGTGCCGGTTCGTGACCGACATCGGTTCCGAGCGGCCCGGAAGAGCTTGCTCTCGGGACGACGTTGTAATCGCTTTGCGGCCAAACATCCCGTCCCTCCGCGGCGGCGCGACCCCGCCGAACGACGACTTACCCTGCGGTGCCGCCGAGCGTGAGTCCCGGCGCCGGCAGCGTGCTCGAGCCCATCAGGTAAGTATCGACGGCGCGCGCCGCGCCGCGGCCTTCGTTGATGGCCCAGACGACGAGCGACTGACCGCGGCGGCAGTCGCCGGCGGCGAAGATGCCGTCGACGTCGTCGCGAACTCGCCATGGACGGCCTGGTAGTTCGACCGCGGATCGAACTCAATGCCGAGCGCTTCGGCGCAAGTACGGACTCGGGGCCGAGAAAACCCATGGCCAGCAGCACGAGATCGGCGCCGAGCGTTTCCGCGCTGCCGTCGACCTCGACCATCTTCAATTGGCCGCTGCTCGACTTGACCCATTCGACGCGGTTGACGTCGAACCGACGCCACACGGCCGTTGCCCGTCGTCGACGAACTCTTTGGAGACGATGGCATAGTTGCGCGGATCTGCACCGAAACGGGCGATCGATTCCTCGTGAGCGTAGTCGGTGCGCCGGATCTTCGGCCAGAGTGGCCAGGGATTGTCGCCGGCACGTTTCTCGGGCGGCTCTGCGAGCAACTCGAGGTTGACGAGGCTGCGACAGCCGTGGCGTAGCGACGTGCCGATGCAGTCGGCGCCCGTGTCGCCGCCACCGATCACGATGACGCGTTTGTCTTTGGCGCTGATGTAGTTGCCGTCCTCGAGATTGCTCGTTCGAGTAGATTCTTCGTATTCGCGGTCAGAAACTCCATCGCGAAATGAACGCCGCCGAGGTCGCGGCCCGGAATCGTCAGATCGCGCGGTTGGTCGCTCCGGTCGCGAGCAGCATGGCATCGTTGTTCGTGCGCAGATCGGCCGGGTCGACGTTCATGCCGACGTCGGCGCCGATGACGAACTCGATGCCCGACTCGCGCAACAGTTGCACGCGCCGGTCGACGACCTGCTTGTCGAGCTTCATGTTCGGAATCCCGTACATGAGAAGTCCGCCGATGCGATCGGCGCGCTCGTAGACGGTGACCCTATGACCGGCCCGGTTGAGCTGATCGGCAGCCGCAAGTCCGGCGGGGCCGGACCCGACGATCGCGACGCGTTTGCCGCTACGCGAAGCGGGCCGGTACGGCTGGACCCAACCTTCCGCGAAGCCGCGGTCGATGATTGCGTTCTCGATGTTCTTGATCGTAACGGCCGGGTCGGTGATGCCGAGCGACGCACGAGCCTTCGCAAGGAGCCGGGCACGTGCGGCCCGTGAATTCGGGGAAGTTGTTCGTCTTATGGAGCCGGTCCAGCGCGTCGCGCCAGCGGCCGCTGGTAGACCAGGTCGTTCCACTCGGGAATCAAGTTGTCGATCGGGCAGCCGTCGTTCGACTGACAAAACGGCACGCCACAATCCATGCAGCGCGCGCCTTGCTTGCGCAGCTGCTCCTCGTTCGGATGGGTAAAGATCTCGCGAAAGTCGCTGATGCGCTCTACCGCGTCGCGGTAGGGCACGCTCTTTCTCGGATACTCCATGAAGCCTGTAGGTTTACCCATGTTTCGAGCGTGCCTTAGTCCTAGCGTCCCTGCGCGGCGAATACGCCGGTCGTTCGTCGTCATGCACCGCCGACTCGATCTCTTCGTCGTGCCGCTTGCGTTCGGCGAGCACACGTTTGTAGTCCGTCGGCATGACCTTGACGAACTGTTTGAGCGACATCGGCCACTCGTCGAGGATTCTCGCCGCCACCGTGGAGCCCGTGTACTCCTTGTGCAGCTCGATCATCTCGCGTAGCTCCGCGATGTCTTCGTCCTCGTCGACCGATTCGAGGTCAACGGTGCCCATGTTGCATTTCGAAGCGAAGTCGCCGCCGACGTCGAGCACGTATGCAATGCCGCCCGACATGCCGGCTGCGAAGTTGAGTCCCGTGGGTCCGAGAATGACGGCCCGTCCGCCCGTCATGTACTCGCAGCCGTGGTCGCCGACGCCCTCGACGACGGCTTTCGCGCCGCTGTTGCGCACGCAGAACCGCTCGGCCGAACGGCCACGGAAGAACGCCCGCCCGCCCGTGGCGCCATACAGCGCGACGTTGCCGATCAGCACGTTGTCTTCGGCCGCGAACGTGCTCTCGTGCGGCGGATAAATGATGATCCGTCCGCCCGACAGTCCCTTGCCGACGTAATCGTTGCTGTCGCCCTCGAGCTCCAGCGTGATTCCTTTGGCCAGGAACGCGCCGAAGCTTTGTCCGGCGCTGCCCGTGAACTTGAACCGAATCGTGTCGTACGGCAACGATTCGGCACCCCACTTCTTGACGACCTCGTGGCTCAGCATCGTGCCGACCGTGCGGTTCGTGTTGACGATCGGCAGCTCCGACGCGTGTTTTCTTGCGCTGCATGGATCGACTTCTTCGCTTTCTCGATGAGCCGGTTGTCGAGCGCTAGATTCAAACCGTGATCCTGCTTGCGCGTGCAATAGACCTCGCTGTTGTCATGCGGCTTCACGGCCGGAGCCAGCAGTGCCGACAAGTCGAGGCCGTCGGCCTTCCAATGCGTCGACCGCCTTGCGCGGCTCGAGCATGTCGGTGCGGCCGATCATGTCGATGATACGGCGGAAGCCGAGGCTCGCCATGATCTCGCGCGCATCCTCGGCCACCATGAACAGATAGTTCACGACGTGATCGGGCTGTCCCGCGAATTTGCGTGCGCAGCACGGGGTCTTGCGTCGCGATGCCGACCGGGCAGGTGTTCAGATGACACTTGCGCATCATGATGCAGCCGAGCGCGATGAGCGGCGCCGTCGAGAAGCCCATCTCCTCGGCGCCGAGCAGCGCGGCGATCACGACGTCACGGCCCGTCTTGAGCCCGCCGTCGGTCTGAAGCACGGCGCGGCTGCGCAGGTCGTTCATGACGAGCGTCTGGTGCGTCTCGGCGATGCCGAGCTCCCACGGCAGCCCCGCATGCTTGATGCTCGTGAGCGGCGATGCGCCGGTGCCGCCGTTGTCGCCGGAGATCAGCACGTGGTCGGCATGCGCTTTCACGACGCCGGCGGCGATCGTGCCGACGCCGACCTCGGAGACGAGCTTCACGCTGATGCGCGCCGACGGGTTGGAGTTCTTCAGGTCGTGGATGAGCTGCGCGAGGTCCTCGATCGAATAGATATCGTGATGCGGCGGCGGGCTGATGAGCCCCACGCCGGGCGTCGAGTAGCGGATACGCGCGATGTTGTCGTCGACTTTGCGTCCGGGCAGCTCGCCGCCTTCGCCGGGCTTCGCGCCCTGCGCCATCTTGATCTGCAGCTCGTCGGCGTTCGCGAGATACCAAATCGTGACGCCGAAGCGGCCCGAGGCGATCTGCTTGATCGCCGAGCGTCGCGAGTCGCCGGACGGCGAGGGCTCGAAGCGCGCCGGATCCTCGCCGCCCTCGCCCGTGTTGCTCTTGCCGCCGAGGCGGTTCATCGCGATCGCGAGCGTCTCGTGCGCCTCGGCCGAAAGCGAGCCGAAGCTCATCGCGCCCGTGCAGAAGCGTTTGACGATCTCGCTCGCGGGCTCCACCTCGTCGATCGGTACCGCGGCTTGCCGCGGCTTGAGCTCGAGCAGGCCGCGCAGCGTGCAGCTGTCGCGCGCGCCTCCTGGTTGATGTGCTCGGCGAATTGCCGGTAAGCGTCGGCGTCGCCGCGGCGCGCGGCGACCTGCAGCGAGAAGATCGCTTGCGGATCCCAAGCGTGCCGCTCGCCGGCGCTGCGCCAATGGAACTCGCCCGGGTTCGGCAGCGACGGCAGGCGGTCGGCCTCGTCGTCGGGATATCCGAGCGCGTGACGGCGCAGCGCTTCCTCCTCGAGAACGGCGAAGCCGACGCCTTGCAAGCCGGCTGACCGTGCCGCGGAAACAGCGGTCGACAACCTCGTCGGCGAGGCCGAGCGCCTCGAAGATCTGCGCGCCCTTGTACGACTGCAGCGTCGAGATGCCCATCTTGGCCATGACCTTGAGCATGCCCTTCGCGACGGCCTTGCGGTACGCGCCGACGAGCTCGATCGTCGGCGATCGAGCAATCCGTCGTCGCGCGCTTGTGCACAGCGCTTCGAACGCGAGGTACGGATTGATGGCGTCGGCGCCGTAGCCGACGAGCAGGCAGTGGTGGTGCACCTCGCGCGCCTCGCCGGTCTCGATGACGATGCCGATCCGCGTGCGCTTGGCACGCGCAACGAGGTGATGATGCACGGCGCCGCAAGCGAGCAGCGCGCTGACCGGCACGCGGTTCGGACCGATGTCGCGGTCCGACAGCACGATGATGCTGTAGCCGTCGTCGATGGCCCGCTCGGCTTCGTCGCAGATCCGGTCGAGCGCCTTCGTCGGTCCGCCGCGCGCCTCGTGCGCGGTGGAAACGTGATGTCGATGGTGCAACGACTTCCAGCCGCGGTGGTCCATGTTCTTGATGCCCGCGAGCTCGTCGTTCGTGAGAATCGGATGCCGCAGCCGGAGCCGTTCCGCGTGCTTCGGCGTGGTTTCGAGCAGATTGCGCTCGGGGCCGACGTAGCACTCGAGCGACATGATGATCTCTTCGCGGATCGAGTCGATGGGCGGATTCGTGACCTGTGCGAAGAGCTGCTGGAAATAGTCGTAGAGCATGCGCGGCTTGTCGCTCAAGACACGCGAGCGCGCTGTCGTTGCCCATCGAGCCGACGGGATCGCGCAGCTCTTTGACCATCGGCATCAGCATGAACTGTAGCGTCTCGGTCGTGTAACCGAACGCCTGCATGCGCGCGAGCAGCGTCTCGCCCGTCCACGGGCAGGTTCTCGGCCTCGCCGCATGACGTCGCGCAGCGCGATGCGCTCGTTCTCCAGCCACTCGCGATAGGGACGGCGGTTCGCGAAGTCGTTCTTGAGCTCTTCGTCCGGCACGAGGCGGCCTTGCTCGAAGTCGACGAGGAACATTCGCCCCGGCTCGAGGCGCCCTTTCGCCTTGACGTTGGCCGGATTCGACCGGCACGACACCGACCTCGCTGGCCATGATCACGCGGTCGTCGTGCGTGATGTAGTAGCGGCTCGGGCGAAGGCCGTTGCGGTCGAGCACGGCGCCGATGTACTTGCCGTCGGTGAACGCGATCGAGGCCGGGCCGTCCCACGGCTCCATGAGACACGAGTGGTACTCGTAGAACGCGCGCTTGTTGGCGGGCATGAGCTCGTTTTTCTGCCACGCCTCCGGGACCATCATCATGACCGCTTCCTGCAGGCTCCGACCCGTCATGAGCAAGAACTCGAGCACGTTGTCGAAGACGCCCGAGTCGGAGCAATCCGGCTCGACTACCGGGAAGAGCTTGGCGAGCGAGTCGCCGAACAGCTCGCTCTCGACGACGCCTTGGCGCGCGCGCATCCAGTTCTCGTTGCCGCGCAGCGTGTTGATCTCGCCGTTGTGCGACATGAAGCGGTTCGGCTGGGCGCGGTCCCAGCTCGGGAACGTGTTCGTGGAAAACCGCGAGTGCACCATCGCGAGATGGCTCGTGTAGTCCGTATTCGTCAGATCGGGAAAGAACGCCATGAGCTGTCCGGGCGTCAGCATCCCCTTGTAGATGAGCACCTTGCTCGACAAGCTGCAGACATAGAACCACTTCGCCTGCGAGAGCGACGTGTCGTTGCGCAAGCGGTGACTCGCGCGCTTGCGAATCAGGTACAGCTTGCGCTCGAACGCGTCCCCCTCGAGCCCGTCGCCGGCGGCGATTACGAGCTGCTCGATCTGCGGCTGCGCCGCGCGAGCGGTCTGACCGAGATCGGCCTTCTCGGCGTCGGTCGGCACGACGCGCCAGCCGACGAGGGTCTGCCCTTCCTCGGCGCAGATCTCGTTCACGACCGCCTTGCAACGCTCGCGCTCGGCGGTGTCTGTCGGCAGGAAAACGTTGCCCGCCGCAAACTTGCCCGGGGCAGGCAGGTCGAAGCCGAAAGTCTCCTTTGCGACCTTGGCCAGAAACTCGTGCGGCAGTGCCGTCAAGATGCCGGCGCCGTCGCCGGTGTTCGGCTCCGCGCCGCGCGCGCCGCGATGGTCCATGCGGCACAGCAGGTGATCCGCATCGCGCACGATCTGATGGCTGCGTTGGCCCTTGATGTGCGCGACGAACCCGACGCCGCAGCTGTCGTGCTCGAACTCGGGCCGATAAAGCCCTTGGGCTTCCGGCAGGCCGTTGCGAATCGAGTCACTCATGATCGAAATCTCCTGGTGCGCGGCTGTCGGCCGCCGGGCCCGGAGGCCACCGGCAGGCGAGCGAAGGTTCCAGTTGTGCCGCGCGTTTTGGTCATGGTTCTACCCAGCGGTCGCCGTCAGGCTCCGCTTAGCTAAGTTTTTCTTGCTGGCTGGCAGAACGATGCTAAGGAATCTGTCAAGCCGTCGGCCCAATCGATCTGCCGCGGAGGGGCCCTTTTTGTGGACCTGAGCAGGCCTGTGCCAGCTTCAACTATATGAAAGGGCTCGACTCCGCGTCAATCCGACGGCGGCGACGGTCGGATCTCAGTCCGCGCGCCAGCGGTAGCCCATGCCGTAGACGGTTTCGATGCTCGCAAAATCGGCGTCCGCGGCCGCGAACTTGGCCCTGATTCGTTTGACCTGCGAAGTCACGGTCGCGTCGTCGAGCACGGCGTTGGCCGCCGCCATGAGCTGTTCGCGATTTCGCACGTGACCCGGGTGAACCGCGAGTGCATGGACCACCCAGAACTCCGTCAGCGTGAGGGGGATGCTCGTGCCTTTCCAATGCACCGTCATGCGATCCCGGTCGAGCACGAGCGATCCTTGCTCCAGACGCGCGCTCTCGTCGTCCTTCGATCGTAAGGCCTCGACGCGCCGAAAGAGCGCGGCGACACGCGCGAGCAGGTGCTCGAGACTCGTGCGCTTGGTCAAGTAGTCGTCCGCGCCGAGACGCAGGCCGGAAACGGCGTCGAGCTCGCTCTCGCGTGCCGTCAGGAAGATGATCGGCAGCTGCACCGACTTCGCGCGCAGCTCGCGGCAAAGCTCGAATCCGCCTTCCACCTCGTTACCGAGGTTGATATCGATGATCACGAGATCGGGAAAACGATTCGCAAAGCCCGCAAGCGCTTCCTTGCGCGTCGCGTAGCCGGCGACGCGATAGCCTTGGCGCCGCAGCGCCGCGAGATAGTTGTCGCGGATCGCGGCTTCGTCCTCGACGACGGCGACGAGCTTGGTCGCACTCATCGGCGGCGCGCCCGCGCGCCGCCGAGTGCCGCGGCGAGGCACAGCAGGCCCGCCACCGAGATCGCATCGAGTATCTTGCCGTCGCGCACCCAGTCCAGCGCCTCGTCGAAGGAAATCACTGCACTCGTGAGCTCTTCGGTCTCGTCAGGGGAGCGCTGCCCCTGCTGGAGACCTTCCGCAACATAGACGATGCCGAGCTCGTCGGTCACGGAGTTCGACAGATCGAGCTTCAGCAAGGGTCGCCAGCGCATGGCCGTGAGCCCCGTCTCCTCCCTCAGCTCCCGCTGCGCGGCCGCCAGCTCGTCTTCGCCGACGGGCGCGCCGCCTTTCGGTAGCTCCCAAGAGTACCGGTCGAGCGTGTACCGGAACTGTCCGACGAGGTGCACGTTGCGCCGCTCGTCGAGCGCGATGATCGCGACCGCGCGATTCTTGAAGCAGACCTTGCCGTATTGACCGGGTCTTCCGGCCGGGTTGATGACTCGGTGGTCTTCGACGCGGATCCACGGATTGTCGTAGACGGTCGTGCTCGACAGAGTTTTCCAAGGGTTCATATGCGGATATTCGCCAGCCGGATTTCGAGTATGCTGATTCGAAGCCAAGTCACGGTGGGTTCAGGTTCGGCTTGGCATGATACAGCCGCGAATCCGGGGCGCTAAGGAGGTGCCGAATGATACGGTTTGGGAATGTATCCAAGATCGGGGCAGCCGCGCTCGGGCTGGCGTTGGTGGCCACGGCGTGCACGACGCTCGACCCCTACACGCGCCAGGAGCAGACGGCCAAGGCTCAGCGTCAGGCCGTGATCGGCGCGGCCGCAGGCGCCGTAGCCGGCTTGATCACGGGAGACAGCTCCATGGAGCGCAAGAAACGGGCCCTGGTCGGCGCCGGGCTCGGTGCGCTCGCCGGTGCCGGCGTCGGCAACTACATGGACAGGCAAGAGGCGAAGCTGCGTGCCGAGCTCGAGCGCACGGGCGTCAGCGTGACGCGCATCGGTGACAACATCACGCTCAACATGCCCGGCAATATCACGTTCGCGACCAACAGCGCAGACTTGAACGCGGGCTTCTTCGAGGTCCTCAATTCGGTCGCGGTCGTGCTCAAGGAGTTCGACAAGACCGTGATCGAGGTCGCGGGGCATACCGACAGCACCGGCAGTGCCGACTACAACCAGCAGCTGTCGGAGCGGCGCGCGAATGCCGTGGCTTCGTATCTGAAGACGCGCGATATTCTGGCGGACCGCATCATCACGGTCGGTGAAGGGGAAACCCGACCCGTGGCGAGCAACGACACACCCGAAGGCCGCCAGCAGAACCGGCGCGTGGAGCTCACGCTCGTGCCGCTTACGCTCGGGAGCTAGAACGCCGAAACGCGAAGGGCGCGCCGCTTGCGTGGCGCGCCCTTCTTCGTTTCGAGGTTTGGGTTCGAGGTTTCGCTCAGGCCGGCGCCATCTGCGACTTGAGCTTGGCGATGGCGCTCGCCTCGATCTGGCGGATCCGCTCGGCCGACACGCTGTACTCGGCAGCGAGCTCATGCAGCGTCGCCTTCTTCTCGGCAAGCCAACGTCGGGCAAGGATCTCGCGGCTGCGGGCATCGAGCGTCTCGAGAGCCTCGTCGAGCCGGTGGTGGGCATCGCGTTCCCAATCGTCCCCTTCGACCGCGCCGGCAGGGTCCGCGTCCGGGCTCGGCAAGTAGGCCATGGGCGAGAAGTGCTCGTCGTCCTCGGGGTCCGGGTCGAACGACACGTCGTGGCCGGCGAGGCGCTTCTCCATCTCCGTCACCTCGCTTGCCGGCACGCCGAGATCCCGGGCCACGGCCTCGGTCTCGTCCTTGCTGAGCCAGCCGAGGCGCTTCTTGGCCTTGCGCAGATTGAAGAACAGCTTGCGCTGTGCCTTCGTGGTAGCCACTTTCACGAGCCGCCAGTTCTTGAGCACGAACTCGTGGATCTCTGCACGGATCCAGTGCACGGCGAATGAGACGAGTCGGACACCGACCTTCGGATCGAAGCGCTTCACGGCCTTCATGAGGCCGATGTTGCCTTCCTGAATCAGGTCCGAGAGCTGAAGCCCATAGCCGGAATAGCCGCGGGCGACGTGCACGACGAATCGCAAGTGGGCCAAAACGAGACGGCGGGCCGCCTCGAGATCGTTGCTCTCGCGAAACCGCGTGGCGAGCTCGAACTCCTCCTCAGCGGTCAAAACCGGAATAGAATTAGCGGCTTGGATGTAATGATCCAAGCTGCCCAATGGCCCGCTCAGCATGAGCTCCGCGGGTCTTTGCGCCAATGCCATGGTCATCTCATCTACCTCCCTGGGTGCCATTTTAGCACTCACAACCTTAGAGTGCTAAAGCGTCGATCCGTTCCGTGACCCAGGTTTACTTCGGCTCTATGGCCCTCAAGTGCCGAGCCGTCGCGAGCCCGGCGCCGAGCCAACCAAGCAGGCTGCCCCCGGCCAACAGCCACAGCGTGTCCTGCAGCCCGAGCCCTGTGAGGCTGAAGCCGCTGCCGTACAGCGCCGCGAGCGAGCGCACAGGCGGGCCGGCCAGTGCCAGCGTGGCGGCGATGAGCGCGGCCGCCGACAGCGCGCCGGCAAGCCCGTAGCACAGGCCGAGGTACAGAAACGGCCGCCGAATGAAGGCGTCCGTGCCGCCGACGAGCTTAGTGACCTCGATTTCGACGCTGCGGTTGTTGATCTCGAGCCGGATCGTGTTGCCGACCACGACGGCGACGGCCAGCGCGAGCAATCCCGTGGCGATGTCCACGACCCGGTCCGCCACGGCCAGCATGGCGCGCAAACGCGCGACCCACTGCGTATCCAGCTGCACCACATCCGTCTCGGGTAGCTTGTCGAGGTCGGCCGCGATTTTCTCGACATCCCCCGCGACGCCGCTGAGCGGACGCACGACGAGCGTGTTGGGCAGCGGATTCTCCTCGAGCGCGTCGAGTGCTTCGCCGAAGCCCGAGTGCTCGCGAAACTCGGCCAGGGCCTGGTCTCGGTCGATGAGCTTGACGGCGCCGACGTCGGGCCGACCCTCGATCTCGTGGGCGAGTGCTCGGGCGCGATCCGTGCCGACGTCGGTCTTGAGGTACACGGTGAAGTCGGCCGCGCTTTGCCAGGACTCGCTGAGTGTGCCGGCATTGTCGACGAGCACTCGAAGCCCCGCGGGCAAGCGCGAGCGCGATACCGATGACGAGAACCGTCAGGACAGTCGCCAGGGGCTGACGTACCAACCGGCCGCACGCGCCAAGAAAGTTTTGTAGATGCAGCCCGAAATAGCGCCGCACGGCCCGCAACACGATGCTCACCGTGCCGCGCCGCTCGCGTCTGCGGCGATCCGACCGTCGACCAGTTGCAGGCGCCGGTGCGGGATCTTGTCGATGAGCTCGTGATCGTGGGTCGCTATCAGCAAGCGTGACACCGACCTCGTTGAAGCGGGTGAACAGCCGCATGATCTCGAGCGACAACTCCGGGTCGAGATTGCCCGTCGGCTCGTCGGCGATCACGAGATCGGGCCGGCCCGCGACGGCGCGCGCGATGCCCACGCGTTGTTGCTCGCCGGTCGACAGCGTGATCGGCGCGTGCGTTTCTCGACCCAGCAGCCCGACTTGATCGAGCGCGGCCCGCACGCGGCGCTCGATCTCTCTGCGGCTCGCGCCGGCGATCACGAGAGGCAGCGCCACGTTGTCGAAAACGGTGCGGTCATACAGCAATTTGTGATCCTGAAATACGACGCCGAGCCGTTGACGAAAGCTCGGGATTCGGCGACGAGAGACGCGCGAGGTGTTCTGATTGTTCACGAGCACGGTGCCGCGCGTCGGCCGCTCGATGAGCGCGATGAGCTTCAGCAGCGTGCTCTTGCCGGCCCCGGACGGTCCGGTGAGAAAGGCAAAGTCGCCCCGCTCCATCTGAAAGCTCACGCCGCTCAAGGCTTCGCGACCGTTCGAGTAGCGCTTGTGGACGTTCTCGAAGCGGATCACTAAGCGTCTCCGACCAGCGCGCGCGACGAAATCGGCGGCGCGGAAATCGTCGAGGTCGTCGATGCCTTCGCCGACCGCCACCAAGCGAATCGGCACGCCGAGCTCGCGAGCGATCGCGAGCAAAATGCCGCCCTTGGCCGTGCCGTCGAGCTTGGTGATGGCGAGCCCAGTGACCTTGAGCCGCTCATGAAAGCGCAACGCTTGCGCAAGTGCGTTTTGCCCTTGGCTCGCGTCGAGCACGAGCAGGACCTCGTGCGGGGCCGCCGGGTCGAAGCGCGCCACCACTCGTTTGATCTTCGTGAGCTCGTCCATGAGGCCGGCGGCCGTGTGCAGGCGTCCGGCCGTGTCGGCGATGACGACGTCGACGTTGCGAGCGCGCGCTGCAAGCAAGGCATCGTGCACCACGGCCGCGGGGTCGGCGCCGGCGGCTTGAGCGACCACGGGCACGTCGGCGCGCTCGCCCCACTCCTTGAGCTGCTCCACCGCGGCTGCACGAAAGGTGTCCGCGGCGGCGAGCAGCACGGAGTGTCCCGCGGCCTTGAGACGATGGGCGAGCTTGCCGACCGTCGTAGTCTTGCCCGTGCCGTTGACGCCGATTGCGAGAATCACGAACGGCTTCTGGATTGCGCTCACGTCGAGCGGCGCTTCCACGGTTTGCATGAGAGACAGCGCTGTCTCGCTCAGTAGCTCCGCGGCCGAAGCTGCGTCGCTGCGCCGATTACGCCGCATCGCGTCGAGCAACCACGTCGTAGCGTTCACGCCGACGTCGGCCATGAGCAATCGAGTTTCCAGCTCCTCGATCGTTTCTTCGTCGAGCTTGCGGTTACCGAGGCCCAGCAGATCGGTCTTCAGCCACGAGGTCCCGCGATTCAAACGCGCTTTGAGCTTCGTAAAGAAGCCGGCGCCTTTTCGAACCTCGGGATCTGCAGCCATCGATCGAAACTCCAAGACAAACGTTCTGCTAGTGTTGCTCACATGGCAAAGCGCAGCAACGCCCGGTCCTCGCCGCTCGGCAGCGTTCGAATCATCGCGGGCGAATGGCGTGGCAGACGCCTCGTCATTCCGCCGGGCACCGGTGTTCGGCCGACGCCCGATCGCGTGCGCGAAACGTTGTTCAATTGGCTGCGAGAAATCGTCGTCGGCGCGCGCTGTCTGGATCTTCACGCCGGTACCGGTGTGCTGGGGTTCGAAGCATTGTCGCGCGGCGCCGGCGCAGCGTGTTTCGTCGAAAGCGACGCCGCGTTGATCGGCGCACTGCACGAGCATGCGGCGAGGCTCGGCGTGAAGCCGCGCATCGAGCGTCGAGACGTGCAGACCTTCCTGCGCACTCCGCAAGAGGCGGCCTTCGACGTCGTCTTCCTCGATCCGCCCTACGCTGAGCCCGTGGAGCCCCTGCTGGCCTCGCTGCGGCCGTGGCTGGCCGACAACGCCGTCGTCTACGTCGAGCGGCCGCGCACGCCGGGCCTGCCGTCGCTGGCGGACACGCATTGGGTGAAACGCGCTCACGCGGGCGCGGTCGAATACGGCCTGCTGAGCTTCGTCTCCGGATCGACATGACTGAGTCCGGCGCCCGAGGCTACAATGCCGCTTCCTTTGGAGACCGGACGTCCGCGACGTGAAAATCGGTGCCATGTATCCGGGTACCTTCGACCCGATCACGCGCGGTCACGAAGAGCTCGTGCGGCAGATGCGTGCGACTGTTCGATCGCGTCGTCGTTGCCGTCGCGGCGAGTCCCCGCAAGGCGCCCTTGTTTTCGCTGCAAGAGCGCGTCGAGCTTGCCCGCGAGGTGTTGCGCGACTTGCCGGAGGTCTCCGTCATCGGCTACGAAGGGCTTACCGTCGAGTTCGCTCGTGAGCAAGGCCTCAAAGCCATCGTGCGCGGCCTACGCGCCGTTTCCGACTTCGAGTACGAGTTTCAGCTCGCGACGATGAACCGTCATTTGACCGAGACGGTCGAGACGGTCTTTCTGACGCCGACCGAGCAGCATACGTTCATCTCCTCGACGCTCGTGCGCGAGATTGCGGAGTTCGGCGGCGACGTCGGTGCATTCGTGCATCCGCACGTCGTCGAGGGGTTGAAGACCAAGTTCGCGAAAGCGCATAGATGAGGACGCGATGCGGGCCACAAGGACGTTGCTCGGCTTCAAGCATGCACACCTGGCCGCGCTGGCCGCGGTTGCAATCTGCGCGGTTGCCCGCGCCGACGATGCGCCGGTTCGAGCTACGCGGCGAAATGGTCGTCTCGGCCAACCCCTATGCGTCCGATGCGGGGCTGCAGGTTCTTCGAGCCGGAGGCAGCGCAGTCGACGCGGCGATCGCCGTGCAGCTCGTGCTCACGCTCGTCGAACCGCAATCCTCGGGCGTGGGCGGCGGGGCCTTCATGCTGTTCTACGATGCGCCGACCGGTAACGGCCCGGGCAAGATCACGGCTTACGGTGGCCGCGAGACTGCGCCGGCGGCCGCGACCCCGGACATGTTTCTCGACGCCGACGGCCGTCCGCAAGTGTTCATCGCCGTCGGTGTCGGCGGCTTGGCTGTCGGCGTGCCCGGCGTCATGCGCATGCTCGAGCTCGCCCATCGACGAGCACGGCAAGCTTCCGTGGGCGGCTCTTTTTGCGCCGGCCATTTCTCTTGCGAAGCAGGGGTTCCCGATTTCGCCGCGCCTTTACTCGTTGCTGAACGGGTTCAAGCGCTTTGCGCGCGGAGAAAAGTTTCGCGCGTATTTCTACGACGCAAACGGCGAGCCGCATCCCGTGGGCTATACGCTCGTGAATCCGGACTACGCCGCGACGCTCGAGCTGCTGGCGGCGCAGGGGGCGGAGCCGCTTTACACGGGCAGCTCGCGGCCGCGATCGTCGAAGAGATTCGAGAGAACACCGTGTTGCCGGGCCGCATGACGCTCGAGGATCTTGAGGCCTACAAGGCGCAGAAGTCGGACCCGCTGTGCACGACTATCGCGAATGGCAGATTTGCGGTCCGCAATTGCCGTCTTCGGGCGGCGTCGACGATGGCCGAGATGCTCGGGATGCTACGAGACTTCGATCTCGCGCGAGCTCAAGAACGAGCCTGCCACGGCCATCCATCTGATCGCCGAGGCGAGCCGGCTCGCGTTCGCGGATCGCAATTTCTATCTCGGCGACCCGAAGTTCGTCGCTCCGCCCGTCGACGCGTTGCTCGGCGAGCGCTACCTCGACCGGCGCGCGGCGCTGATCGATCTGCACAAAGCCATGCCGAGCGTGTCGCCCGGCACGCCGGTCGCGCGTGCGGCCTGGAACTAGCGCCGCAGCCGACCCCCAGCGAGCGTCCGTCGACGAGCCACTTCTCGATCGTCGATCGCTGGGGCGACGCCGTGTCGATGACGACGAGCGTGCAAGGCGCTTTCGGCAGTCAGCTCATGGTCGGCGGCTTCATCTTGAACAACCAGCTCACGGATTTCTCGTTTGTGCCCGAGAAGGACGGACATCCCGTTGCCAATCGCATAGAGGGGGGTAAACGGCCGCTCAGCAGCATGAACCCGACCATCGTTCTCGATAGCCGCGGGCGCTTGCGCATGCTCGTGGGCTCGCCGGGCGGAACGCGGATCATCGGCTTCGTGACTCAGGCGATCGTCGGCGTGCTCGATTGGGGCATGAACATCCAACAGGCCGTTGCCGCGCCGCATTTTCTCGCCGAGGAAGGGCCGATAGAGCTCGAGCAGGGCACGTCGGTCACGTCGCAACGCGCGGCGCTCGAGGCGCTCGGGCACACCGTCGCCGTGCGCAACCTCAACAGCGGTTTGCACGGCATCACCGTGGATTACGCGGACGACGGCGGGCGAGTTCTCAATGGCGGCGTTGATCCGCGGCGGGAAGGCAAGGCCGAAGGCGACTGAGCGCGGCTAACGTTGGCAGTGGCGGCAAAAGTACGTCGCGCGTTGGCCGAGCACGCGCCGTGCGATCGGTGTGCCGCAGCGCTCGCAGGGCTGCCCCTCGCGCTCGTAGACTTTGAGGCGACCGCGAAAATACCCGGGCTTGCCGTCGCCACCCACGAAGTTGCGCAGCGTCGTGCCGCCGTCTTCGATCGCATCCGTGAGCACGTCGCGTACGGCCACGACTAGCGGCGCGAACCTCGCGAGCGCGATACGCCCGGCTTGCCGCGCCGGGTTGATGCCGGCCCGAAACAGCGCTTCGTTCGCATAGATGTTGCCGATGCCGACGACGACGTGACCGTTCATGAGGTGCTGCTTGATCGCGAGCTTGCGGTCGCGGCAGCTTGCCGCAAGGTAGTCCGCCGTGAAGGCGGCGCTGAGCGGCTCGGGGCCGAGCGTTTCGATGAGCGGATGGCGGTGCGGTGTCGTCGTGAAGTGGAAGCTGCCGAAGCGGCGCGGGTCGTTGAAACGCAAACGGCTGCCGTCGGCGAAACACACGTCGACGTGATCGTGTGCGCCGTGAGCGAGGGGCTCGGGCAAGTAGCGCAAGCTCCCGGACATGCCCAGATGAACGAGCAGCGTGCCGGCGGCCGTGGCGAACAGCAGATACTTGCCGCGGCGCTCGAGAGCATCGATGCGCTGTCCGGCGAGCTTGGCCGGCAGGGCCCGAGCGATCGGCCAGCGCAGCCGTGGCTCGCGCACCTCGATCGTCGCGATGCGATTGTCCGACGACGAGTCGGCTCGAGGCCGCGGCGCGTCGTCTCGACTTCGGGAAGCTCTGGCATCGCGACAGCTTACGCCGCGCGGCCTGCGGCCAGCCAGAGCTTCGGGAGCGCGTGTTGTGACCGACGTCCGCTCAGAAGCCGGGACCGTTTGGAGTCGCCTTCGGCGATCGGCTATAGTCACCGCCCGAACTGTCGGTGTCCGGCCGACGGGACCGCGACCGAGACGAGGTATGAACAACGTGGATTTCCTTTACGCGCACTTCTACGGTTTGGCCGATCTGAGCTTCTGGGGGTACGTCGTCGTCATGCTGCTGTGGATGCACGCGACGATGATGGCGGTGACGCTCTACTACCACCGGGATCAGGCGCATCGGGCGGTCGACCTGCACCCCGTCATACGGCATCTCTGCCGGTTTTGGCTTTGGCTCAACACGGGGTCGTCCACTCGCGAGTGGGTGGCCGTGCACCGCAAGCATCATGCCTTCTGCGAAAGAGACGGAGACCCGCACAGTCCGCGCCTATTCGGTCTGAAAAAAGTTCTGCTCGAGGGCGCCGAGCTCTACAGCGCCGAGGCGCACAACGCCGAGACGCTCGAGAAGTACGCGAAGGGCACGCCGAACGACTGGCTCGAGAACCATTTGTATCATCATCCGCGCTGGAGCTACCTCGGTATCGTGCTGCTCATCGTGTCCGACCTGGTGCTGTTCGGCGTGCCGGGCATCATCATGATCGCGTTGCAGCTCGCGAATATGCCGTTGCTCGCGGCCGGCGTCATCAACGGCCTCTGCCACGCCAAGGGCTATCGGAATTTCGAGACCGAGGATTCCTCGACGAACCTGTGGCCGATAGGCCTCTTCGTCGCCGGCGAGGAGCTGCACAACAATCACCATGCGTTTCCGACCTCGGCGCGCTTCTCGATGCGCAGCCACGAGATGGACATGGGTTGGTTGCATCTCAAAGTGCTGTCGGCGTTAGGGCTCGCAAAGATCCGTCGAGTCGCGACGCCGCCGCAGCTTGCCGACGCAGCAACGGCGAGTCCCGACCTCGATAGGCTGCGTGCCATCATCGTGAACCGTATGCACGTGCTCCGAGCCTATACGCACAAGGTGACGCTGCCGGTGCTCAAGCGCGATCTCGAGAGCTTCGGCGAGAACGCAAACTCGATTCTGCGTGCCGTCCGGCGACTATTGAGCTGGCAGCCGCACATGCTCGACGAGGGGTCGCGCCGGCGGCTTGCCGAGCTACGCGAGCGACACCCCCGATTTCAGACCGTCTTGCAGTTCCAAAACGAGCTCAAGAGCCTTTGGGAGGGCGCTCACACCTCCAACGAGCGGCTGCTCGCCGACTTCCGCGAGTGGTGCTCGCGGGCCGAGCAAAGCGGCATCCAGGGATTGCAGGAGTTCGTCGCTTACCTGAAGTCGTTTCGCGCGATGCGTGAGCGGACGGCGGCCTGAAGTAGCGCCGGCTTGCCAGCCGCGATAAACAAAAAACCCGCCGAAAGGCGGGTTTTTTTTGCCTGCGTCGCGACGACCTCTACTTGATCTTCGTTTCCTTGTATATCACGTGCTTGCGGACCCTCGGGTCGTACTTCATGACTTCCATTTTCTCCGGATGCAGGCGCCGGTTCTTCGTGGTCGTGTAGTAGTGGCCGGTACCGGCCGACGACATCAATCGAATCTTGTCTCGCATGTTGGCTACCTCGACTTTGCCCGCGGTGTCAGATGTGTTGACCCTTCGCCCGCAGATCTTGCACGACCTGCTCGATCCCGAGCTTGTCGATGATTCTGAGACCGTGCCGCGATATCCGCAGCTTCACGAACCGCTTCTCGGTCTCGAGCCAAAAGCGCTGCGTGTGCAGGTTCGGCAGGAAACGGCGCCGCGTCTTGTTGTTCGCGTGGGAAACGTTGTTGCCGCTCATCGGCCGTTTGCCCGTGATCTGACATACTTTGGACATCGTAAGGCCCTTAGATAGCGCTTCTCGGAGGGGCGGGGACTATACCGTTTGGCTTGCCTCCGGGCAAGGCGGGGGGCCGTGTACGGGATCCGGGCGGGCCCGCGACGCCCGGCTTGCGCACCTTAGATCCAGCCCCTCTCGGCGAGGGACACGTGGCCGCCGCGGCTCACGACCAAGTGGTCGAGAAGCCGGACATCCACGAGCGCCAGGGCTTGGCCGAGCTTGGCCGTGATGCTGCGGTCCGCCTCGCTCGGCTCGGAAACGCCCGACGGATGATTGTGCCCGAGGATCACCGCAGACGCGTTGTGGTGCAAGGCGCGCTTGACGACCTCGCGCGGATAGACGGTGGCTCCGTCGACGGTGCCCCGGAACAGCTCTTCATACCGGATGAGCCGATGCCGCGTGTCGAGAAACAGGCAACAGAACACTTCGTGCGGCAAGTCGAGCGAAACGAGCGCGGAAAAACCGTACGGCATCGACGGGGCCGCGTAGCGAGCTGCGCGCGTCCCCCGGAGCCTCGAGGTAGCGCCGACCGACCTCCAGCGCCGCGAGCAACCGTGCAACGCGTGCCGGCCCTAGGCCACGCACCGCGGCGAGCTCGCGCGGCGGGCTCGCGAGCACGCCGGCCAACCCCCCGCGACGCTCGAGCAGGCACCGCGCGAGTGCGGTGGCGTCACAGCCGCGCGTGCCCGCGCCTACCAGCACGGCCAGAAGCTCGCCGTCGGACAATGCGGCCGCACCGAGAGTCAGCAGCCTTTCACGCGGACGTTCCGAGCGCGGCCAATCGTTTACGGTCAACAACAGTCTCCGATCCGTCGTCGGTCATGTTGACCGAGGCGGGCCCCGAATCGCATGTCCGATTAGTCCGTGCGGACATAAGAAAAGGCCGATTGGCGAGTGGCGAGGGCCGGCCGGTGCAGAGTAAGCTGATCCGACGGGAGTTCGACGCAGATGGCCGCAAACAGCAATTCACCGCGAGTTTTGCTCGGTGTGACGGGCGGGATCGCCGCCTACAAGAGCCCCGAGATCGTCAGGCGCCTCGTGGAGCGCGGCTGCGAAGTGCAGGTCGTCATGAGCGCGGGTGCGGGCCGTTTCGTCTCGCCCCTCACTTTCCAAGCCGTATCGGGTCGCCGCGTGCGCGATGAGCTCTGGGACCCTATGGCCGAGGCCGCTATGGGGCACATCGAGCTTGCCCGCTGGGCCGACGTCGTGCTCGTTGCGCCGGCTACGGCGCACTTTCTCGGAACCCTCGCCGGTGGCTTGGCCGGCGATTTGCTGTCCACGGTTTGTCTCGCCACGACAGCGCCAATAGTGCTTGCGCCGGCCATGAATCAAGCCATGTGGGCGAATCCGGCCGTACAGGCCAATCGCGCGCTGCTCGAGGCTCGCGGCGTTCGCTTCCTGGGCCCCGCCGAAGGCGACCAGGCGTGCGGCGAGACCGGACCCGGCCGGATGACTGAGCCCTCCGCGATCGCGGAGGCCCTCGCCGAGGCTCCGGGCCGGCTCCGGCTGCAATCGCTCAAAGGCCTCAAAGTCATGATCACGGCTGGGCCCGACTCGCGAGCCGATCGATCCCGTCCGCTACATCACGAATCGGAGCTCCGGAAAGATGGGGTTCGCGCTCGCGACGGCGGCGCGCGAGGCCGGCGCAGCCGTCTTGCTCGTGAGCGGGCCCGTGGCCTTGCCGACCCCGGCCGGCGTGCGGCGCATCGACGTGGAGACGGCAGAGCAGATGTTCCGCACCGTCCATGCCGAGATCGCGGGCACCGATATCTTCATCGGTTGCGCGGCCGTGGCGGACTACCGGCCCGCAGCAGGCGGCCAGTCAGAAGATCAAGCGCAGCGCCGAGGAGATGAAGCTGGATCTCGTGCGCTCGCCGGATACCTTGGCGAGCGTGGCCGGGCTGGCACAGCCGCCGTTCACGGTCGGATTCGCTGCCGAGACGCAAGACGTCGCCAAGCACGCGCGCGACAAGCTCGAAAGGAAACGCGTCGACATGATCGCGGCCAATCAAGTCGGTCCGGATTGCGGGTTCGATCGCGAGACGAACTCGCTGACCGTCTTTTGGCAGGGAGCGGAGCTCAATCTCGGCGATGGATCGAAGCCGGTGCTGGCTCGCCGCCTCGTCGAGCTCGTGGCCGACCGCTATCGCTCCGCGCGCAGCGACGCGCGTGACGCTTCGTCGTCGCTCGCCGGCTGAGCATGACGACGCCCGCTCGCCGCATCGAGCTCAAGATTCTCGATCCCCGCGTCGGCGCGCAGCTGCCGTTGCCGAAGCACGCCACCGCAGGCTCGGCTGGCGTCGATCTGCGAGCCTGTCTCGACGGGCCGCTCGATCTCGAGCCGGGCGCGTGCGAGCTGATCAGCACGGGGCTTGCGATCCATATCGCCGATCCGTCGCTCGCCGCTGTGATCATTCCGCGCTCGGGGCTGGGTCACAAGCACGGCATCGTGCTCGGTAATCTCGTGGGGCTCATCGATTCCGACTATCAAGGCGAGCTCATGATCTCGTGCTGGAACCGCGGCACGAAAACGTTTCGCGTCGAGCCCGGCGAGCGCATCGCGCAGCTCGTCGTCGTACCCGTCGTTCAAGCGGAGTTCGAGATCGTGGAGAGCTTCGCCGCGAGCGACCGCGGCGCCGGAGGGTTCGGCCACACGGGCCGCGGCTGAGCTAGCCGCCTTTGAGCTCGTGGAAGCGCTCGATGTCGTGGTCGAAGGATTCGCGCAGCGTTTCTTGATCGGTGCGTGTGCGTGACAGCATCTGCTCGTAGTTGTTGATCGAAGCGGCGGTCTTGGAGATGTCCGACGCGAGCGTCTGCGGAATCGGCGGCGCATCCTCGCGTGCCGTGTATGGCTTGTAGTTGCTCGCCTCGTCTTGCAGCGTGGTCAGCCGCTTACGCAGGTTGGCGAGATAGAGCTCGGTGACTTTGATTTGCGATTCGAGTAGCTCGATGCGGCGGTCGCGCAAATCCTCGATGTCGGCGACCGAAAAATATGTCTCGAGCAGCATTCGGTCGCGGCGGGCCACTTCGGCTTTCGCCTGCCGTCGCGCTTCGGCCTCGGCTTCCTTCTTCGCCGCAGCCGCGCGCTCCTGTTCGGTGATCTCGCCTTCTTCGAATCCGACGGCGACGCCCTGGCCGTTCAGCACGTCGCGGTCGAGCTTCGCGTACTCGGGAGGCACGCTGTCGCCGTAATGGACGATGCCTTTTTCGTCGACCCAGCGGTAGATCTTCGCTGCCGTCTTGCCCTGGGCATGCGTGGCGAGCGGCAACACGAGCGCCGCGAGCAAGATGAATGCAATCCGCTTTCGCATGCCTGACTTATGTAAACTCGTGGAGCCCCGATTACTCGTACATATACCAGATTTCGCCTCGAGAAAAGGCGACGCCTGCCATTTTTTCCGACAAACGTCTCAAGTCCGCGTCGTTAGCGGTCGTGGGCCGTGCCGTAACGGTTGCGGTAGGCGCGAACAGCCGGCAGATACTCGGCGAAATCGCGGTCTTCCTCGAGATGGTCAATGAGATCCGATAGCGTCACGATGCTGCGGATCGGCACGTCGAGCTCGTTTTCGAGCTGCTGAACGGCCGAGATCCGAGTTTTCGGGCCGACTTCCTCGCGGTCGAGCGCGACGAGAACGCCGGCCGGGGTTGCGCCGGCTCCGCGGATGACGTCGAGCACTTCGCGAATCGCCGTGCCCGCCGTGATCACGTCGTCGAGAATCAGCACTCGGCCCGCGAGCGGGGCGCCGATCGTCGTTCCGCCCTCGCCGTGGTCTTTGCGCTCTTTGCGATTGAACGCGAACGGGTAGTCTTCGTCGTGATGCTCGGCGAGTGCCGCCGCGGTGAGCACGACGAGCGGAATGCCTTTGTATGCCGGGCCGAACAGCATGTCGAACTCGAGGTCGAGTCCCGCGACCGCCGACGCGTAGCAGCGACCGAGCTTCGCGGCCGCATAACCACTGTTGAACAGGCCGGCGTTGAAGAAGTACGGGCTCACGCGTCCGGATTTCAGCGTGAACTCGCCGAAGTGCAGCACGCCGAGCTCCAACGCCAGCTCCAGAAATTCTGTCTTGTACGCTTTCATCGAAGCAGTTCCGGAACGCCTCGTTATCATACCTGCTTCGAACCCGACTGGCCGGTTATTTTGGAGCTTCTACGCGTGCGAGTCATCACTTTCAACGCCAACGGTCTTAGGTCTGCGGCGCGCAAGGGATTCTTTCGCTGGTTTGCGCGGCAGAAGGCCGACGTGCTCTGCGTGCAGGAGCTCAAAGCGCAGCCTGAGCAACTCGCGGCACGCGATTACCACGCGCGCGGCTTTCATCGTGTGCTGCGTTGCGCGACGCGGCCCGGCTACAGCGGCGTGGCAATGTATAGCCGCGTCGAGCCGCGCCGAGTCGTCGAGCGAATCGGCGTGGACGAGTTCGACGACGAGGGGCGCTACCTCGAGCTGCAGTTCGACTGGTCGCGATCGTGAGCGCCTACTTTCCCTCGGGCTCATCGAGCCCCGCGCGCCAGGCAGCGAAGTTTCGGTTCCTCGACGCGTTCGACCAGCGAATCTCCGAGCTTCGCTCGAGCTCGCTGCCGTACGTCTTCTGCGGCGACTTCAATATCGCGCACAAGAACGTCGATCTCAAGAACTGGCGCGCGAATCGAGATTATCCCGGCTTCACGCCCCCGGAGCGCGCGTGGCTCGACTCGTTGTTCGACGGCCGTGGCTACGTGGACGCCTTTCGCGCCGTGAACCAGGAAGCCGACCAGTACACGTGGTGGTCGAACCGCGGGCGCGCTTGGGAGAACAACGTCGGTTGGCGCATCGACTACCAGGTCGTGAGCCCCGCGCTGCGCGCCGCCGTCGGCAGCGCGAGCATTTACAAACGCCGCCGCTTTTCCGATCACGCCCCGCTGACGATCGATTACGACTGGGCTCTCTGATCTGGAGCGCTGGCCGGCGCTGCCGACCACGGCGCGACCCACGCAAGGAGCACCATCCCAGGCACTGCGATCGCAGTGCAAATCAGGAAGAAGTCGAAATAGCCCACGGCTTCGATGATGAAGCCCGTCGTGGCCGTTGCCAGGGTGCGAGGTAAGGTCGCAAACGTCGTGAGCAGTGCGAGCTGTGTGGCCGTGAAGCGCATGTTGGTTTGGCGCGCGATGAACGCCGTGATGGCGACGGTGCCCATGCCGACGCCGAGGTATTCGTAAGCCGCCACCGCGAACAACACGTAAGGGTTCGGGCCGACCCGCGCGAGCACGGCGAAGCCCAGAATCGACGTGAGCTGAACGAGGCCGAAAACCCACAACGAACGGTTGATCGAGAGCTTGAGCATGACCAAACCGCCCAGTGCAGCGCCGATCATCGAGGACCCGAGGATCGCGAATTTGGCGACCGTGCCGATCTGTGTGAGCGAAAATCCCGTGTCGACGAAGAACGGCGTCTGCAGCGCAACGGCCATGTTGTCGCCGAGCTTGTAGAGGAACAGAAAGGCAAGCGTGAGCAATGCCGGCCGCAACGCCGCTGCGCGTGAAAAATTCTACGAACGGCTCGACCACGGCAGCGCGCACCGAGCGCGGCGCAGCACGATCGTCGTACGTCTCCGGCACGAGCAGCGTCGTCGCGAGCCCGACGAGCATGAAGCTTGCGACGATCCAATAGACGGCGCTCCACCGGAGATGGTCCGCCAGAACGAACGCGAGCGATCCCGGAACGAGCGACGACACGCGATAGGCATTGATGAAGAACGAGTTGCCCGTGCCGAGCTCGTCGTCCGCGAGCATCTCGCGCCGATAGGCGTCGAGCACGATATCTTGGGTTGCGCTGAACAGCGCCGTCGCGAACACGATGACGATCACGGCGTTGAGATGCTGCGTGGGGTCGATCGTCCCGAACTGCGAGATTGCCGCGAGCAGAAACAGCTGGCTCACGAGCATCCAGCCTCGCCGGCGGCCCAGAAACGGTAAGCGGTAGCGGTCGAGCAAAGGGGCCCAAAGAAACTTCCACGCATACGGCAGCGTCGCGATCGAGAAAAGCCCGATCGTCGCGAGGTCGACGCCGTTCGTTCTGAGCCAACCCGGCACGAGCTGAATCAGCACGTACAGCGGCATGCCCGACGACAACCCCTGAAAGATGCAGATCAGAATCCGCTGAGTGAAGAGAATTTCGTACCAGCGCCGGGCGCCCGGGGCGGTTGCGGTGTCGACGCTGTTCATACGCGGCGGGTCGGCACGGTCACGGTACGGATGGCGGCTCCGTTTTGCGGTAGTAAAGATCGACCACGTCGTGGCCGAGACGCCGGCCGCGGCGCTCGAACTTCGTCGGCGGTCTGAACGCGACGGGATTGTGGCATACATCGGCGGCATCGACCGGCACGAGGCGCGGTTGTCCCGCGAGCACCTCGGCGGTATGGCTCGCGTAGTCGGCCCAGTCGGTCGCGACGTGGAAGAGGCCGCCGACCTCGAGCACGCGAACGACCTCGGCGACGAAGGCCGGCTGCACGAGCCGGCGCTTGTGATGACGCTTCTTGGGCCAGGGGTCGGGGAAGAACAGATTGACTGCGTCGACGCACTCATCGGGCACGATCTCGGGCAGCACGTCGGCCGCGTCTCGCGCGACGACGCGCACGTTGTCGACGGCCGCCTTCTCGAGCAGCAACAGCAGGTGACCGATGCCCGGCTCGTGGATCTCGATGCCGAGATAGTCGACGCCAGGGTTGTTGGCCGCGCTCGTAAGCAGTGCCTCGCCGTCGCCGAAGCCGATGTCGATGACCAGCGACGCGTCGCGGCCGAAGACTGCGGCGAAGTCCGCCTTGCCGACGCTTGCGGGCAAGGCGAACCGTGGCAGAAGGTCGCTCAGAGCGCGTCGCTGAGCCGGCGTGACGCGTCCCGGCCGGCGAACGAAGCTGCGGACTTTGCGTAGATGCAAAGCGGTCACGTGTGTGCCGCCGCCCGGACTCTTGGCTCGGGGTTCGGGGCTGCGCTGTCGACGGTCACTACGCGATCGGGCTCCGGCATTCGAGTGCCGGCACTCTACCAGCTGTCGCGAGCCGACGTTCGGTGGAATCTACACGAGGTCCCGGCCTCGCCGGCAGCCGCATTGACAAGCACGCCGGTATCCGGCGCAATTTCGATGCGCCTCCTAGCGCTGCTCCGCCCACAGGGGGAAATCGTGCGCGCCTTCGTCTTAGGTTGTCTCGTTCTCGTCGCCGCGTGCACGGAGGACCGCAACACCGTCAACATCTACAATTGGTCCGACTACATCGGCGAGACGACGCTGCGGGACTTTACGCAGGCCACCGGAATAGCGACACGGTACGACCTCTACGACAGCAACGACGTTCTCGAAGCGAAGTTGCTCGCGGGGGGCAGCGGATACGATATCGTCGTTCCGGCCGCGCAGCCGTACTTCGCGCGCGAAATCGCCGCGGGCGTCTATCAGCCGCTCGACAAGTCGAAGATCCCGAATCTCGCGAACCTCGACCCCGATCTCATGGCCAAGGTCGCGAGCGCCGATCCGGGCAACACGCACGGAGTGATCTACCAGTACGGAACGAACGGCTTCGGCTACAACGTGGACAAGATCGACGAGCGTATGCCCGGGGCGCCTGTCGACAGCTGGGACATGCTCTTCGAGCCGGAGGTCGTCGCCAAATTCGCCGACTGCGGTGTCACTATGCTCGATGCCGCGAGCGAAGTGATTCCGTTGGCCCTCAACTATCTCGGCAAGGACCCCAACAGCGAAGATCCCGCAGACCTTGCCGCCGCCGAGCAGTTGCTCGTGCGTGTGAGACCCTACGTAAAGTACTTTCACTCGTCGCAATACATCAACGACCTCGCCTCGGGCGAGATTTGCCTCGCGCTCGGCTGGTCCGGCGACGTCGTTCAGGCGCGCATGCGCAGCGCCGAGGCGCAGAATCCGCAGCGGATCGAGTACACGCTGCCGAAGGAAGGGACGATGCTGTGGTTCGACATGCTGGCCGTGCCGAAGGACGCCCCGAATCCTGCGGCGGCCTTTGCTTTCATCAACTTCGTTCTCGATCCGCGCGTCATGGCCGGCATCACGAACGACGTCGCCTATGCCAACGCCGTACCGGGGTCACTGCAATTCGTGCAGGACGAGATCAGGAACGACGCAACGATCTTTCCCCCGACGTCCGTGCGATCCAAGCTGTTCGTGCAGCGTGTGCTGTCCGCAGACGCCGAGCGCGCGCGCAACCGTGCTTGGACGCGCATCCGATCCGGCGAGTAGCGCTCGCCGAATGACGGAGCTCGCCACCGAGAGAACCGATGCACGCGACGGCGCGGTTCGGCCGCTCGTCGAGATCGAGGCCGTGCGTAAGTCTTTCGACGGCACGCCGGCCCTCGACGAGGTAAGCCTCTCGATCGCTCGGGGGGAGATGTTCGCGCTGCTCGGTGCCTCGGGCTCGGGCAAGACGACGTTGCTGCGGCTCTTGGCGGGGTTCGAGCACCCGGACGCCGGCCGCATTCTCATCGATGGCCGGGACATGCTTTCGGTCGCGGCTTACGACCGGCCCGTGAACATGATGTTTCAGTCGTACGCGCTGTTCCCGCACATGAACGTCGCCGCCAACGTCGCTTTCGGCTTGCGCCAAGAGACGGGCGATCGCCGACTGCCGAAGAGCGAGATTCGCGAGCGCGTTCGCGCGGCACTTGCGCTCGTCCGTCTCGAAGGCTTCGAGTCGCGGCGTCCGCAGGCGCTTTCCGGGGGTGAGCAGCAGCGCGTCGCGCTCGCACGCGCGCTCGTGAAGCGGCCGAAGCTCTTGCTTTTGGATGAGCCGCTCGCGGCGCTCGACCGGAAGCTGCGCGAGGCCACGCAGCTCGAGCTCGTGCGCATCCAGAGCGAGACGGGCATCACGTTCGTGATAGTGACTCACGACCAAGAAGAGGCGATGAGTCTGTCCGATCGCATGGCCGTGCTGCACCGAGGACGCATCGAGCAGCTCGGCACGCCACGGGACGTCTATGAGTCGCCGCGCACAGCGTACGTGGCGGACTTCATCGGGAACGTGAACTTGTTCGACGGGACCGTACGGGGAACCGGCGAGGGCGGCGTCCACGTCGACTCACCGGACGTCGGATGCACTTTGTGCGTCGGTGACGCGCCGGCCGAAGTCCGTGTGGGCGACACGCTGCGCGTGGCCGTGCGGCCCGAGCGCATCGCCGTCTTGCAGGGCGCGGACGCAGCCGAGCCGGGAGTCAACACGGTTTCGGGCACCCTGCACGACGTCGCTTATCTCGGCCACCAGGCGCGCTTCACGGTGGTCATCCCCACGGGCAAGCTCGTGACGGCATTGCGGCTGAATCCCGGTGACGCGCTGCAAGCGCTCGACGCCGGCGCACAAGTCACGCTCGCGTTCGCGCCACGCGACTGCCGCGGGCTCATGAAATGAAGGGACGCCGTTACGCGGTCGCGGCGCCATACATTTGGCTGCTCGCATTCTTCGTCGTCCCTTTCGGTCTCGTGGCGTTCATCAGTTTCGCCCACGCTATCACGGGCCAGCCGCCCTACTCCGCCGTGATCGGTTTCGGTAGCGCGGGTCCCAAGTTTCTCGGCAGTTTCGACAACTACACGTTTCTGTTCTCGGAGCCGCTCTACGCGAAAGCGCTGCTCGGTTCCGTGCGAATCGCGGCCGTGACGACGCTGCTTTGCCTGCTGCTCGCTTACCCGATGGCGTACTTCATCGCGCGAGCGAGCGATCGCTATCGCAACGTCTTGCTGCTCGCGATCGTCTTGCCGTTTTGGTCTTCTTTCTTGATTCGCGTCTACGCCTGGATGGGCCTGTTGCGCGACAACGGCATCGTCAATCAAGCGCTCACGAGCCTCGGGCTCATTCACTCGCCCTTGCGGATCATCAATACGGATGTTGCGGTCTACATCGGCATCGTCTACGCCTATCTGCCGTTCATGATCCTACCGCTGTATGCAACGCTCGAGCGGCTCGATTGGCAGCTGCTCGAGGCCGCCGCCGACCTGGGCTGCCGTCCGTTCAAAGCGTTCGTGTCGATCACTCTGCCGTTGTCGGCTCGCGGTGCTCTCGTCGGGGCGCTGCTCGTGTTTATTCCCGTGACGGGGGAGTTCGTCATTCCGGCGCTCCTGGGCGGTCCCGGCACACTCATGATCGGCAAAGTGCTTTGGGAGGAGTTCTTCAACAATCGCGATTGGCCCGTCGCTTCGGCGCTGGCCGTGGTCCTCGTCGCCGTGCTGTTGCCGGCCATCGCGGCGCTGCAATGGGCACAGAGCAGAGAGAGCGCTGCGCGATGAGAAGCCGCGTGACGCTCGCTGTGATTTTGGTTGCGGGCTTTGCGTTCTTGTATCTGCCGATCGTCGTGCTCGTCGTTTATTCGTTCAACGCGAGCCGGCTCGTAACGGTGTGGGGCGGGTGGTCGGTGCAGTGGTATGCCGCGCTTTTCGACGACGCGGCGCTCCTCGGCGCCGCGTGGCTGTCGGTGCGTTTGGCTTTGGTGTCCGCGTGTCTATCGGCCATTCTCGGCACGCTCGCAGGCATGGCGCTGGGTCGCAGGGGCGGCTTCTCGGGGCGGCGCTTTTTCGCCGCTGCGATCGGCGGGCCGATCGTGTTGCCCGACGTCGTCCTCGGCCTCGCATTGCTGCTTACCTTCGTGGCGCTCCAAAGCGCGACGGGCTTTCCGGGGCAGCGCGGCGCGCTCACGATCGTGGTTGCGCACACGACTTTCGGTTTGTGTTACGTGGCTCTGATCGTGCAGGCGCGTTTCCTCGGGCTCGATCGCTCGCTCGAGGAGGCGGCCATGGACCTCGGCGCCCGGCCGCTCAGGGTGCTGGTCGAGATCACGATGCCGCTGCTCGCGCCGGCCATTCTCGCCGGGTTTCTGCTCGCGTTCACGCTCTCGCTCGACGATCTCGTCATCGCGAGCTTTGTCTCGGGTCCGGGGGCGACGACGTTGCCGATGGCCGTGTTCTCGGCCGTGCGTCTGGGTGTGAAGCCCGAGATCAACGCGCTCGCGACGCTGCTCGTGGTGATCGTGGCGGCGGCCGTCGTGAGCGCCGGATCGCTCGTCCGGCGAGACCATGGACCACGACGGTCAGCGAAGTGGAGCGGGTGATGGGAATCGAACCCACGTTATCTGCTTGGGAAGCAGAAGTTCTACCATTGAACTACACCCGCGTCGTGGACGCCTATGCTACCTCAGTTGCCGGCTTTTGCGGCTAGGCCGCGGGGCTCGTGGCCCTTCGCGCGCGCCGGATGCAAAGTCTGCTTCCGACCTGGGACTTTGCAAATACGGGATGGTTGGGCGCATTCAGGGGTTCCCCTATAGCGGGTATCGGCTGCATACAACATACTGATTGCTAACGCTTGAGAGATCAGTGTGTTGCAGGGGCACGGTCAGGGGAGAGACACTGGTAGCCACCGCTCAGAGAGACCGAGCTTCGGGCTCGATTGCCGGCCGTTCCTCTTCCATTCGAGCCGGTGTACTCGTCTGTCAGCAGTCCGACTCGGCCCTCACTATTGCGTACGCAGACGATGCGTTTTGTGCGACCCTCGGTCTCCCGAGCTCCGAGTCGATCGCCGGTGCGCCTTTGTTCGACGTGCTGCCTCCCGGCTCGACGGACGCGTCGGAACGCGTGCTCTCCTCGGGCGCTGCAGCCGGTTTACCCATCCATCTAACGCTCGGTAGCGAGCAAGCCCTCGATGGCTTCGAGCTCGTGCTGACGCCGGCAGCCGCTCATGGCTTATGGCTCGGGCGATTCGCGGCAGTGCGTCGGGCGCGACCGGGCAGCAACCGCGCAGTCGCGCCGGCCACCGAGCTGCCCGTCAAGACGACGCGCACGGCGCTGCTGCCCTTCGCAGACGCGCTCGACGCCACGCGGGCGTTGATCGCAATCCGCGACAGCGACGACCGCTATGTGCTCGTCAACAGCGCGCTGGCCGAATTCCTGGGCCGGCCGCGCGAGGAGCTCGTTGGCGCCACGTATGCGGAGCTTGCCGTTGCGACGGGGCCGCTACTCGGACCTCCGTCGAGCCTGCCGCCCGACGGGACGCCGGCGATCACTCGCAATGTCGAGCTCACCGATGCGATCGGCCGGCGCCGCCATTTCGACGTGCGACGGCAAGTGGTGCGCTATGCCGATGGGCAGCCGTACCACGTCATCGAGATAGCGATGGAGCTCGCTGCGGGCGGCGCGGATGCGGACGAGACGACCGAGGTTACGGCGGCCTCGTTTGCGCGTCTGCCGCCGTTCACTTCGCTGCCCGAGCATGAGCGAGCTGCCGTCGCGCAGCTCATCGCAGCGCTGCCTGCCGCAAGCTTCCGTTGTGTGACGACGCCTGAGCTCGAGTTGACGAGCCTCGACGACGGCGCCGAGCAGCTGTTCGGCAAGCCCGCCCGGGAATTGATCGGTCACGTGGAGAAGCTGCTTGCCTACGCCGTCGACGATATGCCGGCCACTCGCGCGGCGCGTTGGGGCATGCTCGCGGCCGAAGGCCGTCCGTGGGACGAGGAGATCGAGATTCTGGATGCCAACGGCGAGGCGCGCTGGCTTCGCGTGCTGGCCCGGCATGTCGATGGGGAGTATGTCGGCTTTCTGCTCGACGTCACGCGGCCCAACGTTTTCGAGACCCGTTTGCAGGACGTGGAACGTCAACTCGACGTTGCGCTCACGAACGGCGAGATCGGCCTCGTCGATTGGCATATCGACAGCGATCGAGTCGTGTTCAACCCGCAGCTGTCGAAGCTGCTCGAGCTCGACGACTCGGCGCCGATTGTCACGGGCCGCCAGCTCGCGAGCCTTGCCCACCCTAAAGACAAAGCGCGCGTGCACATGGAGCTCCAGGCGCATCTGGCCGGCGAGACCTCCCAGTTCGTCTGCGAGTATCGACTCAAGACCGGGCGTGGCCGCTGGCGTTGGGTGCTCGCGACCGGCCGCGTCGTCGAGCATGCGCCGGGCGGCCAGGCCCTGCGCTACGTGGGCACGCTCAAGGACGTCACGGAGCCGTTGGAAACCGAGCAGAAGCTCGAGCGCCAAGTCGCGAGGTCCGAGCAAGTTTCGCAGATGTCGACGCAGCTCGAGCGCGAGGTTCGTCAGCTCGAAGCCGAGATTCGCGAAATAAGCGAGCGCGAGCAGGAGCGCATCGGGCGCGATCTCCATGACGGCCTCGGTCAAGAGCTGACCGGGGTCTCTTTGCTGCTCAAGAGTCTCGAGCAAGCCACGGAGCGCGAAGCCCCCCAGCTCGGCCCGCGCGTGCACTCGGTTCGCGATCTCGTCGAGCAATGCATCGTCACGACGCGTGCGCTCGCGCAGGGACTCACGGCCGTCAATCTCGACCGCGACGGCTTGGCCGGTGCGCTCAAGCAGCTCGCCGCCAGCACCGAGGCCGTCTACGACATTCCCGTGCGCTTCAGCGCCCAAACGAGCGGCTCGTCCCTCGGCGTCGGGGCTGCCACGGACCTTTACCGCATTGCAGGGGAAGCGCTGACGAATGCCGCGAAGCACTCGTGTGCGAGCGAGATCCTCGTCGATCTCAAGACCGACGGCGAGAGCGTTGAAATATCAGTCGAGGACGATGGGGTGGGCATTCCTGAAGTGACCACGACGGGGACTGGACTAGGATTGAAGATCATGCATTATCGCGCGAGCATCATCGGGGCGTCCCTCGACATCGGACCGCGCGAAGGAGGCGGCACCGTGGTGCGTTGCGTATGGCGCGCCGGTGCTCGGCAAACGGCGAACGGCAAAGGGGGCTGACATGTCGGAATTTGGAACACGGCAGCGCAACGTTTTCATCGTCGACGATCACCCGATCGTCCGGCAGGGACTCGGCTCAGCTAATCAGAGCAGGAGCCCGATCTCAAAGTATGCGGCGAGGCGGCGGACGTGAAGGAAGCTAGAGCGGGACTCACCAAGAGCCTGCCCGACATCGTGATTCTCGACTTGTCGCTGCGCGACAGCGACGGCCTCGAGCTCATGAAGGACATCCGCAGCAAATATCAACACTTGCCCGTGCTCATACTCTCCATGCACGACGAGAGCATCTACGCCGAGCGCCTGCTGAGCGCCGGTGCCAACGGCTACATCATGAAGCAAGCCGCAGCCGATCAGCTGCTGACCGCCGTGCGCCGCGTGTTGGCGGGCGGCATTTACGTGAGCGACAGCGTCGGCGCGAGCATGATCGAGCGCTTCGCCGTCTCCGGACGCGTGCAAGCAGCGCACGATCCCATCGCGCGGCTCAGCAATCGCGAGCTGCAGGTTCTCAATCTCATCGGTCGTGGCAAGAGCGACGCGCGAGATCGCGGGCGATCTGAACCTGAGCGTCAAGACGGTCGAATCGCACCGCCAGCGCATCAAGAAGAAGCTCAATCTCACCACTCGCCGCAGCTCGTGCAGTTCGCCGTCAATTGGTACTCGAGTCACCACTAGGCCGAGCAGCCCGCGGCGCCAGCGCTCGGGGCCGTCACCCCGAGCGCTGATGCGCCGGTCACGAGTTCGCCGATCGTCTTTTACATAACGACAATTGCATTCCGGCATTTCAAGAATTCCGCGCCACAGTCGATAGATCTTCTAACGAGCCTGCCGCACTCTGTGTGGCAAGAGGGCGTCATGCCCGAAGGTCCCTAGGAACACGCGCGACGGAACGTGCTGGAAAATGGCTGATAACATCAATCGATTGCTGGTGGTGGACGACGAGCCCGCGATCGGTGCAGATTTCATCGAGAACGTTGCGCGCAAGCATCGGGTATTCGGTCGCCGAGCACGGGCGACGCGGCCGAGTTCGTGCAGCCTCGTCGACTCGTTCCGGCCGACCCTGATCCTCATCGACCTGCACCTGGCCGAAATCGACGGCGTGGAGCTGCTGCGGCTGCTCGCGGCGCGCGAGTGCAAAGCCCATATCCTGCTCATCAGCGGCGTCGACGAGCGCGTGCTCGCGACCGCTTACGAGCTCGGCGCGAGCCAGGGCCTGAAGATGACGGGGATGCTCGCGAAGCCGCTCATGCTCGGCGATCTCAAGAACAAGCTCGCGGCCGTGCTCGAGGAAGACCGCGAGCTCAGCGTCGCGGACTTGCGCCGCGCGATCGCTCAACAAGAGCTCGTGCCGTACTACCAACCCAAAGCCACGCTCGTGCAGCACGGTTGGACTATCGACGGCGTCGAGGCGCTTTTGCGGTGGCAGCATCCCCGGCTCGGCGTCGTGATGCCCGACGAGTTCATTCCGCTGGCCGAGCGCACGGGCCTCATCGGCGACCTCACCAATCACGTGCTCGAGGCCGCGCTCCGGCAGGTCAGGGAGTGGGACGAGCAAGGTCTGAAGCTCACTTGCGCGGTCAATCTGCCGCCGATGCTCGTGACGGATCTGAGCTTCCCGGATCGGCTGGCGGCGTTGCTCGCCGAGAACAAGCTCGACGGCAGTCGGCTCGTGCTCGAGATCACCGAGACCGCCACCATGCAGGATCCAACGACGACGATGGATATCCTCACGCGACTCAGAGTCAAGCGCATCGGTCTCTCGCTGGACGACTTCGGCACCGGTTACTCGTCGTTGACCCAGCTTTATCAGATGCCGTTCAACGAGATGAAGATAGACAAGAGTCTCGTGACGAACATTCCGCACAGCCGCGAGGCGAACACGATGGTCGGTTCCCTGATCGAGCTCGGTCACAATTTGGGACTCAAGATCTGCGCGGAAGGTGTCGAGAACCGCGCGGCGCTGGATATGCTCGCGATCATGGGGTGCGATTGCTGCCAGGGATTCTTTCATCAGCCGGGCCGTGCCGCCGGACTTCATCCCGAGCTTCATCGACCACTGGAACCGAGAGAATCCGGCCGCATCTTTTGCCAATCGACCGCGTGCGGTCGTGTAACAACAAGAAGCTTTTACAAGGAGGAAACGTGAGCGAGAACCGGTTGTTGGTAATGGATGACGACCCCGATGTGGGGACGTTCTTCGGCCAAGTTGGCCAGGATCTCGGTTATCGACGTGAGGGTGCTCACGGAGTCCGAGCAGTTCTCGCCACGATGCTCGGAGTTCTCGCCCACGGTGATCCTGCTCGATTTGCAAATGCCGGATCGCGACGGAATCGAGCTGCTGCGCGAGCTCTCGACGCTCGAGCGCAATCCGAAGATCCTGATCGCCAGCGGTCTCGACAGCCGGGTGTTGACCACGGCATCCGAGCTCGGGATCTCCATGGGCCTCGATATCGCGGGATCGTTCTGCAAGCCGATCGCGCTCGACGAGCTCGAGGTGCTGCTCGTGCGGCTGAAGTCTCACGAGAAGGTCATCACGGCGAGCCAAGTCCGCGAGGGGCTCGCGCTCCGCGGCAGTTCGTCGTTCACTATTTGCCCAAAGCCACGTTCAAGAGTCCCGGCCGGTGGATCATCGAGGGCGCCGAGGCCCTCGTGCGTTGGGAGCACCCCGAGCACGGCTTGCTCTACCCGAAAGACTTCATCGAAATCGCCGAAGACGGCGGTGCCATCACGGAACTCACCGATTTCGTGTTCCGCGCGAGCATGGAGCAGGCGCGCGTGTGGTTCGCCAACGGTCTTTACATGGAGCTCGGCGTCAACCTGTCGGCCCAGTTTCTCGGCGATCTCGAGTTCCCGGATCGTCTGCTGAACCTGATCCGCGAGAACAATCTCGATCCTTCCATGATCACGCTAGAGCTCACCGAGACGGCGGCAATGCAGCGATCCTTCCGTAGCGCTCGACATTCTCACGCGCCTGCGCGTGAAGAACATCAACCTGTGTCTCGACGACTTCGGCACGGGCGCTTCGTCGCTCACGCATCTTTACCGGATGCCGTTCAGCGAGGTGAAGCTCGACAATCAGTTCATGACCGATATGCGATTGCGCGACGACGCGCGCGCGCTCGTGGAAGGTCTCATCTACCTTGCCCACAAGCTCAAGATGCGCGCCTGCGCCGAGGGCGTGGAGGACGACGCGACGCTGCGCCTTCTCGAGACCATGCATTGCGACAAGGTGCAAGGGCACCACATCGGTGCCGCCGTGCGCGCCAAGGATCTCGAGAAGATCGTAGACGACTGGAACACTCGCTCCTCTGGCAAGTCTCGCGCCGCATCCAGCGGCTAACGGCCTCGTCCCTCTCTCCGACGGTAATGTTTTGTTAGGATGAGCCAAAGGGCTCATTCGGAGGGACCGGCATGGGTCGAATCTTCAAGCTCGTCGGCATCGTAGTCGTCGCAATCGTCGTGCTGTTCGTCGCGGCGCTCGTTGCGGTCGGCATGTTGTTCGATCCGAACGATTACAAGGACGACATTACGGCGGCCGTCACGCGTGCGACGGGCCGGCAACTCACGCTCGACGGCAATCTCGAGCTCGCCGTGTTCCCGAGCGTGCGCATCGCGGTAGGGGCGGCGACGCTCGCCAATGCGAGCGGCTTCGGCGGCGAGCCGATGGCGAAGATCAAGAGCGCAGAGCTCAAGGTCGCGCTGTTGCCGTTGCTGTCGAAGCGCATCCAAATCGGTGAGGCCAGGCTCGAAGGTCTCGAGCTCAACCTCGCGCGCGATGCGCGCGGGCGCAACAACTGGCAAGACTTGGGCGGCGCGCAATCCGCGGGCGCCGCGCCCGCGTCGGCCGCAGGCGGCGGCAGTGCCAATCTCGATCTCGGCATCGGCGCCATCGAAGTCGACGATGCGCGTGTGACGTGGAGCGATGCCGCAACGGGGAGCCGTTGGGAGCTCACGAACTTCGGCATGACGGCCGAAGGTTTCGGGCCCGGTGCCAAGTTCCCGCTCGAGATGCGGTTCGGTTTGAGCGGCAAGGACGTATCGGTCACGGTAGACGCCAACACGCAGGCCACGCTGTCACTCGCCGACAATCAATATCGCCTCGACGACCTCGAGGTGCACATCGACGGCCGCGGCGCCGCCTGGCCCGGCGGCTCGGGCAGCGCCGACGTCGGTTTCGACTCGCTGATCGCCAAGCTCAACGACGAGACGCTCGAGCTCGATGGGCTGAATCTGAGCTTTCTCGGCATCACGACGACGGGCTCGCTGTCGGGTCAGAAGCTCATGAGCAACTTGTCGCTCACGGGTGCCGTCGATATCCACGAGTTCGATCCGCGCGACGTGCTCGAGGTGTTCGGCGTCAAGGTCGAGACGGCCGACGGCGCAGTGCTCAAGCGCGCGAGCGCCAAGGCCAGTCTCGTCTACAACTCGAGTCAAATCGCGCTGCGCGACATGCAGCTCGCGCTCGACGACTCGAAGCTCACGGGCCGTGTGGCGCTGGCCGGCAAGGCGCTGAGCTACGATCTCGCCGTCGACGACATCGACGTGGACCGCTACCTGCCGCCGTCCAGTGACACGCCGGCCGACGAGGGCTCGCTCGACGAGGTCGATCTGCCGCTCGCCGTGCTGCGGACACTGAACGCGAAGGGCGATCTCAAGCTCAAGAAGGCCAAGTTCAGCGGACTCACCCTCACGGACACGACGTTCTCGCTCGCGGCCGCGGACGGGCGCATCCAGCTGAAGCCCGCCGCGTCGCTCTATGGCGGTCATCTCGGCGGCGACATCGTGCTTCAGGTCCAGCAGGACGCCGCGCGCATGACGGTCAATCAGCAGCTCGACAAGGTGAATCTGGCCCCGCTCGGGCACGATCTCATCGCCAGCGACGCTTTCTCAGGGACGGGCGACGTGCGTCTGAACGTCACGGCCACGGGATCGAACTTGGGCGAGATGCGGCGCAAGCTCGACGGCGACGTGTCGTTGTCCGTCGTCGACGGCGCGCTCGAGGGCATCGACTTCTGGTACGAGCTGCGCCGCGCGCGGGCGACGATCGACAAGACGCCCGTGCCCGCACGGCCCGCCGGGACACCGCGCACGCCGTTCACGTCCGTCTCGGCCTCGGGCATGGTCAAGGACGCGGTGCTCACGAACCGCGATCTCAACGCCAATCTCGGATTCATGAACATCGACGGCACGGGCACCGTGAATCTCCTGACCGATGCAATCCGGTTCGACTTGACGGCGAAGCTCACGGACGGTGAGCAGCTGCAGTCGGATCCGGCGATGGCCAAGATGGCCGGCGGGTCGGTGCCGCTCAAGGTCACGGGCACGCTCGAGGAGCCGTCCGTGCTGCCGGACTTCGGCGGCCTCGTGAAGGCCAAGGCCCAGGAGGCCGTCAATCAGCGCGTCGACGAGAAGAAACAGGAAGTGCAGGACAAGCTCAAGGACAAGCTCAAGGGGCTCCTGAACCGGTGAACGCGCAGCGGGCCATCGTATGGGCCCTCGCGGGAGTGGCGACGAGCTCGATGGTCGCCGCGGCGACGATGAACAGCCTCGACATCGATCGCAAGCGCGGCCGCTACGAGCTCGAGGCGACCGCGCATCTCGAGGCGACGCCCCAGTCGATCTACGCCGTGCTCATCGACTACGACGACAATGCCTACCGGCACATCTCGGGCGCCTACAAGGAAAGCCGCTATCTCATGCCGGACGAGCAGGGCAGGCCGATCGTCTACACGCGCATGGAAGGCTGCATGTTGTTCCATTGCCTGAGCTTGCGCCGCGTGGAGCGCCTCGAGACACAGAGGCCTTACCACATTCGGAGCGTTGCGCTGCCCGAGCGCAGCAACTTCAAGTACAGCACGTCGGAATGGGATCTCGTGCCCGACGGCATGGGCGGCACGAACATGACGTACAAGCTCGAGATGGAGCCGGACTTCTGGGTGCCGCCCCTCATCGGCCCCTGGTATCTGAAGCGCGTGCTCGCGCGCGGCGGCGAGCACGCCGTCATGCGCATCGAGCGACTCGCGCGCGTGCGTGACGGCCGGCCCGTGCCGCCGCGCTCGATGAGCGCCTCAGCGAATTGATGGCCGAGCGCACCTTTGCAGCGCGTTTGCTCGCGTGGTTCGACCTGCACGGCCGGCACGACTTGCCTTGGCAAGCAGATCCCTCGCCGTACTCGGTCTGGGTGTCGGAGATCATGCTGCAGCAGACGCAGGTCGCGACCGTCGTCCGCTACTACGAGCGGTTCATGCAACGCTTCCCGAGCGTCGAGGCGCTCGCGGCGGCCGATGCCGACGCCGTGCTGACCGTCTGGTCGGGGCTGGGCTACTACGCGCGCGCCCGCAATCTCAAGCGCGCTGCCGAGATCGTCGTCGAGCGTTTCGGCGGCCGAGTGCCGACGACGCTCGCCGAGCTCGTGACGCTGCCCGGGATCGGCCGATCGACGGCCGGCGCGATCCTCGCGCTCACTACCGGGCAACGGCTGCCGATTCTCGACGGCAACGTCAAGCGCGTGCTCGCGCGTTACCACGCCGTCGCCGGCTGGCCCGGCGAGCCTGCGGTCGAGCGCGCGCTCTGGGAGCTCGCCGATCGCAACACGCCGGCGCAGCGCCTCGCCGCCTATACGCAGGCGATCATGGATCTCGGCGCGACGCTGTGCACGCGCGCGCGGCCGGCGTGCACGGTTTGCCCGCTCGCCGAGGACTGCCGCGCGTGCGCGCTCGGCACGCAGGCGGCCTTCCCCGCGCCGCGGCCGAAGCGCGAGCGCCCGCGACGCAGCACGACGATGCTCGTGGTCCTCGATCCGGCGGGGCGCGTGCTGCTCGAGCGGCGTCCCGCGCGCGGCGTCTGGGGCGGGCTGCTACAGCTTCCCGGAGCGCGGGCCCGAGGAGACGACCGATGCAGTGGTGCGCGCGCCGTCTCGGCGCCACGCCGGCGGAAATCCGCGAGCTCGGCCGTCATCGAGCACGCGCTTCACGCACTTCGATCTCGACATCTCACCGCAGATCGTGACGACTCGAGCGCGCGCCGCGTGCGATCATGGATGGCGACGGCTATCGTTTGGTATAACCCCGGCACCGAGATCGGCGTCGGTGTGCCGGCGCCCGTGGCGGCCTTGCTGAAATCGCTCGGCGAGGTCTCGAGGGCGCGGTCAGCTTCGCCGATGGACGACCGTCACGAAGCGCCGATCGCAAGGGCTGTTAGTTGAGGCGAATCGTTTGAGCAGAAAGGTGCATTGCGTCGTGCTCGGTGCCGAGGCGGAAGGGCTCGATCGCCCGCCGTATCCCGGCGCGCTCGGCCAACGAATCTACGAGAACGTCTCGAAGCTCGCGTGGCAGCGCTGGCTCAAGCACCAAACGATGCTCATCAACGAGTACCGGCTCACGCCGATCGAGCCGAAAGCGCGCAAGTTCCTCGAAGACGAGATGCAGAAGTTCTTCTTCGGCGAAGGCTCGGAAGCGCCGCCCGACTTCAAGCCGACTTAGCCCTCCGCGCTCGCACGCGCGAGCGACGCGCTGAGACCACGACCTCGTGCGGCTTCCGGCCTACGATTCGGCGCGATGCGCGACGAGGTCGTCGACCACGCCGGGATCGGCCAGCGTCGAGACGTCGCCCAAGCTGTCGAACTCGTTCGCCGCGACCTTGCGCAGAATCCGGCGCATGATCTTGCCCGAGCGCGTCTTCGGCAGGCTCGGCGCCCACTGAATGAAATCGGGGCTCGCGATCGGCCCGATCTCCTTGCGCACCCAAGCCACGAGCTCGCTGACGCAGCTCTTCGCGTGGGCTCCTCGCCCGCGATCAGCGTCACGTAGGCGTAAATGCCTTGGCCCTTGATGTCGTGCGGGAAACCGACGACGGCGGCTTCGGCGACCTTCGGCATGCGCGACGAGCGCGCTTTCGACCTCGGCCGTGCCCAGCCGGTGGCCGGACACGTTGATGACGTCGTCGACACGGCCCGTGATCCAGTAGTAGCCGTCCGCGTCGCGCCGCGCGCCGTCGCCCGTGAAGTACTTGCCCGGGAAGTGCCGGAAGTACGTATCCACGAACCGCTGATGATCGCCGTAGACCGTGCGCATCTGGCCGGGCCAGCTGTCGAGCATCACGAGATTGCCGACCGCTTCGCCGTCGAGAATGTTGCCGTCTTGATCGACGATCGCCGGCTCGCATGCCGAAGAACGGCTGCGTCGCGGAGCCGGGCTTCAGCGCCGTGGCGCCCGGCAGCGGCGTGATCAGGATGCCGCCCGTCTCCGTCTGCCACCAGGTGTCGACGATCGGGCAGCGCCCGTCGCCGACCACGTGGTAGTACCACTCCCAGGCCTCGGGGTTGATCGGCTCGCCGACCGTGCCGAGCAGGCGCAGGCTCTTGCGCGAGCAGCGCTTCACGGGCGCTTCGCCCTCGCGCATGAGCGCGCGGATCGCGGTCGGCGCCGTGTAGAGAATGTTCACCTGGTGCTTGTCGACGACTTGCCAGAAGCGGCTCGCGTCCGGATAGTTCGGCACGCCTTCGAACATGAGGGTCGTCGCGCCGTTGGCGAGCGGCCCGTAGACGATGTAGCTGTGGCCCGTGACCCAGCCGACGTCGGCCGCGCACCAGTACATGTCGCCGTCGTGGTAGTCGAACACGTAGCGATGCGTGAGCGAGGCGTAGAGCAGATAGCCGCCGCTCGTGTGCAGCACGCCCTTCGGCTTGCCCGTGGAGCCCGACGTATAGAGGATGAAGAGCGGATCCTCGGCGCCAGACCGGCTCGGGCGGGCAATCGGGCGAAGCCGCCGCTCGTGATCTCGTGATACCAGTGATCGCGGCCTTCGCTCCAGCCGACCTCGCCGCCCGTGCGCCGCACGACGACGACGGCATCGACGGCTCACGCCGCTCGAGCGCCTCGAGCGCCTCGTCGACGTTGGCTTTGAGCGGGATGCGCTTGCCGCCGCGCACGCCCTCGTCGGCCGTGATCACGACGCGCGAGTCGCAGTCCTCGATGCGCCCTTTGCAGCGCCTCGGGCGAGAAGCCGCCGAAGACCACCGAGTGCACCGCGCCGATGCGCGCGCACGCGAGCATCGCGACGGCGGCCTCGGGAATCATCGGCATGTAGATCGTGACGCGGTCGCCCTTCTCGACGCCGAGCGCCTTTGAGCGCGTTCGCGAGCCGGCAGACCTGCTCGTGCAGCTCGCGGTAGCTCAGGATCCGCACGTCGTCGGCCGGGTCGTCGCGCTCCCAGAGGATCGCGGTCTGCTCGCCGCGCTTGGCGAGGTGCCGGTCGAGGCAGTTCGCCGCGACGTTGAGCGTGCCGTCCGCGAACCAGCGCACGTGCAGGTCGTTCGGCGTCGAAGGAGACGTCCTTGACCTCGTGAAGGGCTTGATCCAGTCGAGCGCTCTGCGCTTGCTCGCGCCAGAACTGCTCGGGGTTCTCGATCGAGGCCTTGTACATGCGTCTCGTACGTCGCCGAGTCGACCCAGGCGCGGGCCGCACGGTCGGCCGGGATCGGGATAGATCTTCTCATCGCTCATGCACGCGCATGATAAGCGCAGCGCCAGGCCTTTTCAGCCGCGCGGCGACATAAGCCGGGCCGCGGCCGCGAGGAGCGTTCGGCAGCGCGGGATTATCGGACGGTCAGATAGTGCACGCTGAAGAGCGACTCGGCGTCGGTCCACACGCGCTCGGGCGTAAAGCCCGGCGCGCCGCGCGACCGTCGGAACTCCTCGATCGAGTACTTGTGCGAGTGCTCGGTCACGATGTACTCGCCGCGCTGCGAACGTGAGCTTCGCACCGTCCACGGTGACCGTCTGCGGCCGCGTGCTCACGAGCCGCATCTCGATGCGGCCTTCGGCTTCGTCGTAGACGGCGCGATGCTCGAAATGCTCGAGGTCGAAATCCGCGCCGAGCTCGCGGTTCAGGCGCGCGAGCACGTTGAGGTTGAACTCGGCCGTGACGCCGGCCTGTCGTTGTAGGCGGCTTCGAGAATCGTGCGGTCCTTGCGCAGATCGACGCCGATCAGCAGCGCGCCGCCGGACTTCGCCTCGGCGCGCATGACCTCGAGCAGCTCGAACGCGCGTCGCGCGCGAGAAGTTGCCGATCGTCGAGCCCGGAAAGAAGACCAGGTTGCGCTCGGGCATCACGGGATGCTCGCGGCAGCTCGAACGGCTGCGTGAAATCCGCGAACACGGGTTGAATGTGCACGTTCGGATAATCGCGCGCGAGGTCCTCGGCCTGCTCGAGCAGATAGTCGCCCGAGATGTCGACGGGCACGTAGGCGGCGGGCTCGATGCAGGTGATCGAGCAGCAGGCGCACCTTGAGGTTGGAGCCCGCGCCGAACTCGATGACGGCCGCGCGCGGCCCGACGAGCTCGGCGAGCTCGGCCGCAGATGCGCCTGCATGATCGCGAGCTCGGTGCGCGTCGGGTAGTACTCGGGCAGCTCGCAGATCTGCGTCGAACAGCTCCGAGCCGCGCTGGTCGTAGAAATACTTCGGCGAGATGCGCTTTTGCGGCGCCGTGAGCCCGCGCAGGATCTCGGCGCTCGTCGGTCGCCATCTCGGGAGCGGTGTCGTTCGGCGCTCGCGAGCTGCCGCGGACATGGTTGCTCATCGAGTCTCGCTCGTTCACGCTAGTCTCTTCGCGAGCCGAAGCCTAGGAACTGCCAGCGATCGTGCGGATAGAAGAAGCTGCGGTAGCTCGCCCGAATGTGCTCGCGCCCACGTGGCGCAGGAGCCGCCGCGCACGACCATTTGATTGCACATGAACTTGCCGTTGTACTCGCCGAGCGAGCCCGCGAGCGGCTCGAAGCCGGGATAGGGCGCGTAGCGGCGAGGCCGTCCACTCCCAGACGTCGCCATAGAGCTGCGTAACGCGGCTCGCTGGCCGACGCGGTCCACGCTGCAACGGGGTGAGAAGCGCTCGGTGTCGAGCAGGTTGCCGTCGACCGGCGTTGCCTCGCGCCGCAAGCTCCCACTCGGCTTCGCGTCGGCAGGCGCGCGCCGGCCCAGCGCGCGAACGCGTCGGCCTCGTAATAGCTCACATGGCAGACGGGCGCGTGCGGATCGATCTCGCGCCAGCCGCCGAGCGTGAACTCGCGCTCGCCGTCGTCGGACCAGCACAGCGGCCGCGTCCAGCCGGCTCGCGCTGAATCTTGCGCCCAGCCGTCGGCGAGCCAGAGCGCCGCGGATCGCTCGTAGCCGCCGTCGTCGATGAACTCACGGTATTCGGCGTTCGTGACGAGCCGGTTACCGAGCGCGTGATCGCTCGACGAGCACGCGATGGCGCGGCGTCTCGTTGTCGAAGCAAAAGCCGCCGCTCGCCTTGCGCGCCGATCGCGGAATTCGCCGCCCGCGCGCGGCACGAACTCGTGCAGCGGCTCGCGCGGCCGAGCTGCGGCGGCGCCGGCAGGCTCGCGGTATGCGGGGCCGAGCGGATTCGTGAAGAAGACGTGCTTGATGTCGGTCAGCAACAGCTCCTGGTGCTGTTGCTCGTGATGCAGGCCGAGCGTCGACGAGGAACGCGAACTCCGGATCGTCGCCGCGCTTGGCGATGAGCTTTTGCATCGCGTCGTCGACATGCGTCGCGATAGCTCAAGATCTCGGCCACGGTCGGCCGGCTCAGCAGCCCGCGCTGCGGCCGCGCGTACATCTTGCCGACCGTGTAGTAATAGGAGTTGAACAGGTAGTGGTAGCGCTCGTCGAGGAGCGCGTAGCCGGGCGCGTGCTCGAGCAGGCAGAAGCGCTCGAAGAACCACGTGACGTGCGCGAGGTGCCACTTCGTGGGGCTGACCTCGGGCATGGTCTGCACGACTTGGTCCTCGGCGCGCGAGCGGTTCGGTCAAGCGCACGCTGGCCTGCCTGATTCGAGCAAAGCGATCCGCTGAGCGACTCGACGCCACGCGGTGAAATTTCAGGCAACACCGAGAGCCATGGAGTATTGATTCGCGCGATTCGCGCCTGGCGGTCGCGAGACCAGCCTGTCGAGCCTAGCCGCCGCGGGCTTGGCATGTCAAAAGCGCCGACGGGGCGGCGCTTTTGGTGCCTTGACTCGCGCCGGAGCCCGACCGTTCTAATACTCGCCCGCTCGCGCCTCGCATCTTCTAACGGCGGCATGGCCAGGTAGCTCAGTTGGTAGAGCAGCGGACTGAAAATCCGCGTGTCGGTGGTTCGATTCCGCCCCTGGCCACCATTTAAAACAGCTCAGCACAGATAACACCGTTTAGCCGTGCTATCCACCCGCAACCGCCCCGGATAGAATCGGGCAGTGGGGGCAATACGTCATATCTCGACGATCATGTTGGCGTTGGCCTGCGTGGCCGGCGCGGAGGCTGCCCAGGCACAGAGCGCAGCCCGGCAGCTCTGCAACCTCACGGCGCTGGCTCCCCAGCACCAAACACTTAGCCTCCACGCAAACCTCGCGTCCGCGTTGCAAGGGTCCGCCGCCTGTGTGGCGCGCAAGAACGCTCAATGCGCCGACGATCTGTTGTCGCAAGTCGATGCGGCATCGCTAAGCGTCGATGAGCAAGCGCTCCTCACGGGCGCGAAAGCCGAAGTTGCGGACGCGCGGGGCAACCGCGACGGTGCCGCGAAGCTGTTCCGCGAAGCCTTGGAGAAGCCGTCCCTCGGTGCGGTGGTCAAATCGATGGTCGCCGTGAAAGATGCAGACGCGTTGTTCAACGCGAACGACTATGCGGGCACGCTGCGGGCGCTCGACGCCGGCGTGGCCTGCGACACCTGGACGTCTCAAGCATCAGTCACGCGTGCGGCGGCCTATCTGCAGATCTTTGCGCCTGAGCTCGCCCAGGCCAACCTCGACGCCGCGATCAGGCTCTATCGGCTCGATGGCCGTAAGATGCCGCCCATTGTGAAGTCGCTGCAGAAGCAAGCAGCCGATCTCCTCGAGGAGCAGAAGAACAGGAACCCACCTCTCCCGCGGACCCCCGACGCCCTCTTCCCGGGAAAGAGAGTGCCGCCGGATTACCCGGACCGTGCCCTCGAGCACCGCCTCCAGGGTTGCGTGCAGTTCGAGTTCTCGGTCTCCGACAACGGCGACGTGGAAAACGCCCGGGTCGTCAGCTCGTCCGACCAGATATTCGAGCAGCCGGGGCTCGACTCGCTGAAACAATGGCGATTCGCTCCTCCGCTTGAGGACGGGCTGCCGGTACGGCAAGAGGTCGCGCACACGATCATGGTTTGGCAGCTCAACGGACCGGAGCCCGTGCCCGGGTGTTCTTAACGGCGATATCGATATGATGCTAAACCTGTGCTCGCACCGCTCCGGAGGATCGTTATGAGTCGCACTACACCGTTCGTGGCACTGTCCCTCACGCTCGCACTCGGTGCCGGCGTTTTCACCCCCGCCGTCACCCAAGCTCAAAGCGACGCCGGTCACAGCGACGCCGCGAAGCCGTCTGGCCATCTCATGACGCTGACGCCGCTCGACTACATCGAGATCCGGCAATTGGCGGCGCGGTATGCCCACGCCGTCGATCAGGGCGCCCACGACGGTTATGCGTACGCCGACCTTTTCGCGCCGGGTGCGAACTTCGGCAAGACGACCGGGCGAGACAATCTCGCGAAGCTCGCGAAGCAGACCAGCAGGGGCCCGCAGACGACTTGGCACTTCATCGTCAACCACGTGATCGAGCCCACGGAGGAGGGTGCGAAGGGCAAGGAGTACCTGCTGCACTTGCGGTACGGTGAAGACGGTCAGCCGAACGCGGTCTGGGGCGGCGGCCATTACGAAGACACGTACGTGAAGACGGCGGACGGCTGGCGTTTCAAGACGCGGCAGTTCGTGCCGTCCAACGGCACGCCGGAATCGCTGAAGCCGCAGTCTGCGGCCGCGCGCTGAGGAGGGATGTCATGCTGCGACTACGACTGACCACTGTCCTGCTCCTCGGCCTCGGCTTCGGCCTCGGCATGACCACGAGTCATGCGCAGACGCCGAGCGCGTCCACTGCTCCGGCGCTGAGCGCGCGCGACTACATCGAGATCGAGCAACTCGTCTACAAGTACGGCTGGGCGCTCGACAGCGGCGACGACAACGGCTTCGCCTATGCAGATCTCTACACGCCCGACGGCACGTTCACCGGCACGAACCAGGGTCCGAGCGGCCGCAGCTATCAAGGCCGCGAGACTCTTGCCGCGCTGGCCCGAGGCGGGCGGCGAGGCGCACTGAACGTCGGCCACTCCGTGACCAACGTCATCGTGACGCCGACCGCCGACGGCGCGGTGGGCCGGGTGTACGTGGGCATCTTCGATCCGGGCAAGCCCGGCATGCGGCCGGGGGCAGGGCACGGCGGCTTCTACGACGACGTCTACGCGAAGACGCCGCAGGGGTGGCGCTTCGCGAAACGCACCTTCTACGAGGGCAAGTGGGGTGAGCCCAACGTGCCGCTGCCGCCGCCGGTCGCCGCGGTGCACGCGCTGCCGAAAGCTGCGCCCAGCCCGTCGCCGAAAGGACGGCGGTTGAGCGACCGGGATTACGTGGACATTCAGCAGCTCGTGGCCGGCCTGCCGTACGAGGCCGATATGAATGCGGACAGCGGCGCGGCGTATGCGAGCGCATTCACACCGGACGGCACGTTCGCCTGCGTGCTGCCCGACACGGGCGGTGCCGCTGCGTCGGGTCTGCCGGCCGGCTGCGCGCCCTACTCGGGCAAGTTCACGACCAAGGTGCCGCCGATGGCCAAAGGACGCGAGGCGCTGGCCAAGATGGTGAGCGCGGACGATCCGCACGGTCCGGCCTACGTCCGGCACTTCGTCTTCAATCACGTGATCGAGCCGAGCGGCCGCGGTGCGACCGGCAAGGCCTACGTGGTTCTCGCCGACATCACGCCGAGACAGAAGCCGGGCTTCGCGCACTCGATCTTCATGATCGGCCGCTACGACGACGAGTACGTGAAAACCGCGCAGGGCTGGCGTATCAAGAGCCGCGTGTTCACGGCCGTCGGGGGCGGCGTGCCTGCGACCCCGAGCGGCGGCTAGCGGACACCGCAGCCGTCCCGTGTCCCGTGACTCTACGGACCGCCCCGGCGCGCGATCTTTAGGTGACTTGCAGTGAACCGCGCAGACAGGCGACGATTCTATTTGCACCAGGCTTTCGTTGAGGGGAATTCGCCATGTTGAAGTCGATCGTGACCACCGCCGGTGGCCTCCTTCTGTTCGCCATCGCCGGCTCGGCTCTTGCCGATCGGCCGTTCGCCGAAATTACGATGGACCAGGTCCGCACCACGTTGCCCGTGGAAGGTGCGCCGCTCGCCGAAAAGGGCGCGTACGAGGTCACGTCGGAGCCGGCCTACGGCGCGCCGGGTCTCGTCGTGGTGCGTCCCGCGGATCTCAGCGCGTTCCCGAAGAAAGACACGCTGCCCGTGATCGCCTGGGGTAACGGTGGCTGCGCGATCGACAGCAAAGCCTTCATGGGCTTCATGGGGACGGTGGCCTCGCACGGCTTCGTCGTGATCGGCACGACGCCGATCGAGGGCGCGGCGAAGCGCCAAGCCAACGTCGACGACCTGCGCGCAATGCTCGACTGGGCGGATAAAGAAAACTCGCGCGGCGGGTCGCCGCTCGAGGGCAAGATCGCGGTCAACGAGATGGGCGCGATGGGCAGCTCGTGTGGCGGCTTCCTGTCGATCGAGGTGGGTGCGGACCCGCGTGTGAAGACGATCGGCGTGTTCAACTCGGGCGTGATGCGCGTCGATCCCAAGAATCCCCCGGTGTTTCCGATCCCGGATGTCTCCACACTCGCACCGCTGCACGGGCCCGTGCTGCTCGTGAACGGCAGCACGCGCGACTTCATGATGGAAACCTCGAAGTCCACCTACGATTGGCTCGAAAAGAAGCCCGCGTTCTACGCCTCGCGCCACGGCGCGGGACACAGCGCGACGTTCTTCCATCCGGGCGGCGGCGAGTTCGCGAACGTCGCGTGGAGCTGGGCCGCATGGCAGCTCAAGGGCGACAAGAAGGCCGGCGCGATGTTCCTCGGCAAGAACTGCGGGCTTTGCAAGAATTCGAACTGGGACGTCGAGGCAAAGGGTCTGAAATGACCTTTCCTATTTCGACGTCCACCGGCGCGTTTGGGCCGAGGTCGATGTTCTAACAACGTTTCGTCGGGCCCGGTCGGCTTGGAAGTCGAGATGCCGTGAGGATCGTCGCCGCAAGCAGCTGCCGTTTGTCGCTTGCCGCTGCGCTCGTCGCGACGGCGAGCCAAGCCGCCGCCCTGCCAAGCTGGAATGGTCCCCTCCTTCCGAGCGAGCACCGCACCGCCTCTCTTGAGGCCTGCGACGCTGCGCAGCGCAGGGTCTAGATCCGCACCGGCGCTCGTCGAGCCTCGCTCGTTGCGGAAGATTTCTCCGTCGGAGGACGTCGAGGAGAGCTCGCATGGCGAGCCCGTCAAGCAAATACGCCGCCCCGTGCTCGGTCCGCTCGCGTTCGGAGACTCCGCTAGTGCGTCATCGCGTACATCGCGACGTTCACGCCGAGACGCAACGCGAGATTCACCAGATCGCCCGGGTAGCGCGGATCGTCGGCCCACTGCCAAGCGTCTGCGACGTCGTTGTTGAACGCGATCAGCACGAGCAGCCGGCCGTCGGGCCCTTCCACACCGCGCCAACGAGGCACGCCGTCACGCGAGAAACCACGTCCGCCCCAGAACACGCGGTTGGCGTTCGGGATCTGCACTTTGGTCATGTTCGGTAAGTCGTACACGGTGTGAAAGATCGGGTGATCGTCCGTGAGGTCGATGATCGGGCGGTCGGGGAAGATGCGCTTCAAGCTCTCTTCGAACACCGCCCAGTTGCGATCGCCGAAGAAGCTGTCGCAGAACAGAAACCCGCCGCGCAGCAAGTACTCGCGTAGTTCGGCCGCTTGAGCGTCGGTCAGCTGCCACGCGCGGGCCAGGCCCACGATCATGAACGGCCAATAGAACACGTCGCCTTCGTCGTCGGGATTGACGGGCTGCTCGACGGCCCGGACGTCGATTCTCGTGAAGCGCCGCAGCATCTGCACGAGCGTGCGGTCGCCGCGCGGATAGTCGTCGGTCCAGCTCGTGCCGCCTTGCCGCCAATCGCTGCCGCCGAATCCGAAGCTGCCGCCGGGATACATGAGCCGGCCGATCACGAGCTCGCCGGGCACACGGTAGTCGGGCGGCAGCGGCGCCGCTGCATCCGCGCCCTCGAAGCTCGGATATTCGCGGAACTCGCGCTGCGCCCGAGCGGTGCCGTGCACGAGCAGTGCGGCGGCGGCTACCGCCAACGCACGAGAGACTGTGGCATGCTTCATGTCTCTGCCGAACGTCGCCCCAGTGAAGCAGAGTGTAGCTCGAACCAAGGGTACTCGACGGTGCGTCTTCTTCAACCCAGCCGACGAAGACCGCCGCGATCGCGCGCATCGAGGAGCCGCATGATTACACTGCAACGTTGGATACTCCTTGCCGTCGTTCTCTTGACTGGCGGCATCACAACCTCGGTCGTCGCTCAGAATGCGAGCGTCGCGCAACCTGCCTCGCGGGCAGTTACGCCGTCGCCCGGCTGTCGCGACGAGCAGGGACTGACGTACCTATGCGGCCTCGTCGTCCCGGAAGACATTGTGACCGTGGGGTCCACCGGTCTTCTGCTTGCGTCCGGGCACCGTGCCCCCGGTCACCTGTATCTCATCGATCCGGCGACGCGGACGCAGTCGGATCTCATCCACAACGCCTCCTTCACGCTGCAGCACGACACGCGCGCCTATCCCGACTGTCCGGGGCCGCTGAACCTGCAGGCCTTCGACGTGCACGGCCTCAGCCTGGCCGAGACGTCGCCTCGGCACTTCAGTCTTTACACCACGAGCCACGGTGCGCGCGAGGCTATCGAGATCTACGATCTCGACCTTCGCGGCGCGGCGCCGATCCTCACCTGGAAGGGCTGCGTCCTCCTGCAGCAGGACGGCTACCACAACAGTGTCGCCCGGCTCGCCGACGGCGGATTCGTGACGACCAGAATGCGCGACCAGACCTTCAGAGGGGGCGGAGGCACCCCGGCCGGAATCACGGGCCGCCTATTCGAGTGGCATCCGGGCGGCCGACTGCAGCCGTTGGCCGGCACCGAGCTGTCGCTGCCGAACGGCATCGATGTGTCGAAGGACCAGCGCTACGTGTTCGTTGCCGCCATGGGTACGCACGAAGTGGTCCGTTTCGACCGCCGGACGACGCCTATGGCCAAGCGTGTGATGTCACTGCCGATTCGGCCGGACAACATCCACTGGGCGCCCAACGGCAAGCTGGTGACGGCCGGTCCCAACTATGTCGCGCCCACCGCGTGCAGCGGCGCAGGCTGCGCCACGGGCTGGTCGGTGCTGGAAGTCGATCCGGAGACGCTGGCGTTCTCGCGACTCGGCGGTGCGGATCAAACGGCCGCGATGCAGGCCGTGAGCTCGGGCATGCGCGTGGGCGACGACGTCTGGGTAGGCAGCAACGACGATCGTGTCGCCCGCTTCTCGCTGCCGCGGCGCTGAGCAACTTCGCCGCGCCTGCGCGCGCCGTCGCCAGACAGTTTGTCTAGCGCCAGCCGAGCTCGGGCGCTACGTATCTGAGGATGCTCTCGATCGTGTGCGCGTTGTATTCCACGCCGAGCTGGTTCGGGACCGTGAGCAGTAGCGTGTCCGCGGCTGCGATGGCCTCGTCGGCGGCCAGCTGCTTGACGAGCTTGTCGGGCTCGGCCGCGTACGAGCGGCCGAAAATCGCGCGCGTGCTCGGATCGATGTGGCCGATCTTGTCCTGGTCGTCGCCGTTGCGCCCGAAATAGGCGCGGTCGCGGTCGTCGACGAGCGCGAAAACGCTGCGGCTCACCGAAACGCGCGGCTCGCGCCGGTGCCCGGCCTCGCGCCACGCGTCGCGATAGGCTTCGATCTGCTTGCGCTGCTGAACGTGCAGCGGCTCGCCGGTCTCGTCGGTCTTGAGCGTGGAGCTCTGAAGATTCATTCCGAGCTTGGCCGCCCACCTCGACGTGTCGTTCGAGCTCGAGCCCCACCAGATTCGCTCGCGCAACCCCTCCGAATGTGGCTCGAGGCGCAACAGTCCGGGCGGATTGGGGAACATCGGCTGCGGGTTCGGCTGGGCGAAGCCTTCGCCCTTGAGCAACTCGAGAAATACCTCGGCGTGGCGGCGGGCCATGTCGGCGTCGCTTTGGCCCTGCTGCGGCTCGTAGCCGAAGTAGCGCCAGCCGTTGACCACCTGCTCCGGTGAGCCGCGGCTGATGCCAAGCTGAAGCCGTCCACCCGAGATCACGTCGGCCGCGCCGGCGTCCTCCGCCATGTAGAGCGGATTCTCGTAACGCATGTCGATCACGGCGGTGCCGATTTCGATCTTGCGCGTGCGCGCGCCCACGGCCGCGAGCAGCGGAAACGGCGAGCCGAGCTGGCGCGCGAAGTGGTGCACGCGAAAGTAAGCGCCGTCGGCCCCGAGCTCCTCGGCGGCCACCGCGAGCTCGATGGACTGCAGCAACGAGTCGGATGCGGTGCGAACCAGCGACTGCGGCGACGGCGTCCAATGCCCGAAAGATAGGAATCCGATCTTCTTCATTCATCCGCTCTTCGGCTTGGATGCGACGGATCTCGGCCAACCAGCGGCCTCGCGCCCGCGTTCGCAATCCTCAATGCGGCAAATGATCCATCCCTTTCGGCAACTCCATAACCTCGAGCACGTTGCCCTGCGGATCGACGAGCGTCGCGATCTTGATCGGCGAGCCGCCGATCGGGATGGTCGAGACGTCGGCCTGCACTTTCGCGCCTGCGGTCTTGGCCGACGCTACGGTCGCCGCGATGTCGGAGACGTGAAAGATCGCATGTGCCATGGAATCCTTCCCCAGACCGGGCTCGCGGCTCGCGACGAGAAACTCGGGCGACGAGCCCGCTTTGGCCGCCGCGACCGTGCTGCCGTAGCGCATGATGATCTCGGTCGCAGGATCCCCCACGTGGTCGATCTCCTTGAGTCCGAAAGCCGCCTCGTAGAACTTCGCAAGCGCCGGCACGTCGCTGGCGCTGAGCCTAACGGCCATCACCATGACGTCGGCCTGCGCCCATGCCGCCCAAGTTGCCACCGTCAAACCTGCTATCGCCGTGATTGCTTTGCGCATTCTTGTGTTCTCCATTGGTCCCCGACGAGGACTTTGTCACCGGCCTCGAGGTTTGTCCACGGCGAGCCGTCGTCGCTGGTCCTGCGTGGGTATACTCTGACGCAAATCCGGGGGGATACAGCGATGCTTGGACTCATGCTGCGGCGCGGCGGCCTCGCCCTCGTCGCGATGCCTTTCGCGATCTTGGTGGCCGCCACCGGCTCGACGGCGTACGCGGCGCCGATCGGTAAGGCACCGGCGTTCAGCGCAGCCGACCTCGTCAAGCGGCCGGCGCAAAACTGGATCACGAACGGCGGCAATCTCTACAACCAACGCTACTCCACGCTCGATCAAATCAATCGCGGCAACATCGGCCAAGTCAAAGCCGTGTGGCGCGTGAGCTTGAACGGGTCGGGCTTAGGACAAGGCTACTCGCAGCAAGCACAGGCGTTGGTCAAAGACGGCGTGATCTACGTCGTCACGGGCGACGACGACGTGTTTGCCGTGGATGTGGAAACCGGCAAGTTTCTCTGGACCTACAAGGCCAAGGTCGACTTCGAGCACGCGATCGTTTGCTGCGGCCGCTTGAGCCGCGGTGTGGGCATGGGCGACGGCAAGATCTTCGTCGGCCGGCTCGACGGCCGCCTCGTCGCACTCGATCAGCAGACGGGCAAAGTCGTCTGGGACGTGCACGCGGGCGATCCCAAAGTCGGCGAAGGCATCACGGCCGCGCCGCTTTACTACGACGGCAAGGTCATCGCGGGTTTCACGGGCGGCGAGTACGCCGTGCGCGGGCGCATCAGCGCTTACGACGCGAAGACGGGCAAGCGGATATGGAATTTCTACACGATCCCGGGCCCCGGTGAGATCGGCCACCAAACCTGGCCGCAAGACAACGATGCGTGGAAGTACGGCGGCGCGCCCGTGTGGCAAACACCGAGCGTGGATCCCGAGCTCGGCATGCTGTATTTCTCGACCGGTAACGCGGCACCGGACTTGAACGGCTCGATTCGCGAGGGCGACAATCTCTTCGCGGCCTCGCTCGTGGCGCTCGACGCGGCCACGGGCCAGTACCGCTGGCACTTTCAGCTCGTCCGGCACGACATTTGGGATTTCGACGCGCCGAATCCGACGATCTTGTTCGATGCCGATTTCGACGGCATGCCGCGCAAAGGCATTACGACCGTCTCGAAAGGCGGATTCCTCTACATCCTCGATCGCACGACGGGCGTGCCGCTCACGCCCGTGACCGAGACGCCCGTGCCGCAGGACAAGATTCAAAAGACGGCGGCGACGCAGCCGATTCCGCAAGGCGACTGGGTCGTGCGTCACGAGGTCGACGCCGTCGGCGAGAACTTCGAGGGCATCTTGCGCAACGGTGCGCGCACGTTCACGCCGTTCGACAACGAGCAAGCCGCGATCTGGCGCCCGTTCTCGGGCGTGACTTGGCATCCGGGATCGTACAACCCGAGCAACAACCTCATGTATCTGTGCGCCGGCGACGTGCCGGGCCGCGGCACTGCGGGCGGCGATCCCAACGCGACCATCGGTCCCGAGGGCGACACTCGGCACTACCTGCAAGGCTCTTTCGGCAACGCGCGCGACATCGGCACGGACGTACGCAGCACGCTCGTTGCGATGAACGTCACGAATCACAAAGTCGCCTGGCGGCGGTTGCTCGATACGCGCTGCGCCGGCACGATCACGACGGCCGGGGGTTTGATCTTCGCAGGGCGCTTCAACGGCGAGCTCACGGCGCTCGACAGCGATACGGGGCAGCGTCTGTGGTCGTTTCAAACGGACGGCGGCTTCACGACGACGGCCACGACGTTCGAGTACAAAGGCGAGCAATATCTCGCCGGCATCGCAGGCGGCGGTATCACGGGCGGCCGGCTCAACGACGGTCTGTGGCTATTCTCGCTGAACGGCAAGATCGATTCGCTGCCGCCGGGCTCCGGCGACCCGCCGCCGGCCGACGGGCCTCGCGACGCCGATACGCCGCACGACGACCCGCACGCCTTTCTCGCGAACTTCGACCTGGAGCGAACGCCGAATCTCGAGCGCGGCGGCATGATCTACGGCACGGTCTGCCAAGTCTGTCACGGGCCGGCCGGCGAAGGCGGACAGCTCGGCAAGCCGCTGTCGCGCAGCCTCAGCGTCGTCGACATCGTCACGACGGCACGCTCGGGCGTGAACGGCACCTCGATGCCGCCTTTCGGCAATACCTACAGCCTGGAACAGCTGCACGACGTGGCGAGCTACATCGTCGACAAGATTCTGCCGCAACGCTGAGCCTCACGCCGCCGTGCTGCTGACCAACCACATCGCGCCGGGCAGCCGCACGCTCGCGCCGTCCACGTGAGCCGCAAGCGCGTCGCGGATCGACTCGACGGCGGCGTTTGCGATTTCTTCCGGTTGGTTGCGGAGCCAGCTGTTAACGGCGCCGATCTGGGTAGATTGAGCCACGGCCGCTTGCAGCCCACCGCCTGCGGCGATGTCGAGATCGCACTCCAGCTCGTCGATTTGCGGTGATGTCCAGCCGGCAGCAGTCAGAAGCTCGGAGACGTACTGCGGGTCGGCAAACGCGAACATGCCCGGGGCATTCGGCACTCCCTTTGGCCGAGGGGGCAAATGGGCAGACACTGCATCCATCGGCACCTTGATCCACGGATTTCGATCCGGAGGCCCCCAGCATACGAAGGACATGCGCGCGCCGCGGTTCGCCGCGCTGCGCAGGTGGCTGAACGCCGCCACGGGCTCGCCGAAGAACATCAGGCCAAAGTTCGAGGTGAGCAGGTCGTATCCGTCCAGCGCCGTCGCAGCGGCGTCGGCTTGTCGCCAAGAGACGTTGGCTATGCCGGCTGTTCCGGCGCGCGCCTGTGCTTCCGCGAGCATCGGTCCGGAGATATCCAGCGCCACCACGGCCCCGGTCGGGCCGACCGCCCGCGCAAAATCGAGCGTCGACGCTCCGCAGCCGCAGCCGATGTCCAGCACGTGCTCGCCGGTTTGCGGTGCGCCATGCGCCAGCAAGGCCTCCGACACGGGCCTCAACGTGACGTCGGTATGCGCCTGGCGCGCCACCCAAGTGCGACCGCCGGTGCCGTTCCAAAAGGCGAGCTGATCGGCATTGACTTGCGCGGGGTCCGTCACGGGCGTTCTCCTCCAAGACCAAAGGCGCGCAGTGTATCAACCGGTGTGAGCCCGGCATCGGAATTCGCGTACCGACGACGTTTCGCCAGGCTGCCGCGGCGGTCGACCGCGCATCAGGCCCGAACGCGTTCCTTGAAGGCCGCGAGCGACACGCGCCACCAATTGCCGACGTGCTGCAGCGTGACGTGCTCGGGAAAGCCGTGGCGCGCCGCGTGTTTTTGCGGAATCGTGTCCCAGGCGCGATGCTCGATCGAGACGCGGGTTTCGTCTCCCACCGGCTCGAACAGCACGTCGACTTCGGTCGACTGCTCGTCGCTGAAGCTCGCCTGACGCCACGAGAACCGCAGCCGTTTGCCGGGCTCCCACGCCGAGATGCGGCCGATCTCGAACGTGGTGCCGTTGTCGAGGGTCGTATAGAGACGCCCGCCAATGCCGGGCTCGAAGGCCAGACGGCCGTCGCCGGCGGACGTGATCCAGAACAGCTCGCTCGGCTGCCACCACAGCGCGATTTCGTTCGTGAACACCTCGAAGGCGGTCGAAGGGTCCGTGGGCACCCGGATGGAAACGTAGACCTTCGAGGTCACTTGTGCGTCTTCTGCAAGTGCCTTTTGAACGCCGCGAGCTGGCGCGTCCACACCTTCTCGGTCCGTTCGAGCCATGCTTTGAGCTCGTTCATCGGCTGCTGTCGCAGTCGATAGATGCGCACGCGCGCATCCGAATCGTGCCGGTCTTCCTCGACGAGCCCGCTCTCGCGCAGTAAGCGCAAGTGCCGGCTCATCGCCGGAAAGGCGAGCCGGGTCAACTCGGCGAGCTCGCCGGCGCGCCGCGGTCGCTCACAGAGCAGGTCGACGACGCGCCGACGACACGGATCCGCAAGTGCGGTCAACGTGCGATCGAGGCTTTCGTCGCTCACAGGCGCTGTTGAAACTTGAGGCCGCTGGCCCGTTCCATGTCCTCGGTCGTGAGGGTGCGCACGGGCTGCGAGAACGTCCAATAGTGCCCGTCGAGGTCTCGAGCGACATACGTCCGATCACCGTAGAACTGGTCGCTCGGCTCCATGACGATCTGCGCGCCGGCGTCCCGCGCGTGCTCGAAGTGCTCGTCGATGCCGTTTTCGAGGCGCACGTGAATGCGCTGGGTGTTCTTGCCGCCGAGAGAGGCGGGGCTCGAAGTCCAGTCCGCGAACTCGCTGCTGATCATCACGATGCCGTCGCCGTGGCTCATCTCTGCGTGCGCGATGTCGCCCTGCGAGTCCGTGAACACGCCCGCGACGTCGAAGCCGAAGGCGTTTTGCAGCCATTCGAGCGCGGCGCGGCTGTCGCGATAGACGACCGAGGGAATGAACGCCGGTCGGCGCGGAGTGGGAGCAGCCATGACGTTTCTCCTAATGATTGCGGATTTCGCCAATAGTTAACAGAAAAGGCAACTATTCTGTCAAGCCGCACCGCGGTCGCGTGTGCTCCCGAGCCGTCACTTTGGCGGGGACAAGCCTTTCCCGTTCCCGGAAATCGCTTCGATCAAAACGAGTAGCGCGCGCTCACGCCGATGCCGTCGTGGTCGCCGACGAACGTGAGACCCACGGCGGCCGAGAGCTGGTTCGTGAAATGGTAGCGGGCACTTGCCGTTAGCGAGGTGTCGGTCCGGCCGACATCGACGTAGTCAACGCCACCTTCGAGCTCGACTCGCTGGTTTACACGTGCGCGAGCGCGAAATTGCAGGCCGAGCCCGTCGTCGTGGCCAGGTACGTTCGCGTTGCGTCTGATGTATAGGACGCGCCCATAGAGATCCACGTTGGATCTCACTGGATATCGATACCCCGCGCCGATCGTCCACGCGTGGAGGTGGATGCCGAAGTCGAGATCGTCGTTGCCGTAGGACGCGAACGCGTGCCAGTCGTCGTTGATGCGGAACGAGCCCGCCAGCGTGAAACCGTCGCCATCGACGTTTCGGGCACCCGCGACGTCGAAATCCGTCTCGTCGTACGCGAGCTCGACGTAGGTATAGCTCAACTGCGGTTGCGGCTTGCTGGTCTGCTGGGCCATGCCCGCGACCGGCATCAGCGCGGAACCGATCAGTAGTGCTCGCCACATTCCGTTTGGCATATCGTCTCTCCTTAAGTAGCCGGTGCTCGCGACGCAATGATATCGCAGGAACGAAGACCGGAGAGTGGCGTTGCCTGGTGGCGACACCGAGCAACGCCGTTTTCGTGGCGGATGGGAGCGCAGCCGCGCGCCACCCTGGCCGTTCGAGTCGTCCGGCTGCGCCGGAGAGCGCTTACGTGAGGTGTCTCACCACGTGATCGACCTCGTCGGGACTGCCGAGAATGACGGGCGTGCGCTGATGGATGTCGGTCGGTTGGACGTCGAGGATTCTCGCGCCTGGAGCGGCCAGCGCGTTGCCGCCGGCCTGCTCGACGAGCATGGCCATCGGGTTGGCCTCGTACATGAGGCGTAGCTTACCTTCCGGCGCCTTGTTCGTCGGCGGGTACATGAACACGCCGCCTTTGAGCAGAATGCGGTGCACGTCGGCGACCATCGCGCCCGCGTAACGGCTCGAGTACGTCTGCGTCTGCGCCCAATGCAAGTACTTCTGGTAGCCCTCCGGGAACGTGAGCCGGTTGCCTTCGTTCAACGAGTAGCTCTTGTTGGCGCGTGGAATTCGAATACCCTGCGCCACGCGCATGAATGCGCCGTAAGCGGGGTCGAGCACGAAGAGATCCACGCCGTGCCCGATCGTCAACGCGAACACGGTGGACGGTCCGTAAAGGACATAGCCCGCGGCGACCTGCTGCGCACCGGGCTGCAACAGCGAGTCCTCGGGAAGGTCCGAACGCCGGTCCTGACGCAAGATACTGAAGATCGTGCCGACGCCGCCACAAACGTCGAGGTTCGACGACCCGTCGAGCGGATCGAACAACACGCAGTACTTCTGCTCGCCGCTCAAGCCTGTCCGCAGGATGACGGGCTCCTCGTTTTCCTCCGACGCGACGATCGCCACGCCGTGGCGTCCGCCGAGCGTGCGCAGCAGGATCTCGTTCGCGATGACGTCGAGCTTCTGCTGCTGCTCGCCTTGGACGTTCTCGCTGCCGACGGCGCCGAGCACGTCCTCGAGCCGCGCCCGCCGCACGTGCGCAGCGATCATCTTCGCGGAGATCGACAACGCAGACAGGATCCACGACAACGTGCCGGTCGCGGCGGGGTAGTGGGCTTGCTGCTCTAGGATGTGTCCTTGCAGCGTCACGAAAGGTCTGTTGCGAATCGGCGAGGGGGTGTCTTGTCCGGCTGCGCTCATGGGATTTCGAAGATCGTGGCTGGAGGTCGATGAGAGCATGCCACAAACCCGCGAGGATGGTGGTTCCTGCCCGCGTTCAGCCGTACCTGCGCCCAGCCGTAGGTGGAATGAAGGGACGTGTGGACCAGCCGTCCGGCGTCAGAGCATTTGACCGGTCTTCAACCAGTGGGCGCAATCGGCGCTGAGGTTTTTCTCGGCTACCTCGTCGCACTTGGCGACTTCTTCGGGACTCAGCACCTCTTTCCAGCGCCCGTTGGTGCCTTTATTCACGAAATTGCGGCCGCCGCCGTCGAAGATGAGGTCCAGCACTTCGAATCGACCGGCCAGGTCCTTCATGTGTTGCAAGCTGCAGTTGTCCACGATCTGCGGCCACAGCGATTCCTCGACCTCTATCCCGAGAAAATCGGCGACGCGACGGGCACCGCCTTCGAGATCGGCCTTCAGATCGTTGAAGTGCACGAGCAGCACATTCGGCAGATGCCGGGCGTCGTACCAACCTTGAATGTGCGGCCAATATTCGGTTGCCGGGGACAGCCCAGGCAGGTAGCCCTCGTCGAGCAGGTGATGATAGTAGGCCTTGATGTCGCGGCCCGGCGGCCTGAGCGGCGGCCCGACGAGATCGGGTGACGTGTTCAGAATTTCCGCCGCTTGCGGCGTGATGATGCTGTGATGGTGGTACATGCTCCAGATCACGTCGCGCGTGTCGCGTGCCACGAAGATGTACTGCATGTCTTCGCGGAATGGAATGCAATCGAGCGGTGAGTGCGACTTGAGAAACCGCCGACGAGTCTGAGCTTCTGCCATGGCAAAAGCGTCAGCTTTCGGCAGCAGCCTAAATTCCGGCCAGGGCGAGTGTTCTTGACCGAGGATCTGCGGATCTCCTTGGAAGATGAGTTGCCCGACGATTTGCTGCATCCACGTCGTGCCGCTTTTCGACCACGTGTTGATTAGGATATCGCCGGGACGAAACGCGAAATCGTTGAGCCGCGCGGAATCCCACACGGCCCACCGTAGCTCCCTCGTCTTGCGGGGCAGATCGGCAGTGGCTTGGCGCATCTCGGGCCCCGTCGTTCGTTGTTGTTGTCGATCGATGGTACGCCGATCGACCCGTCCCTGATACGACGAAGCCGAGTGACTTAAGACATCGGGGTGCCTAGCGGTGCGCGGGCGCGGTGCCGCTCTTCCACCGCTGCGCGGGGACTTCAGGTCACAAGTGAGTGATGCTGGGCAAGGAAACGCGCGCGCCGCTGCCGGATCCAATCGTTGATGTCTTGCGCCGGGGCAGGCCGGCAAACGTAGAAACCCTGTAACCCGTCGCAGCCCATGTCAGCGAGAATGTCGGCTTGCTCTTGGGTTTCCACACCCTCGGCGACCGTCTTCATCCCCAGCGACTTCGCGAGCGTGATGGTCGTGCGCACGACTAGACGGTGCCGTCGGTTTGTCGCGAGGTCGCGGATGAACGAGCGGTCGATCTTCAATACATCGATCGGCAGCCGCGTCAGCACCTGCAAGGACGAGTGCCCCGTGCCGAAATCGTCGATCGCGACGGTGACCCCGGCTTCGCGCAGGCGTCTTAGAATCGAGCCGGCACGCGCGGTGTTGGTCGTAAGCGTGCTTTCGGTCACCTCGATCTCGAGGCGGGACGCGCCGCCTTCGATCTTCGCGAGCGCGTTCATGACATCATCGGCGAATTCCTCGCGTCGCAGCTGCAACGGCGACACATTGACCGCCACGCGCAGCGGGACGTTGGCAACTCGGTCGAGCCAGGCGCTGGTTTCCACGAGCGACTGCGCGACGACCCACCGCCCAACTCGATCGATGAGCCCTATCGACTCGAGAATCGGGATGAAGGCGTTCGCCGCACGCTCGCACGCAACTCGCGATGCGTTTGCCGAGACCTCGAAAGCGTCACGCCGCGGCGACGATCGCCTCTGCGGCGTGACGCTGCATCCTTGGACCTCGGCCTCAGCGATGAAAGCGCCCGACGAGCACGGCCTTGCCGAGCACGTGGCCATCCATCGCATTGATCACGGCGTTGCGCGTATCGGACGCTTGTTGCGGCGCGCCCTGCGGCACGTCGAGCTTTGTGTCGAGCGCGTACAGCTCGAACGTGTAGTGATGGTAAGGTCCCGCAGGCGCGCCCGGGCCCATGTAAGCGTTCGATCGCAGGCTGACCTGACGGCTGCCGTCGGGAAGCTCGCCGGCCGCCACGCCTTCGGGCAAGCCCGTCGACGTGCCGGGGATGTTCCAGATCAGCCAATGCGTGATGTCCATCTTGGAGCCCTTCGCGAGCACGGGCTCCGGATCGTGCATGAGCAGCACGAAGCTTTGAGTGCCCTCCGGGACCTGCGACCATTTGAGCGCCGGAGACGGGGCCGTGGGTCCCGCGGCCTGCGTGTATTTGTCCGGGATCACGCCGCCGTCCTCGAATGCGGTCGTCGTCATGAGCAGGGGCGGCGGCCGGTTTCCGCCCGGTCGGCCCTGCGCGAACAGCGGCCCGGACCAAGCGAGAACGGTCAGTGCCGCAAGCGTCGTCGAACGCAGCACAAGCTTCTTCATTAGTTTTCTCCAATCCCCCAAAACGGAGCACCGATCTTACACCCGCACACCGCGAGATGCCGTCGCTCGACGATTTTGTGGTGTGCCTCGCCGACGAGGCGCTCAACCAAAGGTGAACACCACTCCGAGCTCGGTCCGCTCCGCCACCTTCTTGAAACCCTCGACGATGCCTTCGATTGGATAGGTGGCGGTGATCATGGTGGCCGCGTCGACTGCGCCGCGCTCGATCATCGTCACATAGCGCGGCGTATCGCGCATCGGGTGCATGCCGCCCATCTGGCCCGCATGGATCGAGCGCGTTGAAAGACAGAACTGCGCGGTCGGAAACGAGATATCGCCTTTTTGGCCGGCCGCGAGCAACGTGAGGTGCCCGCCGCCGGTCGTGACTTCCCATGCTTGCCGCAACGCGAGCAAGCCCGTCGGGTCGGGGCCGGGCTCGACGGCCGGCGGGAAGAGATCTCCGCCCGAGCCTTCGATGACGAAATCGGCGCCGCCGTAGCGGTAGCCGGGCCCGTAACGTCCGCCGGCGTCGAAGCGATCCGTGGGGCCGTAGCACAGCTCGCGGATCCGCTGCACCAACGTGCCGGTGTCGACGTTGGGGTCGAAGACCGTCGTTGCGCCGAGATCGAGCGCCTTCTGCCGCCGATAGGCGATCGGCTCGATGACGATGATCTGCCCTGCCGAAAGGCTGCGCGCGCCTTGCACGGCCGCGAGCCCGATGGGTCCCGCACCGAAGACCACCACGTTCGAGCCGCCCTCGACCGGCGCATAAGTCATCGTGGAGGACAAGCCGGCCGCAAGCGTGTCGCCGAGCAACGCAAGCTGCGCGTCGGGCAAGTCCGTGAACACGGGAATGCAGTATTCCTCGAGCGCGACCATGATCTCGCTCAAGCCGCCGATGGCGCCTTGCTGAAGAACGCCCGTGCCGTCGGCCATATCGGCGATCGGCGCGTTGAACAGCTGCCAATTGAGGTAATTGCATGCCTCCGGGTGGCCGTGCAGGCATTGATAGCACTGGCCGCACTCCGGCGTGCCGCAGACGAGCACTCGATCGCCGACCCGTACGCGGTGCACCTGCGCGCCGACCGCCTCGACGATGCCGAAACCCGAGTGGTTCGGAATCATCGGATTGGCGAGGGCATTTTGGCCCAGTACGCTGCGCGTGATGGTGTAGCAGCCGCACGACGCTTGCGTGCGAACGAGCACCTGCCGCGAACCGAGCTCACGCAGACGCAAGTCTTCGATCGACGACGACGTGCCGTGGCGCACGAACGCTCGAAACGGCCTGCCCGCCACTGAACCGGTGGCGATCGCGGGAGCCGATTGCTGCGCCGCCGCGTGCGTGGCGGCGAATGTTGCCCGCGGCCAGCGCGCCGGCCTTGAGCATCGAGCGGCGCGACAGTCCGCCGCCTGTGTCGCTTGTCGGGCGTTGCGCTCGATCCTCGGGTCGATCGACAGCCGCCTCGCCGACGTTGCGTGTCTGTGTACCGTTCGCTGCGGATTCGCTCATCGTCTACTCCCCCACGCCACTTTGAGTTTCGGGTGAAGATATATTAGACGCGCAGCGGCGTGTTAGACGGAAACAACCTCCGCCGTCAGCGTCGGCTCGACTTTCAGCGAATTGGTGACGAGACACGTCTTCTCCGCCTTCTCGAGCAACCGCCGCCCACGGTCCTCGTTGGCGCCGGCGGGGACGGTGAGCCGGGCGCGCAACTTGATCTCGGTGAACCGCACGGCGCCGTCGGCGCGATCCAGGACCCCTTCCGCATCGCAAGCCACGTCGTGCCAGGCGAAATTCGAAGCTCGGGCGATCGCGCGAAACGTCAGGACGAAGCAGTCCGCGACGGCGGCAATGAACAACGTCTCGGGAGACCACTGTCCGCCGGGACCGCCGAATTGCGGCGGCGATGCGCTTTCCATCGGCGGCAAACCCTCGGACTCGATCGTGACGTTGCCTTCGGTCACGGCGGCCGCCCGTGCCCGATAGTGATGTGGATATGCTTCCATCGCTACTTCTTGGTCAGCTCGTCGTAGGTCGTCTCGAGTGAAGCTCGGAAACCGCGGCGCGCCCGCCCCCGGCGCGGCGGTTTCGCCCAGCGCGCTCTTGATCTCGTCCAGCGATTTGCCCTGCTTCACCAACGACACGATCTTGGCGCGTTTCGTCTCGGCGTTCTTCAACCGGGCCTCGACTTGTGCCTTGGTCTGCGGGTCGCCGTGCCCCGGCACGTAAGTGTCGGCATCGAGCTTCACGAGCGCCGAGACGAAGTCGATCCACCCTTGCGACGTGCCGTGCTTTTGCAAATGGATCAACGGATCGGGCAGCGCGGTGGCCACGAGGTCGCCCGTGAAGACCATCTTCTGCGCGGGCAGATAGATGGCGAGATCGCCGCTCGTGTGCGCCGGCGCGATGTGAATCAGCGTCATCTTCACACCGTCGATGGTGTCGGACTCGCGCATCTTGGTGACCACCTTCGTCGGCAGATAAGCCTTCGGCGGCGCCCCCCTGCCTCCGGCGGCGATCGCCTGCTCCTGCTCCATCTTATTGTTCGCGTGGGCGATGATGGTGAGGCCTTTCGGGAATGCGGCGAGCCCGTTCACGTGATCCGCATCGCTGTGGGTGAGGATTACGGTCGTGATCGGTTTGTCCGTGAGCTTCTTGACCTCGTCGACCACCTCCATGCCGGACGCCGGCGTGGTCTTGGCGTCGATGACGATCACGCCCCTGTCGCCGATGATGATGCCGGTGTTGCCGCCGCCGCCCTCGGCCACGTAGACGTTGCTCTTGAGCATCTTGACCGCGAGCGGCTGCGCCGTCGGCTGAGCGACGGCGACGGCAGCGACGGCGGTAAGGGCTAAGGTGCTAATGAGCCCGAACGCTGAAGCGACATTCGATGTGCGCATGGTGATCCCCCAAGTTGTCGGAGTTATTCGTACCGTCATGGGACAACCCGGGGTGTCACTGCGTTCCAATCGGAGGTGCAGAACCCTGAGTAGCCCGCACAGACCCACTAGCGACCCTCGCACCCTGGGGTTGCCGCACCGGGGCGAACGATGCCGGCACCTTCAGCGCCCCTCGAACTCGGGCGGCGGTCCGCCGATCGAGCGCAACCCCGTGTACGCATCGCGCGTCCTGAAGATCTCCGTGAGGTGATCGAGCTCGAGCGCGAGCGCGTCGGCCAACGGCATGTTCGCGCCCCGCTCGATGAGCGAGCCGGCAATGCGCAGCGCGACAGGCGCCTTGCGGCGCACGCGCTTGATCGCGTCGCGAAGCTCCGGGTCGTCGGGCTCTTCGGCGTCCTTCGCAAGCACCGCGTCAGGCTGCGCCGTCGCGAAAAACGCGGCACGCGAAGCGAAGGCATCCGGCACCGGAGCGGGTTTACGCTGCGCGACCGTCCCCTTGCCGATCGCCTCGAGCACGGCCGCATCGAGCGCATCCGGCGCGACGACCCGATCGACGAGGCCGATCGCTGCAGCGTCCTTGGCACTGAGCATTCGGCCCGTGAACACGAGATACTTCGCGAGGCCGACACCGACGCGCCGGGTCGTGCGTTGTGTGCCGCCCAAGCCGGGATAGATACCGATACCCGTCTCGGGAAAAGCGACGGCCGCCTTCTCGGACGCGATGATGTGATCGCAGGCGAGCGCGAGCTCGAAGCCACCGCCGAGCGCGAGGCCGTGCAGGCGTGCGACGACGGGTTTGGGACAATCGTCGATTTCTCGCAAGAAAGTCTGACCGAGTTTCGTGAACTCGACCGTGCGGTCGAGTCGCTGCTCGTCGATGTTGCGGATGAAGAACTTGATGTCGGCGCCGGCGATGAACGCCTTGCCGCGGCCCGCGATGACGATGCCACGCACCTCGGGGTCTCGTGCGGCCGCGCGAAACGCGTCGATGAGCTGCGTCATGACGGCCTCGTTGAGCGCGTTCAAGGAATCCGGCCGGTTGAGCGTCAACGTCGCGATGCCGTCGGCGAGGGCGCTGAGCACCAGCGCAAACTCGAAGGGGCGAGCCGTCTTCGCAGGTGCCTCGAGCGTGCGTGGCAACGATCGCTTCCAAGGGCTCGCGAGACGCCGGGCGAGCTCGAGCGCCGCGTCCGTGCCGACGTCGTTGGCGAGCTCGAACGGTCCTTTGGGCCAACGCAGGCCGACGCGCGCGCCGAGATCGACGTCGTCGATCGTACCGACGTTCTCGTCCACGAGCTCGCCCGCCGCCAACAGCACGCCGCCGAGCATCCGGTCGGCGACCGCCTGAAACCGCGTGCGATCCGGCTCGCCCGCGAGGTCCCAGAGCTTGCCGGACTCGATCTGCTGCACGAGGAGCTCGGCCGGCCCATAGAAGTCGCCGTACGCGCGCTCGAGCGTGTTGCACGTGTGCATGGCGATCGGAATGCCCGAAACGTTCATGAGCTCGAACGGGCCCATGCCGACTCCGAAGGCTTCCTTCGCGGCCTCCTCGATCGTGCGTAGGCTCGCCCCGCCCTCCTCGGCGAACCGGATGGCCTCGTTGAGCCACACCGCGAAGTAGCGATTGACGATGAATCCGTACGAGTCCGCGGACGCGATCGGAATCTTGCCGGTCTGCTCTTGTAGCGCCCACGTGCGCCGGAGCACGTCGGGGTCCGTCAGCCTGCCGGGCACGACTTCGACGAGGCGGTTCTTCGCGGGGTGAAAGAAGAAATGCAGTCCCACCATGCGCTCGGGATGCTCGAGTCGCGCCGCAAGATCCGTGACCGAGAACGACGAGGTGTTGGTCGCAAGCACGGCATCCGGCCGGCAGGTTTGCTCGAGACGCTCGAAAACACGCTCCTTGACGCCCTGATCCTCGAACACGGCCTCGACAATGAGATCCGCATCCGCCAGCGCTCCCCAGTCACTGGTGCCGGTGATGCGGGACAAGATCCGATCGGCCTGCTCGGGCTTGAAAATACGCCGCTCGACGCCTTCGTCGAGCGTTTTGCGAATACCCTCGACGCCGCGGCGCACTTTTTCCTCGTCCAGATCGACGAGCACGACCGGGAATCCCTCGGTCGCGAACTTCTGGGCGATACCGTTGCCCATGGTGCCGGCGCCGATGACGGCCAATTTCTCGAATGCTTTCGGTTCGCTCATGGTCCTATTCTTAGTCCGTTCTCGTTGGGTCAGGATATGCTATCCGGGATAACAAATCCTACAATCGATCTCGCGCAAGCTAAGGAGTCACCCAGAGCATGAACGCAAGACCCGTTTGGACGAAAATTTTCGCGATCGTGGTTTCGGTATGCCTGGCCGAGCTGACGCTTCCCGCGAAGGCGCAACCTGCTCCGGGCGCGTGGACTGCGCGCACGTCGTGGGGTGATCCCGACCTCCACGGAGAGTGGACCAGCGAGGGGGAATTCGGTGTGCCGTTCGAGCGACCGGCACAGTACGGCACGCGTCGGTTCCTGACCGATCAGGAGTACGCGAAAAGGCTCGAGGACGTACGAGCCCGCGACGAACGCGATCTGGCGCCGGTGCAGGTCCTCTCCGGCAAGGTCGACGCGCCCAATGCGCCGATTCCGCATTGGCGTGAATACGAAACCACCTCGCGGCGCACCTCGCTCGTGATCGATCCGCCGAATGGTCGTCTGCCGCCACGGCTTCCCGATGCCAGGCCGCTGCCCGTGCAGCGCTGCGGGAGCCTGCGGCGCGGCGAGCCGTGTGATTCGTACACCGACTACGGACTCGGCGTGCGGTGCATCGTCCATGGCGGAGGGTTTCCGGACGCGATGTTCCCGGCCGTCTACAACGCCAACTTCCGAATCGTTCAAGCGCCGGGCTACGTTGCGATCACTTACGAGCTCATTCATGACACGCGCGTCATCCCGGTCGACTCGTCGCCGCGGCAGCACACATCCGAGCTCTCGCCGGCGATTCGGATGTACGTGGGCGACGCCCATGGCCGCTGGGAAGGCACGACGCTCGTCGTCGAGACGACCAACCTCAAGGCGGCCACTCGGGGAGCGTCGCCGGGCTTGCGGCTCGTCGAGCGATTTACGCGTGCGGGACGCGACTTGATCCGGTACGAAGTCACTTTCATCGATCCCAAAACCTGGACGGCGCCTTGGACCGCGGCGCTCGACTTGAAGTCGCGACCCGACGACGCGGGTGTATTCGAGTATGCGTGTCACGAAGGGAACTACGGTTTGCGCAACATGCTGTCCACGTCACGCCTTTACGACGAAAAGCCCGGCAAGAGTCAGTCTCAACCTGCATCGAAAGCGCCGCGGTGAGCTTGCATCACGCCAACCCCCAGATCCGGGCCGGGTCCACGGGTAAGAGCTCCACACCGAGCCCGTCCGGGTCGCGAAAGTGCAGGCTGTCCGCGCTCGCAGACACGACGCGCGCGCCGAGCCGTTCGAGGGAGGAGGCCACGCGGTCGTGATCGAAGTGGGCAACGTTGACGGCGAACCGATCGATGCGTGGCATCGCGCCGGCCGGAACCGGCTCTAGAATCCATTGCGTGTGCGCAGCGCGAAAGGCGATTCGGCCGTCCTCCTCACGCGTCTCGGGTCCGAAGAACTTTCGATAAAAGGCCGCCGATTTGGCCACGTCCGATGCGTACACGACAACGTGCGACAGGCCGCGCGGACGAACCAGCGCTTCGCCGTCGATCAGCCGCCCGGCGGGTTCGGTCGAGGCCGCAAGGCCGCCCGGCACCCCGAGCAACTGTAAGCCGACGCCGTCCGGGTCCGGGATAACGCCGAACCGCCCGGCGGGCAATCCTTCCGCTGCGAGCCGGCGCGCCACGGCGGCCCGATCGTAATTATTGAGCAGCGCGCAGACGTGGTCGATGAATGCCCCGCTCACGTGAGCCCGGCTGCCGAGCGCGATGTAGCCCGGGTCGAGCGTCACGTAGTAGCGCAAGGGTTCCGCGCGCTCTTTGTAGAGGTGCGGGTTGAAGACGCGGCTATAGAACTTGGCTGCTCGCGATACGTCGGGCACCACGGTGCCGACGTGCTCTAGGCCGAGCGTATCGAGCGGCAACGCCGCCGCGATTTGCGCCGCCGTGGGCTCGCCAGCACCACCGTCGGGTCGTCGGGCGGGGTCCTCGCCCTGTGCTTGCGCCTCGTGCGCTCTGCCCAGCATCGCTGCGGCGGCAAGGCTTGCCCCGCTCACCAATACCGTTCGTCGCGAAAGCGCCGGGTCCCGCCTGGGCGGCGCCGTGACATGATCATTCATACATCGGGTCGCCTCCCCCGGCTCGTTCCACGGCGGCCGTGTTCGACCATCGGTCGGTGCACTCGGTCGCGCCTCGGCAGCGTCGCTCCCAAGAAGCCCGGTCAGCGCCGCATCTCCAGCCGGGCACCCCCAAAGAAGCCTTCGACGCTGTCGAGATCGATGATCACGGCGATGCCCTTGCGATCCTTGTCTCGATTGCGCTCGAACTCGTGTGCGTGCTCGTAGACGTGGTTGCGAACGGCATCGCTGCCGTCGATGCGCGCGCGGCCGCGAAAGATCATGAAGCCCCTGTCGTTCGGGTCGAAGTTGCCGTAGATCAGCGCCACGGCCGGATTCTTGTCGATCGATTCCAGTATTCTTCCCTCGGGATTACGCGCCCAGATCGCAAGCTGCGTGTCGCTGTAGGCTTGGGTGCTGCCACGATAGGACAAGTGCGGCGCACCGTTCTCGTCAACGTACGCGATCGCGATCGGTTTGCTGCTCCCGAACGCTGAGTCGATGGCATGTTTCATCTCGTCGGACAATTTTAGCTCAGTCAGGATAGGTGGCGGTGTCGCACTCATTGAAAACCTCCCAAGCGCTCAGAGTTGGTTCGGCAGGCCCCAGGGCGCTTGGAGCTTGCGCAAGGTAAGCTCCGCTGGAGTCACCGTGAATCCCGTGCAAGAAATTCTTCCCGGCCTCTTCCATTGGGTAACCTTCCACGAAGGAATCGGTCAAGACGTCCACTCGTACTATATCGCGGGTAGTCGGCCGCCGGTGCTGATCGACCCGCGCGTGCCGGATGACGGACTCGCATGGTTCGACGGTCGTCCGCGGCCGGCGCACATCTATCTGACCAACCGTCTCCACTATCGCCACAGCAATCGCTTCGGTAAGCGATTCGGCGCCACCGTCTGGTGCCATCGCGCCGGGTTGCACCACTTCAGCAAGCGTCGCCCGGTGAGGGGCTTCGATCACGGTGATGCTTTGCCGGGCGGCATTACCGCGCTGCCCGTCGGCGTGCTGTGTCCCGAAGAGACGGCGCTGTATTGGCCCGCCGAGGGCGGCGTGATCTGGGTCGGCGACGCCATCATCCGTGACGACACGGCCCTCGGCTTTGTTCCCGATGGTCTGCTGGGCGATGACCCCGAAGCCGTGAAACGGGGCTTGCGCGCGGCTTTCGAGCGCCACCTCTCGCTCGCTTTCGACAATCTTCTCTTCGCCCACGGCGATCCGTGGATCGGCGGCGGCAAGACGGCACTCGCGAGGTTTCTCGCCGCTACGAGGCGCTAGACCCCGTCGTCCTCGCCGGACGACGTGTGGCATTCATCTGGGCGGCAACGGCCGCTCATCCATTGCTAGCAGTAGCTCATTGAAGAACACGCCCGCATGAAGATCGGCCATGCCGAGCTCTCCGATATTCATTCGGCGTGTGTAGAGGGCTTGCAGTGCGTTTTCGCGTATATGGGCTTCGATGCCGCATTGCGGACGGCCGACTCGACGGCATGGGATTTTCTAAGCAGCAGCAAGCCGACCGCCGGCAAGGCGATCGCGGTGCCGACGAAGTCGGCCGTTCTGACGACTAAATGGGTTACGCCTCCGCCGAGCGCAACGCCGCGAGCACGCGTTCCCTGCGAAACGGCGCCCGCCGAATCCGCGCCCCGGTCGCGTCGTGAATGGCATTGGCCACGGCCGCAATCATCGGCTTGTGGCTGGCCTCACCGGCGCCGTAATGCGGCAGATCCGGACGATTGGGATTCGGGTCACCGTTCACGAGCACGACGTCGATGGTTTCCGGCGTATCGGAGTGCCGCAGACTCGGGTGTGTCGCCCAGTCGACACTCGTGACCTTCTCGCCGTCGAATTGCACCTCTTCCCACAGCGCTCGGCTCAGACCGTGGAGCATGGCGTTCTCGACGGTGTGGCGCAGACCTTTCGGGTTGATGACGAGGCCGCAGTCATGCGCACACACCAAGCGTTTCACCCACACGCGGCCCGTCTCGCGGTTGACCTCCACTTGAGCGATCACCGCGACGACGGTGTTGTTGCGGTATGTATAGGCGATGCCGCGGCCGGTCAGGACGTCGCTCGACTCGCGTGGCTTCGGCGAAGGTCGCGTGTCCCAACCGAAGGTGCTCACGGCCGCGCGGACCACGGCGAGTGAGCGAGCGCGACGAAACACGTCGTCTTCGGGACTCGCGCCAATCATGTCGAGCCTGAACTTCACGGGATCGGTCTTCGCCGCGGCCGCGAGCTCGTCGATGAACGACTCGAACGCGAACGTCACTTGCGGACCGTTCGGGTCGCGCAGGTTACCGGTCCGCAGCGGCGTCTCCCAGATCATCGGCAGGCTCACGACATGCGCCGTCATGCGTTGGTTCGCAATGGCGTACTTCACGGACGGCGTCTCGGCGCTGCCCGGCGCCGGCTTCTCCGTTCGCTTGCCCATGAGCTGCGCGATCAAGACCGTGTCGGGCTCGTTGTACCAGACGTGGTTGTAGTCGAGGGAGCGGGCGTCGTAGTCCAGCGCCACCAACTTGCCGTTCGCGTCGAGCCCGCCGCGCAGCTTGAAGGTGTAGGCCGGTCCCTTCGTATCCCAGGCCGTCTCCTCGTGTCGCATCCACTGCACGCGCACGGGTTTACCGAGCTCGTGCGCGAGGAACGCTGCCTCGAAGCCCACGTCGTCGGCCGCCGTGCGGCCGTACACTTGCGGCCCGTCCATATAGACGACCCGCACCTTCTCGCGCGGCATGTCGAGAAATTTGGCGACGCCGTTACGCAAGCCGTACGACTTCATGTCGTTGGAGTAGATCGTCATTTGACCGTTCGAAGGGTCGGCCAGCGCGTGGGCCGGACCGATGGCCGTGTGGCCTTGGAACGGCACCTCGTACGCGGCCTCGACGACGCGCGCGGCGCTTGCAAGCGCCGTATCCGGATTGCCTGTCACCTCGGGCTTGTTGCTCGACGTCGGCTTCGCGCCGCGGATGTAGTCGAACACCTTGTCGGAGGTCGGGAACGGAGCTTCTGCCGGCGGCGTCCACTCGGCTTTGAGCTGCCGCGCGGCTTGTATGGCCTGCTCCTCACGCTCGCACACCACGGCCACGTAGTTGCCGCGGCTCACGACCTTGACGAATCCCGGGATGCCCGCCACTGACGATTCGTCGATGCGGCGCAGCGTCGCGCCTGCGACGGGCGGCTTGACGTTGCGCGCATGCAGCATGCCGGGCAGCCTCATGTCGACGGCCCACGTCAACGACCCGTCGACCTTGGCCGGAATGTCGTAGCGCTCGACGGGTTGACCCACGACGCGCAATGCCTGCACGGGCTTGACGCTCGCGGTGCCGGTCGTGGCGTCGACGTTGCGTCCCGTGAGCGCGACGTCGAAGCGCTTGCCGCCGACCAGCTCGGCGTACGTGACCGACTTCGTCGGGTCGGACTTGACGGAGATCGTGCCGTTGCTGACCGTAAGACCGGACGCGGGTGCGTTCAAACGCTCCGAGCCCAAGTCCAGCAGCACGCGCCGCGCTTCGGCCGCGACGCGGCGCATCGGCCAGCCGTCGCGTTCGATGCCGTCGGAGCCGCCCGAGCCGCCTTGATCGGGCGTGGTGTCGGTGCGGCCCATGACGAGGCTCGTCATGTCGTAGGCGATGTCGAGCTCGTCGCTCATCATTTGCCGGAACGCCGTGCCCGTGCCTTGGCCGCCGTCGGTCTTGCCGACGAAGAACGTCGCTGTGTTGTCGGGATGAATCACGATCCATGTGTCGAGCTCGAGAAAATCGGGATCGGGATAGGGGCCCGCGCCGGCGACCTGAGCGAGTGCGCGGCCGCCCGGAACGGCAGCGATGCCGACGCTCACGACGACGGCGCCCGAGCCCAGGAGAAAGTTGCGTCGCGAGATCGAGGGATCGACGCCTTGCAGCGCGTCCTCGAGTGCTCGCGGAAGCTCGAGTGGAGTGCTCATGCGCCTTCCTCCTCTGTGCTCGTCGAGGTGCCGCGCGCGACGCGCTTGATCGCGGCCTGAATCCGGTAATAAGTCATGCACCGGCACAGCGCTCCCTCCATGCCCTGCCGTATTTCGGCATCCGTCGGATTCGGATTCTTATCGAGCAGTGCCTTGGCCGTCATGATCTGGCCGTTTTGGCAATAGCCGCAGGCCGGCACTTGCTCGTCGATCCACGCTTGCTGCAGCGGATGCAGCTTGCCGTCTTTCGCGAGACCTTCGAGCGTGGTGATCTCGCCTTTGGCTTGGCCCGCGGGCGTGATGCACGAGCGCATCGCTACGCCGTCGATGATCACGGTGCAGGCGCCGCACTGTGCGAGCCCGCAGCCGAAGCGCGGGCCGCGCAGCTCGAGATCGTTGCGCAGAACGTACAGCAAGGGCGTCGTAGGGTCGACGTCCACTTCGCGGGTCGCGCCGTTGACGCGCAGTTTGACGACACTCATGAGCTCCCCTCCGGATACGCGCAGCTACCGATCCAAAATGGACCCTAGATCAAAGCTGTCGCGAATTCAAAGGTGGCCTGCACCCGCACGCCGCGTTCTCGGTGTACCGAGCTGGCAGCACGATGCGTACGGCGTCGATGATTTCCACGCTAGCATGAGCCCCGGCGCGGCCGCAGAATCCCATATGACCTCCTACGGCCCCGGAGGTGATGGCCGCGCTTTCTCGCCGAGCGGGGCCGGATTTCGGCCGCCCGCCAGTCGCCCTCGAGCGAAAGGAGGTAGTCATGGACCGTCGCACGTTCTTCAAGGCCGCAGCCGTTTCCGCGGGTGGCGCGCTCTCGTCCGTCGCTGCGCGGCCGGCCGATGCGGCGCTTTCGGACATGAAGATCACCCGTGTCCGGGTGTTCAATCCGGCCGACCAGTCGGATTTGGCCGGCTGGCTCAACTTGAGCGACATCGTCGTGGCCGTGGACACCGATGCCGGCATCACGGGCTACGGTCAGGGCGGAACGCCGGACTTGCTGCGTTACGCCTCGGGTTCTCTGATCGGCCAAGACCCGTTGCGCACGGGGTTCCTTTGGCAGCGCATGTACCGCAGCTCGATCTACCCCGCGGGCAGCGAGCGACTGCACGCCGTCGGCGCGCTCGACTGCGCGCTGTGGGACATCAAGGGCAAAGCGCTCGGCGCGCCCGTATATCAACTGCTCGGCGGTCGCGCGCGCGACTACATCGAGTGCTACCACTCTTTCGGCATGCTGACGCCGAAGCAGGCGCGCGAAGAAGGGCGCAAAGCGATGGCCGACGGTTTCCGCGCCATTCGCATCCACGGCGTGCCGACGCCGGAGCACGTGTTCGACGCCAAGCGCGCGATCGACGTGCTCGTCGAGACGTCGAAAGCGCTACGCGAGGGCGTCGGGCCGGACGGCGACTTCATCGTCGACGCGCACACGCGCTTCGACTATGCCGACATCGTGAGACTGTGCGATTTGCTGGCCCCGCTCGCGCCGATGTTCGTCGAAGATCCGCTGCACACGATCGACGACGTCACGCTGTATACGAAGCTGCGCGATCGCGTCACGGTGCCGCTCGCGGCCGGGGAGCAATTCGGTGGGCTGCGCGACGGCAACCTGCCGCTCGTCGAGCGAAGCCTCATCGATTTCTTGCGCACCAGCATCCCCAATTGCGGCGGGATCTCGAGCTACCGCACGCTGGCAGCACTGTGCGAGGCACACTCGGTCACGCCGGTGCCGCACTTCACGGCGCCGATCGCGACCGCCGCCGTCGTGCACAGCCTCATGGCCTTCCCGGGCCCGGCGCTCGACGAGGTGTTCCGTCCGGCGTTCCCACCGTACCTGAGCGAGGGCTACCTCTTCGCGGACGGCAAGATGCGTACGAGCGACCGGCCCGGTCTCGGTGTGGTCGTCGACGAGAGCCGCCTCAATCTCGTGGCGGAGTTCGACGAGGTCCGCCCGGCGGGGCTATATCAAGGCGACAGCCTCTACCGGCCCGACGGCTCGTATCTGTATCTGTGAGCGCAGCCGGGCCACCGTCACTTCGCGTCTTGCGCGGCCTTACGCTCGGCGGCGCGCGCGCCGGCCAGAATCCCGTACATGGATTGGTTGCCCTCGTGGCACGCATACTCGTACATGAGCTGACCGTCCGGCACGCGTAACGACGTGATCTCGGCGGTCCACGGTCGTGTGAATGCGTCCGGGTCGTCGACGGTGAACGAATAAAGCAGCACGTCGTCGGCGACGCGCTTGAACCGCTCCGTCAAACGCATGTTCTCGCTCGAGCCGCGGAACGACGTCTCGGGGCGCCTGTTCCTCGTCTCGACCACGAGCGTGTCGCCTTCCCAGCGGCCTCGCGAGACGCCGCGCCATTGGCGAATTTCGTCCGGCGGAAACGGCCGCCCGTCGAGCGGGACGATTCTCGTCTCGTGCACCATTTCGTTGACGATGAGCACGTAGTCGTCGGTCTGTACGAGCTGGTAGTTGTTGTTGTAGCTGCCGGGCAGCATGGGCGGGCCCGCGCTGCCGTAGTAGATGCAACGCGTGGAGAGGCTTTGCGTCTCGGGCCCGTCGGCCGAGAAGCGCGGCCGCGCCGCGAGCCGGGCTTTGGCTTTGGCCGTGAGCGCGGGAATGCGGCCGTCGGGAGGGTCGACGATCAGCGACGTGCGGTGCGTGCGCACGACCGAGTCGCCGGAGTCCCACCAGAAGTTGTTATACGCGAGCAGCACGTCGGCTTCCGGGTCGTCTGGTCGCTCATCTCGGTTCGTCGACTCGACGCGTTTGCGGGCGTACTCGCGCGCTTCGTCGTCGGTCAGAAAGGCTTTGTCCGCGAGATCGGCGGGCCGCTCGAGCGGCGTCACGACGGCGTTCGACCAAAGGCCCTGCAGGTCGGGTCTCCCGGACGGGGAGACGCGGCGGCGAATAGTCGGGGTCGATCTCCTGACCGGCAGCGAGTCCGGCAACGGCGCTGCAGGCCAAAGCCGCGAAGGCCAAAGCCACGAAGGATGGAGCAATCGATCTCATGGCGGTTCTCCGGAGCATCGCGTGTGACGAGTTACGCTTCGCGCGACTTCACTGCGCGGGTGCAGGTGCAGGTGCAGGTGAAGGCTCGGCCTGATCGCTCTTGCGCAGACGACCGTAGAGGATCTCCTCGGAGAACGGTACGCACTTGAACTCGAGCAGCTCGGCATTCGTCTCGATTCGCCGGTACAGCGGAAAGCTGATTTTCCAGGGCCGCGAGAACACCTTCGGGTCTTCGAGCGTCGCCTCGTACATGAGGTGATCCGGTCCCGTCGGCGTGTAGCGTTCTTCGACGCGCAGCTCCTCGCTGTGAAAATTACCGGCCCGGTCGAGCCACGTTTCGGGCTTCTGGTCCGTGACCTCGATCACGAGCGCATCGTGATCCCAATGGCCCACGGACCAGCCCATCCAAAACGACGTCGGCGCCGGTCCCGGATCCTTCATGTAGATGGTGCGTACGGCGTTGGCGAACTGATACGCGATCACGATGTTGTCGCCGCTTTGAAAGATCTGAAACGGCTGCGGCAGATACGTTGCGCGCGGCACGCCGGGCATGAAGCATTTGCGCTCGGGGTCGAGCTCGAAGCGATGCGCGTAGTTTTGCTGCTGCCGGTCGAGGGCCCACGGCAGATAGGGAATGTCTCCGCCCTCGACGATGCCGGAGTTCGGCGGCTCGGCGTCGATGGCGCCGAGCATGGCCAGCGGCGGAGGTCGGGCGGCGTGCGGGCGAATGTCCCAATCCGCCGGCACGAGCGCTTGCCAAATGCCGTTGAGATCGGGTCTGCCGTCGGCCGTGCGTTTCGCCTGCGTCCCGACGGCGCGGCTTTGCGCGCCGGCCGGCACTGCGGACAGACAGGCGGTCAGCCAGATCAGCGCTGCCGCTGCGATTCGCACTGCGTTCGTCATGCAGGTACCTCGACAAACCGTAGCATTCGCCACCGCGCGTTCCGGTCGCTCGAATATCGCGTCCCTGCCATGCCGCAACGCCGACCCCGTTGGCTTGCGGGCTTCCGCGGTTTCCGCGCTCGTTCGAGCGCGGCCGCCACAAGCGTGATCCTACAGCAAGATCGCGTCCGCGAAGATCGGCCGCCCGCCGTCGTTGCCCAGCCGTGCACCTTCCACGTCGGCAGGCAGCGGAATTCGCTCCACGATCACGACTCGCATCGCGTCGTTCGTGGTCGGCATTGCGAGCTCCGCCGACCAGCGCATCTCACCCGTCTCCGACTGCGCGGCGTCGAGCACGACGTCGGTCCCGACCGGTTCCCACCCGAGATCGTCGCCGCGCAGCCGACGGTCGCGCGTCTCCAACCGCGCAACGACTCGCGAAGTGGCGACGTGATCGCCGTCGAGCTCCGCGTAGCTCACGCCGACCAACACAATCGCGATGCGGTCGCCGGATCTTTCCACCGTGAGCGACCGCTCCGGCAAGAGCAAAGCGGAATCCACTCGCACGCAACGCGAAAGCTCCGCGCCCGGCAACGCGTTCGGCTGATGCCGCAGCAGCGCGAGCTGCACCATCGGCAGGAAACCGCCCCGCGGGTCGAGCTCGATGTCGCAATACAGCAGCTTGCGCCGCGGCTCTTGCTCGACACGATAGCTCGCGACGGCGATTTCGCCGCCGGATGCTTGCCCGTCGGTCCACTCCGCGGGCACGGCGAACGGCAGCACTTCGTGCCGCGTGTCGGTCAGATCGTCGGCCCCGGGATATGTCGGCAAGGGTTGCGAAGGTTTGATCGGATTCGTGCCCCAAGTGGTTACGAACGGCTCGAGCGTTGGGTCGACCGGTCCGTTTGCGTCCGGCGCGAGCACTAGACCCAAGCGCTCGTCGTTGCCCGACGAGAACCACGAGCGCTGCATGTAGATGCGCAGCCCGCCGGCAAGGCGCTTGCGCTGCACGCGGAAAGGGCGTCGTCGGGACGCGGTGCTCCAGCGGAAGGTGGGCACGGCATAGGCCGGCTCGGGCTCGGCAGGCGCCGCGGTCGCGAGTGCGCCCACTGCGGATGACGTGCTCGTTATCGTGTAGTCGCTCGGGTTGTCGCTCGTGTAGAAGTCGCGGTACCGCGAGGTTGCGATGGCCTCGTACGCCACGGCGTGGAAGCGCCGATCGGGAAAGGCATGTGCCGTGTCGGCTTCCAGAAGCGGGTTCTCGTCGCCGTCTTTGACGTCGACGCCGAATGCCGTCTGGCGCCCGAGGCGATGCAGCCAGCCGACGTCGGCTTCGACGAAGTCTCGCCAAGTGGCGACGAAGTCGACGCGCGCCGTGCTCGGCTCGTGCACGCGGAAGCCCGCGTCCGCAAGCGTCGCGCCACGCGAGCCGAGCGCGCGCGTGAGCGCGGGGGTGCCGAAAGTGGGGGCCGCCACGGGCCGTTGCACGGCATGCACGAGATCGAGTGCGAGCGGCGGCGAGATGAACGGCGCCTCGCCGGCAAGCACGCGTGCATAAAGCTTCTCGTGCGTGGCCGTATGCGCGTTCGCTCGATCGACGGCGTTCGCGAGCTGTGCGAGCTTGTCCTGTAGCGGGACGCAGAGCAAACGTACCGAGTGCGTCTCGCCGGCCGGCAGGTACACCGTGACGTCGGAGCCGGCGAGCTTGGGCGCCCGCGGCTTGGCGCCCGGGTTCAGCGGCTCGAGCGTGAGGCCAACGGTATAGCGCTCGCCGTGCTCGCGCGGGAAAGCCACGGGGCCGACGGGCCCGCGCGCCCCCGGCAAGTCCAGAAAGACCACGCCGTAGGCGAGCGGATCGCTGAGATACGGAATCTTCAGCTGGCGCAAGCGGTTCGACAGCAGCTGCGCGAAGGCATGCGGGTCGTGCTGCGTCGGGAAGGCTTGTTGATGACTCGAGATGTAGCGGTACGACTGCTCGTGGCTCATCTCGTCGAGCGCGCCGTGGCGCTCGACGGTCGCGAGCGATGCACGCGGCGGCGCGATGTAGATCTTCGTCGTCTTTTTCGGCCCGCCATCCAGCGTTTCGTTCCCGACGGCGAACAGCGCATCGCCTTCGCCGTGTCCGGGCTCGGTTGCCGGTACGACGAGTGGGGCGGCTATCGGCTCGTAGCGCGCGCTGTCGATGGAATCCGAGACAAACCGCGCGCCGCTGGCCTCGCCGACGATCGCGTCGGCCTCCGCACCGCTCAGGCTTGCGCCCGAAAGATCGACGACTCGTGCACGGAATCGGTAGCGCGTGCCGTAGCGCAGCGGCTCGAGGCTGCCCGGCGGCACGCGGAAGTCCGCGTGCAGCGGGAAGTTCGGGTCCTCGAGCGTTGTTGCGGGGCTCGCGGCGCCGCGCTCGTCGAGGCTCTTGCCGGGTCGCGGCACGACGAGGCTCCAGCCGTCCCAATCGAACAACGCGCTGTGCACTTTCGAGACGACGAGCTTGTCGGTCTCGCTGCGGTTGGCGGCCGGTGCCACGTAGCCCTCGTCGACGATGGCGGCGCCGAGGGTCGTGCCTGCATGCGACAAGCTCACCGAACGCGCGCATAGAGAACGCCACGGTTTGCCGTCGGCGCAAACGTCCACGCGATAGCCGAGGACTATGTCATCGGCATAAAGCACCACGTCGGCGCGGCCCGAAGCCCGAGTGGCTCTCGTGCCGAACAGTAAGGGCTCGATGTCGTTGCGGCGCGCGATCGATTGGCGAATCTCCTCCGGGCCGCGCGGATCGAGCAACGCGACACCGCTCGTGAATTGCGCGGGAAACTCCGGCGGCAGCTCGGTGCCGTCGTTGGCAGTCACCTTGCGAGCGAACTCGCCGAGCGATAGTACGGCGTGGCTCGTGTTGAGCTGCGAGAGCAGCACGTCTTCGTGGCCGAGCACGACCATGCCGGCCGCGACGCGCGAATCGGGCGCATCGGGCGCGCGGCGCGCGTGAAAGGCGTCGAGCGACGCGGTTTCGAAGCTCTGCGTTTCGTAGGCCGTCCACGGCGAGGTCAGCGCGAGTCCGGCGGCATCGATGGTCGCGATCGTGCGTATCTTGCCCGTGACCGGGATCTCGACACCCGCGAGCTCGCTTTCGAAGTCGATCGTGAGACCGAGCTTGCGAAGGAGCGCCGGATATTCTTGCACGGCACTGAGTGCCCGGTGGAAGTCCGTCGGTTTCGTTTCATCGCCGGGCTCGATCGCGTTCGCCTCGACGGCGGAGTGCAGCAAGCCGAACTGCTCGAGCGGGTCGGCCGGCCACTCGCGCGCGAGCTTCTCGAGCGGCACGGCCGCGCCGCTCATGCGGCAATTGGCGAACGCCGTGAGACGGGCCCTCGCGGTCTCCGAGCGTTCGCCGCTCTCGCGCACGGCTTGCAGCACGCTGCCGGCCATGCGCACCACCGTGTCGCTGCGCACGGCGCGCACGACCTGCTCTTTGGCTTCACTGCCGTCCGCGAAAGGGTGCACGGGCAGTGCGGGAGGGAAAAGCCTCTGCCACAGTCGAGAATCGGCGGGCTCGGCCGGGCGCACCTCGCAGTGCACGCCCGACGCGGCATCGTCTGCGGCGACTTCGACGGCGAACGTGGCGCTCGCGAGCAGCGCGGGCCAGTCCGCGAGCGCAGGGAATGCAGCGAGCGTCGTCCGGCCGGACGTATCCGCGTCTAGCCGCATCGAGAAGTACACCGCCCAGCGCAGACGTTTGCCGGCCGCGCCGGCAACGCGTCCTCTCGGCAGTGTGACGAGGCTGATCGTGCTCACTCTGCGTCCTCGGCCGCGAACGCGGCGCGATACGTTCGCCAGTCGTCGGCGCTCATGACGTCCGTGAGCAGCGCGGTGGCAGACGCGCCGAGTGTCGGTGCCCCGTGGGTCGCCGCCGGCCCGGCCAGGCGCATGTCGAACTTCAGCGAGAACGACACCGAGAAGATCGCCGCCTTGGCCTTGACGGCGATCTTGGCGCTGCCGAGAAACACGATCGCGCTGCCCTCTCGGGTCGGCCAGAGCTCGAGCAGGAACGATAGCGACAGCTTGAGCCAATCCCACAGCTTCGCGCTCGCGGCCACGGTCACGATCATCGCGAACTTCAGCTCGGCCCGATCCTTCTCGCCGCCGGCGAACTCGACCGTGATCGCGAAGCCGACGGTTGCGAGCATGTCGCCTTTGGCAGGTCCGACCCGAAAACTCTGAAACGCCCCGAAAGCCAATGAGAACGTGAAGGACTTCGGATGCGCGCCGGCCATCACGAATGCGAGTGAGCCGCCGCCGCCCCAGATTCCCGTGCGTGAAGAGACGAAGAACGGTCTCGTCGGGCTGGCGAACGCAATTCCGATCTCGGTCGGCTTCGGCGTCGTCGACAAGAACGGAGGAAAGATCGAGACCTTGACCTCGACCTCGATGTTGCGCAGCAGCAGCGTGGCGCCCCAGGGTACGGCGTCGCCGATGTCGGCGTCCGGCTCGTCCGCTTCCTTGGGATCCGCCGGGGCGGAGGGAGGATCGGGCTTGCGCTTGTCGCGTGTCTTTTGAAACTTGCCGACCACGTCGATGTGGTCGTTTTTGAATTCGACGCCGAACGAGAACTCGCGCCCCGACTCGCTTTTCTTGCTGAACGAAACGCCGGCCTGGATCAGCGCCTGCGCGAGCTCGAGCAGCAGGCCGTCGACGCCGACGCCGACGAGCCCGGGCTCGAAGCGTGGCGGCCGGCCGGGACCGGCTGCGTAGATCGTGGTGCCGTAGCTGAGCTGCAGCGAATGCCCCGACATGAACGCATAGTTGCGCACGTAGTTGGAGAGCGCGGCGCGGGTCGACGGTGGACCCTGCTCGGCGCCTTTCCGGGCGAACTGCACCTCGAGCTCGAGTGCGCAGTTGTCTTTCGGCAAGAATCGCTTCCGAGTGTCCGGCTCGAGCGCGCCGATTTGCCACGCAATCGCGAGCGCGTTCGATGTGCCTTCCTCGCCGTCGTTCTGGCGGCCCCAGTGCAGCTTGGGCAGCGAGCCGAGCTCGACCGCGCCTTTCGGCAGCACTTCGCGCAACGGAATCTCGCCGAGCACGACGGCTTCGTCGACGGGTCCGGCGAAGTAGGCGGCTGGATCGAACGCTCCGCCCGCCAGCGGCGCAACGTCGCCCACGATGCCGTGAGTCTGCGAGACGCCGGCCGCCTGCAGGCTCGGGACGACGAGATTGCCGAAGCCTGCATGCGTAAAGTCGGCGTAGATTCGCGGCGCGCCGTTTTTGCTTTGCAGGAACACCGCGCCAGCGTTGTTCTCCTCGTCGACGTCGCGCAGCGTGAACCAGCCATGGTTCTCGTCGTCTGCAACGATGCCGTGCAGCGCGGGCAGCCGCACTTCGAGCGCTTCCAACCGCGTCGCGAAAGGCACGGCGCCCTTGGTTTTCGGCGCAACGGGAACGGCGTTCCATTGCAGCTCGAGCAGCTCGATCCGGCGATCGACCGAGTCTGAGCTCTCGGCCGCCTCCTTGTGCGTGCGTGCGGGTGCGACGTCGACGAGCTGACCGGCGAAATCGCTCGTGCGGTGCACGCCCGATGCGGCGTAAGTCGTACATGCTTTCTGCACTTCCTGAGCGGGTGCATCGACGGGCACGAACATGGCCGCGACCGTGAACGTTTGTTGCCCGCCGCTCCAATCGTCGCACTCGGCCGCGAAACGAAAATGCGCCGCCGGAGCGCCCGCGTCGATCCAAAACGGTCGTTGCGGCGCGGGCTCGGCGGTGAGCGGCGGCGTGACGAGGTCGATGAGGCGCACGCGCCGAAACGGCAGGCTCCGGTCGGCGTCGTAATCGGCTTCGGCTCCGGCCACCTTCACGTATCTGTGCTCGAAGATCAGTGCCGCGCGCGGCGAATCGGCGGTGGCACCGGGACTTGCGTGGGCACTCAGGCGCCGCCGCCGCACGGTCACGAGCGAGGCGGCATGGCCGGTAGGCAGCAAATAGCCCTTCGACTCGGTGACGACGATCTCGTCTTGGCCGAAGGCCGTGCGCTGCGACCAGCGTTCGAGCGCGACGGACGGCGCGCCCGGAAACTCCGGCCCGTCGAGATCGAGCCACGCGCCCAGCGACGACAGCAGAAAGTGCCGCGCGAGCAGCGGCGACGGATCGAGCTCGGCGCGGTGAGTGCGCAAGATCGCGTCGCGATAGAACCCGCGCGGCAACCACTCGAACGGCCGATCGGTCGCCTTCTCGTCGTAGTACGGCGACCAGACGGCGCGCACGCTTGCGGCGCGGCCGCGACGGGCCGGACTCGACTCGCTCGGCACGAGCCGCGCGTGCCACAGCTCCGATGTCACGACCTGTTTTGCTCCCGCGTGCACGTCGGGCGACTCGAGTTGCACGGGGCCGGGCAGCGCCTGCCACAGCGACGCGGAGTCCGACGACAAGAACAGTCGCAGCGGCATCTCGATCGCCGAGCAGGTGTCGGGCAACGCGTCGGATCGGATCTCCTCGTCGCGCCGCGTATCGGGCACGACGCTGATCTCGAAATCGCTGTGCTCGCCCCACGCGAGCAGCGCCCGCGGATCGAAATCGACTTCCTTGACGTTGCTGCGCAGACGAAACGCGAGCCGGCTCGGTCCCGACAAACGCGTCTCGACCGGAATACCGATGTCGGCGGGCTTCGTGCCGGCCGGAATCGGTTTCTCTGCCAGATGCTGCGGCGGGAAGCTCACGATGAGCCAAGCGCGTTCGTGCTCGTCGGCGACGCGCAGCTTGTTGCTCTTTGCGTCGAGCCGCAGATTGCGCAGCTCGAGGTCGAGCACGAGCATGTCTTCGCTGCGCACCAGGGAAAATACGCGACGTTCGCTCGTGTCGCCTCCCTGCATTGCTTTCCCCATGAGCTGGACTTCGCGGATGCGCTTCGTCTCGGAGTGTAGACTAGCGCGACTCACGCTGCACACGCGGAAGAATGTGAAGAGCCGAAACGTATCCATGGCGATCGGTGTCGCGGTGCTCGTGCTCGCCGGTACGCTCGCGGGCGCGCTCGTGCTGTGCCATCGGCAGCATTCGGCATGTGCGAGTGGCGATGCGCCGTATGCGTGCGCCGATGTCGCGATCGTGACCGTGATTCCCGAAGAGTATGTCGCGATGACGAGCAAGCTCGCGACGCAGCCCGTGCCTGCGGCTTGTGCCGTGTGCACGAACGCGTTTCGTTGGGTGTACGGAACGATTCCGGCAGCGGGCTCGGCCGCCGCGTACCGCGTGGTCGTCGGCATTGCGGGTGAGGCGGGCACGACGTCGGGGGCCCTCGCGACGGCCGAAGCGATTCGCCTGTTTGCGCCGCGTTACGTGCTGCTCGTCGGCGTGGCGGGCGGTATGCCGGGCAAGCTGCGTGAGGGGGACCTGCTGCTGGCGAAGTCGATCTGGGGCTACGACTACGGTGCGGTGCGCCAAGAGTTCGAGCCGCGCCTCGATTTCACTTTTCGCGCCGATCCGCGGTTACTCGCCGCCGCGGCCGGGCTCGACGACGGCTGGCGCGCGCAGCTTACGGTTGCGTCGCCGGTGTTCGGGCGTGTGCCGCAGAAAGTCGTCGGTCAGGCGGCCTCGGGCAACAAGGTCATCGAGAACGTCGGCTCGGCGTTCTGGAACGGCGTGCTCTCGGTGAACGACCAGATCGCCGGCATCGAGATGGAAGGTGCGGGGGCCGCGGCGGCCGTCGAGCTCGCGCGTACGAACGGCAGCGCCGTCGGGTTTCTCATGATTCGCGGTATCTCCGACGTGCCCGCCGATATCAACGGGCCGCTCACGGAAAAGAAAGATCGCGAAAAGTGGAAGGTCTACGCGGCCGATGTCGCCGCCACGTTCGCGCACTATTTCATCGCGCACGCATGGCCGGAGGCTGCAAGATGATTTGCATTCGCCGCGTTTTCGTCATCGTGCCGTGCCTGCTGCTCGCGGCGGTCGCGCATGCGGACGATCTGCTCGTTGCAACGGCGAGCGGCGCCGTGCTCGACGCGCTTGCCGCAGCGATCGATCTGAAGCCCGTGGAAGGCGAGCGCGGCGCGCGGGTGTTTTCCGGACGGATTCCTCGCGCGACGGGAGATGCGCTGAGTGTCCGCGTCGCGGCGTTCCCGCGCCTCGATGCCGCTGCGCGCGACGTTGCGGCCGAGCTCGTCCGCGAGCAGGAGCCACGCTACGTTGCGTTGCTCGAGACGGGTATGTCGCTCGTGGCCAGTGACGCGATCGGCACCGTCTACACCGCGCGCTCGATTTGGGACTTTCGCGTCGACGGCGACGACGTATCCGTCGACCGGGCGGCGCAGTTTCGCTGCGATCTCGGCATCGTGAGCGCCGCGATGACGACTGCGCTCGCAGCGGGTGCGGTGCGCGGCTTTGCGACCGGGAACGGTGCACTTGCCGCCGGGCCGCGGCGCGACGGCGATCCGGACTGGGCAGCGGAGCTCTTGGCGCTCAACGAGCGTACCCGTGTGCAAGTGCCCGGCGCTGCCGAGATCGCCGAGGCCGTCGACCAAGCTCGAGCGCAAGGCATCGTCGTCGGCTTGGCGGCGCTCGTCGGCGTTGCGGCCGGCTCGGGCGCGCAACCCGCAGACGACGCTCTGGCCGCACGCAACGCGGTGGCGTTGCTCGTCGATCTCACGACGAACGCATGGCCGACTACAGCGCGCCGAGCGCTTTGGCCTTGAGCTCGGCGATATAGTCTTGCGCGAATTTCTCGATGGCTTCGGGATCGGGGGGCAGCCCGCCTTGCTCGTCCGATCGAGAGCCGAGCTCGTCGCGGCTGTTGACGCGGGGGAACGGGCCCTCGGGTACGGGAACGCCGAGGAACCGGCACAGAGGTTCCCAGCCTTGCTTCGGGTGGAACACGAGCAGCCGCTCGGGCGGCAGCGTATCGACGACTTCCTGGTTCCGGCGCGCGAACCAGTCGGTCATGAAGGCCCGGTCGTCTTTCTTGCCGTCGAAGGCCTTGAGAGCCACACCCTGCAACAGCGCACCGAAAGGCGAGCCATGGGTCTGCGAATTCATGCGCTCGGAGAAGATCGTCTCGCTGACGGATTCGAACCAGCTGCCGGGATCCCGCGTCGTCAGCACGACCTTGGCTTCCGGATAGTGCTCGGCCAGCTCGCGCCAATAGGTGCAGGCCGGATAGTCCGTCGTCGATTGGTAGCCTTCGAAGATCGACTCCCAATCGGGTTTGCCCGCGACGACATCGAGCCAGAGCGGGATGTTGCGCCGGGCGCCTGCGAGCACCTCGGACATGTGGTAGCACGGCCCTAGCCCTAGGTGCTCCAACGCGAACTTGAGCGAGAACGTCGCGGTGCGGCCGAGGCCTGCACCGATTACCTTCAATGCCATTGAGAATCCCTCCGGGCGTTTCGAGCGCCCACGGCCTGCACGTTACGGCATAGCACGCGTCGAGCAAAGCGCCCGCATCGTCACGGCCTGCCGCGCGCCGTCGCAAGAAGTTCGAATGTGAATCGGCTTCGCTCTACGCTGCAGGTGGCGGGCTCCATGGGCTAGCCGTCGAACGACAGGAGGGAGGTCTCATATTCTCGCAACGCCTTGTTCGTATCCGACTCTTGCGTCCTGCGCGCGCGATCGCCGTGACGGCTTTCGCGCTGTCGGGGCTCGCCACAGGGCCGTTGCGCACGTGATTTGGACCGGCGTCGCGAACGATGGCGTCGGCAAGCCGGCGCGGCTCACCGAGCAAGGTCGCGAGGACACCGAGCTCGTCAAGCGGCGCGCGTTTTCCCGATCGCAGGTCGCTGTCACCGTCGCGCCGCCGCGAGCTGCGGCCATTCGTCTATCGTGACGCGCGCGACCAACGCCGTGCCGCCTTTGCCGTCCGGGTGAAGCACGAGCGTTTCACCCGCCGCGATGCCTTTCGCGTCGGCGCCGAATGCGGCCGCGATGTTCGGCGTATGCGTGATGAGCACCGTGTTGGTGCCCGCGCGAGGCGTCTTGGCCGCCGCGCGCACGAGCCACGCTGCCCGGGCTTTGTTCTCGTCGGCCGCCATTCCCTGCTTGCCTTCCGTGAGCTCCGGCACCGGCATGGGGTGTTCGAGACCGAGGTATTTCGCCGTTTGCAGCGCACGAAACGTCCGGCTCGTTTCGACGTCGCCGATCGGGATGCTCAACGCCTCGAGGGCTTTGCCCATGGCGATCGATGTCTGTTTGCCCGTGGCGTCGAGCTCGCGTTCGAGGTTCGTGTTGTCGGGATCGGCCGCAGCCTTGTCGGGCGCCTGAAACGGCGAGCTCGCGTGACGCATGACCAGTACGTAGCCACCTTCGCGCAATGCGCTCACGAGTGGCGCGCCCGACAGCTGTGCGTCCGTCGGCCTCGCGAGCACGAGCGCCAGCACGGCAAGCAGCCAAAGCCGACTCTTGAAGAATCTCGTCTCGTAAGCTTCGGAACGCTTTGCGCTGGTGCTCATATTCGTAGACTCCTCGCGATTGCCGGATTGCCAAACGCAGGCCGTTGTGCCTGCGGCCTGCGAGGTTCCCGAGATGATCCCTCTCCAAACGCCCGCGACGCAATCGCTGCGACGTTCGCGTCCGCGCCGCGCGCAATAGACGCGCCCGGATAGCCTGTCTATTCTTCCTGTACGTCGAATACACGCAAACCGGCGCCGCAGACGCCGAGGGGGCTTCGTGTCACGCCGCATAGCGATCGTATCTCTCGCGCTGGTCGTCGCAGCCGGTGCGGTTTTGCCGAGGCCCGCTCGCGGCGAGCCGGCGCTCGACGAGCTTGCGCGGGACGTGCTTCGCGCCGAATCGATACGCGCCGTCAAACGGCTCCAGCGTACCTATGCCCAGTACTCGCAGTATGGGTTGTGGAACGACATGGCGGATCTGTTCGCGAGCGACGCCACGTTCATTTTCGGGTCGGAGTCGGCAAAGGGGCGCGAAGCCATCGCGGCATACCTCAAGACGCACGACGGGGGCGGAAAGAAAGGGCTGGCGCCGGGCGCGATTCATACGCAGCTCATCGACGAGCCCGTGGTGAATCTCGCGGCCGACGGCCTGTCGGCAAAGGGCCGCTGGTACGGTTTCTTTCTGCTCGGCGACGGCAACGGCGACGCGAGCGTCGAAGGCGGTGTCTTCGAGAACGAGTACGTTCGACGGGCCGGCGTGTGGAAGATTCGCGTGCTGCACTTTTATCCGCAATACGCGGGCAGCTACGAAACGGGCTGGACGAATTGGCAAGGGCAGGATCTGCCGATCGTGCCTTACCACTTTTCGCCGGACGAGAGCGGCGTGCCCATTCCTGCGCCCGCCGACAAAGCGCCGCGCAGCGACGCCACGCTCACCGAGCTCGAGGCGCGAGTGGCCGTCATGAATGACGAGAGTCTCGTGCGCAACCTGCAAGCGGCCTACGGCTACTACGTCGATCGACGAATGTGGGACGACGTGACCGATCTTTTCGCCGATGACGGCGTGTACGAGATCGGCGGCGTCGGTCTCTACGTCGGACCCAAAGGCGTGCGCAAAGCGCTGCAACGCATGGGCCCTGCGGGACTGACGCACGGCGTGCTCAACGACCACCTGCAATTCGACACGGTCGTGGCCATCGCGCCCGGCAGGCACGAGGCCCATGTGCGCGGAATCGAGCTCGGCATGCTCGGTGAGGCGGACAAAGGCGAGGCCTATTGGGAGGTCAGCGTTTTCGACAATCGGTTCGTGAAGGAAGACGGCCTGTGGAAAGTGCGCGAGATGCGCGTCTTCCCGCTGGTTCGCTCCGACTACGCGTCGGGCTGGGGCAAGAGCCGCATCGTGGAGAGGCCGCCGAAAGGCGATCTCGCGCCCGACGAGCCGCTTCCCGCCGTCGACGCAGGCCATCAGGATCGAATCATTCCTGCCTTCGTGTCGGCGCATCCCGTCACCGGCAAACCGATCTTCGCGCCGGGTGGTTCGCACTTCGTTGCTACTCGCGCTCTCACGGGCTCGATCACGACGGCGCAGGCCGCGGTGCCGGCGGCCGATGCCGCGGCACGCACGCGGGCGATCGCGCGCAAGCTCGCGGTCGCGAAAGCCTACGACGGTGCCGAGAACGTCTCGAGCACTTACGGCGAATATGCCGACGACTTCCAGTGGCCCCAGCTCGCGGCCCTGTTCGGCAAGCGCGGCGCCAAGCAAGTGCCTTTCGCCGGTTACTACAGCGGAGCCGAGCGGATCGCGCGCGCGACCTTTCTCGAGTGGGGCGATCCGCAAACCACGCGCGCCGGCGTGGCGTTTCACTGGCGCATCCAGCCCGTCATCAACGTCGCGGCCGACGGCCGCTCGGCGCGGCTGCGCACGTATCTCTTTCACCCGAACACGTCCAAGCGTGGCGGCAGCCTGTTCGGCGCGATGTATCCCGACGATCATTTGATCTTGGAGGATGGCGTGTGGCGGCTGTGGAATCTGTCTCTCGACGAGCCGTACTTCAGCATGCCGGATTGGAAGAGCGGTTGGTCCGGGGCGAGGGAGCGACCGGCCGTCGCGCTGCCACCGCCGAAGCCGGCCCCGAGCAGCGCGAGCACGTCGCGGCCCAAGCGCTACATCGGCGCCGCGTTGGTCGAGCATTACCCGCCCGATATACCGATCACGGTGCTCGGTGAGCGCCAGGAGCATTTCCGCGGCGGCACGGGCGTGCCTTGGGAATGGCCCAAGATTCTGCCGATGTGGTGGGGCTACAAAAATCCCGTGAGCGGTCGCGAGCCCGAGCACTTCCTGCCGGACTGCGTCCCCTGCGCCTACGCGCCGGATTTGAGCATGGTGCGGCACGGTTATTCGCTGCCGCCGATCGGTCCTGTCCGCAGCGACGACTAACGATGCGCCAACGCCCGTGCCGATTTGGCTGTCGCCGTTCCCGGTAGGCCGATCTTCAGAGCGGCGATTGGATCGGTTTCGCTCGCGGGGTCGCCGCGGTTCAACGCGGATCGTGATCGACCTCGAGCGCTTCGAGAAATCGGGACACGAGATTGTAAGCGCCGATCGTCGCCGTGAGCTCGACGAGCTCACGCTCGTCGACGAGCGGGCGCAATCGCGCGAACACGTGCTCGGGCACACGCACGTCGTGCGTCATGGCGTCGGTATATGCGAGCACGGCATAGTCCGTGTCGGTGAGCCCGGTAGGCTCGTTTCCGGCCTTGAGCGCGCCGATTTGCGCGTCGGTGAGTCCTGCCTCGCGCGCGAACGGAACGTGGGCCTCGAACTCGTAGTCGGCGCCATTGATGACCGCAACGCGCAGCGTCGCGAGTTCACGATAGCGATCGGCCAGTGCGGCGCGCTGCCGTAGCGCCGTGAACAGCGCAAGCCATCCTTCCGCGATCGGCGGGCTGTGCAGCAGCATTCGATACAGGCCGAGCAGGCGACCGCCGCGCTCGCGCGAGATCCGCTCGACGAGCGCAGCGAGCTCCGGCTTGTCCGTGTCGGGGTAGGCGATCCGTGCCATGGGTGTCGTTCGAAAGGGCGAAGAGCGAGTATACCCGCGCCGTTGCTGCTTCAGTGTGACACAGCCCGCGCCAAGGCTGCGGACGACAAAGGGACCTCCGCTCGTCGAGACGGCGGGCCATGATCTTTCGCAAACGGAACTGGGCCCATTCCGCGCATTGTCGGTACCCGTGACGCGGTCGAAATTGACCCTCGGCCTATTACGGCGCGTCTCCGGTGTGCTCGAGATACTTCGCATACCAGGCTACGTAACGCCACATCCGGTCGCGCTCGTAGCTCGGCTTCTCGAAGTGATGGTGCTGGCCCGGGTAGATCACGAGCTCGGTGTCGACGCCGAGGCTCTTGAGCGCCTCGTACATCTGCTCGGAGTTCAGCAGCGGCACGTTGAAGTCGTCCTCGCCGCACAGGAACAGCGTCGGAGTCTCGATCCGGTCGGCGTGCAGGAATGGATAGGAATTGCGTAGGTACACGTCCGTGTCGTGCCACGGCGTGCCGAATTCGCGCTCGTACTCGCGCACGTACATGTCGGTGCCATAGCCGGCCAGCGCGTTGCCGATCGAAGCGCCGCTCACGGCGGCTTTGAAGCGCGTGGACTTGGCGATCACGACGTCGGTCAGGATGCCGCCGTAGCTCCAGCCGCCGACGCCGAGCCGGTCGGGATCCGCGAAGCCTTCGCGCACGGCGTAGTCGACGGCCGCGAGCACGTCCTCGGCGTCCTTGCCGCCCCACTCGGCCCAGATCGCCTTCGCGAACTCCTCGCCGCGCCCGGTGCTGCCGCGCGGATTCGCGGCTACGATCACGTAGCCTTGCGAGGCCAGGATCTGCCACTCGAGATCGAAGGCGTTCGCGAACTGCGAGGTCGGGCCGCCGTGAATCGAGAGCAGCGTCGGATAGCGTTTGCCGGCCTCGTAACCGGGCGGCAGAGCGAGAAAGCCGTCGATGCGCGTGCCGTCCTTCGAGTCGAACGAGATCTCGCTGACGGGCGCCACCTCGAGACCGTCGAGCCACGCATCGTTCTGATGCGTGAGCCGCCGCTCTTTGCCGCCCTCGAGGGCGAAGACCTCGTTGGGCCGATCGACCGTGCCGTCGAGCAGCACGATGCGGTTCTTCGACCCCAGGTCGAAACCCGCGGTTTCGCGCCGGCCCGTGAGCAGTCGGTCGACCTTGCCGCTCGCAGCATTGATTCGCACGAGGTGCTGGTTGCGATCGTCCTCGAGCAAGGTGTAGAGCGACTTGCCGTCCGCCGACCATTTGGGCGCCGACACGTTGCGGTCGAGATCGGCCGACACCATGCGCGCCGGCGTGCCGTCCAGCGGTGCGACGACGAGCTCCTGCGTCGCGTAGTAGATCAACTTCTCGTCGCGCATCCCGACGAACGCGAGCGCGCCGCCGTCGGGCCGCCACACGGGTCGGCCGACGTCGCCGGTGTCGCCCGCGATACCGGCAAAGGTCGTGACGAGATGCGGCTCCTCGATCGTGCCCGGCGTGATCGTGTAGAGCCCCGTCTGCGTGCTGCGATCCGGATCCGCACCACGCTTGCTCACGAACGCGATCTTGCTGCCGTCGGGCGACCACGCCGGCTGCGACTCGTCGTAAACGCCGGCCGTGAGCATGACGACTTCGCTCGTCGCGACGTCGAGCACGTAGAGGTGGTGACGCAACGCGCCCAGGTAGCCGGTGCCGTCCTCCTTGAAGTAGTAGCGATCGATCACGATCGGCGGCGGCGTCTGGTCCTCGTCCTTGTCCTTGTCCGATACCTTGTTCGGATCTTCGTCCATGACGACGAGCGCGATCTTCTTGCCGTCGGGCGACCACGCGTAGTCGAGCACGTCGCCCTTGAAGGTCGTCAGAGCCCTTGGCTCCCCGCCGGCGCGCGGGAGCAGCCACAGTTGTGCGGGCGCATCGTCGTCGCCGCGCGAGGACAGGAACGCGAGGGACTGCCCGTCGGGGCTCCAGCGCGGCTCGCTATCGCCTTCGTCGGAGCGCGTGAGCTGGACGGTTTGCTTGCCGTCCCAGCTCGTCATCCACACGTGGGTGACGAACTCGTCGCGTTCGGCGTCGGTCTCGCGCACGGTATAGGCGACCCAATTGCCGTCCGGCGAGAGCTGCGGGTCGTCGACCTCACGAATCGCGTCGATGTCGTCGGGTGTGAACGATCGCAGCTGTTCGGCAGCCGTGCTCGGCCGCGCCGCGAGTACCAGGAGCGCCGCGAGAACGGAGAGGGTCCGGTGCATCGTGATCTTTGCGCGCTGATGTGGCATCCCTATTGGTAGTCTACGCCAGCCGGTGGCGGCGGACCCGGCCGGCGTGCTCGACTCCGCGTGTCGCGGCCTTTATGTTGTCGGTCCCGATCTCGAGCGAGCCGGTGGTGTGCGCGACGCAGCCGCCGGATGAACCAGCAACGATGGCCATAGACTCCGAAGATGCAATGCGCGGCGCCGGCGGTGTCCTGTTGGCGCCGACCCCGAACGAGTGGGTCGAGCACGCGGTCGAGCATTACGCGGAGCTGCTCGTCGACCACGCCAATTGCGAGAAGAAGGCCGCATCGACGGCGCTGGCATTGATGTTCGCTTATCCGGAAGATCACGTCCTCGCAGGCACGATGTCGCGGCTCGCACGCGAAGAGCTGCGCCACTTCGAGCAAGTGCAAACCATGATGAGAACGCTCGACGTTGCGTTCGTGCGCCAGAAGCCCGGTCGCTACGGATCGGGATTGCGGGCCACGGTGCGCACCGCAAACCCGGGACGTAAGCTGGATCTGCTGCTCGTCGGCGCGCTGATCGAAGCCCGCTCCGCCGAGCGTTTTCGCCTATTGATTCCGCGGCTGCCCGAGCCCCTGGCCCAGTTTTACGCTCGGCTCGAACGCTCCGAGGCGCGCCACTACGAGCTGTACCTGAATCTCGCGCACGAAGCCGACGCGTCCGAGGGCCGAGTCGAGTGGGCCCAAAGGCTCGCTCTCATCGCGGCGCACGAGGCCGAGCTCGCGACCGCGCCCGACTCGAGCTTCCGCTTCCACTCGGGCCCGCCGACCTAGTGGTCCCGGCACGCCTGCCGGCGGGCAGGCGTGCAGGAGTCGGTCCGCAGCGTCTGTAGCGCTGCCGCGCGCGCTGCGTTCAGCGCGCGTACGAGATTCGAAAGATCCTATTGCCGTCGTCGTCGGTCAGCAGCAGCGAACCGTCGCTTGCCTCGACGATGGCGGAGGGCCGTGCCCACGGCTTGCCGTCGGCGCCGATGAAGCCGACGAGGAAGTCCACATACTCGCCGGTCGGCACGCCGTTTTTGAGCGGCACGCGCACAACCTTGTGACCCGTGCGGCTCGAGCGGTTCCACGAGCCGTGGAACACCGCGAACGCGCTGCCGGCATACTCTGCCGGAAACGCCGATGCGCCGTTGCTGGCTTTGTAGAACGTAAAACCGACCGCAGCCGAATGCGCTTGGTACGGCACGTCGGGCACCGTGATCTTGCCGACGAGATCGGGTCGCTCACCCTTGTGCCGCGGGTCCTCGTGGTCGCCCATGTAGTACCACGGCCAGCCGTAGAACGCGCCTTCTTTCACGCGCGTCGAGTAGTCGGGCACCAGGTCGTCGCCGAGCGCATCGCGCTCGTTCGTCGTGCACCAGAGGTCGCCGGTGCCGGGCTCGACCGCGAGCGCCACGCAGTTGCGGATGCCGGTCGCAAACGGCTTGCCCGGCGCGTTCGAGCCGACGTCGAATACGAGCACGTCGGCGCGGTTGGTGTCATCGCCCCAGGCCGCGCCCAGGCCGTGCTCGGCCTCCCACGCCTTGACCTCGGCCGGGGATTTCTTCGGCATGTCTTCGGCGATGTTCGAGCTCGAGCCGACCGCGACGAACATGCGCTTGCCGTCCTTCGAGAAGGCGAGGTCGCGCGTGTAGTGACCCATGCCCGTAGGGGCGAGGCGGGGCACGACGATTTCGGGTGCGCCGGACGCCTTCGTGTCGCCGACGCGGTAGCGATAGCGAACGACGCGGTTGTTCTCGGAGACGTAAAGCCACTGCGGGTTGTCACCGGCCGGATAGAACTGCAAGCCGAAGGGCTGCGTCAGGCCGTCGGCAAACACGACCATATCCGCGACGCTCGCGCCGTCGGCGGACGGTCGCAGGACTTTGACTCGCCCGGCCTGCGTTTCGGCGAGGAAGATGTCGCCGTTCGGCGCGATACGCATCGTGCGCGGCTTCTCCACGTCGCTCGTGAACAGCTCGATCTTGAAGCCCGGCGGCAGCTTGAGCTGCGCGTTGTCGGGTCTTGCGACGATGCGCGGAAAATCCGCGGCCGACGGCGTGGCAAACGGGGCCGGCAACGTTGCGACGTCGATGCGGTGCTCGGCACCGGGCGCGTCTTCGCGCCAGTTTTGGGCGTTGTCTGCGGCTTGGGCGAATGCGCTTTGCGAGATCGAGACCGATACCGCCAGCGCAGCAGCGGCGGCTAGCAATCGTGTCGACATGTCGTTCCCCCTTTAGGACGTTGTCGCCGATTCTGACAGAAGGGCAGGTGCGCGTGTACTCGCGATTTGCGAGGGGGGCGTCGATAATCGGAGGAAATCACCATGATCGAGAAGCCCTCGGCCGTCGAAGGTTCGATCGATCCTGGCCTCACCGTCCGGGAGGAAACGTCATGCGCAGCCACCTGCCTTCCGCATTGGCGCTGGCTCTGATGGGCGCAGTCGGGCCGCACGGGGCGGCAGCCCAAGATGCGTCCGCCGACCCCTCGGCTCCGACGCAGTTGCCGCGCGGCGTCGTGCCGAGCCACTACGACGTCTCCGTCACGCCGCACCCCGCATCGCTCACGTTCGACGGCAATGCCACGGTCGGCATCGACGTGCTCGAGCCGACGGCGAGCATCACGCTCAACGCGCTCGACATGACGTTTTCCGCGGTGCAGCTGACCTCCGTGAGCGGCGAGCGGCGAGTCGCGGCATCCGAGATCTCGATGGACGCCGCGGCCCAGACGGCCACTTTTACGTTTCCCGAGACGATCCCTGCGGGCAGGTACCGCTTGGCGATGACTTACAGCGGTAAGATCGTCACACAAGCCGCGGGGTTCTTCGCGCTCGACTACGACACGGCTGCCGGTAAGAAGCGCGCGCTGTACACGCAGTTCGAGAATTCCGATGCGCGCCGCTTCGTGCCGTCTTGGGACGAGCCGGCCTACAAGGCCACGTTCACGCTCGATGCGACCGTGCCTAAGGGCGAGATGGCCGTGAGCAATTTGCCGGCGGCCTCGGAGACCGATTTGGGCGGGGGGCTCAAGCGCGTGCAGTTCGGGCCGTCGCCGAAGATGTCCACGTATCTGCTGTTCTTCGGCTTGGGCGACTTCGATCGCGCCACCACGATGTCCGACGGCACCGAGATCGGCGTGATCACGCAAAAGGGACTGTCCTCGCAAGCGGACTTCGCGCTCCAATCGGCCAAGGCCGTGCTGCACGAGTACAACGACTATTTCGGTGTGCCGTATCCGCTGCCGAAGCTCGACAACATTGCCGCACCGGGCCGCAGTCAGTTCTTCAGCGCGATGGAGAACTGGGGGGCGATCTTCACGTTCGAGTACGCGCTGCTGTTGAATCCTGCGATCGAGACGCAAGGCGACAAGCAAAGAGTATTCAACACCGCGGCGCACGAGATGGCGCATCAATGGTTCGGCGATCTCGTGACGATGCGCTGGTGGGACGACCTGTGGCTGAACGAGGGATTCGCATCGTGGATGGCCGATCGCACGACTCAGAAGCTGCATCCCGAATGGAACACTGCGCTCGACGCGGGCTACCGCGAGGCCGCCATGTCGCTCGACGGCGTCGAGACCACTCACGCGGTGGTGCAGCGTGTCGAAACGGTCGAGCAGGCGAGCCAAGCCTTCGACGCCATCACGTATTCGAAGGGTCAGGCAGTGATTCGCATGCTCGAAGGCTACGTAGGGCCCGATATATGGCGTGACGGCGTGCGCCGCTACATCACGGCCCACGCGCACGGCAATACGGTGTCCGATGATCTGTGGCGCGCGATCGAGGCCGCGTCGGACAAGTCGATCACGACGATCGCTCACGATTTCACGCTGCAACCCGGTGTGCCGCTGATCCGAGTCGCGAGCGGCGCATGCGACGACGGCAAGACCGCGGTCACACTCACGCAGGGGGAGTTCACGAAGGATCGTCCGAACAAAACGCCGCTGCGTTGGCACGTGCCGGTCATCATCAAGGCCTTGGCAGGCGAGCCGGTCAGCACGCTCGTGAGCGACGGCAAGGCCATGCTCACGGTGCCGCGCTGCGGTCCCGTGCTCGTCAACGCGGGCCAAAGCGGCTATTACCGCACGCTGTATGCGCCTGCCGAGTTTGCGGCGCTCACCGAGCACTTCGGCGAGCTCGCGCCGATCGATCAGCTCGGCTTGATGGGCGACACATGGGCGCAAGGCATGGCCGGGTTGCAGTCGGCGGCGGACTATCTGGACCTCGTCGACGCGGTGCCCGCCGATGCCGCGCCGCAGATCTGGGGCAACGTGGCCGGCGCGCTCGACGACCTCGACGACTACTATCGCGACGACGCCGTGCGCCGGGCGAAGCTGCGTGCTTTCGGCATCGCGAAGTTGTCGCCGGTCATGGCCGAGACCGGTTGGCAGCCACGCAAGGACGAGCCCGCGCCCGTGACCATTCTGCGAACCCGGCTCATCCGCGCGTTGAGCGCGCTCGGCGACGAGAGCGTGATCGCGGAGGCCCGGCGGCGCTACGCTGCGCAGGCGAGCGACCCGTCTGCGGTGCCGCCGGAGCTGCGCAGAACCATCCTTGCGGTCGTGGCTCGTCATGCCGACGCCGCTACCTGGGACGAGCTGCACGACGCTGCCAAAGCCGAGAAGACGCAGCTGATCAAGGATCAACTCTACGGGTTGCTGTCGAGCGTCGAAGACGGTGCGCTGGCCCAACGCGCGCTCGATCTCGCGCTCACCGACGAGCCCGGCGCCACGAACAGCGCCGGCATGATCCGCTCGGTCGCTTATCTTCACCCCGACATGGCGTTCGACTTCGCCGTGGCGCACCGCGAACGAGTCAACGAGGTGCTCGACACCACGTCCCTTCGGCGCTACTACGCGGGGCTCGGTAGCGGCTCGCTCGATCCGGCGATGATCGGCAAGATCAACGCCTACGCCGAGGCGCACATCGCGCGCAGCTCGCGCCGCGCGGCCGAGACGGCGGTGGCGAACATCAAATACCGATTGATGATCCGCAACGAGCGATTGCCGGCCATCGACGCGTGGCTCGCCGAGAACGGCGGCTGAATCGAGCGGGTCGCCGGACCCTTGCTTAACCGCGTTGCGGGCGTTCGCTCGTCTTCGAAGGCCATCCGGTCTGGTCGCCGCGCGCTTCGATGGGCCGGCCGTCTTCGGTCGGCGCCACGAAAGCGCTTTCATCGGCCACATCGGCTATCGCATGGTGTTCTGACAACAGCGACTATTCGTTGCCCTTCTGACCGGCGTGATAGGTCGTATAGACGTAGATCGGCATGTCGAGATCGCCGAGGTGATGCGCAAGCAGCGGCTGCACGGTTTTCCAGTCCAGGCCGCCGACGCCGGTGGCCAGGCGCGGTAACGCGACGCTCGTGAAGCCCTCGCGCGCGATGAGCTGCTTGAGGTGGCGCAACGCGACGTTGACGTTGTGCGCCGTCGCTTGGCCCGGTGTCGCGCCTTTGCTCGGCGCCGGATCCTGGGTCATGAGATTCACGATCCGCGAGCCGTCGGCGCCGGCCCAGGCCCAAACCTCGCCGGCCTTCGGGTGCGCGGTCTGGCAGTAGTGGCGAAAGTCCTTCGCCATCGAGGGATAGCGCTCACGTAGCTGCAGCGCAAGCCCTTGGGCGAAATCGTCGTTCGGCGCGACGCCGTGCGCGATGACTTGCGCGCCGGTCAGCAGAATGTCTCCGGAGACTTCTTTGAGCACGTTCGTTCCCGAGAAAGCGATGGTGCTCCAGTCTGATCGGCAGAGCGGCCGGCGCCCATAGGTAATTGTCCGAGTATCGCCCCGGCCCGACCGCAATGTGCCCGGCCGGTGAACGAGCGGGCCGGAGGCCGCGCCTCGGCACCCGTCGATCAGCGTTTGAGCACGGCGCCTTCGTGCACGGGCGCCACGGTGCGCTGATAGACGCGCAGCCAGCCGCGCTCGCCCTGTGCGCCGATAGGTGTGCGCCGTTTTGCGTCTTTCGGCCATGACGGCGTCGTCGACTTCGAGGTCGACGACTTTGCGCTCGACGTCGATCGAGATGACGTCGCCGTTCTCGACGTAAGCCATCGGGCCGCCGTCGGCGGCTTCGGGCGATGCTTCGCCGACCACGAGGCCGTCGTTGACGAGGCCGGAGAGCTGGCCTTCCGTGATCATCGCCACCTGGTTGATCAAGCCCGCACCGTCGAGGGCGAACACCACGGCCGACGTCATGGCCATGCCCGGACCGCCGATGACGCCGAGGCCGCGCAGCACGACCACCTCGCCCGGCTTCACGCGGCCGGCTTTGATGCCGGCGAGCGCTTCGTCGCGCGAGTGAAAGATGTTCGCGGGGCCGCGAAACTTCAGCGTGCGCTCACCCGTGCCGCCGAGCCGCACGATGCCGCCGCCGGGCAGCAGGCTGCCGCGCACGATCACGATCGACGGCCGGGTCGACAGCGGCGCGTCCACCGTGCGAATCACGGGTTGGTCCTCGACCTCCACGCCGGCGAGGATGTCGCCCATGCGTCTTGCCGCCGACCGTGCGCGCATCGAGGTCGAGGAATCGCTCGAGCCGCTTGAGCACGGCCGCGCGCCACCCGCGGCTTCGAACTCCTCGATGAGCCCCGGGCCGTTCGGCCGGATCGCGGCGAGCAACGGGATCTTGGTCGGCGTAGTCGGCGAACAATTGATACACGTCGACGTCGACTTCGGCCTCCGTCGCGATGGCCTGCAAGTGCTTGACGCAATTGATCGAGCCGCTCAAGCGCCAGCACGACAGAACGGCGTTTTTGACCGAGCCCGCCGTCACGATGTCGCGCGGCTTCAGGTCTTGCCACACCATCTCGACGATGCGTGCTCCGGACGGCACGCACGTTGTCCATCATCTTCTCGCTGAGCGCCGCGACCGGTGCCGCGCCGGGCAGCGTCATGCCGAGCGCCTCGGCAGACGAGTGCATGGAGTTGGCCGTGCCCATGCCGGCACATACGCCGGGGCTTTGCACGGCCACGTCGGCCATGTCCGAAAGGTCCTCGAGCGTGATCGCGGCCGGAGGCGACGTAGCCCGACTTCAAGAACACCTCTTCGATGTCGACGTGCTGGCCGCGAAACTCCCCGCTCTCTTGATAACCGCAGATCGACGACGATCGACGGAATGTCGAGCCGGCCTGCGGCCATGATCTGCCCCGGCGTGGTCTTGTCGCACGAGGCGAGACACACCATGCCGTCGAGCAGCGCGCCCTCGACTTGGACTTCGATGTCGGCCGCGATGAGGTCGCGCGCTCGGCAGAATGTAAGCGCCGCGCTTACCCGGCGCTGGTGATGAAGTCGCTCGGCGCGGCCGTGCGAATCTCGAACGGCACGCCGCCCGCGGCGCGGATCGCCGTCTTGAGCTCGGCCGCGACGCCGTCGAGATGGCTGAAGCAGCTCGAAAGCTCGGACGACGAGTTCACGATCGCGATCTTCGGCTTCGTCCATGTCCTCGTCGCTGAAGCCGAGCGACGCGCCACTGCGCGCGGCGGCCGGCCCACAGCGCCGTGCCCGGCTCGAGGTTGCTGCGGAGGTTGCGTGTCATTGGCATCGTCCTCTTGTCTTGTGGCGCGGTGCGAAGCGCGCTCGAGCTCCGAGTGGGCCGAGTCAGCCCTTTTGGCCCGCGTGCTGCCCCGATGTTTCAGCGGAAACATCTCCCGCCGGACCGAGAAACGCGCCGTCGGCCGTGAGCCGCCGTTGCAGCTCGGGCACGTCGACGCGCCGTGGCGTGACGGACTGCGCGAGCGCCAAATCCGCGGCCGTGCCCGCGGCCTGGCCCATGACGAAGCACGGCCCCGACACGCGCGCCGAGGATTGGCCTTCGTGCGACATCGACGCGCAGCGGCCGACGACGAACAGGTTCTCCACATTCTGCGGCACGACGATGCGATACGGGATCTGATTGAAGCCGCGCGAGTCCGGGCGGCGTGAACACGAATTTCACGTCGCCTTTGACGTGCGCCTCGACGGGCCAGCCGTTCACGCCGATCGCATCGTCGAAATCGCGGCAGCCGAGGATGTCCTTCGTCGGTCAGCACGTACTCGCCGACGATGCGCCGCGTCTCGCGGATGCCGATCTGCGGCGCGATCTCGACGATGTAGGCTTGCTCGAAGCCCGGCGTCACGCTCTTGATGAACTCGAACACGTCCCAGCATTGCCGCCGGCCTTCGACCTCGCCGTAGCTCAGCTGGTCGGCATCGATGCCGCTGACGGCCGTGCCGTCGGGGTTTTTGATCTGCGTGAGATTCGCGCGCCACTCGATCGGGTTGCGCTGCGGGCGCACGATCGGCTTCTTGCGCGGGAAGCGCCGGCCCGGTCTTCTCGGCCTCGTCCATGAGGCTCGGGATGAGCTCCCAGGCGCGGCCGGCCTCGCTCGGGGTCCACACCGTTGATGCGGAACATCGTCGACGGATACAGCATGTTGCCGGCGCCGTCGCCGACCTCGTACGGCACGCCGGCCCAGGCCGCGAGATCGCCGTCGCCCGAGCCGTCGACGAAGATCTGGCCGCGGATCGCGCCGCGGCCCGATTTCGTCTCGACGAACACGGCGTCGATACGCTCGTCGTCGTCGGCCATGACGGCGCCGACGCCGAACGCGTGGAACAGCACGCTTGACCCTGGCCTCGGCCATGAGCTCGTCGGCCGCGATCTTGAACGCGGAGATGTCGTAGGCCTGCGCCGTGATCTGATCGCGCGACGGTCAGATGCGGCTTGTTGAGCCCGTCCATGGCGCGCGAGCCGCTCGAGGATGTCGTCGGCGATGCCGTGCACGACCTGCTCGTGCTCGGCCGTGCACGACCGCGTGCAGGCCGCAGAACGTGCTCAGGCCCGCGGCCGTGCCGGCGCCGCCCATGAAGCCGTAGCGCTCGATCAGCAGCGTCGTCCGGCCCGCGCGCCCGGCCGCGAGCGCGGCGGCAATGCCGGCCGGTCCGCCGCCGAGCGACGACGACTTCGTACTCGCCGAGCAGCGGTGTCTTGCGGCTAGGCTCGATGATGTGTTGCTCGCGCATGGTCGCGCCCCCGGGGACATAGCCAATCGGAGAATGATAAGCGCTCGGGCGGTCGCGTTTCAGCCCGCGGGCAACGTCAACGTGCGTCGCCGAAGACCGGCGTCACGCCCATGTTGTACATCGTGAAAGCGTAGATGTCGGCCGCCGTCTCGAGTTGCTTCGTGAGGCTGCTCGCGCCGTGGCCGGACTTCGTCTCGATCCTGATCAGCACGGGATTCTCAGGATCGGCGAGCGCCTGCAGCGTCGCCGCGTACTTGAACGAATGCGCGGGCACGACGCGGTCGTCGTGATCGGCCGTCGTGATGAGCGTCGCGGGGTACTTCACGCCGGCGCGGATGTTGTGCAGCGGCGAGTACGCATAGAGCGCCTTGAATTGCTCGGCATCGTCGCTCGAGCCGTAGTCGGCGATCCAGTTCCAGCCGATCGTGAATTTCTGAAACCGCAGCATGTCCATGACGCCGACTTGCGGGATCGCGACGCGAAACAGATCCGGCCGCTGGTTCATGACCGCGCCGACCAGCAGTCCGCCGTTGGAGCCGCCTTGAATCGCGAGCTTGGCCGAGGACGTGTACTTGTTCGCGACGAGCCATTCGGCCGCCGCGATGAAGTCGTCGAAGACGTTTTGCTTCTCGAGCTTCATGCCTTGCTGATGCCAGGTCTCGCCGTACTCGCCGCCGCCGCGCAGGTTCGCCATCGCATAGACGAAGCCTTGCTCGAGCAGCGCGATGCGCACGGCGCTGAAGTCCGGCGTCAGCACGATGTTGAAGCCGCCGTAGCCATAGAGCAGCGTGGGGTTGTCGCCGTCGAGCTTCAGGCCCTTGCGATAGACGAGGAACATCGGGATCCGCGTGCCGTCCTTGCTCGGATAAAAGACCTGCTTGGTCTCGAACGCGTCCGGGTCGTAGCCCGGCACGTCGGGCCGCCGAAACACGCGTGCTTTTGCCCGTCGCGATGTCGTAGCGGTAGATCGCCGGCGGCACGTTCATCGAGTTGAACGTGTAGAACACGAACGTCGCCTCGTGCGGGCCGCGGAAGCCGCCCGCCGAGCCGAGGCCCGGCAGCTCGATCTCGCGCTCGAGCTTGCCGTCTAGGGCATAGACGTAGGCGCGCGTCGTGACGTCCTTGAGATACGTGGCGAAGAGCTTGCCGCCGGCCGTGCGCGCGCTCTCGAGCGGCTCGGGCCGCTCGGGCAGTACTTCCCGCCAGTTTTCCGGCGCCGGATGCGGCGGGATCGACGAGCACGACGCGCCAGTTCGGCGCGCCGTGATTCGTCGCGACGAGCAGCTTGTCGCCGAGGTTGTCGACGACGTTATAGCGAGTCGTCCGTGATGTCGGCGACGATCGGCGCGAACTTCGCATCGGCCGCCGTGAGATCGCGCACGTAGCAGCGCGTTGCCGTCCTTGCCTTTGCCGCGCTCGGACACGTACAGCACCGCGAAGCGCTCGTCCTCGGTCGTCGCGAGATTGTTGAAGCGCTGCGGGTTGGCCGCGTCTCGATAGACGAGCCGGTCGGCCGATTGCGGCGTGCCTAGCCGGTGATAGAAGACCTGGTGATCCTCGTTGATCGACGCTTTCTCGTGGCCTTCGGCGGGCTCCGGATACCGGCTGTAGTAGAAGCCGTCGCCCTGCCAGGCGGCGTCGGAGACTTTGACCCACGAGATCGTGTCGGCCAGCGTGCGCTTCGTCGCGAGCTCGAGCACTTTGTACTCCTGCCAATCCGAGCCGCTCTTCGAGACGCCGTAGACGGCGTACTTGGCGTCTTTCGACACCGCGAACTCGGTCAGCCGCACCGTGCCGTCCGCCGACCACGTGTTCGGATCGATGAGCACCTCGGGCTCGCCGTCGAGACCGCGTTGCATATACAGCACGCTCTGGTTTTGCAGGCCCGAGTTCTTGCTGAAGAAAAAGTACGGACCCTTCTGCGACGGCGCCGAGAAGCGCTCGTAGTCGCTGAGCTCGGTGATGCGCTCGAGCAGTTTGGTGCGAAACGGAATCTTCTCGAGATACGGCATCGTGACGGCGTTCTCGGCTTCGACCCACGCGGCCGTCTCGGCCGAAGTGTCGTCCTCGAGCCAGCGGTAGGGATCGGCCACTTTCGTGCCGTGGTAGTCGTCGACTTGGGTGACTTTCTTGGTTACCGGATACATGAGCTTTTGCGCCGTCGCCGGCCCGCAAGCCAGCAACGCGAGTGCCAGCACGGCCGCAGATGAGAGCAGGCATCGTACGTTCATCGTCCGCCTCCGATGCGAGCCTAGTGCGTGATCGTTCGATCCCGATTATGCCATGCAGAGGCGACAGGATACGGCGTGCAGAGATCCCGGGCGCCCACATTCGGGTGTGGGACAGAACTCATCTCTCAGCTTCGGGGCTTCTTCGGGTCAACCGCTCTCGCGCGCGTTCGTGACCGCAATCATAGTTTTGGGGCGACGCCCACCTTGTTGCAAAGGATCTTGAAGGTCCACTCTGCTTCAGCGGGCGCCGCTTCGGCCATATTGACCGCGACCAAACTCTTCGACTTGGGATCTGCTTGACTTACCACATACAACAACGCCGAGCGGGCCGAGGCTGACAATCGAGCAGACATGTCTTCATAGGCATAGCTGATTTTGTCGTCCCTGTCCTTAACGGCAGCGTCGAGTTTTGCAGCGAAGTCTTGCAGTTCAAGGTCCCCGCTTAGAAAGGCCTGGCACGCGCCGCTGACGTTCTTCGCAAACTCGGTCATCGCCGAGGTTTTGTCGGCGAGAAAGTGACTGATTTCCGTTCGATCCGCGTCCAGTGATACGCGCAAGGGTATGGCATCGATCACTTCGTAGGCATAGGTGGGCCGTTCCACAAAACTCGGCGGCTGCCCCAAGGCGGCACCGGACATTAGCGCAAAGGCAACAGACCAACCGGCTTTCATGATGGGTTGTCCTTTCTGGAAGAGTATCAATGCTTCGTGCCCGTGACGGTCGTGCGATTTCCCGCCGCGTCATAGTGGTATTCCACGTATGACCCGTCGTCGTAAGTCACCTTGGTGACTCGCCCCAGCGCATCGTACTCATAGGTGGTCGTCGCCGATGCCGGTGCGCTGGTTAGCGCGGCGAAGATAAGCAACAACGGCGGTGCAAGAAGACGAAAGCGAGCTAAAGCTTGACGGAGAGACATGCGCAACCTCCGAATGTCGATTGACACAAGCGCTAGAAATAGGGCAAAGCGAAATTATGCTTCGACAACTTTGTTGTCAAGCACTGCATGCAAACAATAAATAGTTGCCATGCACATGCATGTAGCGGTATTTAGTTTGCGCATATAACTCGCACTGAACGGCGGGTCGTATAACGGCATCAACGCCTATCCATCGAACATCAGGGGGTCCGTGATGAATCGGGGCTTGTCGGTGCAGTGCGTCCGAGTGTTTCTTCTCTCTTGCAGCCTTCTCTTCCCTCTCCTCTTTAGCGTGCCGAGCTCGGCGGAGGAGATTCCGGTCTTCCCGGCACGCGACGCCAACGGCGTCGACGTACCGACAGGCGCATTCGTGCATACCCAAACCGACGTTTCTATCGGTCCGCCTGGCGATGGAGGCCTCGCATACACACGCTACTACCAGGGTGGCTCGTATGGTCTTTCAACGAGCAATCAGATCGGCTACGTGTATGTCAGTGGATCGACCTGCAAGGTCGTTCTGGGCAACGTTACTCACTCCTTCACGTCGGGAGCCTACTGTTCCTCGCCGTTTACCTCCGCCGAGCACGACGGTTCGACGCTCACCTATGGCGCAAGTATCTACACATACACCAATCGGGACGGAATAGTCGCGCGTTTCCAGGCACTCGACGGTTACACGAGCATCGTCGGGATGGTGCAAGGCGCATCGACCAAGGCGTATCTGACGTCCGTCACCAAGCCCGACGGCGAAAGTACTTCCTACTCGTACGAGATGGAGACCTATTGCGATATCTACTTCAACTGTCTCACCTACGGCCGCCTGCAAACGGTCTATAACAACTTCGGCTACCGGCTGTGGTTTTCGTATCCGGGCTCTGTGTTGTCTCTCGTGCAGCCGAACAAGGTGACAGCAATCAACAATGCGGTGGAGTACTGCGTGCCCGGCTCCTGCATCAATTCCTGGCCAGCGGCGACCTACACCTACTACAGCGGGACGAACGTTGCGACGGCGACTAATCCGCTCGGCAAGACCACGTCATACACGTACACGGGCTACGGCCAAATGACGAAGGTGCAATTTCCCGACAACACAAGTCACAACATCAACATCGCGTATAGCTCAGGTCGCGTCTATACGATCAACCTGGGGTTCGGCACTTGGACATACACCTATGGGGATGTTAGCGGGACCCGAACCACAACGATCACGAATCCAGGTTCCTCGACGCGCAGATATCACTCGTCGCTCGCGAACGGCAGGATCCTGGACTTTGTTAACGAGCTAAGTGAAACGACTTACTATCAATACGATACGTATAACCGGCTGACGAGGGTGACGCAGGCAGAGTGGAACTACGTGCAGTACACTCTCGACAGTCGCGGCAACGTCATTCAAGTCCGACAGGTCGCAAAGCCGAGCAGTGGGCCAGCCGATATAGTTACTTCCGCGGCCTACCCGAGTAGCTGTACTTATCCGAGTTCGTGCAACAAGCCCACCTCAACGACCGACGCGCGCGGCTATCGCACTGACTTCACCTACAACAACACGCATGGCGGCCTGCTGACGGCAACCGCTCCTGCCGCGTCGGGCGGCACGCCCGTTGGCTCGGGTGACCGTCCTCAGACACGTTTTACCTACGCCCAAAAGAACGCGCGCTACGCAACGAGTGCAAGTACTTGGGTGACAGGGTCGGCCGTATGGCGGCTGACGGCCGTGTCCGCGTGCGCTTCAGGAACTTCGGCGTCATGCATCAATCCGGCCAACGAGACTCGAACTACAAGCTTCTACCCGAGTTCAAGCACGGCAAACAACCTGGAACCAATATCGATCACGGTGGCTGCAGGCGATAGTTCCGTGAGTTCGACCTCGTCACTGATGTATACCAAGTTGGGTGACGTCGACACCGTGGACGGCCCACTTTCGGCCGACGCGACACGCTACTACTACGATGACTTGCGTCAAGTCATCGGTGTCGTGGGTCCAGATCCGGACGGGGGCGGCAGTTTGCTCTATCGCGCGGTTCGCACGACGTTCAACGAAATCGGAGAGCCAACGAGCGTCGAACGGGGACGGTCACCAGCCAGCTCGATACTGCGCTTTCCACGTTCTCATCCCTGGCGAAGCAGGAAACGGACTACGATCAGTATGCGAGGCCCGTTCTCTCGCGCCAAATCGACGGGTCCACGACAGTGGCACTGAGTCAGTTCAGCTACACGAATCGTGGCTGGCCCGATTGTACTGCGGTCCGGATGAATCCGGCGACGTTCGCCAGTCCGCCATCCAGTGCCTGCACGTTGGGTACGGCGGGCTCATACGGCGCCGACCGTATCAGTCGTAAGGGCTACGATACGGTGGGCAGGGTCACTCAAGAAACATCGGCGTATGGCACGTCCCTGCGCAAACGACCGCAACCTACACGTACACAAACAACGGTCGAGTGGCAACTATCAAGAATGCGCGTAATTACCTTACTACGTACGAATACGATGGCTTCGATCGGTTGGTGAAGACTATTATCCGCTCCCGACCACGATGGGTAGCAGCTCGACCAGTGACTATGAACTATTCACTTTCGACGCCTATGGCCGAATCACAGCGGATCGCCGACGCAGTGGCGATTCCTTCAGCTACGAATACGACAACCTAGGCAGACTTACAAAGAGTACTGCTCCGGGCACCCAACCGGAAGTGACGTTCGGTTACGACCTTCTTGGTCGGGCGACAAGTGCGGCTCAAACCGGCAACTCCATCACGTCGTATTACGACGCTCTGTCGCGGATGACATCGCAAGTCTCGAGCACTCTGGGCACTGCTCAGCTATCAGTACGATGCGGCGGGTCAGCGAACCCGCATAGACCTATCCAGGCGGATCGTTCTACGTGACCTATGACTATTACACCTCGGGCGAGCTGCACCACATCTATGAGAACGGCTCAGCCACTCTGGCGACCTATGGTTACGATAACCTCGGGCGGCGTACGTCGCTTACGCGCGGCAACGGGGTGGTGACGAGTTACACGTTTAGTGGCCTATCGGGCTCCCTCGTGCAGAATGCAGCAGGGACGGCCTACGATACAACGTTCACGTTTGGCTACAACCCGAGCGGCCAAATCGCATCCCGGACTCGCACGAACGGGGCTTTCGATTGGGTACTCCCGGCCAGCTACTCTGACAGCTACTCGCCCGACGGGTTGGACAAGTACACCAATGTGGATAGCGTCACTCAAGGTTACGATAGTCGCGGCAATCTCACGAATGACGGGACGAAAACGTATGGCTACGATTATGATAATCGTCTAACGTCCGCCTCCGGCAGTGTGACGTTGAGCTACGATCCCGCCGGCCGCCTATATCAGGTTGCGGGCGCTGCCACCACGCGATTTCAATATGACGGTGCCAACGCGATTGCGGAGTACGATGGCTCACCCGCGATTCAGCGACGATACGTGTATGGTCCCGGCATGGACGAGCCGCTCGTCTGGTACGAAGGATCTGGCACCTCCAATAAGAGCTATCTGATGAGCGACGAACGAGGTTCCGTGATCGGTATTACGAACAGCTCGGGAACCGTTACCAACGTCAACAAGTACGACGCCTATGGTGTGCCCGATTCTGGCAATACGGGCCGATTTCAATATACCGGCCAGATGTGGCTGAGCGATGTCGGCGTCTATCACTACAAGGCTCGGGCATACAATCCAAAGATCGGGCGGTTTCTGCAAACAGATCCCATTGGGATGGCTGGCGGACTAAACCTGTACGCATATGGTGGCAACGATCCCGTGAATCGGAGAGATCCATGGGGGCGGTGCGATCAGTGGGCGACTTCGGCTCACTGGGTGTTTGGACATGTAACAACAGACACTGGGGAGACTACCAATTCCAGTGTTCTTGCCTTCGATGGCGTCGAGTGCACCGATAATCGTGATGCGGTCCCAGGAGCTACTGGGTCCGGGTCGACTTCAGGCGGCGCGTCGTCCGATGGCGGAGCATCGCCGCAAGGAGAAGCGTCGCCGCTACCATATGACCGCGCCCCAAGGCCAGGCGATAGCGTGGATCAGTGCACCTTATCACCAGACCTCTTTCCAAAATCCTGCGACGCGCACGACGTTTGCTACCAAACGGCAGGAGTTAGCCGAGCGCGGTGTGATTGGGAATTGCTTCAAAACTCGTATGCTGAGAGACCCGACCTGGTCTTCAGCCGATTCGGCCGATACCCAGCATTTCATTCGGATGTAGTAGACCCGGCTGACATCTACTTTTCTTTTGTACGTGCTTGGGGCGGGTTCTTCTTCGATCCTGGGAACAGAAGATAGTTGGAGAGTGCGATCAAAATTGCTTTCTACATCTCTGGGATCGTCATTTCATTGACCGTTGTGGTGTGCGACATCCTGTTCGGAGGTCTTCTTCCCGTGATATCTGAAGAGGTAGGTCCTCTGTTGTTCATCTTTCTATGGGTATTCCTTCCTTTCGCAGCGCTGCCAAACGTCGGAGCCGCATCAAGAAGAGCGCTGTTTGCCGCAGTGCTCATTGCTGGTTTCTTTTGGATCATGTTCTTGGCTATCGCTAATCATTATAGAGGCAACGTGGCCATCGGATTGGGCTTTGCTGCTTTTCTGTCGCCGATATTCATTGGGTTGGCTGTTCTCGCAGTCGAGAAACGTCTTAGCTCGAACGTGGAATAGAACTCAGGTTCTTCGCCGCAAGGGGAGTTTGATCCATGCGTAGAAGCCACTCGGACTGGATTGCCGGACTTCGTGTCCGTTGCAGTACCTGTCCCTGTTGTCGGTGTGCCAATACCGGTCGGGTGGAACACCACTGTTGACGCTTACGGCGAAGTCTACATGGGTCCGGGTCTGGGATACGGTTATCCTGCGGCAGGTGTTGCTGCTGGATGGTGGGTAGAATCTGGGCGCGACATATGGAGCAGCGGTCCTCCGACCGAGGAACAACTCCACAGTCTGCTCGCCGGTGGTTCCGCGATGTGGGGGGCGGGGCCAGGGGTTCAAGTGAACGCTAACTCGAGCGATCCGCAGAATGCTCTGCTTCTTACGACCCCATCGTTTGGCGTGTCATATTCCTTCGACGTCGGACGATTACCAGGGTCATCGTGGCGCACGGAGACGGGTTACCGCACCTGCGGGGGATTCTGATGAATGTGGTCGCCAACTCGCTGCTGTTTTTGCTAGCCGCTTATGCCGTATTCGGCTTGATTTCTCCGACAACGGTTATGGGATTTCGTTCTTACCCTGGGAGAGATTCGTGGATTACGGGTGGTGCGCTCTACAAGTCGCCGCGTCGGACGCGGTGGACATGCGCCTGTCTATTAGTTATCGCGCTGTTCGGTTTCGCTATCCAGCTGTACGGTACTAGGTGAGCCGCAAGGGACCCTGATTGCCTGCCATCTGATTTCGCCGTCGGTGATTGATTCGCGCGCAATACGACGGGCACTTACCCAGGCAGGGGTGTTATCGCAGATCGCTCTTGGTGTTCGTAGGCGCTGGGTCCGGTGCGCCTCCAGCGGGCGCGTCGTCTGATGGCGGGGCATCGCCGCAAGGGAAACCAACGCCGCGCTGCACTTTGGCATGTACGGTGCGGTGGCCGGCGGCGCACTCGGAGCCATGAGTACGAACTTGGCGACGTCGTGCGAGCTGCTTGAGGTGCAGCAGTACCTCGATACATATCCCTGAGCTTCGCGTGTCTACGAACGAAAGGAAAAAAATAGCGTTCCTCGAGTGGGCTAGCCATAGTTTGCTAGGGCATCTCGTCTTCTTTCAGGTCGTCTTCGTGCCTCTTCTCGGCTATTTTCTGTTTCTGGACTATTCGGAAGGTAAGCTGACAATACTGCGAGCGGCCTACGTTGCGGTCCTCACCGCTGCGGCCGGCGTAGCTGTCGCGACTCTTGGCTGGTACACGATATCGCGGCCGCTGCTTACGAGACGGAACCGCGATAGTCTTCGCTAATTTGCGATCGCCGCGGGCGTCTCGCTTCGTTGGCGTATTAGGTCGCGGGCGCACGACAATGGTTATTGCGAGGTTTATATTGATCCCGTCAGCTTCAATGTCTTAAAGGAATTGGCGTTTCAATAGTCGCTCTGCACTTCGCGAACGACGGCAGCAACACGCGTAGCCGCAGAGTCCGCAATGTACGGCGCCGGCTGCTGGCCCGCCACTTCACGCCGAGCTACCGGGCGATCGACGTCGCGGCGGCGCTGGATGCGGCGCGGGCCGAGACTGAGCGCTTGCATGGGCCGCTGACGAAAATGCCGTTCCTCGTGACCGACAACGGTTCGGGTGAAGTGATTAAGACTGCCTACGAAAGACTATTCCTCGCGTTCTATGGCTGGAGCCTGAAAACCGACGGGGATAAGGGTGCGTACAACGTCTATTACGCTACTCTGATGCTTAGTCTGGGATTGTTGCTAAATCTCGCCGGCATAGCCCTACTGGCCGATAGATTGGTCCCGCATCCATTTTTGCCTTACGTCATGCAGCTCTCGAAGATATGGTGGATGATCTTCATGGTTGCGTTTGCGGCGATCCAATACTTGTACTTCAGTCAAGGCAATCGCTACCGGAAGCTGGTCGCTGCTTATGGTCAAAGCAAAGAAGGCCTAAGAGACGGGGCTCATGTGAAGGTGTTGGGCTATCTGGCGGCATCGTTCGTCCTCGTGGTGGTGCTGCTCTTCGTGTAGTGACGATCTCGGCCGTTTCGCCCGATCTGCCGACGCCGGGCCGGATGAAACACGTGCTTCTCATGCCTGCGGCACGGCTCGCGGCTCGATGAGATCCCATTTGTTGCCGTACAGGTCTTCGAACACGGTCGCCGTGCCGTGATCTTCCTCGGCAGGCTCGCGCAGAAAGCGCACGCCTTTCGACTGCAAGCGCCGGTAGTCGCGCCAGAAGTCGTCCGTGTGCAAGAACAGAAACACGCGGCCGCCGGTTTGATTGCCGACCGAAGCGCTCTGCGCTTCCGACACGGCCTTCGCGAGCAGGATGCAGGCGCCGTCGCTGCCTGGTGGTCTGACTCTCACCCAGCGCTTCTCGGGCGTGAGCCGTGTGTCCTCGACGAGCTCGAAGCCGAGCTTGGTCACGTAGAAGTCGATCGCTTCGTCGTAGTCGCGCACGGTCACGGCGACGGCGGCTAGGTGTTGGCGCATTCGTGTCCTCGGGCCGGAAAGCTCTAGAATGCCTGTCGCGACTCAGAATCGCATCCACACACACAAGACCAACATCAAACGGCCGAAAGGAAGGATGGATCAGCTCATGCACAGGACAATCATCGTCTCCTTGATCGCAGGCTTTTCTCTCGCGAGCGTCGCGCCGGCGTTCGCGCAGTCGAAGGCGAACATGCCGCCCGACATCGCGCCGGGATCGCTGTCGCGACTGCCGTTACTGCAGCGCTCGGATCTCGACGACGAGGGCAAGGCCCTTTACGACGAGATCGTCGGCCGCGACAAGCCCGCGCCGACGAGCGGTCCCGTGGCCGTGTCGCTGTACAGCCCCAAGATCGCGAAGACTTGGAACGACTTGAACGGCTTCCTGCGCTACAACGGCAAGCTGAGCCCGCGGCATACGGAAGTGGCGATCGTCGTCGCCACGCGCGAGATCGAGCAGCAATACGAGTACTCGGCGCACGAGCCTGCCGCTCTTCGCTTCGGCGCGCCGCAAGCCGTCATCGACACGATTCGCGAGAATCGCGAGCCCGTCGGCTTGAGCCCCGAGGAGACCGTGATCATCAAGCTCGGCCGCCAGCTCATTCGCGAGCACAAAGTCGATCCGGATCTCTTTGCCGAGGCCGTGAAGCTGTTCGGGCGCACGGGCACGGTCGAGCTCGTGACGGTCATGGGCGATTACGTCATGGTCGGCATGGTGCTCACGGCCATCGATCAGCAGTTGCCGGCGAATCGTCCGGCGCGGCTGCCGCCGAAGTAGCCGTAGAGGTCGGCGGCCGCGGTCTCAAAGCCCGCGGTGCCGAGCGCGCATGCACGATGTCGTCATCGTCGGCGCGGGCCACAACGGTTTGGTCTGCGCGTGCTATCTCGCGCGCGCGGGTCTTACGGTCCGCGTGCTCGAGCGCCGGCCGATAGTCGGCGGCGCGTGCGCGACCGAGGAGTTTCATCCGGGCTTTCGCAACTCGATCGCCGCCTACACGGTGAGCCTGCTGCAGGCTCGTGTCATCCGCGAGCTCGGGCTTGCGTCGCATGGGCTTAAACTCGTCGAGCGTCCGCTCGCGAACTTCTTGCCGCTCGACGAGCGCGAGTATCTGAAGCTCGGCGCGGGGGCGGCCGCCGATCGCGCGGAGCTTGCGAAGTTCGCGCCGCGCGACGCCGAGCGCCTGGCCGACTACTCGGCGATGATCGCTCGCGCGGCCGACGTGCTCCGAGGCTTGCTGCTGCGCCCACCGCCGAACGTCGGCGGGGGCCTCCGCGACGTGCTGGCGCGCGCTCAAGCTCGGCGCCCGGCTGCGCGGGCTAGATCTCGAGGCGCAGCGGGATCTCGTCGATCTCTTCGGCAAGAGCGCCGGGGACTTGCTCGATCGATGGTTCGAGGGCGATGCCGTCAAGGCCTGTTTCGGCTTCGACGCCATCGTCGGCAACTATGCGAGTCCGTATCATCCGGGCACCGCGTATGTGCTGTTGCACCACTGCTTCGGCGAGGTCAACGGCCGGCGCGGCGCGTGGGGGCATGCGATCGGCGGCATGGGCGCGATCAGCGAGGCGCTCGCGGCCGAGGCGCGCCGGCTCGGGGTCGAGATCACCTGCGACGCCGCGGTCGCTCGCATCGAGCGGCGTGGGCGCGGTCGGTGGGTGACGGCGCTCGCGGGCGGCGCCGAGATCGAATCGCGCGCCGTCGCGGCGAACGTGAATCCGAAGCTGCTCTATCTCGATCTGCTCGACGGGGCGCTGTTGCCCGACGGCTTTGCCGCGCGCATGCGCGGATATCGTTGCGCCTCGGGCACGTTTCGCATGAACGTCGCGCTCGATCGCTTGCCGCGTTTCACCTGTCTGCCCGAGCCCGGCGAGCACCATGCGGCCGGCATCATCATCGCGCCGTCTCTCGCCTACATGGAGCGTGCGTACGCGAGCGCGCGCGAGGCGGGTGTCGCCCGCGAGCCGATCGTCGAGCTCGTGATCTCGAGCACGCTAGACGCGACGCTGGCGCCGCCCGGTAAGCACGTCGCGAGTCTGTTTTGTCAGCACTTCGATCCGCAAGCGGACTGGACGACGCGCCGCGAGGAGGCCGTCGACAAGATTCTCGACGTCGTCGAGCGGCACGCGCCGGGATTTCGCTCGAGCATGCTCGCGGCGACGGCGCTGTCGCCGCTGGATCTCGAGCGCGAGCTCGGCCTCACGGGCGGGGACATCTTTCACGGCGCGCTCACGCTCGATCAGCTCTTCAGCGCGCGGCCGCTGCTCGGCTGCGCGGCTTACCGCGGACCCGTGCCGGGGCTCTACCACTGCGGCTCGGGCGCGCATCCGGGCGGCGGCGTCACGGGCGCGCCGGGCTTCAATTGCGCGCGAGAGGTCGCGGCCGACTTCCGGCGCCGACGTGTTTAGCCAGCCAGTAACACCATATGTTGACGTTGGCGAAGCGATAGGCCCAATATCTGGTGTCCGCCGGTTCGCAACTGCGATCAAAAGGGAATTCGGTGTCGCGAGCGCGTCAGAGCGCCTCGAATCCGGAGCTGCCCCCGCAACTGTGAGTAGCGAGCGGTCCGCCAGCTAAGCCACTGGAGCGATCCGGGAAGGCGGCGGCCGCAACGACGCTACGAGCCAGGAGACCTGCCGGTGGACGGGGCTGAACTCGGCCGGGGTGTGCCGAGCGAGTCGCGGGCACGCCGGTCCGGATGCTCTGTTGCACCGCGGCTCCGCTCCTCGCTCTCCCGTCCGCCTATCACTACAAGAGCGAGGTGTGCCGATGGGTCGAGCCTTCCAAAGTCGTCGCGGCCGAGGCCGATCCACCGCTGGCCGCAGGCGCATCGGCGCCGTGCGCACCGAGCCGGCGCGCGACGCGCTGCTGACGGACTTCGGTAAAGCCACGCTCAAGGACCGGTATCTGCTGCCGGGCGAATCGTTCCAGGATCTCTTCGCGCGCGTCGCGCGCGCGTATGCCGACGATACGGCTCACGCGCAGCGGCTCTACGACTACATGTCGCAGCTCTGGTTCATGCCCGCGACGCCGATCTTGAGCAACGGCGGCACGAAGCGCGGCTTGCCGATCTCGTGCTTCCTGAACGCGCGTCGAGGACAGCCTCGACGGCATCGTCGGCACGTGGACCGAGAACGTTTGGCTCGCCGTCCAACGGCGGCGGCATCGGCACCTACTGGGGCGCCGTGCGCTCGATCGGCGAGCCCGTGAAGGGCAACGGCCACACGTCGGGCATCATTCCGTTCGTGCGCGTCATGGACTCGCTCACGCTCGCGATCTCGCAAGGGCTCGCTGCGGCGCGGATCGGCGGCCGTTTATCTCGACGTGCATCATCCGGAGATCGAGGAGTTCATCGAGATTCGCAAGCCCTCGGGCGATTTCAACCGCAAGAGCCTGAACCTCCATCACGGCATCGCGATCACGGACGAGTTCATGGAAGCCGTGCGCGACGACCGTCCGTTCGCGCTCAGGAGCCCGGCGAGCGGCGAGCCGATCAAGACCGTCTCGGCGCGGCTACTGTGGCAGAAGATTCTCGAGACACGGCTGCAAACCGGCGAGCCGTATCTGTTGTTCGTCGATGCGGCCAATCGCGCGCTGCCGAAGCATCAGCGCGAGCTCGGTCTCGCCGTGCGCCAGTCGAATCTGTGCAGCGAGATTCTGCTGCCGACGGGACGCGATCATCGCGGCGAGACCCGCACGGCCGTGTGCTGCTTGTCGTCCGTGAACTTCGAGACATGGGAGCGAGTGGAGCGCGGATCCGCGGTTCGTCGAGGACGTGCTGCGGTTTCTCGACAACGTGCTCGAAGATTTCATCGCAGAGGCGCCGGCCAGCATGGCGCAAGCGCAAGTATTCGGCGCGCGCGCGAGCGCTCCGTCGGGTTGGGCGCGATGGGCTTTCACTCGTTCCTGCAAGCAGCGGCATTGCGTTCGAGAGTGCGCTTGCCAAGAGCTGGAATATGCGGATGTTCAAGCAGCTGCGCGCGAAGGCCGACGAGGCGTCGCGCGCGCTCGCGCTCGAGCGCGGCGCTTGTCCCGACGCGGCCGACGCGGGGCAGGCTCGAGCGTTTCAGCCATAAGCTCGCGATCGCGCCCACGGCGAGCATCAGCATCATCTGCGGCGGCACGAGCGCCTGCATCGAGCCGATTCCCGCGAACATCTACACGCACAAGACGCTGTCGGGCTCGTTCACGGTCAAGAACCGGCGCTCGCGAAACTGCTGGAGGCGAAAGGTGCCGATACGGCCGAGACGTGGCGCTCGATCCTAGAGCAGCAAGGATCCGTGCAGCACCTCGACGCTGCTCGACGAGACCGAGAAAGCCGTGTTCAAGACCGCGTTCGAGATCGACCAGCGCTGGGTCGTCGATCTCGCCGCCGATCGCACGCCGAGCATCTGCCAGGGGCAGTCGCTGAATCTTTACCTCGAAAGCGACACTCACAAGTGGGATCTGCTGATGCTGCATTGGACGGCGTGGGAGCGCGGCATCAAGAGCCTGTATTACTGCCGGTCGAAGTCCGTGCAGCGCGCGGGCTTTGCAGGGGTGGAGGGCGACAACACACGGCGCTGGCCCGAGCGTGCGCTGCGCGTCGACGGCGCGAAATACGACGAGTGCCTCGCGTGCCAATGAGATCGCTACACACCGGGAGCGGCGTCGGCGAGAGCGCCGCAACGGAGACGACGAAGATGAGCAAAGTCGAGATCGTGGCCACGAGAGCGCACGAGAAGCCAACGCCGAAACGTCAGGCGCCGGCCGGCGAGCCGCAGATCGAGCTGATCGAGCGGCCGGGCCTCATGACGCCGAGCGCGAGCTACAAGCCGTTCCGGTATCCGTGGGCCATCGAGTATCTGGCGCGCCAGCAGCAGATTCACTGGCTGCCCGAAGAAGTGCCGCTCGGCGAGGACTGCAAGGACTGGTCGATGACGCCTGAGCGACGTCGAGCGCAACCTGCTCACGCAAGTGTTCCGGTTCTTCACCCAATCCGACATCGAGGTGCAGGACAATTACCTCGAGCGCTACGCTCGCGTGTTCCGGCCCACCGAGATCAAAATGATGCTCGCGGCGTTCGCGAACATGGAGACGGTGCACATCGTCGCCTATGCGCTGCTGCTCGAGACGCTCGGCATGCCCGGATTCGGAGTTCGCCGCGTTCATGGACTACGACGCGATGCGCGACAAGCACGACTACATGCAGCGCTTCGGCGTCGACAACGAAGCCGATATTCTGCGCACGCTCGCGATGTTCGGCGGCTTCACGGAGGGGCTGCAGCTCTTCGCGAGCTTCGCCGATCCTGCTCAACTTTCCGCGGCACAACAAGATGCGAGGCATGGGGCAGATCGTCTCGTGGTCGGTGCGCGACGAGAAGCTGCACTGCGAAGGTGATCGTGCGGCTGTTTCCACGCGTTCGCGGCCGAGACCGGTGCGCTGACCGAGCCCGTGCGCGAAGACATCGTCGACTGCGCGCGCACCGTCGTCATCTCGAGGACCGGTTCATCGATCTCGCGTTCGAGCTCGGGCCGATCGAGGGGCTCGATGCGCCCGAGGTCAAGCGCTACATCCGCTACGTGGCCGACTGGCGTCTGCAGCAGCTCGGCTTGCCGGCTGTCTACGGCATCGCCGAGCACCCGCTGCCGTGGCTCACGGAGATCTTGAACGGCGTCGAGCACGCCAACTTCTTCGAGACGCGCTCGACCGAGTACGCGAAGGCCGCGACGGGTGGGGACTGGCACGGGCCCGAGGGCGCGTGGGGCATTTTCGACGCGCGGCTCGCGCGCCAGCAGCAGATCGACCTGCTGGGCTGAGGCAGCGCCGGTAGGTTAGCCGCGAGTCCGGCGGACGGTCGGGGGGATGCCGTGCTTCTCAGCCGGTTTCCATCGGCAACGACGGATCCGCCGTCCACTCCGACAGCGAGCCGTCGTAGACCGCGACTTGCTCCACGCCGAGCAGCGTGAGCGCGAATGCGTCGCTGCTCGCGGCGATGCCCGCGCCGCAGTAGGTGATCACGCGCTCACGGTCGAGCGCGCCGGCCTCTGAAAACCTCCTGCGTAGCTCGGCTGCGGGCAAGTAGGCCTTCGTTTCGGGATCGACGAGCGTCTCGCAATAGACATTGCGGCTGCCCGCAATCCGGCCCGCGCGAGGATACCGAGTCGGCGCCGTGCCGCGATGAGCCTCCGGGGACAGCGCATTGACGACGCGAGTCGCGGGTGCGTCGATGGCGGCGAGCACTTGCTCTTTCGTCGCAATGAGCTCGGGCCGGGGTCGAGACACGAAATCGCCGCGCGGGAAGACCGCCGTCTCGGTCGACGTCGGCCGGCCTTCGGCCGACCATTTCTGCCAGCCGCCGTCGAGCACGGCCGCGGCATCGAAGCCCGCGGCACGCAGCATCCACCACACGCGCGCGGCCCAGGCGTGGTTCGAGCGGTCGTACAGCACCACGTCGGTGCCCTCGCCGACACCGTAACCGGCCATGATCGCGGTAAATTCGTCCATCGGCGGCATCATTAGCGGCAGCGGCGAATCTTTGGCCGCGAGCTCCGCCATCACGTCGACGAACGCGCTGCCGGGGATGTGCGCTCCCTCCCATTCGGCGTGCCCGCTCGCGAAGCTGTAGCTACCGTCTGGCGCCGTGCGCATCACGACCGAGCAGTCGAGGACACGCAAGCGTGGCTCGCCGAGATGCGCCGCGAGCCAGTCCGTCGTGACGAGTTGCGAGGGCAGCACGGTGTGCGGTCAGCCGAGCCCGTCGACGATCGCGTTCAGCGTGGCGCTCGGGCGCATGGCTTTCGTCGTGGCGACGGGGTCGGGGTGATAATAGCCGCCGATGTCGACAGGCTTGCCTTGAACGCCGTTGAGCTCTGCGACGATCTGCTGTTCTTTGTCCGCGAGCGCCGCCGCGGGCGCTTTGAATTTGGCGGCCAGCGCTGCGTCCTTCGTCTGAGTCGCGAGCGCCTCGGCCCAATAGAGCGCGAGATAGAAGTGGCTGCCGCGGTTGTCGAGCCCGCCGACTTTGCGAGTCGGCGACTTTTCGTTCTCGAGGACTTGCCCGTGGCGGCGTCGAGCGCCTCGGCTACGACGGAGCGCCTTGGCGTTGCCGGTCTTGCTGCCCGAAGTCCTCGATCGATACCGCCAGCGCCAAGAAACTCGCCGAGCGAATCCCAGCGCAGGTAGATTCTCCTTGAGGAACTGCTGCACGTGCTTCGGCGCGGAGCCGCCGGCACCTGTTTCGTAGAGACCGCCGCCGGCCAGGAGCGGCACGATCGAGAGCATTTTCGCGCTCGTGCCGAGCTCGAGAATCGGGAAGAGGTCGGTCAGATAGTCGCGCAGCACGTTGCCCGTGACCGAGATCGTGTTCTCGCCGTCGGCGCACGCGCTCGAGCGTGGCGTGCATGGCGGCCGACGGGCGACATGATGCGGATGTCGAGCCCCGCAGTGTCGTGATCTGCGAGATAGTGCTTGGTCTTGGCGATCAAGTGGCGATCGTAGGCGCGGTTCTCGTCGAGCCAGAAGATCGCCGCGGAGCCGGTCGCGCGCGCGCGATCGACGGCGAGCTTGACCCAATCGCGAATCGCGACGTCTTTCGTTTGGCACATGCGCCAGATGTCGCCTTCGCTCGACGGTGTGCTCCGTGAGTGCCTTGCCCGCCGCAGTCGACGACGCGCACCGTCCCGGCCGCTGCCGATCTCGAACGTTTTGTCGTGCGAGCCGTATTCCTCGGCCTTCTGTGCCATGAGGCCGACGTTTGCGACGTTGCCCATCGTCGTCACGTCGAACGCGCCGTGCTCGCTTGCAGTCGTCGATGACGGCTTGATAGATCCCGGCGTAGCAGCGATCGGGAATCATCGCCTTCATGTCGTGCAGCTTGCCGTCGGGGCCCCACATTTGGCCCGAGGAGCGAATGGCGGCCGGCATCGAAGCATCGATGATCACGTCGCTCGGCACGTGCAAGTTCGTGATGCCGCTTGATCGGAATCGACCATCGCGAGCGCGGGCCGGGTGTCGTAGACGGCCTTCAAATCCGCTTCGATCTCGGCCCCTTGCTGCGTCGGCCGGCAGCGATTGGATCTTCGCGTAGACGTCACCGATGCCGTTGTTGGGCTCCGACTCCGAGCTCTCGAAAGACTTCCGCGTACTTGGCGAACACGTCCCGGTAGTAGACCTGACGCAGTGGCCGAACATGATGGGGTCGGAGATCTTCATCATCGTGGCCTTCAGGTGCAGCGACAGCAGCACGCCTTGGGCCATCGCGTCCGCGATCTCTTTGGCGAAGAAATCGCGCAGCGCACGGCGGCTCATCACCGAGGAAGCGATCGACCTCGCCGTCTTTGACGGTGACACGCTTTCCTTGAGCACGGTCGTGTTGCCGAGCCGGTCGCGGAGCTCGATCTTGAGCGAGCCGGCCTTTTCTATGACCGCCGACTGCTCGCTGCCGTAGAAGTCGCCGCTGCTCATGTGAGACGACGTGCGTTTTGGATTCGGTTGGACCAGGCGCCCATCGAGTGCGGATGCTGCTGCGCGTATTGCTTCACGGCCACCGCGACGCGGCGGTCCGAGTTGCCCTCGCGCAAGAACGGGGTTCACGGCGCTGCCGAGCACCTTCGCGTACTTGGTCTTGATGTTCTTCTCGGCATCGTCTGTGCGGCTCCTCGGGGTAGCTCGGCAACGGTAATTCTGCTCGCTGGAGCTCCTTGATGGCGGCCGCGAGCTGCGGCACCGAGGCGCTGATGTTCGGCAGTTTGATGATGTTTGCGTCGGGAGTCTTGGCAAGCTCGCCGAGCTCGGCGAGATCGTCGGGTTGACGCTGCTCGGCGCCGAGGCTGTCGGGAAAATTCGCGAGGATCCGGCCGGCGAGGGAAATATCCTTCGTATCGACGACGACGCCGGCGGTTTTGGCGAATGCCTGCACGATCGGCAACAACGAGTAAGTCGCGAGCGCAGGGGCCTCGTCCGTATGCGTATAGATGATCTTCGCAGTCATGTCGCTCCAATGCCCGCGGGGGCTCGTGTCGTCGGTCGCAATCGGCTAGGCATTATATTCGGCTGTGCGCAACAGGCGGCGGGTGGCCACGCTCCAGCCGGAGTGCCCGGCATGTCCGGCCGCGGTCAGGTAATCGACGCTTGGTAGATGCTGTCGATCGACGCATCGAGCATGGCGTTGAACTCGGCGTCCGATTGCTGCGCCGACAGGCCCTCGGAGAGCGCGCGCGAGAAGCTCGCGGTCATTCCGTTGTTACGAGCGAGCCGCTCGTTGGCTTCGGCGCGTGAGTAGCCGCCGGACAGCGCCACGACGCGCAGCACTCTCGGGTGCTTGATCAAGTCGGCGTAGAGGTTGTTCTCGTCCGGGATCGTGAGCTTGAGCATGACTTTCTGATCCGGGCCGAGCGCGTCGAGCTCCTTGGAGATGGCGGCCTTGAGCAGCGTTTCGGCTTGCGGCTTGTTCGGTGCATGGATGTCCACTTCCGGCTCGATGATCGGCACGAGCCCGGCTGCGAGGATTTGCTTGCCGATCTCGAACTGCTGCTTGACGATCGCCTCGATGCCGGCCGGGTTCGCCTGCTTGATCACCGAGCGCATCTTCGTCCCGAAGATGTCCTTTGATTTCGCCTTCTTGAGCAGCGCATCGAGGTTGCCGATCGGCTTCATGAGCTGAACGCCGTCCTTTTCCTCGGCGAGACCCTTGTCCACCTTGAGAAACGGCACGACGCCTTTCACGTCCCACAGATAGTCGCCCGTCGGTTTGCCGTCGATGGTCCGGTCCATCGTATTCTCGAACAAGATGGCGCCGATCAAGCGCTTGCCCGTGAAGGCCGGGCTCTTGATGATCCGTGTGCGCATCTCGTGAACGATGTCGAACATCTCCTCGTCGTTCGCCCAGCTGCCTTCCTTGACACCGTAAAGCTTGAGCGCTTTCGGCGTGCTGCCGCCGCTTTGATCGAGCGCGGCGATGAAGCCTTTGTCGTTCTTGATCTTGTTAAGCTGACTGTCGAACTTGCTCACAACGAAACTCCTTGCCCGTAGTCATGTCTTGGTATTCGAAGGCGTTTGCCCATTGTAGCGCACGGTCCCGACGCTTCGGGGGCAAGCGTGCCGGGCCACGCCGTTACGCGCCAGATCGGGTTTCCGAAGGCATTGCGGGTCGGACCCGCGCGCGCTGTCGGTATGCAGTGGATTCGGGCAGAATCGTGGGTAAATGAAAAGACTATCCTGGCTCGCGGCGGCCGTCGTCACCGCCACGTGGGCTGCACAGGCGGCGGAGCTGCCGCCCGAAATCGAGCGTGTGTTGACCGGCCACGACATTCCGCCCGACCAGATCGGCATCGTCGTGCAGAACGTCGACTCCGAGCAGCCGATCCTGAGTCATCTGCCGACCGTGCCGCGCAACCCCGCGTCGGTCATGAAGACGGTCACGACCTGGAGCGCGCTCGAGTACCTGGGGCCGGCCTACACTTGGTCCACCGAAGCGTACTTTCTCGGCGATTTCGACGGCGAAAAGCTCCACGGGGACCTCGCGCTCAAGGGCTATGGCGATCCCGAGCTCGTCGTGGAGGATTTCTGGAACATGCTGCGCGCGCTGCGGCGCCGTGGACTGACCAAGATAGACGGCGACCTCGTCGTCGACGACAGCTATTTCGACGTCGACGAAGACGATCCGGGTCTCTTCGACGGCCAACCGTACCGCACCTACAACGTCGTCCCGGACGCGCTGCTCGTGAACTTCAAGGCCGTGCAGTTTCAGTTTTTCGCCGACCTCGTGCACGGGCGCGTGCACGTGGCGACCGACCCGGAGCTCGCGAATCTCGAGATCCGCAACGATCTCTCGCTCGTCGACGGGCCGTGCCGCGGCTATCAGGCCGGCATCAGCTTCGATCATGCGGACGCCGATGCGCTCGACGAGGTCGTCGTCGGCGGACAGTTCTCTCGCCGCTGCGCCACTTACACGCTCAGTCGCACGGTGTTGCAGCACCCGACGTATGTCTACGGCCTCTTCGAGACGCTGTGGCGCGAGCTCGGCGGCGAGTTCAAAGGCAAGCTGCGTCACGAGGTCGTGCCGGACACCGCGACGCCGGCACTGGTCTGGCGCTCGCATCCGCTCGGCGAAGTGATCCGCAGCATCAACAAGAACAGCAACAACGTCATGACACGGCAGCTGCTCTATACGCTCGGCGCAGAGCAGTTCGGCGCACCGGGCACGCGCGACAAGGGGCTGCAAGCCATTCGGGAATTTCTCGCCGCGAGAGGATTCGACTTGAGCTCGTTGGCCATGAAAAACGGCGCAGGCCTGTCTCGCGACGGGCGGATCTCGCCGGCGCTGCTGACTGCGATCTTGCGCGCCGCGTGGCACAGCGTGTACGCGCCGGAGTTCGTCGCCTCGCTGTCGCTCGGCGGGCTCGACGGCACGACGCGCGGGCGTTTCGACGAGCATTCGGGCGAGGGTCTCATGCACGTGAAGACCGGCCGCCTCGACCACGTGTCGGCGCTCGCCGGCTTCGTTCATGCGCCGGATCAAAACACGTATGTGGTGGTCGTTTTCATGAACTCCGAGGAGGCCCATCGAGGGCCCGGCCAGGAGCTCGAGGAAGCCGTGGTTCGTTGGGTGCAAGCTCAGCATTGAGCACCGCGCACACCCATGCGGCGGCTCGTGTAGCATCGGTCGTCGTCGGTCCGGGGGGATTCATGGCTCGACTTCCGTCCTTCGTGATGGCACACCTCAAAGCGCGTCCGGGCGCCGTGCCGACGCTCATGCTCGGTCTTGTGCTCGTCGGGGCGGTCGCGCGCGCGGCCGAGCCGGCGGCGCTCGTGAGGCCTTACCTTTGGCAGCCGGGCATGGCCGCGTCGTCTGTCGGCGAGGTCAACGTCTTTCGGCGCTTTCCGTCCGAGCGCACCGAGGCGGTGACGGAGTTCTATCGTGACGTGCTCGCGCTGCCGATGCTGCCGGCTTCGGCCCTCGGCGGCGGCCGGATGATTCGTTATCCCGTCGGTGCGTCGGAGGTGAAGCTCTTTCCCGTCGAGGCCGAAGTCGGACAGTCCGTGCCCGTGGATGCCGCAGCCGGTGTGCGCGTGCTGACGTTCTTCTATGCGGACGAGGCGGCTTTGGTGGCACGTTTCGCCGCGCACGCGTTCGAGACGCCCGGGTTTCGGAGCGACACGTCGCGAGCGGGCGCGACCCGTGCGGCCCTCGTTCGGGATCCTGCCGGCCAGTGGGTGGAGCTCGTGATCGTTCCCGGCGCGACGGCGGCGACGCTCGGTCGATTCGAGATCGGCATCGTGGCGACGAATCTCGATGCGACCCGTGCGTTCTACCGCGATTTCATCGGCTTCGACGAGGCGCCTTCCGTTCGCGACGAAACCCTCGGCGCGCGGCGCTACACCGAGACCTTCGGTACGACGACGATCAATCTCTGGAGCTTCGGCCCCGGTCTGCCCAAAGACTCTGCCACGGCCGGTATGCAGTACATCGTTTGGAATGCCGCAGCCGTAAGCGGCGTGGCCGAGGAGCGCGGCGCGTCGATCTCGCGGCCACTGTCGAAGCCGGGCCAGATGCGTACGGTTTGGCTCGAAGATCCCGACGGCGTCAGTAACTACTTCGCCGAGTTCGCCGGCAACGACAACCGGCCTCCGACTCCGCAGAATTGAGGGAGACCGCGTGAGAAGGTGACGCCGGGCCTGCGTCCGCGATGCGCGGGAAACCGAATGGCCGCCCGGATCGAAAGCACTGCTATGAGCATACCGTTCACCGACTTCGCCGACGTTTGGACGCCCGTGGCCCTCGCAGCCGAGCTTCGACACGGGCGCCCGCTCGGTGTCCGAGTCGCAGGCACGGCGCTCGTGCTCTTTCGCCGGCCCGACGGCGCACCGGCGGCGCTATTGGACCGCTGCCCGCATCGCGGCGCCAGCCTTTCGCTCGGCAGGCTCGTCGACGGCTGCCTCGAATGTCCGTTCCACGGCTGGCGGTTCGACGCCGGCGGCAATGTCGTTGCAGTGCCGTGGAACCCCGACGCCAAGCTCGCGAACCTCTCGGCAACGAGCGTGCCCGCGCGCGAGCTCGGCGGTCAGATCTGGATCTACACGCGGCTTCATGGTGCGCCGGCAAGCGAGCCTTCGGTCGACGAGGCCTTGCACGATCCGCACACTCGAGTGTCGGGCATCGCCGTCGAGTGGCGCTGTCATTGGACGCGCGCAATGGAGAACATGCTCGATTGGCCGCACTTGCCTTTCGTCCATCGGCACACGATCGGCAAGGGTCTCGCGCCGCTCGTCGATGGGCGAATGGACGTGATCGTGGAAGATCATCCTTGGGGGTTTCGCACTCGCACGACGATCGATGGCGCGCCGCGCGACGGGATGCTCGACTTTCGCTGGCCGAACCAAATGAATTTGCACATCCCGCTGCGCAACCGACGTTTGCTGCTCATGGTCGCCTGCGTGCCGGTCGACGACACCACGACGCACCTCATGCTCACGAGTGCGCGTAGCTTTCTAACGCACCCGTGGCTCGACTACTTTTTCAATCGCGCGAATCTGAGGATCGCGGCCGAGGACCGCGCCATCGTCGAGTCGTCGGATCCTGCGCTGGTTCCGGCTGCCCGGGACGAGCAATCGGTTCGGTCCGACGCGCCGACCTTGCGCTTCCGCCGGGAGTACTTTGCGAGGCTAAAGCGCCCGGACGTTGCGGCGTCCGGCAAGCTCGATAAGTAATGCCCGTAGCTGAATCCACGTTCGGCCTGTCCTACAATGCCGACTGCCTGGCCGTAGCCCTGGGTTTGCCGAGGTCGGTCTGGCGGTCCTTGCCGAAACGGCCGGGCCGATATTTGTCATCCCTCAGAAGGAGCTGATTCATGACCGACGACTCCGCCCGCCGTATCTCTCGGCGCGACCTCGTGGCTGCCGTGTTGCCGGCCTCTGCGGCGCTCTTGCTCGTACGCTCGGCTTGTGCGCAGGACGCGCTGCCGCATGTGGACGAGTCCGATCCGACCGCGATGGCGCTCGGCTATATTCACGACGCATCGCTCGTCGACAAGGCGGCCAACCCGATGTTCAAAGACGGCTCGATGTGCGCCAATTGCGCCCAGCTCATGGGCAACGAAGGCGACGAATGGCGCCCGTGTACCATCTTTCCGGGCAAGGTCGTCAATTCGCACGGCTGGTGCAAGGTCTGGGCGCCCAAGGCCTGACGAGCCCCAGCGAGGTCCACGATTCTCGCCGGCGCGGCGCGACGAGGCGTCCGCGCCGGTGCTAGATTTCCAGCGGCCCCGCGCTGTCGCCGATGCTGTCGGCTTCGACGCCGAGCTTGTGCAGCATCGCGAGCAGCAAGTTCGACATCGGCGTGTGCGCCGCGTACTGCAGATGGCGCCCGCCTTCGAGGCGGCCCGATGCGCCGCCCATGAGCAGCACGGGCAACGGGTCGAAGTTGTGCTCGTTGCCGTCGCTCAAGCTGCTGCCATACAGAATCATCGAGTGATCGAGCAACGACCCGTCTCCGTCCGGGGTTTCGCGCAGCCGGTCGAGCAAGTACGTGAGCGTTCCCACGTGGTAGCGGTTGATGCGCGCGAATTGATCCATGTTCTTGCGCTCGTTCGAGTGATGCGACGCGTTGTGAAAGCCTTCGCGCACGCCGCTGCCCGGATAGATCGCGTTGCTGTTCTCGCGCGCGATCATGAACGTCGAGATCCTCGTGATCTCGGTCTTGTAAGCGAGCACCTGCAGATCGAACATCAGCTGTAGATGCGCCTCGAATTTGTCGGGGATGCCGATCGGCGCCTCGGGAAGCTCGATACCTCGCGACAGGTGCTGATCGACCTGGGCGACGCGCCGCTCGACCTCGCGGACCTCGTCGAGATAGTCGCCGAGCCGACTTCGGTCGGCCGCCGGCAGGGTCTTCCCGAGCGAGCCGACCTCGGCGACCACCGAGTCGAGCAGGCTCCGCGCTTCGCTGCGGCGCGCCTTGCGCTCGGCATCCGTGCCGCCGTTGCCGAACAGCCGCTCGAAGACGACTTGCGGGTTGTTCTCCATCGGCAGCGGCAGCGTCGCGGTTTTCCAGGCCAATGTGTTGCGGTAGGCGCAAGTGAAGTTCGCGTCGCAATTGAGTCCGAGCTCCTCGATGGAAAGCTCGATCGACGGGAGGGGCGTGTCTTGGCCGACGTTGGCCGCCGCGATTTGATCGACGGTCGGGCCGACATAAGCGCGGTCGCCTTTCACCGGATGCGCGCCGCTCAAGAAAACGGCTGCGGCGCGCACGTGGTTTTCCGCACCGCCCGTGTCCTCGCCGGCCCACGGCGCGACGGGCTGATGCCTGAGCCCGCTCACGACGCACACGTGCTCGCGGAGGGCGGCGAGCGGCGCGAGAGACTCGGAGAATTCGAAGTGCTTGCCGACGGTTGCCGGCGTCCATTTATCCATGGTGGCGCCGTGCGGAATATAGATACATCCCAGGCGCGTCTTCGGCGTGGCGGCCGTCGCCGCGAGCGCCGTGCGGGCCGGGATCATCGAATCGAGCAGCGGCAACGCGATCGCCGCCCCGGCGCCGCGTAGCAGCGTCCGGCGGGACAGGTGCTTCTTGGTGATGAACATGCGTCAGTCCTTACGAGCCGAAGCCACCGTCGAGGCGGCCGCCGGCATCTTGGTCTTCATGCGGAACGCAACGCTGCGGGCGATGCCGAGCACGAGTGCCGAAAAACGATAGTCGTCGTCGGCCGCGGATCGTACGACCTCGCGCACGGCCGGCATGTCGTAGTAGTCGACCGTTCTTCCGAGCGCGTACGTCATGAGCTTCTCCACGACGGTCGTGACGAACATTTCCCGATGGGCCAGCAGCGCCGAGCGCAGGTCCTTGGGACCGGCAAGCTTCGTGCCGTCGATGAACTCTCCGCTCGCATCGACGGGCACGCCACCGTCAGCATCCCGCCACCGCCCGATCATGTCAAAGTTTTCGAGCGCAAAACCGATGGGATCCATGAGGTTGTGACAGGCAGCACAGCCGGGGTCGGCCATGTGCCGCTCGAGCCGTTGGCGCATCGTGTGCACCGCCGTCGTCGCCGCGGCGGTTTTGTCGATATTGGTGTCGACGCCTTCGGGCGGGGGCGGCACGGGCGAGCCGAGCACGTTCTCGAGCACCCACTGGCCGCGTTTGACCGGCGACGTGCGGTTCGGTGCGGACGTCACCGTCAGCACGCTGCCGAGACCGAGGAGGCCGCCGCGCCGTCTATCGTCGCCGAGCTCCACGCGACGGAAGCGGCTACCGCGTATGTGCTCGAGCCCGTAATGACGTGCGAGCCGCTCGTCGACGAAGGTGTGATCGGTGTCGAGCAGGCTTACGACGCTGGAGTCGCTGCGCAGCATTTCTTCGAACAACATCTCCGTCTCGCGGCGAAACGCGAGTCGCAGGTTGCCGTCGAAGTCGTTGGTTGCCGGGCTCACCGTGTCGAGCTGGCGCAGCAGTAGCCACTGCGAAGCGAAGTTCTCGACCAGCGCTTCGGCCTTCTCGTCCGCCAGCATGCGGCGCACCTGACGCTCGAGCTCGTCGGGGCGGCCGAGGCGGCCGCTTTCGGCGGCCGCCAGCAGCTCGTCGTCCGGCAGACTGCTCCACAGGAAGAACGACAATCGCGACGCGAGCTCTATGTCCCCGAGCGCGTAGACGCCGCCCTCGGGCACGTCCGCCGGCTCTTTCTCGAATCTGAAGATGAACTTGGGATCCACGAGCACGCGCGCCAGCGCGTGTTGCACGCCCGTGTCGAAATCGCCGAGCGCGCGGCCTTGGCTGTAGAAGCTCATGAGCGTCGTGAGTGCGGGGTCGTCGTCGGCGATCGGCTCGCGAAACGCACGGCGCGCGAGCGCCGTGACGATGCGCCGGGCGCATGAGGTTTCCTCGCTCGGCTCGGCCGGCCGGCAGACGAAGATCTTGCGCCGGCTCGGCGTGTCGCCGCGGCCCGTCGGGCTCGTCGGACCCAAGATCGCGAAGCTCGCGATTCCGGGGCTCGCCGCGTGCACGGCATAGAGGTCGTCGACGCCTTCGGCATTGCGTTTGCGCACGAGCGCAACGCCGATCTGCTGCGGGCCCGCCGGGACCTCGAGCACGACGCTGCTCGGCCCGCGCCGGCGCGCCGCGGCCGGGATCAAGGCGGCACGCTCACCGTTGATCGTGAGCTCGACGTCTTCGTCGCCGCCGATCGTTTCGAGGCCGAAGCCGCCGAAAGAGCGGCTGATGCGAAATTCGTACCGCGCGTCGAGCGGAAATACGTGTGTCACGAGCATTCCGCCCCGTGTGCCGAGCGGCTGATCTTCCAGGTGATCGGCCTGCACGAGGCCGCGCGGCGACCGATACGTCGTGATGCTCGAGCTCGTGGCCGGGTCGCCGACGGCGAGCCGGCTGATGCTCGTCGCTGCCGCGACGTAGGCCTGCATGAGCGCGGGCGAAATGCTCAGCGCATTGGAGATGTTGTCGAAGCCGCCGCTCGAGTCGTCACCGGGTAGCAACTTCGTCGAGTCGATGGGGAGCGCGAGTAAATCGCGCACGGCGTTGGCGTATTCGGCGCGATTGAGTCGGTGCAGGACCGGCGAACCCGGGTTCGGCGCGTCGCGCGCAGCGGCGTCGAGCGAGGTCTCGAGCCAGGTGACGAGCGAGTCGATGCGCGTGCCACTCGGTCGCGGCTCGCCCGGCGGCGGCATCAAATGCCCGCGAAGCTTGCGGATCGCCGTTTCCCAAATCTTGGCGTCGCCGTGCAGGTCGCCGGGATCCAGCCGATCGAACGCAACGTCGCCGGCCACTTCGATCTCGTTGTGACACACGACACAGTACTTGTCGATGAGCGCCCATTGCTCGGCCGGCGTCGGCGCGGCCGTGTGCCGCTGCCAAAGGTACGCGCCGGCAACCGTGCCGACGGCGAGGATTGCGAGCGCAGTCCAGGTGCGCTTCATCTGCTCGCGCCCGTCGCATCGGGGGCTGCCGGCCCGGCCGCGGCGAGCTCCTGGAGCAGCGCGATCGTCGCGGGCTTGCGCTCCGCACCGACTGCGGCGAGGAACACGCCTTCGGCCCAACGCTTGGCTGTTCGTCCTTCTTTGTCGACGACGTCGAGCCGCGCGCCGTGAGCGACGAGCGCGCGGATGAGGTCGTTGGCACCGCGGTTCACGGCGCCGAGCAGCGGTGTGAGCCCCATGGAGTTCGTCGCGTTCACGTCGGCGCCGAGCGTGAGACACAGGTCGACCGCATCGATCTCGGCTTGCTTGGAGACCGTGTAGGTTTGCGCAACGACCCAATTGACGCCTGCGGCCGCCATGAGCGGCGTCGTGCCCGCGAACGTGGCAAGGTTGGGGTCGGCGCCATGGCGCAGCAACAGCTGCATCGCTTGCGTGTCGGCCGACAGCGCGGCGCGCAGGAACGGCGTTTGGCCCGTGAAGTCGACCCACGAGACGTCGCCGAGCGAATACAGCCACCGGCGGCTCGGCGGAACCTCGCGCGTGCGCGCATTCGGGTCGGCGCCGTGCTCGAGTAGTTTCGCCGCGAACGCGAGCAGCGGGCCGCGATCGACGCCGTTCGTCGTGGGGCTGTCCTGATCGCGATTGTTCATGTCGAGGTTGCGGTACTCGATCGCCGCGAACAACGGCGTGCGGCCCCAGAAGTCGTCCGCGTTCGGATCGGCATCGTGCTCGAGCAGCAGCTGCGCGATCGGCAGCTGGTCGTTGAGCAATGCCATGAGCAGCGGCCGAATCCCGTTGGCCTCCGCGATCTCGACCTTGGCACCGGCCTCCACGAGCGCGCGTGCGGCACCGAGCCGTCCGTCGCGCGCGGCGTAGAGCAGCGCCGTCATGCCGCCCTTGGCGGCTGCGCGCCGGCCGCGATCCGGCAACCCGCCGCGATTGATGCCGACACCCTCCGAGCCGCAGCCCGTGCCCTTGCAAGGCGGTGTGAACGAGGGCGCCGAACCCGTGCGCGTGCGTGCATCGAGATCGGCGCCATGCTCGATCAGCAGCTCCACGGCATCGGTTTGGCCCTCTCGTGCCGCAATCATGAGCGCCGTCTGCGCGAACTCGGGATCGCGCGTATCGACGGCGGCCCCGCGCGCGAGCAGCAGCGCTACGGCGTCGGCTTTGCCCGTGCGTGCAGCCGTCATGAGCGGTGTCTCGCCGGTCGCCGAGAAGCGGTTCACGTCGGCGCCCGCATCCGCGAGCAGGCCGCATCATGTCCGCGTCGCCGTTTTGCGCGGCGAGCTCGAGCGGCGTCGTGCCGTAGCGGTCCTCGGCGCTTGCGTCGGCGCCTGCTTCGATCAATAACTTCGCCGTTTGCAGCTCGCCCGAGCGCGCGGCCCAGTGCAGCGCGACAGTCTGGTCGACACTGCGCGAATTCACGTCGACGCCTCGATCGAGCAGCCGGCTCACGGCGATGCGGTCGCCGCTCTCGGCCGCCGTTTTCAGCGCGGCCGCGTCGTCGCTGCCGCGCGCCGGCAAACAGGCGAGAGCGGCGACGGCTGCCACGAAGGCCGGACCAGCGATCTCGAGCCTCAAGTTCCGCTGCGACACTGGTGCTCCCCCCCGCGGTCGCGCCGCCTGCGCAGCGCGGGCGGCACGCGGTAAATTTGCGAGTCTACACCGCTCGCGTCGCCGGCCGGCAGGCCGCGGTGCCGGCTGGCAACGCGTCGGGCCCGAGCGCAGAATTCGGCCGCTCGCGTTGGCACATGGGAGCCCTCGATCGATGAATGCAGCGGCCGGCCCGTATCGGCGCCTGACCGTTTGGCACGCCGTGTCGGTTTGTATCGGCATGGTCATCGGTGCCGGTATCTTCAAGACGACGCCGTTGGCCGCGGCGAACGTCGGCTCCGAAGGTTTGCTGCTCGGGGCTTGGGCCGCGGGCGGCGTCATCTCGCTGGCCGGAGCGCTGTGCTTCGCCGAGATGGCGGCGGCTTTTCCCGATACCGGCGGCGACTACTTCTTTTTGCGCAGAGCCTACGGCGAGGGCGTCGGGTTTCTGTTTGCCTGGTCGCGCTTCGCCGTCATTCACACGGGCTCGATGGCGATGCTCGCATTTTCCTTCGCCGATTATCTGGCCGCGATCGTCGACTTCGGTCCGGGCGGGAGCGCGCTGCTCGCGGCCGCGACGGTGGTCACGCTTGCGGCTTTGAATCTCGCGGGTCTGCGGTTCGGGATCGGCACGCAGGTCATGCTGATGGTTCTCGTCGTGCTCGGTCTCGTGTGTGTCGGGGCCGCAGGGCTCGCGTTGACCGGTCACGGCGCCGCGCCGTCCGTCGCGTCCTCGGCCGCACCGACGACGGTGCTGGGCGCGGCGCTCGTCTATGTGTTCCTGGCCTACGGGGGTTGGAGCGACGCGGCGACCCTCTCCGCCGAGATGCGCGATTCGCGGCGCGGCATTACGCGGGCGCTGCTCGTCGGCATGAGTGTGGTGACAGGGCTTTATTTGATCGTGAACTGGGCCTTCTTGCGCGGGCTCGGCCTCGCGGGCCTCGCAGCCAGCAACGCGCCGGCGGCCGATCTCATGCTGCTTGCCTTCGGCCGGCCGGGGCAAATCGCTATCGTCGCCATCGTCGCGATCACTTCGATCACGTCGATGAACGCGATACTGATTGCGGGTGCGCGCACGACGTACGCGGCCGCGCGCGATACGCGGTTGCTCGGTGGTCTCGGTCGATGGCACCTCGAGCGCGGCACGCCTGCCACGGCGATCGTCGCAATCGCTGTCGTGGCGCTCGCATTGATCGGCTTTGGCGCCTACACGCGCGGCGGATTCGCCACGATGGTCGATTACCTGTCACCCGTGTACTGGAGTTTTCTCACGCTGAGCGGGATCGCGCTGCCGATTCTCAGGCGCCGCGAGCCCGATGCCGTGCGACCGTTTCGCGTGCCGTTTTATCCGCTCGTGCCGGCCATGTTCATCGCGAGCAGCGCGTACGTTGGCTATTCGAGCTTGGCGTATGTGAAAGTCGGCGCGGTCGTCGGCGTCGCGGTGTTATTGCTAGGGCTCGTATTGCTCGGCGTCTTGCGCTGGCTCGCCGCAGCACGTGCCGCGGCGCCGAGCACGACCTAGGCCGCGTCGAGCTCGAACAGCGGGGCGGGCCGAAAGCCGCCCATGAGCGCCACGAGATTGTTCGGAAAGCGGCCGATCGCGACGTTGTTGTCGTTGACCGCGTCGTTGTAGGCCGAGCGCCGCTCGGCGATTCCCGATTCGAGCGAGGAAAGTCGCTGGCGCAACCTCGTGCAAGCCGCGTCGTCGCCGAGAGACGGGGTTTCGTCGGCGGCTGCGAGCAGATCGGCGACTGCACGGCGCAGCGCCTCTTCGGCGGGGCCGAGTGCCGCGGCGTCGGCAGCGTGGCGTGCGCCGAACACATCGCTGCGCGCCTCGAGCACCCGGTCGAGCGTCGGCTGCCGGTACTTCAGGTGCTGGCCGCACAGCTCCACGAGCCGGGCAAGCTCGTCGTGGCGTTGCCGCAGCAGCGTGTCGAGATTCCCCCACGCCTGCGACACGCGTTGACGCGCCGCGACCAGGTTGTAGTACGACGAGACGAACCAGATGACCGCGACGACGATCGCCACGAAGACGAAAATTCCGACTAGCATGCGCTCTTGTCCAACAGCGCCGCGGCTTCCTTCGCGAGTGCCTGCGCGAGGCTCAGGTGTTGATCCGCTTCCAAATGCACGCCGTCTACGCCGCTGGCCGACACCACGCCGCCCGCGTCGAAAAATGGGCAGCGAAGCTCCTTTGCCGTCTCGGCCAGCGCCTGGGCGAGTCCGGCGCTGCGCACATCGGCGCCCGCGAACTTTTGCGCCGCGAGCCCTTTCGGCGTTCTGACCGGCGGCGGGGCGATGACCAGGATCTCGGGCACCGGCATGCCGGGCTCTATCGGTGCAGTGCGAATCGCGCAGACGAGCGCCGCGACTCCTTGGGCGCAGTGCCAAGCGCCGTGCTCGTGAACCGATTGAAAGTCGTTGGTGCCGAGCATGAGCATCACGAGCGCGAGGGGCGAGTTGACCTCGATGCGCTGCGCGAGCCCTTCCAGCCCGTTGCGCCCGGGCTTGAAAGGATCGTCCCAAACGGTGCGCCGGCCGTTCAAACAGTCCTCGATCACGCGAACGCTACGGCCTGCCCTGACGAGGTGGTCTTCCATGATGCCCGGCCAGCGTTCCGCGAACGACAGTCGCTTGCGGGTTCCGGGGACGATGCCCCAGCTCAGCGAGTCGCCATAGACGAGGACCTGTTGCATCGGCGCTGTCTCCCGAGCGATTCACCCGGCGGTGCAAGAGCCGCTCAGATCTCCACTTTGCGATCTGGAAACGCCTTGTGCCAGCGGTTGATACGGTAGCTCGCGCGCAGGCCGTTCACCCAGAACGGGTCGTCCTTGAAGATGTCCTTGACGGCTTCGGCGTCGGGCGCTTCGACGATCCACAGCCCGCCGAGCGGTTTGTCGGTCGGCACCTCGCGCATGGATCCCGGCACGAGCACCTGTTCTTGGGCACGGTCGAGAAACGCGATGTGGTCGGCGAAAAGCTTTTGGCGCAGCTCGCCCTGATTGGGTTTGTCTTCGAATTGCACTATGAACAGCATGACGTTCCTCTATCTCCCGTATTAACCGTCGTCATTCACACTTCGCCCTATCTCGCCGAGCAGCGCGCGATTTGCAACCGCCGCTCGCTCGACGAGCTCGTCGTAGCGGGCCACGAGCTTCTCGCCGGCGCTCGTGAGCGCCGCTCCGCCGTGCCCCTTGCCGCCCGCCCAGGTCGCCACGAGCGGCTCGGCGAAGAGCTTGTTGAGCTCCGCGACCAGCAGCCACGCGCGCCGATAGGACATGTCCATTGCCCTGGCCGCGGCCGAGATCGACTCGTGCTCACGGATCTGACGTAGCAGCGCGACCTTACCGGGCCCGACTTGGCCACCGGGCAGCTGCAGCTTGATCCAGAGGTGCACGGCCGGCGATTTGCCCATCCGGCTAGGTTAGCGTGTTGCGTGCCGCCGCGCAGCTTGCCGCCCCGGGGCAAAGGAAGCCCCGCGGTCGTTCCTCACGTACTAGAATTCGCGTACGAGTATCAGTTCAGGAGCAGTCCAGTGGCCAAGATAGTCGGCGGCATCGCCACGTCGCACACCCCCACGATCGGGTTCGCGCTCGACACGCACAAGGAGAAAGATCCCGTCTGGGCACCCATCTTCGCCGGCTACGAGCCCGTTCAGCAGTGGCTCGCCGAGAAGAAGCCCGACGTGCTGTTCTTGATCTACAACGATCACGTGACGTCGTTTTTCTTCGATCATTACTCGCACTTCGCGCTTGGTATCGGCGACGAGTATCCGGTGGCCGACGAGGGCGGCGGCCCGCGCAAGCTGCCGCCGATCAAGGGACACCCGAAGCTCGCGCAGCATATCGCCTCGGGGCTCGTGGCCGACGAGTTCGATCTGTCGTACTTTCAAGGCAAGGGCCTCGATCACGGCTGCGTTGTCGCCGCTGTCGCTGCTATGGCCGCACGATCCGGATTGGCCGGGCGCCGATCGTTCCGCTCGCAAGTCGGCGTGCTCGAGTTTCCGATCGCCTACGGCGCGCCGCTGCTACGAGCTTGGCAAGTCGCTGCGCAAGGCGATCGAGAGCTACCCGGAGGACATCAAGGTCGCGATCGTCGGCACGGGCGGGCTATCGCATCAGGTGCACGGCGAGCGCGCCGGGCTTCAACAACACGCCTTGGGACACGGAGTTCATGGATCTGCTCGAGAACGATCCCGAGAAGCTCACGGAGATCACGATCGCCGAGTACGCGAAGCTCGGCGGCGTCGAGGGCGCCGAAGTCATCATGTGGCTGATCATGCGCGGCGCGCTGTCGCAGAAGGTCAAGAAGCTGCATCAGGCGTACTACCTGCCGTCGATGACGCCGATCGCGACGCTGATTCTACGAGGACGACTCGAAGCGGCCCGCGCAACGGAGTCCGTGGACAGCTACCGGCAGCGCATCGACCAGAGCTGCGCCGGCATCGAGAAGCTCGAAGGGCAGCTATCCGTTCACGCTCGAGCGCAGCGTCAAGGCGTACCGGCTCAACGACTTTCTCCACAGCCTCATCGAGACCGCAGACGCGCGCCGGTTCCTCGCGGATCCCGGAAGCGTCGTTCGAGGCGGCCGGGCTCACGCCCGAGGAGCGCGAATGGTGCGCGGCGCGACTGGCGCGCGATGATTCAGCTACGGCGTGATCTTCTTCATGCTGGAGAAGCTCGGGGCCGTGATCGGCACGACGAATCTGCACATCTATGCCGCAGATGCGCGGCGAGTCGCTCGAGGACTTCCAAAAGACGCGCAACGCACAAGTGCTCTACTCGGTGGCCGGCGAAGACGCCGGCAAGAAGGACTGGGACAAGCAGCCCGCCTCGTGAGCCGCGCGAAATAAGGCGCGTCGAGCCCGTCGGGTCGACGCGCCCCGCGAGGCCTTCAGGTCGTTTCGTCGACGATCGGCTGCGACCGTTCTACGCGGCGTCAACTCGGCTCGAAGCGTGCATCCTCCGCGAGCAACGCCTCGCCGCGCAGGCGAACGCAAGCGGCAGCGGCTGCGAGCAGCAAAGCGGCGAGCAGCAACAGCCCGCCGGCGAAGCCGCCCGTGAACGTGCGCATTAGGCCGACGGCGTACGGACCCACGAAGCCGCCGAGCGAGCCGAGCGTATTCATGAGCGCAATACCGCCGGCCGCGGCGCTGCCGCTCAAAAAGCGCGTCGGCAGTGCCCAGAACGGTCCGCGAGTGCTGAGATCGCCGACGGCCGCGACGGTCAGCGCGATCATGCCGGGCACGGGAGAGGTCAAGTACGCGCTGACGGCGAAGCCGATCGCCGCGATCACGCTCGGCACGGCGATGTGCAACAAACGCTCGCCGCTTCGGTCCGAGCTCGCGCCAATCACGATCATGCCGACCGAGGCTGCCACGTATGGAATCACCGAGACCAAGCTGACGGCCAGGTCCCCGAAGCCCGAAAGGTTGCGCACGATTTGGGGTATCCACAGCGTGAGCCCATAGCTGCCGCACTGGCAGGCGAAAATGATGAATCCCAGTCGCCAGACCATCGGGTGGGTGAGTGCTGCGCGCACGCCGAGCCCGTGCTTCTCGTGCGTGCGCGAATGCTCGGCCTGCATCTTGGCCGCCAGCCATTCTCGCTCGGGTTTGGCGAGCCAATGAGCTTGTTCGGGGCTGTCCGTGAGGTAGGCAAGCACGACGAACCCCAGCACCACGGAAGGCACTCCTTCCAGCAGGAACAGCCACTGCCAGCCCGCGAGGCCATGCCAGCCGCTCAAGCGCAGGATCACGCCGGCCAGCGGCCCGCCGACGACGGTCGACAGCGGGATTGCGAGCATGAACCAGGATACGGCACGGGCACGCTCGATACTCGGAAACCAGTTGCCGAGGTAGTAGATGATGCCGGGCAGAAATCCCGCCTCGGCGACGCCTAGCATGAAGCGCAACGCATAGAAGCTCATCGGTCCTTCGACGAACATCATGGCGATCGAGAGCGCGCCCCACGTCAGCATGATGCGCGCAATCCAGCGCCGTGCTCCGACTCGCACGAGGAGCAAATTGCTCGGGATCTCGAACAGGGCGTAGCCCACGAAGAACACGCCGGCACCGAAGCCGTAGACGAGAGGGCTGAAGCCGAGATCGCCGTTCATCTGCAGCGCGGCGAAGCCGATGTTGACCCGATCGAGCCAGGCCACGACGTACAGCAGAAGCAGGAACGGCACGATTCGCCAAGCGACCTTCTTGAGTACCGCGCGTTCGAAGTGCGCGCGAGCCGGCGTCTGCGTTGTCGTCGTCATTTGGGCCCTCCCGGCGAGGCGCAATTGTCCCCTCGTGCGCCGGGGGCCGGCAACCCGCACGGCAGAGCTGCTGCGCGAGCTTCGGCTAATCCGCCGCGAGCCGTTCCGCGGCTGCCGCGTCGGCGGTGTGCTCGGGCTGAAGTCGCGATGCGAGCCGCTCGCGCGAGCGCTCCGCGAGCTTGCGGCTGCGTGGCGCGCGTGCGGTCGTATCGTGTGACGCCGGGGCCGGCGCCGAATGCGGCTCGGTAGCGTCGGGGCGGTCGACATAGATGCGATTACGGACCGAGACGATTCCCGACGTGTCGACCGCAATCTCGGCGACGCGCGTCTTGTCCTTCTGCTCGACGACGACACCGCCCAGCGTCGCGATGCCGTCGTGCACTTCGATCGTCACCTTAGAGGCTCCGGCCTCGTGGTCGAGACGCCTCTGCAGACGCTCGTGGAGACGTCTATCGGTCATCGTCTCGGGCAGGGGCATGCCCGGGCGCGTGAGGTCGATTGTCGGCGTCGTGCCGTTGGCGAGGTTCATCCGAGCGTAAGCGGCGGCGAGCGACAGCACGAGCAACAGGGTCAAGGCCCGAAACGTGGATGCGTTCATCGCTATTGCCCTCCTTGTCGGCGGTTCGCGGCGAGCTTCGAGCTCACGCCGCGCTCCGCAGGCGTAAATTGCCTTCCCGTGCTCTTACAATGACCTGCACTTACGATCGCGCGAGGAACTCAACGCCGTGGACATTGCCGACAGTCAGCGCAGCGCGCGCCACTATCGCTACTACGACTTGCTCCTGGCGGGTTTCGTCGCCGTACTACTGTGCTCCAATCTGATCGGCCCGGCAAAGGTCAGCCAGCTCACCCTGCCGCTTCTCGCCGCGCCGCTGCTGTTCGGCGTGGGCAATATTTTCTTTCCAATCAGCTACATTTTCGGTGACGTGCTGACCGAGGTCTACGGGTATGCCCGGGCGCGGCGCGTGATTTGGGCGGGCTTCATCGCCATGGTGTTCGCGACCGTGATGTCCTGGGTCGTGATCGGCCTGCCGCCGACACCGACCGAGCCTTTCAACGCCACGCTGCAACCGGCTCTAGAGGTCGTTTTCGGTAATACGTGGCGCATCGTCGCTGCGTCCATCGTCGCGTTTTGGGCCGGCGATTTCGTCAATGCGTACGTTATGGCCCGCATGAAGCTGCTCACGAGCGGCCGTTGGCTCTTGGACCCGAACCATCGGCTCGACGCTCGTGGGGCAAGGCGTCGACAGCGTGATCTTCTACCCCATAGCGTTTGCCGGGATTTGGGCCGGCGAGACATTGTTCGAGGTCATCGCATTCAATTGGCTGTTCAAGGTGACCGTGGAAGTCCTCATGACGCCCGTGACGTACGCCGTCGTGGGATGGCTGAAACGCCACGAGCACGAGGACTATTACGACACCGACACGAACTTCACGCCGTTCTCGCTCGACGACTGAGGCGCATCGCCAGACGGCCTGCCGACGGGTAAGCTTGGCCGCCGCCCATCGAGGCGAAGCTACGAAGGCGAGAGGGGGCCATGACCGACGCAAGCACGAAGATCGAGGACGACAAGGTCGTCACTTTTCACTACCGGCTCCGGGATGGTGACGACACGTTCACGGAGAGCTCCGAGGGCCAGGACCCCGTCACCTATCTGCACGGTCGCAGCAACATCGTGCCCGGGCTCGAGAAGCAGCTCACGGGGCTCGGCAGCGGCGATAAGCTCACGGCGACCGTGGCGCCCGAGGAAGGCTACGGCGTTCGCGATCCGAACGCGGTCCAGCGCGTGCCGATCAAGCACCTCGCGTCGCGTGGCCGGCTCGAGGTCGGTCAGATGGTGGCCGTGAACACGAATGTCGGCATGCGCCAGGCGCGCGTGATCAAGGTCGGGCACTTCAACGTGGATCTCGATTGGAACCATCCGTTGGCGGGCAAGACGCTGATTTTCGACATCGAGATCGTCGACGTGCGCGATGCGACGGCCGAGGAGCTCGAGCACGGCCATGCGCACGGGCCCGAGGGCCACGGCCACGACCACGACCACGAAGCTCACGAGCAGTGAGGAGCCGGCCTCTTCGGTCGGTGGTCAGGCGGCGCGCTGGCGCGACGGCGCGCTCGAAAACGCCGTGAATATGTCCCTATAGGCTCCGCCGCGCGCGTCCTGCGCGCGACGGTTTCGAACGCGCCGTCGCGCCAGCGCGCCGCCAGAATAGGGCGTGTGCCGGGCCGGCGCGAAGTGTTGCCGGCCCGTGGTCGGTCGCGCTTACTGGGCGAAGATCTCGTCGTCGGTCGGGACTTTCTTGCCCGTGATGACCTTGCCGATGCGCGACACGTTCATGAGGTGCTTGTAATCCAAGTTCTCGGAGATCGAGTTGCCGCCCCACGAGCCGCAGCCGAGCGTCGTCGTCGGTGCGAAACCGTTCGTGAGCGAGCCGCCGGCCGTGAGCGAGCTCGCCTGATTCACGACTAGCCGGCTGATCGGCAGCTCCACGCCGGCAGCGCGGATGTGTGCCTCGTCGTTCGAATGCACGGCCGCCGAGTGGCCCGCGCCCTCTACGAGCAGGTTTGCCTTGGCATCGGCCACGGCCTCCTCGAACGTCTTGTACGGCAAGATCGCGACGACCGGGCAGAGCTTCTCCTTCGCGAGCACGTCGGCCTCGCCGGCGCCTTTGGCCGGCAGCAGGATGATGCGTGCGGACTCGGGCACGTCGATCCCGGCCATGGCCCCGACCTCGCGGGCCGACTTGCCGACGACGTCTTTGTTCAAGTGCCCGCCCGGGAACACGAGGTCGCGCAGCTTCTGGATCTTCGCGGCGTCGTCGGTGAACCACACTTTGCCCGTCGCCTTGAAGGTGTCTACCGTGTCTTGGTACTGCTCCTCGGGCGTCAGCACGAACTGCTCGTGCGAGCAGATGATGCCGTTATCGAATGCCGCGCCCGTCACGATCTTGTCGACGGCGTCCTTCAGATCCACGCCGCGATCGATGATCACGGGCACGTTGCCGGCGCCGACGCCGTATGACGGCTTGCCCGACGAATACGCGGACTTAACCATCGCTCCGCCGCCCGTTGCGACGACGACATCGGCCGCGCGCATGAGCTCTTGGGTCTTCTCGACCGAGCCTTTCTGGATGGCTTGGATCAAGTTGTCCGGGCCGCCGTGGGCTTTCACGATCTTCATGAATGCCTCGGTCAGGTAATTGGTGCACTTTTGCGCCTTCGGATGCGGCGCGAAGATCACGGCATTGCCGGCTTTGAGCGCAAACATGCCGTTGCACATCGGCGTCGCGATCGGGTTCGTCACCGGGCATACGGCGGCGACGACGCCCATGGGTTTGGCGACGAACACGAGATTGTTCTCCGCGTCCTCGCCGATGATGCCGCGCGATTTCTTGCCTTTGAGGTTGTTCCAAATCACGCGCGCCTTGCCCTTCTTCTTGAGGACCTTGTCCTCGAAGTTGCCGATGCCGGTCTCGTCGACCGCCATGCGCGCGAGCGTCTCGGCATTGTCGTAAACATACTTGGCCATGTCCCGGACGATGGCGTCGACCTTCTCCTGAGAAAAGGCTTCGAAGATCGCCTGGGCGGCACGGGCTTTGGCCACCAGCTCTTGAACTTCGTTATCGGCGACGACGGCGCGTTCGGGCATGCTCATGACAGGTCTCCTCGCAGCACAATATGGCGATGGGCCGATCATTATCCAAGGTTGACGACGCCGCGGGCAACCAGCAGGATGAATTCGGGCCGCAAATGTAAAGGGCGGGCTGCTTGCGAAGCGGCTACTGGCAAGATCTCACCACGACCGATCTGAAGCTCGTCGATCCCGAGCAAAGCGTCGCGTTGCTGCCGGTCTCGGCCGTCGAGCAGCATGGACCGCACTTGCCGCTCGGCACGGACGCGCTGATCGCGGCGGGTATCGTTCACGCGACGCTCGAGCGCCTGCCGGCCTCGGGTCCCGCGCTCCTGGCGCTGCCCGCGCTGTCGATCGGCCACAGTCCCGAGCACGCGGCCTTCGGTGGTACGTTGAGTGCCGCGGCGGGCACGGTCATGGAGCTTTGGCTCGAGGTCGGCCGCGGTGTCGCCCGCACTGGCGTGCGCAAGCTCATCGTGCTCAACACGCACGGCGGTCAGAAGCCGCTCGTCGATCTCGTGGCCGTGCGGCTGCGCGCCGAGCTCGGCTTGCTCGTCGTGCGGGCCAACTACTTTGCTTTCGGCACGCCGCCCGGGCTCTTCGATCCGGCGGAGCTCGTGCACGATATCCACGGGGGTGCGCTCGAAACCTCCCTTATGTTGCATTTGCATCCGGAGCTCGTGCGCGACGATCAGCGCCGCGACTTCACGGGGTTGCCTCAGCAGCTGGCGGCACGCAACTCGTTGCTCGGCGCGGAGAAGCCGATCGGGATCGGCTGGCTCAGCCAGGACCTGAATCCGGCCGGCGCATGCGGGCACGCCGATCGGGGCGATGCCGAGCGCGGTGCGACGTACCTGCAATTCATTGCCGAGCAGCTGGCGGCGTTATTCGGCGAGGTCGCCGCGACGCCGCTGTCGATTCTCAAGTGACCGTGCGAGATCGGTCCGCGTTGCGCGGGCCGCGTCAGCCGTTGGATTCCTCGGCCAAATGCCCGGCGCGCTCGAGCTTGGCGCGTAAGTAGCGTTCGTTGTGCGAGTTGGTCGTCGCGACGAGCGGCACGCGGCCCACGACCTCGATACCTTGATCGCGCAGCGAGTTGATCTTCTGCGGGTTGTTCGTGAGCAAGCGAATGCGTTGAGATGCCTAGCTCCTTGAGCAGCGTTGCCGCGACGTCGTAGTTGCGCTCGTCGGACAAGAAAGCCCAAGTGCCGATCGGCGTCGACGGTATCGAGCCCGTCGTCTTGCAGCGCGTAAGCGCGCAGCTTGTTCGGCAGACCGATGCCTCGACCTTCCTGGTCGAGATATAGCAGCACGCCACCACCGAGCTCGCCGATACGCGCGACGGCCGTCCGGAGCTGCTCGCCGCAATCGCAGCGCAGGCTGCCGAGCAGATCGCCGGTGAGACACGCCGAGTGCAGACGAACGGGCACCGATGTCGGCCGGGTCCGGTTTGCCGATCAGCACGGCAACGTGCTCGGCCAGTCCGTGCTCGTCGCGAAACAGTGCGATCTCGCTGTCGACGGCGTCCGCTAGCGGTACGCGCGCCCGGCTCACGAGCTTCAAGCTTTGGTGGCCGAAGCGAACTTCGTGCTCGACATCGGTCAGCGTGATGGCGAGCACACCGGGCTCCACGGCGGCGCTCGTCTCGAAGCCTACGAGTGCCGGCACGAGCCGCCCGGCCTTGGCGATTTGAAAGCCGGCCGCCGCGAGCGGGCCGACGGCGGGTGTTTGATCGACGTCGAACGCGCTGTGATCGGTCGCCAGCGGATCGCCGACTCCGGCCAGGGCGCGGACTTCGTCGAGATCGACGCTTGCCGGGAGCGCGATCTGCACGGGCCCGCCGAGTTGCCGCGAGAGTCCGGCGGCGAAGGCGCGCTCGGCCGTCACGAGCAACGTCGTCTTGCCTCGACCGGTGGTGCGGAGACGCTCGAACAGAGGTGCGCGCAGGGTCTCGACGGCGGCGACGAGCAGTCCACGCTCGCCCCCCAGGACCTTCACGGCACGACCGCGCCTGAGCTCGCTCACCACTCGGTCGAACGTCAGGGCCGCGGGGTCGCCGTTGATTCTGTGTTGTTGTTCTGAGGCCATTCCTGGGCTTCGTGTATTTCGCCGATGCTAGGATACCAGTAACGCCCGCCGGGTTCGTTCAAGGTCGAATTTCGTTCAATGCCGCCGCCCCGGACCGTCGCGCCAGCGGGCGCGGATGACCGCCTCGAGCGGCTCGCGTGGCGGGCCCTGACGGCCGCGGCCGCGTGGTCCCGCGACCCGAGTCTTGCCGCCGCCCCCGCGCTGCTGGTCCCAGACGAGCAAGCCGGCCTCGCGCCTGCGGGAGGCTCCGGGGCCCATCCATGGCTGGCATGGGACCCGGTGAGCGGCTGGGCCTTGCAGGGCGCCGTGCCGCCGGCAGTGCGCGCGTTGCTGGAGCTGTATTTGCCGATTTGCGAGGTGACGGCGGCGCGTCCGCTCGCGATCGCGCATCTCGGACAAAGTCTCGACGGGCACATCGCTACGGCCAGTGGCGACTCGTACTACGTGACGGGTGCGGACAACTTGCGTCACTTGCACCGGTTGCGCGCGCTTTGCCATGCGATCGTCGTCGGTGCAGGCACGGTGGATCGTGACGATCCGCAGCTCACGGCGCGGCTTGCCGAGGGCCGCAACCCCGTGCGCGTCATTCTGGATCCGAGTCGCAGGCTCTCGCCCGCGCGGCGCGTGTTCACCGATGCCGCGGCGCCGACGTTGCTGATCGCGGCCGAGGGACGCGCCGCCCGCGGAGCCACTTGCAGCGGCGCCGAGGTTCTGGAGGTGCCTTGCGATGAGTTGGGGCACTTGCGTCTCGATGTGCTGCTCGGCCAATTGCACGCGCGCGGGCTGCATGCCGTGTTCGTCGAAGGCGGCGGCACGACCGTCTCGCGGTTCCTAGAGGCGGACTTGCTCGATCGTTTGCACGTTGCCATTGCGCCGTTGCTGATCGGCTCCGGGCGACCCGGCGTGACGTTGGCCGCTCGTGACAAGATCGGCGATTGTCTGCGGCCGCAGCATCGCGTGTTTCGCATGGGCGCGGACATGCTGTTCGATTGCGACCTGCGGACCCCGGCCGTGGGCGGCGAAAGCGGGCTCGAACGCGTGCTTTAGCGCGCCAGCCGGCCGACAACGTCGCGATGGCCTACGGTGAGCGTGGCCAGGCCGCGGGCCACGGTCGTCCGACGGCGCGCGTGCCAAGCGGCCAGCGTCTCCGTTTCGGCCGGCGCCATCTCGGCGGCAGCCGCGAGCCAACCGTCCAGCAGTGCCGCTTGGAGCGGTGCTGCGCCGGCATCGAGCCGCCAGTCGCTGGCTGCCGCCGCGATCTCATAGCCGAGCGCGCCGAGCTCGTGCTCGGCCGTGCGCGCGGCATCCGGGCCGAGTGCGGGGCCGAAGCCCTTGTCGCCGCGTTGGTGCCGGTTGAAGAGCTCGAGGGCGATTTCGTCGATGTCGTCGATGGGAGATACGCTCATCCGGCCGTCGTACGTGAGTGCAAAGGCAACGTCGGCTTCGGCGTCGCGGCAGCGCCGGCCGAGCTCGCGTAACCAAGCAGCGCTCACGAGGTCGAGCAGCGCGGAGCACACGACGAGCCCGCCGCCCGGTAGCTCGAGCTCGCTCGAGCTATGTACGAGATCCAGTGCGCGCCAGCGAATCGTGGCTTCGAACGTGTCGCCCGCGACCGTGACCTCATGGCCGTGTCGAACTACCCGCGCGCCGAGCTGGACGGCCCAGCCGTGAAGAGCCGGCTCGATTGCCGCGAGCAAGCGCGTGTCGTTGTCCACGAGCAGCCACTCTTGCGCCCCGCCGAGGCGGGGTGCGAGGTAGCGCAGATTCGAGCCCGTGCCTGCCGCCAGGTCGACGATGCGGCGCGGTCCCCGAGGTGGCTTCGGCAGCTCGGCGAGCAAATGCTGCGCACGTGCCGCCGCGTCGAACGGCTCGCGCAACGCTAGCCACTCGGACGAGAAGCCGCTCATGTCCAGGCCTCCGTGCCGTCGAGCGCAGCCGCGAACTTGTCGACGGCGCTCGTCCAGGTCGGCAGCGCGGCGCGTGCGGCGCGCGCGTGGGCGGCGAGTGAGGCTCGGGCGTTTGCGTCGTCGACGAGGGTGGCGAGTGCTTTGCCGAGCGCGCGGCTGTCGCCGGGTGGCACGAGTACGCTGGCCGCTGCGGGCACCGTTTCGGGAATCGCGCCCGCCGTCGTGCTCAGGATAGGAATGCCGCGAGCAAGCGCGTCGGCGAGCGCCATGCCGTAGCCTTCGAGAAACGACGGCAGAACGAATAGGTCGGCACGTCGGTAGTAACGCTCGAGCGCTTCCTCGTCGACTTCGCCGAGCAAGCTTACACGTGGTCCGAGACGCAGCCGCTCGATCCGATGCTGGAGCGCTGCCACGTGGTCGGGATCGCGCGTGAGGCTTCCCGCGCAGCTCAGGTGCCAACGCCGGTCGCGCAGATCGCCGAGCGCGTCGAGCAGCACGGCATGGCCCTTGCGCGGCGTCAGCGTCGCGACGCACAGCAGTTGCACCGTTGCCGCGTCCGCGGACGCGGCGTTGCCGTGCGGCGCGTCTTCTGGGTGCGCGGCGGCTCGCTCATCGATGCCGGGCTCGGCGACACGCAGGCGCTCGACGGGGACTCCCGTGCGCGCGAGCGTGCGTGCGGTCCATTGGCTCGTCACGATTACGCGGCGCGTAAAGCCGAGCGCGCGGCTCTCGGCCGCCTCGAGCAAACGCGCCGTCGTCTCGTCGAGGCCCGTCTCGAGCCCGACCGGATGATGCACGAGCCCGACCAAACACAAGCGGCGGGCATGCGCATCGAGCACGCGCTCCAAGCCGGCGAGCGCGAGCCCGTCGACGACCACGACGCTACCGTCGCGTAAGCTCGCAAAACATTCGCGCGCGTCGCGCAACCCGGCGGGCGTAGGTTGCGGGAAGCTCGGGTCGAGCGAGCGCACGTCGATCCGCCAGCCGCGGCTGCGAAGACCTTCCACGATCTGCCGGTCGTAGATATAGCCGCCCGTGCGCGTCGCGAGATCGCCGGGGACTACGAAGTCGATGCGAGGCACGTGGCGCGCCGCTCGTCAACTGCCGATCTCGCCCTCGTAAGCGGCCCAAGCCACGTGCGACTCGTGCAGTGTCACGCGCATGGCGCTTGGCGGTGGGTTCGCCGGCGCCGAGTGCGCCGTTGCGTATCTCGGCGGCGATGCGCTCGAAAATCACGCGGGCGAGAAACTCGGTCGTCGTATTGCGGCCCTTGAAACTCGAGTCCTCGTCGAGGTTGCGATAGTTCAGCTCCGCAAGCACGAGGTGCAGGATGTGGCTCGCTCGGCCGATGTCGACGACCAGGCCGTCGGCGTCGAGCTCGGCGCGCCGAAACTCGACGTCGACGACGTAAGTGGCGCCGTGCATCTGTTGGGCGGGTCCGAACACCTCGCCGGAAAAGCTATGGGCGATCATGAAGTGGTCGCGCACTGCGACGCTGAACATGCGTTGGGCCTCCGTGGGTCAGGAATATTCGATGCGATGGCACAGAGTGTAACGGCCCGGCGCCGAAAGCTCCGCGAGCAGGGCCGGCAGGTCGTCGAACGGACTGTCGCCGCTGAACAGCGCATCGAGCGCGGGCTCGGCGAGCAGCTCGAGCGCGAGGCGTAGGCGTCGGGTCGTCGTCCAGCGCGCGCGCTGGGCGCTCGCGACCGCGCCGACTTGGGAAGACTTCAGCGTGAGACGGCGGCTGTGGAACCCTTCGCCGAGCGGCACCTCCGGACGGCGGGCGCCGTACCAGCTCATCTCGAGCACGGTGGCCTCGAAACCGGCTAGCGGCGAGCGCCGTTTCCAGGCCTGCACCGGCGCCGCTCGTGTGCACGACGAGATCCGCGTCGCTCGCCGCGTCGCCCGCCAGCCTGAAAGGCACGCCGAGCGCGTCGGCGACTGCGGCCTTGCGTGCGTCGATGTCGAGCAGCTCGACGGTCGTCCCGGGGATTCGCGACGCGAGCCAAGCGACGAGGCAGCCGACCGTGCCGGCGCCGACCACGGCGATGCGATCGCCGATGCGTGGCCCGGCATCCCAGAGTCCGTTCACGGCGGTCTCGAGATTGGCCGCGAGCACGGCCGCGCTCGGCCGGCACGGCTTTCGGCAGCGCATGCACGGCTGCGGCCGGCACGACATATCGCGTTTGGTGCGGGTAAAGGCAGAACACGTGACGTCCGCGCAGTCCGGCGGGCCGTGCTCGACGACGCCGACGCTGCTGTAGCCGTATTTCACGGGCGCCGGGAAGTCACCGGCCTGGAACGGTGCGCGCATGCGGTGATGCTCGCTCGCCGGGACCGCGCCGCCGAACACGAGCGCTTCGGTGCCGCGGCTGATGCTCGTGTAGAGCGTGCGGACGACGACGTCCTCGGGGCCCGGCGCGGGCAATCGCTCGGCTCGAATCTCGCCGCGGCCCGGCGCCGTCACCCAAAATGCTCGTGCGTCGCCGCCGGCCATCAGCGTCTCGTGAATCGTCGGATCGTGTCGTGGTCATACTTGCAACAGGAAGGTAAACATGCAAGCGTCGCCGAATGCCTAGTCTCACCGTCACGGCACCTACCCGGGGAGCGCTGCGCGAGGCGCGCCTGCGTCCGCGCGCCTTGCTCGGTTTGGCGCTCTCGACCGCGACGCTCGTTGCAGCGGCCGCCGGCGCCGCGCTTGCAGTTACTCGCTTCGCAGCGCTCGATCCCGCCTGGCCCGGCCGCGTGGCGCTATTCACGGCCGCCGGCGGCGGCCTCGTGTTGTTGCTCGCAGCGTGGCGGCTCGCGGCCGCGACCTTCGGCGCCGCCAACCACGTCACGCTCGTACGCGGCGCACTCACGATGTCGTTGCTCGCGCTGCTCGGCGGTGCCGTCGGTCCGGCGGTGGCTTGGGTCGCGATCGTTGCGGCGGTCGTCGCGCTCGTCCTCGACGGCGTCGATGGGGCGCTCGCGCGCCGGCGGGGTGAAGCGACGGCTTTCGGTGCCCGGTTCGACATGGAGACCGACGCCCTGCTGATCGTCGCGCTTGCGGCGCTCGCGTGGCAGCTCGGTAAGGCCGGCGCGTGGATTTTGCTGGCGGGCGCGTTGCGTTACCTGTTCGTCCTGGCCGGCCGGGCATGGCCGGCGCTGGCCGCGCCGTTGCCGCCGTCGCGGCGCCGACAAACCGTCTGCGTCGTGCAGATCACGGCGCTCATCGTGTGTCTCGCGCCGTTCGTGCCATCGCCCGTCAGTGCAGCGCTCGGTCTGGCGAGCGTGGTCGTGCTCATTGCGTCGTTCGCGACCGACGTCGCTTGGCTCGTGCGCCGGTCGCGAAGTTAGTGTCATGAGGCAAGGACGCCGACTCACGGCCAAGTTTTGGTTGTCGCTCGCGGTGGCGTTGTTCTTCTTGAACGCCGCGGTCACGTTCCACAACGTTTGGCCGACGCCTTGGATCACCACGCGGCACGAATTCTCGATCGAGCTTGCCGCGCTGTTGCTCGCGACCGTGCTGTACAGCGCGTGGCGCGAACCGCCGTCGCGGCGCTTCTTCGTTGCGCTGGCCGTGCTCATCGTCGTCATGAGTATCGGGCGCTATGCGGAGGTCACCGCGCCAGCTCTCTACGGGCGGCCGGTGAACGTATATTGGGACGCGCAATACCTGCCGAAGGTCGCTGCGATGCTGGCCGAGCGAGCTTCGCTTTGGCTCATCGCCAGCGGCATCCTCGCCGTCGTGGCGCTGGTCGGTACGCTCGGCGCGGCCGTGTATTGGGCGCTCACGCGCGTGCGCGAAGCGTTGAGCGTTTCGGCCTCGCGACACGCGCTCGGCGCGATCGCGGTCATTCTCGTCGGCATTTACGGCGTCGGCCATGCGCTCGATTTGCGTGCGCAATATTGGTTTTCCGTGCCTGTCGGGCGCACTTACGGTGAGCAAGCGGTGTTCATCGTCGATGCGCTCACTGCCGACGCACGCGACTCGCTGCCGATCGAGCCGCTGCCGCCGTCCGATCTCGAGGGCTTGGCCGGTGCCGACATGCTGCTCACGTTTCTCGAGTCCTACGGCGCGAGCACATACGACGACCCGGTGATCGCCAAGGTCGTCACCCCGCAACGCGATGCGCTCGCGGCCGCCGCGCAAGCGACCGGTCGGCGCGTGCTGTCGGCATTCATCGAATCGCCCACTTTCGGTGGCGGGTCATGGCTCGCGCATTCGAGTCTCATGAGCGGTCACGAGGTTCGCGACCAAGGCGACTACGGAGTGCTGCTCACGCAGGACCGCGAGACGCTGCCGAAGCGTTTCGCGGCCGCAGGTTATCGTTCCATTGCGATCATGCCCGGGCTCAAGAACGAGTGGCCCGAGGGGGCTTTCTACGGGTTCGCGCAGATTTACGGCGAGCGCGATCTCGACTACCGGGGTCCCGACTTCGGCTGGTGGCGAATCCCCGATCAGTACTCGCTTGCGAAGCTCGACGAGCTCGCGCTCGGCCCGCGTCCGCGAGCCCCGGCCTTCGTATTCATGCCGACGATCAACACGCACATCCCGTTCCGGCCCACGCCGCCGTATCAGCCGGATTGGTCGCGCATGCTCGGGCCGCATCCGTACGACGAGGCCGAGGCCGAGGCGGCGGTCAAAGAGACGCCCGAGTGGACCAACCTGCGCGCGGCCTATGCCGATGCCGTGGCATACACGTTCCGATACCTCGCCGGTTACCTGCGCTCGCGACCCGACGCCGACTTCGTGATCGTGCTCATCGGCGATCACCAGCCCGCCGCTAGCGTCAGTGGAGAGGGCGCTCGCTGGGACGTGCCCGTCCACGTCATAACCTCACGAAACGATATCGCCGAAGCGTTGCGGGCCGTGGGCTTCGTCGAAGGGGTGAGCCTGCGTGCGGGTCAGCCTTCGATCGGCAACATGCCCACGTTGACGGGCTGGCTGCTCTCGGCTTTCGACTCGCACGTCGAAACGCGCTCTAGCTACGGGTCAGCCTCCGGCAGCCGCTGACGCGAGTGCGCCGGCGCGAGCGCCGACCAGGCGGGCATACACGTCGCCGGATGGCGCGTCGGCAGGGAGCGCCGTGACCCATTCGCGCATGGCTTGCTCGCCGAGCCACCGCTCGATGGTCAAGCGCTGCTGCTCGCCGGGGGAGAAATTGTATTCGTAGCGGCCCAGCTGCTCGAGACGGTCGATGCATTCCAGCGCGATGCCGCGGGCGCTCGGCAGACACTCGAACGACAAGGCCGGCAGGTCGGTCGAGAGCCCGGCGAGCACTTCGGCTTCGAAGCCTTCGACGTCGATTTTCACGAATCGAGGTCGCCCGTAGCGCTCGATCAAGGCATCGAGCGTCGTGACGGCGACGGCTTCGCGAGCCGTCCAGCGCACGTGCTCGAAGCCGGGCTCGGCGCCGACCGAGCTCGCCCATTCGGCCGACAGGGTCGTCACGGTCGGCGTGCGCTCGCTGACGAGAAGCTGCGCGCCGCCGGGCGCCCGGCCGAGCGCGGCCGCGACTATTTGCACTTGTTGGTCTGCGCCGAAGAGCCACTTCAGAACGCCTACGAATGCCGATTGCGGCTCGACGGCGATCACGGTTGCGCCGAGCCGGCGCCAGCAGCGCACCCGATTGCCGACGTGCGCCCCGACGTCGAAGCACACGTCGCCCGGGCCGACGAACTGGGCATAGAAGCGCCGAAGGCGCCTCGCTCGAAACGGAATGCCGTAGTAGATCGCGAACGAGCGCGCGACGCCGAGCGCTCTGGCCGTGCGGGTCATGGGCCGATTCTACGGCAGCGGCGCAGGGCGAGCGTCGCCCGGGCCCGGGCTCAAAGTGCCTGGCCGACGAGCCCGCCGACGGCCGCCGTGAGCGCCATCGCGAGGGTGCCCCAGAACGTCACGCGCAGTGCCCCGATCCCGATATTGGCGCCGCCCGCGCGCGCGGCAATGGCGCCGAGTAGCGCGAGAAAGCACAGCGACGTGCCGCCCACGAGATACAGCACGGCGCCGGCCGGTGCGACCAGCGCGACGACCAGCGGCATGAGGGCGCCGACGGCAAAGCTCGTCGCCGATGTGAGTGCCGCCTGTATGGGTCGTGCGCTCATCACTTCCGAGATGCCGAGCTCGTCGCGGGCGTGGGCGCCGAGGGCGTCGTGGGCCATGAGCTCGGTCGCGACGTTGTCGGCGAGCTCGGCCGAGAGCCCGCGGCCGATGTAGATGGCCTTGAGCTCGCGATGCTCACCGTGCGGGTCCGTCTCGAGCTCGCTACGCTCGCGCTCGAGATCGGCTTCCTCGGTATCGGCTTGCGAGCGGACCGATACGTACTCGCCCGCGGCCATCGACATCGCACCCGCGACGACGCCCGCGACGCCCGCGACGAGGATGCTGCTCTGGGTCCCTTCGGCTGCGGCCACGCCGAGCAGCAGGCTCGCGGTGGAAACGATGCCGTCGTTGGCACCGAGCACGGCGGCCCGGAGCCAGCCTACGCGAGCGGTGCGATGTCGTTCTCTATGTCGTCCCGGAACCTTTTTCACTCGTCTGTCTCGTGGTCGCTTCTCTACGGTCTGCAGCCGGCGGCGCTGGCGCAGTCTCCCAGGATTCGCCTACAAACTGAAGTCGCCGAGCAGCGCGGCCGCCGACAACACGAGAATGCCGATCAATACCCACTGCACGAACTTGGCCCCGCGAGCGACGGCCATGCGCGCGGCAACCCAGGCGCCGAGCCCCTGGCCCGCGGCGAGCAGCAGTCCGTATTGCCAACGCACTTGATCGTTGAGGACGAACACGACCAGGGCGGCGGCCGTGAACACGAGCACGACGAGGTTCTTGACGGCGTTGGCGCCGACGAGGTTGAAGCCCGCCCCCAGCACGAGGCCGGCCAGCAGGAAGATACCGACGCCGGCCTGCACGAAGCCGCCGTAAGCGCCGATGGCGAAGAACACAGGGACTTGAATGAACGGATTGACGCTCGTGCGGTCGGTGCGCTCCTTGAGCCATCGCTCCGGTCGCGCGACCATGATCGCGAGCATGACGAGCATGAGTATGCCGATCACGCGGCGCATGAGCGCCTCGTCGATGTCGACGGCGAGCTGCGCGCCGATGACGGCGCCGGCCAGTGCTGCTACGACCGGCCAGGCGCTGCCGCGAACCGGCAGTGCGCCGCGGCGCGCGAACGTCGTCACGGCGACGACGTTTTGGATGAGCACGCCGACGCGGTTCGTGCCGTTGGCGACGTTGGCGGGCAGCCCGAGCAGGATCAGGACCGGCAGCGTGATGAGCGACCCGCTGCCCGCGAGCGTGTTGATGAAGCCTGCGACGACGCCGACGATAGGCACGGCCGCGAGCAGCCAAGGGTTGTGGTCCATTCGGAAGCAGGGGCCGCGGTTGCGGAAAAGGCGCCATCATAGCCTCGTCTGCGCCGCGGCCGGCTACAGAAGTCGGCCGGGCGGCCGACAAAGAGGGCCGTGCTTCCGCCGTTTGTCGCCCTGGAAGGCACCGACGCCCGAGGTCACGAGATGAATGCCGAGCGCGAGCAGCGTCAGACGTTCCGCGTTTCCGTCACAGCGAAAAGCGGTATCACTGCCCACCTGTTTCTGGGTGGACGGAAGCTATCCGCCGCGGTCGGGAACCTGAGCCCGGAGGGCATGTTCATTCGGCTGGACCGCGGTCTGCTGCCCGCGCTCAAAGTCGGCAGTGTCGTTGATATCGAGGTGCGCTTCGACGACGAGCGCTTCGAGCTTCAGGGCGTGATTCGCTCGCTCCGAAACGGCGGCTACGGAATTTACTTCCCCGAGCGTGATCAGCTCGGCCGCGCGAACCCGCGCGACCGGCTCGCCAAGATTTCGGCCTACCTGCAGCGCACGGATCTTTCCCAGCGTTTGAAGATTCTCAGGCTGCCCGACTGAAGCCGCTGCGCGTTGCTCGCGCGAATTCGTGCCGGTGGGCCAAGGCAGGGCGCGTGTGAACCGCGTGTTACCATCGATACCTGCACCGCCGCCGGTGCGCCGGCGGCGCAAGAGGGAGGGTGTCGTATGGGTCCGAGATTCACACTGTTACTCGTTGCCTGCGCCGTCGTCGGTGCCTGCACGCAGCAATCCGAGCCGCCCGCATCTGCGCCGGCCGCGTCCGCGCCGAGCGCCGCGATGGGCAAAACGATCGTCGCCAAGCGCGGCGGCTTCATTCCCGAAGGCGTCGAGTACGATCAGGCCAATCAGCGGTTTCTGACCGGCTCGCTCGCGGAAGGGACGATCTTCGAAATTCGAGGCGACGGTGCCGTCGTGCCGTTCGTGACGGATCCCGCACTCGTCTCGTCGGTCGGCATCGAGGTCGACGAGCCGCGCGACCGGCTGCTCGTTGCGAACTCCGATCGCGCGGTGTTTCAGCCGGGCAACACGGGACAGGCCAAGCTCGGCGTCTATAGCCTCACGACCGGGGAGCGCATCGCGATGGTCGATCTCGCGGCCGTGATCGGCACGCCGAGCGATCCACCGGCGTATTTCGCCAACGACGTGACCGTCGACGACGACGGCAACGTTTACGTGACCGATACGCGCATGAACGTGCTCTACCGCATCGGCACGGATTACGGAGCGTCGGTGCTTTACCGGTTCTCGGGATTGCCGGAAGGGACCGCGATCAATGGAATCGTGTTCCATCCGGACGGCTATTTGCTCGTCGTCGCCGGTCCGCACATCTACAAGGTGCCGATCGCCAACCCGGACGGTATGACGGAGGTCGTGGTCGACGAGCCCGTTCCCGGCGAGGACGGTGCGGTGTGGGCCGCCGACGGCCGGCTCGCAGTCGTGAGCAACGTGGCCGACGCGCCGCGCGTCGTCAAGCTCGCGAGCGACGACGCCTGGGCGACGGCGCATCGCACGGCCGTGGCTACGATGCACGGTGGGCAGGCAACGACCGCCGCGGCGATGGGCGACGACATCTACGCGGTGCATCCGCACTTCAACGATGCGGATCCGCCCGTGCTCGAGCAAGCGGTCTTCGAGTAAGTCCGGCCTAGGGCGCGGGCACGAGTTCTATTTCATCGACCGTCGGGCCGGCGAGGAACGGGGTCGGTCTGCCGTCGATCCAGTCCGGCTGCAAGTCGTCGAAGTTCGGTGAGAGGAAGTGGCCGCTTTGGCCGCCGCTCATCTCGAAGATGCCGCGCTCAGGATGTGCGGGCGAGATGCTCATGCGCAGCACCGCGCCGTAGCTCGGCGCCGCGACCCGCAACGACACGAACGAGCCGGGCAGCGGCGCCGCCGGGAATGCGAGCCAGGGGCGCAGCAGCGAGCCGATCACCGGCAGCCCGGCGAAGGGATGCGCTACATCCAGGCGGTTGAACTCGCCCCACGTGGCATCGACACCCGGTCGCCGCGGATCGGCCGCGATTTCCTTCAGCGCGTCGAGCAACACGGCGCGCAGAAACTCCGGCCACGTGTCGAAGGTGCTCGGCAGAAGGTTCATCGGACGTTCGTCGAGGATTCGGCGCAGCGGCTCGTCGGCCAGCGGCCAGCGGTAGACGAACCTCGGATCGGCCTGTGCGGCGGCGTCGAGCAGCGGGCCGAGCACGCGCTCGAGCAACGCGCGATAGTAGACGTGCAAGATCCGGAATCCGACCTGATCCGTGTCGGCGTGACCGTTCCAGTGCTGCGCCGCATCGCGAGCGCTTTTCAACAAAGGCTCGGGCTCGTCGGTAGGCACGACTTCTAGCAGCACGTCGCGAATCCGGTCGTAGCCTTCGGCACGTGTGTCGAGCTGCATCCGAAGGAAATCCCGTTCCGCGAATTTCGGCTGCGCGCGGAGCAACTCGTCGATGCGCTGAGCCCGCAGCGGCCGCATCCACATGCGACTTTCCTCGGCAGACCGATCGCGTGGCAGCGTGCGGTTGTTGGCCGTAAACAGCGCGCCGGTGGCGCTCGCGAGCAGGACCGGCGGTGCGCGGTTACCTTCCCAGCGCCGCGTCCCGTCGGCCAAGCTCTCGGGTGAGGAGCCGTCGAAACCGATGCGCTGCGGGACGGGGCCGTTCACGACCCAGCCGATGGCGCCGTGCGCATCGGCCAGCATCCAATTGAGCGAGGGCCCAGCCCAGCGGCCCAGCACCGATATGCCGTCGCCAACGGTCCGGGCCTGCATGAGCTCGAGCATTTCGACGTTGGTGCCGCCGGGCTCGAGCCACGTGGCGTGCAGCGCGAGCGGGCGGCCGCGCCAATCGTGCTCGACCACGGGACCCCAGCGCGTCGTTTGTACGTCGAGGGTCTCGCTCGGGCGCCCGGCCACTTCGATGGTGACGGTCGTCTCGCCGAAAGGCTCGCTGCCTTCGGGCGTGCGGTAGCGATGCGCATCGGTTGCGAGCGGCTCGACGACGACCCAGTCGCTTTGGTCGGCGTTGCTCACGGTCGCGCCCCACGACAGCGTGTCGCTTGCGCCGATCAACACGCCCGGCAAGCCCGGAATGCTCGCGCCGCGCACGGCATGTTCCGGCCAGTAGAGCTCCGCGCGGTAGAAGATGTTCGGCACGCGCAGCTGCAAGTGCGGGTCGTTGGCGAGCAGCGCATCGCCTGTCACGCTGCGGCTCGGATCGAGGGCCCATTGATTCGACGCGGGTCCGAGCAGCGGCGGCTCGACGCGGGGCAGCGGTGCGGGGCGCGTCGGCCGCGTGCGAAGGTCGATGGTGCTCGCGTCCGGGATCGGCAAGGGCAGGTAGCCGCCCGTCGGATCCGAAGCCCCACTGGCGGCGCTCACGAGCGGACGGTCGAAACGCGACGCCGACGGCGTCAAGAAGTCGTAAAGGGGTGCCGGCAACGTGGCGCGCATCACGCCTTGTGGCAGCTCGTAGGCCTCGTTGTTCGAAAGCATGGTGTACAGCGCGTAAACGACCAGCAGACTATCTTCGGGCGCCCAAGGCTCGGGTGGTGCTCCGAGTAGCCAATACTCCGGCGGCCGGGCGCCGAGATCCGCGAGTCCCGCATTGACGCCTTCGGTATACGCACGGATCCAGCCGGCTTGCTCGGGGGGCAGGCCGGCGAGCAGCGCATTGGCGCGGCGGCGGAACTCGAACGGTTTGACGCCTCGGTCGAGACCGAGGGCGGCCGGACCGACGAGCGCGGCGAGCTCGCCGGCCGGCGCGCGCCGCAGCAAGTCCATTTCGAAGAAGCGTTCCTGAGCGTGCAGGTAGCCTTGGCCGCGCAACGCGTCGGCGAGTGAGTCGGCTTTGATGCGTGGTACGGCGTGAGCGTCGAGCTGGATGTCGAGCGGCGCCGCAAGTCCGGCGACGGACGCTCGACCGCCGCGGCGCGGAAGCGAGTCGGCGACGAGCGCATAGGCGGCTGCGCCGAGCACCAAGATAGTGCCCGCGACCGCGGCGGCGCCCCATTTTATGAAGTCGATTCTCGACATCTTTCAGCGTATCGTTGAATGCAAAACATGAAGATCGACTGGTCCCAATATCGTTCCGGCGAGTTCCACGACGAGCTGTTCGCCGCGCCCGGCGAGGCGCGGCCCGCGGCCGAGGCGTTGACTCGTTATCTCGCGTCCCTCGGCAAAATGGAGCTTGCGGAGCGCCAAGCCGATGCCGAGCGTGCCATCGCCGAGATGGGCATCACGTTCACCGTTTACACGGAAGGCCAGAACATCGATCGCGCCTGGCCGTTCGACGTCATCCCCCGCACCATCGAAGCCACCGAATGGGCGCGCATCGAGCGCGGCCTCGTGCAACGGCTCACGGCCCTCAATCACTTCATCGACGATCTTTACCACGATCGCCGCATTATCGCCGACGGCATCGTGCCCGAAGACATCGTCGGTACCTCGACGAATTTCCTCGAGGCTTGCATGGGCGTCGATCCCCCTTACGGCGTGTGGGCCAACATCTGCGGCTCGGACCTCGTTCGCGACGGCGACGGGACGGTTTACGTGCTCGAGGACAACCTGCGCGTGCCTTCGGGCGTCTCGTACATGCTCGAGAACCGGATCATCACGAAGCAAGTGTTCCCCGAGATGTTCGAGCATGCGTCGATTCTGCCCGTCGACGACTACGCTTCGCAGCTATTCGACATGCTCGCGAGCTTGAGTCCGCGCAAGCTCGATTTTCCGCGCGTCGTCATACTGACCCCCGGCATATACAACTCGGCATATTTCGAGCATTCCTATTTGGCACAGCGCATGGGCGTCGACCTCGTGGAGGGCGGCGACCTCGTCGTCGGCGACGACGAATGCGTTTACGTGCGAACCATTCGGGGGCTCGAGCGCGTCGACGTGATCTACCGGCGCATCAACGACACGTTCCTCGATCCCGAGTGCTTCGACGAGGAATCGCTGCTCGGCGTGCCCGGCCTCATGCGTGCCTGGCGCGCACAGAAGGTCGCGTTGGCCAATGCGCCGGGTGCTGGTGTCGCCGACGACAAGGTCGTCTACGCCTACGTGCCGGCAATCATCCAGTACTACCTCGGCGAGGAGGCGATTCTGCCGAATGTGCCGACGTGGCTCCTGCGTGACGACAAGAGCCGCGAGCACGTGCTGCAAAACTTGGAGAACCTCGTCGTGAAGCCCGCCAACGAGTCCGGCGGCTACGGCATGCTGATCGGGCCGCGCTCGACCGCCGAGGAGCGCGAGGCGATGGCGACGGCCATCAAGGCCAATCCGCGCAACTACATCGCGCAGCCCGTCCTCAAGCTCTCCACGGCGCCGACGCTCGTGCACGGCGAGATCGAGCCGCGTCATCTCGATCTGCGGCCCTTCATTCTGCAGGGCGAGCGCGTTTGGGTGACGCCGGGCGGGCTCACGCGAGTGGCACTGCGGCGTGGCTCGCTCGTCGTCAACTCCTCGCAAGGCGGCGGCAGCAAAGACACCTGGATCGTGGTGGTGGATCCATGAGCCTGCTGTCGCGTGTGGCGGACCGGATCTACTGGAGCGCGCGATATCTCGAGCGCGCCGAGACGACCTCGCGACTGGCGCGCGTATACGGCAATCTGCTGCTCGACTTGCCGCGCCAGGCCGGGCTCAAATGGGACCAGCTCGTTCAGATCACGGGTTGCGGCGATTTGTACCGCGAGCTGCATCCGAGTCCGGGAGCGGACACGGCCGAACGCTTCGTCGTGGCCGACAAGAACAACCCGAGCTCGGTGCGCTCGTCGCTGCAGTCCGCGCGCGAAAGCATACGCACGACGCGTGACATCGTGCCGTCGGAAGCCTGGCGCTCCGTCAACGAGCTCACCATGTACATGAGCCAAGAGCTCGATGCGTCGACGTCGCACCGGCGACGCTACGAGATTCACTCGACGATCGTCGAAGGCTGTCAGCAGATCAGTGGGTTGCTGGCCGATACGATGAGCCACGATTCCGGCTACCACTTTTTTCGAGTGGGCCGTGCGCTCGAGCGCGCCGACATGACGACGCGGATTATCGACGTGGCCGCTGCATCGCTGCTCGATCGTGAGGATCTCGCTCGGTTCGACAACACGTTGTGGATGGCCGTGCTGCAGTCGCTGAGCGCATACCAGATGTATCGGCAGAAGGTTCGTCGGCGGATCCACGGCCCAGACGTCATCGCCTACGTGCTCAAGGACGAGCAATTTCCACGAGCGTTTGCGTTTTGCCTGCGCGAGCTCGGTGCCGCGCTCGCCGTGTTGCCCCGCAATGCCGACCCGCTCTTGAAGCTCGGCGCGCTGCGCCGCATGCTTGCGATGCTCATGGTCGACCGGCTCGACATCGCAACGTTGCACCAGTGGGTCGACGACGCTCAGCTCGCGCTCGCGGAGCTGCACAACCTCATTCATCAAACCTGGTTTGAACCGTCGGCGGCCGCCGTGGGTCAAAAACAAAGCGCTGCGGAAGCTTGATGAGGGGCCCGGAGGCCGGGCCAAGCGAGGGGGCGGTCATGTGGAAGGGCTTGGGGTTCGCGCTGGCCGGTCTCGCGGTCGGGTTCGCGGTCGCGGTGTGGCTTGCGCCGAGTTCCGACATCGACGATTCGGCTGCGACGCCTGCGGTCTCCGCGCCCACGGCCGACGCTGCGGCGGGGGTCGACAGAGTGCGCCGCCTGGAGGCTGCGTTGGCCGACGAGACGACGGCCCGCACCGCGCTCGAAGCCAAAGTCGCAATGCTGACCGAGCAGCTGCGCACGCTTGCGACCGAGGTGCCGGCCCCCGCTCAAAACGACGGAGAAACGACACAAACGACGGCCGACGAGCAAGCGCCGCGGCCGCGTGGTTTCCGCGGGTTCGGCATCGATCGCGAGGAGTTGCAGCGCCGCCAGCAAGACGCGCTCGTCGCAGCGGGGTTCTCGACGGATCGCGCGGAGTCGATCATGCGGCGCGCGTCGGAGCTTCGAATGCAATCGCTCCAGGCTCAATACGACGCCGCGCGCGACGGCAAGCCGTTCAACCCGGCCGAAGGTGGCGACAACACGTTGCGCAGCGAGCTCGGCGACGCCGACTACGAACGGTATCTGCAAGCCTTGAACAGGCCGACGACGGTTGCGGTCCGCGACGTGCTCGCGAGCTCACCGGCCGAGCAGGCAGGGCTCGAGCCCGGCGACCAAGTCGTTGCGTACGACGGGAAACGTGTGTTCGACATGCGCGACCTCAATGCACTCACGTTACAGGGTGCGGCCGGCCAACCGGTCGTCGTCGACGTGCAGCGCGACGGACAACGCGTGCAAGTCGTGTTGCCGCGCGGACCCGTCGGTATCCTCAGCGGCGGGCGTTTCGGCCCGCGGCCGTAAAAAATGGGCCGCCTCACGGCGGCCGACACTCAAGGTCAAGGGGGTGGAGCTTTGGATCGGCTCGGACGCGGTCGGGGGGCACGCCGGCCGGGTATTAGTCTGGCTGCGACTTTATTGCGAGCGGACTCGCATGCTCGGAAAGCATGTTGGGCTCGCGACGTTAAACGTTCGTGTCACGCCGATGACTCTTTCGTGACCGAACCTTGCCGTTTGGTAACGAAACCGGGGCGTCCCCGGGGTAGAATGTCGCGCTTTAGCCCGTAGACAAGTCCATGTCGCTACAAGAAAAGTTTCTCGAGCTCGAGGCTCATTTGAAGCGGTTGGTCGTCGGCCAGGAGCGGTTGCTCAATCGCATGCTCGTGGCCTTGCTGTGCGACGGCCACCTGCTCGTGGAGGGTGCGCCGGGTCTGGCCAAGACGCGCGCCATCAAGGTCTTGAGTCACAGCGTCGAAGGCGATTTCCACCGCTTGCAGTTCACGCCCGATCTGCTGCCGGCCGATTTGACGGGCACCGAGATCTATCGCCCGCAAGACGGTTCGTTCGTATTTCGCGAAGGACCGCTGTTCCACAACTTGGTGCTGGCCGACGAGGTCAACCGGGCGCCGGCAAAAGTGCAGTCGGCCTTGCTCGAGGCCATGGGCGAGCGGCAGATCACGGTCGGCTCCGTGACGTATCCGCTGCCCGAGCTTTTCATGGTCATGGCCACGCAGAATCCGATCGAGCAGGAAGGCACGTATCCGTTACCCGAAGCGCAGCTGGATCGCTTCTTGCTGCACGTGTTCGTGAACTATCCCGATGCGGCCGGCGAGCGCGCGATCCTCGAGCTCAATCGTTCCGAGCGGAAACGCTCGGCATCCGACGAGGTGCTGTTCACGGCGCCCGACGTGTTGAGCCAGAACGAAGTCATGACCGCGAGGCTCGCGGTGCTCGATCAGCATCTGTCGGATCCGCTCGAGGAGTACATCGTGCAGATCGTGCTCGCGACCCGCGCGCCGGAGCGTTACGGCGACGACCTTGCGGGCACGTTGCAATATGGGGCGAGCCCGCGCGCGACGATTGCGCTGGATCGCTGCTCGCGTGCGCACGCGTGGCTGGCCGGCCGGGACTACGTGACGCCCGAGGACATCCAAGAGGTCGCTCACGACGTGCTGCGTCATCGCATCCTGCTCGGCTTCGAGGCGGAGGCCGCGGGCCGCGCCCCGGACGAGCTCGTCGATACATTGCTCTCGCGTATCGGGGTGCCGTGACTTGAGTTCCGCGGCCGCCATCGAGCGCTCGCCGGTCCGCGTCTCGCTCACGGATCTGCTGCGGCTGCGCGCGGCGGGCGAGGCCATTCGGCTCACGGCGCCTCGCGTGCGCGCAGCGGCCGTCGGCGGACACCTGTCCCCATATAAAGGCCGGGGCGTTGAGTTCGACGAGTCACGCCCTTATCAGGCCGGCGATGATTTGCGCACCATCGACTGGCGCGTGACGGCGCGCACCGGTAAGCCGCACACGAAGGTGTTTCGCGAGGAGCGAAATCGCCCCGTGTTCGTGTGGCTCGATCTCAGGCAACCGATGTTGTTCGCCACGCGCGGTGCATATAAAGGTGTGCGTGCGGCGGAAACCGCCGCACTCGTCGCATGGAGCGCGGTCGCCAACGGCGATCGGCTCGGTGGGCTCGTGTTCTCGGGAGCCGAGCATCACGAGCAACGGCCCGGGCTCGGCATGCGCGGGGCGTTGCGGTTGCTGCAGACGATCGCGGGCGAGTCGATGTGGCTGCCGGGCAGCGACGAGGGTGCGGCCGAGGCCGATGCCGAGCATGCGTTGCTGCGCCTCACGCGCGTGGCGCGGCCAGGCAGCTTGATCTTCTTGTTGAGCGATTTCAGGCGGCTCGGCCCCGATGCCGAGCGGCATCTGAAGCAACTCGCGAGCCATTGCGACCTCATGCTCGTGCATTTCTTCGATGCGATCGAGGCTGAACTTCCGCCGCCCGGGCGCTATCGAATCCAAAGCGGCGGGCGGTCGTTCGCGATCGAGACGGCCAACGACGCGCTGCGCCGCCGGTATCACGAACGATTCGAGGAGCGGCGAGCGGGGCTGCGGGCGTTGTCACGGCTGCCCGGCATTCGGCTGATCGAATGCGCAACCGCCGACGATCCGAGGACGGTGCTCGGTCAGTACTTCAGACGCGCATGAATCCCACGACCGATTTCTCAAAGCTGCCGCTCCGGGACATTCACTTGCCCGGCGCCGTCTCGTGGTGGCCTCCCGCACCCGGTTGGTGGCTGTTGGTCGCGTTCGCCCTCGCGGCGCTCGCCTTTGCCGGCTTTCAGTACTATCGGCGCCGCCATCATCGGGCCGCGCTGCGTGCGCTCGGTCGCGTGCGCGAGGCGCTCGAGCAGGGGGCGGAGCCCGTGGGCTGTTTGCAGCGCGTGTCGAGCGTGCTGCGCCGATTCGTCATGACGGTTGCCGCGGCCGATGAGCGCTACGGCGAGAGGCTCGACGTGGCCGGGCTCATCGGTCGGCGCTGGCTCGCGTATCTCGACAGTCGGTGGGAGCGCGACGTGTTCAGCACGGGTCCCGGACGCTTGCTGGTTGCGGCGCCCTATGCGCGGCCCGAGAGCGTCGATCGCGCGAGCGCGCTAGAGCTCACCGGTTTGTGCGCGGACTGGGTCAGAGCGCAGCAACGCCCGCGCGGGCGAAAACTCGCGAGCGCGGAGGCCTAGGCCGATGTGGACGTTCGCATGGTGGTGGATGTTGCTCGCGCTGCCGCTGCCGTGGCTCGTGCGCCGCCTGCTGCCGCCCGAGCCGCTCGATCGCGACGCCGCCCTCAAAGTGCCGTTTGCCGGCGAGTTCGCCGATTTCGCGGGACTCAAGGCGCCGAGCGGCAAGCGTTTCTGGCGGCTCGTGGCGCTGTGGACCGTCTGGACGCTTACCGTGCTCGCCGCTGCGCGTCCGGAGTTCGTCGGCGATCCGGTCGCACTGCCGGTGACGGGGCGCGACCTGCTCCTGGCAGTGGATCTGTCCGGCAGCATGGAGGAGCAGGACTTTCAGCTCGGCGGCCAGTGGGTCGACCGGCTGACAGCGACGAAGTCGGTCGCGACCGATTTCATCGACCGTCGCGTGGGCGACCGTATCGGGCTGATTCTCTTCGGCCGCGAAGCGTATCTGCAAACGCCGCTGACGTTCGACCGCGCCACGGTCAAGACGCTGCTCAACGAAGCCGTCATCGGTCTGGCCGGCAAGGAGACGGCGATCGGCGATGCGATCGGTCTCGGCATCCGCACGCTCACGGACGCGGGCATCGAGCAAAACCGCCGCGTGCTCGTGTTGCTGACGGACGGCGCAAACACAGCCGGTGCAGTGGAGCCGCTCAAGGCGGCGGAGCTCGCCGCGCAGCGGCACATGGTCATTTACACGATCGGTATCGGCGCCGACGCGCTCACGGTGCGATCGTTGTTCGGGTTGCGGCAGATCAATCCGTCGGCCGATCTCGACGAGAAGACACTGACTGCGATCGCCGACATGACGGGGGGCAAGTACTTTCGCGCGCGCGATACGCACGAGTTCGCCGAAATCTATTCGATCCTCGACAAGCTCGAGCCGGCCGAATCCGACGAGCGCGGTTTTCGGCCGATCACGGAATTTTTTTACTGGCCGCTTGCCGGAGCGTTGCTCGTGGCTTTCGGCTCCGCGCTCGTGGCGGCCTTCGCGCCGTCGCGTAAATGGCTGATGCGCATTGCGCCAGGGGCCGCGCGTTCCGGAGTCCGTCATGGGTGATTTTCATTTTTTGAGGCCCGGGTGGTTCGCGCTGCTGCCGGTCGGGCTGTGGCTCATTTGGCGGTACTTTCGAGGCCGCACCGACGTGGGCGGTTGGAGCGGAGTGGTCGATACGAGCCTGCGCGCACACGTGCTCGTCGCGCCCGAGCTGTTGCGCGACAGCCGGTGGCCCGTCGTGGCCGCGCTCGCGGCGTGGACGCTCGCGATCGTCGGTCTCGCGGGGCCCGCATGGCAACGGCTGCCCGTGCCTGCGTTTCGCTCCGACGAGGCGCTCGTCGTCGCCCTCGACCTGTCGCGCTCGATGGACGCCGGCGACGTCGAGCCCAGCCGGCTCGCGCGCGCCAAGCTCAAGCTTCTCGACTTGCTCGACAAACGCACGGCCGGGCAGACGGCCCTCGTGGTATTTTCCACGAATGCGTTCACGGTGACGCCGTTGACCACGGACACGCGCACCATCGCCTCCCTGGTCAACTCGGTCAGCACGGACATCATGCCGACACAGGGCAGCTCCGTAGACGCCGGGCTTCAAAGGGCGTTGGAGCTCATGAAGCAGACGGGGCTCAGCAGCGGGGACGTTCTCGTGATCAGCGATGCCGACATCACGGCTGATGATCTCGATCGCGCGAGCGAGCTGCGCGGCAAGGGCTTCAACGTGAGCGTGCTGGCCGTCGGCACGGAGCAAGGGGCGCCGATCGGCCTGAGCGAGGGCGGTTTTTTGAGGGACAACAACGATCACGTGGTGATTCCGCAGCTCGACGTCGCGGGCCTTCGCCGGCTCGCCGCGGCGGGAGGCGGTCGCTTTGCGCGGTTGACGCCCGACGATCGGGACCTCGAGTCGCTATTTCCGCCGCCCGCGGCGGTGCCGGGAAACGTGCAGCTCAAGAAGGAAGATTCCCAACAGCACCAAGCCGACGTTTGGCGCGACAACGGGTTGTGGTTCGCCGTTGCGCTGCTGCCGCTCGTCGCACTCGGTTTTCGACGCGGTTGGATCTGTCTTTGGCTCGCCTGCTTTCTGATTCCTACGCCGCAGGCGCACGCGCTCGATTGGCAATCGTTGTGGCTGCGCTCGGATCAGCGCGGCTACGAGGCGCTGCAGTCGCAGGAAGCCGAGCGCGCGGCCCAGCTGTTCAAAGATCCGGGCTGGCGCGCGGCGGCGCAGTACCGCGCCGGTGACTTCGGCGCGAGCGCCGCGACGCTCGGCGGGCTCGACACGGCGCAGTCGCAATACAACCGCGGCAACGCGCTTGCGAAGGCCGGAAAACTCGAGGAGGCGATCAAGTCTTATGATCGCGCGCTCGAGCTCGATTCCGGTCTCGAGGATGCGCGATACAACCGCGATCTCGTCAAGGACTACCTCAAGAAGAACCCCCCGCAACAGCAGCAGCAACAGAAGCAGGGGCAAAACGGTCAGCAGGATCAGCAGAAGCAGCAAGGCCAGTCGCAGAAGTCCGACGGCGGCGATCAGTCGGATCAACAATCGGCGGACGAGCGCAACGACTCGTCGAAGGGCGATCAGTCAGCCGAGCGGCGATTCGAAGTCTGGGCAGAATCAAAACGGCGACGGGCAACAACAAGCCCAAAACCAGCCCCAAGACGAAGGGCAAGACGACAAGCAAGCCGCCAATCAAAAACCGCAAAACGGCGAGCAGCAGGACGCCCAGGCTTCGGCCTCGGGACCAAAAGACGTCGAGAAATGGGCGTCGGAGCAAGCAGCCGAGCAGTGGCTGCGACGTGTGCCGCAGGATCCGGGCGGGCTGCTGCGGCGCAAGTTTCTCTATCAATATCAGCGGCTCGGTGTCGACCAAGACGGCAAGACCGTCACGCCCACGGGGGCGCATCCGTGGTGAATCGCGCAGTCGTGCGCGCGCTCGCCTGCTTATCGCTGCTCGTTGCGCCGCTCGCGCTCGCGCAGCAGGACTCCGTGCTCAAAGCAACCGTCGACAGGCCCGTCGTGCACGACAACGAATCGTTCACGTACACGCTTCGGGCCGAAGGCCCCGTACGCGGCGATCCGGAGATGGACTCCATCGAGCGCCAATTCGACGTGCTCGGTCAGAACAAGAGCTCACGCATTCAGTTCGTGAACGGTCAAACGTCGCAAGTCACGGAGTGGCAGTTCCAGCTCATGCCGAAGTCGGAGGGCAACTTCGATCTGCCTGCCGTGAGCGTTGGTACGTTGCAGAGCAACGCCGTGAACGTTCGCGTGATCGCGCCCGAGCGTGGCGACGGCTCGACGGCCGATGTCTTCATGGAGCTCGAAGCGACGCCCGAGACCGTCTACGTGCAGTCGCAGGTCATCCTGAAGCTCCGGCTCTTCGTGGCCGTGAGCACGGGCCGCGCAACGCTCACGCAACCGGAGGTCACGGGCGGTGAGGCGATCGTCGAACGGCTCGGTGAGGACGCGCAATATCAAACGATGCGCGGTGGCCGAACCTACATCGTCCGTGAGCGCCGTTTCGCGGTATTCCCGCAGCAAGCGGGGCCGCTCACGATCGGTCCGGCCGTATTCGAAGCGATGGTGATCCCGGATCGCGGTTTCTCGCGCGTGCAGCGATTTCGCTCGAGCACCGTGAACCTCGACGTGCAGCCGGCCGTGGCGCCGCCCGCCTCGATGGCCGGGGCCGCGTGGCTGCCGGCGGAGCGCGTGACCCTGTCCGAGCAGTGGACCGACGACGGCGACAAGCTCCCCGTCGGCGTCCCGCGCACGCGCAAGATCATCATCGAGGCGGACGGTTTGCTCGAGACGCAGCTACCGGAGATCGCCATTCCCGAGCAGGACGGCATTCGCCAGTACACCGATCAGCCCGAGCTCAGCCGCGATGTCACCGATCACGGGCTCCGCGCGCGTCGCTCGGTCAGCGTGGCGATCATTGCGCAAAACCCCGGCAACGTGACGCTCGAGGGGTTGAAGCTGCCGTGGTGGAACGTAACGGCGAAGCGTTGGGAAGTCGCCGAGCTTCCTCCTCATACGTTGGAGGTCACGCCGAGCGCGGAAACGCCGCCCCCGGCGGCGGCGCCCGAGGCGCCGGCGCCGGTCGCCTCGCCAGAGACGGTTGCGCCGACGACGACGAACGTGTGGCTCATCGTGAGCAGCATGCTCGCGCTCGTCTGGCTCGTGACGGTGGGTCTGTGGTGGCGTTCGCGCTCGCCGAGCCCCGGCGCCCGCGGCGTCTCCAAAGCGGCGGCCGTCGCGGGTGACGATCCCGGCCGGCGCCGACTGTTGCGCGAGCTGCGTGCGGCCTGCGTGGCCAGCGATGCCGATACGGCGCGCCGGCTGCTGCTCAAGTGGGCGGAGCAGCGCTTTCCGGAGTCGCCCCCCCGCAGCCTCGGCTCGATGGCCGTGCTCGTGCCGGACGAAGTCGCCCGCGAGGTGCTCGATCTCGAGGTGCACATCTACGGAGCGACCGCGGGCCGTTGGGATGGGCACAGTCTAGGGGCCGTGCTGCCCGTGCTCGAATCGGCCGGCAAAACGCCTCGGACCGGCAAGGAAGAACCGCTGCTCCCGCTCTACCGCTGACCTCGGCCACGCCGGCCGCCCCTAGGTCGCGTACCGGGCGGGTTTGTGATCTGCGTTGGGGAATTTCCCGGCATTCGGGCGCATGCTCCCGACTTTGCAACCAACGCCCGGAAGCCATGTTGCCGAGGCTTGACGTCGAAAGCTTGGGTTCGCCGTTCGCCGATCAGTTGAAGCGAGGCTTTCCCAAGCTCAGAGTTCACCGATCTGCTCGAGCGGGACTTTCGCGATTTCTATATCGCGCAGAATCTGCCGCGGGCGCGCCTATCGGGGCTCATCGCGCTGGTGCTCGTGTTGTCCGTGACCTGCATCGACCTCGTCCTCGGCGCGCCGAGCGGCGCCGAGCTCAACGCGCTCAGACTCGGTGTGCTGTGTCCGCTTCTCGCCGTCATCGGCGTCGCGATCTCGCTTCCCGCCGCGCAGCGCTACTACACGGAGGTCGCAGCCGTCGGCGTGACGCTGATCGGCTTCGTCGTTACCTATATCTCGCACCTTGCGGCGCTGCAGGGCGCGTCATACGTGCTCGGCGGTTTAGTGCTCGTGATCCTGTACGCGTGTCTATTCCTGGGGTTGCGCTTCAACATCGCGGTCTCGATCGCGACGCTGCTCGTCGGAGCGCATTTGTGCATGGGGTTCGTGCTGGGGCTGCCTTTCAACGAGCTGTTCTACATGACGGCCATGCTCGGCGCGGCGGCTGTCATCGGCGGTATCTCGACTTACAATCTAGAGCACGCTCTGCGGACGAATTTTCTCGAAACCCGGCTGCTCAATGAGCTTGCCGCAGCGGGACGGGCTCACGGGACTGTACAACCGCCGGATCTTCGACGACTTCATGCGTCGCGTGTGGCGCCAATCCCGGCGCGAGGACGTCGCGATCGAGATCATTTTCGTCGACATCGACTACTTCAAGATCTACAACGACTCTATGGGCATCAGGCCGGCGACGATTGCCTCAAGAAAGTCGCTGGCTCCATCGCGCGCTGCGCCAAGCGACCGTTCGACTTCGCGGCTCGTTACGGCGGCGAGGAGTTCGTGCTCGTGCTCTACGGACCGCCCGAAGAATATGCGCACAATGTCCCGGAGCAGATACGCTGTGACGTCATGGACCTAGCGATTCCGCACAGAGGCTCCGAAGTGTCCGATACGGTGACGGTCAGCGTCGGCGTGGCCCTCGCGCGCCCGGGCTCCAAGCGCAGCTTGACGGGTGCGATTCAGGCAGCCGACGAGGCCATGTATCAGGCCAAGTGCGAGGGCCGCAACCGTGTCGTGTTCAAGGATTCCAACGATTCCGAAGTCGAAACCGGCAACTTTCGGGTCGTGTATCGCGAGCTCGGCTGACCGCTACCAAATCCCTGTATTCTGCATCGACGCCCAGGGCTCGGCTTTCGGCAGCGCTTGACCCTTTTGCAGCAGCTCGATGGAGATCTGATCCGGCGAGCGCACGAAGGCCATTTTGCCGTCGCGCGGCGGCCGGTTGATCGTCACGCCGGCATTCATGAGCCGCGCGCAGGTGGCGTAGATGTCGTCGACCTCGAAGGCCACATGGCCGAAATTACGCCCGCCCGCATACTCTTCCGGGTCCCAGTTGTACGTGAGCTCGATCGCGCAGTCCTCTTGGCCTTCGGGCGCAACGAATACGAGCGTGAACCGGCCTGCCTCATGGTCCATTCGCTTGACCTCTTTCAGCCCGAGCTTGGTGCAGTAGAAATCGAGCGATGCATCGAGATCGCTGACACGCACCATTGTATGCAGATAGCGCACGACCTATCCTCCTGAAGACTCCAACGGAACGAGAAGCTTTGCGGACTATACCGCAGCACGCGGGGTCCCAGCAGCCGGGACCTTGACGGGCATACGCATCATCTTCGTACCCGGCTTGAAGCCGAAGCCGCCGCCCGACGCGCACCGGCGTGAGCTGTTGCGCGTGCTGCTCGCGGGGCTCCAGAGGCATCGACCCGATGCCGCTCGCCGGTTGGCGGCAAGCCCGGAGTGCTTCGTGCTCGTCGCTTGGACGTATCTGTTCTACGGCAGCGAGCGCGATATCGAGCTCGACTTGCCCGGCATCGAGCGGCTACTCGAGCAGGACGCGCCCACGTCGGAGGATCGGCGCGAGCTCGACTCTTTCAGCCATCGGCTCGTGCGTCTTTGGCATAGGGTCGGCGACACGTTGCCCGCGCTCGGCCGTTGGATGGCACGTCCGGCGCTCAGGCTCACGATGCTCGAAGCGGCGCGCTACCTCGGCAACCGTGACGGCATCGCGACCGCGGTCCGAGGCTTGCTGCGCGTACCGCTAGAGGCAGCGTGGGCCGCCGGGGACCGCGTCGCGCTGATCGGTCACAGCTTTGGGTCCGTGATCGCCTACGACACGCTCTGGGAGCTTTCCCGCGAGACCGAATCGATGGGGGAAGTGGAGCTGTTCGTCACGCTCGGTAGCCCGCTCGCGACGCAATTCATTCGCTGCTCGTTGTGCGGTGCGGACGCCGTCGGTCCCGAACGTTATCCGGCGAATATCCGGCGTTGGGCGAATTTCGCGGCCAAGGCCGACGTGACGGCCCTGTATCCGCGGCTCGCGCCGTTCTTTCGCGACATGCTGGCTTACGGGCTCGTCGAATCGATCGACGACTACGCCGAGCTCGACAACTACTTCCGCGGCAGCATCGGGTTGAACGCGCACGAATCCTACGGCTACCTCATGCAGCGCGCGCTGGCCGAGCTCGTGGGCGAATGGCTCGAGCGGTAGGGCTTCTCGAGGCGCCACACGAACGTCAAGCGGTCCGCTCCGAAAGTCATTGCTGCGGCTGTGGCGGCGGCTGTTGCTGCTGCTGCGGCGGCGATTCGAGCTGAGGCTCGATCAGGATGTCGATGCGTCTATTTCGCGCCCTGCCCTGCGGCGTCTCGTTGTTGGCTATCGGTTGGGTCTCGCCGTAGCCGACTGCGCTGATCCTGAATGCGGGAATTCCGAGATTGTCCGTGAGATATGCGCTCACGGCCTCTGCGCGGCGCTTCGACAGCGTGAGATTGGTTTCGTCGCTGCCATAGGAATCCGTATGTCCCTCGATGACGATCTGCGAGCGCGGAAAGACGTCCGCGGCGCGGCGGACTTTGTCGAGCAACCCCGCGAAGTTCTGGGTGACTTCGGTCTGGCCGCTTTGGAACGTCAGGCCGACGAGCCGGATGATCACGCGATTGCCTTCGCGCGAGACGCGTGCCTCGTCGCGGTCGAACATGCTCTCGATCGTCGCGAATTGGTCGCGGATTCGGGCCTCGGCTTCGAGTCGCTGCACGAGCGCCACGCGCTCCTGGGACACGCCGCCGAGCCGCTCATCGAGATCGCGTATCTCGTCTTCGAGCTCGCCGATGCGCGTACGGCTGTCCTCGAGATCGACCTTGGCCTGCTGCTCGCTCTCGCGTAGGCCTTCGATATACATCACGAGGTCGGCGACGACGGGATCGACGCCCTTGTCGAGCTGAGCGACCTTGTCCGCGGCCGCGCTGATCTGCGCTAGCGGCTCCTCGTAGCTCAGGATAACGTCTTCGAGCGACTTGTCGTCGTCGCGGATCTTGTTGATGAGCTCGGCGAGGTAGATCGCGTGACGAGCCTCGTAGTTGGCTTGCTGCGCGAGACTGCGCGGCAAGTCCGTGTCGTACCGATTCTCGTTGAGCTCGTGCTCGGCCTGCTCGAGCAGGGACTGCGCCTTGGCGTAGGTCTTGGGCGCATAGCGCGGCACGCGAGCTTGCTCCGCCTGCGCGAGCAGGGCGCGCGTTTGGCTCAAGTATTGTGCCTTGATCGCCGTGAGCTCGGCATCGCGGAACAACGCCTCTGCCTCGTCGGCCCGGCTGCGCGAGCCACGGATGTCGCCGGACTCGAGCCTGCGAGCCGCGGCATCGAAACGCTGGTTGGCTTCTTGCCATTGATCGGCTGCAAAGGTATCGGCTCGCGCATTGCCGGCGTCGGCTCGCGTCTTGATCAGCGACGCGAGCGTGATGTTGGCGATCTCGGCGGCGTCTTGCGCGGCCTTGAACGTGTTGGCCGCCGCTGCGAGCTCGCTGCGAATACGGTCGATGTTCCGGCCGCGCGTCAGATCGTTGTCCGCGGAGTTGTAGGAATCCATCGCGCGCGCGAATGTCGCCGGCGCGAGCAGCTCGGCGTTCGCGTTGCGTGCGGCCGCGAGTGCCTTGTCGGTCTCCTGAAAGAGCGTCGCGCGCAGGTCCTGTTGCTGAGCGGCCGCGGGGGCGATGCCCGCCATTGCACCGAGCAGGTAGAGCAGGGCGGCGACAGCGGAGAGGGACCGGTTTTTCATCGTTGCAGGCTCGTTTCAAAGGGCATTGTCTCTCTATAAGCCCTGCGAAAAATATGTCAAGAGGCAACCGGTTACGCGGTTTTCGGCCGGCGGGCAGCAAGGAGCCACAAACTGTGCAACCAATCACAGACGTTGTGGATGCCCGTCTCTAGACTGCATCGCCATGGGAGTGAAGTACTACACCCACTTCGTGTTGACCGGCGAGGCAGCTGAAGGCTCGGATCAGGAATTCAGCGGCGTCGTGGAAGTCAACCAACCCACGGAGCAGCGCTTCGAGACCAGAGACATCGAAGCCTTGCTGGCGAAAAACTTCGATCTGCGCTCGAGTGACGTGCGCTTGATCAATTGGGCGCGGCTGCAGTAGCGCGTCGCGCCAAAGAGTTTCCCCCTGTGATTTGCCCGGCTCGGCCGGGCATTTTTTTGAATACTCCGCGTCGCGGCTACGCGTACCGCACTCCCGCGACCCGATAGTTGCGCTCTCCCTCGGGCGAGTGCACGGTGACGATCGCCTCGACGCTCTTGCCCAGTACCGCGCGCCCTAGCGGCGAGTCGATGCTCACGTAATCGGCGCCGAAGCCCAGCTCGTCGGGTCCGACGAGCCGGTATTCCTTGCGCTTGTCGCCGGAGTCGAGCTCGAACCATGCGCCGAAGAACACCTTGCTCGAGTCGCTCGGCGGCTGATCGACGATGCGGATGCCCGTGAGGCGCTTACGTAGGAACCGAACGCGACGGTCGATCTCCGCGAGCTGTCGTTTGCCGTAGATGTATTCCGCGTTTTCCGAGCGATCGCCTTGGGCCGCGGCTTCCGCCACGGCTTGGTCACTGCCGGACGCTTGACGCGCCACAGCTCGTCGAGCTCGCGCTTGAGCGCAGCGGCGCCTTCCGGCGTGATGTACTTCGAGCTCTCGGGTCTCGGCGGGCGATAACGGGCCATAACACTCCGCAAACAAACATGCGATACTCGGCGGCCTCGACTTGCAATGTTACCAGTCACGATGAGCGAGTTCCGCGGCATCCCTATCGTCGACAGCGGTTCCAAGTATCAAACCGAGCACGGCTTCAGCGCGATAAAGAACGGCGTGAAGAGCCGCGACGACCGACGCGCGGTCGGCCGAGAGCCGAAGCCGCCGTGGCTCAAAGCCCGTCTGCCGAGCGGCGAGGGTTTCGAGCGCGTGCGCACCATCGTTCGAGACCATCGGTTGGCGACCGTTTGCCAAGAATCCATTTGCCCGAATATCGGCGAGTGCTGGGCGAACGGCACCGCGACCTTGATGTTGATGGGCGCCGTTTGCACGCGCGCTTGCCAATTCTGCGCCGTCGATACGGGCAATCCGCGCGGTTGGCTCGATACGCAAGAGCCTCGCAACAGCGCACGCACCGTACAGCTCATGAGTCTGAAGTACGTCGTTTTGACCTCCGTGGACCGGGATGACTTGCCCGACGGCGGCGCGGATCACTATGCGCAGTGCATACGGGCGATTAAAGCCGCGTGCCCCGAGACGGCCGTCGAAGCCCTGACGCCGGATTTCTCCGGCAACCTCACGGACGTCGAGACAGTGGTCGATTCCGGCTTGGATGTGTTTGCGCAGAATCTGGAGACGGTCAGGCGCCTCACGCACTACGTCCGCGACCGGCGCGCCGGGTACGGCCAAACGCTGTCCGTGCTCGCGCACGCCAAACGTTTCCGGCCGAATGTCCTGACCAAGACGAGCCTCATGCTCGGTCTCGGCGAGACGGAAGACGAAATTCTCGAGACCCTCGACGATCTCAAGCGCATCGACGTCGACATCGTGACTTTCGGCCAATACTTGCGGCCGACGCCCAATCATTTGCCGGTCGAACGCTATGTCACGCCCCAAGAGTTCGAGTGCTACCGTCAGTGGGGCTTGGCCAGCGGCTTCCTCGAAGTCGTGGCCGGTCCGCTCGTGCGCTCGAGTTACCGGGCCGATCGCGTCTTCGAGAAGAACAACGTGGGTCTCGCCGCCGAGTGAACGAGTTCCTGTCCGCTTACGGCCTGTTTTTGGCCGAGCTCGCGACGGTCGTCGCGCTGCTTGCGCTCGTCGTGTTGCTCATCGTCTCGGCCCGCCGCGGCGGGCAGGCGGACGGGCTCAACGTGCAGCACTTGAATCGCCGCTACGAGGATTCGGCCGCGGCGATCAAACGCGTGATCCTCGGCAAGGAGCGCTTCAAGAAAGATGCGAAGGCGCGGGCCAAGGAGCGCAAGCTCGAACGCCGTGCGCGGGCGAAGCAGGACGTTCGGCCGCGTCTTTTCGTGCTCGACTTCAAGGGTGATATTCGGGCGAGCGCTACGGCCTCGCTGCGCGAGGAAATCTCGGCCGTGCTCGCGGTCGCCAACGACGGCGATCGAGTGTTGCTCAGGCTCGAGAACCCGGGCGGTGCGGTGCACGAGCACGGGTTCGCCGCGTCGCAGCTGCTGAGGATCAAGGATCGCGGACTCGAGCTCGACGTCGTCGTCGATAAGGTCGCCGCCAGCGGCGGCTATCTGATGGCTTGCGTCGCCGACAGGATCATCGCTGCGCCGTTTGCGATCGTGGGCTCGGTCGGCGTGCTCGCGCAGTTGCCGAACTTCCACCGTTGGCTCGAGCAAAAGGGTATCGATTTCGAGCAGCTGACTGCGGGGCGTTACAAAAGGACACTCACGTTCTTCGGTAAGAATACCGACGAGGGCCGCGCCAAGTTGCAGCAAGAGATCGAGGAAGTTCACGACCTGTTCAAGAAGCAGATCGAGCAGCACCGCCCTCGGGTGAATCTCGAGCAGATCGCGACGGGTGAGCATTGGTACGGCACGCGAGCGCTCGAGCTCAACCTCGTCGACGCGCTCGGCACGAGCGACGACGTGTTGCTCGAAGCCGCGAAGGAACGCGATCTGTATCTCGTTACGTACCGTCGCCGGCGCCCGTTGCCGGAGCGGGTCATGAGCGGAGCCGACACGCTGCTCTCGCGCTGAGATTGCGTTCGAGACTTATGTCGAAGCGGCCCGCGATGCCGGCCGTGCTCAGGCATACTGCGATAGAAGTCTTCATCCGTGAATAAGAACAACAATGAGGATGACGGGCCCGGGTGGCCCTTTTCGCATGAGCCTGCGCTTGCTGCTTTTTTGCGCAGCGGCCGCTTTCGTCGCGGCGGCGGCCGCTGATCCAGCGCCCCAGCGCACGCAACAAAGCTGCGCCGGGTTGTTGCTGCCTGCGGCGCCGTGGGCCATAGCGCCGGGCGGGCTGCCGAGCGGGGCCGCCGGCGACGGTGCGGGCGGCAGCAGGTCCTCGCCCATCGGACCGAGGCTGCGCAGGCTGCCGGGCAACATGCTTCGTTGGTCGTCGGCTCTCGACCGTCAGCAGGTCATCCTCGGGGCGATCGATCCCGATCATGACGACGACTACCTTTATCGGTTGCCATATGCCGATGCCGTGAGCTACCCCGTCATTCAAGCTTATGGGTCGAAGCTCAGCCACAGGGGCGCCGAATACTTCACGATCGACTTCCGCATGGAAGTCGGTACGCCCGTGTATGCCGCGCGCGACGGTGTCGTGGTCCTCTTCGAGGATTCCCACGACACGGCCTGTTGGCGTGAGGAATGCGGGCGGCTTGCGAATTTCGTCGTGCTGCTGCATTCGGACGGCACGACCGGCGAGTACTATCACCTCGCGCGCGCCAGCGTGACCGTGGCCGTGGGCCAACACGTCGAGCGCGGACAGCTGATTGCGCATTCGGGAAACACCGGCTACAGCAACGCGCCGCATCTGCACTTTGGTGTCTATCGCACCGAGCGCGACGGACACACGCAGTCGGTGCCCGTGCGGTTCTTGACGGACGCCGGCGTCGTCGATGCGCCGCGACTCGGGGCGCGCTATTTGAACGCGAGCGCGCACTGACGTCGCAATGGGGCGTCAGGGAGGCGATTCGCTGCCGGTTATGTATACTTTCCGACCGATGCTGCCTTATGGTTCCCACCCGCTGCGCCCGAGCCGGTCGTTCACGACGGCCAGCCGGCCCGTGCACGCCGCTGCGGCGTTGCTTTTGCTCTCGCTCGGGGGCTGCGTGTTCATGCCGCGCACGGTGGAAACACAGGCCGAAGCCCCGGCGGTGACGGCGCCGGATCCGGGGGCGCCTCGCTTGCCGCCGCTCGATACACGTCATTTCGACCTTGCGGCGAAAGGCGGCGACGTGATCGGCGCGACGCAAGTGATATTCGCTCGATACGAGAACACGTTCGCGACGATCGCGCGGCAATACGATCTCGGCTACGACGAGCTCGGCCTCGCCAACCCCGACGTGGATCGCTGGTTGCCGGGGGAGGGCACGCCCATCTACTTACCGACCCAGACCGTGCTGCCGGATGTGCCGCACGTCGGGATCGTCATCAACGTCGCCACGCTGCGGCTCTTCTATTTCGACAGGGACGCGCAAACGGGACAGCTGACCGTCACGAGTCATCCCGTCGGCATCGGCGCGGAGGGATGGGAGACGCCGACCGGCGAGGGCAAAGTCACGCAGAAAGCTCGTGATCCGGTTTGGTACGTGCCGGCCTCCGTGCGTAAGGAACATGCCGAGCGTGGCGATCCGCTACCGCGCATCGTGCAGCCGGGTCCCGACAATCCGCTCGGCAAGTTCGCTCTCGCATTGTCGTTGCCCGGGTACCTGATTCACGGGACGAACAAGCCGTCGGGTGTCGGCATGCGCGTGAGCCACGGCTGCGTGAGGCTGTACCCCGAGGATATCGAAGAGCTGTTCGGACGCGTGCCCAAAGGGACGCCCGTGCGGCTCGTGAATCAGCCGGCGCTGGCCGGTTGGCGCGACGGCCAACTGTATCTGGAGGTCCATCCACAGCTCGTCGAGGACGAGCGCGACCTGGCAGCCGAGGTGGATCGCGTGCTGCATGGCGCGCTCGAGCGCGTCGGTGCAACGGGGACGGCCGAGGTCGACGCGGCACGGGTTGCGAAGATCGTTGCCGAGCATCGCGGCATTGCGTTTCCCGTGTTACGCACCGCGTTGCCGCCCGAGCAATTTCTCGCCGCATCGCGCGTCGTAGAGAACACGGTGCCCATCGAGCGCGCCGCGGCCGCGGACACCAAGCCGGCCCAGGCCGAGGCGGGAGCCGGCGCGGCAGCGCGCTGACGTCGGCTGCGGCCGTCGCGTCGGCAGACCGACCCGATGATTCCGCTGCGCGACGACAATCCGATTCGCAGCGTGCCCGCCGTGACGATCGGCCTCATCGCCGTGTGCTCGATCGTGTTCGTCTGGCAGTGGCTGCTACCGCCCGAAACGTCGCAAGCCGTCATTTATTCTCTCGGGTTCGTGCCTGCCGTGCTGTTCGGCAAGGGTGAGCTCAGTGCGCCTATCGTGCCGGCGGGCGTATCGATTTTTACGGCCATGTTCCTGCACGGCGGGTTGCTGCACCTCGCGGGAAACATGCTTTATCTGTGGATCTTCGGGGACAACATCGAGGATCGCATGGGCCGCGGCCGGTTCGTCGCGTTCTATCTCGTCTGCGGCTTGATTGCGGCGCTGGCCCAGGCGTTGCCCGACACGAGCTCGACCGTGCCCATGATCGGCGCCAGCGGTGCAATCTCGGGCGTGCTCGGCGCCTACACCGTGCTCTACCCGCGTGCCAACGTGCTCGTGGCACTACCGATTTTCATTATCTTTTACACGTTTCGAGTGCCGGCCTTCATCGTGCTCGGATTCTGGTTCCTCGTGCAGCTGTTGAGCTCGGTCGGCGCCGCGGCCGGGGCCGGCGTCGCGTTCCGGGCGCACGTCGGCGGCTTTCTGGCCGGCCTCGTTCTCGTGAGATTGTTCTTGCACGAGCGCCGGCAGCCACGCCTTCGGTGAGCGCGCGTCTTGCTACAGGGCTGCGCCGCGCCGCCGCTGCGGCTATCATTAGTCTTTCTCGTTGTCGCGGCCGGTATGGCGTCCGAACCTCTCGACTTCGTTGCCGTTGGGGCAGAACGACACATTGACGGTGGCGGCGCCATTCCATTGGCGTGTGCGACCGTGGTCGCTTTCATCGGTAGAACCGAGCGTGGGCCGCCCAATGAGCCGGTATCGATTCGTTCCTTCGACGAGTATCGGCGCACTTTCGGCGGCCACTGCGCATACAGCTTCGTATCGTTTGCGGTTCAGCACTTTTTCCACAACGGCGGCACCGACGCAGTCATCGTACGCGTTGCGAATCGCGCGGGGCGTGCGGTGCTCGATCTGCCGGCCGGTGATGGTGTCTTGCGCCTCCAGGCGCGATATCCGGGCAGTCGAGAGTTCATGCGCGTGTCGGTCGACTACGACCGGTGTGAGCAGTCTGCGAGCCGATTCAATCTCATAGTGCAGCGTTTGAGTCGGCCGGGCTCCCATCTGATCGAGGATCAAGAAGTCTTCGAACGAGTTTCGATGGACCAGAGCGACGATCGTTTCGTCGTCGACGCACTCAAGGATTCTGAGCTCGTGCGACTCGTCGGGCCGCTGCCCGCGTTCAGACCCGATGCGACGTGCGCGTCGCGGCCCGGCGATCCGATTCCGTACGTGGATATGGCGGCGCGCGGCAACGACGGCGAGGAGCTGACCGATTACGACATCATCGGCTCCAACAGCGAGAGCACCGGACTGTTCGCGCTCGACCGTTGTGCCGTGGTCGACTATGTCTGCATCCCGTTGCCGCCGAATCAGGAGCTCGGCACGACGAGCTTCGTTGCCGCGACGCGTTATTGCGAGCGCCGGCGCGCGTTGTTGATTTGGGATCCGCCGTGGTCGTGGAGGTCGCCCGACACGGCATTGCTCGCCATTCGCAGCACGGGCTGCGTGAGCTCGAATGCCCTGACGTATTTTCCCCGCCTACGCTCACGCACGGAGTTCAATCGTTATCCGGGCGGGATGCCGGGCTGCGGTGCCGTGGCCGGCATCCTCGCCAGTTGCGAGCGGCACGGTGTTTGGCAGGGGTTGACGGGTGAGGAGGCTGCGCTCAAAGGTAATTTGGCGCCTCTCGGTGACATGTCGGCAAAGCAGGTCGCCATGCTCAACCGCGCAGGCATCAACGTGTTCGTGCGCATGCTCGGTAACTCGACGCTGCGCGGCAATGTGACGTTCGCCGGCCCCATGGCCGTCGCGAGTTTTTGGCAGAACCTCAGCATCCATCGCACCGCGACGTTCATTCTGCGTTCTATCCAGCGGCACACGCAGTGGGTGTTCAAGGCGCCGCGCAACGTGGAGCTTGCCGCTACGCTCGACCGGCAGGTTTGGATTTTCCTGTCTCGGCTGCAGCAACGTCATGCGCTTGCCGGCAAGAACGCCGAGCAGGCGTTCTTCGTGCGCACGAGCGCGGTCCGGCCGGTGGGCAGCAACGCGGCCATTACGCTGAGAATCGGCTTCGCTTTGCAGCGGCCGGGTGAGTTTCTCGTGTTCGACTTTCGCTACCTCGAGCGCGGAATGACGACCGAGGTCGTCCCCGTGCTCGACGCCGACCGTTATCTCGGCTGATCCGGGCGGCCGTATCCGCCGCCGCCTGGGGTCTCGATCACGAACGTGTCGCCGGCGCCCACACTGACTTCGGCAGTGCCGGGCAAGTCCTCGATACGGCCGTCGGCGCGCGCGATGGCGTTGCGACCGCACGCTCCGGGCAGTCCCCCCTCGAGGCCGAAAGGTGGTACCCGCCGTCGGTTGGACAGGATCGCCGCGCGCATCGGCGCGAGGAACTCGATCTCGCGCACGACACCGTCGCCGCCTCGATGCCGGCCGCCGCCGCCGGAGCCGGCGCGGATCTCGAACCGCCGGACCCTCACCGGGAAGCGCCATTCGAGCACTTCGGGGTCGGTGAGCCGCGAATTCGTCATGTGCGTGTGAACCGCGCTTGCGCCGTCGAACGTCCGGCCGGCGCCTGCGCCGCCGCAAATCGTCTCGTAGTACTGGTAGCGGTCGTCGCCGAAAGTGAAGTTGTTCATCGTGCCCTGGGCCGCGGCGCACGCGCCGAGCGCGCCGAGCAACGCGTCCGTGACGCATTGCGAGGTCTCGACGTTGCCCGCGACGACGGCCGACGGATAGTCGGGATTCAACAGGCTGTGGGGGGGCAGGTGAACGCTCAGCGGCACGAGACAACCCGCGTTGAGCGGGATGGGCTCGCGCACGAGCGTCCGAAACACATACAGCACCGCGGCCCGCACGATTGCCGCGGGGGCGTTGAAGTTGCGCGTAGTTGCTGCCGATGTGCCCGCGAAGTCGATCTCGGCCGCGAGCGCGTGATGATCGATGCTCACGGCGACCTCGATTCGCTCTCCCGTGTCGAGCTCTACCGCGAACCGGCCGTCTCGTAGCGTGCCGATTGCGGCGCGCACGCACTGCTCGGCGTTGGCTTGCACGTGCCGCATGTAGGCCCGCACGGCCCTCAACCCAAAACGGTCCACGACCTTTGCGAGCTCGGCGATGCCGCGTGCGTTGGCCGCTATCTGAGCCTTGAGGTCGGCGATGTTTTGATCGGGATTGCGAGCCGGATAACGTCCGCGCGCGAGCAGCTCGCGGACGAAGCTTTCGAGAAAGCGACCTTGCTCCACGATGAGCTCGCCATCGAACAACACCCCCTCCTCGTCGACGCTCGTGCTGTCGGGCGGCATCGACCCAGGTGTCACTCCTCCGATGTCGGCATGGTGCGCCCGGCACGCGAGCACGTACCGCAGCCGTTTGCGCCGTTCGCCGCCGAATACGGGCGTGACCACCGTGATGTCCGGCAAGTGCGTGCCGCCGTGATAGGGGCTGTTGAGCATGTACACGTTGCCCGGCACGAGCTTGTGCCGCTGTGAGTGCAGGATCCGCTGCACGCTGTCGCCCATGGAGCCCAGATGGACGGGAATATGCGGCGCGTTGGCGATCAGGCCGCCGCGCGCGTCGAAGACGGCGCACGAGAAGTCGAGCCGCTCCTTGATGTTGACCGAGTGTGCCGTGTTCTCGAGCACGACACCCATCTGCTCCGCGACGTGCATGAAGAGATTGTTGAAGATCTCGAGCAGCACGGGGTCCGCGCGGCGGCCGACGGACTCGCGCCGGGCCACGCGACGGACACGCGCGAGCATCAAGTTGCCATGCGCATCGATGTTCGCGCGCCAACCAGGCTCGACGACCGTAGTCGCATTGGTCTCGGCGATGACGGCCGGGCCCTCGATCCGATCCCCGTCATTGAGCTGCGCGCGCTCGTAGATTGGTGTTTCGACAGGCCCGTCCTCGAACCAAACCGGTCGCGTGGCGACGCGGTGCGCGGCGCGGCGCGACGTTCGGCGCGCCGCGCTCGTCGCCGGCGTTTCGCGATGGCCCGGCGAGCTCGCTTCGAGCTCGATCGAGTCGATGAGGACCGGCGCATCGGGCGGCGCGCGGAAACCGAAGTGGCGATCGTGCGCAGCTGCGAACTTCTCGCGCAAGGACTGCACGTCGACGCGAAGGTCGGCGGTGACGGGCAGCGGCGTATCGGCGCCGGCAAGCTTCAGGTGCATCCGGCGTGAGAGCGTTATGTCGGTGGCCGCGACGTCTTGCTCGTGCAACACGCCGGCGGCACTCGCTTCGAGCTCGGCCCACGTCGGCTCGAGCGCAGCGAGCGTCGAGCTCTCGAGCGGCGCCTCGATCGTGAGACGGCGCAGCTCGCGCCGATCGGCGACCCCCATGCCATAGGCCGACAGTACGCCTGCGAGCGGGTGCATGAGCACACGTTTGATGCCCAGCGCGTCGGCTACCCGGCACGCGTGTTGTCCGGCCGCACCGCCGAAGCAACACAATGCAAACCGCGTGACGTCGAAGCCGCGTTGCACGGAGATTTGCTTGATCGCATTCGCCATGCGCTCCACGGCGATCTTGAGAAAGCCGGCCGCGAGCTGCGCAGGACTCGCCCGCGTGCCCGCGTCGGTGGTGACTTCCTCGGCCAGCGCCGCGAACCGCGCCGCGACGACGTCGACGTCGAGCGGGGCGTCGGCCGCAGGACCGAACACGCGGGGGAAGAAGTCCGCTTGAATCCTGCCGAGCAGCACGTTGGCATCCGTGACCGTCAGCGGGCCGCCGTTGCGATAGCACGCGGGTCCGGGCGATGCACCGGCCGACTCGGGTCCGACCTGCAACCGTCCTCCCTCGAACTTCAGCACCGAGCCGCCGCCCGCGGCGACCGTGTGGATTCGTAGCATCGGCGCGCTGACGCGGACGGCGGCGATCACGGCGTCACCCGTGCGCTCGAGCTCGCCGGCGAACAGCGACACATCCGTCGACGTGCCTCCCATGTCGAAACCTATGACCTCGTCGATGCCCGCGGCACGCGCGGCCGCAACCATGCCGACGACGCCGCCTGCCGGTCCCGACAGTAAGCTGTCCTTGCCTCGGAAAAGCTCCGCAGCCGTCAATCCGCCGTGGCTTTGCATGAACAGTAGCGGGGCCGTGCCCAATCGACCGGTAAGGCCGCGGCGCACGCTCGCGACGTAACGCTCGAGCACAGGCGAGAGATAGGCGTCGACGAGCGTCGTGTCGCCTCGGGTGACGAGCTTCATGAGCGGGCTCACGCGATGCGAGACGGAGATCTGCGAGAATCCCGCCTCGCGCGCGAGCTCGTCCGCCATGGTCTCGTGCTCGGGATAGCGATAGCCGTGGAGGAGCGCGATCGCAACGCTCGAAAATCCCGCCGCGCGCGCCTCGGCCAGATCCACGCGCAGCCGTTCGATGTCGAGCGGTGTCACGATCGTGCCGTCGGCGCCTATGCGCTCGCGCGCCTCGATCACGTGCGTGTAGAGCATCCGTGGCAGCTCGATATCGAGCGCGAAGATGTCGGGGCGCTGCTGAGTGCCGATCCGAATCACGTCTTTGAGGCCGGCCGTCGTGACCAGCACGGTCGGCTCGCCGCGGCGTTCGAGCAGCGCATTCGTCGCGACCGTCGTCCCCATTTTGACGGCGCCGATCCGCGCGCCGGGACCGGTCTCGGCCAGCAATCGGCGAATGCCTTCGACGGCGGCGTCGGCGTACTGGCTCGGATTCTCCGAGAGCAGCTTCAGGGAGCGGAGCTCGCCCGTGGCTGTGACGCCGATCACATCCGTGAACGTTCCGCCGCGGTCGATCCAAAACTGCCAGTCGTGCGTCGTGCTCATGCCGGTGTCCAGGCACGCGACGCGTGATGTCGCGCGGTGGTGGCGGCTCTGGGGGATTTCGGTCGCATATTCGCTCTTGTCGTGCGCACGCCCTGAGAAAGTGAGACCCGCCTCTCAGAGACTGAAGTGCGGCCGTATTAAGTTTAATGGTCCCGGCGTGCGGCCACGAGCGACACGCGCCGGCCCTTGTCGCATTTGCGTCGCGAACCGGTGACCGGGATACGAAATGTTGTCTGTGTTCAAACGAGCGCGAAAGTCGGGCAGCCAAATCGGCGTGTTCGTCTCTGCGCGCGGCGTCGCGGCCGCCGAGGTGGCCGCGCGCTCGCCGACGGGAAAGCCGCGGCTCGAGCGCTGCGTCTACGAGGCTCAGTCCGCGGACGACGCGCTGCCGCGCGCCATCGCGAGGCTTGCGACCCGTCGCGTCCCGGCGGTCGGGGTCCTGGACGCGAGCGCCTACAGTCTCCTGCTCGTCGAAGCGCCCGACGTGCCGGCCGACGAGTTGCGGGCTGCCGTTCGCTGGCGAATCAAGGACTTGATCGACTTTCACGTCGATGACGCAGTCATCGACGTCTTCGAGATGCCGCCGCATTCGCGCGGCGGCCGCAACCGCATGATGTATGCCGTCAGCGCGAAGGCCGAGATCGTCAAGCGTGAGATCGAGGCACTGGAGAATGCCGGTCTCTCGCTGGAGGTCGTCGATATTCTCGAGTTGAGCTTGCGTAACGTTGCGACCCTGCTCGAAGCCGGCGAGCGCGGTGCTGCATTTCTGTATCTCGACGAGCGCCGCAGCACGCTGCTGCTCGTGCGTCAAGGCGTGCTGTACCTCACGCGCCACGTCGACACGGGTGTCGAGACGCTGCTCGAAGCCGGTGACCTGCGCTCGGATCTCGTGGCCGGTCTCGCTTTAGAAGTTCGCCGCTCGCTCGACTACTTCGAAAGCCATTACGAGCAGACGTCGATTCCGATGCTTTACACGAGCGGGCTCGAAGGGCGCGACCGCGAGCAGTTGGCGAGAGATCTCGAGATCGACGTGCGTAACGTCGATCTCGCGGCCGTTCTCGACATGGATCTCGAGCTCTCGGAGCAGCAGCAGCGGCTTTGTCTGCCCGCAGTGGGAGCTGCGCTGCGGCACGATCCCGTGGCGTTGTGACGGCGATGTATCAGCAGATAAATCTCTATCAACCGATCTTCCGCAAGCAGCGGCAGATCTTTTCTGCAGCGACCATGCTGCAGACAGCCGCCGTGGTCGCCGTGGCGCTGGTGGGAGTCTATCTATACGGACTTTGGCAGGTCGCCGGTCTCGAAGGCGAGGTCGTGCAGCTGGAGGGACGCGAGAAAGCCTTCGTCGCTCAGCTCGGCAGCATCGATCCGAGTCTGACGGCTAATCGCCGTGCCGAGGTCGAGCAGGAGCTCAAACGGCTCAATGCGACGTTGGTTGCGCAGCAGCGGCTCATCGAAGTGCTCAAAGAGAAGCCGCTCGGCTCGACCGACGGCTTTTCGCGCTATCTGACGGCGCTCGGCCGTCGGCACATGCGAGAGCTGTGGCTCACGAGGTTCACGATCAACGGTGGCACCGGTGCGGTGGAGCTCGCCGGCCGCAGCTTGGATCCGAAGCTCGTACCGAAGTACTTGCAGGATCTCGGTCACGAGGAGGCTCTCGTCGGGCAGCGTTTCGACGAGCTCGAAATACAGCGCGATCCGAAACAGCAGTCCGAGGTGTCGTTCCACGTGACGAGCAAAGCCGTCGATCTGGCCGCTGCCGACTCGTCGAGGCGATTACGATGATGTCCCGGCTGCGCAAGGTTGCCGAGAGCGTCGATCGCTTGAGCCTGCGGGAGCGGCTGTTCCTCCTGACCGCCGTGCTCGTCATGCTCGGTGGGCTATGGGAGGCGCTGCTGGCCGCGCCCCTCGAAGCGCGCGAGCGAGCCGCAAACGAACGGATCGAAACGATCAGGGGACGCCTCGAGCAACTCAATCAAACGATCGCGGCCACGGCCGACGGCATGAGTGAAGGGTTGCCGGGCCAGATCGACCGGCTACGCGCTTTGCGCGCCCGCGTAGCCGAAGGCGAGGACGCAGTGCGCGTGTATACGAGCGACCTCATCGATCCGGCGCAAATGCGTCTCGTGCTCGAGGAGCTCATCCGGCGCCAGCGCGGCCTCAAGCTCGTGAGCGCGACGAATCTGTCCGTTCGACCGCTGTTCGAGGAGAAGCACGAGGACGATGCGGGATCCGGCATCGCTCGTGCCGACCACACTCCTTCCGCGGGCGACGGCCCGAAGCTTTATCAACACACGCTCGTGCTGACCGTGCGGGGCACGTATCTCGATTGCCTCCAGTACCTCCAGGCCGTCGAGCATCTGCCCTGGCAAATCTATTGGTCGCGGCTCGAGTTCTCGAACGATGCCTATCCGCTCAACGACATCGTGATCGAGCTCAATACGCTGAGCCTCGACAAGGAGTGGATTGGTGTTTAGAGCCGCTTGCGTGATCGCGCTGCTGTGCGGTGCGACCGCCGTCAAGGGGGCAGAGCCGCCCGTGGGCGATCCGATGCGCCCGTTTCAGTACGTCGGCAAGGGCGGGCCGGCCGCAACCGGCGTTCAAGTATTTCGCTTGACGGCCGTGCTGATCTCGCCGTCGCGGCGCATCGCCGTGGTGAACGGTAAGCCGTGCGCCGCAGGAGACGTCATCGACGGCGCCGAGATTGCGAGCATAGAGGCGAGCGCCGTGGGCTTGAAGCGCGGCGGCAAGAAATGGGTCATTCACCTCGGCGCGCAAGGCGATATGCGAGCCGACGAAGGAGATTCCGGGTCATGAGGGTTGGTACCGTATTCAGCGATCTCGGCGCGTCGTTGCGCCGTCGATTCGTGCCTGTGCTGCTTGTCGCCGCGGCAATCGTTCCGGCCGGTTGCGCGAGCGACCGCGGGCTTGCTACGCAGGCCGGCATAGACGAGGCGATGAGCGAAGCCGTCAAGCCGGGCGCCGAAGTCGCAGCGCCCTTCGCCGTCAACCCTGCGCCGCTGCCTCCGGCGCCCGCTCCAACCGAGGAGCGCTTCGACGTGAATGTCGTCGACGCCGATGCGCGAGAATTCTTCATGAGCCTGGTCGCGAGCACGAACGTGAACATGGTCGTGCATCCCGACGTTGCGGGGCGCATCTCGCTGTCGCTCAAGCAGGTCACGCTGCCCGAAGTGCTCGACACCGTGCGCGACGTGTATGGCTATGACTACCGGCACAACGGCGCCGGCTACATCGTGCTGCCGGCTGCGCTGCAGTCGCGCGTGTTCGAGGTCGACTATCTGAATCTCGTGCGCGCCGGCATCTCGCGCACGCGCGTGAGCTCCGGACAAGTCACTCAGGGCGCCGCCTCGAGGCGCGGCGGCAACGGCGCGGCCTCTTCGGGGAACCTCGACGACGGCATCGCGTCTGGAGGGCAGAGCCGGGGTGAGGAAGGCGAGGCGACGGGCTCGGTCATCGACACGATCAACCAAGCCGATTTCTGGTCCGATCTGCAAAACACGTTGCAGGCCATCGTCGGCACGGGCGAGGGCCGGCAGGTGGTCGTCAACGCGCAAGCGGGCGTCGTATTCGCTCGCGCCATGCCCGACGAGCTGCGCGCGGTCAACGATTATCTGGAGCAAATCCACTCGGCAGCGAAGCGACAAGTCGTGCTCGAGGCGAAGATCATCGAAGTGACGCTGCACGACGGCTTCCAGTCGGGCGTCAATTGGGCGGCCGTGCAACAGAAGAACGGTAATACGTATACGGGCGGCAACCTGTCCGGCGGAGGGCAGATCGATCACGCGCTGCCTCTCGGCGGTGATCCGCTCACCGTCGGGCCCGGCAACGCCGTGACGAAGTTCACGAGCCAGACCGTCGGCGCGGCGTTCGCGCTTGCGCTCAACGTCGGTGATTTCAACGCGTTCGTCGAGCTGCTCCAGCAGCAGGGCGACACGCGCGTGCTCTCGAGCCCGCGCGTCGCCACGCTCAACAATCAGAAGGCCGTGATCAAGGCGGGGACGGACGAGTTCTTCGTCACCGACGTGAGCAGCAATACCGTCACGGGCACGGCCGCCACGACGAGTCGCGACGTTACGTTGACACCGTTCTTCTCCGGTATCGCGCTCGATGTGACACCGCAGATCAGCGCCTCGGGCGAGGTGATCTTGCACATTCATCCAACCGTGAGCGAGGTTACCGATCAGACCAAAGAGCTCACCGTTTCCGGCGTCACCGACCAGTTGCCGCTGGCGTTCAGCGAAGTTCGGGAGTCCGATAGTGTCGTGAAGGCCAAGAGCGGCCAGATCATCGCGATCGGCGGGCTCATGCGCAACTCGTCGAAGAAACTTTCTTACTCGACGCCTTTCCTCGGCCGTGTACCTGGTCTCAAGCGTCTGTTCGGCAGCGATCGCGACGTCGAAACCAAGACCGAGCTCGTCATTCTGCTAAGACCGATCGTCGTCGACGACGACGACGATTGGCCGCGGATCATCCAGCCGTCCGCAGACCGTTTGAGCGCGCTCGGGGCGGCCGGCGCACGCTGAAGGCAACCATGAGCACCGAGGCGAGAAAACGCGTCCGGCTCGGCGATCTGCTGCTGGAGAAGAAGCTGATCTCCGAGCAGCAGCTCAAAGAGGCGCTCGAGGAGCAGCGCGTGAGCGGGCGCAAGCTCGGCCGAGCGCTCGTGGACATCGGCGCCGTTTCCGAGGCGGACCTGCACACCTGCCTTTCGACGTATCTCAACATCCCCTACGTCGACCTCGGACACATGAGCCTCGATGCGAAGGTCGTGACGAAGCTGCCCGAGAACCACGCACGCCGGCATCGCGCGCTGGTCCTCAAGGAGGATGCGCGCGGCTTTCTGGTCGGCATGGCCGATCCGACGGATATCTTCGCGTTCGACGAGCTGTCGCAGCTCTTGGGCCGGCCGATACGGCTCGCGCTCGCCAAGGAATCGGAGCTGCTGCGCACGATCGACGTCGTCTACCGGCGCAGCGACGAAATCGTCTCGTTGGCCGAGGAGCTCAACGAGGAGCTCAGCCAAGCCGACGTCGATCTTCTCGCCCTGTCGGCCGAGGAAGGATCGCCCGACGCGCCCGTCATCAAGCTGATTCAGTCCATGTTCCAGGACGCCGTTCGCGTCAACGCGTCGGACATCCACATCGAGCCCGACGAGCGATGCTTACGCGTTCGGCAGCGCGTCGACGGTCTGCTACAGGAGCAAATCATCGACGGCACCCGGGTGGGCCAAGCCGTGATCACGCGCTTGAAGCTCATGTGCGGTCTCGACATCGCCGAGAAGCGTAAGCCGCAGGACGGCCGCTTCACGATCAAAGTGGCGGACAAAGCAATCGACGTGCGCGTATCGACGATGCCGATTTACCATGGCGAAGCGATCGTGCTACGGCTGCTCGATCAGGCGGGCGGTCAAATGAGCTTCGACACGCTCGGCATGCCCACGGACATCGCCGTGCGCGTGAAGTCGCTCACCGAACGCAGCGCGGGCATGTTGCTCGTCACGGGCCCCACCGGCAGTGGTAAGACGACGACGCTCTATGCCGCGTTGAACCACGTGAACTCGCCGAGGCTCAAGGTCATCACGGCCGAGGATCCCGTGGAATACCGGCTCGAGCGGATCAACCAGGTGCAAGTGAATACGCGCATCGGCTTGACGTTTGCGAGCATCTTGCGCACGGCGCTGCGCCACGACCCCGACATCGTGCTCGTCGGCGAGATGCGCGACCAGGAGACCGTCGAGATGGGCCTGCGTGCGGCGATGACGGGTCACCTCGTCTTCTCGACGCTCCACACGATGAATGCCGTATCGGCCGTGAGCCGGCTGCTCGACATGGGTGCGCAAGGCTATTTGATCGCCTCGGCGCTCGACGGCGTGATGGCGCAGCGGTTGCTGCGGCGGATCTGCGAAAGCTGTGCGCATCCGGCCGAGCTCAAGGTGCACGAGGCCGCTTGGCTGTCGCGCTTCATGAGTCCCGAGCAGATCGGCAGCGCCGAGTTCTTCGAGGGCATGGGTTGCACGTATTGCAACATGACGGGCTACCGCGGCCGGATCGGCGTCTATGAGCTGCTCGAAATCGACGGCGGTTTGGCCGACGCGATCCGCCGCGAGGATCTGGCCGAGTTCGAGCGGCTTGCCGTTCGAGCGCCGGGGTTCGTCCCGCTTGCCGATCGGGCACTCCAATGTGCGCTCGACCGTGTAACGACTGTCGACGAGGTCATGCGCGTGATGTCCGGGCTGGAGGATCCGGGTTCGAGCGCGCTGCTCGAAGACATCATGAGCAGTGAAGCCGCTCGAGACGTCTCGCCCACTACCGCGGCGGGCGGATAATCGCCGATGGGGCTCTTTCGATACAGCGGCAGAACCCCTCGCGGAGAAGCCGTCGGCGGCTCGCTCGATGCCGAGTCCGCCGAGGCGCTCGCAACGCATCTCTTTGCGCGCGGCATCACACCGACGGACATTCGCCCCGTCTCGAAATCCGAGGACGCGCTCGCTGACTTGTGGCGCAAGCTCGGCGGCGGGCGGCCGCGGCTCACGGATCTGATCCTTTTCTCGCGGCAGATGTACGCGATTACGAAGGCGGGATTGCCGCTGCTCAAAGGCATGCAGAGCCTTGCCGCGTCGACGCCGAACGCGATCCTGCGCGAAACCCTGAAGTCCGTGATCGACAATCTGCAGGCCGGTCGCGAGCTGTCGTTCGCGATGGCACGATTTCCGGAGGTCTTCTCCAAGTTCTACGTGAGCGTGATCCGCGTCGGCGAAAGCTCGGGCACCCTCGATACGGCGTTTCTGCGCATGTACGAGTACCTCGGCATGGAAAAGCGCATCAAGGACAAGCTCACTACCGCATTGCGCTACCCCGCGACCGTCGTCGTCGCGATCGCGATCGCAACGGCCGTGATCACCCTTTGGGTGCTGCCGAAGTTCGCGCCCGTGTTCGCTGCTCTCGGCAACGATCTGCCGTGGGCCACGCGTGTGTTGCTGGGAGTATCCGGTTTCACGGCGAGCTACTGGTACCTGATCTTAGGGGCCGGGATCATGAGTGCAGTCGCGTTCAAGTTGGCGGTCCGGGACCCCGCGGGACGCTACCGCTGGGATCGTTTCAAGCTGCGCGCCCCGGTCGTCGGCGGCATCGCGCGGCGCGCGAGTCTCGCGCAGATTTGTCGCTCGTTCGCACTGACTCTCGAGGCCGGCGTGCCGATGATCCAAGGGCTCAACATGATTGCGCGCGCGGCCGGCAACGACTACATGACCGAGCGCGTATTCGCGCTGCGCGACGGTGTCGAGCGCGGCGAAGGCCTGTATCGAACCGCCCAAATCACGGATCTATTCACGCCGCTCGCGCTGCAGATGATCTGCGTGGGCGAAGAAACCGGGGCGCTCGGGGAGATGCTCGACGAGGTGGCCGACTTCTACGAGCGCGAGGTCGATCACGATCTCGAGAACCTGAGCTCGGCCCTCGAGCCGCTGCTGATCGTGGCCGTGGGCGTCATGGTGCTGATCCTCGCGCTCGGCGTGTTCTTGCCGCTATGGGACATGGCGGCGACGGCGGGCGGAATCCGCTGACGGCGGGGTGGCCATGCACGAGCGCTCGGTGAGCCGTCGCACCGCGTATGGCTTTACGCTGATCGAGATGGTCGTCGTCGTGATCGCGATCGGGATTCTCGCGGGTTTCGCGCTCGACCGGTTGCTGCCGCTCGTCGGCCGAGCCGAGCGCATCGGATTCTTGCAAGTCCAGGCCGACCTACAAAGCGCACTGTTGCTCGAAGCGGCCGACCTCATCACGCGCGGCCGGAGTGCGGAGCTTCCCGATATCGCGTCGCGAAATCCCATGACGTTGCTGCTGCGGGCGCCTCGGAACTATCTGGGCTCGCAGCGGCCGGCAGATCCCGACGACATCGCGGGCGACAGTTGGTACTACGACGAGCATTTGCGCAGGCTCGTGTACCGGGTCGGCAAGTACACACGGTTCGATGCGCTCGATGGGCCTGCCGGCCGCGTCGAGTTCAGGGTTGCGCTCGTCTATGACGATCGGGATGAGGATTCCGGCTTCGATCCGGCCAAAGACCGTTTCGAAGGTCTTCGGCTCGAGCCGATGCGGCCGTATCTGTGGCCCGATGGCGAAGCTGAGAGATAGCTCACACCCGCGCGGCCCGTGCTGAGGGCTTCGTCACAGAGATCCTGCGTTTTGTCAATTAGTCTTTTCGTCATTGTGTGGGCGTGCTCGCTGCTCGAGAGCGTGGCGGGCTCGAAAGAGACGGAGATGCAAATGCGTTCGAAAAGTCGTCAAGGCGGCTTCACTCTGATCGAGCTCGTGGTGGTGATCACGATTCTCGGCATTCTGGCGGCGTTCGCGGTACCCAGGTTCGTGTCGCTCGAAGTTCAGGCGCGCACGGCGTCGGTCCAGGCACTCGCAGGCAGCTTGCGCTCCAGTGCTGCGTTGTCGCATTCGCTGTGGCTCGCGCAGGGGCAACCAAGCTCGGTCACGATGGAAGGGCAGTCGATTGCGATGGTCAACGGCTATCCCGATCTTGCGACAATCGACGACTCGCTCGCGGATTCTTCTGGTTTCAGCTACGCGGCCGGAACGGGCGTGTTTCAGAAGACCGGCGTCAGCGGCAATTGCCTTGTCACTTATGCGGCGGCGGCCGCCGGCGGAGCGCCGGGTGTGACCGTCGACTTGACGGGCTGCTAGCCCTGTCGGACCGATCGTTCACGGAGGTAAAACGATGAAGCGAAACTTGGCCCAGGGCGGCTTCACCCTGATCGAGCTCGTGGTCGTGATTACGATTCTCGGCATTCTGGCGGCGTTCGCGGTGCCGCGTTTTGTTTCGCTGGAGACGCAGGCTCGAACTGCCGCCATTCAAGCGTTGGCCGGCAGCGTGCGTTCCGGTGCGGCGTTGTCGCATGCGCTGTGGCTCGCCCAAGGACAGACATCGCCCGTGACGATGGAAAATCAATCGATCACGATGGTCAACGGCTACCCGGATCTCGGCACGATCGACGATACGCTGGCCGACACTTCCGGTTTCTCATACGACGCAGGGACCGGTGTGTTTGCGAAAACCGGCGCGAGCGGCACGTGCACGGTCACCTACGCCCAGGCTGCGGCCAACGGTGCGCCCGGGGTGACCGTCGACACGACGGGCTGCAACTGACGAAAGGGGTGCACGCTCGGATAACTCACCAAAGGCGCCTGAGGGCGCCTTTGTCATCTGAAGACCATGCGCGCATTGGGTAAGTCGAATCATATCTCGGGCTTCACCGTCGTGGAGCTCGTCGTCGTGATCGTAATCCTCGGTATCCTCGCTGCGTTCGCCGCGCCGCGGTTCTTCGACGACAAGACCTTTCTCGAGCGCGGCTACTACGAAGAGCTTGCTGCCGCGCTCAAGTACGCGCAGAAGCTGGCAGTTGCAAGCGGCTGCCCGGTGCGCATGCAGGTGACAGCCGGCGGTTATCAAGCGAATCAGCAAGCACCACTCGCCGGAACCTGCGATCCGTCGGATTCCTCATGGAGCACGAGCGTGCAATTGGCCGACGGGCAGTTGCTGTCCGGTACCGCACCCGTCGGCGTGTCTACATCGCCGAGCGTGACGCTGACCTACGATGCATTGGGCCGCACGAACCTCCCGAGCGATCAGAGCATCAGCGTCGGCCCATTCGCGTTGACCGTGAGGGCCGGCAGCGGTTTCGTCGAGGCGCCCTGATCATGCGTCGCCGCGAGCAAGGCGTCACGCTCATCGAGCTCGTCGTCTCGATCGTCATCATCGCGGTGGCGGTCGGCGCAGTCCTCGGTGTGCTTTCCGGAAACGCGGCCCGCAGCGCCGACGCGATGGTGCTGAGCCAAGCCGTGTCGATCGCGCAGTCCTACCTCGAGGAGATCTCCTTGAAGTCTTTCTCCGATCCCGACGGCGCAGACGGCGAGACGTCGCGCGCCGCGTTCGACGACGTGGACGACTATGACGGCCTCGTCGATGTCGGTGCACGCGATCAATTCGGCAACGCAGTTGCATCGCTGTCGGGCTACACGGTGGCAGTCACGGTCGTTCCGAGCTCTGCGTTGTCCGGCGTGCCGGCGGCCGATGCGCTCAGGATCGACGTGCGCGTGACGTTTCCACCTGCCGTGAACTTTCTTCTGACGGGTTACAAGACGCGGCTGTGACCATGCGCCCCCGCCAAGCTCAAGTCGGTTTCACGTTGATCGAGCTCGTCGTGACGCTCACGATCAGCGCGATCGTCGTGTCGTTCGTGTCGCTGTTCATCAGCGGGCCGGTGAGCGGCTTTATGGATCAGGCGCGACGCGTGAGATTGGTCGACGCGGCCGATTCGGCGCTGCAGCGCATAGGCCGCGACGTGCGTCGCGCACTGCCGAACAGTATCAGGACCACGAGCGCGAGCGGTGTCGTTGCGCTCGAGCTGCTAGGGCACGGTCGACGGCGCGCGCTATCGCGCCGGGTTGCCGGGGGCTGCGAGCCAGATTCTCGATCTCGCGGGGGCCGACGGCAGCTTCGACGTCATTGCGCCGTTCACGCAGATCGTCAAGCCTTGGAGCTCGACGTCGGCGTATCTGTCGATCTACAACGTCGGCGTGCCGGGCGCGGATGCGTATGAGCTCGCCAACGTCATCACGCCGGCCGGCACGCAGATCTCGATCGCGGCAGATGGCTCGACCGGCGAGGATCGCGTGACGCTGACACCCGCATTTCACTTCGCCTATGGGTCGCCGACGCAGCGTGTGTTTCTCGTCGACGGACCTGTTACGTATTTGTGCGACCCGATTGCCGGCACGTTGATGCGCTACCAGGGCTACACGGTTGCACCGAGCCAAGCGGACCGTGATAGTCACTCGAAACTTCTCGCGGCGGGTGCGAGCGCAACGCTCATGGCCACGGATATCGTGGGCTGTGAGTTCACTTACGCGCCGGGCACGGCTGAGCGTGCCGGGCTCGTATCCCTGCGATTCAGTGTGAGCTCGAAAGGCGAATCGATCTCGCTACTTTCGCAGGTTCACGTGGACAATGTGCCGTGAGTCGCGGTCGTGCACACACATCGCTCCCCGACGAGGCTGGGTTCTCCTTGGTTTCGGCGATCTTCCTGCTCGTCGTGCTGGCTGGGCTCGGTGTGTTCGCGGTTCGCTTGAATGTGCTCGAGAGCCAAACGTCGACCTCGGCGCTTCGTGCCGCGCAGGCCTTCAACGCGGCGCGCGCCGGTGTCGAGTGGGGCGCGTATCTCGCGCTGCATGGCGGCGCGTGCGGGACGTCGACGTTGCCGCTGACCGAAGGCGGCGCGGTGGGTTTCACCGTCACGGTGCAATGCGCCGTGAGCTCGCATGTCGAAGGATCGAAGACGGTGCGCGTGTTCGTGTTCGACGTGCGTGCGGTGGGCGGTACGTATGGACGGCCGGACTATGTCTCACGCCGTCTGCAAACGAAGATGACGGACACCGCATGAGCGGCCGGTGCGACTCAGGTCGGCGCGTGACGCCGAGCGCCTATGCAACGCTGCTTGCTGCTTTGCTCGCCGCGACTTCGCTTCCGGCTGCGGCGGCATCGCTCGCAATGGGTGCATGCGAGACGTTCGAGGGCGGGCTGGCGGGCTGGACGGTCGCAAGCTCGGGTGGGGCGGCCGGCACGAGCACGCAGACAGCGAATTCCCCCACGCATTCGATGTACACGCGCGGCGGCGTCGTGTCAGTCACGACCAACGCAGTCGATCTGTCGGGTGCCGCGCTCGTGAACGTCACGATGTGGGTACGCCGCGGCGACGATTCGTTCAGTAACTTGCCCGAGTCGGGTGAGGATCTCGTTGTCGAATACTTGAACTCGAGCAGTACCTGGGTGGCACTCGAGACTTTCGCCGGTGGTGGCACGGGCGGCCAAATCTATGCGCGCAGCTACGCGCTGCCGACGAGCGCGCTGCACAGCGGCTTTCGGCTGCGATTTCGTCAAACGGCTGCGAGCGGCTCGGCGTACGACTATTGGCATGTCGACGACGTCTGTCTCGAGGCGAGCGTGCCCGTGTCCTACAGCTTCGAGGAAACCTCGTGGACGGGCGCGGCGGGCGAGGTCAAGGACAGCGGCAGCAACGGTATTCACGGCACGGCCGTCGGCGGGGCGACGACGGCCAACTCGACGCCTGCCGTCGGCACTAATCCCGGCACCTGCCGGTATGGCGTATTCAATCGCAGCGACTATGTCGAGGTGCCCGACAACCCCGCGCTCGACCTCCCGACCGAGGTCACGGTGGCGGCCTGGGTCTATCTGAAAAGCACGCCGCCGGAGCTCTACACGATCGTCTCCAAGGACACGAACTACGAGTACCACATCGATTCGGGGCGGCACGTGTATTGGTGGTGGAACGACTCCGGCGGCGTCACTCGGTCGATTACGACGAGTGCGACCATTGCGCTCAATCAGTGGCACCACATCGCGATCACATACGAGTCGGGCAGCCAAGTCGTCTATATCGACGGTGTCGCGCGTGCCACCGCGAGCTACACGGGCTCGTTGGCGCAGAACGGCTTGCCGCTGTTCATCGGCACGGACTGGATGTTCGACTCGCGGGACTTCGACGGCTACATCGACGAGGTGCGAGTCGTGCCACGGGCCATGACTCAAGCGCAGGTCCAGTCGCTACGCGCCGAGACGCATCCGTGCGCGAACGCGGCACAGTTCACGATCAATCACGACCGTTTCGGCATCAATTGCGTGCCGGAGACCATCACCGTGAACGTGGTCGATGCGAGCGCCGGTACGCCGCTCGTGAACTACAACGCTCAGATCGAGCTCGATACGCAAACGGGAGCCGGTACATGGTCGTTGCTCACGGGCGGAGGCGCGTTCAGCGACGCCTCGGCCGACGACGGTGTGGCAACCTACAATTGGCCCCTCGGCGAATCGCAAGCCGTCTTCCAGCTGAGCTACACGCATGGGCCACCGTCGATGGACGTAGACGTCTACCAAGTCACGGACACCGGAGTGCGCGACAACGACGCAGAGGGCACGCTCGTGTTCTCGCCGAGCGGTTTCACATTCACGGATACGCCGCTGACGAACCCACCGCCGGCGGCGATCGCTACGTATGCAACGGCACAGACTGCGGGCACGAGCTTTCCGCTCTACATCGCCGCGTTCGGGCAGACGCCGAACGATCCGGTGTGCGGGATCATCGAGGAGTACACGGGGACGAAGAGCTTGAAGTTCTGGTCGCAGTACTCGAACCCCACGACGGGCTTTCGCAGCGTGACGATCGATACGCTCGCCGCGGCCGCCAGTGAAGCCGGTGCGGTGGCTCAAAACGTCACATTCACCAACGGCCAGGCCGTCGTGACTGCGAAATACAAGGACGCCGGGCAGATCCGCGTGTTCGCGAAGGACGACACGACCGTGGACGCGACGCAGCTGCCGGCCGGCATTCGCGGTGCCACGGCGAACTTCGTGTCGAAGCCCGCCTCGTTCACGCTGAGCAGCATCATCGACGACGGAGGCGGCGCGAATCCGCAAGCAAGCGGCGCGGGTGGCAATGTGTTCACGAGCGCGGGCAGCCCGTTTCAGATCACGGTGACGGTGCGCGACGCCGAGGGTGACCCGACGCCGAACTACGGCCGCGAAACGACGCCGAAGACCGTGCGGCTGGACCCGCACGTTTATCGGCCCACGGGCGGCGTGGACGGCGCAATCTCGTCGACCGTCGGCTTCGGGCCGTTCGTCAACGGCGTCGCAACGGGCACGGATTTCAGTTGGAGCGAGGTCGGTATCGTGCGCCTGACTCCCGGCGTGGACGGCAACGACTATCTCGGAGCCGGCGACGTGACGGGTGCGCTCAGCGAGCGGATCGGGCGCTTCGTGCCTCACCACTTCACCGCTGTGCTCAATACGCCGATGTTTCAGACCGCTTGCTCTTCCCCCGCGGCCGGTTTCACGTACGCCGGGCAGGCTTTCAACTACTCGATGGTGCCGATCATCACCGCCACTGCGCGGTCGGCTGCGGGTGGCGCGACGCTGAACTATCGGGGTAACTTCTTCAAGCTCTCGACGTCGACTTTGCAAAACCGCAGCTACACGGCGGGCGCGGCACTGGATACCGGTGGCCTGCCTTCGACGGCCGCGGATCCCGTCGTGACGGAAAGCGCGCCGGGCGTCGCCCAGCTGACCTTTAGCGGCGGCAGCGGCCTGAAGTTCGCGAAGGGAGCCGCGCAGGCGCCATTTGGCGCCGGTATCGAGCTTGCGATCGACGTGCGCGATGCGGACGGCGTCGAGGCCAGCGGCGCGGCACCGCTAGGCAACCCGGTGACTTTCGGCGTTTCCGGGGGCATTGCGTTCACGGATAGCGACGAGATCCGTTACGGCCGCGTTCGTCTGCTCAACGCACTGGGTTCCGAGCTCGTCGACTTGCCCGTGCCGATGACAGTCGAATACTACCGCGACGCGAGCACGGGCTTCCTCGCCAACACGGACGACACGTGCACGACGGGCGTATCGCTAGCGTTCTCGGGGTTCACGCAAAATCTGGCGCCGGGGGAGACATGCGTAAGCGACAACGGCAGTCCGGGCGCCAGCGGCGCGGGTTGCGCGGCGGCCGCGCCACCGGGCTTGCGTTTTGCATCGCCGCCGAGCGCGGGCGACTTCGGGCTCAGGCTCGCCGCTCCCGGCACGGGCAACAATGGCAGCGTGCTCGTGACCGCGACGGTGCCGAGCTGGCTGCGCTACGACTGGAATACGGCCGCGCCGGGCGATGAGAACCCGACGGGGCAGGCGACCTTCGGTATCTTCGGCGGCAACTCGCGCCAGATCTATACGCGCGAAATCTACTGAAGCCGAGCCGTCAGTCCTCGGCCGGCGGCCGGAACCCGTCCATTAGCTGCTTCTGCAACGTCGGCGGCGCCGTGGCGTAATGATCGAAATCCATTGTGAACATTCCGACGCCGCCCGTGAGCGACTTCAACGTCGCCTGGTATTCGCCGAGCTCGCCGAGGGGTACGAGCGCGTGTACACGGGATCGCCCGCCCGATAACGTGTCGGTGCCCGCGATTCGCGCGCGGATCGCCGCCAGATGCCCGGTGATGTCGCCGACATGCTGACTCGGCGCCGTGACGTCGATTTTCGCGATGGGCTCGAGGATGATCGGTCCGGCGTTGCCGATGGCGTCCTTGAATGCGCGCTTGCCCGCCGCGATGAACGCGACTTCCTTCGAGTCCACGGAGTGATGCTTGCCGTCGTACACGGTGACCCGAACGTCGACGATCGGGTAGCCCGCGACGGCGCCCTCGACGAGTACCTGGCGGACACCTTTCTCCACGGCCGGGATGTATTGGCCCGGAATCGCGCCGCCGACGACCTCGTCGCGAAATTCGAAGCCGCTCCCACGCGGCAGCGGCTCGATGCGCAGGTACACCTCTCCGAACTGGCCGGCGCCGCCGGTTTGTTTCTTGTGGCGATGATGCCCTTCGGCGCCGCAGGTGACGGTTTCCCGGTATGCGATCGTCGGCAGTCGTGTTACGACATCGAGACCGAACTCGCTTCGCATGCGCTCGAGCACCATCCGAAGATGTAGCTCCCCCATGCCGCGCAACACCGTCTCGTTTGCGTTGCTGTTGAACTCGATTGTCAGGCTCGGGTCTTCGACGGCGAGCTTGTGCAGGGCTTCCGACAGCTTCTTCTCTTGGCCGCGCTGCTTGAGATCGATCGCTACGCCATGCATGGGCGGCGGCAGCTCGACGGGGGGCAGCTTCAACTCGTCCTCGTCATGGCTCGAGTGCAGCACGTCGCCGAAGTGGATGTCCTCGATTTTGGCCACGGCGCAGAAGTCGCCCGCCACGACGGCCGGCACCTCCCGCAAGTCCTTGCCTTGCACGCTGTATAAATGCGCCAGCTTTACGGCCTTGCGCCGCTCGCCGATGAAGACCTGGTCGCCCGTGTGCACTTCTCCCTGATGCACGCGAAACGCGGCGAGCTTGCCGACATAGGGATCCACGTTGAGCTTGAAGACGTGGCCGATGAAATGTCCGTCGCCGTTGGCGCCGTCGACTTTGAGCATGCGCTCTTCGCGACCGGCGACGAACTCGACGGGATTCCCCTCGAGCGGGCTCGGCATGAGGCTCGCCATGACGCGCAGCAGCTGGCGCATCCCCGCGCCGGTCTTGGCCGACACGAAGCACACCGGAATCAAGTGCCCGCGTCGCAGGGCGCGCTCGAACGGTTCATGCAGCTGCTCGAGCGAAATTTCCTGCCCCTGCTCGAGATACAGCTCCATGAGCGCATCGTCGAGCTCGACGACTTGGTCGAGTATCTCGGTGTGGGCGGCGGCCACGGAGGAAAAGTCCGGTGCTTCGTCGGCGGGCTCGAAGAAGCAGTCGGCGACGGCTTGTCCGCGCCGGGCCGGTAAATTCACGGGCAGGCATTGCCGGCCGAAAGCCGAGCGTATCTCGCGGAGCACTTCTTCGGGTCTGGCGTTGTCGCCATCGATCTTGTTGATGACGACGAGGCGGCACAGTCGCCGCTGCGCTGCGAAAGCCATCATTCGCTGGGCCACGAGCTCGACACCGTGCTCGGCGTTGACGACGACGGCAGCCGTCTCCACGGCGGGCAGCACTGCCATCGCCCGGCCCATGAAGTCCGGGTAACCCGGAGTGTCGAGCAGATTGATGGCTCTGCCGTCGTGGCGTAGGTGGCAGATTGCGACGTCGAGCGAGTGGTGCAGCCGCTTTTCCTGATCGGTGAAGTCGCAGACTGTCGATCCCTTCTCGACGGAGCCGGCGGCGCGAATCTCACCGGCTTTGGCGAGCAGGGTTTCGATCAGAGTGGTTTTGCCGGCGCCCGAGTGTCCGAGCAACGCGATGTTGCGGATGCTTTCCGTCGCGTGAGCGTGTACGGAGCGATTCATACCCACCTCCGATTTCTAGTGTTCTACACGAAGAGGCGTGACGGTCTACCGGTTATCGTAACCAGAAAACACAGCGCTCGCATGTCCGGGATGAAGGGCGAATATTTCTCATATTTATCATGGTGTTGTAAGCCACGAGGAGTCCGGATGGGCGTGGCTTTTGCGCGCCCCGGTGTGAGCGCTCGATCCTCGCTATACTGGGCCGCGACCGTCGAGTGGACGTCGGCGGCCGAGCGAGAATACGAACAATAGCGGCTTTGGAGGGGAACCGTGGGCGACTGGACGGCGCGGCTTTTGAATTTCAAGCGTGGCGAGCTCCCGCTCGCCGTTTACTCCGCGGTTTTCTACTTTTGCGTTCTGTGTGGCTACTATTTTCTTCGGCCCGTGCGTGACGCCATGGGCGTCGCGCGCGGCATGGACGATTTGCGCTGGCTCTTCGTCGGTACTTCCATCGTCTCGTTGGTGGTCGTGCTCGCTTTCGGTGGGGTCGTGAGCCGACTCAACCGCCGAAGGTTCATCCCGATCGGGTTCGGCTTCGTCATCGTATGCTTGTTCGGTTTCGCGGCGCTCCTCGTCGTCGATCGGCTCTCGGGCGGCGGACTCGTCGGGACCGGCGCGGGCACGACATTTGCGCTCGTAGTCGGCTACACGTTCTTCATGTGGCTGACCGTCATCAACCTCTTCGTGAACAGTCTGTTCTGGGCTTTCATGGTCGATCTTTTCAATGTCGATCAGGGCAAGCGCATGTTCGCGTTCATCGGTATCGGCGGCACGCTCGGAGCGCTGTTCGGCGGTTGGGCCACGAATGTGATCAGCGGGTTCACGGATTCGCCGTATCTTGCGCCGGGCCTCATGCTGATCGGTGCGGCGTTCTTCGCTGGGGCGATCTGGACCATGCTCGTGCTCGACCGGATGGCGCTCGCCTCGGAACATTCGCGTCACGGGGCCGATTCCGGCGAGAGCGACTCGGCCGCAGCGCGCGCGAGGATAGGCGGGCGCTTCATCGACGGGGTTACCGCTGTCGCCACTTCGCCCTATCTCGTCGGCATCGCGCTCTATATCTTTTTTCTCGCGATCTCGAACACGTTTCTGTACTTCACGCAGGCGAGCATCGTGCTCGACAACGCGGACACGCTCAGTCAGCGAATCGGCAGCTTCGCGCTGCTGGACATGTTGACGCAGGTCGCAACGCTGTTGACGCAAGTCTTCGTCACGACGCATCTGATCAAACGGCTCGGCGTCGGTTGGACCCTCACGGTCTTGCCGCTCGTCACTGCCGCCGGTTTCGGTTTGCTCGCAATTTGGCCGGCTTTCGGCGTGTTCGCGCTGTTCAATGCCGTGCATCGGGCAACGCGCTACGCGGTCTCGCGGCCGGCGCGCGAGACGTTGTTCAGCGTCGTGCCGCCGGCGGAGAAGTACAAGGCAAAGCCCTTCATCGACGTCTTTCTTTATCGGTTCGGCGATGTGGCCGGTGCCGGCATCGACGGCGCCATGCGTGCCATAGGCCTCTCGCTCGCCGGCGTTGCGGCGGCCACGGTGCCGTTCGCGGCCGTGTGGGTGGCACTGTGCCTCGCGCTCGGCAGAGCCCAGCAGCGTCTCGACAAAGACAACCCGGAGCATTCCGAGAACAAGCTGCGATCGGCCGAAGCTTGAGCGGAGCCGTTCGCCGAACTGTGCGCAGCCCGACATTTTCTCCTCGGGCGCAGGTGGTAGCCTTGACCTTTCGTATCGGCCCGTCGATCGGGCCCGGTAAGGAGCTACCATGAGAGCACTCATCGTCCTGGGTCTATCGATTGCCGCGGCGGCGTGCGGCGGTCCGAGCGAGCCTTCTGCGCCGGACTCGAGTGCCGACGCGCCGAAGCGCGAGACCGTGTTCGATCCGCTCGTCGGCACGCTCGATCGAGCAAAGGGCGTCCAGCAAACCGTCGATCAGCAAGCCGCGGAGCAACGGCGCAAGCTCGAGGAGCTCGAGAAGTAGCGAGCCGGCGCGCAGTGCGTCAGCGATAGCCGAGGATATACCGCAGCCCGACGAAGGCCGGCCGCTCGGCCGTGATCACGTGCGTCGGGATCGACTCCATGTATGAGCGGTAGCGGCCCTTGGCTTCGAAGCGCGAGCGAAAGTCCGATTTGACGAACGCGTCGAGCACCTTCGGCACGATGCCGCCGGCGACGTAGACGCCCCCTCTGGCGCCGAACGTCAGCGCAATGTCGCCGGCCACGGTGCCCAGCATCGCGAAGAACATGCCCTGAGCTTTGCGCGCCAGCGGCTCGCCTTGCTTGGCGAGTGCCGTCACGTCGCTCGGGGTAACGGTCGGCTCGCCGCGGCCCGCGATATCGGCGAGCGCGACATACAAGTTCACGAGACCCGGTCCCGACAGCAAGCGCTCGATCGAGCAATGCCCGTATTTCTCGCGGATGCGCTCGATGACCTCGAATTCCTCGCCGGTTCCGGCCGGTGCGGACGCGTGACCGCCTTCGCCCGTGACGACCGACCAGCCGTCCGTCGAGGGAATCAGCGCCGACACGCCGATGCCCGACCCGGGGCCGAGGGTCGCGAGCGTAGCCCTCGGAGCCGCCGTGCCGTTGCCGACGGTGCGTAAGTCTTCGGCCGTGAGTTTCGGCAGTCCCCAGGCGACGGCAGCGAAGTCGTTGCATAGAAACAGGCGTGTGAGGCCGAGCTCGTTCGTGAGCTCCTTCTGCGAGAAATGCCAGTCGATGTTCGTCATGCGAACCTCGTCGCCGACGATCGGTGCGGCGATCGCCAATGCGGCTCGCTTCGGTTGATCGCTCGCGCGGCGGTGATCCAAATAGACCTTCAGAAGTCCTGGAAGACCCGTGAAGTCCGAATTGTGGAAGACCTCGGGCGCGATCTCTCGTCCTTTGTCGTTGACCAAGGCGCAGCGGGTGTTCGTGGCGCCGATGTCGGCGATCAAGTCCATCGTAGAGTTCCTCGAGCCCAACCCGAATAGTAGCGGTCAGGTCGCGGAGAGCAAGAACTCGGCCGTCGGAAGAAATTTCGTTTGGGGTGGCGCTTGCGTGGGTGCCGACCTTGGCTGTCCGGTGCAACGTGCCCGGCAGAGCCCGAAGGGGCGATGTCGCGTTAGGCGTTCAGGTCCGGAATCCTGGCGCTTTCGAGCTGGGTGATCATGTCCTTGAGCATGAGTTTCCGCTTCTTCAAGCGACGCAACATGATCTGATCCACATGCGGATCGCCGACCAGCCTAGCGATGACTTGGTCCAGGTCCTGATGCTCAACGCGCAACTGCTTTAGTCGCTCCACGTTCCTGAAAGTCTCAGTGTCGATGTTCTGGTCCACTGTCGTTTCGGATAGGTGCCAGCCAGTTTCGCCGATGGTCGCCAAAGGCCAAGAATCGAGGGTTCAGCAGATCGTCTTTGGTGTTGTACCTCAGAGGTTGGCCAGCGAGATCAATCATACCGCCGCCGGCGCTCTCCAAGATAGCCTGCGCGGCGGCAGTGTCCCACTCCGAAGTGGGCCCGAAACGCGGGTAAATGTCGGCAGAGCCCTCCGCAACGAGGCAGATCTTAAGGGAACTGCCCATCGGCTTGAGTTCGTGCGGGCCGAGCTCGGCGAGATAGCCCGCGAGCGTCCCGCTCGGATGACTGCGGCTGCCCACGACCCGCAGCGGCGATGGCGCGGGCACCGTGACTGTGATCGATTCGGATCGGCCCTCATGCTCGCACCATGCGCCTGCGCCGAGAGCGCCCGCGTAGAGCCGATTCAAGACCGGTGCGAGCACGACGCCGAGCGTGGCCCGGTGCCCTTCGACGAGCGCGATGTTCACGGTGAACTCGCCGTTGCGCTTGAGGAACTCCTTCGTGCCGTCGAGCGGATCGACGAGCCAGTAGCGGTTCCACTCGCGGCGCCGGGCGAGCTCGTCGGACGGGGATTCCTCCGAAACCAGAGGAACGTCGGGGTAGAGGTCGCGCAGACCGTCGCGGATGATGCTGTGCGAGCGCCGGTCGGCCTCGGTGAGAGGTGAGCGGTCGTCTTTGATTTCGACGGTGAAATCGCCGGCGTAAACCTCGAGGATCGCGGCACCGGCGGTGCGGGCGAGCGTGGCGACTGCATGCAGCATCGCGGTTGTATCGATCGGTTCGTTCACGGCGCCTCTTGTATCATAGTGTGGCCATGCAGACACCCGCGCCGGCAGCGTTTTGGGACCGATTCGATACGGTCCTCGTGGACATGGACGGCACGCTGCTCGATCTCGCGTTCGACAACTTCTTTTGGCGCGAGCTCGTGCCCGCGCAGTTTGCCGAGCGCAACGGTCTGTCGGCCGCCGAAGCGCAGCGCTGGATATCGGAGCGCTACGACAGCGCGCTCGGCACGCTCGCCTGGTATTGCCTCGACCATTGGACCCGGGAGCTCGGCCTGGATCTCAAGAGCCTCAAGCGAGGGCATAGGCACTTGATCAGATTCTTGCCCGGGGCACCCGAGTTTCTCGCCGCGGTTCGCGCGCGCGGCAAGGCAGTCATGCTCGTGACGAATGCGCATCGAGACACGCTCGCGGTGAAAGTCGAGCAGACCGGTATCGACCGCCTCGTCGACGGAATGATCACGTCGCATGATTTCGCCGCGCCCAAGGAGAGCCGTGTCTTCTGGACGACGTTACGCGAGCGTCACCCGTTCGATCCGCATCGTACGCTGCTCATCGAGGACAGCCTAGCGGTCCTCGCGGCCGCCAGGGCTTACGGTCTGACGAACGCCGTCGCCATCAGACGTCCGGACTCGACGCTGCCTGCCCGCGACATTGCTGAGTTTCCCGCCGTCGACGGCGTGCTCGATCTGCTCTGCGAGCCGGATCGGTCCTAGCGCCGCCGCTTGCTGCCTCTGTGCCTCGGCGGAGTCGAGCCGCGGTTTCCGCCGCCGGCCCCGTGTTTCGGGCGACGCGGGGCGTCGCGGCGGGCCGTCGAGGCTTCGACGAGCGCGTCGTGATCGAACGTTGCCACGGGAATCTTGCGGCCGATGAACGCTTCGATCTCGGGCAGCGAAACGACGTAGTCCTCGCAGCCGAAGCTGATCGCGTCGCCGATCGCGCCGGCACGCGCCGTGCGGCCGATCCGGTGCACGTAGTCCTCGGCGTCTTGCGGCAGATCGTAGTTGAACACGTGGCTCACGCCCGGCACGTGCAGCCCGCGCGATGCCACATCGGTACCGATCAGGACAGGCAGTTGGCCAGCCTGAAATTCCTTGAGCATTCTGAGCCGCTTGCGTTGGGGCACGTCGCCTGACAGCGCCGCGGCCTCGATCCCGTTGCGCTCCAAGTTGTCGCGCAACCGTTCGGCTTCGCGCCGGGTGTTGACGAAGATCATCGTGCGCGTCGGGTCGCGCTCACGCAGCAGCGTCAGGAGCAGCGGAAACTTTTCTTCGTTGGACGGGAAGTAGATGCATTGCGTGACGCGGTCCACGGTCATCTTGTCCGGCTCGATGCGCACGAGCTCGGGGTCGTTCATGTGCTCGTAAGCGAGCTCGAGCACGCGATACGACAGGGTGGCGGAGAACAGCAGGTTCAGCCGGCGGTCGCGATCCGGGAGACGGCGCAGCACAAAGCGAATGTCCTTGATGAATCCGAGGTCGAACATGCGGTCGGCCTCGTCCAACACGAGGACTTGCACGCGGCGCAAGGAAAATATGTGCTGCTTGAAGTAATCGATGATCCGGCCCGGCGTGCCGATGAGCACGTCGACCCCGGCCGCGAGCTCGTTGCGCTGCTTGTCGTAATCCGTGCCGCCATAGACGAGCCCGAGGCGATAAGGCAGGTGTTTACCTAATGCGGTTGCGTCGGCATGGATTTGGACGGCGAGCTCCCGTGTCGGCGCGAGAATCAACGCTCTCGGGTCGGTCGACTTGCCTTGCTCGGCCGGTCGCGACTCGAGCCAGTGGAACAGCGAGATGAGGTAGGCTGCCGTTTTGCCCGTGCCCGTCTGTGCCTGGCCGGCCACATCCCGCCCATCGAGAGCCAGCGGGAGCGACTTGCTTTGGATGGGCGTGCATCGTGAAAAGCCGGCCTCGGCGATACTTCGCTGCAGCTCCGCCGACAGTGACAGGTCCGAAAACCTGAGGTCGGTCAGATGGTGGCTCGTCTCAGATGGTGCGTCCGTTGCGGATCCCGATACTTGCAAATTTTCTGCCTGACGGTTAAAAATAGTGCACGCCCTCCCAGATACCCACAGAATTCCCGCGAGCCTCGAAGGAAGCAACCAGCTGCGACATTGTGCCTGAGCCGCCAGGCTGCGTCACTTTTCAGCTTCCTTGCTTTGGGCGTTTTAGAGCTTTTTGTCTTTCATCCTAGGGGATCCACGAGGGTGGAAGGAACCAGAGGATTGTCAACGTGAGTGAGCAGATCGTACATACGACGGACGATGCTTTTGAGTCCGACGTCGTTAAATCCGATACCCCGGTGCTTTTGGACTTCTGGGCCGAATGGTGTGGCCCTTGCAAGATGATCGCACCCATCTTGGACGCCATCGCCGATCAATATCAGGATCGGCTCCGCGTGGTGAAGTTGAATATCGATGAGAACCCGAAGACCCCGCCCAAGTACAACATCCGCGGAATTCCGACGCTGTTGTTGTTCCGCGGCGGTGCCGTGGCGGCACAGCAGGTCGGAGCGGTCTCGAAAGCGCAGCTCGAGTCTTTTCTCGAGACGCATCTGGGTGCGCGCGCGGAAGACGCACTCGCCAATCGTAACGGACGGTAATCATTCGTGAGGGGTTATTTGGGCAATTCAGCACGCGCCCGGGCCAACGGCCCGCGGCAGTCTAGGGACGGTAACGGCAAGCGCTCTTCGCGCCGCGGGAAACCGATGCGCGAGGAGTTTCCAGACGACGAGGAGTTTGACGTGATTCCGGCTGCTGAGCTTGAGCTGACCAAGAACGCCATGAACCTCTCCGAGCTCAAAACTCGGGCGGCTTCTGAGCTGGTCGAATTAGCCGAGTCGATGGGCTTGGAGAATCAAGCCCGATCGCGCAAGCAAGACATCATCTTCTCGATTCTCAAGGCCCACGCGAAGAACGGCGAAAATATCTTCGGCGAGGGTGTGCTCGAGATCTTGCAAGATGGCTTTGGCTTCTTGCGCTCGGCCGACAGCTCCTATCTCGCCGGGCCCGACGACATCTACGTGAGCCCGAGTCAGATTCGGCGTTTCAATTTGCGCACGGGCGACACCGTCTCGGGGCTCATCCGGCCGCCGAAGGACGGTGAGCGATACTTCGCGTTGCTCAAGGTCGGCGAAATCAATCACGACGCGCCGGAGAACGCCAAGAGCAAGGTGCTGTTCGAGAACCTGACGCCGCTGTTTCCGAAACGGCGCCTCAAGCTCGAGCAAGGTAATGGCAGCACCGAAGACCTCACGGCCCGCATCATCGACATGGTCGCGCCGATCGGCAAAGGTCAGCGCGGGCTCATCGTCTCGCCGCCGAAGGCCGGCAAGACGATGCTGCTACAGAACATCGCGGCCTCGATCGCGGCCAATCATCCCGAGTGCACGCTCATCGTGCTGCTCATCGACGAGCGGCCCGAGGAGGTCACGGAGATGGAGCGCACCGTGCGGGGCGAGGTCGTGTCGAGCACTTTCGACGAGCCCGCCACGCGCCACGTCCAAGTGGCCGAGATGGTCATCGAGAAGGCCAAGCGCCTGACCGAGCACAAGCAAGACGTGGTGATCTTGCTCGACTCGATCACGCGGCTCGCGCGCGCCTACAACACGGTCGTGCCCTCTTCGGGCAAGGTGCTTACGGGCGGTGTCGACGCGAACGCTCTGCAGCGACCGAAGCGTTTCTTCGGCGCTGCGCGAAACATCGAAGAAGGCGGCAGCCTCACGATCATCGCGACGGCCTTGATCGACACGGGGTCCAAGATGGACGACGTGATCTACGAGGAGTTCAAGGGTACGGGCAACATGGAGATTCATCTCGATCGGCGCATCGCCGAGAAGCGTGTGTTCCCTTCCATCAACATCAATCGGTCGGGTACGCGTAAGGAAGAGTTGCTCACGCAGCCCGACGAGCTGCAGAAGATGTGGGTGCTCAGAAAGGTTCTGCACCCGATGGACGAGCTCGCGGCCGTCGAGTTCCTGCTCAGCAAGCTGCAGGACACGAAGACGAATGCAGAGTTCTTCGAGGCGATGAAGCGCTGACGGCGCGACTCAGGACCTAGCTGGTCAGCGCCGTCCGTCCGGTTGCTCTCGCTGGACGGCCCGGTAACCGATATCGGTGCGCCAGAACGCGCCATCCCAGCTCACCTTGCTCACGGCGCGGTAAGCGCGCTCGCGTGCGGCGCCGACCGTCGTGCCGAGCCCTACCGCGCACAGCACGCGACCGCCGTCGGTCAGCACGCGCCCCTGCTCGAGACGCGTTCCGGCATGGAATATCTTCACGTCCGCGTCGTGGACCGTATCGAGGCCGTCGATCGGCTTCCCCTTCTCGTAGGCCTCGGGATAGCCGCGACTGGCCATGACGACGCCGACCGCTGCGCGCTCGTCCCATTCGATGGCCTGGTGGCCGAGCGTGCCGTCGAAGCATTGCAAGCAAAGGCCGAGGAAGTCGGAGCGCAGGCGGAACAAGATAGGCTGTGTCTCCGGGTCGCCGAAGCCTGCAGTTGAACTCGATGACCTTCGGTGCACCTGTTGCATCGATCATGAGGCCGGCGTAAAGGAAGCCACGGTAGTGGACACCATCGGCGGCGAGCCCGCGGACGGTGGGCAGCATGATCTGTTCCATGACGCGCCGGTGCACGGAATCCGTGACGACGGGCGCGGGCGAGTAGGCGCCCATACCGCCCGTGTTCGGACCGCGGTCGCCGTCATCCCGGGTCTTGTGGTCTTGGGAGCTTGCGAGCGGCACGATGCGCGTGCCGTCGACGAGCGCGATGAAGCTCGCTTCTTCGCCGGCGAGGAACTCTTCGATGACGACTTTGGCGCCGGCGGCACCGAAGATGCCGTGCTCGAGAACGCGATCGAGCGTCTCGGTGGCCTCGTCGACGCTCTGCGCGATGATGACTCCTTTCCCCGCTGCGAGGCCGTCGGCCTTGATCACGATAGGCGGACGCAAAGTCGCCGCATAGGTTCGCGCTTCCGTGAAGCTCGTGAACGTCCGATAGGCCGCCGTGGGTATCGAATGCCGCGCGAGGAAGTCCTTCGTATAGGCCTTCGAGCCCTCGAGCCGTGCTCCGGCGGCCGTCGGTCCGAAGCACTTCAAGCCGCGCGAGGAGAAGCGGTCGACGACGCCGGCGACGAGCGGTAGCTCTGGGCCGACGATCGTAAGACCGACGCGCTCGTCTTCGGCCAGCTTCAGTAAGCCGTCGAGATCCGCAGCACTTATGGGTACGTTGCGCGACTTCGGCTCGGTGGCGGTACCCGCATTGCCGGGGGCCACGAGCACTTCGGTCACGTCGGGTGAGCGGGCGAGTGCCCAAGCGATGGCGTGCTCGCGTCCGCCGCCGCCAATCACGAGTACTTTCACGATTGGTGCGCCGTGCAGATCAATGCCTGAAGTGGCGCATGCCAGTGAGCACCATCGCAAGGTCGTGCTCGTCGGCGGCGCGCACGACTTCCTCGTCGCGCATCGATCCGCCGGGCTGGACGACCGCCCGAATGCCATGCTCAGCGGCCGCGTCGAGGCCGTCGCGAAACGGGAAGAATGCGTCCGAGGCCATCACGGCGCCCGCGAGAGACAGGTTGGCCTCCGCGGCCTTGAGCGCCGCAATCTTGGCACTCATCACGCGAGCGGGCTGCCCAGCGCCGATCCCGAGGGTAGCGCCGTCGCGAGCGTAGACGATTGCGTTGGACTTCACGAACTTCACGACCGTCCAGGCGAACTTCAGGTCGACGATCTCGGACGCGGTCGGTGCCCGGTGTGTCGCGACCTTTGCGGCAGCCACGTCGACTCGGCCCAAATCGCGCTGCTGCAGCAAGAAACCGCCTTCGATCGTTTTGACTTCCCAGTCGAGATCGGCCGCGACGGGCTCGGGCCATCCCGCTTCGAGCACGCGAATCGACGGCTTGGCCGACAATACCTTGCGGGCCGCCTTGGCGATTTCCGGAGCGACGATCACTTCCGCGAACTGACGCTCGATGATGGCGCGAGATGTTGCCTCGTCGAGCGGCCGATTGAGCGCGATCACGCCGCCGTAAGCCGACGTGGGATCGGTTCGATACGCGAGTCCATAGGCGGCGGCAGGCGTCGGGGCTACCGCAACGCCACACGGGTTGGCGTGCTTTACGATGACACAGGCGCAAGTGTCGAAGGCCTTCACGGCTTGCAAAGCCGCGTCTGCGTCGACGAGATTGTTGAACGAAAGCTCTTTGCCTTGAAGCTGCTCGGCATGGGCGACCGATCCCGGATAGCGTTGCAATGTTCGATACAGCGCGGCTTGCTGGTGCGGATTCTCGCCGTAGCGCAGCGGTTGAGTGAGCTTGCCGCCGATGAGTAGCGGATCGGGCCACGCGGCGGGCTCGATGTTGTGCGCTCGTAGGTATCGGCTGATGGCCGCGTCGTAGCGCGCCGTGTGGCTGAACGCCTTGATCGCAAGCTCGCGGCGGTAACCGGCGGGCAGCGAGCCGGTTTTCAGGGCGTCGAGCACTCGAGCGTAGTCCGTGCCATCGACGACAACTGCGACACGCTCGTGGTTCTTGGCCGCCGCGCGCAACATCGCGGGTCCGCCGATATCGATGTTCTCGATGGCTTCGGCGTCCGTGCAATCGGGGCGTGCCGTGGCCGCTTCGAACGGATAAAGGTTGACGGCCAGCAAGTCGATGAGACCGATGCCGTGCTCGGACAACACCGCGTCGTCGATGCCGCTGCGCGCGAGCAAACCGCCGTGAACGTTCGGATGCAGCGTCTTGACGCGGCCGTCCATGATTTCGGGAAATCCCGTGACGTTTGCCACGTCGATCACGGGGATGCCCGCATCGCGCAGTGTCTTGGCGGTTCCGCCGGTGGAGAGGATCTCGTACGACAGAGCGACGAGGCCGCGAGCGAAGTCGACGATGCCGTTTTTGTCGGCGACGCTCAGCAGCGCGCGCGGTTGTCGCTTGCTCGTTGGTTTGAGCTGCGCGACCTGGCTGCCGGAGGCGGGCTTCGTGCTCCTTCGCGCGCCGCTCATCGGCCCTGGAGCTTGTAGGCCCTGAGCTTCTTGCGCAACGTGCCGCGATTGATGCCGAGGATCTCGGCCGCCTCGCTCTGGTTGCCGTTCGTATAGCTCAAGACGGCACGAAACAGCGGCTTTTCGACCTCGCCCATGACGAGCTGATAGAGGTCGCCCGGTCGATGGCCGTTCAAGTTTGCGAAGTAACTGTGCAACGCCTCATCCGTCAGGCTGCTGAGCGGCTTGTTCCGTACTCCGACATGGGCCCCGCTCGTCGTTGCTCGTTTGACCTTTTTTCTTATAGGTCTCTTTGTGCTGGTAGTCGGGCTCACTACGTTCTCCCCTATAGAACGTTGCAACAAACGCCCGTGTCGGTAGACGCTAGTACTTAGCGACGCGTGTCCGTCGCGAAACGATCACCGGCCCGGCATCGACCGGACAAAGTGCACGCGAGCGCTAACCCCGTTTCTAGCAGTAAGGAATACCGACTCAGGGTGAGCAAATAATAGCATGGAAGAATGGTGAAAATTGAGCGCGACAGAGTGAAATCTATCGATGCGAAGTGCGAGTTACAAAAATACTTCGTCGGTACCGCAGCTTAGTACATCTGTCTCGACTTCGATGCAAACATCGAGCTCAAATCCGTATGCGTCCGGGCCTGGATCGACGACTTCGAGTCGCGCGCGCGCCGTTTCGCCCGGCGCCATGAGTTTCTTCGCGAGCGCATTGTCGCCGAGATATTCGCTCGGCGCGAAGATGCGGCTGCCGACGGATTCTTCCCAACGATTCTTCAAGCGCAAGCGAACCGACGGATACGGCTGTGCCCGTGGGCCGCGGTTGTGGATGCGGGCGGCAATTGTCAAGCTGCCTTGACCGTGCGCGTTGGGCTCGGCGTTCGCGATCCAATCGAGGATTTGGTACTGCTTCAAGTTCCAGTGCGGAATCACGGTGATGCCGAGCATGGCGTACGCGCTCGCGATCGGCTGGCCGATGCCCGGCTGCGCGACGAGATCGGCTCTAAAGTGATTGACGATCTGCACGCAGAGCGCCGCGACTGCGAGGCCCGCGGCCGCGGGCCAAAGCTGGTCGCGCTTGCGCTCCTTGAGTGGATCGAGCCGTAACGACGCAGCCGTTATCGCGCTCGTATCGAAGGCTTCGAGTACTTGCTCGATCTGGGCCGCGGTGATCGAGCTCACCGACTCGGGGTCTGACTCATCGATCGAGTCCGGCTTGGCCTCATGGGCCGCTTCATCGGTTGCACCGATGTCGACTTGCGCGACGACCTCTGCGACCGACAGTCCAGCGATATCCTCGTCGTCCGGTTCGTCCGGTTCGTCCGGTTCGTCCGGTTCGTCCGGTTCGTCGGCGTGTGCGGTCAGCGCCGGGTCAGATGACGGGCTATCCGGTGCCGAATGAGCGTCGTGCTCGTCCGCCGCTCTCGATTCCGGCTCGGCGGTTGCCGCGGGGGGGGCGGGCGGCCTGGGCTCGGGCGGTGTCTGCCGAGCCTGATGCTCCGCCGGCGGATCGCGTAGCTCCGCATAGGCGTTGAAGACGCTCGCGCAGCGCCCGCAACGAACCTGACCGTTCGCCTTGGCCAGCGTGTCTTCGCTGACGCGAAACGTCGTGTCGCAGTCGGGGCAGCGCGTGAACAGCATCGAGGCCCGGGATTTCCTGTTGGCAGCCAATTCTAGCGTCCCGTGAGAGTCAACCCGAACGGCTCGCGCGAGCGTCCAGCCGCAGCCAGCCGTCGAGCTCCGCGGTCGCGAAATTCTCGAAGTACGGTGAGTATGCCGCAACTATCGGCTCGCGTTGCGACACGAGTAGCCCGCTCAGCGCGATTCCTCCCGATTCGCCGAGATGAGCCGCGAAAACCGCGGGCAACTGCTCGAGGGGGCCGGCCAGAATGTTCGCCACGAGCCAATCGACCCGCAGCGGGGGCAAATCCTGCGGAAGCCCGCTCCAGAGCCTATCGGCGACCCCGTTCAGTCGTGCGTTGTCGACAGTTGCCGTGAGCGCCTGCGGATCGTTGTCTACGGCCCAAGCGTGGCTCGCGCCGAGCGCCAACGCGGCAATCGCAAGGACGCCCGAGCCGCAGCCGTAGTCGACTAACGTGACGCCCGGCCGAATGTGGGAGGCCAACCATTCCAAGCACAACGCGGTGGTCGGATGTTGTCCCGTCCCGAACGCAAGGCCCATGTTCAACGTGACGCACGTCTGTCGAGCGGGTGGCGGTGCTTCGTCGCCCGCAGGACGCAGCCAAAGGCGTTCACCGAAGGATCGTGCCGCGATGCTGCGCCCTGTCGTGCGCCAATCCATGTCCGGTAACGCGCGCAATGCGACCTCGCCACGGACGAAGCCGCTGGCTTCGAGCAAGTGCACGAGCGATGCGAGATCGGTGTCCGCCGGAAAAAGCGCGCGCACGCCGATCTTTGGCCATAGCGGCGTTACGCCGGGCGGTGGCTCGAGCACGGGGTCATTGCCGGCGTCATCGAAAGCGAGCGCCGCGGTGCCGGCGAGCTCGAGCAAGGCCTCGGCCCGCTCGAGATCGTCGGCGGCCACGCTGAAGATGAGTTGTTGCCAGCTCAAGTTCGGCAGGCGGCGCTACTTGAGGCCGAGTCGCCGCTCGAGGTAATGGATGTCGGTGCCGCCGGCCTTGAACGCACCGTGCTGGAAGATTTCCTGGTGCAAGGGCACGTTCGTGCTGATCCCGTCGACGACAATCTCCTGCAGCGCAGTCGTCATGCGGGCGATCGCCGAGCGACGGTGCTCGCCGTGAGCGATGACCTTGGCTATCAGCGAATCGTAGTAAGGCGGTACGGAGTAGCCGCTGTACATGTGACTGTCGACACGGATGCCTGGGCCGCCGGGCGGGTGCCAGAGGGTGACGGTGCCGGGCGACGGCACGAACGACTTCGGATCCTCGGCGTTGATCCGGCATTCGATCGCATGCCCGAACCAACGAATGTCGTCTTGCGTGAACGGCAAGCGGTCGCCGCCGGCGACGCTGAGCTGCGCCTTGACGATGTCGATGCCGGTCACCATCTCGGTTACGGGATGCTCGACCTGAACGCGCGTGTTCATCTCGATGAAGTAGAACTTGCCGTCTTGGTATAGAAACTCAAAGGTGCCGGCGCCTCGATAACCGATTTGCAGACACGCCTCGACGCAGCGGGCTCCCATGCGTCTGCGCTCCTCCTCGGAGATACCGGGCGCGGGCGCCTCTTCGATGATCTTTTGGTGGCGTCTTTGCATCGAGCAGTCGCGCTCGCCGAGATGAACGGCGTTGCCGTGCCCATCGGCCAGCACTTGAAACTCGATGTGCCGCGGATGGTCGAGAAACTTCTCCATGTACAGCACGTCGCTGCCGAAAGCCGACGACGCCTCGGCCCGCGTGATCGAAACCGCGTTGAACAAGCGCCGCATCGCTGTGCACGATGCGCATGCCGCGTCCGCCGCCTCCGGCCGCGGCTTTGATGATCACGGGATAGCCGATCTCGTGCGCGATGCGCGCGTTTTCTTGCGGGTCGTCGGACAATGGGCCGTCGGAGCCGGGAACGCAGGGCACTCCGGCTTCGCGCATCGTCTTGATCGCTGAAACCTTGTCGCCCATCAGGCGAATCGTCTCGGCTCGCGGGCCGATGAACACAAAACCGCTCTCTTCCACGCGCTCGGCAAAGTCCGCGTTTTCCGACAAGAATCCGTAGCCCGGATGAATCGCCACGGCATCCGTCACTTCCGCGGCGGCAATCAGCGACGGCATGTTCAGATAACTCTGCTGCGAGCGCGGCGGACCTATGCAAACAGTCTCGTCGGCCAGCAGGACGTGCTTCAGCGTCGTGTCTGCCGTCGAATGAACGGCGACTGTCTTGATGCCGAGCTCGCGGCAAGCGCGGAAGATGCGCAGCGCGATCTCGCCGCGATTGGCAATCAGAACTTTGTCGATCATGCGGTTGTGCCGACCGTGACAGTCATTCGATGATGAACAGGGCTTGGCCGAACTCGACGGGGTTGCCGTTCTCGACGAGGATGCTGACCACGCGGCCGGCTACTTCGGACTCGATCTGGTTCATCATCTTCATCGCTTCGATCACGCAGAGCGTATCGCCCGGTTTGACTTCGGTGCCGATCTCGACGAACGGTTTCGCGCCTGGTGCGGGGCTGCTGTAGAAAGTGCCGACCATCGGCGCGGTGACTTGTTGGCCGCGGGACGGCGCCGCGGCGGGTGCGGGAGCGGCCTCCGCGGCCGGTGCGGGAGCGGCTGGCGCGTGCATGGCGGGCAGCGGCGCCGAGTACGTGATCGGTCCCGTGTGCGGGTACCGGCTGATGCGCACCGATTCCTCGCCTTCGGAAATCTCGATCTCAGAGATTCCCGACTCTTCCAAGAGCTCGATGAGCTTCTTCACCTTTCTTATGTCCATCACTTCTCCCTCACGCGCCAGGTAACGCAGCGCAGCGCTCAGCGCGAGCTCATAGCTGGCGACGCCAAATCCTGTAATGGTCCCGACGGCAACGTCGGAGAAAAACGATCTGTGCCGAAACGGCTCGCGCGCCGCGACATTCGATAAGTGCAGCTCGACGAACGGAATCTGCACCGCGAGCAGCGCATCCCTCAACGCCACGCTGGTGTGCGTGAAAGCGGCCGGATTGAATAGAATCATGCGAACCTGCTGATCCCGCGCTTGGTGTATGCGGTGAATCAGCTCGTGCTCTGCATCGCTTTGAAAGGTGTCGAGCTCGTGCCCTGCTTCTGCGGCCTGCTTGCGCAGGCCTCCCTCGATCTCGCCGAGCGTCGTGGCGCCGTAGAGACCCGGCTCGCGCCTGCCAAGCAGGTTCAGGTTCGGGCCATTTAACAGAAGCAAACGCGCCATTGAGGCCGGTTCCCGGAACGGTTGCCGGCTAGTTTATCCGTTTTCGCCGCTTTTAGCGGCATCTTTCTCGCTTTTCTCGCGATTGCGCGCTAGAGGAGCCCGGCCAGCCGTTCACGGGCCTCGGCCGTCGTGATCGTGCCGGCAGACAGATCTGTCAGCGTGGCCGTGAGATTTTCCAGGTGCTCCGGCAGCAGCTCGCCGGTATGCACGCCGAGCACGCTACCGTCCGCGGCCGTGAACACGGTGAACGGCAGCGCGTAGAAATTGACGCCGAATTTCGCCGCGGCTTCCCATGCGTCGCTCTCGCCCTGCAGGATCGGGTAGTTGAAGTGCATCTTCTCGGCGAAGCCGAGCACCGGATCGCGCCGGTCCACCGCGATGCCGACGATCTGAAGATCGGCCGTGTGCTTGGCCTGGAAATCTTTGAGCATCGGGATCTCGCGCAGGCACGGCCCGCACCACGTCGCCCAGAAGTTGATGATCAGAGGCTTACCGGGCCAGCTCCGGATCGATTGCGGGCTGCCTTCGAGGTTGGCCAGGCTGAAATCGGGCAGCGTCTCGGCCAGTTGCTCGACGACCGGCGCTTGAGCTTGCGCCGGCTCTTGCTCCGCCGTGGCGGCGGGCGTCTCGGGGGGGGCGGCCGGCGTCGACAGGCCGCGATAGGTCAGGTAGCCGAGCACGGCGGCGCCGCTCAGGACGACCGTAAGTAATGCGGGTCGCCCTTTAGCCACGGTGGCGGCCCTCAGAGCGCTGCGAGCTGCTCGACGTGAGTCTTGAACTCCGGTGCCGGAACGTAGCCGACGAGCTTGAAGCTCTCTTGCTGCCGTCCTTCGGCGTCGAAAAAGGCGATCGTGGGCGGGCCGAAGCTGTGGAAGTACTGGAGCAGTGCTTTGTCATCGTCGTTGTTTTCCGTGACGTCGGCGCGCAGCAGCATGAACGGCTTCAACGCGCCGATCACCCCCTGATCGGGAAACGTGTACTCCTCCATCTCGCGGCAGGACACACACCAATCCGCAGTGAAGTCTAGCATCACGGGCTGGCCGGCGCCGCGCGCTTCCCCGAGCGCGGATTGAAGCTCGGCGACCGTCTCGACCGGACGGAACTCGAGCTTCGGCGCGGTAGCGCCCATCGCGCCGCCGGCCGCGGCGAACGTTGCTTGCGGAATCGGCTTGAGCGGATCTTCTCCGCCGAGGGTGGCGCCGATGAGCAGCAAGGCGCCGTACAGACAGGCCAGCATCCCGAGCCCTTTGGACAGCCGGCGGGCCGTGCCGGGGTTCGTGGGCAGCGGCTCGAGGGCGCCGAGGAATACGCCGGTCAGGAACACGAGTAGCGACCACAGCACGAGCGTCGCCTTGCCGGGCAGGACTCGCTCGAGCATCCAAATCGCGATGCCGAGCATCATCACGCCGAATGCGGCCTTCACGGCGTTCATCCATGGTCCGACCTTGGGCAGGATCTGGCCCGCCGATGCGCCGACCACGAGCAGCGGCGAGCCCATGCCGATGCTGAGGGCAAACAGCGCCGATGCGCCGCGCGTGACATCGCCTGTTTGGCCGATGACGGCCAAAGCGCCCACGAGCGGCGGCGCGACGCAGGTCGTGACGATCAGAGACGTCAGCGCGCCCATGATCGCCGTGCCTAGGAACGTGCCACCCCTCTGCTTGTTGGCGAGATTGGCCAATCGTGTCTGCAGCGCCGCGGGCATCTGCAGCTCGAACAAGCCGAACATGCCCAGCGACAGCAAAACGAACAGCCCTGCGAACGACGCAATGATCCACGGCTTCTGGAAGATGGCCTGTACCTGCCCGCCCGCCAGCGCAGCCAGCGCCCCGGCCATCGTGTACGTGAACGCCATGCCAAGCACATAGCTCAACGACAGCGCAAAGCCGCGTCGTGTCGAGACGGCACCTTGACCGGCAATGATGCTCGACAAGATCGGCACCATGGGCAGCACGCAAGGCGTCAGCGACAACGCGAGCCCGCCGACATAGAACCAGCCCAGCAGCGCCCACCAGGAGCCCGAGATGACGCGCGCGGCCCATTGATCTTGCTCGGATACGGGAGCCGAGCTCGCGGGCGCGCGTGTCGGTGCGTCGCCGTCGCCGTCGTCGCGAACTCGCTCGTGGCGGGCAGCACGAGATCCATCGTCTGCTGGTCGGGCGGATAACAGATGCTGTCTTCCTTGCAGCCCTGATAGCCGGCTTTGATGACGACGTTCATCGCGTCCGGGCTCGGGCGCGAGAACGGAATGACCGCCTCGACGTAGTCGTAGTAAACGTCGACGTCACCGAAGTTGTCGTCGCTGTGACGCTTGCCTGCCGGCAAAGACACGCGGCCAAGCTCGATCTTGCCGTCGACGCTGAAAGTCAGCTTGTCCTTGTACAAGTAATAACCGGGGGAGATCTGCCATCCAACCGTGAGTTCGTTCGGGCGATCGAATCGCGCGTTCATGACGAACGCCTGGTCGGGTGATAGCAAGCCGGTGCTGGCGGCGGCGGCCGGCGTGCCGCCGTCGAACAGCGTGGTCGCGGCTGCAGGTGCTGACGGAAGTTTCACGTCTGCCGTCCAGTCTTGCGGCGGATAGCACAGACCGAAATCGGCGCAGCCCTGGAGTTTCAGCGCGACCTTGACGCCGTCGGCCGATGCCGTGCGCTCATACGGCAGCGAAATGTCGAATTTGCCCCGATAGATCTCCTGCTCGCCGAAGAACTCGTCCTTGTGGATGTCGCCCTTCGGGAATTCAGCAGCGCGCAGCGAGACGCCGGGGGTCGCGCTCTCGAAGGCGAACCTCTCGCGGTACAGGTAGTAACCGTCGAGGATGTCGAAATGCAGGCGAACGCTCCGGCCGTCGGCGTCGGCCGTATAGCGAAAGACCTGCTGCGGGGGGAGCACGTCCTGGGCGAACGTCGCGGTTCCAAGCAGCGCGACGAGTAAGCTCGCGATGACGCGTAGCGGCCAACGGCGGGGCATCGTTCCTACTCCTTAGGCTTCCGTTCGCTTTTTAGACTGCCGAGCCGGCGGCAATTGGTCTTCGACCGCGGCACCGAGCCAGCTCAGATACGCGGAAGAGCCCTCGAGCACTGGGACCGCCAGCACCTCGGGGAGTTCGTAGCTCGATCTCTCCCGGATCAACTGCTCGACGGCTTCGTATCGTGCTTCGGTGGTCTTGATGACCAACAGGCTCTCCTGATCGCGCTCCAGCCGGTCTTGCCAGCGATAGGTCGACATGACCCCGTCGAGCGAGCTCACGCAAGCCGCAAGCCGTTGCTCCACGAGCGCCGCCGCGAGAGCGCGGGCCTCTTCGGCATCCGCGCAAGTCGTGAGCACCACCAACGCTCGAGGATCGTCCGCCGCCACTTCTCGACTACCGCCCGGCAAGACGGTCAAGCATAACGGCCGAGCGCAAATACTGTCATGACCTTGCTCTCAAAGCCTTGAAATCAGAATAATGATCACTATGATTAGCACTCGGCTTGACCGAGTGCTAACAATTTTTCCGGTCTCGGACAAATTTCAATTTAAATCAACGAGTTGTCAAAGGGAGAACATTCATGAAGATTCGTCCTCTACACGACCGTGTCGTCATTCGACGCACCGAGGAAGAGCGAACGTCACCTGGCGGAATCGTGATTCCGGACACTGCCACGGAAAAGCCGATCCGGGGCGAGGTCATCGCGGTCGGCAAGGGCAAGATCCTCGAAAACGGTGAAACCCGTCCTCTGGACCTCAAGACCGGCGACAAAGTGCTGTTCGGAAAATACTCGGGCACCGAGGTCAAGGTCGACGGCGAAGATCTGCTCGTGATGCGCGAAGACGACGTCATGGCGGTCATCGAGAAGTAAGGCACCCATACCCTTTTTAGTCCAAATCAATCCACATCTTGTAGGGAGACAGAGTCATGGCGACTCCTAAAGACGTACGTTTTGCCGACGACGCGCGCCAGCGAATGCTCAAAGGCGTGAACGTCCTGGCGAACGCAGTGAAGGTGACGCTCGGCCCGAAAGGCCGCAACGTCGTTCTGGAAAAGAGCTTCGGCGCTCCGACCGTTACCAAAGACGGTGTTTCGGTCGCGAAGGAAGTCGAGCTCGAGGACAAGTTCGAGAACATGGGCGTCCAGATGGTCAAGGAAGTTGCTTCCCAGACGTCGGACGCGGCAGGAGACGGCACGACGACCGCCACCGTTCTCGCCCAAGCGATTCTGCGCGAAGGCCTGAAGGCCGTGGCCGCGGGCTTCAACCCCATGGACCTGAAGCGCGGCATCGATAAGGCGACGATTGCGATCACGGAAGAGCTGCGCAAGCTTTCTCAGCCGTGTAAGGACGACAAGTCCATCGCCCAGGTCGGTACGATCTCGGCGAACTCCGACGAGGAGATCGGACGCATCATCGCCGAGGCGATGAACAAGGTCGGCAAAGAAGGTGTCATCACGGTCGAAGAAGGCTCGGGTCTCGCCAACGAGCTCGAGGTCGTCGAAGGCATGCAGTTCGACCGCGGTTACCTTTCGCTGTACTTCATCAACGATCAAGCGAGCCAGTCGGCGAATCTCGACAACCCGCTCGTGCTGATCCACGACAAGAAGATCTCGAACATTCGCGAGCTGTTGCCGCTGCTGGAAGGCGTCGCCAAGTCCGGCCGGCCGCTGTTGATCATCGCCGAGGACATCGAAGGCGAAGCGCTCGCGACGTTGGTCGTGAACAACATTCGCGGCATCGTCAAGGTTGCAGCCGTCAAGGCGCCCGGCTTCGGCGACCGTCGTAAGGCCATGCTTCAGGACATTGCGATTCTGACGGGCGGCCAAGTCATCTCCGAGGAAGTGGGTCTGTCGCTCGAGAAGGCCACGATCGAGGATCTCGGCGAGGCCAAGAAGATCCAGGTCACGAAGGAGAACACGACGATCATCGACGGCGCGGGACGTCCGGAAGACATCAAGGGCCGCATCGACCAGATCAACAAGGAAGTCGAGGAGTCGACGTCCGACTACGATCGCGAAAAGCTCCAAGAGCGCGTTGCGAAGCTCGCCGGCGGCGTGGCCGTGATCAAGGTCGGTGCTGCGACCGAGGTCGAGATGAAGGAGAAGAAGGCGCGCGTCGAAGATGCGTTGCACGCTACGCGTGCGGCCGTCGAGGAAGGCGTGGTTCCGGGTGGCGGTGTGGCGTTGCTGCGCACGCTCAAGGGCATCGAGAAGCTCGAAGGCGCCAACGACGACCAGACCGTCGGCGTGAACATTTTGCGCAAGTCGGTCGAGGAGCCGCTGCGGCAGATCGTCGGCAACGCCGGGGCCGACGCGTCCGTCGTGCTCAATGCCGTTCTCAACGGCAAGGGCAACTACGGCTACAACGCCGCCAACGGTGAGTACGGCGATATGGTCAAGTTCGGCATCATCGATCCGACGAAGGTCACTCGCTTGGCGTTGCAGAATGCGACGTCGGTGGCGGGTCTCCTGCTCACGACGGAGGCCATGATTGCCGAGCAGCCCAAGGAGAAGGAGCCGCCGATGCCCCACGGCCACGACATGGGCGGCATGATGTAGTCGGTACTCTAACGACTTGCATCGAACGAAGCCCCGCCCCGTGCGGGGCTTCTTTTTTCTCGCTATTGCCCTTTCGACCGGCGGCGTTTGCGAATAAAGTCCGACGGCGATGTCCGATCTCCGCGCGACAGTCCATTGCAGCTGAAGCCTCCGGCAGAGCTACCCCAGGATCTCGGGCCGCGATTGCAACGCGTGGCCGAGCGTCTTGCCGGCCTCGACGTGCCGCTTCCCCCGCCTGCGGCCGCCTCGGCGGCACGTGTATGCGTCGTGAGCGATTTCGTGCTCGACGTGCTCACGCGTCTGCCCGAGCGTCTCGCTGCGCGCCTGGGCGATAGCGCGCCTCTGACCGAAGCCGCGTTGCGAGAAGCGTTGCGTCCCGAGGGCACGACCGAGCACGCCTTCATGGCGGAGCTGCGGCGATTTCGCCATGTCGAGCTCGCGCGACTTGCGTGGCGCGATATCAGTGGCGTCGCCGATCTGCGCACGACGCTGACGGACTTGTCCACGTTGGCCGACGTGCTGATCCGCGTGGCGCTCGAGTACGCCGTAACCGCGCTCGAGCCGAGGTTTGGTCGTCCGAAGGATGCCGAGGGAGCGTTGCGGTCGCTCGTGGTGCTCGGAATGGGCAAGCTCGGAGGCGGAGAGCTCAACTTTTCCTCTGACATCGACTTGGTGTTCTTGTACGCCGAGGCCACCGAGCTCGACGGGGGCGCACACGGCGCCGATAAACAAGCAGTCGAACCGGAGACGTATTATCGACGTCTAGCCCAGATGCTCATCAAGCTCCTCGACGAGAGCACGGCGGACGGCTTCGTCTACCGCGTCGACACTCGATTACGCCCTTTCGGCGCGAGCGGCCCGCTCGTCGTCGCGGTCTCGGCGTTCGAGTCGTATCTCGTTCAGCACGGCCGCGACTGGGAGCGCTACGCATACGTAAAGGCGCGCGGCGTCACGGGTGGCCCGGTTGCCGATGAGGTGTTCGCGGAGATTCTCACGCCGTTCGTTTACCGGCGTTATCTCGACTACGGTGTGTTCGACGCGCTGCGGCAGATGAAGCGTTTGATCAGCGCCGAGGTCGCGCGTAAGGACATGGCTGAGAATATCAAGCTCGGCCCTGGCGGCATCCGCGAGATCGAGTTCATCGTCCAGGCGTTTCAGCTCGTGCGCGGTGGCCGCAATCCCGATCTGCGCGTGCGTTCGTTGCTGCGCGCGCTGCCGCTGCTGGCCGGCGACCGGCAGTTGCCGCTCGATACGGTGACGGCGCTCGCCCAGGCTTACGAGTTCCTGCGCACGCTCGAGAATCGCATCCAGCAGATTGCCGACCAGCAAACACACGATTTGCCCGAAGACGCCGAGCTACGCGCCCGGGTCGCCTACGGGTGCGGTATGCCGAGCTGGGAGAAGCTGCGCGCGCGGCTCGACGCGCAGCGCGCAATCGTCGAGCGTGAGTTCGAGCGCGTCGCTTGGGACGCGGAAGGCGGGGGGCAGGCGGTCGCGGACCCTATCGCCGCCGCGTGGGAGGCCGGCGATATCGGCGCAGCCTTGGCCCAAACACCTTTGGAGGGCGACGGCGAGTTTCGACGGTTGCTCGAGGATCTTCGGCACGGAGGCCTCTATCAGCGTATGGACGAGGTCGCCAGACAACGGCTCGCCGGCGTCGTCGCTCGCACCATTCCGCTGCTGGTACGCCACGAGACGCCCGCGAAGTCGCTCGAGCGCGTCCTCGGCATCTATCGCGCCGTATGCCGGCGGAGTGCCTACTTGGCACTGCTCAACGAAAACCCCGGAGCGCTCGAGCGGCTGCTGAACCTCGCCGCCCAAAGTGCTTGGTTGGCTCGACAAATCGCCGAGCATCCCATGCTGCTCGACGAGCTGCTCGATCCGAGGATCTTCGACACTCCGCCGACGAGAGAAGAACTCACGGAGGTCTTCGAGCGCAGCCTGCGCAGCGCCGACCCGGACGATAACGAATCGACGTTCGAGGCGATTCGCGTCTTTCAGCGGACGGCGGTGTTTCGGATCGCAATTGCCGACCGTCTCGGTGCCTTGCCGCTCATGAAGGTCAGCGACCGCCTCACGGATACGGCCGAGCTCGTGCTCGACTTCTCCTTGCGCGCGACCTGGCGCGAGCTCGTGCGCAAGCACGGTAAGCCGATGTGCGGCCCGCCGCCGCGCGAAGCGGGCTTCGCCGTGATCGGCTACGGCAAGCTCGGCGGGCTCGAGCTCGGTTACGGATCGGATCTGGATCTCGTCTTTCTGCACGACTCCAGCGGCTCGCAGCAGGAAACCGACGGTGACGCCCCCCTCGAGAACGAAAGGTTCTTCGCCCGGCTCGTGCAGCGCCTCATACATTATTTGACGATTCAGACCAGCACGGGGCGGCTCTACGAGGTCGACACTCGGCTGCGACCCAGCGGACGCGCCGGTCTCATCGTCTCGAGCCTCGAGAGCTTCAAGCGCTACCAAACGGCCGAGGCCTGGGTCTGGGAGCATCAAGCGCTGCTGCGCAGCCGGGCGTTGGCCGGCGCCCGCACCGTTTGCGCCGCTTTCGAGCGCCTACGCCGCGAGATCTTGATCGCCAACGTCGACCGAGCCAAGCTCAAAAACGAAGTGGCGAAGATGCGCCGACGGATGCGCACGGAGCTGTCGCTCGCCAAGCCCGGATGGTTCGATCTCAAGCAGGACCCCGGGGGCCTCGCCGACATAGAGTTCTTGGTCGACTACTGGGTCCTCTCGAGCTCCGATGAGTTTCCGGAGCTCGTCGAGTTTCCGGATAACGTTCGCCAGCTCGAAGCCCTGCAACGCGTCGGGCTCGTGTCGGCAACGCGTTGCGCTCGGCTCAAGGAAGCTTACCTCGCGTTACGCCAGCGGTTGCACGAGTTGGCACTGGACGAGGCGGGGCGCATCGTGCCCGAGCACGAGTTCAAGGATTTGAGGGCCTGGGTGACGGCCGAGTGGGACCGGGCTTTCCTAGGCGCCGAGGACGCCCCGTCTCCAGAGGGGCGGGTATAATCGAACACCGAAAGAACCAGGAGAACGAGCGGTGCGTCAACGTTCCGGGACCGTCGAGGAGCACTTGGAAACGGCGAATGCCGAGCGCGTGTACGAAGTCACTCGCGCCGACCTACCGTTGCATTGCCCGCAGCCCAGCATGTACTTGTGGAACTCGCATCCCAAGGTGTATCTGCCCATCGAAACGACGGGCGAAGCAAAGTGTCCTTATTGCAGCGCGAGCTATCGACTCGTCGACGGCGACGGCCGCTGACGCCGTCTTGAAATGATCGTAGTCACCGGCGGCGCCGGATTCATCGGCAGTAATCTGGTCCGCGGGCTCAATCGCCGCGGCAGCGACGATGTCCTCGTCGTCGACGACCTGACCGATGGGCGCAAGTTCGTCAACTTGGTCGATTGCGAGATCGCCGACTACTGGGACAAGGAGCTGTTTGCAGAGCGATTGCGCGCCGGAAAGCTCGAGAAGCCCAGCGCCGTTTTTCATCAAGGCGCCTGCGCCGTTACCACGGAGTGGGACGGTCGCCACATGCTCGAGACCAACTACCGGTTCTCGGTCGATCTGCTCGAGTATTGTCTCGCCGAGCGCGTGCCTCTCATCTACGCATCCTCCGCGGCCGTTTATGGTGCAAGCACCGAGTTCTCCGAGAACGGCGCGGGTGTCGAGCGGCCCTTGAACGTTTACGGATATTCGAAGCTATTGTTCGATCGCTACGTGCGCCGACGCATGTCGGTGGCTCGCTCGCAGGTTGCCGGCTTGCGGTATTTCAACGTGTACGGTCCCGGGGAAGCGCACAAAGGCCAGATGGCGAGTGTCGCGTTCCACTTGAATGGTCAGATCCTCGCCGACGGCGAAGCCCGTCTTTTCGGCGGGCACGACGGCTATGAGCCCGGCGAGCAGCGACGCGACTTCGTCTACGTAGAGGACGTCGTCGACGTGAATCTATGGCTGCACGAGCACGCGAGCGTCTCGGGCATCTTCAACGTGGGCACGGGGGCGAGTGCCACGTTCAACGAGCTCGCCAATGCGATTCTCGATTGGCACGGCACGGGCGCGATTCGCTATATGCCGTTTCCCGACGAGCTCAAGACTCGCTATCAGAGCTTTACGCAGGCCGACATAGGTGCGTTGCGCGCGGCGGGATACACGGCGCAGTTCGCCGACGTGCGCGCTGGGGTCAAGGCCTACTTGGACGCGCTTGCCTGCCACCCGTGACGTTGCCGTCGCCCGCCCGCAAAATTCTCGTCGTCGGTCCGTCGTGGGTCGGTGACATGGTGATGGCTCAGGCTTTGTATCGGTTGCTCGCCGAGCGCTTCGACGGGCCTCGGATCGACGTCGTGGCACCGTCCTGGTCGCTACCTATCCTCGCGCGCATGCCGGAGGTCGCGAACGGGATCGAGCTCGCGGTCGGCCACGGGGAGCTCGCACTCGGGCGCCGCCGCGCGCTCGGACGGTCGCTTCGCGCTGCCGGCTACGAGCACGCGATCGTGTTGCCGCGCTCGGCGAAAGCCGCGCTCGTGCCTTGGTTCGCACGCGTGCCGCGACGGACCGGCTTTCGTGGGGAATGGCGGTACGGCTTGCTCAACGACATCCGTCGCTTCGACGACCGGCTCGACCAGACGGTCAAACGTTTCGTTGCGCTCGGGCGCGAACCGGCCGAAGCGTCGTTCGACGCGTTACCGCAGCGGCTCCGGCCGCAGCTGCGCGCGGACGCCGCGAATCTCGATCGCCTGCGCCGCGAGCTCGACTTGCCGGCGGCCGGCCCGATCGTCGCACTGATGCCTGGTGCCGAATACGGTCCTGCCAAGCGGTGGCCCATGGAACGGTTTGCGGCTCTCGCGAGCGCGTTGACGAGCAATGGCGTCACGGTGCTCGTGCTCGGTTCCGCGAAGGAACGAGCGCTCGGCGACGCCGTGACCGAGTCGGCCGGTGACCGTGCGCACAATCTTTGCGGGCGCACGCAGCTTGCCGACGTCGTCGATCTGCTGGCAGCCGCGGACGTCGCCGTGACCAATGACTCGGGGCTCATGCACGTGGCGGCCGCGACGCCGACCCAAGTCGTCGCGATCTATGGCTCGTCCTCGCCGACTTTTACGCCGCCACTCACGGACCGCGCGACCGTGCTCTACCGAGGCCTCGACTGCAGCCCGTGCTTCGAGCGCACGTGTCCGCTCGGACATTTGCGCTGCCTGGTCGATATCGACGTGACCGAGGTCCTCTCGGCCGTTCGGGGCAAGTTGCCCGATGCGGCCGGCGTTCATGCCCGCGGTGCGTTGAGAAGCCGCGATGGTTGAGCCCAGGGTAGTGCGTACGCGTGACGGTGCGCTGATCTTCGACGAGGCATTGGCCGCCGCCGTGCAGCCGAGCTGGTTCGACCGTGCGCACTGGCAGGAGGCTGGAACCATTGCGCTGGAAACCAGCGGTAGGGGTTCAGTGCTCGTCGTCGAGCACGACACACAAACGTGGGTGCTGCGGCACTATCAGCGCGGCGGCCTCGTATCGAAGCTCATCGAGGACCACTATCTATGGCTCGGTCTCGAGCGCACGCGAGCGTTTCGCGAGTGGCGGTTGCTGCGCAAACTGCACGGCGAGGGGTTGCCGGTTCCGGGCCCGGTTGCCGCCCGAGTGCGACACGTAGGACTCAGCTACACGGCGGACATCATCACGGTCTATTTGACCGACACGCGGAAGTTGTCGTCGTTTCTCGCCGACGGGCAGCCACCGAATGGCTGCTGGGCCAGGATCGGGCGGATGCTGCGATCCGTCCATGATCACGGCGTCGATCATCCCGATCTTACGGCACACAACATCCTGGTCGACTCCGCCGGTGCCGTGTTTTTGGTGGATTTCGACAACGCGGCCGTCAGAGCGCCCGGCCGTTGGCAGCGCGCAGGCGTCGAGCGCCTCAAGCGCTCGCTCAGAAAGGTGGCGCTCGAGACGGGAACGGAGTTCGATCCCGTCGCCTGGCAGGAGCTCGAGACCGCTTACGCGAGCCCGCCCGAGGTGCCTGGTAGCGCCTCGGGCGGCTGAAGCTCAGCGCGCCTGCGTCTTGAGCAAGTCGCGAATCTCGATCAGTAGCGTCTCTTCGGCCGAAGGTGCAGGGGGTGCCGCCGGCGGCGCAGCCTCTTCCTTGCGCTTGAGCTTGTTGAGGGTTCGGATCACCAGAAAGATGGCAAACGCGACGATGACGAAGTCGATCACGGTGTTGATGAATACGCCGTACTTGACGAGTGGCGCGCCCGCGTCCTGTGCTGCGGCCAAGCTCGGATAAGCTTGCCCCGTGAGGCTCACGAACAGATTGCTGAAGTCCACGTTGCCCATGAGCAGGCCGATCGGCGGCATGATGACGTCGTTGACGAGAGACGTCACGATCTTGCCGAAGGCTCCGCCGATGATGATGCCCACCGCCATGTCGATCACGTTGCCGCGCATGGCGAATTCTTTGAATTCTTTTAGCATTTAGGTCTCCACCTTCCTCATGTCGTAAATGATTCTCGGCAAGCCGAACTGCGCAGTCTGCCGGTTATCATTGTAATCGAGTCCCGTCCACTGAACAGCGGAGGCGTCGTGCAGGACTTCGAGAAGCTCGGTTCGTTTTATCTTGGCAAGAAGGTCGATCCGGCGAGCGGCGAGTTGGACGACGAGCTCGTGTTGTACGACTCGAAGGACTTGACGACGCACGCGGTCATCGTGGGCATGACCGGCAGCGGCAAGACCGGACTCGGCATCGCGTTCATAGAAGAGGCCGCGATCGATCACATACCCGTCATCGCCATAGATCCGAAAGGCGACGTCGGTGATCTACTGCTGACCTTCCCCGAGCTTCGCGGCGAAGACTTCGCGCCGTGGGTGGATCCTCGGGCCGCGCTCGAGGCCGGCACGAGTGTCGAAGACTATGCAGCCCGCACGGCGGCCCGTTGGCGGGAAGGGCTCGCAGAGTGGGGCCAAACGCCCGAACGCATCGCGAAACTGCGCTCGGCAGCAGCCGCATCGCTGTATACCCCCGGCAGCGCGGCGGGCGAGCCATTGTCGGTGCTCGCGCGCCTCGATCCTCCGGGCGACGAGTCGCTGGCCGACGAGGAGCTCTTTCGGGAGCTCGTCGACGGCACCGTGGACAGCTTGTTGAGCTTGCTCGGCATCGAGTCGGATCAGTGGACCGGGCGCGAGCACCTGCTCTTGGCCGGGATCGTCGACGAGGCCTGGCGCGCCGGGCGCGCTCTCGATTTTCCGGGCCTCATCGCAGCGATTCAGAATCCACCGTTCGCACGCGTCGGCGTCATGGACCTCGACAGTTTCTTCCCGCCCAAGGATCGCTTCGAGCTCGCGATGCGCTGCAATGCGCTATTTGCGGCGCCGCGCTTCAAGGCGTGGTCGGAGGGTACTCCGCTCGATATCGATGCGCTCTTCTACACACCGAGCGGTCAATCGCGAGTGTCGGTTCTGTCCATCGCACACCTCGACGACGAGGAGCGTATGTTCTTCGTCGCGATGCTGCTGAACAGGTTGATCGCGTGGATGCGCAGGCAGCCCGGCAGTGCGTCGCTGCGCGCGATGCTCTATATGGACGAAGTCTTCGGCTTCATGCCTCCCGTGGCGAATCCGCCGAGCAAACGGCTGCTCTTGACGCTGCTCAAGCAGGCGCGGGCCTATGGGCTCGGCGTGGTGCTTGCGACGCAGAACCCGGTCGATCTTGACTACAAAGGATTGTCGAACGCGGGCACGTGGCTCGTGGGACGCCTCCAGACCGACCGCGACAAAGAGAGGCTCGTAGATGGTCTCAGAAGTGCCGCCGGCGGCGAACGGCTCCTCGGCATCGATATCGAGCAGACGCTTGCAGGACTCGGCAAACGGCGGTTCCTGCTGCACAACGTGCACGAGTCGGGGCCCGTCGTGCTCGAGACGCGCTGGGTGATGAGCTATCTCGCAGGGCCGCTCACGCGCGAGCAGATCAAGACCCTTGGCGCAGGCGCTCGCGACACGGCCGACCCGGCCGTCGGTGCCCCGGAACCGGCCGCAGCGCGAGACCGTGTTGCGAACACTCGCCCGCTGTTGCCCCCGGCCGTCAAGGAGCGCTTTCTGGCGCCTGATCCTGCGACTGCCGCGCGTCATTGGGCGTACAAGCCGCGACTGCTCGCGACCGGTTTGCTGGCGTATGCCAACTCGCGACCGAAGGTGGACGTCACGCGGCCGTTTCGAGTGCTCGCGGAGTTATCCGAGGGGGAGGGCGTCGACTGGTCGACGGCCGTGCTCGTCGGCGCTGACGATTCCCTCGAGAGCGAGCCGGGGCCCGGGGCTGCTTTCGAGAGCCTGCCTGCACAAGCCGCCACGACGGAGAACATGCGCGGCATCGATGCGACCGTCAAACGGTGGTTGCGCGACAACGCGCCGCTCGTCGTATACCGCAGCTCGAGCCTCGACGTTGCTTCCGGCCCGGGGGAGTCCGAGCGCGATTTCAGAATCAGGCTACAGGTCCTCGGCAATGCGCGGCGCGACCGCGAGGCGGCCGAGCTCAAGCAGCGGTATGCAGCGCAGCTCGAGCGCCTTCAGGATCAGTTGCGCCGTTCCGAGCAAACGTTCGAGCGCGAGCAGGAACAGGCCGCCGACAGTCGTCTCGACACGGTCGTATCGGTCGGCGCGGCGCTGCTCGGCTCGTTGCTCGGGCGTCGGCGGGTCTCCGTGACGTCGGCATCGCGTATCGGGGCCGCCGTTCGTAAGGTTGGGCGCACGCGCAAGGAGTCCGGCGACGTTGCGCGCGCGAAGGAGAACATGGCCGTGCGCAAGGAGCGGATCGAGGATCTCGAAACAAAATTTCGCACCGAGCTCGAGGCGATGAGCGCCGCCTACGACGCGCAAACGGAGAAGCTCGAGGAGGTCGTGATTCGGCCGAAGAGCACGGCCGCGCAAGTGGATTTCGTCGGGATCGGCTGGGTGCCCGCGCCGCTCGGTTAAGCGCAGGTTACGAGTACGGGTCGACATGCGGTGGCGGACGTCCCTTGAATTTCTTGTAGATCCACAAGTATTGCTCGGGTGCCAGGCGAACGTAGTCTTCGAGTACGGCCACGAGGCGGCGGGTGTCGGCGTTTGTATCGCCGCTCGGAAATCCGTCGAGCGGTGCGCCGATGTCGACACGGTAACGGCCGTCAGCCAGTCGCCTGAAGAAGTATGTCGATACGACTGCTCCACTGATACCCGCGAGCCGAGACGTTGCCGTATTGGTGACGGCGGGCTCGCCGAAGAAAGTCAGCAACGCGCTTTGGCGCCCGAGGTAGGTTTGATCGGGCATATAGAGCACGGCATGGTTGTCGCGCAGGCTGCGGAGCAATGCCCGCACGTCGTCGCGCGGAATCTGCTCGCGAGCGAAGCGGCTCCGGCCGCGACGGATGATCACGTCGATCATCGCGTTGCGCTGCGGTCTGTACATGCAGCTGCAGAGCGGCGTCAACGATTCCATGACTGCGACGCCGACCTCCAGCGGCGTGAAATGCGCGGACACGAGCAGGACGCCCTTGCCGCACGCGAGCGCGTTGTCCAGATGCTCGCGGCCGGTGATCGTCACGCGCTCGAGCAACTCGTCGATCGGCAAGAACCAGCCGATGGCCATGTCCACGAACGATAGGCCCACGGCCTCGAAGTGTCGGCGCAGCAGCGCGGCACGCTCGTGGAGCGACAGCTCGGGGAAGCAAAGCTCGAGGTTGCGCCGTGCCGTGCGTACCTGCCGCAGCGGCAGACGGCGCAGTGCGCGACCGAGGTAGACGCCGAGCGCCTGCTGCCAGTCCGTCGGCAACCGAGCGACGCAACGCATCGCAAGCCACAGCGCCCACGTAGGCCAGTAGCGCGGCGCCGAGAACCGCGCGAGCGAAAGATCCGCGGAGCGGCTCGTAGGCATAGATTCAGCGCCGCTCGTCGGCAGCCCGGTAGATGTCGGGGTAAGGCGCCGGGCGTCCCTTGAATCGTTGATGTATCCACCAGTATTGGGCGGGACACGTGCGTATGTAGTCCTCGAGCAGCCGCGTGAACTTTTGCAGGTCTTGCGCCTCGTCGCCGCTCGGGAATCCTTCGATCGGCGCTCCGATGCTCATGACGTAGCCGGAGTCGTCGAGGCGTCGCCGACAGAAGAACGGCAGCACGGCGGCGCCGCTGACCTTGGCGATTCGGCTGATGGCCGTGCTGGTCATGGCAGGCTCGCCGAAAAACGGCACCAGCGCACTGCCTTTGCCCGTGAAGCTCTGGTCGGTCGCATACCAGACGACCGAGTTGCGACGCAGGCTGCGCAACATGGCGCGTACGTTGTCCTTGGCGAAGAGATCCCCGAAATTTCGGCCGCGGCCGGCTGTCATGATCTTGTTCATGACCGGGTTGCGCTGCCACTTGTACATACCGGCGAGCTGTGTGCACAGCGGCGAGAGCGCCGGCCAGAAGAACTCGAAGGTCGTGAAGTGCGCCGCGAACAAAATGACGCCTCGACCTCGCGCCAGCGCCGCAGCCAGATGCTCGGCACCCTCGATCTCGATAAGCGCGCGGACGCGGTCGGGGTTACCGAACCAGCCCATGGCCATCTCGAACACCGATGCGCCGAGCGCATCGAAATGCTCGCGAACGAGCGCCTGCCGCTGCGTTGCCGGCAAGTCCGGAAAGCAGATAGCCAGATTGCGGTCGGCCACTCGACGGCGTGCGGGCAACAGGGTCCAGGCCGTGCGCCCCAACGTTTTACCGGCGGTCAGCTGCCAGCGGTACGGTAGCAGCACGACGAGCCGCAGACAGCCGTAGCCGAGCCATGCAACTGCATAGCGTAGCCAGGCGAATCTCACATTCCAGAAGTTGCGTTTGTCGGCCATCGCCGCCGGTCGATCATCGTTACCGCTGCGGCGGCATCTTAGCAGCTGGCCTTCGGGGCTCGGCGGGAGCCGCGCCGCTGTCTCGGGTCAGCCGACGCGGGGGGGCTTGAAGACGCGGATCTTACCCCCCAATCAGTGTCTAATCAGACGAAATGGGAATCTTGGAGCGTCCATGAAACGACTGGCTCTGTTCATCGGCACCAATCTAGCGGTGCTCGTCGTGTTGAGCGTCGTGTTGCGATTGTTGGGCATCGACTCGTTGCTTTCGCGCAGCGGCACTGCGCTCGATTTCAATGCGCTCCTGATCTTCTCCGCCGTCGTCGGTTTCTCGGGCTCGCTCATCTCTTTGGCCTTGTCGAAGTGGATGGCCTTACGGATGACCGGCGGCCATGTGATCCGCTCGCCGCGTGACGCTACCGAGAGCTGGCTCCTCAATGTCGTTCAACGTCATGCGCAGGTCGCCGGTATTGGTTGTCCCGAGGTCGCGGTCTACGACTCGCCGGAGCCGAACGCGTTTGCAACGGGACCGAACCGCAACAAGGCGCTCGTCGCCGTCAGCACGGGCTTGCTGGACAGCATGGGTCGGGACGAAGTCGAGGCCGTCCTGGGTCACGAGGTGAGCCACGTTGCTAACGGCGACATGGTGACGCTCACGCTCATTCAAGGCGTCGTGAATACGTTCGTCGTGTTCTTGTCGCGGGTCGTCGGTTTCGTCGTCGATCGCGTTGTGTTTCGCACCGAGCGCGGCATAGGGCCGGGATTCTTCATCGCCAGCATCGTCGCGCAGCTGCTGCTCGGCATTCTGGCCACCATGATCGTGATGTGGTTCTCGCGCTATCGAGAGTTTCGTGCCGATGCAGGCGGTGCTCGTTTGGCCGGGCGCGGCGCGATGATCGGAGCGCTGAGAAGTCTGCAGCGTGCCAGCGGTCAGGCCGACCTGCCGCAAGCCATACAAGCTTTTGGGATCGGCGGTGGCGGTGCGACGGGTTTCTCGCGCTTGTTCCGTTCGCATCCGCCACTCGAGGAGCGCATCGCGGCGCTCGAGAGGACGAGTTCCTAACGAGCAGAGCCGGCAGCGCTGCCCGCGTGGGTCTTGAAAAGGGGAGATTTGTGCGGCGCGTCCCCGTCGTAAGCAGCGGCGAGCAGTATCTTCGTCCGGGTGAGCCGACTCGGACATGCTCGTCGAATTTCCGCCGCCGTCGCGGTATGTATGCTGGTCGTTGCTTGCGGCCGCGCGGGCGACGAAGCAGCGGTTTCAGCGGACAAGCAGCGCGTTGCGCAGTATCTACAGACGTTCCTTATCGACCGCAACTGGTCGGAGTGGTCGCGCTACTTCAGTCCCGGTGCGACCTTCAACGGATCCGATCTCTCGCAGCAGATCATGCGTGGCACGGCCGACGGATTGAATTATTCGTTTGCGGATCTCGAGCTGCATGTCGTCGATCAGGTGGCCGAACCCAATCACATCGCGACGTTCTTCGTGCTCTCGGGGCGCCACGAGCGGCCCTTCAACGATCAACCCGCGACGCACGAGCGCGTACAGCTCGATGGATTCGTCATCGACAATTTTCGCGACCACAAGATCGTAGCCAGCCGGATGGTTCTCGACGTGTGGGGATTGAGTCGGCGCACGGCGGCTGCAGCACGACGTTAGGCGAGACGAGCCTCACAACCGTGGACCGGGCGAATTGCTATTTTCGAAGTGATTGTTCTAGAGTCTCGGCCGATGAACTCGCACCCCTCTCGGCGGATCTTGCTCGGGCTCCTATTGGGGCTCTGCGTGGCCGCGCCCAGTTTCGCGGGCTTGCAGATCCCTTCCGGATACGAGCAGGCGGACTCGATTCTCGTCGTGAAATCCGAGCGCAAGCTCTACTTGCTCAAAGCCGGGCGCGTGCTGCGGACATTCAACGTGTCGCTCGGGCTCGTGCCGAGAGGCCCGAAGCGGCGGGAAGGAGATTTCCGCACGCCCGAAGGACAATATCGGCTCGAGACGCGCAATGCCGACAGCGATTACTTTCTGTCGATCAAAATTTCCTACCCCAACGCCGAGGACAGGGTTCGAGCGAACGCACAGGGAGTGGACCCCGGTGGCCAGATCATGATCCACGGCTTCCCGAACGAGCCGAAGCAAGACCTACGAAGGTATCAAGGCTCCGATTGGACCGACGGGTGCATCGCGGTCAGCAACTCCGACATGGTCGACATTTGGCTCATGACTCGCGAGTCGACGCCAATCGAAATTCGGCCGTAGCCGCATTCGCCGTGCGAGCAAGATAGACCCTATGGATGCGTTGATCGCGCCCGAAGGCAGTCTCGAGATTTTGTCGCGCGTGGAAGCGAGCCAGCTACGCGGGGCCGGCGCCAGCGGCCTTTATGACTTGTGGCGGCAGTGCTCGCTGGCGGTGCTCAACTCCGGTAACCAAGAGGACGACGTCCGAAAGATCCTGAGCCGTCACGAGAAGTTCGGCATTTCCGTCGTGCAATACGAGGGTGGCGTGGCTCTGGAGCTCAAGAACGCGCCGGAAATCGCCTTCGTGGGCCGGGAGATGATCCGCGGTATACGCGAGCATCTGTTCGCCGTGTTGCGGGATTTGCTCTATGCGCACGACAACATCCTGCGCAACCCGCGTTTCGATCTGGCCAGCTCCGAAGGAATCACGGACGCCGTATTCCACATTCTGCGTAACGCCCGGGTCCTGCGGGCCCGCGAGGAGCCGCGGCTCGTCGTGTGCTGGGGCGGGCATGCCATCAGCCGCGAAGAGTACGACTACACGAAGGTCGTTGGTTACGCCCTCGGCCTCGAAGGTATCGATATCTGCACCGGTTGCGGCGCAGGAGCGATGAAGGGGCCGATGAAAGGAGCAACCGTCGGTCACGCCAAGCAACGCATTCGAAACGGCCGGTATCTCGGCCTTACGGAGCCCACGATCATCGCGGCGGAATCGCCGAACCCGATTTGCAATGAGCTCGTCATCATGCCGGACATGGAGAAGCGCCTCGAGGCGTTCGTCCGGATGGCGCATGCGATCGTCGTCTTTCCGGGGGGCGTAGGGACGGCGGAAGAGATTCTATATCTACTCGGCATCCTCCTGAGTCCGGCAAACGATGCCGAGCCGCTGCCGCTCGTGTTTACGGGGCCCGTTTCGAGCCGGAAATACTTCGAACGCCTTCACGACTTCATCGGCGACACGCTCGGGCCGGTCGCACAGAAACGCTACAAGATCATTCTCGGAGATCCTGCGGCCGTTGCTGCCGAAGTCGTCGCGGGGCTAAATGCCGTTCGCGTGCGCCGCGCGGCCAGCGACAACGCATACTTTTTCAATTGGGCGCTCGATATCGGCCGCGACTTTCAACAGCCGTTCGAAGCCACGCACGAAACGATGGCGAGCCTAGAATTGCATCGCGATCAGCCGGCTCATGCGCTGGCTGTTAATTTGCGACGAGCTTTCTCGGGTATCGTGGCAGGCAATGTGCGCGAAGCCGGCATCCGCCTCGTCGAACAGCAAGGGCCGTTCGAGCTACGCGGCGACCCCACGCTCATCGGGTCCCTGGGCACGCTGCTGCGCGATTTCGTCGCCGAAAGGCGCATGCGTTTGTCCGATCCGAGCACCTATGTTCCGTGTTATCGCATCGCCGTCTGAGTTTTGAGCGGCGGACTGCGGTCAGCCGCCGGGATCAGCAGGCGCTTATTACGTAAAAACACATGTAACTACATGTTTATAGGAGGGTTTTCGAAAGTTTGTTTGTGATCCAGTTCCTGGGATCCAACTGAAGTTGTCGGTACTCTTTGCGCACCTGGACAAGGACTGTCACAGCCGATGAGCGAAGAAAAATCCCACCGATTCAGGCCGCCTCTGTATCACGGCAATGATGGCAATCAGCGCCAGCCGAGCCCAACCGGCAACGAGCAACATGGATGGGACGCCTATCGAAAGTGGCTCTCGCGCGTGAGCACCAAGCCGACTGCGGAGCGCACGCCGCTGGATCATTCGATCTACAGCTGGCGCGGTTACCACAGTTGGGCCGACAAGGTTCGACAAACCTGGAAGTCCGAAAGCTGACGCTTACGGGCCGACGTGCACCGACGCGCCGTTGACCGGTGTTTGTTGCGCGCCGCGCCGCCGGCCGTCGAGCCAAGCCGTGAGGTTCTCCCACTGCTGTAGGTCGGGCCAAACTTGCCAGCGAGGCATCTCGTACAACCCGATACCGCCCTCCGCCGAACGTATGTAGTTCTGCGTGTCGCGCAACGTGGCGACCAACGGAATGTCGAGGCTGTTCAGAAAGCGCATGAGCGATTGCGACACGAGTGTGTTCGCGCGTACTCGGTTGGCGATGATTCCGATGCGATGATCCGAACGGCGTATCTTCGCCACTAGCAAGAGGTCGGCGATGCACTTCGCCGTAGCGTGAATATCGATGTCCGACGGCATGACGGGCACGAGTACTGCGTCCGCGCCACGGGTAATTTCCGGCAACGACTGTGATTCGAGCGCGGCAGGCGTATCCACGATCACGACGTTGCATTCGGCGGGAACTCTGAGCTGCCAGCTTCGAGTGACGGTGGCCGAGCGCTCGAACGCCGCAATGCCGTGAATGGGCGGATTGTTCTCGGGCCGCTTGCGCAGCCAACGTGTGCTCGATCCCTGCGGATCCAAGTCCATGAGAGCAGGCCGCTGCCCGTTTACGGCGAAGCAGGCCGCCAAGTTGCTCGCGATCGTCGTCTTACCGGAGCCGCCTTTCGGATTGAGAATGACGATTCTCTGCATGCCTGCCGTGGCGAGCCTTTCATGCCTTCGCTGGAGGATAAGTACAATAAGTTAAACACTTTTTCGCGCCGCTGCACACTCTTTGAGAGTTTCTTCACAGCCATCTCGCGGTGCCGCCGCTATAGTTCGTGACCATCACGACTCAGACCTGCAAGCGATGGACTCCAAGGACTACCTCGAGCACGAACCCATCAAGAATAGCATTTGCAGTTTGGAGTGGATTGCGTGGGCCATGGAGGCCGCGCGCCGATACAAGGACGTCGAGCCCGCGGGTACGCCCCCGGAAACGCGGCCGGACGCCGGCCGACATCCCACCGATCTCGTTTGAGCCCGAGGGCTGCACGCATGGAAATCGTCCTGTTGTGGCTGGATGACCTCGACGACCTCGTCTTCTCGGCCGCGCTCAAATGGGAGCAGATGCGTCAGCTGTGTCTGAAAATCGGCTTGCTGGCGGCCTTCACCCTCGTCGCCTGCGAAATGGAAGCGACGGCCACGATGTGGGTGCCGAAGCTCGCCTTCGTTGCAGCCGCGAGCGTCGGTTTCTGGTTGCTCGCGGCCTGCATCGCGGCCGCCCGCCGTTTGGACGCCGAGCCGGCCTGATCCCAGCGGTGGGTTGAAAAAATCTCCGTCTCCCCCAATCTAGCCTGCTTCGACCACCACCGCGAGATGAAGCACCGATGGAAGATCGGGACACGCAGACGTTTGCCTTTCAAGCCGAGGTCAAGCAACTCCTCCACCTGATGATCCACTCCCTGTACAGCAACAGGGAGATCTTCCTGCGCGAGCTCGTATCTAACGCATCGGACGCAAACGACAAGCTGCGATTCGAGGCGTTGGCCCGCCCCGAGCTACTCGGTGAGGAATCCGAGCTCACGATCCACGTGACGCTCGACCCGGAGCGCCGATTGCTATCCGTCACCGACAACGGCATTGGGATGAGCCGCGAGGACGTCGTCGAGCACCTCGGCACGATTGCACGATCGGGCACCGGCCAGTTTCTCGAGCGCTTGAGCGGTGACCAGCGTAAGGACGCTCAGCTCATCGGTCAGTTCGGCGTCGGCTTTTACTCCGCGTTCATCGTGGCCGAAGAAGTCACCGTCCGCAGCCGACGCGCAGACCTGCCTGCCGATCGAGGCGTCGAGTGGGTGTCCGACGGCCAAGGCGAATATCGCGTCGCACCGCTGGAGCGAGCCGCACGAGGAACGACGGTCGAGTTGCGATTGCGAGACGATGCTGTCGAGTTTCTCGACGCTAACCGCGTTCGCGCCCTGATCCGCAAGTATTCCGACCACATCGCGTTTCCCGTCCGCGTCGCCGGCGAGGCCGGTGCGGCCGAAGAGCCCGTCAACCGCGCGAAGGCGCTCTGGACACGGCCGCGCACGGAAATCGAAGACGCGGAATATGTCGAGTTCTACAAGCACATCGCGCACGACTCGGTCGATCCGCTGACTTGGAGCCACAACAAGGTCGAGGGCAAGCGCGAGTACACGAGCTTGCTGTACGTGCCGGCCGTGGCGCCGTTCGACTTGTGGCATCGAGATGCGCCTCGTGGCGTGAAGCTTTATGTGCAACGCGTCTTCATTACCGATCACGCCGAAAACTTCCTGCCTCTGTACTTGCGATTCATTCGTGGCGTCGTGGATTCCAGCGAGCTATCCCTGAACGTCTCGCGCGAAATGCTGCAGCAGGACGAGACAGTCGCTGCCATGCGATCGGCGCTCACGCGTCGCGTGCTCGACATGCTCGAACGCCTCGCCAAGGACGAGCCGGAGAAGTACGCGACGTTCTGGGACGAGTTCGGTCTCCTCCTAAAGGAGGGGCTCGTCGAGGACCCGGGCAATCGCGAGAAGCTCGCCAAGCTGCTGCGTTTCAACACTACGCAGTCCGAAGGGGCGGGCCAAGACCGGAGCCTTCACAGCTATGTCGCCGACGCCAAGCCCGAGCAATCGGCGATCTACTATCTCGTCGCGGAGACGCCCACGGCGGCGCGGTCCAGCCCGCACTTGGAAGCGTTTCGCGAGCGCGGCGTCGAAGTGCTCTTGCTGTCCGACCGTCTCGACGAGTGGGTCATGCAAAGTTTGACCGAGTTCGAAGGCAAGCCATGCAAGGACGTGCGTCGCGGACACCTCGACGCAAAGGAGCTGGGCGAATCGAAGTTGGACACGGAGCCCGACAAGGATCAAAAGCAACTGCTCAAGCGAGTCAAAAGGGTGTTGCGTGAGCGCGTCGACGAGGTTCGACTCGGCGAGCGACTCAAACAGTCGGCTGCATGCCTCGTTCTCAACGAGAACGATATCGGCTATCAGATGCGCGAACTGCTCGCGGCGGCCGGCCGAGATGCGCCCACGGCGATTCCGAGCCTCGAGCTCAACACGTCCCATCCATTGATCAAGCGCCTCGAGCGAGAACAGGACGAGGGACGTTTCGAGCGGCTGGCTCTCGTTGTCTTCGATCAGGCCGTGTTGGCCGAAGGTCGGCAACTCGAGGACCCCGCGTCGTTCGTTTCCCGCCTGAACGAGCTGCTCGCGGAGCTCGACGGCACGACTGCGTGAGCGCCGCCTCTGAACGTCGCCTCGATGTAAGATGATACGCCGTGGCAATGAGGACACGCGGATGACCGAGAAGAAGCCCGAGCCCAGCCGAAAGCTCACGCCCGAGCAACATAGAGTCACGCAGCAGCGGGGCACGGAGGCACCCTTTACGGGCCGCTACTATGCTCACAAGGACAACGGGATGTATTTGTGCGTGTGTTGCGGCAGTGAGCTTTTCGAGTCCACCACCAAGTTCGATTCGGGGACCGGCTGGCCGAGCTTTTGGGCGCCCGTGGACGACTCGGTCGAGACCGAGCGCGACGTCAGTCACGGCATGGTGCGCGAGGAAGTTCATTGCAGCCGTTGCGGGGCGCATCTCGGCCACGTGTTCCCGGATGGGCCCAAGCCGTCCGGTTTGCGCTATTGCATCAACTCGGCCGCGCTGGACTTCGAAGGGAGCGAGGATCGCTAGATCCTTGCGGGCCGCCGCTGGTGCCGAAGAGTCCCGGGTTCGCGCTGCAGCGCTGTCGACGCTCCTCGTTCCCGTTCGATCGGAACGCTGTCGGTGGCGCCGATGTCTAGACCTATCGTCAAGTCCGAAAGCATCGTGATCGACGGGCCGGTGGGCCGCCTCGAATCGGTGCTCGATACCACGGACAAGACGAAGATCCGCGGTGTGGCCGTACTTTGTCATCCGCACCCGCTGCAACAAGGCACGATGCACAACAAAGTCGTCACCACGCTCGCGCGTGCGTTCGCGCACCTCGGCGCGGCCGCCGTCCGATTCAATTTCCGCGGCGTCGGCGCCTCGGCCGGGGAGTATGCGGACGGAGTCGGAGAGCGAGACGACGCGCGCGCCGTCGTCGAGTACGGCCGGCGACGGTGGCCGGGCTTGCCGTTGTATCTCGGTGGCTTCTCTTTCGGCGGCGCCGTCGCGATCGCGGTAGCCGGCGAAACGCAGCCGCATGGGCTCGTGACGGTTGCTCCCGCGATTGGGCGGCTGTCGTCCGATTTGCCGGTCCCGACCTGCCGATGGCTGCTCGTGCACGGGGGCGCCGACGACGTCGTGCCTGCCGCGCCTGTGGTCGAATGGGCGGCGACGTTGCCTGCCCCGCCAGACGTCCGGGTCTTGCCCGAGGTCGGTCATTTCTTTCACGGTCAGCTCGCCGTGCTCGGGGACGCCGTCGAGGACTTCTTCGGTGCGGATTTCGCCGCTAGGCAGTTCTTCGAGGCATAGCGATGTTCAAGAGCCTCGGTGATTTGCTGGATAGGGCCTTCACGGCAGGCAGTGTCGAGACGGCCGAGACGCGTGAGCACGGAGTGCGCGTAGCAACGGCGTTGCTGTTGATCGAGGTCGCGCGGGCGGATTACGAAGAGGACTTGACCGAGGATGCTGCGGTCTTCGATTTGATCAAGCAGTTTTTTTCATTGTCGGACGATGAGACACAGTTGCTGATCGAGGAGGCCGGCAAGGAAGCCGATCACGCAGCGTCTCTTCAGGAGTTCACGCGGCGCCTGCACGAGAATCTGAGTCTTGCGGAGAAGCACAAAGTCGTCGAGATGTTGTGGCAGGTCGCGCTTGCAGATCAACGGCTCGACAAGCACGAGGACTTCCTCGTGCGCAAAGTCGCCGAGCTATTGTACGTCTCGCACAGCGACTTGATTCGAATACGGAACCGTTTGCATACCCCCGAGCTCTGAAGAATGAGCTCGGATCGGCCCTATTGGTCGATGAAGAACTGTTTTTTGAAACGTACCGTGAACCGGCTCGATTCGTTCCCCGGCGTCACGTCTACGGTATAGATCAACACTTCGCCGTTCGTGATCGGTAGTTCACCGATATAGTAGATCGCATCGCCCTCGCGTATTTCGCGAAGCGTCATCTGCTTGAGCTGCCCCGTCAGATTGATGGCCGACGCCGCTACGGCACCTGTCACCGCCATGGTCTGCCCGTTCGCTTCCTTCTTGTGAATGCTCACGTTGAGCAACGCGCGACTCTTGCTGCGAACGATCTCGTATTCCCGGGCTATTTCCGGCGTGAGCTGATCGGTGTTCAGAGCATTGAAATAGACGACATAGTCGCCGAAATCGCGGTGGCTCTCGGTTGCCGGCAGCACGTCCTCTTGAGTGTTCGTGATGTCGACTTGCGCGGCCGGCTTGCAGCCGAACAACCAAGCTGCCGTTGCAGCCAACGCCAAGGATCGTAAGCCTTGCGCCATGCGTTCCCTCCTATCCCCCAGGGACTCTTGCATATTAACCGCTTCGCCATAGTCGCGCAGCGGCGTCATCATCGACATTACGCGCGGCCTCGTCGGGTGTCTAGCGAAGAAACGGCGGCAACAAGCCGGCGAGGCCGATCAGAATCGCAAAAAGCAAGATCATGGCCAACGCGGGTGCAATGTCGATGCCGGAAATCGGCGGCAGCAGCCGGCGCGCGGGCCGCAGCACGGGCTCGACGATCTCGCTCAATACGACAGCGATCGGGCTGTAACCTTGACCGGCAAACCAGCTCAACATGGCGTAAATGAAGATCGCCACGGTGTAAAACCACAGCGCCAGAGTGACGAGCCGCACGGCAACATACAGGGCGAAGATCGGCAGCGGTGCCGTGAAGCCCGCGATTGCGAGCAGCAGCCAGGTTGCCGCGGCTTCGAGCAGCACGAGGGCGAGCAGCGTCGCAAGATCGATCGCGCCGGCGCTAGGCACGACGCGCCTGAGGGGTCTGACCAACGGGCTCGTGACCTTGAGAACGAACTGTGCAAGCGGGTTGTAATAAGACGCGCGGATCCACTGCAGCAGCAGGCGTAGCAAGAACGTGAGGAGGTACAAATCCGATAGCGTCTTGACCAGGAACAGCAGCGAACTTTGCATCGACATCACTCTCGGCGCCGCTCGGGCACGGCGCGGCGACCCCACTTCACCATAGCACGATGCCGCCGCGAAGCGCTCGTCAGGCCGATTCCCCGCGCTCGCGCGAACCGAAGATCGCCGAGCCGATGCGCACGCAGTTCGCCCCGGCTGCGATCGCGGCTTCGAAGTCGTCGGACATGCCCATGGAGAGGATGTCGAGCTCGATGCCGGTTGCTGCAAGCTCGTCGCGCTGCGCGGCGAGGCGCTCGAACCAATACCGCGGATCCTGCTGAGTCGGTGGAATGGTCATCAGGCCTCGTAGCTTGAGGCGCGGAAGGCGACCGATGTCCCGTGCGAGCTGTGCGACTTGCTCCGGAGCGGCGCCGCTCTTTTGCGGCTCGCCGGCTTGGTTAACTTGAATCAATACGTTGAGCGGTGGGGCGAAGTGCGGACGCTGATCGTCGAGCCGTCTTGCGATCCTCTCGCGATCGACCGTGTGCACCCACTGAAATCGTGCCGCAATCTCGCGTGTTTTGTTGGCCTGAATTCGCCCGAGGAAATGCCAGGTGATGTCGAGATCGGCGAGTGCATCCATCTTGGCAGCTGCCTCCTGGACGTAGCTTTCTCCGAAATCTCGTTGACCCGCTACGAATGCTTCGCGAATCGCTGCGACGGGTTGTTGCTTGCTCACCGCGACGACGATCGTGTGAGCATTGGGTCGCTTCGCAAGGTGTGACGCGCGTGCGACGCGTTCGAGGATATCCGCCAGATGGTCCGTGATTTGAGTCACGCTTTGCCGGCAGCCCTTAGCTATACTATGAACGTCTTATGTTAGCCCGCGAGGGCCGTGATTCGGCTGTTTAAAGGATAGCTATGGCCGCCGTAGATATCGCCCAACTCCTCGCTTTCGCCGTCAAGAACAACGCTTCGGATCTGCACTTGTCCTCGGGTGTGCCGCCGATCATCCGCGTCGACGGTGACGTGAAGCGAATCAATATGCCACCACTGAAGCACAAAGAAGTGCACAGTATGGTATACGACATCATGAACGACAAACAGCGCAAGGACTTCGAGGAGTTCTTGGAGACTGACTTCTCGTTCGAAATTCCGAAGCTCGCACGTTTTCGTGTCAACGCGTTCAACCAGAATCGCGGTTGTGCGGCCGTCTTCCGTACGATTCCGTCGACGATCTTGAATCTCGACGATCTCGGTGCTCCGCGCATCTTCAAGGACATCGCGATGCATCCGCGCGGCCTCGTGCTGGTGACGGGCCCCACGGGCTCCGGTAAGTCCACGACGCTCGCGGCCATGGTCGACTACGTCAACGACAACAAGCCCGATCACATCATCACCATCGAAGACCCGATCGAGTTCGTGCACGAAAGCAAGCGCTCGCTGATCAATCAACGCGAGGTTCATCGAGACACGCTGGGTTTCAGCGAAGCGTTGAGATCGGCTCTGCGCGAAGATCCGGACGTCATTCTCGTCGGCGAGATGCGCGATCTGGAAACTATCCGGCTTGCGCTCACGGCGGCCGAAACCGGTCACTTGGTATTCGGGACGCTTCACACGAGCTCTGCCGCCAAGACGATCGATCGTGTCGTCGATGTGTTTCCGGCCGCCGAGAAGGAAATGGTCCGCAGCATGCTTTCCGAGTCCTTGCGGGCCGTGATCTCGCAAACGCTCCTGAAGCGTGTCGGCGGCGGCCGCATCGCGGCCCACGAAATCATGATCGGCTCGCCCGCGATTCGAAATCTGATCCGCGAGGGGAAGATTGCTCAGATGTATTCGGCGATTCAGACGGGTCAATCCCAGGGTATGCAAACGCTCGACCAGAACCTCCAAGAGCTCATGATGAAGGGGCTCATTACAAAAGAGGAAGCGCGTTTCCGGGCCGTCAACAAAGAGAATTTCTAGCAGTCGATCGGTTCTGAAGAGGAGCGCGCGTCGTCATGGAACGCGATCAAGCAGTAAGACTTACTCAAAACCTGCTCAAGAAGATGGTCGAGAACAACGGTTCCGACCTTTTCATTACGGCCGACTTCCCTCCGGCCATCAAGATCGATGGTGTTATCAAACCGTTCGCGGATCGGCCGCTCACATCCGCGCAAAGCTCGCTGATCGTGCGCTCGATCATGAACGACAAGCAGGCGAAAGAATTCGACTCCACGAAGGAAAGCAACTTCGCCATTGCCCCGCAAGGCATTGGCCGCTTTCGTGTCAGCGCTTTTGTCGCGCAAGGGCACGTCGGCGCCGTGATCCGCACTATCGTCACCAAGATTCCGACCTTCGAGGATCTCGAGCTGCCGCCGCAGCTCAAAGACGTCGCGATGACGAAACGCGGGCTCTGCCTCGTAGTCGGCGGAACCGGGTCGGGCAAGTCGACCACGTTGGCTGCGATGATCGGCTATCGCAACGAAAACACCCGCGGCCACATCATTACGATCGAGGATCCGGTCGAGTTCGTGCATCCGCACCGCGGTTGCGTGGTGACGCATCGCGAGGTCGGTGTCGACACCGAGTCGTGGCACAACGCGCTGAAGAACACTTTGCGACAGGCGCCCGACGTCATCATGATCGGCGAGATCCGGGATCAAGAGACGATGCAGTACGGCATTCAGTTCGCGGAGACCGGGCACCTGTGCGTCGCGACGCTGCACGCGAACAGCGCTAACCAAGCCCTGGACCGTATCATCAACTTCTTCCCCGAAGAGCGGCGCCATCAGTTGCTGATGGATCTGTCCCTCAACATCACGGCCATGATCTCGCAGCGTCTCGTACCGCGGGAGAACAAGATGGGCCGGGTCGCCGCCATGGAGATCATGTTGGCCTCGCCGCTGATCAGTGACCTCATCTTCCGTGGCGAGGTAGCCACGATCAAGGACGTGATGGCGAAGTCGACGCGTCTCGGCATGCAAACGTTCGATCAGGCTCTGTTTCAGCTCTATGAGGACGGGGTCATCGCCTACGATGAAGCCTTGCGCAATGCGGATTCGAAGAACGAGCTGCGCCTCAAGATCAAGCTGCAGAGTAAGCGCGACGCGACGAGCTCGGCCGAGCACGCGGACAGTCTGCAGCTCGCCGACGACGAGCGCTCCGCCAATTTCTAATCGGCGCAAATGAACGTCAAGCCGCTGTTCAAGCTCATGGTGGACAAGAGGGCTTCGGACCTCTTTTTCACGACGTATGCGCCCGTGATGATCAAGATCGACGGCAAGATCATGCCCGTCAACCAAGTGGAGCTCTCGCCGAAGATGGTGCGCCAGGCGGCGCTCGAGCTCATGAATGAGTCGCAGCTCGAAGCCTTCACGCGCGATCTGGAAATCGACTTCGCCATTTCCGAGGCAGGTCTCGGCAGGTTCCGTGTGAACGTGTTTCATCAGCGCGGCAACGTGGCGATGGTGTTACGTTTCATCACGCCCGAGTTGCCCCAGCTCGATCAGCTCGGCATGCCCGAGATCCTCAAAGACATGATCATGCTGCGCCGTGGGCTCATTCTCATGGTCGGAGCGAGCGGATCCGGCAAGTCGACCACGCTTGCTGCGATGATCGACTACCGGAACAAGAACTCGGCCTCACACATCGTGACGATCGAGGATCCGATCGAGTTCCTGCACGGCAACCAGAAATCGATCGTCAACCAGCGCGAGGTCGGGCTCGACACGCATTCGTATCATCGCGCGTTGCGAAGTGCGATGCGCGAAGCGCCGGACGTCATTCTCATCGGCGAGATTCGCGATCGCGAGACCATGCAGGCGGCCATAGATCTTGCTGGAACGGGGCATCTGGCGATCGCCACGTTGCACGCCAACAACTCCCCGGAGACGCTGGACCGCATCATCAACATGTATCCGAATGATCAGCACAAGCAAGTGCTCATGGATCTTGCGCAGTACGTGCGGGTCGTGATCTCGCAACGTCTCGTGAGGTCGAAAGAAGGCAAGCGCGTCGCGGCCGTAGAGGTCATGCTGAACACGCCGCATATTTCCGAGATGATCCTAAAAGGTGACATCAGCGGCGTCAAAGAGGCGTTCAAAGACACTCGCGAGCCAGGCATGCAGAGCTTCGACCAAGCGCTGTTCGACCTGTATCGGCGGGGCGAGATCAGCATGGAAGAGGCGCTGTCGAATGCAGATTCGCGCAGCAACCTCGAAGCCAAGATCAACTTCGGCTAGTCCGGATAGACTTCCCGCGCGTCGAACACCGGTCCGTCGACACAGACTCTCTTCATCGCCGGTCCGTCGGCCGTGTGCAGCAACACGTTGCATCCGGCGCAACCGCCGACTCCGCAAGCCATGAATTCCTCCAGGGCGAGCTGACAGGGCAAATCGAATTCCCGGGCAAGCCGGGCGCTGGCCGCGAGCATCGGGGTCGGTCCGCAAGCGAACACGGCGGTCTTGGCCCGCTCGTCGGGCCCGAGCGCGTTCAACCACTGTCGCGCGAGATCCGTGACGAAGCCCCGGTGACTTCCGGGCAAGCCGGCGTTGCTCGCGAGCCGCGAAGGTATTGCCCAGCTCTCCAGCAAGGATACTGCGTACGTCGCGTCGGCCGGCATGCCGGGCACCGCGAGCCGCGACGCAATGACCTCGAATGGGAACGGAACCTCGGAGCCCACGAGTACGAACGGTCGTAGGCCCGTCTGGCCACGCGCCCGGTCGGCCAGAAACAGCATTGGCGGGATGCCGACACCGCCGCCGAGTGCAAGCAAATATGGGCGGCCCGGCGGCAATGCGAAGCCGCGGCCGATCGGCGCGAGCACGCTGATTTTCGCGCCCTTCGGTCGTGCGGCGAGCTTCTCGAGGCCTGTGCCGTGGGGCTTGTATAGGAACTCGAGCCAACCTTCGACGGGGTCGGCGCGCATGATCGAAAGCGGCCGGCGCAAAGGCACGGTCGGGTCGCAGCTGATGTGTGCGAAGCTGCCCGGCGTGGCTTTGCGCGCCGCACTCGGCGCCCGCACGCGCAGCACGAACTGATGGCCGGGATAGGCGCGCTGCTCGAGGATCTGTGCGTCCTCGAGGGCAATCGTGGCGCGGTTCGCTTTGCTCATGCGAGCTCGTTCATCCACTGCTCGGCGATCAGGCACGCCGCGACGCGGTCGGTCTTGCCGCGGCCGATGCGCCGGCGCAGGAACCCGGAGCGCCGTCCCGCGCTGAGCTCGGAGCGAGCGGCGGTCGACGTCAACGACTCGTCGACCGTGTCTACGGGCAGATCGTAGCGTGAGGCGAGCCCCGCCACGAACGCACGGACCCGGCGCACGACGTCCGTGGCACCCTCGCCGCCCGGGAGGCCGACGATGAACCGACCAGGCTGCCAATCCTCGACGACCCTGTCGAGCTCCATCCACGGCACGTCGTGGTCCACCGCGAGTGTCGTGAGCGGTGACGCGGTGCGTGTTTTGAGGTTTGCGGTAGCGACGCCGATTCGACGCAGGCCGAAATCGAATGCAAGAAGAATGTCGCGATCGCTAGCGCGCGGCACGCCAGCGTCCTCCGGCGTCATGCGTGGCCGGCATACGTCGTGATCTGATGCGCATCGACGCCGAGCAGCCCTACGGCGGCCGTCCAGCGCTGCTCTACGGGCGTATCGAACAAGATGGCCGGGTCGGCCGGTACGGTCAGCCAGCTATTCGCCGCGAGCTCGGCTTCGAGCTGGCCGGCGTCCCAACCGGCGTAGCCGAGAGCCACGAGAGCCGGTTCCGGTCCAGCGCCGCGGGCGAGCGAATTCATTACGTCCGGCGACAACGTCACCCTGATGCCGCTGTCGCCGCGAACAGTCGTCTCGAAGTCCTCATCGGATCGATGGAGCACGAAACCCTGCTCGGGCGCCACGGGGCCGCCGCCGAAGACCTGCTGCGAGGCTTGGTCTACGTTTCGGCAGTCGAGGCCGAGCTGCTTCAAGATTTCGCCGAGCAGCGTCGCCGTCGGCCTGTTGACGATGACGCCGAGCGCCCCTTCGGCGCCGTGGCGGCATACGTAGGTGACCGTCTCATCGAAGTTCGGATCGTCCAACGTGGGCATCGCGATCAGGAAATGGTCTTGCAGTGATCGCATGTGCCGGGCTCCATCCGTGTTGCAACTTTGCGCGATGCTTATCGTAGCACTCCGGGCAGGACGTTGATCGTCGGCCGTTAGTGGGTTTCGGCCACGCCCGCCGTCTCGCGCAGGCGATTCTTGCCGTTGACGAACTCCCATTCGTAGGCGAACCGCAGGAAGTCGTACTTCGCGCGGATATTGTCGGGAAGCGGGTCGAACGGCGATGCCAGTCGAAGAATCTCGAGTGCCGCCTGGTCGAGCGCTTTATCGCCGGATGAACGGCGCACGACGATGTTGTCCAGCCGGCCGTCTCGGTCGATGACGACTTCGAGCGTCGGTCGCCCGACGGACGTGTCGCCGAGGAATCGGGCCGGGAAGTTGGCTGTGCCGACGCGCTCGACGCGACGGCGCCAGCCGTCCAGATACTCGGCAAGATCCGACTCCCGCGTGTTCGGTGCCGCAATCAGAGTGCGGTCGTCGGGTTTCGGCAACTCGGCGCGCAGGTCGATCTCGGCCGCGAGAGTCTGCGGCGCCGTCTGGTCGATCAAAGCCGCCGCCTTTTGGGGCAGGTCGGACGGCTTTTCCGTGGTATCCGGAACCGGCACCTGGTCTGCGGATTGGGCGTGGCTTACGAGCTGCTCGGCGGTTGGCACGGGCTCGTGCGGGGTGCCGTCCGTGAGATCCGCGCCGTCCGGATCGCCGATCTGCGTGATCGGGTGGCTGGCCGACAGCGCCGTCGTCGGCCGAATTCCTTGGGCCGCACGGCCACCGCCCGCCTGGTCACGCTGGGCGAGATAGTCGGCGTCTTTCGGAGCCGTCTGCTGGTCCGGTCGGTCGACGAGCAATGTCACGTTGAGTGACGGCAGCGGCTTCGTGTCGAACGTCCCGACGGAAAATGTCACGCCAAGGATGATGACGCCGTGTACGAGCGCTGCCAGGAACAAGGTCGAACCCAACCGGTCGCGGCTCGAGACTTGTTGCGGAAGATTCTTCACATCAACTCCGCCTTCGGCTCAGCGGTGCCGGCATTATAGCCGAGAGTCTCAGGTCCTCTGCTCGAGCCGCTCCTCGATGGCGGTGAGCAGAATACCAGCGATCTCGGTGCCGTATTGCCGATCGAGTTCACGGATTCCCGTGGGGCTCGTGACGTTGATCTCCGTCAGGTAGTCGCCGATGACGTCGAGCCCCGCAAACAGCACGCCCTTCGCTTGCAGCACGGGCCCCACCTGCTCACACAGCCACCGGTCGCGGTCCGTCAACGCTCGGCCTTCGCCCTTGGCCCCCATGACGAGGTTGCCGCGGTTCTCGCCGGCTGCCGGGATTCGCGCCAGGACGTAATCGATCGGCTTGCCGTCGATGAGCAAGATGCGCTTGTCGCCACGGACGATCTCGGGGATATAGCGCTGCGCAAGCGTGAACCTCGCGCCGTCGTGCGTCAGCGTCTCGATGATCACGTTGGCATTGAGGTCGCCGTTGCTGACGACGAAGATCGACCGTCCTCCCATGCCGTCGAGCGGCTTGACGACGATCTTGCCTTGCTCGGCGAGGAACCCGAGTAGCTCCTCGCGCGAGCGCGTGACGAGGCTCGGCGGAGTGCATTGGGGGAACCAAGACGTGTAGGCTTTCTCGTTGATGTCCCGCAGGCTCGCGGGCTTGTTGACGACGAGCAGGCCGCGATTCTCCGCCAGCTCGAGAATGTACGTCGTGTAGATGTACTCCATGTCGAATGGCGGATCCTTGCGCATCAACAGCGCGTCGAGCGTCTCCAGGCCGTCGTTCCACTGTGCGCCGAGCTCGAACCAGCTTGCAGGGTCGTCCGCGACGCGCAGCATCTTGCCGCGCCCGCGGGGGGCGCCGTTTCGAACGGCCAGATCCTGTTGGCGCAGGTAGACGATCTCCCAGCCGCGCTTTTGGGCCGCCAGCAGCATTGCCAGCGTCGAATCCTTTTGTGGTTTGATCGTTTCGATCGGGTCCATGACGACACCCAATAGACGCCCGGTTCGCGGCATTCGGTCTTCCTCTTTTTTTGCGCGCAGGTTCGCAGTTTGGTCGAAGTTGGCAACGCTACCATACCTCGCTCAACAGGCGCCCCGGGGCCGTGTATGCCCTCCGCAAGTCTTTGCTCCACGGGCATTTGGCGCGATCGAAGCGGCGAGAACCAGTCGATGGAAGGCATGTCGCCAATATGTTAAAAGGCGCGATGGGTTGGAGTGTTACCGGCGCGGGGTCAGGGAGCTTGGCGACCTGCGGGAGGGAGACTTGGTGTCTGGCAGCGGTGCGGTGAGCCCCAAGAGCGACTTGCAGGGGCTCAAGATTCTCGTGATCGACGATAGCAAGACTATCCGCAGGACGGCGGAGACCTTGCTTGCCAAGGAGGGCTGCGAGGTTTTCACGGCCGTCGACGGCTTCGATGCGTTGTCGAAGATCGCAGATCACCGGCCCGACATCATCTTCGTGGACATCATGATGCCGCGTCTCGACGGTTATCAGACCTGCTCGTTGATCAAGCACAACCGAGTCTTCAAGGACACTCCCGTGATCATGTTGTCGAGTAAGGACGGGCTCTTCGACCGTGCGCGCGGCCGGCTCGTTGGCTCCGAGCAGTACTTGACCAAGCCGTTTACGAAAGACGAGCTGCTCGGCGCCATCCATAGCCACGTGAGCAAGTAGCGGGCTGCAAGGAACGATCGTATGGCGCTAATCATGATCGTCGACGATTCGCCGACCGAGGTGCACGTGTTGAAAACTGCCCTCGAGAAGCACGGGTTCGACACCGTCTCCGCGTCCGACGGCTCCGAGTGCATCAGTCTTGCACGCGAGGTGCGGCCGGACCTGATCTTCATGGACGTCGTGATGCCTCGCGTCAACGGTTTCCAGGCGACGCGCACGCTGACGCGCGATCCGCAAACGAAGTCGATTCCCGTCGTGATGATCACGACCAAGGATCAGGAGACGGATCGGATTTGGGGGATGCGCCAAGGCGCCGTCGACTATCTCATCAAACCCGTCACCGAAGCTGTGCTCGTTGCAAAGGCGCAAGAGGTGCTCGAGCGCTCCGAGGGACAAACGGCTTGAGCCTGCAGGCGCTTGCGGAACACCCATTCGAGCTCCTGGTCGAGCTCGAGCGCCGCGCGCGCGCGGCGATAGCGGCACGTGACGGCGCGCCGGCGGCGGCCGAGGAATGGGTGGGTGTCGGTTTTCGGCTCGGGGCGGAGCGTTTCGTCACCGGGCGCAACGACGTGCGCGAGGTGCTGCCTGTGCCAGATCAGGTCACGCGCGTGCCGGGCGCCAAGCCGTGGCTGCGCGGGATTGCGAATTTGCGCGGGCAGTTGCTGACGGTCGTCGACCTCAAGGCCTTCCTCGGCGCCGGTAGCTCGGCGGGTGAGCGCCAGTCACGAATTTTGGTGCTCGCGAGCCGGGACGTGCCTACAGGGCTGGTGGTCGATGAAGTCGTCGGCTTCCGGCGGTTCGCGCAAGACGAGTTTCGCGAGGAGAGTCCGCCGGGCGTGATCCGCTGCGATCATTATCTGGAAGGGTGCTATCGTCGCGGGGCGGAGGTCTGGCCGCGCTTCAGCTTTGCCAAGTTGCTCGAGGATCAGCAGTTTCTGACGGCCGGCGAGACGGCAAAAGGGTAGTCTCAACCATGGTCAAATCGAGTCCTTGGCCGAAGCTGCTGCCGCCGCTCGGGGTCATTTTGGCCGTCGTCTTGGCTGCAGCAGTCGGTTTGTTGTGGTTTTTCGGCGGTGGCGCGGCGGCCGGCGGTGCGGGACGCCTCGTGGCCGTGACCCAAGGAGCGCGTTCCGACGCCCATGCGGCCGTAGGCGGTGATGCAGCCGCCTTCGATGCGCTGAGTCGCGACCGGACCGAGATCGCGAGCCTGCGTTCGAATTTGGCGGCGAGCGAGACTGCGAGCCCGGCAGAGCGGCGGCTGGCGAGCGACGCGGATGCCTGGCGCAAGGTCGATACGGCCTTCGACGGCGTGATCGCGGCGCGCGACGAGATCGTCGAGCTGCGTGGCGCGCGCGAGCAGCTGGCGGACCTGGCACCGAAGCTGCTGGCGGCTACGGGCAACCTCGTGAGCGCATTACCGCCGGCCGATTTCGAGACGAATCAACCGTACCTCGAGCGGTTCGAGCTCACCGTCGAGAGCGTCCAGCAAAACATCCGTTCGATCGGCGCCGGCGTCGGCACGGCAGACGCCGTGCAGCGGCTCGGCGACGCCGAACAATACCTCGGGCAGATCATCCGCGGTTTACGCGGCGAAGACTCGAGTCTCGGCATGACGCCCGTCAAGGGCCAGGCCGCGCAGGCAAATCTCGACTCGACCACCAAGCTTTTCGAGCAGGCGCGCGCTGCGATCGGCACGATCGCCGCCGGCGCCGACCAGCTCGGTGCGGCCGAGTCGGCGGTTGCCGACCTCGACGCGGCGGCGGGCTCGTTGCTCGAGCGTTATCGCGGCCTCGACATGGGTGCATCGTCGATGGTCGAGGGCGGAATCCTCCAAAGCGGGCATCTACCTCTGTGGCTGGTCACCGCGGCTTTCGGCATCGCGCTGCTCATGATGTTCGTGTATTACCGCGCGCGTGATTTCCGTCGGGCTGCTGAGATTCAGGCGGAGCAGAACGAACGAAACCAGCAGGCGATCCTTCGCTTGCTCGACGAGCTGTCGAGTCTCGCGGACGGCGATCTAACGGTCGAAGCGACCGTTACCGAGGACATTACGGGCGCGATCGCGGACTCGATCAATTACGCGATCGACGCGCTGCGCGAGCTCGTGACAACGATCAATGATTCCTCCATCCTCGTCGATGCCGCCGCCAAGCAAACGGAAGGCACGGCCCGTCATCTGCTGCGGGCGAGCGAGGCGCAGGCAAAGCAAGTAGCCGCTGCATCCGAGTCGATGGGGCGCATGGCGGGCTCGATCGAGGAAGTGTCGGGCAATGCGGAGCGCTGCTCGGACGTCGCACGACATTCGGTCGAGGTCGCTCACAAAGGCGGCGAGGCCGTGCGCCGCACGATCGCCGGCATGAACACGATTCGGGAGACCATCCAGGATACGTCGAAACGCATCAAGCGCCTCGGCGAGAGCTCACAGGAGATCGGTAACATCGTCGAGCTCATCGAGGAGATCGCCGAGCAGACGAACATTCTGGCGCTCAACGCGTCGATCGAGGCATCGCGTGCCGGTGAGGCCAGTCGCGGATTCGCCGTCGTCGCAGACGAAGTCCAGAAGCTTGCCGAGAGATCGACGAATGCCACGAAGAAGATCGAGGTGCTGGTGAGCACGATCCAATCCGACACCAACGAAGCAGTCGTGTCGATGGAACGTAGCACCACCGACGTGGTGGGGGGGGCACTGTTGGCCGAGAACGCAGGTGCGGCGCTGGACGAGATCGAGCAAGTGTCGCATCAGATCGCGAGTCTCGTGCAAAATATTTCCGTTTCTTCGAAGGAGCAGTCGGGTGTCGCCGGCGCGATCACGAAAAACATGCACGTTTTGCGCGACATCAGCTCCAAGGCCACGGAATCCACTGCGCAAACTTCCGGCGCCATCAGCAAGCTGTCCGAGCTCGCCTCGCAGCTTCGCAAGACGGTCGCCGGCTTCACGCTGCCGGATTCCGGCGGTGGGACCGGCGTGCTGAGCCCGGCTAGAATCGCTGCGAGCTTGCAGCGGGCCGAACAGGCGCACGCGGCTGCCGGCGCCACGTCTCCTCCGTCGGCGCAGGTGGCCGAGCGGCGCCGTCAGTCGGGTTGACACTCGAGTCGGTGGACGAATAGATGGCTGTCGGTACCGTAGACGACCTCGCAGCTCATTCGGTGGAGCTGGTCAACCGAGAACTCGCGAATACGCTCGACGCGGCGCGGCGCGAGCTCGAAGAATTCGTCGACGGCCATGCGGGACGCGACGCGCTGCTGAAGACGGCCGAATTCCTGCACCTCGCGCGCGGTGCGCTGAAGATCGTCGAAATACACGGCGCAGCGTTGCTCGCAGACGAAATGGAGCAGACCTGTAGAACTCTTGCAGAGTCCGGCGACGATCCGCAGTCCGAGCCAGGCGTCGAAGCCCTGACGCGCGCGATGGTGCAGTTGCCTGCTTATCTCGAGCGACTCTTGAACGGCGGCAAGGACGTTGCGCTCGTGCTGCTGCCGCTGCTCAACGATTTGCGTGAAGCACGCGGTAGGCCGTCGCTTTCGGAAGGCACGCTCGTACTGTTGAACACGGGACCGTTCGAGCGGCATCTTCAGCATGCGTCCGTACCCAGCGGCGAGATCGTCCGCGGTTTCGAGAAGGTGGCTCAACGCTTGCGGCCGGCGTTTCAGACGGCGCTGCTGGGCTGGATTCGCGGCGTAGACCTCGCTCGTAATCTCAACGAGCTGCTGCGCGTGAGCACGAACCTCGAACGGGCAGCGACGACGGACCAAGTCAGGCAGCTATGGTCCGTGCTGACCGCGGTGCTCAGCGCTATCGGCTCGGGCGGGCTCGAGGCGACCGTCACGCTCAAACGTCTGATCGGTCAGGCCGATCGACAGCTCAAGAGACTCATCGACGGTGGCGAGTCGGCACTCGTGAACTCGCCGCCCGTAGACCTTTTGAACAGCCTCCTCTACTACGTCGCACGCGCGGACACGAACGATCCCAAAGTCCTGGCCGTCAGAGAGACCTACGGCCTTGCCAACGTACTGCCCGGGGAGGAGCAACTCGAGCAGGCTCGCGAAGGCCTGGCTGGACCCAGCGTCAAGCTCATGCGCACCGTGGCCGCCGCGATCAAAGAAGATCTCGGTGCAGTGAAGGATGCGCTCGACATCTTCGTTCGCACCGGGATGCAAGAGGTCGAGAAGCTCGCGCCACAGCTCGAGATGCTCAAGAAGATCAGCGACACGCTCGGTGTGCTAGGGCTGGAACGCGCGCGCGGGCATATACAAGCCGAGACCCAAGAGCTTCAAGCCATCGTCTCGAGCAATAAATCCGTCGACGAGGCTGCGCTCGAGAAGACCGCTGCCGTGCTGCTCGACGTCGAGGACGATCTCGACCGCGAGCTCGTTCGGGCGGTCGTGCCGGGTGACGGCGAGAACGCCGCCGAGAGCGGGACCGACGACGACAAACAGCAACGGCACGTGACGCAGGCCGTGATGGGCGAGTGCATCGTGAATCTCGCCAAGGTCAAGGAATCCGTCGTTCAGCTCGTCGACCATCCGGGCGACGTACGCGCGCTCGATCAGATCAAGCCGCAGCTGCGCGGCATTACGGCCGGTCTGCTCATGCTCAGCAAGACCAAAGCCGTGAAAGTCGTCGAGCGGATCGGCGAAATCGTCACGACCCGGCTCGCGCCGAGCGCGACGAAGCTCAAGCCCGATCACCTCGAACGGTTGGCCGACGCGATCGTGAGCGTCGAGTACTACATGGAGACGGTGAGTTCCGGGCGGACGGACCCGTGGTACATGCTCGACAACGCCGATCGGTGCCTCGAGCTGCTCGAACGGTTGCCGGTCGTCAAGGCCTCCCGGCCCGGGGCCGAGGCGCCGCCTTCGAAGCCGGTACCGAAGCCGCCCGCGCGCAAGCCCTCGGTCATGGAAGTCGATCAGGATCGCTCGGATCCCGAGCTCGTCGAGCTGTTCATCGAGGAAGCGAAAGAAGAGATCTCGAACATCCGCAGGTATCTGCCGGCTTGGCTCGAGAATCTCGACAACTCCGAGGCATTGATCTCGGTCCGCCGGTCCTTTCACACGCTCAAAGGCAGCGGCCGCATGGTCGGTGCACAGCTCGTTGGCGAGTTCTCGTGGAGCATCGAGAACCTGCTCAACCGGCTCATCAACCAGACGCTGGAAACCTCGCCGGCGATGTTGTCTTTCCTCGAGGAAGCCGTGAAGGCGCTACCGCAGTTGATCGAGCAACTCGAAGTCGGTCTTGCGCCGAAAGTCGACGTCCATTTGCTCATGAAGCAGGCCGAAGCCTTCGCCGAGGGCGACCCGGATGCCGAGAGCCTGACCGGTCAGTCGCTACGAGTTCCGGCGCTGACGGAGGCCGACGTCGCCGCCCGAGCCGAGGCTCAGCCCGAGCCGAAGTCGGGCATGGATCCCGTGCTGGCCGACATTTTCGTCAAGGAGCTCAAAGGCCACGTAGGCGTGATCCGCGACTACGCGGAGAGCGCGAAGTCCCGCCAGCAGCCTCCGGCCGTGGGCGAGCCGCTCTACCGTGCTGGCCATACGCTGCTCGGCAGCGCGCGCATGGCCGATTTCGCGCCGGCGATGGCACTTGGGGGTCCTTTGACCGAGCTGTTGCGCCGACACTATGAGACCGATACAGCGCTGAGCGCCGTGGGGCTTGATGCGTTGGAGGCGGCCGCAACCGAGATCGAGGCCATGGCCAACGCGCTTGCAGCGGATGCCGTCTATGTGCCGAACGAGGCGCTACTCGCCGAGCTGCAAACCCTTGCGGCGCCGGCGGCCGAGTCGCCGGCGCCGGCCGCGGGCGAGGCCCCGGTTGCAGCGGCGGGGAGCTTCGATCCGGAGATTGCCGCGATTTTCGCCGAGGAGGCCGCCGAGATTCTCGACAACGCCGAGCTCGCGCTACAGGCCGTTCGCCAGTCCGACGACCTGTCGCCCGTCGTCGAGCTGCAGCGCTTGCTGCACACTCTGAAAGGCGGCGCGCGCATGGCCGGCGTTTTGGCCATGGGTGACCTGAGTCATGCGCTCGAGACCTTGCTGTCGAGCCTGGCGTCCGGACGCTCGACACCCGGTGTGCCTGCAGTCGAGCTGATCCAGCGGTGTCTCGACCGGCTGCAGCAGATGCGCGATGCAATCGACGCAGGCCGTTCCGTAGAGCCGATGCCCGCATTGATTACGGAGCTCGAGAGCTTCGGTCGGGCCCCAGCGCCCGCCGTCGTTCGCGAGGCTGAGCCGGCCTCCGTGCCCGAGTCGGCGGTGAGCGCGCCGGCGGCGACGCGGGCGCGGCCCCCGCTCGAGCTTCAGGGCGAGACGCCCGCGGCACCGACTGCCGAGAGGACGTCCGAGGCGGAAGCCGAGGAAGACGAGTGGCCGCAAGATACCTCGGGCAGCACCGAGCTCACTGCCGTCGACCTCGACGAGTTCGAAGCGATCGAGCTCACGTCTGCCGATATCGCCGAGCTCGATTCCATCGACCTCGATTCGGATACGGCAAGCGAGGCCGAGCTCGGCAGCGTCGAGCCGACGGACGTGCAGCCGACGATCGAGGAACCCACGATCGTCGAGGAACAGGCGGCTGCGCCGCCCGAGCGAGCCCCTGCGCCGCCGGCAGCGGTCGCGCCGGGATCTGTCGAGTCGCGCATGATCGAGCGGGCCGAGACGGCGCGTGTCGACGCGGCACTGCTCGATGCGCTGCTCAACAACGCAGGCGAGATCAACATCTTTCAGTCGCGGCTCAAACAGCAGTTGCACTCGGTCGACTTCCACCTCGGTGAGCTCGGCTCGACGGTGTCGCGCTTGCGCGACCAGCTACGTAAGCTCGAGGCCGAGACGGAAGCGCAGATTCTCCATCGACATCAGGAGGATCTCGAGGCGGAGGGCGGTTTCGATCCGCTCGAGCTCGATCGCTACTCGACGATTCAACAGCTGTCTCGCGCGCTGGCGGAGTCGGCCAACGACGTCGCGAGCATCAACGAGCTGCTGCTCGGATTGACGAACGAGACAGACACGCTGCTGACCCAACAAGCGCGCGTGACGGGCGAGCTCCAAGACGGGTTGATGCAGACGCGCATGGTGCCTTTCCAAAGACACGTTGCGCGTCTAGCGCGCATCGTGCGCCAGGCTTGCGCGGACACGCACAAGTCCGTCGAGCTCGTGGTGGAAGGAGAAAACAGCGAGCTCGACCGGCAGGTCCTCGAGAACATGCTGCCGCCGTTCGAGCACTTGCTGCGAAATGCCGTCGTGCACGGCATCGAGACTCCGGTCGCCCGTAAGGAGCGAGGTAAGCCCGAGACGGGCAAAGTGTTCTTGAAGCTCAAGCGCGAAGGCACCGAGGTGCTCATCGAGGTGTCCGACGACGGCAGCGGGTTGGATCTACAGGCTGTTCGGCGCAAGGCAGTCGAGCAGGGCTTGCTGCGCAGCGGCGACAAGCTCACCGACGAGCAGGCGATGGAGCTCATCTTGCAGCCCGGCTTCAGCACGGCGGGCGAGCTCACGCAGGCCGCCGGGCGCGGTGTCGGCATGGACGTCGTCGACAACGAGGTCAAGAAGCTCGGCGGCTCCATGCGGATCGAGTCGACACCGGGGCAAGGCACGCGCTTCCTGATCCGGCTGCCGTATACGCTTGCGATTACGCACGCGCTGATCGTGAATGTCGGCGAGGAGACGTTCGCGCTGCCGTTGCCGACGGTGGAAGGCATCACGCGCCTCTCGCGCGAGAAGATCTTGCAGCATCTGACCGAAGACGAGCCGAAGCTCGATTACGGTGGCATCACCTATCGAATCCAGCATCTCGGTAGCTTGGTCGGTGCTGCGCCTTCGGCCCTGCCCGAGGAAGAGAACGCCGTCTCGCTGGTGCTCGTGCGAGCCGGTGACAATTCGAGCGCTTTGCTGACGGATTCGCTCGAAGGCAGCCGCGAGATCGTCGTCAAGACCCTCGGGCCGCATATCGCCAGCGTGCCCGGCGTGACCGGTGCGACGATTCTCGGGGACGGCCGCGTGATCATGATCCTCGATGCGGGCACGCTCGTGCGAGCGCACAAGCCGGCCGAGCCGCCTCAACAGATCGCTCCGCCCGTAACGCGTCAAGTGACGGCTCTGGTCGTCGACGACTCGATCACGATGCGGCGTGTGACACAACGGCTTTTGGAGCGGCGCGGTGTGAAAGTCCTGACTGCGCGCGACGGGCTCGACGCGATCACGGTGCTTCAGGAGCACGACGTCGACGTGATTCTGCTGGACATCGAGATGCCGCGCATGGACGGTTACCAGTTCGCGACGCATGTGCGTAACGACCCGAAACACCGAGATCTACCGATCATCATGATCACTTCCCGATCCGGCGAGAAACACCGGGCCAAAGCGATCGAGATCGGCGTGAACGACTATCTCAGCAAGCCGTATCAGGAGACTGCCTTGGTCTCGGCCATCGAAGCGCTGATCGGGCGCGAGCTATGACACGCGTGCCCAGGCTCACGGACAACGCACCGCGCGATCGGAGACCGTCATGAGTCAAGAGCCGAAGGAGCTCTACAGCTTGTTGATCCCGTTGCGGCACGAGCGATTGCTCGTGCCGCGAATGTGCGTCGCGGAGGTCATCGCGTTCGCCGATAGCGAGCGCGAACGTAGCGAGGGCAGCCCCGAATGGTATCTCGGCACGATCGATTGGAACGGACGGCGGTTACCGGTCGTGTCGTTCGACGCCGCCGAGCCCGAGGAGCGCAAGAGCAAGCGCAGCCGGACACGGATCGTCGTCTTCCACGCCATCACGGACGCGCTCAAGGGCGGATACTACGGCCTTCTGACCCAAGGGTTCCCGCAGCTCGTCAGGGTGAATCCCGACGTGCTCGGGCTCGATACGGAGCAGCCGCTGCCCGCGGGCCAGCCCATGCTGTGCCGAGCGCGAATGATCCACGAATACCCGCTGATTCCGGACGTCGAGAAGCTCGAGCAACTGATCGCCGACGCCTCCGTCCGGCATTGATCGGCGACGGCTCAGAAATCTCCCCAGCACGCCTGCGCGAGTGCGCACATCGCGATGGCCGCGGTCTCCGTCCGCAGCACCCGAGGTCCGAGGCCGACGCGTCGGAACCCGGCCTCGTCGAGCCGTTGGAGATCGGCGGCGGCAAATCCGCCTTCGGGCCCGACGGCGAATACGACGCTGGTCGGCGGTGGGCCGCCGCGCTCGATCCGGCTCGCGCAGGACGGCTCCAACGCGACCCTCAGATCCATGGCTGGCAGCCGGTGGAGAGCGGTTGCGAGCGGCTCGGGCGTCGCGACGACGGGCGGGCGATGCCGTCCGCATTGTTCGCATGCGCTGCGAGCGATGCGCAGCCAATGCTCGACACGTCGCTCCGAGCGCTCCACGTCGAGGCGCACGACGCTGAATTCAGTTTGTACGGGTACCAGCGTGCGAACGCCGAGCTCGGTGGCCTTCTGCACGATGAGATCCATGGCATCGGATTTCGCCAGCGCCTGCACGAGCGTGATGTCGAGCGCCGAGTCCGGTTGAGCCGGAACTTCGCCGAGCAGCTCGAGCCGTCCGCCCCGTCGCTGCAGGATCTCTATGCGCGCATGTCGCTCGGTGCCCCGGCCGTTGAAAGCGACGAGCTCGTCGCCGCGCTTCAGGCGCAGCACGTGGCCGAGATAGTGACTTTCGCGCTCGTCGAGCGCCAAGGCCGCGTCGTCGAGGTCGCGCTCGAGAAACAAGCGCGGCACGCGCCGTTGGCTGAGTCCCATGGGTCGGCTCGGTCGAGGTCGCGCTTTCTTCGCGCGCGCTTTCATCGGCGGTCGGAACGAATCTCCATCGGTGCGCACTTTAGCAGCTGGGTGAACGGACCGTGATCGTCGACCCGGCAACCGGCTGGATAGACGGTGTGCGCCGCGTGCCGTCGCCGAATTTCGATTTGCGCCCTGCGGGCGCGGGCATCGAGCTCATCGTGATTCACGGCATCAGCTTACCGCCCGGCGTCTTCGGCGAAGGATGGATAGACCGTTTTTTTTGCAACGAGCTTCCGGCCGCCGCCGATCCTTACTTTGCGACGATCGGCGATCTGCGCGTGTCGGCTCACGTGCTCATCGACCGAGCCGGGCGCCTGACGCAGTACGTGTCTTTTCTCGACCGCGCGTGGCACGCCGGGAAGTCGACCTACTGCGGGCGGGAAGCCTGTAATGACTTTTCGGTCGGTGTCGAGCTCGAGGGTGCCGACGACGTGCCGTATGCGGCGGCCCAATACGCTTCGCTCGGCCGGCTCATCGAGGCATTGGGTCGTGCATTTCCCGCACTGCGCAGCGCGGATGTCGTCGGTCACAGCGATATTGCGCCGGGGCGCAAAACGGACCCGGGACTGAGCTTCGATTGGGCTCGGTTATGGCGAGTGCTCCCGGGAGGACCGCGAACTACGTGACGCTCGCGACGGCACCTCGCCGGCTCAACGTGTCGGTTTCCAAAGCACTTCCTGCCCGCCTTGCCCGCGAGCCAGGCGGCGTGCGAGCACGAACAGCAGGTCGGACAGGCGATTCAAGTAGCGCAACGATTCGGCATTGACGTGCGTGCTCTGCGCCAATCTCCACGCATCCCTTTCGGCACGTCGGCTCACTGTTCGCGCCAAGTGGCAGAGCGCCGCGGGTCGGTTGCCGCCGGGCAGAACGAATTCTTTGAGTGGCGGCAGAGCGGCGTTCTCGGTATCGAGGTCGATCTCCAAGCGCCGCACGTCGGCGGGGCCCATTCGCGAGCTCCCCGGCGTGGCCAGCTCCGCGCCGACCTCGAACAACTCGTGTTGAACGCGCGAGAGGATCGAGCGGATCTCGTCGGGTACCGGTGGCTCCGCGAGTAACAGACCGATCGTGCTGTTCGTTTCGTCGATCGAGCCGATAGCCGCAACGCGCGGGTCGCTCTTGTCCACGCGCTGGCCGTCGGCAAGGCCCGTCCTGCCGTCGTCGCCCGTACGCGTGTAGATCTTGCTGAGTCGGTGGCCCAAAAATCGCTGCCGTTGCTGTCGCACGGCGATGATACGCCAGGCGACCGGCAGCGGCTTGCTTCAGGGCTTACTTGCTTCAGGGCTTAGAGTTGTCGATCCAACCGATTTCCCGAGCCGTGGCTGCGCCGATGACGACGTCCGCGAGCGATGTGGGAATTTCAGCGCGGTCCCGGCTGATCGGCACGCGGCCGGCCATGAGCTCGGCCTCTGTCTGTGGAAACAGCGGCTGCGCATCCGGTGCAGCGTAGCCTTCGGGGAATCGGGGTAGAGTCGTGGCAAGGTCGTATTTGTCCGTGGCTCCGAGCGTGTGCAGCAGCTCGTGCGCCATGACGACTCGGTTGGAGCCGCGTGCCGATGAGCTCGCGAAGACGTTCGCAACGGCGATCATCCCCTTGCGCAGCGCCGTGGATCGATCGAGCGCGGCACCATCCTGCGCTTCGAAGAACACGGCGAACATGACGATATCTGCCGAAGGCCCGTCCGCCTGCCACTCGGCGAGCAGGGTTTGCCAGCGCATGCGCAGGCTCCACGCCATGATGCCGAGCATGGACGGGGCCGGGGCGAGCTCGGGTAGCTCGTGCCTGTGTTGCGGGCGCAGATCGAAGCGAAACGGCCGCTCGATCCGGAGTCCGTACCGCTGCGCCTGTTCGCCGAAAAACCGGTCCAGCCCGGTGAACTCCGTTGGTGACAGCTTGTCGAGATACTGTTGAGTGGCGGCTGCTCCGTCGCCGTTGACGGGGTAGACGGCTACCCAAAGCGTATTGTCCCAGTGTCTGCTACGAGTGCTCGTGAAGTATTGGGCTGCCGCCACGAATAGCAGCACATAAAGAAGAAAGGCGACACGCAGGTGCTTGAGCATCGGGTCGTCGGGCGCGGCAAGAAATGCCGATCAGTGAAGCATCGCGCGAGTGCTGGCGCGTCGGCGCTCGTCACGAAAAAAGAAAAACCCGGCGGTGGGAACGCCGGGTCAGACTTTTGTTGTTATCGGAGTTTACGGTTTCAAGTATGCGGCCTGGCTGTCGTCCGCGGTATGTGAGCCGCGGAGCATGTTGTTTTTATTTTTCCAGCCAATGTTTTTTTTCTACTTCTTCTGTTTCTTGTTCTTCTAAACGTTCTTAAATTTAACAGAACCTTTTGCGAATTCGCATCGTTTTCTGTCTGTTTGCGCACTCACTCGTCCCTGGGTGGGGACGCCCTAGTATAAGCAAGACGTGTGCCACAGAAGGAAAGTACAATACAATCAATATAATAAGGAGATATCCTCCCTCCTCGCTGGAGATTTAGACCGACTCTTGTAAAAACCGCCGACAGGGTTGTTACATAAGATATCTAATCTGAGCATTCACAAGTGCCCTATAACTAACTGTTCTTTAAGGGTGCGCAGTTTTCAGATGCGTCACGAAGCCGCGCTGCTGCGCCATTTGCCGAGACGTAAAGCGAACTGACAGGTCTTACTGCGTCTCGAGCAGCGTCGCGCGGTCGATCCATCGTCCGCCTTTGACGACCGCCGTGATTTTCGCCGTGTCCGCGATGCGCGTGAGCGGATCGCCATCGATCACGACGAAGTCCGCAAGCTTCCCCTGCTCGAGGGTCCCGACCTGTGCTTCGAGCCCGAGAGCGAGCGCGCCTTCCGCCGTCGCGAGCCGCAGCACTTGGTCGTTCGGGATGCCGGCGGCTGCCAGCAGACCGAGCTCGAGGTGCACTCCGGCCCCGTAGGGTACGGCCGGCGCGTCCGTGCCGACGGCCACGCGACCGCCGCCGCGCACGAGTCGTGCGATCGTCTCTTGCAGGGCCGGCACCGCGTCGGCCGTCGGCGCGCTGTGATCCCACATCGCCCTCTCGGTAGCGTCGAACAAAGCGTCGTAGGCTCGATCACGTGTCGGCAGCCTGACGGCGGGCGTCAGCGCCGCGCTGCGCCAGCCTTCGAGCGCGCCGAGTGCCGGTGTCATGACCGTCAGCGATTGGATCACTCGGCTGAATATGTCCTGGTAGCTCTGGTTGAGGGGCGAGACCTCGAGCTCATAGTGCCGGCCCCCCGTCCCCAGAAACGCCCGCTCCGTGGAGGTGGCCGTGACATCCGGAAACTCGAGCTCGTTTGCCTGACGCGGCAGGCTGTGAGCGAGGCCGTCGGCAAGCCCGGGATAGTCGCGGACGGGCACGGCTTTTGACTCGTGCAGGGTGGCCGCTCGAGGCTCGACACCGGCCGCCGGCGAGATTACGAGCCTGGGGCCGAGGCGGCGGCCGCTGGCCCACGCTTCGCCGAGCTCGAGCGAAGCGGCGAGGTCGGAAGAGATTTCTCGCACTGTCGTAACGCCATAAGCGAGCCACGCGCGGCCAAGCCGCTCGCCCGCGAGCGGAGACTCGTGCGCATGCACGTCTATGAGCCCGGGGATCACCGTCGCATCGCGCGCGTCGATCACGGTTGCCGGCAGCGGCAGCACGCCGCGGCTCACGATGGCCCGAATGCGGCTGCCCTGCACGTGAATGTCGACATGGCGCCGGTACTCGCCGCTGACTCCGTCGAACAGCCGCCCGACTTGGACCACGTATTCCTCGGTGGGGCCTTGGGCGACTCGCCACTGCAGATCGCGCGGCGGCGTGAACGCAGGGACCGAGCTCGGGTCCGGCGCGGCCGCCGCCGGTTGCGCGGGACGATCGAGAATCTGAACCGTGAGCCCCGGCTCGCCCTGGGTTCGATGCCCGCCATGCGCCAAGACCGTCAATGTGTCGCCCTCAGGTGCCCACCGCGGCCTTTCGGCATCGACGAGGCCGTCGGCGAGGGTCACGGCGTCGCCGGCGTGACCCATATGGAGCACGCGCAGGCGTGCCGGTCCCCACGGGCCGAGTCGATCGGTTTCGAGAAAGGCCAGGCGTTTGCCATCCGGGCCGAACGCAGCTCGGTAGGGTTTCGCCTGACCGTGAGTCATGACCTCGAAGCGGCGGTCCGCGAGCGACAGCCGCCACAGCTCCAGGGCCCCGTCGCGGTCGCTGGCGAACACCACCGTGCTGCCGTCGGGCGACAGCGTCGGATCCATCTCGACGAAGGCGTCGTCGGTCAGCCGATGTACCTCGTTGCGTTCAAGGAGCCACAGGTCCCCGAGCGCGCTGAAAACCGCTCGGCGTCCGTCGCGCGAGCGCGCCATCGGGCCGATGCCGAACGGCGTACGAACGTCCGCGGCGTCGAGTTGAGGCATGTCCGCTGGCGGCTGGTACTGCTCGACGGCGAGCGCCGCAAACAGATGCACGGGCCGGCGGGGCGCCGGTGTGATGCCGCGTCGCCAGATTTGACCGTCTGCTGCGTAAATGAACTCGGCCGCCGTCGGCCAAACGGGCCGGCTGCGGAATATATCCTCACCCGCGCCGAGCGCTTTGAAGACGGGTGGGTCCGACAGCACCGCCATCCTCAGATGGCTCGAGCGCTGGCCGTCTTGCTCGCTGAAGACGAGCACGCCGCCGCCCGGCCGCCAGCTCGGCGCGCTGAGCTGATTGGTCGAAGCCGCGATCTGCGTGCTCGTCCCTGCGATGAGCACGCGTAACGACGAGCCGCCGTTACCGTCCAGCACGTAGGCAATTTGGCCGAGCTCGGACACGGTCGGGAATGCCGCTTCACCGGGCTCCTCCGTGAGCTGCGTCGAGACGCCGCTGTCGAGATCGAGCGACCAGAGGCAATAGTGCCCCGTTCGATCGGAGGCGAACACGACCGACCTGCCGTCAGAGCTGAAATCCGGCTGCCGCTCATTCGCCGGCGTCGAGGTCAGCTGCTTTTGGCTCCCGTCGTCGAGATCGAGCAGCCACAAATCCCACTGCCTGCCGTCGAAACGTTGGTAAACGATGCTGTGACCTTCCGGGGCGTACCGAGGGTTGCGTGCCTCCTCGCTCGAAGGCGTCAGCGGCGTTGCGCCCCCACCGCCGACGGGCAAGCGCCACAGTTGACCCACGAGCTCGACCACGAGCGTGCGTCCGTCCGGCGACAGTGTGAGCGTCAGGTTCGTGCCTTGGCGAATGTCGGCGATCTGCTGCTCGGCGCCGGCGGCCAGCGCCCAGGCACCGGTGACCAGCGCGACTGCGAGCTGTCCCGCTTTCACTCGCCGTTCTCCGCCGCCGCGTCGAGTTCAACCAAGCCCGACTCGTCGGCCTGATAACGGATCACGATGGGACGACAGCAAACGGAGCAATCTTCGACATAGCTTTGCTCGGGCACGGAAAGGTCGAGCGTGATGTCGATCGTTTCCCAGCAGTAGGGGCACGTGATCGATTCGTTGTGCAGCAACTGAGAAATCGCTCCTTCGATCAGGGTTGCAGCCGCTGCCAGGTCCAGGCACCGGTCTCGAAGCCGCCAGACTCGCGCTTGGCGACCGCACGACTGTACCGCAGCCTGTCGTGGAACCGATCGCGCCCCTCGATCCACAGCTCGACGGCTTCGAGCCAGAGGCGATACCCGCCCCAGACGGCAGGTCGCGAGAAGGCTCGAGCGGGCGCTGCTTGCCCCGAGCCGCCATGCTCGGCCGCAATGGCGGCGGCCCGGGCCTCTAGCTCATCGGGATCGGCCAGCGGCCGGCTCTGCTCGCTGGCCAACGCATTGAGTTGACTGCGCCACGGGCGCGACGCGAAGTACGCATCGCTCTCCGCGGCCGGCGAACGTGCGACCAGGCCTTCGAAGCGAACCTGACGCCCGAGGTCCTCCCAGTACAGTACGGCTGCGCCGCGTCCGCCATGCTCGAGCTCGCCGGCCTTACGCGAACGGTAGTTCGTATAGAAGACGACGTAGCCTGCCGGCGCAAGCTCCTTGAGCAACACCATACGAACGGAAGGTTGCCCTGCCGCATCGGCCGTCGCGAGCGCCATGGCGTTCGGGTTCCGTCGGCCGGTTGCCGCGGCGGCTTCGAGCCACTCGCCGACGGTCGGCAACGGATCTTCGGGGACGAGAGTGAGCGCGGTAGTCACGGCGAGACGAAAAGGCTGTCGCTCAGGCTAACGCTTCGGCGTGAAATCGCAAGTGGTCCTCGATGAACGTGCCGACGAAGAAGTACCCGTGGTCGTAGCCCGGCCGTTCGCGGTAGCTCAAGCGCTGCCCGGACTCGCGGCACGCCTCTTTGAGATCGGCCGGGCGCAGCTGCTCGAGGAACGGGTCTGCGCCGCCTTGGTCGACGAGTAGCTCGTGCTGTGTGCTCGGCCGCGCTCGGATCAGCGCCGACGCGTCGTAGGCGGCCCAGGCCGCCGTGTCGTCGCCGAGGTAGGCGGTCATCGCGCGTTGACCCCATGCGCTGCGGCTCGCCGCCGCGATCGGGGCGAAGGCCGATATCGACCGGTAGTTATCCGGGTTTCCGAGACCGATGACGAGCGCGCCATGGCCGCCCATCGAGTGGCCGCTGATCGATTTACGTGCGGGGTCGATGGGCAAGCTCTCGTTGGCCACTGCGACGAGCTCGTCGCGAATATAGTCGTACATGCGGTAATGCCTGGCCCACGGCTGCGTGGTCGCATTGACGTAGAATCCGGCGCCGGTGCCCACGTCGATGGTGTCGTCCTGTCCGGGGATGTCGACACCGCGGGGGCTCGTGTCCGGGATGATTAGCGCGAGGCCCAATGCCGCCGCATAACGCTGCGCGCCCGATTTCACGCTGAAATTCTCCTCGGTGCAGGTCAGCCCCGAAAGCCAGTAGACCGCCGGGACGGGGGCCCGCCGTGCCGCGGGCGGCAGGTATACGGCAAAGCGCATGGTGCAGTCGCAGACCGCGGAGCGGTGCGTGTAGGTGATTTGCCTGCCTTCGAAACAGCGTGATTCGCCGACCAGTTCCAGTTCCGTCATCTGTCGTGCCTCTCCAACTTACCAGTCGTCAGGTCGATGGCGCCCCAACCTTGCGCCGCCACCGCGAGGGGCGTACAAAACCGCCCCACGAGGTAGTCATGACACTGGACGAATTGCGCAAACGTCTTTCCGACGTCGATCGGGAGCTGATTGATTTGATCGCTGCCCGGCAGAGGATCGTCGCCGAGATCGGGGCTCACAAAATCCAAAACGCCGTGCCCACGCGTGATTATGAGCGCGAGCGCGAGGTCTTGAAAGGCGCGCGCGACCGAGCCGCGGGGCTCGGTCTCGATCCGGACATCGCCGAGGACATCATGCGACTGCTGATCCGTACCTCGCTCACGGAGCAAGAGCGCACGCGAGTGGCGGCCGGCACTTCGGGCGCGGGCAAACGCGTGCTCGTGATAGGCGGCGCCGGAAAGATGGGGGATTGGTTCGGAAGGTTCCTTGCTTCGCAGGGCTTCGCCGTCGAAGTGGCTGATCCCAGCGGCGCATCCAGCCCTTTCGTGCGCGTGCCCGATTGGCACGAGATTGCGCTCGATCACGATGTGATCATCGTGGCGACGCCGATGAAGATCGCGGCCGACGTGCTCGCCGAGCTGGCCGAGCGCCGCCCGAGCGGGCTCGTCATCGACATCGGCTCCTTGAAGAGCCCTCTTCGAGCCAGTCTGCAGAAGCTCGTCGACGCCGGGTGCAAGGTCACCTCGGTGCATCCGATGTTCGGGCCGGATACGCGCTTGCTGTCGGGGCGCCACGTGGTGTTCGTGGACCTCGGCGTTGCCGAGGCCACGCAGGAAGCGCGCGCGCTGTTCGCCTCCACGATGGCCGAGCAGCAGCAAATGAGCCTCGACGACCACGATCGGCTCATGGCCTACGTGCTCGGCCTGTCGCACGCGCTGAACCTTGTGTTCTTCACGGCGCTCGCCGAGAGCGGCGAGCTCGTCCCGCGTCTGCAAAAGGCGTCGAGCACGACGTTCGACGCGCAGCTCAAGGTCGCGAGTCTCGTCGCGCGCGACAATCCGCATCTATACTTCGAGATCCAGACGCTCAATGATTACGGCGGTGCGGCGCTCGAGGCGCTCAGCGCTGCCGCGGACCGCGTGAAGCGTCTCGTCGAGGCTGGCGACGAGCAAGGTTTCGTGGCCCTCATGGCGGCCGGCCGACGTTATCTGGAATCGAGGAGCTGACCCGAGCCGAAGATGTGACCGGAGGGCGCCCCGTGGGAATGGACGATCGCGAGGTGATCAGGCTGCGCCGCAGGATTGCGGCGCTCATCGACGACGCGCGGGCCAACGAAGCTGCGTGGCAGCGCGCTCAGCGTCGGGAGATGCAGTTGCTCGAAGCCGGCACGCTCGACGTGCTGCTTGCCCGCATGACCGGCGACCTCGGCGACAGCTATCGAGTTCCGGCGGTCACGCTCGTGCTTGCCGATCCCGAGCACGAGATCCGGCACCTGTTGCTTGCCCAGGGCCGGCAGCCGCGAGAGTTTCCCGACGTGTTTTTCGTCGACGCGCTGGACGAGATCCTGGTCGGCCACATCGCTCCGCAAAGGCCGTGGCTCGGCAGGTTCGACAAAGTCGTGCACGGCCCCGTGTTCCCCGCTGCAGTCGACCTGCGCAGCGTCGCGCTCTTGCCGCTCGCACGCGGCGGCTCCGTGATCGGCAGCTTGAATCTAGGCAGTGACGAGCCGCGACGATTCACGGAGCGGCTTGCGACGGACTTTTTGAGCCACTTGGCAGTGATCGCCGCCTTCAGCCTCGAGAACGCGGTCAACCATGCGCGCCTGGTGCGCAGCGGCATCACCGACGTGCTGACGGGTTGGCACAACCGCCGCTATCTGCGGACTCGTCTCCTCGAAGAGCTCGCGCGATGTAAGCGGGACGGGACGCCGCTCACGTGTCTCATGATCGACGTCGACCACTTCAAGCGTGTCAACGACCTGTACGGGCACCTCGCCGGCGACGAGGTGCTCCGGCGGGTTGCGCAATGCATCCGCGGGGAGGTGCGCGACAGCGACGTGTCGGCGCGCTACGGTGGGGAGGAATTCGTCGTGCTGCTGCCCGGCACCGGGATCGATGCCGGGCGGGCGCTCGCGGAGCGTATACGTCGATCGGTTTCGGCCGGTCCGTTTGTCGTGGACGGTGTGCCCGATGCCTTACCCGTGACGGTATCGATAGGCATAGCCGAGCATCGTGAAGATGCCACGTACCCGGACGCCGATACGGCCGGGGAGCGCCTCATCGCTTTGGCCGACGAGGCTCTGTACGACGCCAAGGCCGGCGGCCGCAATGTCGTGGTTCAAGCCGCAAACAGCTAACCCAGTCACACCTTCGGCCGTGACCTTTTGGAAGCCCGCCACGGATGTGAAAGAATCCCGTGGAGCATGGACTTCATCGACGAACAGGGCTTTCGCGCGAACGTCGGCATTATCCTGACGGACGGCCAGGGTCAGGTGCTCATCGCCGGTCGCCGCGGTCGCGGCGGTTGGCAGTTCCCGCAAGGCGGGGTGCAGCCCGAGGAGTCCATCGAGGCCGCTATGTTTCGCGAGCTGCACGAGGAGGTTGGTTTGCTCCCGAACGACGTCAAACTCGTGGGCGTCACAGGGGATTGGCTTCGTTACCGGTTGCCGGATCGGTACATTCGCCGCGAGCACACCCCGTTATGCATAGGCCAAAAGCAGAGGTGGTTCCTGTTACAACTGGTATGCGACCTTGCCAGAGTGCGATTCGATTGCACGGCCGAGCCGGAGTTCGACCGGTGCCGTTGGGTCGATTATTGGCGGCCGGTCAAAGAGGTCGTCTATTTCAAGCGGCCCGTCTACGTGCGAGCTCTGCAAGAGCTCGGCCCGTTGGCGTTCCCGGACGATGGTCCGCCGCCGCCGCCGTCGTGGTGGCCGCGTCGCTGGAAGCGCGTGTTGCGCCACAATTGAGCTCGGGGGCCAGGTGATTCGTCGGCACGGTCGGCCAGTATGGGTCTACGCGCTCGGAATCGCGGTCGTTGCGGCCGGTGGCTATCTGACATTCGAGCTCGGCCGCTACGAGGCCGGTTACTCCATGCTCGACCAGCGGCATCAGAGCGAGAGTTTCAAGGCCCGGTTGACTAACGAGGAAACCGAGAACGAGCAGCTGCGGCGGAAAATCGCCGTGCTCGAGACCTCGCGGGAGATCGACAAGGAGACGTACTCGCAGGTCGAGGCGACGCTTGCGGACCTTCAAAGCCGGATCCAATCTCAGGAAGAGGAGCTCGTGTTTTACCGCGGGATCGTTTCGCCCCAAGACGGGGTGCCGGGACTGAGGATTCAGGGCTTGGAAATCGTCCCCACGGACCAGGAACGCCGTTACTCGCTGCGGCTGACGCTCGTGCAGGCGATTGTTCACAATCGGCGCGTGTCCGGCGTTGTAAGATTGCAACTCCAAGGTATGCACGACGGTCAAACGGCCGCCTACGGCCTCGACGACCTCGCGCCCGCGGATTCCGGCTATGACATGTCCTACGGGTTTCGTTACTTCCAGGGGCTCGAGGCGGAATTCGAGCTACCGGTCGGCTTCGAGCCGCAGAGCGTAGAGGTCGAAATCGTCCCGAGTGAGACACGCGCAGATCACGTGACTCAGTCGTTCGAGTGGTCGGCGGTCACACATTGAGGATAGGCGAGGTAGGCAATGCTCGGTAGAAAGTCGCGAAATCAGCCCCCGATCGGCACGCTCGTCGGCGGCGACACCCGGGTCCATGGCGACATCGAGTTCTCCGGGGGCTTTCATGTCGATGGTTACGTCAAGGGGAACGTCAAAGCGGTCAAGGACGAGCGCGCGACGCTGAGCATCAGCGAGCGCGGCTGTGTCGAAGGTACGGTCATGGTCCCTCACGTGCTGCTCAACGGCACGGTCAAGGGGGACGTGCGGGCCACGGAGCGCGTCGAGCTGGGCCCGAAAGCGCGGGTGATCGGCAACGTTCAGTACAAGCTCATCGAAATGTCGATCGGCGCCGAGGTCAACGGTAAGCTGATTCACGAAAGCGAGACGGCGGCCCTGGGAAAGGGGGCGCCGAGACCCCAAGTAGAAGCTGTGCGTCCCGCTAACGTCGTCGGAGAAAAGTCATGAGCGAGCCTGTTTGGGCAGATCAAGAGCCGCCGTTGAAGTTCACCGATGCGGCGGCGACCAAGGTTGGCCAGCTGATAGAGCAGGAGGGCAACGCCGGCCTGAAGTTGCGCGTGTACGTGCAGGGCGGTGGTTGCTCGGGTTTCCAGTACGGGTTCACCTTCGACGAGGAGACTCAGGAAGGTGACACGGCGATCCAGAACTGCGGCGTCACCCTGCTCGTGGACCCGATGAGCGTGCAATACCTGACCGGAGCGGAGATCGACTATCGAGAGGATTTGTCGGGCGCGCAATTCGTGATCCGAAATCCGAACGCCACGACCACCTGCGGTTGTGGATCTTCGTTCTCAGTCTGACACCGACGCTCGTCCAGTCCCCGAGGGACAGGACCGCACCGTCGCGGCGGCCGGCGACAACCCGGCGGACGTCATGGCGGCGGTCGACCTCGGCTCGAACAGCTTTCACATGGTCGTCGCCCGGGCTCATCACGGGCATGCTTCGATAGTCGACCGCCTGCGGGAGATGGTCAGGCTCGCTTCGGGCTTGGGCCAGCACGGCTACCTCGACAACGCCAGTCAAGAGCGCGCTCTCGCATGCTTGCGCCGCTTCGGCCAGCGGCTGCGGGACATGCACGCTTACCAAGTTCGCGTGGTCGGTACGAACACTCTGCGTCGTGCCCGCAACGCCGATGCATTTCTAGCGGCCGCGGAGGAAGCACTTGGGCAGCCTGTGGAAGTGATCTCGGGTATGGAGGAAGCGCGGCTGATCTACTTGGGTGTCGCGCACCACTCCGATACGGCCGAAGGCTCGAATTTCGTGGTCGACATCGGCGGCGGCAGCACGGAGCTCATCATCGGCGAGGGCTACGAGCCGCGACACCTCGAGAGCCTCGCAATCGGCTGTGTCGGACTGAGCCAACGTTACTTCGACGACGGCCGTCTCTCGCAGAAACGTTTCGACCGCGCACGTCTTGCCGTGCGCCTCGAGCTGCGCCCCGTGGGAGCATTCTTCCAGCGACTCGGCTGGACGCGAGCCATCGGGTCCTCCGGCACGATCCGGGCCGCGCGCGACGTCGCCCACGAGCTCGGCTTGGTGGATACGGGCGTTAGCCTGAAGGCGCTAGAGGGGATCATCGCGCAGATGATCGGGGCCAAGCAGCTCAAGGATCTGAAGTTGCCCGGCCTCGGACCCGAGCGCGCGCCGGTCTTTCCCGGCGGGATTGCGATCCTTGCCGAAGTCATGAGCACGCTGCAGATCGAGCACATGGAAATCAGCGACGGCGCGCTGCGCGAAGGGCTGCTCTACGACATGCTCGGGCGCCTGACCGACCAAGATGCGCGTGAGCGCACGATTCAGGCGATGCAGCGCCGTTATCACGTCGACACCGAGCAGGCGACTCGCGTGGAGGGCACGGCGAGCTCGCTGTTGTCCCAGGTCGAAACCCGGTGGGGATTGGGGGACAAGCGCTACCGGCAGCTGTTGATCTGGGCCGCACGGCTGCACGAGGTAGGTCTCGACATCGCCCATGCCAAGTATCACCGCCATGGCGGCTATCTGCTCGCCAATGCTGATTTGCCGGGGTTCGTGCGGCTCGAGCAGCGGTTGCTCGCGGCGCTCGTCGAGTTGCACCGCCGCAAGCTCGACGATCCGTTCCTCGACAACCTGCCGGCGGGTTGGCGCGTGCCCATGTTCAAGCTCGTAGTGCTGCTCAGGCTTGCGGTCTTGTTGAATCGCACCCGAAGCCCCGTCGAGTTGCCGCAAATCGGGCTGACGGCGGGCGCGGACGTTCTGGTCGTCACGTTCCCGGCGGAGTGGCTCGCCAATAACCCGCTGACCGAGGCCGATCTCGCCCAGGAGCACGGTTGGCTCGAAGCGCGCGGGTTCGAGCTACGCGTCGAGCGCCAGGCGGCGACCGATCAGGAGAATTCTGCCAGCTGACGCAGCAGCGTGAGCTGCGCGGCGACGGGCTCGGCAGACGGGTCGCGAGCCGGCTGGGTATACCGTCCGTCCGCGCGTAGCTCCCAGGCCTGCACGTTGTCGGCCAAGTAGAGATCCAGATCTGCCATGAGGCGAGCTTTGAGCTCGGGCTCGCGGATCGGAAACATGAGCTCTATTCGTCGGAAGAAGTTGCGGTCCATCCAGTCGGCGCTCGCCAAGTAGACCTCTTCGTTGCCGCCGCTGTGAAAGTAGTAACACCGACTGTGCTCGAGGAAGCGGCCGACGATCGAGCGGACTCGGATGTTTTCCGAGACGCCCGGGATGCCCGGCCGCAGACAGCAGATGCCGCGCACGATCAAGTCGACGAACACGCCGGCACACGAGGCTTCGTAAAGCGCACGGATAACCTCGGGCTCGACGAGCGCATTGAGCTTCGCGATGATGTGCCCCGTACCGCCACCGGTCGCGTTGCGCGTCTCGCGCCTGATCAGGTTCAGCAGCCGTTCGTGCATGTTGAACGGCGACTGCGACAGCAAATTCAGCGCAGGTGTGCGCATGAGGCTCGTGAGCTGCATGAAGACTTGGTGCACGTCCTCGCCGATCAGCTCGTTGGCGGACAACAGCCCATAGTCGGAGTAGGCGCGCGCCGTACGTGGGTGATAATTTCCCGTGCCGAGATGGACGTAGCGCTTCAGGCGTCCGTTCTCGCGCCGCACCACCAATGCCATCTTGCAATGCGTTTTGTAATTCACGACGCCATAGACGACGTGTGCGCCGGCTTCCTGCAGCTTGCTGGCGAGCTCGATATTCGCAGCCTCGTCGAATCGCGCTCGCAACTCGATGATGACCGTCACCTCCTTGCCCGCTTTGGCGGCCGAGACGAGACTTTCGGCGAGAGGTGAGTCGGGCGTCGTGCGATAAAGCGTTTGCTTGATCGCGAGGACATCCGGATCGTTTGCCGCGCGATAGATGAAGTCGATGACCGGGGCGAAGGACTCGTATGGGTGATGTAGCAGGATGTCGCGTTTGGCGATGGCGTCGAAGATCGTCGTGTTCACGAGCTGCTTTGGCATGCCCGGCGTGAACGGCGGGTACTTGAGCTCCTTTCGATCGATTAGGTCGTAGACGGCCAGCAACCGGTTGAGGTTTACGGGGCCGGGAACTTGATACAGATCGGTGCGCGTCAGACGGAAGTGCTCGAGTAAGTACTCGGCGAGCTCGTCGGGGCAGTCGTGCGCGATCTCCAGGCGCACCGCCGCGCCGTAGCGGCTCTCGAACAGCTCGCCTTCGAGCGCGCGCATGAGGTCGTCGATATCCTCGTCGTCGACGAACAAGTCGCTGTTGCGCGTCACGCGGAATTGATAGCAGCCGTTGATTTCCATGCCGGCGAACAGCTGATCGACGAACGCGTGGATGACGGAAGACAGAAATACGAAGTCGGATTTACCCGTGCCCTCTATCGAGGTTGGCAACGGAATCAGTCGTGGCAGTGATCGCGGCGCCTGCACGATCGCGCGATGGCACGGCCGTCCGAAAGCATCGCGGCCGTGCAAGCTCACGATGAAGTTGAGGCTCTTGTTCAAGATGCGCGGGATCGGTCGCGTCGGGTCGAGCGTGGTGGGGCTCAATACCGGCACGATCTCCGTCTTGAAATGTTGCTCGAGCCAAAGCCGCTGCGCCGGCGACCAGTCGTCCCGGCGAACGAAGCGTATGTCTTCGTCTCTGAGCGCCGGAATGAGCTCGTCGTTGAGAACGCGGTATTGCTCGGTGACGAGCGTGCCGGTCTGCTCGGCGACGGTCTTGAGCACCTCGATCGGTGCCATGTTGTCTGGCCCTGCCGGAGCGGCACCGACGTCGAGCCGGTGCTTGATGCCGGAGACTCGGATCTCGAAGAACTCGTCGAGGTTGGTCGACGAAATGCAGAGAAACTTCAATCGCTCTAACAGTGGGACATTCGTGTCCTTGGCTTGCTCGAGCACGCGACGGTTGAACGCGAGCTGCGCTAGCTCGCGGTTGATGTAGTAGTCCGGCAGCTTGAAGTTCGGCGTATCCACATGAATAGCGCCAATGTTTCGAGAGTGTTTACGGCGCCTTGGCCCAGTATACGCCGCCCAAGACGGCGGATCGGTGGGCGCCTGTCACACTCGGCACGTTTCCCGCGTCATTGTGCAACCGCGCTCGCGCGAGCCATGCGAATGCAGCCCCTTCGACCCAGTCGGGAAGAATTCCGAAGTCGGTGCTCGACGCGACGGTCGTGCGCGTGCGTAGGCGCAGGCGTTGCATGAGATCGTCGTTGTAGGCGCCGCCGCCGCACACGATGATCAGGCTGCAGTCGGGGGCCGAAGTGGCGATTGCGTTGGCGATCGTGACGGCCGTCAGCTCGGCCAACGTCGCTTGAATGTCGGCGTCCGTGCCGCCGTGGCCCGCGAGCCGTTGCGCGAGCCAGTCCATATGGAACTGCTCACGGCCGGTGGACTTGGGGGCCGGCAAAGCGAAGAACGGCTCGTCGAGAAGGCGGTGGAGCAATGCGGCATCGACTCGACCGCTCGCGCTCCACGCGCCGTCCCGGTCCAACGGCTCGTCCCGGCAGCGTCGAATCCAACCGTCGAGGAGTGTGTTTCCGGGGCCCGTGTCGAAACCGAGCGGCTCACGTTGCGGCGTGAGCACCGTGATGTTCGCGATTCCGCCGATGTTGACCACGACGCGCGTCGTGTCGGGGGAGCGGAACCGCCAGGCGTGAAATGCGGGCACCAGGGGAGCGCCTTGACCGCCGAGAGCCACGTCCATTCGCCGGAAGTCGGCGATCGTCGTGACGCCTGTCGTTACGGCGAGCGCGTTCGGATCGCCGATTTGAAGCGTGAAGGGTTCCGTGCCCGTGGGGCGGTGGTAAACGGTTTGACCGTGATGGCCGATTGCCGTGACGGCGGAGCGCTCGACACCGGCTTCCTCGAGGCAGCGCAGCGCCGCGTCGGCGAAGAATCGCCCGACCGCCGTGTCGAGGGCGCCGAGCTCGACCAACGAAATGGTCGGGTCCTCGATCAACCGGTGTAGCCGCACGTGCAGTTCGTGCGGATAAGGAAAGGTTGCAGCGTGTCGGATTCGGCAGTCGCGCTCGTCGAGCTCGGTTAGGACGCTGTCGACGCCGTCCATGCTCGTGCCGGAAATCAGACCGAGGTAGAGCTCTGTCATGGGGTTCCTCAGCTCGTCGCCGACGCCGTGTCGGTTCGCCGAGCGTCAACGTCAGTCAGTTGGCCGCCGTTGCCGTCGCCTGATCGTAGAGATCCAGCTGTCGCCAGAGCGTCGCCGTCGTCGAGCGGAAGTCGTCCTGATATTGAGCCGGTACCGGATCCGCCGGTGGTAGTGGCACGGTACGAGGGTTTCTGTGCACGCCGTTCACGCGATATTCGTAGTGCAGGTGTGGTCCCGTTGCGAGGCCCGACTTGCCGACATAGCCGATGATCTCGCCCTGCTTGACGCGGCTGCCGACGCGTGCTTTCGCGAATCTCGACATATGTCCGTAGAGAGTCGTGACGTTACCGCCGTGCTGAATCACGATCGCGTTGCCGTAGCCGCCCTTGGTGCCGCGGAAGATGATCTTGCCGTCACCCGAGGCGCGGATCGGCGTGCCGATCGGTGCGGCATAGTCGACGCCTTGATGAGCGCGGATGGTGTTCAGCACGGGGTGGCGTCGGTTCGGATTGAAGTTCGAGCTGATGCGCGTGAAGTCGACCGGCGCCCGAAGGAACGCCTTACGGACGCTGCGACCGTTCGGCGTAAAATAGTCGTCGTGATAGCGCGCGGCCCGGTACGTGTTCCCTTGATTGACGAACTCCGCAGCCACGATGTTGCCGTTGCGCAGCTTAACGCCATCACGCCAGAGCTCTTCGTAGATCACCGTGAACTCGTCACCGACGCGGACGTCTTGGATGAAATCGATGTCCCACTGGAAAATTCCGGCCATCTCCATCGTGATCCTGTCCGACATACCGGCCGCGATGCCGGCTTCGAACAGCGAGGTTCGGATGACACCGTGCGCGCCCGTTGTTCGCACGTCGATCTGGCGTTGTGTCCGCATGGCCTCGAACGAACCGCCGTGCCGTGCGATCGACAGGATCTCCGACTCGTCGATCTCTCGTTCGAGCCGCAGCACTTCGCTGTCGCGGTGGGCGATCTCGAGGTGATCGCCGGGCTTGATCAACTTCAAAGACGCGCTGACGTCGGGCAGTTTCATGATTGCCGCGAGGTCGCCGAGGCTGAGCCCATTACGCCGGAACAGGCGATCCAGCGTGTCGCCGCGCTGCACGATGAGGTCGAGAGTCGCGCCCGCGGGATCGATGTT